>NZ_CP049907.1:0-1545000 GCF_011305775.1 Hymenobacter sp. HDW8
ATAAATGATTTCGGGTCCGATACCGGCGAGGTCGCCGACAGAAATGCCGAGGCGTGGCAATTGGGACATGGGGTGGAGCTAGCGGATTGAGAAAATTGAAGTCCCATCTCATATGAGATAAGGGCAGTGTGAGGCGTCTTAGTAGGTGCTTTTCAGAAAATCGTACAACAGCCGCACACTGGTACCGGTACCCCCTTTGCCACGGTAGCTGTCGGGAGCGGTGAGGAAAGCAGGACCGGCGATATCCAGGTGAATCCAAGGGGTGCCTTCGATAAAACGCTCGAGGAATTTGCCGGCCGAGATGGCGCCTGCTTCGGCTTTGCCTAGATTGTTGATGTCAGCAATATCAGACTTGATGTGCTCGGCGTATTCATCCCAAAGCGGTAGCTCCACGATACGCTCGTGGGTGCGGTTGCCCGCTTGTTTAAGCTGAAGCATGCGCTCATCGCCAGCGGTACCCATCGCTACTAGGCCTTCTTTACCAACGGCGCGAGCAGCGGAGCCGGTAAGGGTGGCAATGTCGAAGACTAGCTCCGGGTCGTATTTGCGGGCGAAGCTGAGAGCATCAGCCAAAAGCAGGCGGCCTTCCGCGTCGGTGTTCAACACTTCCACTGTCAGGCCACTATGCATTTCGAGCACGTCGCCAGGCACGAAGGCCAAGCCCCCAGGCCGATTGTCGGTGGCGGGCACCAAGCCGATTACATGCAGTGGTATTTTGTTTTTAGCCAATGCATACAGTACGCCCGTTACAGCCGCGCCGCCGGCCATGTCGCACTTCATCATGTCCATGGAGTTAGGTGTAGGCTTCAGGCTCAAGCCACCTGTATCGAACACCACACCCTTTCCTACAAGCACATAGGGCCTCTCATTTTTGGCCCCCTCCGGCTTATACTCCATTATAGTAAAGGTGGGCGGCTCGGGACTACCCAAGTTCACAGCAATAAGGCCCCCCATGCGCAACGCTTCGATGCGGGCTAAGTCTAATATGTCGGTATGAAAACCCGCTTCTTCCCCAGCCGCTGCCATTCGCTCCGCAAATTGAATGGCGTTGAGACGATTAAGCGGTTCATTAACAAGGTCGCGGGCTAGGCTTACTCCTTGCAGTATGCCTTCTAGTTCCTGAACGGTTTCGGCCTGAAGGTTGGCACCCACTAACGTTACTTTGGTCAGGGGGCTTTTTCACGCGATTTCTCGTCCGTTTTGTAGCCCGCAAACTGATAGGCTGTCAGGTATATACCTTCGGCCAGGGGTAAGGCGCCCGTGCCATCAGTTGTCAGATCTTGAATAAAGAGCTCGGTTACTTTGTCCGCTTTAAGCGAGGCGTGCAGTTTATGGCCAGCCTTGCGTAAGTCCTCCGCTACCAGCTCAGGAGTGGCTTTTGCGGCCGCAACAATAAAGTAGTGTCGATGCGAGAAGTGATTGATAGTAATAAACTTGCTATCGGCGGCGAGCTGCTCGTGTACGTAGTTTCGGGCCGTCTCGGGAAGGTCGGTGAGAGCCGCGGGGGCAATTCACGGGTACTAGCGGGCAGCACAAAAACAGTATCGGCGCCCGCGGGCACCGTGGAAGCGTATGTGAGTTGAAGGGCCATAAACAGCAGAAGGGCGGAAGTGAGAGGCAGAAGCCCACCGACAGGCGTATCTTTGGGCGCCGCAAGGTAGGCGTTTTCGCAGGGAGCAGAAAAATCAAAAGCTGAGACTCAGAGGTTCGCATCTGGAAGTTTGAGGCAGCAGCAGCTTTTTCTGGCTTGTTCCCGGCTCTCAGCCTGTGGCTTTTCACTTTTAGACTTTGTCATTTGGACCACGTTAGCCCCAAAAAACACCTCGGTCAACACTTTCTGGCCGACCCCAATATTGCCCGCAATATCGTGGATGCGCTGCGGCTGCCTGATGGGGTGGGCCACGTGCTTGAAATTGGCCCCGGCATGGGTGTACTCACGGGTAACCTGTTGCAAAACCCTGCTTATGAAACTAGTGTAGTAGAAATTGACCGTGAGTCGGTGGCGTACTTGGAGCGTAACTTTCCCTCCCTTGGGGGCGGATTATCTCCGCTGACTTTCTACGGCAGGATCTCAGCCAGCTGTTTCCGGGTAAGCCGTTGAGCCTCATTGGCAATTTCCCGTACAACATCTCCACCCAGATTTATTTTCAGGTGCTAGCCCACCGCCAGCAGGTGCGTGAGGTAGTGGGGATGTTGCAAAAGGAAGTAGCCGAGCGTATCGCTGAGCCGCCAGGCTCCAAAGCATATGGTATTCTCAGTGTGTTGGTGCAGGCGTACTACACCGTAGAGATGCTGTTTGCGGTGCCGCCCCACGTGTTTGTGCCACCGCCCAAAGTGCAATCGGCCGTTATCCGGCTTACCCGCAACAGCACGGAGCATCTGGAGTGCAATGAGAAGCTATTCTTTCGCGTGGTGAAACAGGCCTTTCAGACTCGTCGCAAAACCTTGCGCAATGCATTGAAACCGTTTGGTTTGCCCCCCGAAGTCACGGCCGATCCTATCTTCGATAAGCGCGCTGAGCAGCTAGGGGTGGCCGAGTTTGTGGGCCTAACCAAACTAGTGGAGCAGCATCAGCAGAATGAAGCTCAGGCTGCGGAGGAAGTATAGCTGGCTTCAATATTTGCTTATCACCTATTAATAAGGTGTGTCAGTAGTGGCCAAACAGTAGGGTCTCCTGAAAACAGTAAAAACTATTCAATCATGTCCCTTTGTCTCGTCGTCGACGACCTGCATCCATCCTGGCAAAGCCTTTTTCAGGAAATCAATATCACCACCCACTACCGGCCCGATCTGACGGCGGCTGAAGTGCCTGCGGCGTTGGCAGCACATGCGTATGAGGGATTGGTGGTGCGAAGCAAGGTGCGCGTGACGGCCGAGTTATTAGCTCATTGCCCAGGACTGCGCTACGTGGCCCGGGCCGGAGCCGGGGTAGATAATATAGATGAAGCAGCCATGCAAGCAGCGGGCGTGACGCTCCTGAACGCGCCCGAAGGTAACCGGGACGCGGTGGGTGAATTCGCTTTGGGCCTGCTACTGTCTCTCTTGCGCAATATTCCCCAGGCCGATCAGGAAGTGCGCCAGAATATCTGGCAGCGTGAAGCCAACCGAGGGGAGGAGTTGGGGGGCAAAGTTGTCGGGATAATTGGCTACGGAAATATGGGGCGGGCCTTCGCTCAGCGGCTCACCAGTTTTGGCTGCACCGTGCTGGCTTACGACAACGACCCCACCTGCGCGCCTGACCACCAGGCCACGCTCGTGACCTTAAGTGAATTGCAGCAGCGGGCGCAGGTGCTGAGTCTGCACATTCCGTATTCGGTACCAAATCACCATTTTGTGAACGAAGCCATGTTGCTGGGTTTTCGCAATCCTATTTGGCTGCTCAATACCGCTCGGGGCGAAGTGCTGGATCAGGCCGCTGTGGTGCGGGGCTTGCAAAGTGGGCAGGTGCGAGGCGCTGCCCTTGATGTTCTCGAAAATGAGAAGCTGAATACGCTCACGCCAGCCCAGCAGACAACGTTCGATTTTCTGAAAAAAGCCCCCCAGGTTATTCTTTCGCCGCATATCGGCGGCTGGACGCATCAGTCTTACCAGCGCATTAATGAGGTGCTGACCCAAAAAATTGGTGCATTTCTGCGGGCATCGGCGCGGCTCAGCTAGCGTAAGTTGGGCAGGTTGCGTATATTTGTCCTAAACCTGTTGGGGAGAACGGTTGGCTTTGCCGACCGTTCTTCTTGTTTTTTAGCTTACCACCCCACCGTCATGGCCACTGTTAATTACTACACACCTGAAGGCCTACAAAAGCTCAAGGACGAGCTCCAGGACCTTAAAATCCGCGGCCGGGCCGAGGCTGCCGAGCAACTGCGCGACGCCCGCGACAAAGGCGACCTGAGCGAGAATGCGGAGTACGACGCCGCCAAGGACGCGCAAGGTCACCTTGAACTGAAGATCTCCAAGCTTGAAGAAGTTATCGGCAACGCCCGCGTCATTGATGAATCGAACATCGATGCGAGCAAGGCTTTGATAATGAGTAAAGTCAAGCTTAAAAACATGAAGAACAACATGGTGCTCGACTACATTCTGGTAGCCGAGGAAGAAGCCAACCTCGCCGCCGGTAAGATTTCCGTGAAGTCACCGATTGGCAAGGGTCTACTGGGCTTATCTGTAGGCGACGTAGCCGAAATCACGGTGCCTGCTGGTAAATTACAGTTTCAGATTCTGGAGATTTCGCGCTAAGCACTGTAGCGTCCCTGAGAACACG
Source organism: Hymenobacter sp. HDW8 (assembly GCF_011305775.1). NCBI lineage: Bacteria > Pseudomonadati > Bacteroidota > Cytophagia > Cytophagales > Hymenobacteraceae > Hymenobacter > Hymenobacter sp. HDW8. The sequence goes on from NZ_CP049907.1 coordinate 4,259, forward strand.
AGCAAAGAGGCGAGACTATTCAAGTCTCGCCTCTTTGCGTTCCAGCTTATTTCTACCTTGCCAGGGTACTTTTTTATTTTCCCTGGTATATCTACTGCTCACAGTGCTTTATGAAAACCTTAATTAAAGTGAGTAGCATGATCCTATTAGGATTATTTAGTTGCAAAAAAGACCCGCTTAACGCTTTGCCTGAGGCCACTCAAATGGGAGCCAACACCATGGGCTGCCTTGTGGATGGGCAAGCATTAAAACCAGTCACCACTGGTTTTAATAGGACGGCAACACATGCCACTCGCTTCACCGGACGAAGCCGCATGCGGCTCTCCTTCACTCAGGAAGACGGCAACCGCAACCGCACTATTATCTTCTCCCTTCCTTACTTGCGTCACCCCGGCCGCTACGCCCTCGACCAAGCAGCGGACCCGACCTTTACGACCAGTACGCCCGCTTACGGGTACTATGAAACTTCCAACCCCGAACCCAGCGGGCAGTATCTGACCAGCCCCGCCGCGACGGGTCAGGTGATGATCACGCGGTTTGACTCGGTGGCGCACATCATCTCGGGCACGTTCGAGTTTACGGCCCAGAAGGTTCAAGGAGAAGGGCCGGAAACTGTACGCATCACCGATGGCCGCTTTGATGTGCAGTACGAGTAGTAATTACCATCAACTTAAGCTTGTCCGTATAGGAGGCACAGATACATACCTTCGTTGTCCGCAGTGTATATTCCAGTGCACGTAGGAAATTCTGACCACCATAAACCAATCGCCATGCCCTCTATCTTTTCTCGCATTGTTTCGGGCGAGCTGCCAGCCTATAAAGTCGCTGAAGACGCTGATCATCTGGCCTTTCTGGATATCACGCCATTGGTAGAAGGTCACACGCTGGTCATTCCGAAGCGGGAGGTCGACTATATATTCGATTTGCCCCCCGCCGAGCTGGCGGCCCTGCATCAGTTTGCTCAGCGCGTGGCCCAGGCCGTACGCGATGCCGTGCCTTGCAAGCGCATTGGCGTGGCCGTAATTGGGCTGGAAGTGCCGCACGCGCATATCCATCTGATTCCGATGAACCGAGTGTCGGATATGAATTTTGCGAATCCGAAAATCAAAGTAGCCGAAGCGCGCATGAAGGAATTGGCCGACGCTATTAGCGCCAAATTGCCCCCCGAAGGAGAAGCAGGGCCAACAGGCCAAGCCACGGAGCCAGCGCCTGATTCAAAGGCAGTTCGCGAAACCAGCAAGGCAAAAATGCCCCCCAGCGCCGATACCACAGCTCCAACCTCCGATACCGTCATGGACCAACTGCAAACTATGACCAAAGGGCTGTTCTACATGAGCGAGTCGGACGCGCCGCTGGAAGCAGTAAGCTACGCCGCCCCCGATGGCGAGCTAACCGACGCTGCGCTGCTGAAACTGCTCGGTCAGCCCGATGGCTCACCGGTAGAAACCAAGGAGTTAACTGTGTTTTTGCGCAACCATACGGCTGATAATGGTGTGCTTGGCAATGTAGAACTAGCTAACCGTTATAAGGCCTTGCAGATGTTTATGAAGCAGGAGCTACAAGAAGCTAAAGTTTACCGCATCGGCAAAGGTTCCCAGATTCAGGCGTTTGCACTGGGGAAAACGGAGGAAGGCAAGCTAGTCGGGTTTAAAACAGTGCTGACGGAAACCTAGAATATCAATCCTTGCCATAGCTTACTTCCAGACGAATGAAATACTGTGTTTCTTTGCTTAGCGCTTGCCTACTACTCAGTGAAAGTGCCCTGGCTCAATCGGTTGCTGCGCCTCTAAAACCAATTCAGAAAGCGCTGAGCAAAGTAAGTGCTGACAACTACAAGGCTCACGTACAGTACTTGGCCGACGACAAGCTGCAAGGCCGTTTGCCAGGTACGCCGGGCTATCAAATGGCCGTTGACTACGTGGCAGGGCAGCTAAAAAAGTCGGGAGTAGAGCCGGCCGGCGACAAGGGCACGTTTACGCAAGAGGTCCGGCTGCGACGCGCTTTCACGGAACCTGCTGCCACCATGCAATTGCAAAGCGCAGCAGGCCAGACTACTGTATTAAAGGCAGGCGAAGAGTTTGTTTTGTATCCGAATCCGGAAGTGCCCCGCACGAGCGTAACGGCCGCTCCAATGGTCTTTGCTGGGTATGGTATCAGCGCCCCAAGTCTGGGCTACGACGACTACGCCGGCCTCGATGTAAAGGGCAAAGTGGTCGTCGTGACGAGGGAGGCGCCGAAACAGTTTCCGGCCGCCGTACGTCTCTACAACATCGATGTACTGACTATCCTGCAAACGGCCGCGCGGCATGGAGCAGTAGGGGTGCTATTGGCTTTTCCCAAGCCCTCCACCAAGCTGCCTAACTTCAGTAGAGGCGTTGTAAGCGTGCTCGGGCCCGATGGCAAAGTGCGGGTGTCACGCAGCTACGCTGGGGGGCAAATTCAGGTGCTAGGCGCCGTGAATGCGGCCACTCTACACCAACTGTTTGCCGGCGCGGCTACCGATACGGCTAGTGCTTTCGCCACGCTGCGTGCTGGTCGGGCGGCCTCAACCGCCCTGTTGCCGCGCCTGAGTGCCGCCCAGTCCTCACGCTACCAGGATATAACCAGCTACAATGTAGTAGGCAAAATACCCGGCTCCGATCCGCAGCTCCGGGCCGAATATGTGGTGCATAGCGCCCACCTCGACCATATGGGTATTGGTGCTCCCGTGCAGGGCGACTCACTCTACAATGGGGCTCACGATAATGCAACGGGCGTGGCTAGTTTGCTGGAAATTGCCAGCGCCTACAAGAACCTTAAGCAAAAACCCCGGCGCTCGATTCTCATTGTCGCCGTGACGGGAGAGGAGATGGGGTTACTCGGCTCCGCCTATTTTGCCCAAAACCCCACGGTGCCCAAAGAGCAGCTGGTGGCCAATATTAATACCGATATGCCAACCATCATTGCGCCTTTACTGTCTGTAGTAGCGCTGGGCGCGGAGAATTCCTCCTTGGCCGGACCCGTAGCTACTGCAAGCCAAATGATGAACCTGACAGTGGAAGAGGACCCCGAGCCAACTGAAAATCGCTTTAGTAGGTCTGATCAATATAGTTTTGTAGCTCAGGGAATTCCGGCGCTTCATATCAAGTATGGCAATAAGACTGCCGACGGCAAAAATAACCTAAGTGAGCAAGTGCAGGTGTGGCGGGCCAAGTACTATCATAAGCCCCAGGACGATATAAATGGGGTGTTCGATTTTGAAGCCGGGAAGAAGTACGCGCAGCTAAATTTCTTGCTCGGCTACCAGATTGCGAACGAGGTGCAGCGCCCCACTTGGAACCCCGGTAACTTTTTCGGCCAGGCGAAATAGTTCTCAGTCAGCACTTCGTACTACAGTTTTGCTTTCGCTGATAGAAGGGCAATGCACAGCCCCATCACCGCGATAATTGAAAAGGAGATGCGCAGACTGGTAGCGCCCGCAACCAGCCCGATGAGTGGCGGACCTATCAGAAACCCCAGAAAGCCCACGGTAGACACCGCTGCTAGCGCCACGCCCGGCGACATGACGGTGGAGCGGCCGGCTGCTCCGTACACCAGTGGCACCACCGACGAAACCCCAAACCCAACCAGCAGAAAGCCGACGATGGACGGCCAGAGTTGAGGCAAGAGTACCGCCAGCAATAAGCCTGAAGCGGTGAGCAAGCCGCTAAACTGTAGGGTTCGGGCGCGGCCAAAGTAACTCGTGAAGCGGTCGGCAACGAAGCGACCCGCGGCCATGGTGCTCATAAAGGCAGTATAACCAGCGCCAACCCAGGCCTTCTCGGCTTGCACAACTTTCCGGAAATACACGCCGCTCCAGTCGAACATAGCGCCTTCGCAGATCATACAGCAAAAGGCAATGAGGCCCAGAAGTAGCAAAGATTTATCGGGTAACACGAAAATTGGTTGGTCGGTGGAGGAACTGCTCGCGTCGGTAGGCAATATGTGGCGGCCCGCCACTAAGACGCCTACCATGATGAAGCCCATGACCACCCCAAAGTGGATCAATGGGCTGATACCATACCCAATCATGATGGTACCAATAGCTGCTCCCACAAAGCCCGCCAAGCTCCACACACCGTGAAACGATGCCATAATGGAGCGGCTATACAGCACCTCAACGCCTACCGCCTGGGTATTAATGGCAATATTCAGCATGTTGGCCGCGAGGCCGAAGAATACCAAGCAGCTCACGAGTTGCAAGGGATTAGTTGTGAATCCGAGCGTGAGCAAGGTAAAGGCATACAAAAAGGCCCCCGCCAGCGCCACCCAACGGCTGCCATGCCGGGCTACCAACCACCCCGACAGTGGCAAGGACAGCATCAGGCCCACAGGGAGTGCCAGTAGTACGAGTCCTAGTTGGGTGTCGGAAAAGCCCATCTGTTGCTGGATAGTAGGGATGCGCGATGCCCAACTAGCAAAGCACAAACCCTGCAAAAAGAATATCGCACTGACGGCCAACCGATGCACGCGCGGTGAGGTAGCCGGAAGAGAAGTTTGAGTAAGCATAAGCAGCATATCAATAGCTCGGAGAAGGAGCGTCGAGACAAAAAAAGCCCATGACGCGCCGACGGACGCATGATGGGCAGGATAGTATGTGGGTAGAAAGAGGAGCGGAGGAAATTACCTCAGAAGGTAACTCGGGGCAAAATTACGGCGAAGTTCTTTACAAGTTGCCAAGCAGAACAGTTGTGGGGGGCAATTTTACTCCATGAGGTGGTGAAGCAAGTAGACAATTGCCAGTCAGGCAGAGCGGCGCGCCGCATCTCGCTCACGCCATTACATTACCAATCCAGCATCAGCGCGCGAGATGCGGCGCGCCGCCCTGCCTGACCCGTTAGTTAGGAAACATCCTGGTTGGTTTATAGCCAAGCTACCGCGTAGGGCCCGTGTCTACTCGCGTTTCCAGCCGATCTTGCACTTCCAGGGGGAGGTTGCTCAACAAATCGAGGCCAGTAATTTCTTCAATAGTATCCACCGATACGCGGTAGCGGCTCCAGTCGGGGCTGACGCTTTGGTCGTTAGGCGTGTCTACCGCCAGTACGCGGGCTTGGCCGGCGGCAATACGCTGGAGGTCGTTGGTGCCTTCGGGCAAAATAACTAGCACTTTCCAGACGTGGGCAGGCACCGTGATGCGGCCTTGATCGATGGTAACGGCGCGGCCGTTGAGCCCGGTGCCGCCCTTGCCGTAATTGCCCATGATGATATAGACTTCATTGCCAGCATCAACCAGCCGTCGACCGTACTCTTCCAGCCCCGACCAAGTGCGCTGGTTGTTGTTGGCGGCCTGCGGTATCATGTTGGTCATCAGGAAAGTGGCCGAATTATCGTCGAGGTCGGTAGTGCGGTCGGCGGAGGGGCAGTTGTGGCCGCGGTCGAAGCCCGAGCCGAGGTAGCTGCCGGTGGAAACTTGGTAGAAGCCGCGGGGTAGGGCAGGGTCGGGCCGGAAATCGTCCTGGCGGGGCGCGCTGCCCATCCAAGCCCGATTCAGATGCCAGCTTACCCAATTCGGGATGCCCCGGTTGGCGTTGTAGCTCATAGTGTATTGGGGCTTGCTGAGCAGGTAATTGTTGGGCGTGCTCAAGCTGCTGGTAGCGCCGCTGGGGTTGCCCAAGGCCATGTTGTCGTCGCGGCTGACCACGACTGCGGTGGAAGCTGGCGCACTAGGCGAAGGCATAGCGATAGGTGCGGACGTAGGGGTTGGAGCCACCGCTGGGGCGGGACCTCCGGCCGCTGTGAGCAGGGCGATGTCATCAAGGTTGAGGCGCGTATTGCCGCCGTCGGTTTTGCGGATTTCCAGCCGCAATTTGCCCCCCGGACTTACCCCAAAGGTGCTCATCGTGAGGCGCGGGCCACTGGTGCGTACGGCTGTGCCAATGCGCTGGTATTGACGGCCACCATCCTGACTTGCCCACAGCTCCCAAGTGCTGGGTGCGTCGTCGCCGTAGGTCGCGCTGCTGATGCGCACCGACTGGGTGCCCGCGGGCGCGTCGAAGTTCATACGCAGACGGCCCCGGCCCCGCAGGCGGGCGGCACGGGTGCCGTTTTTGTGGTCGGTGGGCGCGGAGCCGATCATGGCATCGGTGAAGTGCCAGGAACCAGAAGACAGTACCTCGTCGGCCTCCGCGTAAGCTCCTTTGCTGCCCGTTTCGAAGGTTTCGAGCAGGGCGGGCGTGGCCGACTGCACGGGTATGGCGGGCGGACCGCTTGTTCGCGCAGAAGTAGATGTTTCGGGAGTTTGCTGGGAGCAGGCCAGCGGCGCCAAGGCCAGCAGCAAACCAGAAAATAGCAGGGAAGCGGAATGACGCATGGCGGGGGGCTTTTTTGGAGTTACAACAATACAAAGAAGCCGGGTAGGTTGCTGCTCGCGTCTCGACAAAGTATAACGAGCAAACAGGTTTACTTATTCGGATAAAGCGATACTTTGAGAGCATGAAAAAACTACTCTACCTCGGCTTATTATTCTTATCAATTCAAGTAGCGCAGGCGCAAACCACACCGGCTCCAGCGGGAGCGCAGGCCAGCGCTAATAGAGAGGACGACACGATGGTGCTGGCTCTTAGCGGTACGCCTGCGGAGAGTTGGCGGCGGCTAGCGCAGGTACTCGTGCAGCGCGGCTACAGCATCGCGCACAGCGATAATTCTCTGTTTACGCTTACCACGAATGGGCTGTATAAGCGTCGTACTGGTACAGTAACCGTAGCGGGTACCGTGGTAAATGAGACGATACAAGTGCGTTTGTATTGGGGCGGTTCTTCGGAAACCGGCGGTGGTCCGCCCGTGCCTGCCCGCCGCAAGCAGGAGGATAGATGGGCGGAGTTAGTATCCATTGGGCAGGCATTTGGCGGACCCATAAGCTACATGACTTCTGTATTAGACTAGAGCCCCTGCCAGCTCCGCGCCAAAAAGCTCCCCAGTGCTGTCAACACAACAACCCCGGTCAACACTGGCCTGGGTTGTTGTGTTGGGGCTAGATAATCGACAGTATTTCAGGGTAAATGCTATGACTATTAAGCATCACATGTAGCAGATGAGTTTGCTTGGGCAACGGCTATAAGGCTGCAAGTTAGAATTACCTTCTTGCGACCTCTGATAGTAGTATGCTGTGCGGATAAATCGATACTTTGAGCCTATGAAAAAACTGCTTCTCCTCAGTCTGTTATTCCTGTCAATTCATTTTGCGCAGGCGCAAACCGCGACAACGCCACGGACTCCGGCCGACCGAAACCACGAAATCATTCTGATTGAACTGACAGACTCACCTGAAGCCACCTGGCGACGACTGGCGCAGGTACTTATGCAACGGGGCTACGGAATAGAGCACAGCGACAAAGACCTACTTACGCTTGCAACGTATCCATTGGAAGGGTTTGGCTTCCCTATTCGCGTGGTGGGTTTGCTCACAGACAAGGCCATAATGCTACGCATGTATCAGAGCCGTGATAGTGAGCCAGGTAGATTACTTACCGAGCGCATCCGGCGCCGCGGGGGCGACAATGTGGAATGGCTGGAGCTAGAAGCCATTGCCCGCGATATGGGCGGTCGAATAAGCTATGCTGTGTCGACAAGCCGGGTCCAATAACAAAATAAGCCGCACCAAACCCTGTCTCCGTCGCTTACCTTGCTTGCCTAACCACCCCTTCTATGCTCTCAACTACTACCCTAAAAGCACTGCTGGCCGTCAGTGCGTTAGCGGCTGCCTCACTTCTCAGCAGCTGCGGCAACTCCGACAAAACCGCCGCAACGAATACCTCGGCTGAAGCCGACGAAAGCTTTGAGCGCTTCAAAAGTCAGTTTATCGACTCGCTTTGGTATTACAATCCACGGCTAGCTTCCTCGAAAGGCAACCACCGCTACGATTCTCTGCTCGTAATCCCAACGGCCGCGCGGCGGGAGGTAGAAGCTGCTGCCCAAGCTCGTATGCGCAAGCGCCTGACGGGGTTTGCGGTCAATGACTTATCGGTGAATAATCAAACCGATTATCAGCTGCTGCTTAACTACTTGGATAAGTCGCGTTTTTATACCGATACGCTGAAGAGTTGGTCCTGGGATCCCTCCAGTTATAATCTGGGCGCGTCGGTCGCCGAAATTCTGAATGGCCGCTACTTTCCGCTTGACCGTCGTTTGCGGGCGATTTCTATTAAAATAGATCACGCCTCCGACTACTACGACGCGGCCGAGTCGAACATCAAACAGCCCACCCGCGAACACACCGAGCTGGCCATTTTGCAGAATGAGGGTGGCTTACAGGTATTTGGTGCAGCACTGCAAGACTCTATCAAACGCTCTGGCCTAGATGCGCGGGAGAAGAAAGAATTGCAAGACCGCATTGCTACCACGCGCTTGGTTATTGAGAATTACCTTAAGTTTTTGAGGGGTGAAGTGCTGGCGGGGGGCAAATTTCGCAGCTTCCGCTTAGGCAAAGAGTTGTTTGACCGCAAATTTGCTCTCGATATTCAGTCGGCCTACTCCGCTGACCAGGTGTTTCAGAAAGCGCAGGACAACCGGGCTTACTTACTGCGTGACATGGGCCGCCGCGCCGCTCGCCTCTGGCCCAAGTACTTTGCCGGTCAGCCCATGCCCACCGATTCGGTAGCCATGATTCAGAGCGTTATCAGCCGCTTGTCGGAGAAGCACGCCACGCAGGCCGGATTTGTGGATGCTGTCAAGGCTCAGATTCCGCAGCTCATACAGTTCGTGAACGATAAGAAGCTACTGACCCAGGATCCAAGCAAGCCCCTAGTCGTGCGCGAAACGCCTCTCTATATGCGAGGTGGCGGCGCGGGTGCCAGTATTTCGGCCCCTGGCCCCTACGATAAAGCCGCCAACACGTATTACAATGTAGAACCGCCGGACAACCTTACGCCCGCTCAGGCCGAAAGCTACCTGCGTGAGTACAACGACTATACGCTCCAGATTCTGAACATCCACGAGGCAATTCCGGGCCATTACACCCAGCTCGTATATGCTAATCGCTCACCCTCACTGATAAAAGCCATTTTTGGCAATGGCGCTATGATGGAAGGCTGGGCCGTGTACGCCGAGCGCATGATGCTGGAAAGCGGCTACGGCCAGAACAGTGACGAAATCTGGCTGATGTGGGACAAGTGGAACATGCGCGTAACGCTCAACACCATCCTCGACCACGAGGTGCACGTTGGCAACATCTCCCGCGAAGCGGCCCTGAAGCTACTTCAGCGCGACGGCTTCCAGGAGGAAAACGAAACGACTAACAAATGGCGGCGAGCCACGCTTTCGCAGGTGCAGCTTAGCAGCTACTTCAGCGGCTACACCGCCATTTACGATCTGCGCGAAGAACTAAAAAAAGAGCAGGGGGACAAATTTGACCTCAAATCCTTTAATGAGCAGTTCCTGAGCTACGGCAGTGCGCCCGTCAAATACATTCGGGCCATGATGCTGAAAGCAGTTTAAGTAACTGAAGTAAAGCTTTATAATAAGAAAGCCGCGCCAATTGGGAATCTTTTGGGCGGCTTTCTTGTAAGCGCGCCGTGCAGTTGAGCTTGGAGTTAGTTGGATTCGTTTGTATTAGCTGCTGTTATGAAAGACTCTACCCCTAAAGGCATTCTAGATACCAACGATGAAGGCCTGCGTCGCATCACGCATGAACAGCTGAAAGTATTCGTCAAGTTTACCTCACCCAGCTGTGAAATCTGCGAGAGGCTTGCGCCACACTTTGCCCAATTCGCCGAACAGGAGTTGTTTGCGCCCATCCGTTTCCTGCGTCTGAACTCCGACGAAAATCCGGTGGCCCAAAAGATCATGAAGGAAAAGGTGGCCCCCTTCTTCGTTTCCTATTGCCAAGGTCATTTGCTGGAGTGCGACACGCTGTACCTCGAAGAGGAAGTGCGCGCCATGCTCACCCGATTGCGAAATTTTATGCCTCTTAAAGCGACCTGAACTTTAGCAGTCGGGGCCTATTTCTGCTCGTACTTTTCCCTTCCTGGCTACTTATTATCTGGCTTCACTTGGAAGTGAAAATTAGTTTGGTTGGGCAAACTACTCTGTTTTCTTGCTGTCTTTCAGCGGGGTATCCCCGCTAATCCAGATGCTTTTCTGGTTGACGAACTCCCGAATACCTAGGTGCGACAGTTCGCGCCCGTAGCCCGATTTCTTGACGCCGCCAAAGGGCATTTCGGGGGAAGACTTTACCATGGAGTTCACAAAAACGGCTCCTGCCTCCACACGGCGGGCCAGCGCTTCACCTCGCTTCACATCGCGGGTCCAGATGGCGCCACCCAGGCCGAAGGGAGAATCGTTGGCAAGGCGAATAGCGTCGTCGGCGTCACGAGCTTCCAGGATGAGCGCTACGGGGCCGAATAACTCCTCATGGTAAGCTCGCTGACTGGGCTTCACGTGGGACAATATCATCGGCCGAAACAAAGCGCTGCCCTTTTCCGATTGCCCCCCGTACAGTTCTACTTTTGCCCCCTGACGTACCGAGTCCTCCACTTGCGTTGTTAGCTCATCGGCCAGATCGGGGCGGGCCAGCGGGCCGTACTGCGTGGCTTCATCCAGCGGGTCGCCGGTGCGAAAAGCAAGCAGATGGGTTTTTAGCTGGTTGATAAACTCCTTGACGACTGGCTTTTCCACGATAAATCGCTTGGCCGCAATACAACTCTGGCCCGCATTAATCATCCGGGCCTGAGCGGCGGTTTTAGCAGCCAGCTCCAGATCAGCATCCGCCAGCACAATAAAAGCGTCGGAGCCGCCCAGCTCCAGCACAGTCTTTTTGACATGCGCCCCTGCGGTGGCGGCCACCTTGGAGCCGGCCAGTTCGCTGCCCGTCAGCGTAACTGCCTTCAACCGATCATCAGCAATAAGCTTTTCCACTAAGTCGCTGCCAATGAGCAAAGTCCGAAAGGTAGCAGGAGGGAAGCCTGCATCATGGAAAATGGCTTCTAGCGCCAGCGCGCATTGGGGTACATTAGAGGCATGCTTTAACAAACCCACATTGCCCGCCATCAGGGCCGGCGCAGCAAAGCGTACTACTTGCCAAAAGGGAAAATTCCAGGGCATTACGGCCAATACAACGCCCAAAGGCTCGTGGGAAATAAAGCTGCGCTGGGCTTGCGTTTTTATCAGCTCATCACGCAGGAATCCCTCCGCGTGGTCGGCGTAGTAGTCGCAGGTAAGAGCGCACTTTTCTACTTCCGCGCGTCCGTCGGCTATGGGCTTACCCATTTCTATAGCCATCAGTCGGGCCAGCACATCCTGACGTTCGCGGAGCAAAGCAGCGGCGCGGTGCATCCGCTCAGTACGGTGCGCAAAGCTGGTAGTGCGCCAAGTAAGTGCCTCGCGGGCCGCCTGCGCCAGAATGCGTTCTGTTTTAGCCCACGAAAATGCCCGAAAACGCCGCACGACACGGCCAGTGTAAGGATTGAAGGATTCGATAGCCATAGCAGAAGTAGGGAGTGAAGGACGAAGAGGTTTAGAAGGGTACGCAGCTGGTAGAGAGTTGGCGAAAACGATAACAAAAATGTGATTTGCTGGTATATGCACGGAAACTCAGCGGTGTACACAAGCACCACTGGTTTCTTAGCTACCTACCGAGCCAACGAAATACGAGCATTATGCTTTACATTCGCTCGGCGGCTAACGCAGTTTCAAGCAAGCCTCATATAATTACGGTCCGTTCCTAGTGTCTGTCAACCACCCAGAATCGTTAATACCTGCCCCCGAGGAATTGCTGGTGCAGCGGCTGCGCGACCGCGATGAGGCGGCTATGACTGTCTTTTACGATAAATATTCGGCGGCCCTGTATGGGGTTATTCTCCGAATTGTCAAAAAAGAAGAAATAGCGGAAGATGTCCTGCAGGAAAGTTTAGTTAAGATATGGCACTCTTTTGCTTCCTACGACGCTTCTAAGGGGCGTTTGTTTACGTGGGTAGTGAACGTATGCCGGAATTTAGCTATTGATAAAATCCGGTCTCGACAGTACCGCGTAGGTAGTCGTACACAACCGCTGGAGGACAGCGCCGCGGTGCGTCAGGCAGCCCCTACCGGGTTTCAGCCCGACCATATCGGCCTGCAGGAAATAACCCAGAAGCTCAATCCTGAGCAGAAGCAAGTTATTGACCTGCTGTACTTTGGCGGATTTACACAAAGTGAAGTGGCAGACGAATTAAACCTGCCCCTTGGTACGGTAAAAACCCGTGCCCGGGCGGCTATCAAAGTACTCGCAAAATTGGTTCGGTAATCGTGGATATTCAGGAATATATCGAATCAGGCATCCTCGAACAGTACGCCCTTGGTGAGCTGAACGAGGCGGAGCGTGCGGCTGTCGAAGCACAGGCCGCAGCGCATCCCGAAATTGCACACGAACTGGATCAGGTGCAGCAAGCCATTGGCGTATATGCCCAGGCTCATGCCGAAACGCCCCCCGCTGCCATGCGGGAGCGGGTGTTATCAGGGTGGCAGGCTGCTATCCGGTCGGAAGCCCAAAAAGCCCCCCACACCGACAATGCAGCTGCACCCGCTGCTGCTACGGAGCCAGTTGTTCGCCAGCTGACACCATTGGAGCCTGAAACGGCCAATACTGCCTCTGGTCCCGCTTTCCGCTGGATGCTGGCTGCTTCCGTGGCCCTATTGCTCGCTAGCGGCTTGGCTAACTTCGTGCTGTACACCCGCTGGCGCGATGCAACTGCTGACTTGGCTATTGCTCGCACCGAGCAGAACCGGGTAGCTAGCGTAATGCAGGCGTCGGAGCGAACGTTGGCAGTGCGTCAGCAGGAGCTGGAAGTGCTACGCAGCGACGATTTCCGGACAGTGGCATTGGCCGGTACGGCGGCGGCTCCTTCGGCCAGCGCCCGGGTACTGTACAACCCTAAAACAAAGGCGGTATACCTCGACGTACGCAAACTGCCTGCACCTCCCTCGGGCAAACAGTATCAGCTGTGGGCCTTGGACAACGGCAAGCCCGTAGATGCAGGTGTATTGGCCGCCGCTACCACTTCCGGCGACAGTCTTCAGCAGATGAAAGATATTGCCAGCGCCCAAGCATTTGCCATGACGGTAGAGCCTGCAGGCGGCAGCATCAATCCTACGTTGTCGACGCTGACGGTAGTTGGGAATATTTAATCTTTCCTCATCTTACTGCCAGTGGGCAGTTGGCAGGACCTATTTACCGAACGCAGCACGTACTGCCTCGATAAGTAGGTCCTGCTTGTTATAGCAGCTGCCCGGGGGCTTTTTTGTTGGAGTAATTGAAATGGCAAAATTGCTGACGGCCAACTAACCAAACACCAACCCACGCCGAAGCTGTTATTAGCGCACTTATACTTACAACCTCCTCACAACCATGGAAAAATCAACGTATTACAACCCCGCCGACCTAGCCAAATTTGGGAATGTTGCGGACTGGCAGCCGGAAATGGGCCGCAAGTTTTTCGACTATTATGGTGAAGTATTTAAGGAAGGCGCTTTATCAGAGCGGGAGAAGGCTCTCATCGCTTTAGCCGTGGCCCATGCTGTGCAGTGCCCGTACTGCATCGACGCCTACACCTCAGATTCGCTCCAAAAAGGCGCCGATGAAGCCCAAATGATGGAAGCCGTACACGTAGCCGTGGCTATCAAAGGAGGGGCGGCCTTGGTACACAGCGTACAGATGATGAACAAAGCCAAAGAACTGTCAATGTAGATAAATGGTTGATTGGCTGGAGGGTGAATAGTTGTTCGCTTGCGCAAGCTCCAACGGAAGCCATTCTTCAGCCATTCACCTTACTTACTCTCTGAATAACCGAGTACCATGAAATCACTGCACGCCCAACACCACGCCCTTGCCGACAGCAGCTACCAGCTTACGGTGCTGAGTGAGGCGGAAGCGGCCGGTGCCCGGCTACCTGCTTTTGCCCACAAGCTGCGCGAATCGGGCCTGCTACCGCTGCGTCCTACCGAACTGGCCGTAATGCAGGTAAATGTGGGGAAAATGTGCAATCAGACTTGCCGCCATTGCCACGTAGACGCCGGCCCCGACCGCACCGAGATAATGACGCGCGCCACTATGCAGCTCTGCCTCGATGCGCTGGCCCAAACTACGATTCCAGTGGTTGACTTAACGGGTGGCGCGCCGGAAATGAATCCGGATTTTCGCTGGTTCGTGGAGCAGATTTCGGCCTTGGGTCGCCAGATTATCGTGCGCTGCAACCTGACGATTATTGTAGCCAACCCGAAGTACCACGACCTGCCCGAGTTCTTTGCCCGCCACGGTGTGCGGGTGGTGTCGTCGCTGCCGCACTTTTCAGCCGGCCGTACCGATGCCCAACGGGGTGAAGGTGTATTTGGGCGCTCTATCCGGGCCCTGCGTATGCTGAATGCGGTGGGCTATGGTGTGGAGGGCTCGGGATTGTTACTCGACTTAGTATTTAATCCGGCGGGGGCCTTTTTGCCGGGCAGCCAGGCTGGATTGGAGCGGGAGTTCAAGCAACGCTTACTACGTGAGCACGAAGTAGTATTCAATAATCTACTGGCCATTACCAATCTGCCGATAAGCCGGTTTATGGAATACTTGCTGGAAAGCGGCAATTACGAAAGCTACATGCAAAAGCTGGTAGCCGCTTATAACCCCGTGGCGGCGGCTAATGTGATGTGCCGCAGTACGCTTTCCATTGGCTGGGACGGGCAGTTGTACGACTGCGACTTCAATCAGCAGCTCGACCTGAACGTAGCGCAAAATGCCCCCCAGCACATCCGCTCTTTTGATGCAGTTGCTTTGCAGGAGCGAGCCATTGTTATTAATCAACACTGCTACGGCTGCACCGCCGGCGCTGGCTCCAGCTGTGGCGGCGCTACGGCATAGCGACTTATACTTTTGACTATAGAAATGACGAACGGCTGGCGCGCATTAGTAGTGGTGCTTGGTCTGCTAACACTTCCCGCCTGCGGACAAGATACATCCGTCTCGGAAGCAATAAGTCCAGCCTATCGGCAGATGCTCAAGACGCTGTATCGCGAAACGGTGCCTACCATTCAGCCGGCTGCCCTAGCCGACATGCTGCGCGCCAAGTCCCAAAAAGTAGTGTTGCTGGATACCCGCACTCCCGCTGAGTACAAGGTAAGCCACTTGACGGGAGCCAAGTTTGTGAATTTTGACTCATTCGAAAAGAACGAATTCACCGGCTTATCACGTGACCAAACGGTAGTTGTGTATTGCTCTGTGGGTGCCCGAAGTGAGCGGGTAGGAGAGCGGCTTAAAGCCTTGGGCTTCCGCGACGTACGCAACCTGTACGGGGGCATTTTCCAGTGGGTAAATGAAGGCCGGCCCGTGTACAATGCCGCCGGACCTACGCGCCAGATTCATCCGTATTCGGCACTGTGGAGCGTGTGGCTGCGCCAGGGCGAACAGGTGTATAAGTAACGAAAAACAGTACGGCGTGGCCACCAGTAATCAGCAACAGCATTTACTTATTTTTGCCCGCCTGCCGGAATTAGGGCAGGTAAAAACTCGACTCGCGCAAAGCATCGGCGACGAAGCGGCTTTGGCCGTGTACCGTGAACTGCTGGTCAGTACCCGTACCGCCGCTGATGGCTTTGGGGGGCAAAAAATAGTGTGGCTGACGCCGCCGGCCAGTGTGGCCTTAACCCCTGAGACCGTAGCTGCTGAATGGCCTGAATACACCTGGCAACGGCAGCCGTCCGGCGACTTGGGGGGCAAAATGCAGTTTGCATTTGCGCATTCATTTACCGCTGGTGCCGCTTTCGTCGTAATTATTGGCACCGATTGCCCTGACCTTAGCACCGCACTTTTAAGCCAGGCTTTTGAGCTGTTAGCCACGCACGATGTAGTAGTGGGGCCAGCCGCTGATGGTGGCTATTATCTGCTAGGTATGAATGCGTTACATCAGGATCTATTTCAAAATAAAACCTGGAGCACCGCTTCCGTGCTACCTGATACCCTAGCCGATGCTGCTCGTCTGGGCCTGCAAGTTGCCCACCTGCCTACTTTGCACGATGTCGATACTGCCGACGATCTGGCGGTATGGCGCACGGCAGAAAAACAAGCCAAATAACCACTACCGTTCCGTTTCACCGTACTAGCATCATTCTACTTGATTAAGCTAGTTCGTATGCACTATTTCCGTCGTTTCGTGATTGGGTTGAGTTTCGTGGCCTTGGGCAATGGTCTTGCCGCCTGCTCCTCCTCTGATGAGGAAGTAGCATCGGGGGCAAAAGCAAGCCCGTGATGGATGATAACGCGGCGTTGCTTAAGCTGGCACCTCACTTCAATCAGCAGTGGGCGATGGCCAAATGGTGGGAAGATGGGCTGGCCGAAGTGGCTACCTACAACGCCGAGCGCGTGGTGTACGACAAAGTGCGACGGTTTGAGTACACGCTTATTACCGTGAAGGAGGAGTTTACGCCCCAGTATAATGTGAAAGCTGACACCCTACAGCGGCCCGACTTATTTCCGGTGATGAAGGTCAATCAGTTTTGCCGCATCGAAACTGACCAGTATCCTTACCACTACCTCACATCTCTGTTCTTTCGGCGTGATGAGCCCATCGCCCTGCATAAGTTGACGACATCCTCTCAGGAGTGGTGCGGCAATACGTTTAAGGCCATCACCGACGAGGGTTTGCACTATCTGCAAACGTATAATTCGTATTGGGACGGGCAAGGAAGCGGAGAGCGGCAACTTCGACGCGACGCCCTCATTGAAGATGCGTTGCCTTACACGTTGCGCAGCCTTCGCTTTACCCGCAAACCTACCTTTCGAGTAGTCATTACGGAGTTGCAGCAAACTAGCAAAGCCACCCGGCCCAGCTACTATAATGCCCAAGTGAAGGTGGAAAGTAGTTTGGCCGCCGACACTCCCGAGCCCGCGTGGCGGGTGACGGTCGCTTTGGCCGAGAATAAGCAGAATGTGTATTGGTTTGCCAAGAAATATCCCAACGTTCTGCTGCGTCAAACCACCTGGGATGGCCGCAATATGCGCCTCAAATCGGTGCGGCGCTATGCTTATTGGAAAACTTAAGGCCTGATGTGTTAATACGCTTCAAACCTGTCGGTTAAGGTAATGTGGTCTGACGCTTTCGCTGAGCCAGGTATACGCTGAGGCTACGTCTTCAAAGCTCACCACCATCGGCTTGCTTACGCAGGACAGCGCGTCATCAATAATACCTCGGCTGAGATAGTTAGGGGAGTACACCCAAGCCAGATAATGCAGACCAGCGTCAGCGAGTTTGTGGAAAAATGCTTCATCCAGCCACCGTGAAGCTTCCTGCCAAGGACCCTCCAAGTTAGAGTTGTCGTTCAACATCTTCTGGCACTTGGTGCGCTGCAGACACTCCAACAACGCTTGGCACCCTGCGCGAATAGACAACTCACACTGCTCCCCTTTCCAATCCACATAGAGCCATTGATTACAATGGTCGTAGGCAATGCAAATCGAGGGCGTATTCAGTAGTACTTCTAAACCAGGCATTAACAGATTATTCCGGGAAGGCTTTTCCTGATAAGCGATATAGAATGCGCATCAAAACCAGCTATTTGCTGGGTTTGATGGGTTAAACCTAGGTGTTTAGTGTATTAATAAAAACCAATTGACCCAGATTAATCTAAAATTAACATTATTAACACATTAATTATTATATAACAATATTTAAACACTTATGAAGCAAGTATTTGATTTGTAGAATAATGCGTGAACACTACCTGATTTGAGTCGGTGGGTTCACTGTAAACAAACTTACAGGCTTCGACAGGAATACTTCCCGCAGTAGGCTTCCGACAACTATTGCATACTCTAAGACTACCAACAGCAGATTCTCGGCATAAATGGGCGTTTGATAAGCCGCGTAGGAAAGTAAAACTACGCCCGACCAAACTACACTATAGCGGTAAGGCGTGAAGCAGGCCAAGGCAACAAGCAGCGTCAGATACCAGGGATGTACAGTGGTAGCCAGCAAGTAGTATAGTGTAAGAGCCAGCAACAGGGTTTGGCCCAGCGAGGCCAACGTAGAGTGGTGCTCACGCCAAGCATACAGCAACAACAACAGGCCAGTCGTCAGAGCCAGGCCGGTACCGATGGTGGCTATCAGGTTATAGCCTTTCAGCCAGTAGCCGGCCGCTCGTAGTAGATAGTAGAAGCTGGCATTGAACTCAAAAGTGTGAAAATATAGATCGAGGCTCCGGCCAAAGTTGCTAAATAGATCCAGGGATAGAAAAGGCAAAAAAAGGGCCCCTACAATTACGCTCAGGACAGCAGCATAGCGCAAAAAAGCCCCCCAGCCCAAGCGCCGAATTAGAAAAGGGAGCACCAGCAGCGGCAGCAGTTTGGTGGCCACGGCCAGCCCCAGTGCCCCCGCCGACCACGCCCAGCGCCCTCGCACCAGCGCCCACCATGCCCCCAGCAGTCCGCAGATGAGCAAGGCTTCAAAGTGGAGGTTGCCCGTCAGCTCCACGATAACCAGCGGATTTAGTACGTACCATAGTGCTTGGTGCTTTGGCTGGCCAAAATGGCGCAGCAGGCTCACTAGCAAGAGAAACGTTGCCAGTTCTGCGCCTATCAGCACTACCCGCAAGAGAACTATAAAGCCCCGTTCGCTATCGTGGAACAGCCACGCGGCCACCCCAAAAATGGCTTGGCAAACGGGTGGATAGACAGAGAAATAATGAGGAGAGTTGAGTTTGGGATAGAGGTCGGTGAGTTGCTGCGCTAGCTGTATGTTGCTGGGCTGGGTGGGGGAGGACAGCAACTCAGCGGGGCGGTGCAAGTACGGATTTTGCCCCCCGGCCACCAGCAGGCCATCCCAACGAAAGCGGTGATAGTCGTCGGAGAGCGCGGGAGTAGCAGGCAGCCACAGTAGGCGAAAGAGCAGACCGGCAACCAAGGCTATTCGCAGCGGCAACCGGTTGCGCACCAGCCAGATATAAGCGAAAAATGCCACGGTCATCAGCCCCAGTAGCTGCCCGAAATTTGCTCGTGGCGTGGCATAGGCTACCCCAACATATGCCGCCGCACTGAGCACAAGGGCGATGAGCTGACGAAGAGAGAAGCGAAACATTGTAAAAGCTGCCTATGTGGAGTGGCGGACTGAGTAATAAAAAACAAGGCCGTAGCCGACCGCCAACAGCAGATGAAATGGCAGCAGGCCGTAGTCACCAATGGACAAGCCGGCCCCAATGCCAAACAAAAAGTAAAGGGTGAGCAGTCCTTCTAGCACAGTGAGGCCATCGAAGCGGCCGGTACGGTAGCGGCGGCCCTGCCAGGTACCTTGCCGCCGGACTGAGCCCATTTTGGGAGTGCGGATAAAGGCAGAGCGTCGGCCCATCAACCCCAACAGCACTGCCCTCGAGTTGTGCAGAGCCAAGCCCATGGATACGGCCAGGAACAATAGGAACTTCGGCAAAAAAGCCCCCCACCAAGCTTTAGGGTTGGCGTAGCGCCAAGCGGAGTAATAGTAGTACACCAACGGCAGCAGAGTAAGCAAAAACACGCTGGCCAATTCGAAAATTAGTTCTAGCTCGGGGAGTGTTGCCGCACAAACACCAGTGGCACGCTGAGCACGGAGAGGATCAGAATGGCCAGAAAAACAGTGCTGTTAAGCAAATGGAAAGTAGCTTGTAGCTTGGTGGAAAGGGGAAGCCCCGACCTTAGCACGCTGCCCAAGTGCTTGCGGGCAGTTTCGGCGCCACCTTTGGTCCAGCGAAACTGCTGCGACTTCAGCGCATCCATTGCGGCCGGTAGCTCAGCGGGTGCCACAACCTGAGGCAAGTACACGAATTGCCAATTGCGCAGTTGCGCCCGGTAGCTCAGGTCCAGATCTTCAGTGAGCGTATCGCTCTGCCACCCACCCGATTCCTCGATGCAACGCCGCCGCCACACGCCGCCCGTACCGTTGAAGTTGATAAAATGCCCCCCAGCTAGCCGCCCTACTTGCTCCACGTAAAAGTGCGCATTCAAGGCAAACGCTTGCAGCTCCGTCAGCAACGAATAGTGCTCATTGAGATGGGCCCAACGCGTTTGCACTACCCCAACTGCTGCATCAGAAAAGTAAGGGACGGTGCGCATAAGAAAGTCGGGTTCGGGTACGAAATCGGCATCAAAAATAGCGACTAGCTCCGCGTTGGTGCAGGTTAAGGCGTGCTTTAAGGCGCCAGCTTTAAAGCCCTCACGATCAGATCTCAGAACATGATCAATATGAATGCCTTGTGCCCGATGCCACGCTATGCGGGCGGCGGCCAGCGCAACGGTTTCGTCGGTGGAATCGTCGAGTACCTGAATGTGGAGCTTATCGTGTGGGTAAGCCAGCGCCGCCGCTGCATCTATCACCCGCTCTATCACATTTACCTCGTTAAACACGGGCAGCTGCACGGTTACCGAAGGCCAGTCAGCAGGCAGAGAAGGTGCGGGCAATGCCGGACGGCGGTAGGAGCGTCGGGCCAGCCGCGTGAGCTGCAGCTGACTTAGGCTAAAGCCCAGAATAAACGTGAGACATATACCATAAAGAACCAGAAGAAGTATTTCCAGCTCTTTCATGTATGCAGTAAAAATGGCCTTAAAGAGAGCATTGCAAAAATGGCCGTGGAAAGTATGCCTTCCCCAGTAACCCGTTCCGGAAAGCCTTGTTGGGTATCGTTTGCTTACAAATACTTAAAAATGGTCCACAGAATCTTGTAGCCCGCGCCCAGCGTGCCGGCCACCGTCCCGGATACCTTTGATTTGCCAATGCGGCGGCGGTAGCGCACCGGTACTTCGGTGGTGCGCAGCTTGAGTTTGGCGGCTTTAAGCTGCATCTCCACGGTCCAGCCGTAGGTTTTATCCTGCATGTTGAGGCGCTTCAATGCCGAAGCGCGAATGGCCCGAAAGGGCCCCAGGTCGGTGAAGCGGGCGCCGTAAAAGGAGTGCAGCAACGTAGTAGCCAGCCAATTGCCGAATATCTGCTGGGGCAGCATCGAGCCTTTCTCGCGCTTGCCCAAGGCCCGCGAGCCAATCACCATATCGGCCTCGCCGCGCAGAATTGGAGCCAGCACCAAGGGCATATCCTTGGGATAATCGGAGTAATCGCCGTCGAGGAACACGATGATATCGGGCTGCTCCTCAGGGGGGCGGCCATAGCAGTGGGCCATGCCTTGCAGGCACGCGTAGCCATAGCCAGGACGGCGTTCCTGCAGTACCGTAGCGCCCGAGGCACGAGCTATCAGCCCGGTATCATCGGTAGAGTTATTATCGACCACTATTATCTCCCGCACCAGATCCTTCGGAATTTCCATAATGACGTGCGAAATGGAATGGACCTCGTTGTAGGCGGGTATAATAACGTCGATGATGGGAGTGGGGGGCAAATCTGGCATACATGAGCGGGGAGTTGCACAAAGATGCCGAATCTTTTTGGGGCTATCTTTCCAGCCCATTTACATCCGAACCCTATGCTCCAGATTGGCGACCAAGCCCCCGACTTTACTTTGCCCACTACCACCGGCGCCACCTTTCGTCTCGCCGAGCAGCGTGGGCAGCGCGCTATCGTGCTTTACTTCTATCCCAAAGATGATACGCCCGGCTGCACGGCCCAAGCCTGCTCCTTTCGCGACCAATATGAGGACTTCCAGGACCTCGGCGCCGAAGTAATCGGCATTAGCTCCGACAGTGAGGCTTCCCACCAGAAATTCACCCAGAAGCACCGCCTGCCTTTCCCGCTGCTGGCCGATGAAAGCGGCAAAGTGCGCAAGCTGTATGAAGTGCCTCGCGCAATGCTCGGCATTCTGCCCGGTCGCGTCACGTTTGTGATCGACAAAGAAGGCGTGATTCAGTACATCTTCAACTCCATGCAGCGTGCCACCGACCACGTAGCCAAGGCCAAGGAAGTACTGGCGGGCCTAGCGACGAAGTAATATCTTATATAAAATCATAATTGTCAGAAGTATACCTATGGGTACTTTAATTTCTGAATTAATAGAAAAGGCTCAGGCAGAAAAGCGCCTTATTGCGCTCCGGACTAATGCCAGTGAGCCCAGCGGCTTTGTGCTAGGCTACATTATTGTGCACAACGACGAAACCATAACCTTACGAACCATCAACACAAATGGCCTCGTGCAAGGCATACGAACCATTCGGACCGCTGATGTATTTCAAGTGGATTACGACGACCGCTACATCAGGAATGTCGAGTTAAAGGAGAATAATCTTGATAAAATTTACGGGCGCTTGAAGACCCCTTCGCTCTATGATGAAGGATATATCAGCATTCCTGAGTTGTTGCAAAAGTCCCAGCAGCTACAGCATCTGGTGTACTTCATTTCCTATCACGGGCCGGGCTACTATGTGGTTGTCAAGCACGTGGCAGAGGACGAAATGCTGGTGGAGTGCTTCAACGAATACGGCGAGAATGATGGAATTTCCGTGTTTAGAATTGATGACGTAAAATCAATTATTTGGTCTGACGAAGACACTAGAGCGATTGAATTACGTTTCCGGGAAAGGCAACAGGCTTCTTGAGCCTGCAAAACCATTGCCTGCTACTTCATGAAAACGCTTCTTCCGTTCTTGCTGCTGCTTCTGCCACTTCAGCTACTGGCCCAAACACCCTCCAGCCTCAACGCTACCCTCGACGGCTACGAATATCCGTATCCCGTCAAGACGCTGCCGCTGAAGCTGGAAGGGCAGGCGGTACGCATGGCATACATGGATGTAGCGCCTACGGCCCGCGCCAATGGCCGCACCGTGGTGTTGCTCCACGGCAAAAACTTCTTTGCCGCTTACTGGCGCGAAACGATTAAAGCATTAACTCAGGCAGGATTCCGGGTAGTTGCGCCTGATCAGGTGGGCTTTGGCAAATCGGATAAGCCGTCGCTACAGTACTCGTTTCATCAATTAGCCCGCAACACCAAGCACCTGCTCGATACGCTGGGTGTTCGGAAAGCCATAATTGTGGGTCATAGTATGGGCGGCATGCTGGCTACGCGCTTTGCCCTGCTCTACCCCGAAACTACGGAGCGGCTCGTACTTGAAAACCCCATTGGCCTAGAGGATTACCGCGTCGGGGTGCCGTTTCAATCAGTAGATGAGTCATTGGCCACCGAACTGAAGACGACGGAGGCGAGCATCTGCAAGTACCACGCAACCTATTACCCCGGCGGTTACCCCGCCGCCCACGACGAGTGGGTGCGCCCACTGGCCGCCCAAACCACTAACCCCGATTTCCCGAAGGTTGCCCTAGCTAGCGCCCTCACTTATCAAATGATTTATCAGCAGCCGGTGGCGTATGAATTCACCCGTATAGCTGTGCCCACGCTGCTGATCATCGGCCAGCAAGACCGCACCGTTGTAGGTAAGGGTTTGGTGAAAGATCCGAAAGTATTGGCTACGATGGGGCAGTATCCGGCGCTAGGCATGCGCACCTCCGAGCAGATCAGGGGGGCAAAATTGGTGGCGCTGGAGAAAGTTGGGCACATTCCGCACTTGGAAGCACCGAAGGAGTTTCAGGCGGCATTGTTGGCATTTTTGAAGTAGACTACCCCACTTAATTGGCATTTAGGTGGTCATGCAGAGCGGAGCGAAGCATCTCGCTCACGCCATTAGATTAGTAATCCTGGGTCAGCATGTGAGATGCTTCGCTCCGCTCTGCATGACTACCTAAATGCTGAAATGAATTACAAAGCACAAGGCCTCAAGACTTATTAGTCTTGAGGCCTTGTAGCAGTTTAACCGGATAAAAGTCTAACTCAATATCCGCAGCGTATCAGCATGAATGAGTTGAGAGGCTTGATACCGACCTTCGCGGGGGGCATTTTCTAGGTTGAGTACGCCGCGCGGGCAGGCCGTAGAGCACATGCCGCAGCCCACGCATGATGCGCGGATGATAGGCTCGCCACGCTGAGCGTACTGCTTTACATCGATGCCCATTTCGCAGACGTTGGAGCAATTGCCGCAGCTAATGCACTGGCCACCGTTGGTAGTGATGCGGAAGCGAGAAAAGTGCTTTTGCAGGAGGCCCAAATATGCCGCCATCGGGCAGCCAAACCGGCACCACACTCTGCTACCCATGATAGGGTAGAAACCTACGCCTACCACACCCGAAAACACGGCCCCAATGGCAAAACCGTAAAACTTATTAAGGCTGTTACCTATTTCACCCAGAAAACTGCCATACAGCTGATTTGCCCATAATAAAATGGTGATCAGTACGATAAGACCAAGAATGGGGTAAACGAGGCGTACTTCCCAGCGCCAGGCAGTGCGGCTTTTGTCAGAGAGGTGGCGGTAGGGGTCGCCGGCAGTTTCGGCCAGGCCACCGCAGCCGCATACCCAGGAACAGTACCAGCGCTTGCCATAAAAGTAGGTGAGAACGGGCGTAGCAACCAGCGACATAATTGCCCCCCAGAACACCATAAACACGCCCAGACCGCCATTCTTTACTAAGTCGGCTACTCCGCCCGGAAAAAGGTAATCGTATTTCAATGGCCAGAAGTAGGAGAAGTAAAACTCTGGCTGTTGAAAAAATAACAGCACACCCGGCAACAAAAACGCGAAACCCAGCTGGAAAAACATCACCGATGCCGTACGAATAAGCTGGTAGCGGGAATGGCGGTACTTCCACAACGCCCGTCCTCCCATCACCAGCACCGCCAAGGTGTAGAAGGTGCCGTACAAAAACCATTGGTCGGCGGGGCGGTTGCGCAACGCTTGGCTGAACTGGTCGAGGGTGCGGATCAGGTTTTCGAGGTACTGCGGAAACCAATATATCAGCACATAGAAGCCCGTGAGCACCAGGCCCGTAACCCAGGCAATGGCCCCACGACTGGTACTAGCCCGCAGCCATAGATTATTTTGCTTAACGCCCGCCTCACCTCGCCCAAACTTGTGCCAGGCCCAAGTAAGCGTACCGCCGCTAATGAGGGCCAGCGCTGCATACATGCTTAGCCGTGCCCGCGCCGCATCCGCATCGAAGGCAGCCCCAAGCAACGCCAGTAGCCCCAGTGCCACAGCTGCCAGTGTAGCTTTTTCCGTTGCATCAGTGACGGGTACGGGCGCTTGCGCAAGCGCAAAGGACTGATTGGAAGTGACTTCCATAGGGGCGGAGGAACGTAAGTTTTATTTTTACTGATGAAATAGCGGTCTGCGCGAAACGCAGCCTGACCTCGCCCATTGGCGGAATCTGCTACCTCAATGGTGATGGTGGCCCTCATCGGGCTTGCCGAAAAGGTTTATCAGCGAGCCGACGATATAAAGCCCAGTCCAGCACACGTATAGCCAATTGAAGCCGTCTGGTCGGTGCTGGGGGGCAAAAAAGTGCAGAATCAGGTGCGCACCAATACTCATAATCAGGCCGGTGATGGCAATGAACTGGTAGCTGTTGAGCGAGCTGGGGCGGTAAAGTTTGGAAAGATCCACGGCGAACAGTTAAATGTTAGATACCTGATACTCAGGCGAACTTGGTAAGAACGGTAACTAGTATAGGCGCTCTTTTAATTCAGTTATCATCGTTTTACGGTCATTATTTCAGCAAACTGGCGCTGAATAGCCGACTCATGGCGACGGTAAAACTCGGGGTCAAAGTTGGCGGTTTTTAGCTGCCCAATAACCGTCTGGATCGGTGTCTTGGTCTTAATCCAGTTTTCGCATACGGCTTGCCGCAGGCGCAGGCCCATCGCGTTGAACCCAAGTACGGCATCATTAGCCTGGGGGGCAAAATTGATCCGTAGCGCGCAGTTGGCGGTGGGGTGTTGCCAATAAAAGCTCTCTATACCGTCGGGAAGACGGGCCGGTACTTGGCCATAGGTCTGATATTCGAGGTTAAAGAATTTGGCGGAGTTGAACCATACGCCACGCCGGTAGGGGGTAGGCCGGCCGCAAATGGTGTGGGCTACCGTTTCGCCCTGCATGCGGCCGGTGTACCAAAGCTGCTCAATGGGCACCTCGCCCGCGCCGGGCTGGCGGTGCTGGGCACAGTCGCCGGCCGCATACACGTCGGGCAGATTAGTTTGTAGCAGCTCATCTACTAAAATGCCGCGGTCGGTTTCCAGGGCTGAGCGTTGGGCTAAGCTCAGATTTGGCGCAACCCCGATGCCTAAGCCCACCCATTGACACTCTATTTCCTCGCCTTGACTGGTCACAATGGCGCGCACGCGGCCACTCGCATCGCCTAAGATTTCGCGCAGTTCCGTGCGGTAGCGCACGTCCACGTCGTGCTGACGAAACTGCTGATCAACCAGCTCGGCTTCTTCGGGGGGCAAAACCGATCCCCAGTAATGCTGGTCGCGCACGAGTACGGTGGCGGCTATACGGCGGGTGTGCAGCATCTCGGCCAGCTCCACGCCAATCAGGCCACCACCCACCACCACACCCCGGCTGATACCGTGCGTATTGCGTTCCATTTGGGCCAAATCAGGAAGGCCGTAGAGCCCTTGCACTCCCAGCAGGTTCTGGCCGGGCCAGCCAGCGCGCCGCGACACCGAGCCCGTGGCCAGCAACAGCTTATCATAAGTAAGGCTTTGGCCGTTGCTTAGCTGAACTTGGCGTTGGTCGGCATCAAGGGCGGTGGCAGTAGCGTGCGCCAACTCCAGCCGGTTTTCCTTCCAAAACCAGTCTTCATACGGCTTAATATCTTGATATCGCAGGTGGCCCATATACACGTACATCAGCGCCGTGCGCGAGTAGTGATGCTCACTTTCATCCGACACGAGCGTGATGCGCGCCGCTGGCTGAAGGCGTCGCACGGTTTGGGCCGCCGTCACCCCCGTAATGCCATTGCCGATAATAACCAGGTGCATGGATGAGTTTTTGGAATTGATAACTAGTTATTACTGAAACGTCTTGCTTCGATAAGTGGCCACTAGATTCCGGCAAGACAGCCACCGTACTAGCAATTACGACCGAAATCCTTAGCTCTGTATAACCGTCTTTTGATGATTAACACATCTAAAAAAGCCCCCCGACAAGCATCGTGCGCAACATGCAGAGCACAACATTGGTTGGTGGTGTCAGGTTTGCCACTCCACAGCGGATCAGCTGGCCGTATTTCCCCTAAACGTACTCATTTATGTCACCTTCCGGATCTTTGCCTGCTCGACCACTGCGGCTTTTAGCTTTACTACTTGTCCTCTGGCTACCACTGGGGGGCATTTTGGCCGCTCCGGTAGCGTCTTCTTTCTCCACCGCCACGTCGGCCTTCTTGCAGAAGAATGTGAATGCTGATGGCAATGTAAACTACGCTGCCATCAAGAAACAACCTGCTGAGCTGAACACTCTGCTACAAATTGTGCGGAGTCTCGATACCAAAAATATGTCGGCCGCCGAGCGTAAAGCATTCTATCTCAATGCGTACAACCTCGTCGTGATCGGGGCGGTAGTGGAGCGCTTGCCCCTAACGTCGGTGATGAAGGTACCGGGCTTTTTTGACAAGCTGGCTTTTACCGTAGCGGGTGAAAAAATGACATTGAACGAGTTGGAAACAAATAAGCTGCAGAAACCCTACAGCGACGCGCGTATTCATTTTGCCTTGGTGTGCGCTGCTAAAGGGTGCCCCCGACTTAGCCGCGAAGCCTATTCCGCCGCCACGATCGATGCACAGCTCACCGCCCAGACGAAGCGGGTGCTCACTGACCCAAGCTTTATTCGGGTTACTACAGGGGGTAAAAAAGTGCTGGTTTCGGAAATATTCAAATGGTACGCCGACGATTTTAAAGCGCCCGGTCAGGCCCTCATTGCTTACCTGAATCAGTACCGCCCCGGCCAGCCCATTCCGACCTCCTATACTGTAGACTACTATTCCTACGATTGGTCCCTGAATGCCTTGTAACGCCGCAGGAAGTACCGCAGCCTCTGCCGTAGCCATAACTGTGGCTTGCTATCAGCCGTAAGCATAAGGAAATCAGCTATTCCACCCAGAAAACTTACGACAATGATCTTAGATAAACTTTTCGGCGACGACGATAACAACGAGAACGGCGACATCACCGAAGGCAAAGGCGTTTCAAAAAACGAGGAGTTTGAGGCCCACAAGAAGGTGCAGCAAACCGAAAGCAACGGCAAGGAATCCAACGACCCGTCGGCCCAGCGTAACACGGGCGCAAACGGCTATACCCAACGCAGCGACCAGAAAGACCAACTCGACAATCTGCACATCGGCGGCGACGAAACCAACCCACAAGGCGGCAACGACCATAAAAACGCTGGCGAGCAGGCTCAAGGTCCTGGTTTTGAGGCCGAAGGAACCTACGAGCTTGATCACAAAGTACGTTCCGGAGACCAAGCCTTTGGTGAAAAGAAGGCCAGCACTTCCGGTGAGCCGTCTCAGGATGGCACTGTCTCTCAATAACTAGCTACTATAGTATCCCGAAAACCCACGCTCTCAGCGTGGGTTTTTTATGTGGAACACATCCGGATTCTTTTCTACCCTGATACTGACTGGCCTATTTTATCAGCTACGTTGTGCCAGTAATTATCTAGCTGTGCCGAGCTATTCAGCTTCATTCGCTTTTCTGATAGTGTAGTTGAAAGACATTTGTATAGTGATTGATAGATATTGAATGCAACTACTTAAAAAAAATATTTCTTGAAAAAGTGCTTTAACAACCTTAAAAGCCCCTTAATCATGATTGTGTTATTTCTTATGGCTAAATATTTATAAAAACATTGTGTGATATGTGACGATTCGTATATATTTACACTATGAAACTTAGGAAGAAAAGTAAATCTGTCTAAGCTTTCAGTCGCCCCTCCTCACTACCTATTGCCGCTATGATGTTACTTATTACTCTCAAGGCCCTCAATCGGCCAATGCTGGCTTTGCTGATCGTCGTCGGCTGCCTTATTTCCAATTTCGCTCACGCAAATGATCCTACAGCTAAGGATAAAAAAGGGAAAGTAATTGCTCCCGCAGTCAATGAAGTCGCTTCGGTTAGCGGTACTGCCGCTACAGTAGTGCTTACGGGCCGAATTCGCAACGAAGAAGGCCAACCCTTGGCTGGTGCCACGGTTTATTTGCACGGAAGCGCAGTAGCCGTTACCACCGATGAGCAAGGCCTCTTCTCTTTGGAAGTGCCAGCCGCCGGTAAGAAGACGCTGCGTTATGGCTATGGCGGTTACCAAGACCGCGACGTAATTGTGAGCAGCAGCGCCCCCTAACCATGAGTCTGCATCCAAGCACCGAGACTATTGAGCAGCGCAAAGACAAATAAGCTATCTGTACTGCCCACAAAAAAGCCCCCAGCCACATAGCTGGGGGGCTTTTTTGTGGGCAGTGCCCCTTAAACTTTCACTTTGGACTCAGGACGAGCAGCGAAGCGCTTGCCAAAGAAGAAGTACACTGGTACTCCCACGGCTACCAGCAGCAGCCCCAAGCCGGAGTCGCGGGCCGTGGCGGGCGATACGAGCAGGATAACGCAGAAGGCCGAGGCCAGAATAATGTAGAGCAGCGGAATAACAGGATAGCCCAGTGCCTTGTAGGGCCGGGGCGCATCGGGGCGCGTGCGGCGCAGGATGAAGATGCCAATGATGGTGATAACATAAAATAGAATCACCGAAAACATCACGTAGTTAAGCAGTTGCCCGTAAGAGCCCGTCAGGCACAACCCGCAGGCCCACAGGCATTGGGCCCACAGCGCTACACCAGGCACGCCGGCCTTGTTGAGCCGCGCCATTCTGGGGAAAAACAAGCCGTCTTTGGCCATGGCATAATAAGCGCGCGCCCCACTCAAGATGATGCTGTTGTTGGCGCCAAACGTGCTAATCATGATCAGCACGGCCATGACGTAGGCGCCGGCCCGGCCCAGAATGCTTTCGGCTACAGCAGTAGCTACCAAATCGCCTTTCGTGTACATGATGCCGCGCCCCAAAATATCGGTGGCGTCGGGGCTGCCTTGCAAGGGGAGCACCAGCAGATACACCAGATTAATAAGCAGATACAAGCCCGTAACGATAGCCGTGCCGATAGCCATGCTGAGCACAATCGTGCGCTCGGGCCGCACGATTTCGTCGCCGGAGAAGCCGATATTATTCCAGGCGTCGGAGCTGAATAGAGAGCCCGTCATAGCTAAACCAATGGCTCCAACTAGTCCCCAGATGCTCAAAGGCACTGCCTCGCCCGTGGGGGAGAAGCTAGCCGCCTGCCACATATCGCTAAAATTTACATCGACGGCTTCCTGATTGATACCCAGCGCCAAGCCAAACATAATCAGCAGGGCCAGCGCTACCAGTTTGGTAGTACCGAATATGTTCGAGATGAGCTTACCACCGCGCACTCCCTGGGCATTTACCCACGTCAGGCCCACCAGCATAATTACCGCTAGCAGCATAACAGTGTTAAACCGGAAGCCCAAAACGGAGAACAAAATATGATCCTCGCTAAACCACGGCATAAGCACGCCCACAAATCGCGCAAAGGCTACTGCCACCGCCGCAATTACCCCAGTCTGGATAACCAGAAACAGCGA
Organism: Hymenobacter sp. HDW8; assembly: GCF_011305775.1. Classification (NCBI taxonomy): domain Bacteria; kingdom Pseudomonadati; phylum Bacteroidota; class Cytophagia; order Cytophagales; family Hymenobacteraceae; genus Hymenobacter; species Hymenobacter sp. HDW8. Next base: position 34,667 of record NZ_CP049907.1, read on the forward strand.
CCAGCCATATAGAAAGGCCACGAGCTTGTTATACGCCTCGCGCAGATATACATATTGCCCGCCCACCTTCGGAAACATCGAGGCCAGCTCGCCATAGCTTACCGCCCCAGCGAGGGTAATAAAGCCTGTAACCAGCCATACGACCAACAGCCAGCCTGGTGAACCCACTTTCCGCGAGATATCCGCGGAAACAATGAAAATACCAGAACCAATCATACTGCCAGTCACAATCATGATGGCATCGAAGAGCGTAATGGCGCGTTGAAACTGACCTTGTTTTTCAGGCATGAGAGAGGGTAGAAGTAGATTCAGGGGCGGAAGATAGAAAAGAAAAGTCCTGTCCAGTTCGATAGGAGGGAACTGGGGGGCAAATTATAGCCGAAAAGGTATAAATGCGGTCGCTAAACCTCCAGCTTTGTAGCGCAAAAACATCTTAAGTCAAAGAAAAGCCGATTCTGAGTTGAATTGTGCCAGAAATCCTACATTACGCCATGCGACTTCTTTATTTGGTGTTCGGTAACAACCTGCAAAATCACTTTCAGGCTCACTTTTGCATCTTATCCTTTTTGCGGCAAAAGAACAGCGGCTTAGCTGGTATTACCGTCGTTACTGATGCTCCCGACTTCTATCAGCATCTGGCCCAGGATATAACTGTACATACACTCAGCGCGAATACTTTACAGGAATGGCAAGGCAAGCATAAGTTCTTTTGGCGAGCCAAGATTAAGGCCCTGGAGTACGCCGTTCGTCAGCACCCCGAAGCACAGCTGCTCTACCTCGATACTGACACCTTCTTACACGGTTCGCTAGCTCAAGTGAGCCAGGAATTAGCGGCTGGTATAGCCTTTATGCACGAAGCAGAGGGCGCCTTAGCCACCTTGCGCAGTAAAACTGAGCGCCGCATGTGGCAGCAGGTGAAAGACCGAAGCTTTGGTGGCGTGACTATGCACGAACAACGTCTTATGTGGAATGCTGGCGTAGTTGGTATTCCGGCTTCCAAGAATCTGGAAGCTATTGAGTTGGCGCTTCGCATTTGTGACGACCTATGCGAGCAACAAGTCACGCCCCGCCTGATAGAGCAGTTTGCCTTATCAGTGGCTTTAGCCGAAACGTATTCCCTCCAGGCAGCCCGCACCTACATTGGACACTACTGGAGCACCAAAGACGATTGGAACGCGAGTATCAGCGCTTTTTTTCTGGAATCTCACCTCAAAAAACGCACGGTAGCGTCTGAATTGGTTGCACTGAACACCTTCGACTATCAAAAGCTGCCGATTAAAAAGAAGGTGCGTAATACGCAGCGCCGCCTCGAAAACCTTGTGCACAAGCTGTTCCCACCCAAGCAGGTGGATTTCATTGAGTAATGCAGCTCTTCGTCATGTATAGCCCATCTGCGTACAACCTTCCGGGGCGCTTAACCGAATAGTTACCTTTGCCCCCCTTGTCACGCACCCCGGCCACCTAATGTCGCAGAAGCTTCTGGTGTTTTTGGTAGGACTGCTGCTGGTTTCGGCCCTCGGCTCTTACCTGTATTACCGCCGCTCGGTGGCCAGTACTCCCGTGGATCCTTGGGCGCTGGTGCCCGACGATGCCGTGCTGGTTGTTGCCACCCGCGACCATCCTACGCTAGTGCGCCACCTGAAGGAAACCCAAATCTGGGATAACCTGACTGGAGTGCGCTACTTTCAGCAGATTGAGGAAAACTCGGCTCTGATTGATAGCGTGGCCGGTAGCCCAAGTGTAGTAATGAAGTTTTTGGGCACGAAGCTGGTGCTCACCTCCGTGCATGTAACGGGCCCTACTACTTTCGACCTCCTGTTTCAAGTGCCCATTGGCAGCGTGCGCGAATACCGGCAGCTACGCGGACTCGTAGATGGTTTAGGGCAGGATGCGCGCTACCGTGTGACGACGCGGGAATACCGGGGCCAGCAGATTACGGATTTGCGGCTTCGGGGCACAGGGCATGGAATTACATTTCTGAATTACCGCAACCAACTCGTAATGAGTACCAATGCGGGCTTGGTGGAAACAGTAGTCAGGCGCCTGGAGCAACCTGAGCTACCCTCAATTGCCGCCGATTTCAAAAACACTGACTACCTCCAGCATAAGGATGTGGATGCGATGTTACTACTCAATTACCGGCAGTTTCCGCGGTTTCTGGGCGTATTCTTTCGTCCGGAGCTTCGACCCAGCTTGGAAAGCATCACCGGTTTGAGCCGCAATGGCCTACTGGGGATGAAACTCGTGGGCAACAAGATTTTATTCAACGGCTTCACTAACCCCGAAACTACCCGCGATGCCCTGCACCAGCGCCTGCGTGGCCAGCACGCCCAGCGCCTGCGTATGGCCGATGTACTCCCGCTGCGCACCGCTTTGCTATTGCACCTCGGTCTGCAAGACATGAGCAAGCTCCCGGTGGCGCGGCGGTCAGCCCCAGTCGATACGCTCGCCGACCGTACTGGCCCACTGCTCGACAGCCTGACAGCGTCGTTCAGCCGGGAGGCGGCTGTGTGTTATCTGGGCTCGTCGTCACCGCGGCAGATTCCGGCTAAGCTCGCCTTGGTTTATTGCCCCGATCCGGTCCGCACGGCTACGTTATTGGGCCAGTTGCGCCGCCTTACTGGTACTAGTCCTTCCTTTGAGCGTGTGGGCCCTTTCCGGATATATCAGGGCGGCGTGCCCGAATTGCCCAGCCGCCTCTTGGGGGGCTTTTTTACAGGCTTCGATGATGCTCCCATGCTGGCGCAGGTCGGGGATTATCTAGTGTTTGCAAAGGATGCTGCTACGCTACGTACCTGGCTCGACGATGTTGTTGACAAGGCTACCTGGAGCAGCTCGCCCGCTCAGGTGGCTTTTTTGCAAGAAACTCAGCCGCAGGCCCGGGTAAGCTTGATAATGGACACCCGGAACAGCTGGAATGTGTTGCTGCGTGCATTAGTAGAGGAGCGCCGGGCGGGCTTACTGCGCAACGAGGCCCTGTTTAAGCGCTTTCCTCAGCTGGCATTGCAGTTTGTGCCTCCAGCCAATGAAGCTGATGCTGATGCCCAATACTATACCCAGCTGCTGCTGCGTCATCCGGCAGTAGGCCCGGCTGTTGCAGGTCTGCAAGGCACCACTGCCACGGGCGGCTTACTTACTTTTAAAACGCCCTTGTCTAGCTCGCCTACTTTAGTAACCGTACAGGGGGCGAGACTGCCCGCTGTGCTCGTGCAGGACAAAGCCCAAGTGCTCCACTATGTAACTCCCGATAACGTGGTAGCTTGGTCTGACACGCTGCCGGGGCCACTAGTTGGGCCTATCAGCCGATTACCGGTGGGGGGCAATTTGGGCTATTTGCTGGCTACTCCAACCCAGCTGCACTTGCTCGATCTGCAGGGGCGCTGGGCGCCAAACTTTCCCTTAAACCTGCCCGATACAGTACGCACCACCTCTCTTACAGCCGGACCAGCTATCGGGAAAACGCCCCCCGGCTTGCTTGTGGGTGGAGGAGGGGGCAATCTGTTTTTATTTGACACAAACGGTCGGGTTTTCCCTAGTTGGCAACCCAAGCGGCTGGACTTCAACCTGGCTGCTCCACCGCACTATCTGGTCGTTGGCGGACGCACAGTGATTGTAGCGCTGCTGGAGAATGGCTACGTATATGCCTATAATCAGCAAGGCAATCTGTATTCAGGATTCCCACTGAGCGTAGGCGCTCGGCTTAATACGGGCGCTTTCGTGGAGGCCGGTACTACCTTGGGCCGCACCCGCCTAACCGTGGTAAATCAACACGGGGAGAGAATTACCTTTAATCTAAGCGGCGATGTAGTGAGTCGCGGCAGGGTAGCCACCTGGAGCCGTAGTTCGGTTTTTCGCCTTGTAGCTGACCCTGCCCGCCATAGCTATGTGGTAGTAAGGGAGGAGGGAGGACGGGTAAGTATCTTCGATCCATCGGGCCGGCAACTGCTAACTCAAACCTTCGTGACCTCAGGCCGCAAGCCTGTACAGTACTTTGACTTTGGGGCCGGTCGGCGGGTAATTGTAATCACGGAGCCGGCTCCTCAGCGCGCTTATATATATGATGCCCAAGGACGTTTGGTAGGTGGTCAGCCTTTTGTAAGCACCGCCCCTGAAGTAGGACTACACTACGAAGCTGTAACGGGCACCTACTACTTATTCCGCACGGTTGAAGCTGAGCTGAGACGCACTGATTTGAAAATGAATTAGGGCCTTCAGCAGGACTATCCGATAGCTTAGGTACACTAATTGCTTGCATTACCCCGTTGTCTGGCGAAGATAACGGGGTTTATTTTTTATTATAATAATCAAAGATAAATAGCCATAAAAGTCGATTTTACTTGCAAGTTTCTAACTTCGGGTAATGAAAGGAAAGCAGGCTTTAAAGTTGTACTATGTATAGAAAACTTTTACTCTTATTTTTTGGCTTACTTCCTTTCTTAACACTAGCTCAAGGCTCCAATGCCGTGCCGCCGGTACCGGTTATGCCTGGTGTTGAGGTGGCTGATGTTGAGGTGCTTCCTGGTGCTGTAGATACCAAAGGCTGGCTGCTGCTCGACCAAGATATCCAGACGGAATTGGAGGGAGCAGTGCATAATCTCTACAACTTCAAATTCGATAAGGCGGAGAAGCAGTTTCGCTCGTTGCGGCGGCGCTATCCTGAGCACCCAATGCCATATTTTCTGCTGGGCCTGAGCACGTGGTGGAAGATTCTGCCTACCAATATGCAGGAGAAAAAGTATGATAAGATGCTGTATGCCTACATGGATACGGCTATCACTTATGGCGAGAAGCTCTACAAGGCTGATAATAAAAACTACGAAGCCTGCTTTTTCCTTTCCGCTGCCTACGGATTTGACGCTCGCCTGAACGCCGAACGATCTAACTGGCGCAAAGCTACCGTAAGCAGCAAGCGCGCCCTCGACTACTTAGCTAAGAGCAGAGAAGCGAATGGTTTGAGCGCTGACTTTCTGCTGGGGGAGGCACTCATGAATTATTATGCCGTCTGGATTTCGGAGAACTACCCACTGCTACGGCCGGTATTGCTATTCTTTCCTAAAGGCAACCAAAAGCTAGGATTGCAGCAACTGCGTACGGTAGCCGATAATGGCTTTTATACGGGCATGGAAGCGAAATTCTTCCTAATGAAAATCCTGCTGAATGAGGAGGATAATCCGGCCCAATGCCTGCCGGTAGCGCGTTATTTGGCCACCACTTACCCCGACAACGGCTACTTCCAGCGCATATATGCCCTCACTTGTTTCCGGGAGCAGCAAAACCAAGAATGCGAGCGGGTGTCTCGCGATATTTTGGCAAAACTTAACCGGGGAATGCCTGGCTACGAGGGTGTAAGCGGTAAGTATGCCACTTATATGCTTGGCTCACTGATGCAACTGCGCTACAAAGACCAAGCGAAGGCAAAAGACTACTATGAGCGTTGCATCGTATTTGCGGAAGCGGCCGGCGAGACAACGGTTGGATTCTATGTATACGCCAACCAAAGTTTGGCGCAAATGGCTGCTGCTCAGCGTGATATTAAAACGGCTCTTCGCTACTATAGCGTGGTGCGCGATAAGGCCGACCGTAAATCGGAATCGTATCGGGAGGCTACTGCTTATTACAAAAAGCATAAAAACAACCAGCTTAACTCCGGTAGCTCGCCCGCACCACGTGCCCCAGCTACGTCCCTACAGACCCGGCGCTAATCTCACGCCCGAAAAAAGCCCCCCAGACGCTCATATTCGGGGTCTGGGGGGCTTTTTTGCGTTGTAGTAACTGAGTTACTCATCGGCTGGTAAGCCAGCCTTTGCGATAGAAGTAGATAAGCTGACCAGTTACAATAATAGCCAGGGCACCCAGCAGGACGGGGTAGCCCCAGGGCTCGTAGAGTTCCGGCATATTGAGGTGGTTGATGCGGCCATCGGGCGCTTCACGCTGAAAATTCATCCCGTACAAGCCTACTACAAAGCTCAAAGGAATGAAGATGCTACTGATGATGGTAAGCACCTTCATTACCTCATTCATGCGGTTGCTTTGGTCCGACATAAATAGATCGACGAGGCTGGTAACGGATTCACGGTAGCTCTCGGCCAGGTCAAGGCTTTGGATAGCGTGGTCGTAGCAGTCGCGGAAGAATAGCTTGATATCATCAGGAATCACGTCGTCGGGCTGGCGCAGAATTTCCGCGATTTTCTCGCGCTCTGGGTACACCAAGCGCCGGAAACGGATGATGTCTTTCTTAACGTGCAAAATACGATTGAGCAAGCGCCGGTCGCCACGCCGCCCAGTCAAGATCCGATGTTCGAGGGTTTCAATATAGTCGCCAATGGCGGCCATGGTCGGGTAGTAGTGATCGAGCACTACATCGGTGAGCGCATAGGCCAGATAAAGCGAAGAGCGAGTTTTTATCTGGCTAAAGCCGGAGCGCAGCCGGTTGCGAACGGCATCCAGACAATCATCGTAGTCATCCTGAAAGCTGAGGATGTAGTTGGGCCCCGTGAAGATGGAAAGCTGGTCGTCGTCAATTTCAAGAAGCGGTGTGAACTCCGTCATGCGCGAAACCATAAACAGCCGTCCATCATCAAGAATATCCACTTTGGCCCGCTGATAGTCGCTGAGCACATCTTCCATCAGGAGCGGGTGAATAGCGAAATCGGTCATCAGACGCTGTAACAGGGCCAAGTCGTTGTAGCCGCGCACGTCAATCCAGTGCTTCAGATGCTGGTTGGCCTGGAAATACTGCATTAGCTCACTATAGCTGCTGTACTCTTTCTCTAGGAAGAAATCATTGGTGTACGAAATCATGAATAAGCGCGGGACCATCGCATCGGAGCGGAGGGTAAGCGTGCCTGGCCGTTGACCCACGGATTGCTCCCTGGCCTGCCGGGTAGCGGCGCGGTCGGCTACGCCATTTGGATGCTCCATTTCCGGGCTGTCGGTCGCCGGGGTTGCAGTAGGTTGCGACGAAGTAGGTTCCATGCAGCAAAAAGAAAAAGGGCGTTTGCAGTATCTAAGGTAAGCAGGGTTAGAATCAGATGGACCTTAACTTGCGTATGGAACGGCTTGGCTTCGGGGCATCATTCTTTGATAAGTAAACCGAACCACCCGGTTTTACTTGTAATTTCGCAGTCCGAATTTGACGTTTTTCTTAGTGAACTCCACCACAGGCGTTGCCTCACTGCTTGCTTGCTCTACACTTGAGACACCGTACGCGGTGCGGTGTGGGCCGATGAGCGAACCTGTTTTGCCGCTGGCGTTCGAGTCATTTCTGTATATGCAGCCCGCTCATCTAGGCCTACAAAGATCGGCAGGCCAGCAGCTGGCGTTTTACCTGGAGGACCAAGCCCGTGGCCAGACCGTCGCCCAGCTGCATATTGTTATAGACGCTGATACCTATGGGTTGGCCTACAGCCCATATCAGGCCCCATTTGGGGGAATCCAGCTGGCCTCGGGGGTGCCGAACGCGGCGCTGAAGGCCTTCATGCTGGCAGTGCACGCAACGCTTAAGGATTCAGGAGTGCGGCGGCTACGCATCCGCGCCTACCCCTTTGCCTACGACCCGGCAGGGAGCGCGCTCATGACCCAAGGGTTGAGCCAGTTAGGCTATCAGGTGACACTGGCCGAATTGAATAATCACCTTCCACTGGAGCAGGATTTTGAGGCGCGGCTGCACCCATCAGAGCGGCGACGCTTGGCCAAATGTCGGCGCCACGGCTTTCGCTTTGAGCAGGAACCGCTGTTTTTCCTGCCGAAAGCGTACGAGTTTTTACGGCGCTGCCGCGAAGAAAAAGGCCAGCACCTGTCGCTTAGCGAGGAAAGGCTAACCGAGTTGTTTCGGGCGTTTCCCAACAACCATTTCCTATTCTCGGTGCGCGACCCAATGGGGGAATGGGCTGCACTTACGGTCGCTATTCAGGTAAATGAGCGGGTCCTGTATAATTTTTACCCCGCTAGTCCACTGGCTTATAATGCATTTAGCCCGGTGGTGTCTCTCAATGAAGGGCTGCACGCGTTTGGCCGGGCCAGCGGTTTATCACTCCTCGATCTGGGTACTTCAACGCTGCCTACTGGCTTAAATCAGTCGCTTTTGCAGTTCAAGCGGCACCTGGGGGGCGTTTTGAGCTTGAAGCTGACTCTTGAGTGGTCCGCCGCATAGCGGCCGTGTCGAGTCGGTTGGCTTTGAAAAAAATTATTACGGGCTCAGCGGGTAATATTGCACTCGGATAACCACCCGCGCTACTGTTATTTTCCTTATAGACTGTCGCTGGATAGTGGAACTGTAAAACCCCGATTCGTGCGTTACAGAAAGCCCCTCGGCACTGTCCAGAAAGCCCCCCAGATTGAAGCCAAGATGGTTGGGCGGTTTTTGCGCGGCTCATTGGGCTCCACGCTAGGCATTGGAGCGCGTACGGGTGGGGCTCTGCTTCTGAACAAAATGCTGGCACTGTACGGTGGTCCCGGTGGGCTTACCCTGTTGGCGCACTTTCAGAATTTACTGGCGCTGTTCACCACCTTGCCTAACGATGGGGTGCATGTGGGGGTGGTAAAATACCTGGCCCCATTGCGCGTTGGTTTCGGTCGCTACCGAGCTTGGTTTGGGGCAGGTATCATTCTGAATATGGTAGGCCTGCTGCTGGGTGGCTTGGCATTGGTGCTGGCGCCGGGACCCTTGGTAGGCGTATTCCGACTCACGGCTGGCTGGTTCTTGTGGTTTGCTTTGGGAATTAGTATGCTCTCGGCGCATGCCCTGCTTGGCTCCGTCTTGCTGGCCGCCGGACGGCTGCGGGCCTATGTCTGGCTAACGGTGACGCTTACTATTCTGAGCGTGAGTGGAGTAGGAGCAGCCTTGTCGCTTGGATGGCACATTGAGCAAGTACTGCTTACGTATCTGCTGGCCCAGGGCCTTACGCTGTTGCCGACGGTGGCCGTATGTTGGCGGGCAGGCCTGTTGCCGCGCATACGGGGCAAGGTAAGCCAGACCGCCTTACGGGGCTTAGGTCGCTTCCTGCTAATGGCGGGCAGTTTGCTTCTGTTTGGAACGGCCGTGAATTTCGCGCTCCGCGAAGTACTGATTGCGCGCTTTGGTTTGGCCCAAACCGACCTCTGGCAAGCCGTGAACAAAGTTTCAGACAACTACACAATGGTGTTTACCGGCCTGATGAGCAGCGTGTATTACCCCCGACTGGCCGCCCTCAGCACCCAGCCAACCGCGCAGCGCGCTTATGTGCGAACGGTGCTGCTGCTGTTGGCGCCGGTGCTGGCAGTAGGGCTTGGGCTAATCTATCTACTGCGCGACTGGTTACTGCCGTTGCTTTTCGATGCGCGTTTTGCGGCTGCCAGCTATCTTTTTGCCCCCCAGCTCCTGGGCGACTGGGTTAAATTTCTGACCTGGATTTTGCTGTTTCTGCTTACAGCCAAAGCGCAGGTAGGGCGCTACGTGGCCGTGCAGGCGGGTTCGGCAATGTTATATGTGGCTTTATTGCAGGGATTGTTGCCTCATTATGGTCTGCTGGGGGTGCCACTGGCGCATGCGGCACGTTTTGGTGTGCTGCTGCTGATTTGTGTGGTATACTTTCGGTCTTATATACAGCGCGGCGCCGATGGAGGATAAGGAGAAAAAAGCCCCCCAGTCGGACTTAGGTGCCTCCGCTCCGCTGGTCACGATTGTAGCGCTGTGTCACAACCACGCGCCTTTTCTGCGTGAAGCGCTGGATTCTATTTTAGCCCAAACTTACCCGGCGCTCGAGGTATTTCTGGTAGATAACGGCAGCTCCGATGCCAGCCCTCAGATTTTGGGCGAGTATGCGGCTGCCAATCCAAGCTGGAAGCTCACACTGCATACCCAAAACCTGGGTTTGTGCGCTGGCTTCAATCAAGCCTACCGACAGTCGCGGGGGGCTTTTTTAATTGATTTTGCCACCGATGATGTGCTGCTGCCTGAGCGCGTTGCGCAGCAGGTGGCTGCTTTTCAGCGTCTTCCGGCCAGCTATGGCGTAGTATATTCCGATGCCGAGTTGATTGATGAGCAGTCGCGCTTCATGCGCCACCATTTCCGGCGTACCGCGAAGGGACTACAGCCGCGCCCGGCCTCCGGCGACGTATTTGTGGACGTATTGGAGCGCTACTTTATCAGTACCCCTACCATGATGATGCGCCGCGCCACCCTCGACGAATTGGGGGGCTACGATGAAACCCTCTATTATGAGGATTTCGATTTCTGGGTTCGGGCGGCGCGCAACTGGCATTTCCACTTTCTGGACGAGGTAACTACCCGCAAGCGCAAGCATCCGCAGGCTATGTCGCGCACCGCCTATTTACCCTCCGATCCTCATCTGGATTCCACCATCCGGACTTGCCACAAGGCGCTAGGTTTGTGTAAAAACCCGAGGGAGTTGACAGCTTTAGCGGTGCGCCTGCGCTGGGAGATGCGGCAAACGGTGCGCTGGGGCAATTACAGGCATTCACTGGCCTTTTATGCATTATTACGTCAAACAAATAACGTGGGCTTCCTCGATTGGCTATTGGCCCGCTGGAGTCGCCTGCGCGGTTAATTCACGCTTATTGCCACCGGCTACGCAAACTCAATTGCGAATATCGGTCCCTGTTTGGTTCGTTAACAAGTACAACTCCACGCCATTATCCCTAATCTGTAGCTTGCGGTGAGGAAAGCGAGCCAATATCTGCTCCGCTGAAGCAGTGATTACCTGTGGAATTAGCTCGTCGTTGCTGAGAATAGGTCGGTTAACCAGCAGCCAGATCGGCCGGTCCGCTACCGTGCGAAGGTGCCAGTGGCTAGCTGGTGGGCGTAGCGGGCATAATTGTAGTCATCGTAATCATAAAGGCCCTCATGTGCGAAAAGGAAAAAGGCAATCGTGAAAAGCCCAACGAAGACAAGCGTAGCGTGGGGTAGTAGACGGAAGGTAGGCGCTGACACGGGGGCAAGTTATCCAATGTTGATGCGTTAATAATGGGCAGTCGGAGGAATGAATTTTGCGCCTGACTACCGCTTTGCCCTACTTTGCGCGACTATTATACCTCGCTACCCTGAATCATCGCCGTATTTGTAGCGCTTACTTAGTCAAAATCAAACTTTTCCACTTCTATGAAAGCTAGCATTAACGCACGTGAGGTAACGTACCAAATTGAGGGCGAAAGTGGCCAGGCCGAAAACAAAGTGCTTCTGGCTGATAGTATCGACCTTACCCGTGGTACCTCTTGGGCTGATGATGGCTATACGGTGGCGGAATTTCTGTCGGCGCCTGAGCAGCGGCAACTACAGGCTGGCCTTGAAGCATTGGTACGCGAAGCGCTGGTCGCGGCAGGTCTGCCGGTCGCGGCGGATTTTCCGGTGGCTGACTACCACAAGGTGATTGGCGATGACCAACAGCGGCATCTAGCAGTCGTAAATCTGACGAAGGAATACACAATTGACCGACTACCAGTGCCGGCGGCGCTGCTGGAGGCCCGGGTTTCGGAGTTATGCGGCCACCCCGTTCAGGCGTATAACCCTTTTGATCAGATGCGTCTGTTTCATCTGCGTCTGGTAAGGCCCGGCCGCTTCGATAATAATCCGCTCCACCGTGATGTGTGGCTGCCTGACTATGATGATTGCATTAATATCTATGTGCCAGTAACCGGTAGCACTGCCGACTCATCCCTGAGCCTAGTTCCGGGAAGTCATTGGTGGCCCGAAAACCGGGTAGAGCGAACCCAGAATGGGGCTGTATACAATGGCGTTACCTACACGGTGCCGGCCGTCAAGCAAACAGCTGAACCTTTGGAGCTTATTCGTCCTAATCCAGGTCCAGCGGAAGTATTACTCTTTTCGCCTTACCTACTACACGGCGGCGCGGTGAATCTTAACGCAGATGCTACCCGCTTATCCTTGGAAATGCGATTTTGGCCAGTAGAAACGATTGGTTAACGCTGCGAAACCAAGAGTCCTCTCTAATGTAAAAAGCTAGATCCGAAGCTGCCGCATATAAGCAACTCTTCTTATTTTAATCTTATAGTTAAGCTGAAATAGAAGCATGCGCTACACGGCATAAATTCCTTAAAATACTTGTATTTTTTATTTGTAATTGCCTATTATTCAGTTGTAAGTCATGTCACAAATGGCCCCTATTTTTCCTTGTTAGGCAACTGCTTTATCGGGAGATTTGGATATTAATTAAATGCTAGTGACGCGCTTATGAAAACATCTCTCTACTACCGTCGCCAAACTTATATTGTTACCTTATTGCTGGCTGTGAGTTGCCTGCTGATGCTAATCACCAATTAGTGGTTAGTGAATCTGTTTGAATGCAGATCCTTCTAGGCGTACTATTCATTCTTATTCACTTCTTTCTGCGCAGCGTAGTTACTGGCAGAGCAGTTGCCATTCGGCCCCAATCAAGCTTATATAAGCTAACCTTGCCCACTTCGGCCACCAGTTGCCGACCCGGATAGCAAGCCAATACATCCGTCTCTGAATAGCGGATAAGCTTTCTCGTCAATTCATCGTTGGTCAGCGTGCTGCGGTTCAGGAGCAACCAAGCCTGTTGGCCGGGCTCTAAGCGAACAGAATCGCGGGCGGCATAGCGCCGGAAATAGATGCCGGGGGGCTTTTTATGATCGTAATAATAATCGTAGTTACTCACCAGGTAGTCGTCTACAAACACTACGCCTCGCGCTGGTGGTTGTAAGTAGCCGTCAATCAGCTGATTCTGCTCAAAATGTGATGATACGCTTGGCTTGGTCATGAAGTAGGCGGGCCTAACTGCCGTAGTACCGGCCACTGCCAATAGGAGCAGCGCCGCGAAGGCGTAAGTGCCCGGCCGCTGCCAGCTGGCGCGGGCGGAAGGACCTGCCAGGATGGCCATCAATCCGAAGTACAAACTCAGCCCGCCGTAAATCAGGGAAACGGAGCTTCGCGCCCAACCTGCACAAGCCAGCAAAGCCAGTGCTAGCCAACCTGCCCCACGCCCAGAGCGGCTAAAGTCGCGAAGCCCGAAGCCTGCTGCCACACATAGCGGTGGAAGCAGGGGGGTAGTCATGCGCGGCAATAACGTGATTGGGTTGTATTGGGTAAGCGAGGTGCTGCCAAACCAGTAGAAGACCAATGTGGAACCGGCTAGCGCCAGCCAGAACTTGGCGTCTGAGTCGGGCCAGCGCCGTTGATTTAATAAGGCTAACAAGGCAAAAAGAATAACGCCACCCAGCCCTGTGCCGATAAAAAAATCGAGGGGTGCCATAGTAAGCCGATAGAACAACGCTCCCCGCTTTCCCATAATGTAATTGCCTTCTTTCAAGAACTCATTAGTGCGCTCAATCAAGTGGATACGGTACAGTGCATCATCAGTATACACCTGATACAAGGCCAGATAACCCAATAGGAGCACCGTGCCTACTCCGAAAGCGGCTAGCCAAAATCGGCGGTTGCGCCGCCGCCATCCATCGAGCAGAAGTACCCCTATGTAAAAAGGTAGGTAGTAAATAATCGTCTCTTTGCTGAGCAGGGCGGCGAAGTTGAGCAGAGCAAAAAAAGCCCCCCACAAGCCTCCCGCAAGCTGCCCATCACGTCGCCCGATAAGTAGTGATGCTGCACAGTATATACACCAGAACATCAGAATATTATCTGGATATAGATAATTAGTTAGGTTAAGAGTGAAATAATGGAGCCCTAACAGCAGGATAGCTCCTGCTGCCACTACCGGTTCGCGCTTCCCATACAAAAGCCAAAGTACTATGGCGCACCCCAGCGTGGCCAAGAGCGGCCACAAAGTGGTGGTAATGCTGTTGACGCCGAAAGCTTTATACAAGAGGGCAACAGGCCCGAAAATAAGTGGCCTTTCGCGCAACGGGTCAACAAGTAAACCCTGAGGATCGGGAGCCAGGCGGAAGGTGCCGGTGGCTACTTGCTGCGCGTAGCGGGAATAGTAATAATCGTCTAGGGCATATAATCCCTCATGCGTCAGGAAGAAGTACGCAACGGTAAACAGCCCCACAAACAGCAGGGCGAGGAAAGCCAAACGAACGAACGAACGAGTATTCACGGCTGCAAGGTAGGCAGCACTGCGCATGCCCTGCTAACTTAACTCGCACCGCTCCCTACCTTGCAGGCATGAACACCGCTACCCTGGGGGGCTATTTTCGGGTAATGCTGCTGCCACTGCTCTTGCTGCTGCTGTCTATCGGCGGGCTGGGGGCCTACTATGAAACTAACGACGACCTCATCATCACGCAGTTGCTGCGGGGTAGTACGGCCGCCGCGCCCGTCACACATCTGTACTTGTATTTCCACGGCTTTGCCTCTGGGTTGGCTGCCTTATACGCCCAGTTTCCAGCGATACCTTGGTATGGACTGTCGCTGTATGCTCTGCTCTACGTGGCGCTGGTTTTGCTTTTCGCCGTGCTCAACCGCTTGTTGGCCGGCTGGCTGACCGGGGGGCAAATTACCTTGGCGCTGACCCTGTTCTTTGGCTTAGTCTTTATTGAGAATAGCCTGTGGTTCAACTATATGCGGGTGCCATTGCTGCTGGCCGGCGCCGGGGGGCTTTTTGCCGCCCAACGCACCGACCGAGGCTGGGCTATAGTAGTTGGGTTGGTAGCGTTTGGTGCGGCATGGCTAATTCGGCCCAGCGCGGCCGTGCTCGGACTCTTAGTGGCGGTGCCGGGTGGACTGTGGCTGGGCCAGCGCCGCGGGGCCTACCTATTGGCCTCGGCGTTGCTGCTGGCAGGAGTGGGGGGCTTTTTTCTCACCGTTACCCGTTCGCCTGAAGCCACCCGCTTTCGGGTGCTGGATGTACTTAAGTCTAACCTCAACGACTTTCAACTATACCAGCCACAGCCAAAAACTACCTCCGATACGCTTGGTGTGCAGGCCGTCAGTCACTGGATTTTAAGCGACTCTACGTTGGTCAACGAAGCTTTTTTTCAGCGTACTGCCCCTCCTAATGCTGACTTTTTCCTGCGTGAATCGGCTCCTGTGAAGCTGGCTACTTTGGGGCGCTTGGTGGTGCGCGACTACTTTCCGCTGCTCCTACTGAACGCGCTCATCTTCGTGAGTCTAATGCGGAGTTCGCCCACTCGCGGCCGACTTTTCTTCTGGCTAACTCAGGTTGCCTTTAGCTTGCTGATTTTAGGTATAGGAGTAGGGCTAAAGCTTCCCCCACGCCTCGGACTGCCGCTGTTTACGCTTTTCACCCTTGGCAATGTCATTTATTGGCTGCGACTACCACCGCCAGCGCGTGTACCATTCCCACGCTTAGTAGTAAGCCTATTGATTTTGACAACAGGTATTTACAGCTACAAAACGCTGCATAGAAAACAACTGCTGGCAGCTGAGCGCTCCCGCCATGAATCTTATCTGACCGCGCTAAACCGTGCCACGGTTGGGGGGCAAATATTGGTGACGGCGAATCTGGAAGTAGCATATAAGTCGTTGTCGCCCTTCAACGTATATGTCCTACCGCAGCCGCAGTTGCCGCTTACGGGTTGGGCCACGCTTCACCCTTCCTTGCCCACGCTTCGACAGCAGCTTGCTGCCACCCGCGACTTCAGCGCCAGCTTATATCGTTTAGCCGAACGGCCCGGAGTGCGATGGGTTTTAGCCCCCGAGGTAGTGCCGTTTCTGCAACGCTACGCCCAATATCACCGATCAGCTGATAAGGCTGGTATTTCCTTTACTCTGCTTAATAGGATAACACCGGACTCCACCCTGCCACAGCTTTATGAAGTGCGGCTAGAAATTATAGAAAAGCCGTAAAAGCCAAAATTTTGTAATAGCCCTAAAATGGCTATATAACGTATTTGGGAAATGGGAATGCCTACATTTGGCCTTCCGTTCCCTTCTACTAATCTCCCCTACGTCATGCTCGCAACCGTAACCTCCCGCGGGGAGGTGCTTCAGCATCTGGAATCCTTTTTACGGGAAAACATGGGCTCCTTCCTCAAGAAAGTGGAGGACAGCTGGCAGCCCTCCGATTTCTTGCCCGACTCCCGCCTTGATACGTTTTTTGACGAAGTAAAGCTCATGCGTGAGCGCGCCAAAGAACTCAGCTACGACCTGCTAGCGGTACTCATTGGCGATACGATTACGGAAGAAGCACTCCCGAATTACGAAGCTTGGTTTCACCAGCTCGACGACCTCAACCGCGACCCCAATAACGGCTGGGCGCAGTGGATTCGGGGCTGGACAGCGGAAGAGAACCGGCATGGCGACTTGCTCAACCGTTACCTCTACCTCTCGGGCCGCGTGAATATGCGCGAGTTCGAGGTGAGCACGCAGTATCTGATTGCTGATGGCTTCGACCTCGGCACTGCCCACGACCCCTATCGCGCGTTCATTTACACGAGCTATCAGGAAGCAGCTACCAACCTCTCGCACCGTCGTGTAGGTACGCTGGCCCGCAAGGCCGGTGATGATCAGCTTTCTAAGCTCTGTGGTATGATTGCCGGCGACGAATCACGTCACGCCCGTGTCTATCAGACGTTTGTCGATAAAATCTTCGAAGTAGATCCATCCGAAATGATGCTGGCCTTCGAGGATATGATGCGCAAAAAGATTGTGATGCCGGCCCACTATATGCGCGAGATGGGCGTAGATATGGGCAAAACATTCGGTCACTTCACCGACGCCGCTCAGCGCCTCGGCGTATACACCAGCCAAGACTACACCGATATTCTGGAAGGCCTCATCAATACCTGGAAAATCGACCAAATTACTGGCCTCAATGGTCAGGCTGAAAAGGCTCGTGAGTACATTATGGCGCTACCTAACCGCCTGCGCCGCGTAGCCGACCGTATGCCTGTACCGAAGCTCGAATACAAGTTTAAGTGGATTGAGTAATCTGCAGAGATTATGAAAAAAAGCCCCCAGAAACGTTTCTAGAGGGCTTTTTTGTGAAGCTAATTTCCTTAATCAAACAGCCCCGGAGTGGCTACCAGCGCATTCGGGTGTACGCGTGCTGCTTCCCAACCAACTAGTGCCACTTTCCGCGTCGCGCCCCAGCGGTATTGACCCAACTCGCCGGTCTGGCGAATGACGCGGTGACACGGAATGAGATAACTGATTGGATTGTCGCCCACGGCCGTACCCACGGCCCGTACGGCTCGCTCATGGCCTGCAACGCGGGCTAGCTGAGAATAAGTAGTAAGCTGGCCTTCTGGGATTTGCAATAGCGCAGCCCACACTTTGAGTTGAAAGGGCGTGCCCTTTAGGTGCATCGTGAATCGCTCGGTGGGGGAGAAATTACCGTTAAAAAACCGGTCAACCTGCTCGTGTATAGCCGTTTGTTGAGCGGTGAGGGTAGCTTGAGGCCACTCCTGACGCAACTCAGCTACGGCCGCCTCATCGGTTTCGGGGAATATTAGCTTGCAGATACCTTTGGAAGTCGTAGCTACCAAATAACGCCCGAAAGGACTGTCGCCGAAGCTGTAGTCAATAGGTAATTCGGCGCCGCCTTGGCGGTATTCGCCGGGCGTCATGGCTTCCAGGTTCACAAATAAGTCGTGGAGCCGACCGGGCCCTGACAATCCAGTTTCGTAGGCGGTGTCGGCTACGGACAGTTGTTGTCGCAATAAGGTTTTGGCGTGGTCGAGGCTGAGGTATTGCAGAAACTTCTTCGGCGATACGCCAGCCCATTCCTGAAACTTACGCTGAAAATGAAACGGGCTCCAGTGCGCCTGTCGGGCCATTTCATCTAGGTCGGGCTGGGCCTTAAAGTGGGTGCGGGCGTAAGCAATGGCCGCCGCAATACGTTCGTAATCCGTCATCGGAAAATAGCTGAGATAGTAGTCAAATGTACTACCGCGCCTACTGCGCTGCCACCCGAAACTTGCGGTCTTTACAACAGAAAGCCCCCGCAGCCATCTGACTACTGGGGGGCTTTTCATGATGCAAAATGTTAAACTCATGGAGTCTGCGCGGGCGCATCGCTGAAACCGGCTACTGTCAGTCCCATGCCCGGTTCCATCGTGTATGCCACCGTGCGAATGCCCCCGGAAGGCGTGCTGTTTGGGTCGTCGGGGCGATAGACGGGGAAGGAGCGGAGCAGTTGGCTGCCTTCCACCCGAAACTCATCGTGACCCATGTACCCGGATGCGGCCGGTCCGCTTAGCTCCGGCAACGTCAGAGGTCGATGGCCCTGATTCATAAACTCATAGCCCACAAGGCGGCCGTAGGAGCCGCTTCCGGCACCAGCCACAAATACGAACAGTTCCGGATATTTATCGTCGTTGAGGTTGGTGGCAATGGCGTCGCTCACTTGGCCCTCAATCGGAACGGACGTCTTAAACAGCTCTCGATTGTCTTTGGCGGCGGTTAAGGAAAGCGTGCGGCTAGTGCCAGTGCCGGTTGTTTGCACACTGAAACGGTAATCGTCGCGGGCTACTTCTTTCTGAAAGCTAATGGGAACTGTCGCCTCCGCGCTGGGTGCTCCCGGATTGGCACCCTCAGTAGCCGTGCGCTGACTGTCACAGCTACTGCCCAGAAGTAGAATCCCCAGTAAAAAGCCCCCAGAAGGACATGTAAAGAGTATTGCTTCATAACCTATTCCGTTACTGACTTCGGCCGTCAGCCTACCGTGGCCAACGCTTAGTGCAAACGGTCTAAGGCTGTACAGGTTACGCGGGGGGGCTTTTTGGAGGGATTAGGGCTGCACTTGCACGCCTTTCCAAAACGCAACGCGGCCTTCAATCTGCTTGGCGGCATCTTTCGGTTCGGGGTAATACCAGGCGGCATCTTTGTTTAGCTCGCCATTCACGCGCACCGAGTAATAGCTGGCCCGTCCTTTCCAAGGGCAGGTGGTGTGGGCAATACTGTCCTCAAAAAACTCGCGATTAATCGAGTCGGCTGGGAAATAGTGGTTATTCTCAACAACAACCGTGTCGTTGCTTTCGGCCAGAACGGTGTTATTCCAGATAGCTTTCATAGGGGGAGAGGTTGGGGAGGGATGAATCAGAAGAATATTTGTACGCGCCTCACACGCTGTTAGTGACGCCTTTACAATACAAACAAGCGCTGGCGTTGTTCAACGCGCAAATGCGGGTGCAAGGTGTCTGGCAAAGCCGTAACTTGCTTATGGCACTTCGGATGAACATTGCCGCCCGTGCTGTTGTTCTTAAGCCTCAATCTCCCTTCCTATGGCTGCTGGTTTTCGCTTCCGGGACTTCGTGCCCGATGAATCGCCTGAAAAAGGCTTCGATTCTTTATTCAAAATATTTATGCAACTGGTCACTATCACGTCCGGCGACGTGGCAGAGGCTCTTTCCTGGCTTTCCCAGCTCGATAAGCAATATGGCCTAACCGAAGGCGAGTACGGCATCGGCAACTTTATCGACGACCTGAAAACTAAAGGCTACATCGACGAAAACGAGCAGGAGCGGGGTGCTTTCAAGATCACGCCCAAAACCGAGCAGGGTATCCGGAAGTCGGCGCTGGAAGAGATTTTCGGCAAGCTTAAGAAAAGCAACACCGGTAATCACCGCACGCCCCACACCGGCCAAGGCGACGAGCAGAGCACCGACATGCGGGAATTCCGCTTCGGCGACTCGCTCGACCAGATTTCGATGACCGAAAGTATTCGCAATGCCCAGCTCAACCACGGCCTCACCGATGAGTTTATGCTGGCCGAAGGCGACCTGGAGGTGCGCGAAAACGAGCATAAGTCGCAGACTAGCACGGTGCTGATGATCGACATATCGCACTCCATGATTCTGTACGGCGAGGACCGCATCACGCCCGCCAAGAAAGTAGCAATGGCCTTGGCCGAGCTAGTAAAGCAGAAGTATCCCAAAGACTTCCTCGATGTCATCGTGTTTGGCAACGACGCCTGGGAAATCAAGGTGAAGGATTTGCCTTACCTCGAAGTCGGCCCGTACCATACCAATACGGTGGCTGGGTTGGAGCTGGCGATGGATTTGCTGCGCAAGCGCAAAACCGCCAACAAGCAGATTTTCATGATTACCGATGGGAAGCCGACCTGCTTGAAAGAAGGCAACGGCTACTACAAAAACAGCTTCGGCCTCGACCGCAAAGTGGTGAACAAAACGCTGAATCTGGCCGCTGCTGCCCGTCGCCTCAAAATCCCGATTACTACGTTCATGATTGCCTCAGATCCATATTTGCAGCAGTTTGTGAATGAGTTTACGGAGGTTAACCAAGGCAAAGCCTACTTCAGTGGACTGAAAGGTTTGGGCCACCTAATTTTTGAAGACTACAAAAAGAACCGGCGTAAAACCCTGTAAACCAGCTGTATAGCTAGAAGCTTAGCTTATTTAGAGGCAGTATTTAAGAAAGCCGCTGGGGTCAACACCTCGGCGGCTTTCTTATATCCATAGGGCTAAGGGTGGCTGCTAACAAGTTGTTGGTTCCGAAGAGGATCATTGCGAAAGCAAACGCAAGCATAATTTCTCTCTGCTTTCTTTTTGAATTGCGTAGTAAGGTTAGCAGGTGCTGAAACATAGCTAATTAAGCAATGAAGGCGCCCGCTTGAGGCAGGGCTGAAGTAATCTAAAATCGTACTGGACAGAAGAGAAAGCACCTGTTTTCCCTTGCTCGAATACATGCACTATGAAGGAATCCTCCGATATAAGCGAGCCTTTAAACACCGCCAAGCAAGCTGATCCGGCCAACGCAGGCGCTATTAGCCGCAACCAGCTCACGCCCGAAGCCGCTATTTCACCCCAAGGCCACGACGTACCCGGCCACGACCACGCGCTCCCAACCGCTACCTCCGCTGATGAATGTTGCAGTGTAGCTCAGCCCGCTAAAAAGCCCCCCACAACTACCCGCGACCACGACGACCATACCCACGATGATGCTGGCGCCAATCCTTACCTGTGGCCCGGCATTAGTCTGGTACTGTTGCTAAGCGGCCTGGCCCTTGATTACGCCGCCGTGGCCTTTTTTACTGGTCCAGTACGGCTGGGTTGGTATGGTTTGGCCTTCGTGTTGGTAGGCTGGAAGGTGATTCGCTCGGCTCTGGGCAGTATTCCTTCCGGCAATATTTTCAATGAGTTTCTACTGATGAGCTTGGCTACGCTGGGAGCGTTCGCCATTGGGGAGTACCCGGAAGGTGTAGCTGTGATGCTATTCTACACCGTAGGCGAGCTGTTTCAGGACGCCGCCGTAAACCGTGCTAAGCGTAGCATTCGGGCCTTGCTTGAAATTCAGGCCACCGAAGTGACAGTAGTGCGTGGGGGGCAAAATCTGGTGCTGGACCCTAAGCAGGTGGAGCTAGGCGACGTAATCGAGGTGAAACCGGGCGAGAAGGTAGCCCTTGACGGCACCCTGCAAACGGCGGCAGCCAGCTTCAATACGGCAGCCCTCACGGGCGAATCGGCCCCCCAAACCAAGCAGGCCGGCGACACGGTACTGGCCGGCATGATCAACCTGGAGCGCTTGGTGCAGATAGCCGTGACGGCTACTTACCAAGATACCAAACTGGCCAAGATTCTGACCATGGTGCAGGATGCGGTTGGACGCAAAGCCAAAACCCAGCTTTTCATCACTCGCTTCGCCCAAGTGTACACGCCCATTGTGGTGGCGCTGGCCACGCTGGTTATTGTGCTGCCTTATTTTATTGTAGACGACTATGTGTTTCGCACCTGGCTGTACCGCGCGCTCATCTTTCTCGTGATTTCGTGTCCGTGTGCGCTGGTGGTGAGTATTCCACTAGGGTATTTCGGTGGCATAGGGGCGGCTTCGAAGGCAGGAATTCTTTTTAAGGGTTCCAACTTTCTGGATGTCATGCGCGAGATTGATACCGTGGTGATGGACAAAACGGGCACACTCACGCAGGGCGTATTTGCCGTGCAGCAGGTGCAGCCCGCCCCTGGTACCGACGCGACTGAGCTGCTCCGGCTGGTAGGCGCTCTGGAAGCCAAGTCTACTCACCCTATTGCCAAGGCTGTGGTAGCGCACGCAGGCTCAGCCGCAGTGAATACAGTGGTAGATCAGGTAGAGGAAATTGCCGGCCATGGATTGCGCGGCAGAGTAGGTGGCCACGAAGTGCTGGCCGGTAATGCCAAATTGCTCACTCGCTTCAACGTGCTATATCCGGCCGCAGTGGAACAGGTGGTAGACAGCATTGTGGTAGTCGCCATTGATGGCCAATACGCTGGTTACCTGACCGTAGCTGACGCGCCCAAACCCGACGCGGTCCAGGCCGTGCAAGAACTGAAAGCCGATGGCATCACCAAGCTCGTGATGCTTTCGGGCGACAAAGACAGCATCACGCAGCGCGTAGCCAAAGAGTTGGGCATTGAGGAGGCCCACGGTGGTCTGTTGCCCGAAGATAAAGCCCGCTACGTGCAGCAATATCTCAGCGAGGGTCGCAAGCTGGCTTTTGTGGGTGATGGGGTAAACGACGCGCCCGTGGTGGCGTTGGCCGATGTAGGTATTGCCATGGGTGGCTTGGGCTCCGATGCCACCATCGAAACCGCCGACGTAGTAATTCAAACCGACCACCCCAGCAAGATTGCTACTGCCCGCCGCATTGCTCGGGCCACGCACTCGGTGGTATGGCAGAATATCTGGCTGGCGTTTGGAGTGAAAGCCGTGGTGCTGGCTCTCGGGGCTGGTGGCCTAGCTACCATGTGGGAGGCCGTCTTTGCCGATGTAGGCGTGGCATTGCTGGCTATTCTGAATGCGGTGCGTATTCAGCGGATGAACTTCACCAAGCCATAAATTTGCCCCCCGTCGCTTTGGTAAAAGGTCTGATGGCTTGTCAGATTACTCAGTTTGAGTTCTCATGGGAGTAGGTCTCCCTATCTGTAAACACTGCCACTCGCTCTAGCGCCTAGTGTGAGTGTTGCAGAATTAAATCCACGCTGTAAAACGAGTGCTGCTACGCGGACAAAGGTGGTTTATAAAGACGAAAAAAGCCCCCCAGGCTAGTTGAGCCACTTCAAGAATCAAAGCGTAAAGGCTGCCCTAGACGGTGCCTTGTAATAAAAAGGGGGCTTGTAGAGCGAGTATCTGCAAGCTTAACCGATTCTGTCCGAACCAACCGGCCCCCTTGCTAGTTATATTCATCAGCAACTAGCCCCTAAGTTGAACTTCCCTTTGTTCTGCTTTTGCATCTGGGCTGGTAACTCTCTCCCTCTATGATCCAAACCGACATCCGCACCCTTGGTGCCCTAAAAAAATCCGGCTATACGCCCCGCTCCGTGAAGCAGGAGTTGCGCGATAATTTGATTGCTAAACTACAAAGCAAGGAAGATGTGTTTCCTGGTATCTACGGCTACGAAGAAACCGTGATTCCAGACTTGCAGCGCGCTATTTTGAGCATGCACCACATCAATCTGCTCGGATTGCGTGGTCAAGCCAAAACCCGCATTGCCCGCCTAATGGTGGATTTGCTCGATGAATACATACCGGTAGTGGAAGGCTCGGAGCTGAACGACGACCCGTTGCAGCCCTTGTCGATTTTTGCTAAGAACCTGATTGCTGAGAAAGGCGATGATACGCCCGTTTCGTGGCTGCACCGCTCGGAGCGCTACACCGAGAAGCTGGCCACCCCCGACGTATCGGTGGCCGATCTGATCGGCGACGCCGACCCGATTAAAGCGGCTACGCTAAAGCTGCCGTACTCCGATGAGCGCGTGATTCACTTTGGCTTGATTCCACGTTCGCACCGGGGCATTTTCGTCATTAACGAATTGCCTGACTTGCAGGCTCGTATTCAGGTGTCACTGTTTAATATTTTACAGGAAGGCGACATTCAGATTCGTGGCTTCAAAGTGCGCTTGCCGCTGGATATTCAGTTTGTGTTTACCGCCAACCCCGAGGACTATACCAACCGTGGCTCTATCGTGACGCCGCTTAAGGACCGTATCGACTCCCAGATCATTACGCACTACCCGAAGTCGATTGAAATTGGGAAGCGCATTACGCGTCAGGAAGCCCGCATCAAGCCCGCCCAGGAAGGTATGGTGACTACCAACGAGCTAGTGCGCGACCTAGTGGAGCAAGTAGCAGTTGAGGCCCGTGGCTCCGAGTTTGTGGATGCTAAAAGTGGCGTGTCAGCCCGCTTAACCATTGCGGCCTATGAAAGCCTGATTAGTGCGGCTGAGCGTCGGGCGCTCATTAATGGTGAGAAGAAAACCTACGTGCGCATTGCCGACTTTATGGCCGCCGTGCCGGCCCTCACGGGCAAAGTGGAGCTGGTGTACGAAGGTGAGCAGGAGGGAGCTGGCTTGGTGGCCGAGAAGCTCATGGGTAAAGCCATCCGCACCTACTTCCTCAACTACTTCCCCGACCCAGATAAGCAGAAGAAAAAGAAGACCATTCCGAACCCCTATAAAACCGTTCAGGACTGGTTTGGAGCCGGCAACACCGTCGATGTACTCAACGATTCGGGCGATAAGGAGTATCGTAAGTCTCTGGACGAGGTGCCTGGCCTGCGTGATATTGTGACCTTCCTGCACCCCAATGAGGATAAGGACACAACTTACTTCCTGATGGAATTCTGCCTGCACGGCCTAGCTGAGCATAGCCTGATTTCGCGCAACCGCGTCACGGCTGGCACGCAGTTTAAAGACCTGCTTAGCTCTATGTTTACCATGCCCAGCTTCGGCGGAGATGAAGATGAGGACGAGGAAGAAGAGAAGCCGCGCCGTCGTCGATAGTAACTATTATTAACCAAAAAAGCCCCCCAGATTATGTCTGGGGGCTTTTTTATGCGTGAGAGCCAAGTGAATTATATATTCCGGGCTTTGGCTTCGTTTTTAGCGGCTTTGAGGCGCAACTGACGCGCCTTTAGCTCCTGCTTTTCGCTTTTCGCCCGCAAGTCAGCTTCTTCCGAAATTCGCTTTTGTTCTGCTACCCGTTGCTCCAGCTCCTGCACCTGCGGGTCGGATGAATTGCCGCCTCCAATAAGAGCGCAACTCATCGTCAAGGGCAGGGAAAGAAGCAGGATTCCTCGCTGTATGTTGGTCCTGAACATCATAGTATCTATATCTTATGTACTTCTGTGCTTACGGGTCAGCTTTATAAATTGTTCATTTTGCGCCTGTTACGGCGCATTGAAAATGGCCCCCAGCAGTAAGTACGCCGGCCTGGGTGGCTACAAAAAAGGCAGCCTATGAAGATCATAGGCTGCCTTTACGCTGCGGGTTTTGATACTCCTTTAAGGCTTAACCTCAAACGCCAGGAACTGCGAAATCTGGCCGTTGCTGAAGTTGTCGTCGGCTACCAGAATTAGGGAACGGTTGCCATTGGGCAGTTTCGGACCGAACGTCATGCCTTCCAGGTTGTCGATCCGGCGAATGCCAGTGGTAGCTACATCAAGCAACAGGCGCTTGCGCACAGGCTTGTAATTAGCACCTTGCAGCGAATTGAGGCCCGAGATATTGGTAGCCCCAGCCAGCTCAACCTCGTAGATCTTCACCGAATAATCGGGCGTAGCACCCACGGCAAACGATCTTTCCATCACCAGCAGTTTCTTGTCGGAAAGCGTAAGGACTTCCACAATACCATTGAGGCGGAATTGGTTGGAAGGATTTGGCGCCTGATGCACCTCGTCGAGTAGGTACGCATACTGGGCAATGGGCTGACGGGAAGCTTTATCGTACTGCAAGATGCGGGTGGGTGAGTTGGCTACGCCTACATCAGCGCGGGGGCCATCTTCGTACAGCGGTTCTTCCTGGGCAGCAAACAGGTAGCGGCCGTCGGCGGTGAGGTCAAAACCCTCAAAGCCGCCATTGGAACGGGTGCCATTCTCGGTGGCCTGAATGCGGAACAACGACGGAATGCTGAAATCAGCCACGTAAGAGCCATCGAGGTTGGCCTCGCGCAGGAACGGCTGGTTTAGCACGGGTGGCGTGAAAGTCAAATTCCGAATGCCCTCACTCGACCAGATAACGCGCATCGTGGTAGGGTCATAGCGGATGCCTTCTGGGTCAATGGCGTTATTACGGTCGGCGGCGAGGCTGGTAAAATTGCCACCGTCAGGCCGTTTCAGCGTAGTCACGCTCGTAAACGTGACGCCTAGGAATTGATTCTGGTTGAAATTGAGGTTGGCGGTGTAATACCGAACCGGCTGTAGAGTAGCGGCATCGTCGCACATAATATAATAGGAACCATTATCTGCACGGTAGTCAATGCTGGAAAAGCCCCCCAGCGTGGTGCCATTGTACGTTTGACCAAACGGCACGATATGCTCGCCAATAAAGCGGAGCGACGTAACCTGAATAGGCTTGTTAATGACAAACGGGTTGTTGTCGTCGTTGCAGGCTGCCAGTAAGGCAAGCGAGCAACAGGCTGCTAGTCGAGTAAGGTGTTTCATAGAGGGGTTTGGTTTAGTGGGTGAGAAGTAAAGAACGGTAATCCTCGGCTTAGGACTGTTATGGAAACTTTACATTTTTTCTTGGTTTGCTTCAGTTGCGTAGAAAGTGAGAGGTAGCCAACCGCTTCAAACCGTTAGCGCCTAATTAATTGCAGCACACCCAACTCGATAGAAAACAGAAAAGCGAGCCTGTAATAGTACAGGCCCGCTTTCACCTTCCGGATTCTTAGCTCATATACGAGACGCCGGAAACTGATGACACCCGCCTTGCCTAACTCCCTGTAGCGCCTCATCAAACGAAGCGGAAAGCGCGCTGCCCGACTTCTTCTGACAAAAAGGGCAAGCGTGCATGTCGCCGTCGGTATCGACGTAGAGGAAGCGGTCGGCGCCACCGCTACAGCCCATGCGCCGCTGGTGGTAGCCGTAGTAATGCACTATGGGGTAATCGTGGTAGTCGCCGCTGTAGTTGAGTTTCAGGTAAAACTCGTCTAAGAGTGCCGTTTGGGCCGGGCTCAGGTCAACTTCCTGTTGAGCATAATGCCCTACGGCCCGCGGCTCCAGCACATGAATAAACGTGACTCCCAGTTGCTTAGCCATTGCGGCGTAAGCCATTAGGTTGGCGGCAGTAGTAAACGACTGTGTGGCGCACAAAGTAAGGGCGACGACCAAGCCAGCTTCTTTTGCGTTAATCACGGCCTGAATAGCGAGCTCATATGCCTCCGCCGAACCGCGAAATGCGTTGTGCCGCGCGGGCTCATGATGATCGAGGCTGATGGAAACGCCCGTCAGGCCGGCCCCACGGAGCCGCTGGGCATTGGCGGGTGTAAAGTTGAAGCCGGAAGTAAATACCCAGAAGTCGGTACCGGAACTGGCCGTGCGCAGCACCTCCAGCATATCGTTGATACGAACCATAGGCTCGCCGCCGCTGAAAAATAGCTGGGTGACGCCCCGATTCTGGAAGTTTGCCACCATCGAACGCAAATCAGCCAGGGAAAGCTTCTCCCGCTGGTTTAGCGCATCCCACTCAAAGCAATGCTCACAGGCTAGGGGGCACTTTTTGGTGATAGCCATAAACACCATCTGCAACGTGTCTTGCTTAGCGCGAAAGGGCACTAGGCGGTCGATGGTGGTTGCTATATAGCTGTTGAACGCGGCCGATGGCCAGCCCGGCTTTTGAAACTCCTGGTAGTAGCGCCCCGCCACGCACGCTATTTTTCGTACCTGAAGCTCCCCGTAGTAGGTGGTCCGCAGCATCTGCACCTGCTTGGCCGCTAAAGTGATTCGGGCTGGCGTGCGCATAAACTGAAATACGAGCTTGTTTCCCGCCAGATCAATCACGCCATTCAGCATAGCCCGCTTGAACGGCGACGCAATTACCGTGGGGGGCAAAGTTGGCAAGGCTACTGAAATCGGCTCCGTGGCTAACGAAGCAGGAGCGGGCGCAGCATCCAAATAGTTGAGTTCAGGAATGAAGGTTGATTCCATCGTGCTAAGGATTAACTAAGGCCAGATTCATTTCCTGCTGTGACTCCTGATACTTCTCCTTCGAGAACTCGATAAAGCGGCCCGGCCGGCGAAATGCGTACAGTTGGGGCAGATTGGGCACTCCCTCATACTGACGAATGTGCTCATAATAACCGCGAGTGCGCAAAAAAGCGGTGGTGCGTTGGCCGGCCGCTGGCGGCGTGGCGTGGTACGTGAGCGTGACCTCCGTACCGGGCTGAAGCTGGCTCAGATAGTCGCTATCCACTCTGGAAAGAGCCTGACGCTGGTCGCGGCCGATTTCGTCGCGGGCCGTTTGCGGGGGGCTTTTTTCCAGACGCACCGGCTGATTTGGCGTGAAATCGACGGCGGCATAGTCTAGCTCCCAAAACATAAAGCCCGCTTCTATTTTTACTTGCAGCGGCTGCGAAGTCAACCCAGCGGGCAAGGCGAAGGGAATAACCAAATCGCGGGAGGCGAGAGGACCTACGGTGGGAATATTGTCGATGAGTTCCCAGCCCTTTGCGGTTTTGAGGGATATTTTTAACGGAATGCCCTGGTCTAATGACCATTGATTCAATTCCTCGGCCGGGACATCTTTCTGGGTGCGGGCCCATTTGTTGAAGGCGCTCCCGAATTTCTTGGTGAACTCGCCGTAGAGATAATCTAGCCATAGCGAGTTCTGCGCGTGAAGCACCAGTTTGCCCGTTTTAGATTGGGTCGGGTTATCGAAGCTGAGGATCACGCTGTTTTGGGTTGTGCCAGGCGTAGTTTCGTTGAACAGAAACACCTTGTGGTCGGGGGCGCTAAGCTGAGTCGTATAGTTTACGCCGCTCATGGATATGGCTTTAGTCGGCGTTTGCGGCTGGGTTATGGTGTGTGCGTTGCCGGTTTTGTCCAGCAGCACCTGCACCTTTTCGGGGTGGTGCGCCACCCACAGCTCGGCTACGTTGGTGTACTGCCGCTCGCGCAGCTCATTCGTTATTTTGACCTGAAATTGCCCCCCAGTGGCTTGGATGCCAGGAAGAGGCATATAGTCGTCGCGCTCGGATGGCGCAAAAATGGCCCCGCCATACGCCTCGCCCACAAATTGATATTGCTCGCCATTGTGCGCGTACACAAATGGGCAGGAGCTTTTGGTGAGCAACGCAATAACCCCGACCAAGACGAAAATCCCCACGCCAATGCCTGTTGCCCCAAGTAAATAGGAGAGGGTGGTTTTGCCAGTATTGGCTTCAACCAAATCCAGGCGATTCATTGCCGTTAGCGGAATGTTGACCTGGTCTGCTTCACCCGCTCGGAAATCGGTGATATAAATGTGCACCAAGTTTAATACCTGCTCCCTATCCTTCGATTTGTAACGCAGCGGTACCCGGGTGTTTGGCCCAACGTAAGGAGCCAAGCTGGGCTGGACGCTCGCTTTTTGACCTGTAAGCTCCTCGCCGTTGAGTTGCGGATTGTTGAGCTGCCAGATCGTGCTGCCCTGATGGATCAGGAAAATCTTGGATTCGGCTAGCTGAGTAACTGCCGTCGGGGTTATTTCCTGGGGCTTTGTGCGGTAATAATTGCACCCTGAAAGCAGGATGATGTGGGCGGCCAGCGCAAGCCAGCTAAGCGTAGTGGAAAGGAGCCCTTGGCGAAACAGCCGCACAACAGCGAACGTGGGGGTAGAGGCAGAGGCCATACAAGAGGAGTAAAATGCGAAGCGAGCGTGCTACCTCTAAGTAGGCCATTGTAAATGGCCAAGTCAAACCAATCGTGGTGCTTATCTGACTTTGTATATAATATTTACTATGAATTAAGTTGTTGTGATACAATAGATTAATCGTGCTAAATCAGACTTTGTAATCTGTTTTAGCACCACGTGGCGTGTACTACCTAAATGCCAAAAAAGCCCCCAGAATGTTTCTGGGGGGCTTTTTTGAAAATTGGGTTACAGTGGACTACGCCTCCGTCACCACGATTTTCTGGATTTCGTCGTTGGCTTTGATCTGGTCGATGATATCCAGGCCCTCCACCACTTTGCCGAATACGGTGTGCACGCGGTCGAGGTGGGCAGTGTTTTCACGCGAGTGCACGATAAAAAACTGCGAGCCACCCGTGTCTTTGCCAGCGTGGGCCATGCTCAGGATACCCCGGTCGTGGTACTGGTTATCACCGGAGGTTTCGCACTTGATTTTGTAGCCGGGCCCGCCGGTACCAGGCATGCCTTTGGCGCCCTCGCGGGTATTCGGGTCGCCGCCCTGTACCACGAAATTGGGGATAACGCGGTGAAATTTCAGACCGTCGTAAAAGCCTTTCTGGGCCAGGTCGGTGAAGTTCTTGACAGTTTGGGGAGCATCTTTCTCAAAGAACTCCACCTTCATTACACCTCTATTGGTGTGAATTTCAGCAGTTTTCATGCGGGCAGTAAATAAATTTTTTAAACACAAAGTGCAAGTTGGCGCTTATTAAGCTCAACTAAGCGGCGCAAAGGTAGCCAAAACCCAGGGCGCACGTGCCCATTGGTCGGTTCAGAGCGTATGCTTAGCCATAATTACCCAGTAAAGTTGCGTTCCCTTCCTCTGCCTTACCACCTTACTTTCTTTTTTTCTTCAACCAAAACCCTGATTCGCGTCTTATGAAAAAGACCCTGAGAAACACCTCGTTTACGTTGCTTACCGCCACTGCCTTCGCTTTTGGCGTTACGAGCTGCGGCGACAACAAAACTGTCGAGACGACCACTACCACCGAAACCACCGACGCAGCCATGACCGATACCACGGCTATGGATCCGGCAATGGCAATGAACGACTCGTCGCGCATGGATACCTCGGGTAAAAACCTGGCCGAAAACGCCATGGCTGTATCGCAAATAAGCACGCTTACCACGGCCCTGAAGGCTGCCGGCCTCGATGACGAAGCAGCCAGCGCGGGTCCGTTCACGGTATTTGCTCCGACGAACGCTGCATTTGAGGCGTTGCCTAAAGGAGCCCTCGACGGCCTGTTGAAGCCAGAAAGTAAAGAGAAGCTAGCTGGCTTGTTGACCTACCACGTGGTAAAAGGTCGTTTGATGGCTGCTGATCTGAAGGATGGACAGCAGTTGACCACCGTGCAGGGCGAAAAGCTAACGGTAAGCACAGCAGGCGGCAAAGTAACCGTAAACGGCGCCAATGTAGTACAAGCCGACGTGCTCTCTAACAATGGTGTAGCCCACGTTATTGACCAGGTATTGATGCCCGCTGCCAAATAAGCGCAGGTAACAAAACCATTTAAAAAAGCCCCCAGACTCAATCTGGGGGCTTTTTCTTTAGTTAATTTAAGTGCTAAAACGGATTCGTAGCCCACACATTTAACTCGGTAATAAAGCCGCGGTCATCCATTTCGAGGGCGCCTTTGATGGCGGAAGCAATTTCTTCGCCGCGCAGCTTGTTGGGTTGCTCCGGCCGTTCTTGGCGCTCCTTGCTGCCGAAGGCCGTCGTTACTTCGCTGGGGTTCACTAGGATAACGCGCACATTATACTTGCGCAATTCGCTTTGCCAGCATTGGGTCATGCCGCGCAGGGCAAACTTGGATGCCACGTATATGGAGCCGCCTTCGTAGCCTTTGGTGGCGGCGGAAGAGCCGATATTGATAATGTTGCCGGATTTCTGCTCCATAAACAGTTTAGCTGCTTGCTGGGCCATCAGCGCCGCGCCCACTATGTTGGTGTCGTGCACCCGCTGGAAATCTTCGGGCGTTAGATCCACCAGTTTCTTGCTGGTTCCAACACCTGCATTATTAATCAGGCAATCTAGGTGGCCGAATTCTGCCAAAAACTCCTGATAGGTGCGCTGCACGTCGGCGGGCTTACTAACGTCGGCCGTAATGCCAAGGGCACCCAACTCAGTGGCGGCACGCTTTACAGTAGCTGCCGTACGACCCGTAATGGCGACTTTCGCGCCGTGCTGAATCAGTAATTTGGCAGTAGCGTAACCAATGCCCAGCGTGCCGCCGGTAATAAGGAAAGTGGAGTTTTGGAGCTGCATGTAGTCAGTTTTCTAAGGAAAACGAGGATACAGCGGGATTGTTCGGCCTTTCGTTACCCGAGCTCAGGAGGCAAGCCTAATGCCGGTTATCTTGCCCAGCCAGCATACTCAAGTAGCTGTCGTAGCGCGGCAGCGCGATACGGCCTTTATCAACGGCTTCGCGCACTACACAACCCGGCTCGTGCACGTGCTGGCAGTTGTGGTAGCGGCACTGATTCAATAAAGCCCGCATTTCGGGAAAGAAGTGCGCCAGTTGAGCCGGCGGAATATCGACCAAGCCTAGCTCCTTAATACCCGGCGTATCAATTAGGTAAGTGCCCGCCCGCACTTCCATCATCTCGGCAAACGTAGTGGTATGCACGCCTTTATCCGAAAACTCGCTGATTTCGGCGGTTTTTAAATCCAGATCCGGCACCAGCGCATTGATAAGCGTGCTTTTGCCCACGCCTGAGTGGCCCGACAGCAGCGTTACTTTGCCATCGAGCAACGCATCTACCGCCTCCAGCCCTTCGCCCGACGCGGCGGAGCAGCGCAAACTGGGGTAGCCCGTGCGCTCATACATAGTCGAAATCTGATCCTGATAGCCTGATAGATCGTCGTCGTACAGGTCGGTTTTATTGAAGATGAGCGTGACCGGAATGCTGTAAGCCTCAGCCGTTACCAAAAACCGATCAATAAAGCCAAACGAAGTAGCCGGCGACACTAGCGTCACGACCAGCAAGGCCTGATCGAGGTTAGCGGCTACAATGTGGGCGTGCTCGGTTTTGTGCACCGAGCGGCGAATAATGTAGTTGCGGCGGGGCTCAATGTGATGAATCACACCGGCGCCCTCGGTTTGCTCCTCTACCGTAAACTCCACCTGGTCGCCGACAGCTAATGGGTTACTCACTTTCAAGCCTTTCTGCTTGAATTTGCCGCGTAGCCGGCAGCGGTGCAATACCCCCGTGCTATGCTCGCGCACCAGATACCATGAGCCGGTTGATTTGATGACAGTGCCAGTCATGGAGTCTTGATTATTAATTAACAACAGGTACCACGTGCATCTTTGCCAGCTCCGCCATAATCTTGGCGGTGGCTCCGGCCTGTTGGTGTACATATTCCAAGCTCATATCCTGCACGCGCAGTCGAACCTCATTCTGGTACCATAAGAGCCCAAACGCCGTTTTCAACTCTTCGGCTGTGTGCACAGGAAACGCAGCCCCCATCTCCACTAGATCAACGGCTTCCTGGAACTTAGTGTAGGTAGGTCCGAAAAACAGAGGCAAGCCAAAGGCCGCCGCTTCCAGCGTATTGTGCAGCCCTTTCCCAAATGCGCCACCGATATAGGCGTAGGTGCCAAAGCGGTACAACTGACTTAGCAACCCCACATTGTCCATGAGTAACACGCGCGCTTTGGCTACCGTAGCCTGGGTAGCGGTGGAGTAACGCGCCACGCGGCCCGGCAGCGCCGCCTCTACTAAAGCCAGATTGGTTTCGGTGATTTCGTGGGGGGCAAAAATGAAGCGCATCTCCTCCTGATACTGCCGCAACAGGGGCGTGAGGGCCGGCAAATCTTCGGGCCAGTTGCTGCCTACAATAAACACCGGGGCGCCATCGGCCACGAAGGCCTCCACCAAGGGCAGCGGCTTGGGCGAGGCTAGGGCCGTGCGCACCACCGTATCGAAGCGGGTGTCGCCGGCCACGCTGGCCTGCCGAATGCCGATAGTTCGCAACAGCTCTACCGACGCCTCGTTTTGGGTGAATATGTGCGTAAAGCGGCCAATAATTTTGCGGAAAAAAGCCCCCCAAGGTTTGAAAAATACTTGCTGGGGCCGGAAAATAGCCGACACACACACCACCGGCACGCGGCGACGCTGCAGCTGGGTCAGGAAATGATACCAGAACTCGTACTTCACAAATACAGCTAGCTGAGGGCACACGGCATCGAGAAAAGTGCGGGCGTTGGCCGCAGTATCGAGCGGCAGGTAGAACACATAGTGTGCCCCCGGCCACGATTTGCGCACGTTATAACCCGATGGCGAGAAGAACGTGAGCACAAGCTTGAACTGGGGATGTTCCTGCATGAACGCTTCCATTAGCGGACGGCCCTGTTCAAACTCGCCCAACGAAGCGCAGTGAAACCACACCAACGGCGCCGTTTCGTCCTTGAGCGTCTGCTGAATATGAGGCAGCAACCCGCGCCGCCCACTCAGCCATTGCTCTGCCTTGGGCACAAACGATGCAACCAAGCGCAGCAGCAAGGCATAGGTTTGGAGAGCAAGATTATATAGAAAAAGCAATGAATTGATTGTCAGTGGGTAAGAGACCAATACCAAGCTGCTCACTATCTGGGGTGACAGTTATGGCTTTGTGCGGCCGTCCAGTAGCGTTCGGCCAGCAGTTGGGGGGGCAAAATTACAGCCTTCTGGTTAGCCATTTGCAAAAAAGCTCTGACCAAGTGGCCAGAGCTTCTGCTTGTTGTTGATACGAAATGTGAAATTATTGGGTAACGCCCTGTTTGGAAAGGTGGTCAAACACGTCGATGCGGGTTGCGAATACTCCTTCTTGACCCTCAGTCCAGTTAGCAGGGCATTGTTCGCCTTTCACCTCATAATATTGAAGGGCGCTCACCATACGCAAGGCCTCGTCAATGTTGCGCCCCAGCGGGCCATCGTTAACAAGCTGATGGCGTACGATACCATCTTTATCAATCAGGAAAAGGGCCCGATACGCGAGAGGCGACCCAACAAAGGTCATTTCGCCGGTTTCGTTGTAGTCGTAGTGGCCGCCAAGCACGTCGTAGTTAGCGGCAATAGTTTTAGTAACATCGGCCACTAGTGGATACGTCACGCCTTCAATGCCACCATCTGCGCGTGGCGTTCTGAGCCAAGCAAAATGCGAAAAATGCGTATCGGTAGAGCAGCCCACCAAGGCAACGCCCTTCGACTCAAACTCGGCCAGCTTATCCTGGAAGGCAAGAATTTCGGTAGGACAAACGAACGTGAAGTCGGCGGGATAAAAGAAAAAGACTACATGTTTTTTGCCCAGATACCGATCAAGGGAAAACTCTTGTTCGAATTCACCATCAACAACGGCCGTAGCCTTGAAAGAGGGTGCACGCTTGCCAACTAAAACTGCCATGGAAAAGGTGATTGAGGGGTGAAATAAGGTGAACGTAGATGACTTGTACGTTGCCTAAAGGCGCATTTTATCCTAACGTGCAGCTTCGGCAGCTTTGCTATACGCTAAGATGAAGCTGGGGGGCAATTATTGTTGCTCGTTTGTTGAGTCAGCCCGCTCGCCGGTGATATGCAGCGAAAAGGAGCGGGGCCGAAAGTTCTGAAAGCCACGAGCTTCCAGAAATTCCCGAATCAGCGCGTCCAGCTGCGGGTCGCAGTAGTCAATTATTTCCTGCGTGTTGGAGCAATACAAATGGTGATGGATTGAACAGTCGGCATCGTAGCGGCGACACGCTCCTTCAGCCGTAGGCACTCGCTTGCACAGCCCCGTTGTAACAAAGCTGTCAAGCGCCTTATACACCGTTCCCAGCGACACCGTCGCATCGTGCATCAGCACTTGGCGGTGCACCTGTTCGGCTGTCGGGTGGCCCTTCTCCACAACCACGCTCTCCAGAATAACAAGCCGCTGGCGCGTAGCCCGCAAACCCACCTGCGTTAGCCGGTCGCGCAGCCATTGGCGGGTAGGAGTCGCTGGCAATGAAGCGTCAGAATGTTCAGTTGAAGTGCTCACAGAAAAAATAGGTTCTCCTTAAACGGTACCTTAATAAGGTGTAGAAGGACAATAATGTTCGCTGGGCAGCGAAAATGTGGCGTTGCAGTAGAAGATCCAAAGTGGAACAACGCCTTCGACTACGTTGCCCCACTCTGGATACCAGATACTAGCGCCCCTTAAAATCGGCGGGCCGCTTTTCCACAAAAGCCGCCATTCCTTCTTTCTGGTCTTCAGAAGCAAACGTCATATAGAAGTTTTTGCGCTCAAAGTGCAGTCCTTCGTCCAAATGCGTCTCAAACGCCCGGTTCACCGATTCTTTAGCGAGGCGCGCCGCTACCGGCGACATCTGCGCAATGCTGGCCGCCAATCGGAACGCTTCCTCCAAGTACTGCCCCACGGGCACTACTTTATTTACAAGGCCGTGGCGCTCGGCTTCCATCGCCGAAATCGACTGGCCGGTGAGTACCATTTCCATAGCGCGCGCTTTGCCCAACGCCCGCGTAAGCCGTTGTGTGCCACCCGCGCCTGGCATCGTACCGATACGAATTTCAGGCTGCCCAAACTGCGCCGTTTCCGAGGCCACAATCATGTCGCAGGTCATGGCCAACTCGCAGCCGCCACCCAACGCAAAGCCCGAAACGGCCGCAATTAGCGGCTTATGCGTTTTCCGAATCTGATCCCAAGTGCTGAACTGGTCGATGGTGAGCATATCGATGGCCGTCCGCCCCGCCATTTGCTTGATATCGGCGCCGGCCGCGAAAGCTCGCTCGCTACCGGTGAGCACAATGACGCGCACGGTATCGTCGGCGCACAATTCTTTCAGGGCCGCGGCCACCTCCTGCATCAGTTGCAAATTCAAAGCGTTCAACTCTTTGGGCCGATTGAGCTGAATGAGGGCTACCTGAGGCCGCGCGGCGGGCGTAACAGTTATAAACTCCATGTGGTGGGTGGGGTAGAGGATGCTGAATTAAGAGGCTGGTGTAGTGCTCGAAGGCTGATTAGTAACCAAACTTATTTTACGAATTCATTTAACCCGCCTCGCGATACAAACTGAAAAGTAAGGCGGGTGCGTTGTTCCAGCAGTAGCTCGCGGCCATTAGTGAGACGTTGGATACTGGCCGAGTCGTAGTTTTTGATGGTGTATAGCTCCAATTCCGTATTGTAATGAATGGTGAACTGGTCGCGCAGATGCTCTAGCAGTTTTTCTAAGCGGTAGGCGGAAAAGTCGGTGCAGACGGAGAAGGATATTGCGGAGTTCTGCATCAGGTTAATCTTGAGCCGCACTTGAGCTAATGCGCCAAAAATGACTTCCAGATTTTCCTCCGAAATAAAGGTGAGATCTTTTGATTCGAAGGATATCAGGCACTGATTAGTTTTGCGAATAAAGGCGGGTGCCAAGGCCGCGTGCCGACAATCACCAATGCGAGTTCCTTCGGCCGTGGGGTCCAGAAACGACTTCACGTACAGCGGAATATGTTGCACCGCCAGCGGCTTGATGGTTTTGGGATGAATGACGGAGGCGCCATAATACGCCATTTCAATTGTCTCCTGGTAGCTGATTTCCGGGTAGCGCACCGTATCGGCAAATATTTTGGGGTCGGCATTGAGCAGGCCGGCCACGTCTTTCCAGATCGTAACAGACTCTGCGTGTAGGCAATACGCAAAAATGGCAGCGGTAAAGTCAGAGCCTTCGCGGCCAAGCGTGGTGGTGGCGCCACTAGCCGTTCCACCCAGAAACCCCTGCGTCACGACGGGGCCCGCCAGTAGGAGGCGGGGCACTTCATCGCGAATATTATACTCCGTGGTGGGCCAGTCGAGGCGGCCTTCGCGCCAGGTATAGTCAGTCCGAATAAGAGGCCGGCAATCAAGCCAATGTGCGCCCAACGCCTGTGCCACGATGCTGGTTGCTAGCAGCTCGCCGTAGCTCACAATCTGGTCGTACTGTCGGTCGTAGTCTCCGGGAGTGAGGACGGTGAGCTGGTCGCTGAGCTGACTTAGCAGCATTCCGAGCTGCGTTTCGACTGCTCCATCAGTGCTAATTTGCCCCCCAATTTCTGGCAGCAGTTCCAACGCTACGTTCTGATGGTATTCCCGCAATGCAGCGAGCGGGGCGGCGTAATCCAGGCCCGAATGCGCCAGATGGAAAATCTCCTCTAGCGCATTGGTTGTCTTGCCCATCGCCGATACCACAATGAGTAGTTGAGTATGGGGGGCATTTGCGCCCACAATGCGCGCCAAATTGCGAATAGCTTCAGCATCGCGCACCGATGCGCCGCCAAATTTGTAAACCAGCAAACGATGCTTTTCCTGCATGGGCCAAAAGTACGTACTCGGCTTTAGTGTTGCGAATTGTGCCCGAAAAGGTACAATCGCTTCAACTCAGCACTTCGGAAACAATTCAAATCGCTTAGTTTTGCATACCAGACCCACGGTTCTCTATCCCACCCATATGGATCATAATAAACTCGCTCTTCCGGTCGGCGCCACCCTCGACCGTTTCATTATGCGCAAGCAGGAGGACTTTCCCTACGCTACGGGGGAGCTTTCTCAGTTGCTGCGCGACATTGCTTTAGCGGCCAAAATCGTGAACCGCGAAATCAATCGTTCCGGCCTCATTGATATCGCCGGGGCTTATGGCAATCGTAATGTGCAGGGCGAAGATCAGCAGAAGCTGGACGTGATTGCTAATATCCGCTTTATCCGGGCCTTGCGCAATGGCGGCGAGGTATGCACCATCGTGTCGGAAGAAGACGATGAGATGATCCAAACGGGCAACACCCAGGGTAAGTACGTCGTGGCAATCGACCCGCTGGATGGCTCTTCCAATATTGACGTAAACGTTTCTATCGGGACTATTTTCAGTATTTACCGGCGCATTTCGCCCACCGGCACCGATGGCACGGAGCAGGATTGTCTGCAGCCTGGCACCCACCAGGTAGCGGCTGGCTACG
Organism: Hymenobacter sp. HDW8; assembly: GCF_011305775.1. Classification (NCBI taxonomy): domain Bacteria; kingdom Pseudomonadati; phylum Bacteroidota; class Cytophagia; order Cytophagales; family Hymenobacteraceae; genus Hymenobacter; species Hymenobacter sp. HDW8. The sequence continues at coordinate 73,085 of NZ_CP049907.1, forward strand.
TTATTTATGGCTCCAGCACCATGCTCGTGTACACTACGGGCAATGGTGTAAACGGCTTTACGTATGAGCCCTCGCTGGGTGAGTTTTTCCTTTCACATCCCAATATTATTTCGCCTAAAACAGGCACGATCTACTCGATCAATGAAGGTAGCTCTGACTCGTTTTCACCGGGCGTAGCGGCCTTCGTCGCTCACTGTAAAGAGAATAGCTTTTCGGCTCGCTATATCGGGTCTTTGGTTGCTGACTTCCATCGCAACCTGCTCAAAGGCGGTATCTATATTTACCCAGCAACCAAAAAAGCCCCCAAGGCAAATTACGCCTGCTGTATGAGTGCAATACCTTAGCTTTCATTGTAGAGCAGGCTGGCGGCAAAGCCAGCAATGGTCGCCAACGGACGATGGAAATTGAGCCAAGCAATCTGCACGAGCGCTGCCCCTTATTTATTGGCTCCACGGAATTAGTAGAAAAAGCCGAGGAGCTATTGGCCAAAGAGCAAGCGGCTGCCGATGTCGCAGTCAGTTAATAGAATCATCCTTAGGTTATAAAAAAGCCCCCAGAATAATTTCTGGGGGGGCTTTTTTATAGGGTCGAAGCTATTTACTCAGCTTTCTTCTTGCCCTTCTTAGCTGCTTTGGTCTCATCGCCCGCTTCGGGGTTTGTAGGCTCATCCGTTTCGCCTTCTGCGGGAATAATACCAGCCGTGCTCAGTGCCTCATCTGCTGCTGCGGTTTCCTGCTGTGTGCCAGCCTTATCCGCCTCTTTCGACTTGGCTTGGGGGGCTTTTTTGGCGGGCTCATCTGCTTCCTCAGTGCTGGCAGCTTCCTCTGCGGCCGGCGCTTGGTAGTCGAGGCGGCTGCTTACGGCATGATACCACGATACCAGCTTTTTAATGTCAGACATATACACTCGCTGGCGGTCATAGTCTGGAATGATGCTTTCCATAAAGGACGTCAGGTCGCGGTCATCAGCTTTATTCGTGACAGACAGGCTAGTGCCGTGCTGCTGATAAATCCGATCGAATACTTCCGTCAGAGGCACCGTCTGGTCGTAATCCTGGGTATAAATGGAGATCTCCTGCAGGAGCGAAACCTTATTGCGGGCTGAGGCTACCGAGCGGGCCGCCTTCTCGTCGAGCGACTCTACAATAACGCCGTTGCGGGTTGGGCGCACCAAGCGGTAAAGACCCGGCATTCCGCTTATGGCGGCGATTTCCTTCAGGTCGTAGGGCATAAAAAAACAGTTGGGATGAAAAAGAAAAGTTATTCAGTGTTGCCAGCCGGCTTGTTAGCTGACAAGCGGAAAACGATGGGCAAGCTAGTCAGAATCGCGTAATCGGGCTTGTTGAACTTGAGCAGGCGCACAACGCGCAAAGCTTCTTCACCAAGACCGCCGCCCACGCCCTTCACCAGTTTAATACCCGTCATGGTACCATCCGTGTTCAGCGTAAAACTCACGATACAAGTACCTTGAATACGATTGCGACGGGCAAGCACAGGGTAGTTGATTTGCTTATCGATAAAAGCATACATGGCTTCCTGACCACCTTCATAATACTCAGCAACCGGAATAGCTTTGCCCACGCCGGTAGGAGCTGCTGGTTTAGCAGCCGGAGTTTGAGCGAAGCTCGGTGCGGCACTAAGTAGTAAAGCCAGAAAAAAAACAAATGAGATTCTTTTCATGAAAAAAACAGATTAATACGTCGAAAAATAATATTCTCGTATTGGCAATTACAAGGCCAATTTAAGGAGTGTCTGGTGTCTGCGCTAGCTGCTTATTTATCTCATTAATAAAATCCAGCACTTCATCGCGGCCCGTCATATCCTCCGCTGAGGTGATAAAATAGCGCGGAAGTTCGTCCCAGGTTTCACTTAGCTTTCGGGTATAATCTACCACATTTTGCTGGGTACGTGAGCCCGATTGCTTATCGGCTTTGGTAAATACAAGCACGAAAGGAACGCCTTCTTTGCCCAGCATCTCGATAAACTCAATATCAGGGGCGAGGGGCGGATGGCGCGAGTCGATAAGCACAAACACGCAAGTCAGGTTCTCGCGCTGGCGCATGTAGAATCCAATCATTTTGCTCCAAGTCGCTCGCGCTGTCTTGCTTACTTTGGCATAGCCATAACCCGGCAAGTCGACCAAATACCACTCATTGTTAATAAGAAAGTGATTTATTAGCTGCGTCTTGCCAGGAGAAGAGGAGGTTTTAGCTAATCCTTTCTGATTCGTAAGCATGTTAATCAGTGAAGACTTCCCCACGTTCGAGCGCCCGATAAAAGCGTATTCAGGCAGGGTAGGGGGCGGGCATTGGTCTGCACGTGAGTTACTTGTAACAAATTTAGCTTCGCGAATCAGCATGGTTTTCTCTGCACGGGTGATGCTGCAAAGGTAAGTGAAAGCCTTGGCCGTAACGCTCCGTAGCTATTTAGTTTACTCGCAGAGCGTTGTTGTTGCATGCATTATGCGCGCACATTATTATTTGCCTCCATATATTTAGGCCAATGAATTTAATGCGTTTAAAACCCGTCACAGGATTTTTTTTAATTAAATTGTATAGGATGAAGGTCGTATTATAAAATTTCTATCTTTGCCGCCAAGTACCTGCTTTTTGGATAGAAATATGCTGGTTTAATTAGAATGTTATTTGCACTTTTTAAACGCCGTTTCTTAGAACGTGCTAAATAGCTCCAAACTTTAGAACTACATTCAAGTATAAGGGCCCATTTGACCGGATTCCTTTCCTCATAAGTTAAGCGCCTTTCTGCTACATCATACTTCCAGCACTCTTTAGTAATAAACCCCCCTCCAACAATGGATAACTTAGTCAGAAGTTTATTGAAAGCTTCTTGTGCCTTCGCCCTTGCCGCTGCTGTAGCTCAGCCCGCAATGGCACAGGGTACCCGTAAGCAACTCAAGACTGCGAATAAGTTCTTTTCTCAAGAGAACTACCGAGCTTCTATTCCTTTTTACGAGCAGGTACTAGCCGCAGAGCCAAACAATGCGCTTGCTCTGTTTCGGGCCGGTGTTTCTTACATGTCGTTCGACAAGGAAAAAGCTAGCGACTATATTTATAAAGCTCAGCGTTTGAAGCCGAAGGTTTCGAAGGATGTTGAGTATTGGTTGGGCCGGGTTGATCACCTCAACTACAACTTTGATGAGGCAATCACCCATTATCAGACCTATAACGCCACGCTAAAGCAAAAGGACACGCGTAAAGCCGAATTGGCGCAGCTGATCCAGCACAGCAAAAACGCAAAGGTTCAGTTCAGCACTCCGAAGGACATCTTCGTGAAGAACCTCGGACCCACGATTAATACGATTCACTCTGAGCATAGCCCCGTTATTACGTCCGATGACAAAGTTCTACTCTTCACTTCCCGGGGCGAGAATGTAACTGGTGCCGGCGCTGGCAATAGCAAAAAAGGCGGTAATCTAGCCGCAGACGGTGAGTATTTCGAGGATATCTTCGAAGCGAAGCGCATTGGAGACGATGAGTGGGAAAAGCCTCGCTCACTCAGCGGTGTCCTCAACGGTAAAGGCCATGACGCATCCATTCAGGTGTACGATAACGACACCAAAATGCTGATGTATCGCCAGGACGAGAATGGTGACCTGTTTTACTCCGAAAAAACGGGAGGCGACTGGACTCCACCTAAAAAGCTGAATGGCAATATCAATACCAGTGCTTTCGAGTCGGACGCTTACATTACGCCAGATGGTCAGACAATGTATTTTTCTACGGGTAAGTACTCTGAGGATAATACGCTGGATATCTATGTGTCTACTCGCTCTGGCAATGGAGACTGGGGTAAGCCTAAGCCGGTAACTGGCATCAACACCAAGTATGATGATGACAGCCCTTACTTGAGCAAAGACGGCAAAACGATGTACTTCAGCTCACGTGGTCTAAACACCATGGGTGGGTATGACATCTTTAAGTCTACTTACGACTCCATAGGTCGGAAGTGGGGCCGGCCCGAGAATATGGGCTACCCAATCAACACGCCTGATGATGATACCTACTACCGCCTGAGTGCAGATGGTACCTATGCGTATTTATCTAGCTACCGCATTGGCGGCTACGGTGAGAAAGATATTTATACCATCAACTACATCAAGAATGCTATTATCCGTGGTAAAGTATTCAGCCAGCGTGATAGCACTGTTATTCCAGGCGTAGAGTTGGTGTTCAGTGGTGCACAGGCTGACCAGACTGCCCTTAGCTACCGCGACGTTACTAAGCCCGGAACGGGTGATTACCAGGTAAGCGTACTGTCGGGTCGTCCTTATCAGGTTGCCGTATCCGTAGATGGCAAGAACATCATTACGGAGGAGTTCCAGGTGCCAGTAGCCATCAACGACTCGACAATCGTTGAGAAAAACTTCTACGTGCCTTACGTGGACAGCTCCAATGTGTATGCTTTCAAGAAAATCTACTTCGAGACGGATAAGTACGCGTTGCGTCCTGAGTCTATCACCGAACTAGATCGAATTGCCAGCATTCTGAAGGCTAACCCCGGCGTAAATATTTCGGTGGAAGGTCACTGTGACTCACGTAATACGGATGAGTACAACATGACCCTCGGCGACAACCGCTCGACGGCCGCTTATAAGTATTTGCTGCGTAAGGGCATCTCTGATGCTCGCCTCGTAACGGCAAGCTACGGTGAGCGTCGTCCGGCTGCTCCGAATGATACGCCTGAGAACATGCAGCTTAACCGTCGGGTTGAGTTCCGCGTGATTCAGCGTGAAGGCGAGCCTGCTCCAGCCCTGAACACAGGTGGCAACACTACCACTACCGGCGCTGGCACGACGCCATCGACTTCCCAATCAGTAGCCCCAGCTTCAACCACGCCAGCTACGACCACAGACTCTTCCACAACTGCTGCTCCTATGGGCACTGCGTTGCCAGATGGTAAAGCCAAGGTTAAAACGGCCGACGGCACTACGATCAAAACGAAAGTGGATGATGAGAAAGTGAAAATCAAGACGGAGTCAGCCAATGGCGAAGAGTCGAAGACCAAAGCCAAAAATGGCGAGATTGACTCCAAAGTGAAAGATGCTGACGGTAAGACCAAAGTAAAGACCGACAACGACTAATCGGCTTTCGACTACCCTAAAAAACGGGTCGGGCAGTATGCCCGACCCGTTTTTTTTCAACATAATGCCCCCCACCGCGTTATGTTTGAGCAATTTTGCCCCCCTTCTTTCGTTGTTTGCCCCAGATCCTTATGACTGTTGTACCCTATAAAGACGATGCTGCCGGCAAGAAGTCGCAGGTAGCCCAGATGTTTAACAGCATCGCTGGCAAGTATGACTTCCTGAATCACTTCCTGAGCGCTGGTACTGATATTTATTGGCGGCGTAAGGCCGTGAATCAGTTGAAGGATCTGCGCCCGACGCGCATTCTGGATATTGCTACCGGTACGGCCGACTTTGCTATTGAGAGCCTGCGCCTGTCGCCGGAAACGCAGGTGACCGGTGTTGATATCTCAGAAGGTATGCTGGAGGTAGGACGGCGCAAGCTGGTCGATAAGGGCCTTTCTCATCGTATTCAACTCGAGCTAGGCGATTCAGAAAGCCTGCCTTTTCCAGATAATCACTTCGATGCGGTGACTGCTTCGTTTGGAGTGCGTAATTTTGAAAACCTGAAGCAAGGACTCGCTGAAATGCAGCGGGTATTGCGGCCGGGGGGCAAAATGGTGATTCTGGAGTTCTCCAAACCCACTGCATTCCCGCTCAAGCAAGCGTATAATTTCTATTTCCGGCGCGTATTGCCCGTTTTTGGGAAGCTTATTTCCAAAGACCGCGCTGCGTACACCTACCTGCCCGAATCGGTGCAGGCTTTCCCCGATGGTCCTGACTTCCTGTCCATTTTAACGCAGGTTGGCTTCAAAAATCCCGCATGGCAACCCCTCACGTTCGGCATAAGCTCCATTTACACAGCTCAAAAATAAATTGTCTGGCTCTCGTCGGATTTCTTTTGTTGCTGCTGCCATTAAGTGCAGAGGCGCAGCGAAAGACCCGCGCCAAAATTGGTAAGCGGGGAAATATTAAATCTATCACCGTCGATAACTTGGCCGATTATGACAACCGGTGGTTTCACCCTGGCTTTTATATCGCGCCCAATTTCTCGAGTTACCGCATTGAGCAGTCGCAAGCGTATGTAGGCAGCCAGGCGGTAACCGCTAACTCTATAATCAGTCCCGGCTTTTCGGTTGGTTTTGTGGGTGATGTACGCTTAGCTAATCATTTCAACTTGCGTTTCGCGCCGGGAGTGAGCTTTATCACGCGCCGCGTGGAGTTTAAACCTCTACTCACCAGCGACTCCATTCAGACGCAGGAAATAGGAACTACGCAGCTTGAATTTCCACTTTTGTTGAAGTTTCACTCTGACCGGCGGCGCAACACGCGGGTGTATGTAGTAGGAGGCGTCAAGCCGAGCTTTAACGTGGGCAACCGCCGAAAAGACCCTGAGCGAAACCTGCTCCGCACCGATGATAGCGACATAGCCATTGAGTATGGTGTTGGGCTCGACTTATTCTACCCGCTGTTTAAATTTGCGCCTGAATTAAGAGTATCTCACGGCTTGACCAACCTCTTACAGCCCGGCGACAACGTGTACAGCCGTAGCCTGCAAAGTATGCGCGCTCACACTGTTACACTATATTTTACTTTCGAATAGATCAAGAGCCAAAAAAGCCCCCCAGCGCCTGATTCCGTGCTCTGGGGGGCTTTTTTTCTTGTCTGTAACTTCCATATTTGCACAGCTTATCATGAAAACAGCTTTCATTACAGGCGCTTCTTCAGGAATTGGTCGGGCGACGGCCGTAACACTGGCCCACGCGGGTTTTCAACTTGTTGTGACGGGGCGCCGGCGGGAACGACTAGAAGAACTAGCGCTACAGCTTGCCCCTACACCCGTGCATCTGCTGCTCTTCGACGTGCGCGACCGTGCGGCCACCGATGCTGCCGTGGCGAGTCTGCCTGCAGAGTTTCAGCAAATCGATGTGCTGGTCAATAATGCTGGTGGTGCGCATGGCCTAGCTCCAATTCAAGACGGCGACCCCGACGATTGGGATCAAATGCTGGACAGTAATGTCAAAGGTCTGCTCAACGTGAGCCAAGCCATTTTACCCAGCATGGTGCAACGTAAGCAGGGCCACATTATCAATATTGGCTCGATTGCCGGGAGTGAAACCTATGCCAATGGCAACGTGTATTGTGCCTCCAAAGCGGCCGTAGCTGCGCTTTCAAAAGGTATGCGCTTGGATCTGTTGCCCCACCACATTCGGGTGGCAGAGGTCAATCCGGGGGCGGTAGAAACGGAGTTCTCAACGGTTCGCTTCAAAGGAGATACTGAACGCGCCAGTAACGTGTATAAAGGCTACGAACCCCTGCGAGCCGAAGATGTGGCAGATGTCATTCAGTTTATGGTTACGCGTCCGGCCCACGTAAACATCGCGGAAGTTCTGCTTTTGCCAGCCGCGCAAGCAGCCGCTACTACCATGCGAAAAGAATTATAAGTATCCGCTTTCAAGATAAAACTGTGAACAAAAAAGCCCCCCAAATATGAATTGGGGGCTTTTTTGTTCACAAGTTATAGTCGATAGCAAAACATAGCATCAACAGTTAGTAGCGTAGCCTGCCGAAGGCGTGGTGGAAATGACAGCTCACCCTGACCTTGCTAGCAAGACTTTCCGAGCTCAACACGGTAGCCAAACCATGATACTGGTGCCAGTGCTGGAGCTATCGATGTGAACCTGACCGCCCAAATAATCGGCGCGGGCACGTACGCCCCGCAAGCCAATGCCATTGCCAGCAGTACTTGATTCAAAGCCTTTTCCATTATCTTCTACCAGAACCTCCAAGGAGGTTGGGTGTCTGAGTAGCTGCACGTTTACTTCGGAGGCACGAGCATGGCGCACCGCGTTATTTAGCAACTCAGCCGCAATTCGATAAGCTGACATTTGCAAGGGTTGCGGAATAGTGTCGAGTTGGGCATCACAGTAGGTGCGCACGGTAGGGTGGCCGTAGAGATTCAATAGCTCGCCTAAGTGCGCTATAGAGTCGCTTAAACCACCCAGGCCGGGCTCGGCGGGCAGCAGCGCATGACTTAGGGTACGCACCTCGTCGCGCAGGTGGCGCAATAGCAATTCGGTTTGGCGTGCGGCGGCGGCGGCCTCGGGGAATGCAGCCAGGGCATCACGAATTGCCTGCCCTTGCCAGGCCATGTGCAAGGCCATGAGATTTGGCCCCAAGGCGTCGTGTAATTCACGGGCCAGGTGTTCACGTTCTTCTTCCTGAGCAGCTATCAGGCGGGCGCCCATGTCATTGCGCTGGCGAAGCTGCCGGATGCGCAGCTTGGCATTTTGGCGTAATGTGTGGCGAAAGCGTCCGGTGAGCAAGAAGCTTAGTACCAACAGCTCCAGAAATAGCCCCCAAGCCAAAGCATTGGGCTCAACCAAATGTAGTGTTGTAAGCCCAACATGGTTTAGCCAGAACAGTACAAACCCCCCGAAGAAAAAGAAGTAGGTGAGGGAGTAGTAGAGAGCCAGGCGGCGGTGGTTCGGGGCCCGGAAAACGGTTATGAGCGCTACCCAACAATAGGTGAAAATGGCAACCAGCAGCACCTCCCGCCCACCGTTGAGCAGGGTAAGACCCAGTGTATTTCCCTGAATGCGAGCGGACGGATAAAGCAGCGTGTAAACCAGCACAAAAACAGCGGCCGTAACAATCAAACCAGTACCCAAACGGTAGAGAAACGACCAGCCATTGCGCAGCCGCAGAAATAACTGCAGTATGCGAAGCCCGCAGGCTGCTGCCAGCAGCATAAAGTTGAATTGGCCAATAGACCACAGCAAGCGGTAGATACCGGCCGGAAAAGCCAACGCATCCAGCCCATCCTCCATTAGCAGGAAAATTGTGGTGAAGACCACATACGCTACATACCACAGGTGAATTCGGTCGCGTAGGAACCCGAACAAAACAAGGTTGAATACGGCGCTACCCAAATAAAACCCGATGAGCCAAATCCAGCGCTTCGTAAAAACATAATTCACTTCCCAAGCCAGAAAATCCTCGGTCGTGGTCACGTCGGTGGGCACGTAGAGAGCGCCCGCATGATGATCAATGCGGAGATATAATTCGGCCTGCTCGCCGGTCGCGAGCGTGAACGGCAGGCACAAGGCCCGAGCCGGAAATATGCGCTCAGCAGCCGGAACCTGGGAGGAAGCAGCGGAAACCCGCGTAAATAACTCGTCGCCCGCCCGCCGGTAGTAAAGGGTAGCGCTATCGGTGTAGTTATAGAGGCTCCAGATAAAACGTGTGCGTTGCGGCAACGTATTCACCACAGCCAATCGCAGCCAAAGTCGCTGGTGCGCAAAGCCCAAGTTAAGCGTCCGATGCCATGGGCCTGCGCTAAAAGCCCCAGACCTAAACATACTATCGGCGTGAGTAGGTGTGGCAGGGGCTGAAAAAGGCTCTGTGTAATAACGGTAGGTTTCGGAGAGGTGAGCGCCATTCGATTCTCGCAGGTAAAGCGTATCGGCAAGCTTGGGGGGCAAATTAGGGGCAGCCTTCGCAACTGATGGCATCAGGAAATCACATCCCAAAAGCAGCACAAATACAATTACATAACTGCAAACGGGCAGGCAGGGAAAGCCAATAGAGGATGCGCTGATCACTACTGATCCATCGCAGGCAAACGTGGGATAAGTCAAATGGATAATGCCTCGCTGCATAGCTGATTAGCAATGAAAAGTTACCCGTCAATTACATGCGATCCTACTGCTTAGAAACACCTAATTGTAGGCATATATCGTAAAATAATATAAGAATGTAGCATTGTCTTGCTGTCTTATACGAAACCAACTTTCTAATGATCAGCTATTAATGCCAACTTGTTCACTGGGAGAAACCACTGATAGTTTATGTTTCTGGTTTGCGGCGGTAAGTGCTTTTCAAAAAATGCCGCCCTCACAGAACGACCGCTTATGTCGAGCTTCCATTATTCACCTAGGCCGGCAAACGATATGAGGCCTCGAAAAAAGCCAAGAAATCAACCCGGAAGGTAAAACGATGCTGATATGCTGATAGCCAGCTAAGCGCCGCGCTACTTCAATTGCCTTAAGACGCTGGCCTGAAGCTCATGCTTGCCCGTAAAGCGCAGGATGGTTGGCTCAACGCCCAACTTAAGGAGAAAGTCGCGCTGCTTTTGTAAGTCAGCTTCCTTGATAAATTCGTCTTGGTCGCCGCACACTAGCACTACTGGCAGGCGTTGTAGTAAATGGGTAGCCACCGCGTAGTCGATATCGTCGGGGAAGGCACCAGCCCACAAAATGAGCCGGTCTGGCCGAAACGTTGCGCGGGCCAGCCACCGGCTAACGGTAGCTGCGCCCTGCGAGAAGCCTAACACAGTGACAGCTACGCCGGGGGGCTTTTTTCGAAAAGCGTCCCAGCCAATTGATTTAAATAGGCAACATAGTCGTCAATCTCAGCCAGTCGGTCTTCGCGCGTCATCCAACTCGCCCCGATCCGACCGCCATTGCCCTGTAAATAAAAGCGGGAGAGGCCTTCGGGAGCTAGTATGACAATGTCGTCGGCTTCGGTGAGCACGGCAAAATGCCGGATAAAATACGCCGCCAACTGTCCGTAGCCATGACACACAAACCACACGTGCCGGGTGCGCTCAGAAAACTCACCCAACTGATAGTACCGCGCCGTACGCGCCACTGTGAGCTGATGTTCCTGAGCTAAAGCCACACCTGATCGTTAGAATATTACAGCAGTAACTATGTGGACTGCCCCGGTAGATTTTCGGCGGAAAACTGAAACGGCAGCAAATCGGCCAGCGTGCGGAAGCGGTAAATAGTGCCTTCGGGGCCGGGCAAAAGCAGCGGAATCAGCTGGCCCTGGCGGTTTTCGTACTCAGTCATCACTTGGCGGCAGGCTCCGCACGGCATTGCCAGCATAAAATCGCCCTGAGCCGGGCGTGCGGCCACCGCCATCCCAACAATGCGACGTTCAGGCTGGCTTACCGCCAGGCCAAATAAAGCCGTACGTTCGGCGCACAAACCCGATGGATACGCCGCATTTTCCTGATTTGAACCCCGGAAAACCGAGCCGTCGTCGAGGAGCAGCGCAGCACCCACATTAAAGTGAGAGTAAGGAGCGTAGGCATGATCGGTGGCGGCGCGGGCCGCGTGCCAAATGATGGCTTCGGATGGTGTGAGCTCCGCTTCGGAAGCCAGTACATCCACAGTAATAGTCAGTTGTAACGGGTGAGCCATTGGCAGGTCTAAGGAAATGCAGCGTTCCATCACCAACCAAGCGGCCCCGGTAGGAGAAGGGGCGGTGAATGTAAGACATTTATCCTTTTACAAGTGTATCTACATCCAAACATTCAAAAATTTGCCCCCCACGCCCCTGCCTCGTTCGTTAGCAGCCCCAACAGTATTTGCAACTGCTGCCTCTTCGCAATAAACGTAATGCCCAGCCGTCAGGCTCCAATTAGAGATAGAGTTCGTACAATTGCGCATCACTTCGCACCCATCTCTTGAAAAATATTCTGCTGCTCGGGGCCGGTCGTTCGGCGTCTTCTCTGATAAACTACCTCTTGCGCCATGCGCCCAGTGAGGGCTGGTACCTCACCGTGGCCGATGTGCAGCCAGCTCATTTGGTGCCCATACTCGTAGCGCACACCGAATACGCCCGCGTAGTACCATTTGATATTCAGAATGATGTGCTGCTGAATGAATTAGTAGCTGCCGCTGATGTAGTGATATCCATGCTGCCCGCGGCGTTTCATCCTATGGTAGCTCGCGCTTGCCTGCACCACGGCCGTCACCTGGCCACCGCTAGCTACGCCACCGACGAAATTCGGGCCTTAGATGCAGAAGCCCAGGCCGCCGGCGTCACGCTGCTGATGGAGTGTGGCCTCGACCCGGGTCTCGATCATATGTCGGCGATGCAGGCAATAGGCGCGATTCGGGCCCGTGGGGGACAATTACTGTCTTTCAAATCCTACTGTGGCGGTTTGCTTACTCCCGAGTCAGAAGGGGATAATCCGTGGCGATACAAGTTTACCTGGAACCCGCGCAATGTGGTTTTGGCTGGGCAAAGCACCGCCAAATACCTTGAAAATGGTCGGCCGCATTTTATTCCGTACCAACAGCTATTTCGCCGCTTTGAGGTGTTGGAAGTGCCCGGCTACGGACAGTTTGAAGGCTATGCTAATCGCGATTCGCTCAGTTACCGCGCGCCGTATGGCCTCGATACTATCCCGACCATTTTGCGCGGCACCCTACGCCGGCCGGGCTATTGTGCTGCCTGGAATGCTTTGGTGCGCCTCGGCCTCACCGATGACACCGTGCATTTGGGAAATACAGCCGATTGGACGTGGCAACAACTTATTGCTGCCTATTTGCCTCCCGCCGCTGCCGTGGGGGGCAATTTGGCAATACACTTTGCCGATTATCTGGAGTTGAATCCGGAAGGGGAGGAAATGCGACTGCTCAGCTGGCTCGGGCTATTCAAGCATGTAGCGGTTGGCCTACCCAATGCCACGCCCGCCCAGCTACTGGAGCATTTACTGACCGAAAAATGGCGTCTCCAGCCTGGCGACCGCGACTTGATTGTGATGCAGCACCTGTTTGAGTTTACGTTGCAGGGCAAACGATACCGGCGTACCTCCTCGCTGGTTGTGCCCGGCGACGACGCCACGCACACGGCAATGGCCAAAACAGTAGGCTTGCCCCTGGGAATGGCCGTGCGCCGCCTTACCCGTGGTCTGGTGCCCCAGCGTGGCGTGGTTATCCCAACGCACGCCAACTTATACGAGCCGATTTTGGCTGAACTAGAGGCTGAGTACGGAATTCAATTTCAGGAAGAAGAAAGCGAGCTTCCGGATTAATAAATCGTTTTCACATCAGGTTTGAGCTTGTGGGCGATTCTTAACGTGCTAAGGTTTATTAAGAATGGCAGAAGCAGCTCAGAAAGCCAGATAAAAGTCGCGTAGCAAAGCCTTAAATTCGGGAGAATACGCTGACCCAGTCTCAGTGTAGATGGCCAGACTGTGACTTTTAGTAGCCACCGGCATTCGGGTGAAGGTAGTAATATGTCGGTTGGCTCGGCTACCCAAGCGATGATGCAATTCCAGCTGCACGCTAGGAAAAAAGCCCCCTAAGGCTGCCGTTTGTTCGAAATGGTGCATTTCCGGCGGAGGCAATAGTATAGTAAGCCGACCGCTGTGGGTCAGATATTGTGCAGTGAAGGCAATTAGTGCCTCAAAGGATAACGTATCAGTGGCGGTGTGGCGGGCCGTTGTCCGGGCTACGTCAGGAGAGCGCAGGGAATGCCGAAAAAAAGGCGGATTAGAGATAATATGATCGAAAGGCTCTGGTTGGGTACCAGCAAATTGCGCTAAACTCATTCCGTGAACCTTGATGCGCTCTGGCCAAGGACTGGCCGTCACGTTATCAATCGCTTGTGCGGCCGCCAGTTCATCTATTTCAACTGCGTCTATCCGAATAGCAGGATTTCGCTGGGCGGCCATTAAGGCCAACAGCCCAGTACCCGTGCCGATATCCAAGAGGCGAGTATCTTCAGATAAGTAAGCCGCCGCACCGAGCACACAGGCATCGGTGCACACCTTCATCGCACACTGGCCTTGCTCAATGCGGAATTGCTTGAACTGGAAGTAGGAGTTGGCCAATTGTGACGAGAAGTAAGTGATTTGATTTTTTTATTTACTGGCTCTTCGAAAAAGAAATACAAAGCTATTGCTAACACTACCAGGACCAAATAAATGGCCACAGCCCCTAATATTGATTCCTCATTGAAATAAGGCGACAGTAACTCGTGAATAAGGCCCATATGAATCAGGTAAAATGCATAAGAGCTTTTCCCAAGTACAGATAATAGTTTGGTAGATAAAAACGTTGATATAAGGCTTTTTTCTCTGAGTAATCCCATAAATATAATGGCTATGCATAAAGGAAAATAAAGGTTATTTACTGCAATACCAATGGGTGGGCTTATGCCAAAATTAGCTTCGTACGCTATTTTTATTTTTGTTAATGCGAATACGCCAAGTGAAAATAGTGTAATGCCTCCGTACGTGAGAAAAGGTAAATAATGATTAGTTTTTACTTTCTTTAATAACAACGCTAAACCAGCGCCAATAAAGAACTCGAAAAAGCGGCCAAAAAAAGTAGTGTATGCCACAAAGGATATATTTTCAAAGAATGGCAAGTGCAGATTGTTGAAGATTTTAACCAGTACAAACCCTGTCGCGGGTAGTAAAACTATAGCTGATATCCAAACTATAGCTTTACTGAATCGGGGAGCATTTAGAGCTGCGAAAAAGAATATGGCAAAAAAATAGAAACACTCCTCCACGGTTAGCGACCAAGCCTGGGGCAGCCCAGTGAATGCGTATTCTAGAGATAAACTCTTAAGAAGCGTAATGTTTAGGATAAGCGCATATAAATAGTATCTACTAAAACCCACATTATAAAAAGCAATAAAAAAGACTGGAAGAGTCAAAATAATATACAAGGGGTATATCCTCGCAAATCGATTGATAAGGTATGTTTTTATATTTTTGATGGATACTACATCAGTAGCAAAGTATCTTTCTGTAATAAGAAAACCACTAAGGGTAAAGAAAATTGTTACTCCTACGTGGAATTCGTGAAATATAGATTTTAAAAAAGGACTGTTAAATATTAGTTGCCCCGGATTATAATGGTGCAAATAGACCATGAACGCAGCTACTGCTCGCACACCCGTTAAGGAAGAATAGTAAGGGGGTCGCATTAGTGAATTAGGCTAGTACTATGGCTATGCTTTGCGGTAAATAAGCCGAGTGAGCGGTATGAAAGTGAATTTACCGTTTAGCCTCAATAAGCTCATAGCCTTCATCTACAAGTAGCTTGCCTTGGGTAGCACTGAATACAGCTAGTCGGTCGCAGCGCTCATTCTCGGGGTGGCCATTGTGGCCACGCACCCAGCGAAAATGCACCGTGCGTTGCTTATACACCTTTAGGAAGCGACGCCAGAGGTCTTCATTAGCTTTCTTGCCAAAATCAGGCTTCATCGCCCAACCAAATACCCAGCGCTTCTCAACGGCATCAACCACATATTTCGAGTCGGTGACAACAGTAATGGGCATTTCGGGACGCGTTACAGCCTCCAAACCAACGATTACTGCGAGTAGCTCCATTCGGTTATTTGTGGTGAGCCGAAAGCCTTCAGTAAGCTCTTTCTCATGTCGGCCGAAGCGTAGAATGGCACCATAGCCGCCCGGGCCAGGGTTTCCGCGGGACGACCCGTCGGTAAAAAGATAAATCATTCTTACGGATTGGATGGCAATATATCCGAATTGCCGACTGCCTGACCGCGCATCGATTGGATGTGTGAATGGTCAGCCGACAATCCGGATAATCAGATACTTACTTAAAAGTTGGCTTTAAATAGCTTAATAGCAATTGCTAGCAGAATCACCCCGAAAACGCGGCGTAGAATGTCTTCTCCGGCCTTGCCGAGCTTGCGCTCAATCCAGGCGCTGCTTTTGAGTACCGCGTACACAAAGACAAGGTTCAGCGCGATGCCTACCAGTACATTAGGCAAGGAGTACGCCGCACGCAACGAGAGCAAGGTGGTCATGGTGCCGGCCCCTACGATGATGGGGAAAGCAAGAGGCACGATGGAGCCCGATGCCGCCAGCGGATCGTTGCGGAATAGCTCAATGCCCAGAATCATCTCCATGCCAATGAGGAAGATGATGATGGCGCCGGCTAAGGCAAACGATTGAAAGTCAACGCCAAATAAGGACAAAATGCTTTGGCCGAGAAATAGGAAGATCACCATGAGCGCCCCCGCTACCAACGTGGCTTTCTCGGAATGCACTTTGCCCTCACGCTGCCGGATCTGAATTATAATGGGAATGGAGCCCAGAATGTCAATGATAGCGAACAGCGTAAGCGTGACGGAGAAGATTTCTTTGAGTGAAAACATACTGGTAACCTCAACCGGAGGGCTGCAAAATGCAGCCTGAGTGGAGGAGCAAAACAATTAGAATAACGCCCATCGGCTACTTTGTGAAGTAAAGGAGCCTGCTGACGCTTAGAGTTGAAATCAAGCGAAGTCCTTAGCGAAAAACTGCACCAGCTTCTCGTAGGCTGCATCTGGAATGGCTGGGAAGTTGGCAATGCGTAGGCTATTCGCTTTCCAGGTGCCATAGCCATTGCCCAGTTGCATGCCTTGGGCCAAAGCGCTGCGCTTTATCTCGTCGATGAGGGCTGGGGGCCTTGCAAGCCAATGACGGTGGTGGAGCGGGTCTCGGGGTTTTGCACCAGCGGGCTCAGCTGGGTAGCGCTATCGAAGAAATCGTAGAGCTTGGTGGCCCGGTCTTGAAGGTGTTGGTGCACAGCCTTAATAGGTGCTCGATCCTGAAGAACGCGGCTGAGCAAATAAATGCCGAGTACGTTGGGAGTGTAATTGGTTTGCCAGTTGAGCATTTTCTCGTACTGGGCCGTCAGGCTATTGTAGTGGGCACGCTCGTTGAGGTGACGGAAGCGAGCCACTGCCCGAGGCGAAAGCACCATAAGCGCTAAGCCAGCGGGCAAGCCAAAAGCCTTTTGCACTGAGGCAAACCAAATATCGGCCTTAATATATTTGAGTTGAATGCCCCCCAGAGACGAAGTGGCATCGATGGCTAGTAAAGCGTTGCCGAGGCGGTTGAACACGTTCAGGATAAAACCATCGCGGAGTTGAGTCGCGTTTGAGGTCTCGTTCTGGGTAAGGCAAACCAGATCGGTGTCGTCGTTGAAGGGGAGCGTGTGCACATTGGGCAGTTCATCGAGTCCAAAGGCTAGGCCGGTAGAGGCAGGGCGCAGGGCGCGGGCATAGTCGAGCCACTTTTCCCCGAAGGCTCCACTATATAGGTGAAAGCTCTTAGTGGGCGTCAGGCTTTGGGTTAAAACTTCCCAGCACTCCGTGGCCGAGCTGAGGAAGAAAACGGTGTAGTCTTGTGGGATATTAAGCTTAGCCCGAAGATCAGTCACGGTTTGGCGTACCAAGCCCGTGAAACGCTCGCCGCGGTGCGGAGCCGATAGCCAGCCTTCATCGAAGGCATCCGTGAGGTATTGGCGCACGGCCGGATACACCGCCGATGGTCCAGGATTGAAAGTATACATTCAGTTGGTGATTGCTAGTGGAGAAGACAAAGGTAGTAGGAGCGGAGTTTGGCCGCTGCCTTTCTTGGGGTAACTAACGCCCGCCTCGGCTTGATTCATGTTCAGTATATGAGCCTGAATGCAAAAAAGCCCCCAGCAAGCAATTAACCTTTACACCTTAAAACCAACGCGCTTGGGCCGTAATCCTTCAAAATAATGCAGGGCCAGCCGGTAGCTGTCGAGCTTAAAGCCGGTGATAGTGCCGACGCAATGTTTGCCCAGTAAACTTTTCTGCCGAAACTCTTCGCGGGCTGCCAGGTTAGACAGATGTACCTCTATTACAGGCGTATTGATAGCAGCCACGGCATCGGCCAGGGCAACGCTGGTATGCGTGTACCCACCGGCGTTGAGCACAATGCCATGAAAAGTGAAGCCCACTTCATGCAGCTTATCAATTAGCTCGCCCTCGTGGCTCGACTGAAAATACTCGAGCTTAATGGCGGGAAATGCCTCGTGCAAATCAGGCAGAAAGTCTTCGAAAGAGCGGTTGCCATAGATGCCCGGTTCGCGGCGACCCAATAAGTTGAGGTTGGGACCGTTGATGATGATGATTTTCATGAAGCAGGAGTGAAGCGAAAAGGTAAAGGTCGGGGAACGTGGCTAAAACTAGCGTTTTCTAGATTGAGCCAAAAAGTACTACTTGCTGCTACAACTATTACCCGACCCTAATACTCCTGCAGATTCCTGGAAAAAGCCCCCCATTCGGCACGACTCTTGGATTCTTCCTCACACCTCACGCTTCTAACTTTTATACTATTGAATTGGTCCATCAGCCTCAAGCAATTTGAGGGCTATTTACAACTCGAAAAGTCATTATCAGGCAATAGTGTGGAGGCGTATGTGCGGGATGTGGGCAAATTGCGGCAGTACCTGGAAATATCGAAACTCCCGGCTAACCCAGAGCAGGTAACAACTCGTATTCTACGCGATTTTCTGGCTTGGTTGGGAGAATTGGGCCTTGGGGCTACTTCCCAAGCCCGTACGCTTTCCGGTATCAAAGCCTTTTATAGCTTCCTTATTATGGAAGATATGCTGCTGCTCGATCCAACTGATACGCTGGAGGCGCCTAAAATTGGCCGCAAGCTGCCTGATACCTTGGCGTATGAAGAAATAACACAATTGTTGGATGCGGTGGATGTAAGCACCAACGAGGGCACTCGCAACCGCGCTATCCTGGAAGTGCTGTACTCCTCAGGCCTGCGTGTATCCGAACTGACGGAGCTGCGCTTGTCTAATTTGTATGCTGATCAGGGCTTTGTGCGCGTCACGGGCAAAGGCAATAAGGAACGACTCGTGCCCATTGGCCGCGATGCCCTCAAGCACCTGAATATCTATCTTACTGGCGTGCGCTGCCATCTCGACATTGAGCGTGGCCACGAGGATTTCGTGTTTTTGAATCGGCGGGGGGCAAAATTGTCGCGGGTAATGATCTTTAACATTATCAAAGCGCTGGCTGACAAAGCAGGTATTCGCAAAACTATAAGCCCACATACGTTCCGACACAGCTTTGCTACCCACCTCATTGAAGGCGGTGCCGACCTGCGCGCCGTGCAGGAAATGCTGGGCCACGAAAGCATTACCACTACTGAAATTTACACCCACCTCGATCGGGACTACCTCAAGCAGGTTATTACTGAGTTTCACCCGCGCAGCTAAACAAGCAGTATCAGATCAACTCTGTATTGAGCCCTTGAGTAGAGCCATTAGATAGCTCCGCCCAAGGGCTCAAGCTTGTTATTTGCTATTGGCTTTTTGTCCTGTAATGGTTTTGGAACCAGCATATTCAAGCATCTGAGCAATTTGGGGGGCAAATTTTCGGTTAGGACTGCGGGCGGGCAAGTGTATCTTTACGAAGCGTGAGGTGTTGGCTGCCGGGAGAAATCATTCCCCGCAGAAGCCACACTACCGCCTCGTGACTTTTACATTTAGCCTTTCGGTGCCTAAGCATGGCAAAGAATACATATAAACAACCCATCACTCCGCCGGCCCGCGGCAACGAGCCCCGCCCGGTCGCCCGTCCCGCCACGCGCCCAACGCCCGCGCCAGACCCCGCTCCGGCGCCCCGCGAGAATAGTCGCCGCAATGAGGCTGGTCCAAAACCAGCAGCCAAGGCTGCTATCAAAGCCCCGAAACCGCCGCGCCAATGGCCGAAACCGCCTTCATTGGGGGCATTTTTAGCTTTGTGCGCGACCGTCGCTTTCAACTCTTTCTCGGTTTTTTCTTCCTGCTAGGGTCCATTTACCTTACAATTGCCTTCGTGTCGTTCCTGTTTACGGGCCACGCCGATCAGAGTGTGGTAGGTAGCTTGGCCACCACGCCCGCCAAGGAAGCGGGGCAAGAATCGGGTAACTGGCTGGGCCTGTTAGGGGCAATGGCCGCGCAGGTGCTCATTTATAAAGGCTTTGGCGTAGCCGCGTTTGCGGTCATTCCTATCGTCTTCTTTTTGGGGTATAAAATCGTGTTCCGACGGGCAGGAATAGGCGTGTCGCTCAGCTATGTCATTGCGTTGTGCCTGTTTTCGATGCTATGGCTGAGTGCTTTGCTTGGCTACGTGGTACTTACCCTCCAAACCCCCGACGCTGACCCAAACCTGGCGCATACCCTCGATTTTTTGAGTGGCGGCATTGGGTACGAAGTAGCCTCCTGGCTCGATAGCCTGATTGGTTGGGGTACGGTACTGCTGCTGGCATTTTTGCTGATTTCCTTCGTGGTCTTCTTCTTTAATGTTACCAGTCTGAACATGGGAACGGCTGCCGAAGAGGAAGCAGATGCCGCGAGCCCCAACGCAAGCACCGATGGATTAGATCTGTATGGCCGCACCGGCCTTGGCGTGAATCACGGGGCTGACCCCACCGCCTCACTCGATGCCGAAGAGACCGAAATTGCCCCCCAGATGACGTTGCGCAACATAAAGCCCGTCGCTAGGAAGGAACCGGAGGAGGAAGTTGCGCCTCAGTTTACCTCAACGATAGGGGAGGACGAAAGTGATGAGTTGGAAGTGGAAGTTCCGTCATATACAGGTTCGGTTGCCTCTCCATCTTTCAGCGTAACGGCGCCAGCCGGCGAGTCCCTGCCGTTGTCGGTTGCGCCCAGCGTGGCCACGTCGAGCGCGGCAGCATTGGCTGCTTCGGCTGCTAGCATCAGCGGACCGAGCTTCTCCGTTGAAATGCCGGTTGATGCCGAGGTAGCTCCCGTGAGTAGCCGTGTACCTACGCCGCTTTCCCTAGCTGATCTGGCTGACGGCACTACGGCTGCGCCCAGTTCACCACCTTTAACTGTTGCCCCGGCAACTCCTGCCGAAACGCCCCCATGGCTATCACCGTGGCCGATGACGACGACTTCTTCGCCGAAGGCACGGAGAACTACGACCCCACGCTTGACCTTTCGCGCTACCAATATCCAACCCTAGAACTACTCAACGACTACGGTGCCGCCAAAGCCCAGGTGAGCAAGGAGGAACTCGAGGATAACAAAGACCGCATCGTTGAAACGCTGGGGCACTATGGCATCAACATCGCCAGCATTAAAGCCACCATCGGCCCCACGGTGACGCTGTATGAGATTGTGCCGGACGCCGGCGTGCGCATCTCCAAGATTAAGAGCTTGGAAGATGATATTGCCCTGAGTTTGGCGGCATTGGGTATTCGCATCATTGCGCCTATACCGGGTAAAGGAACCATTGGTATTGAGGTGCCGAATACCAAGAAGGAAATGGTGAGCATCCGTTCGGTGCTGAGCCACGAGAAGTTTCGCACCAGTGAAATGGATCTGCCCATTGCCTTCGGCCGCACGATCACCAACGAAGTATTTGTGGCCGATTTGGCCAAAATGCCGCACTTACTCATGGCCGGTGCTACAGGTCAGGGTAAGTCAGTTGGCTTGAACGTGATTCTAGCATCGTTGATTTACAAGCGGCATCCTTCGCAGTTGAAGTTTGTGCTCGTCGATCCTAAAAAGGTGGAACTGAGCATCTTCAACAAGATAGAGCGCCACTTCCTAGCTAAACTCCCCGACACGGAAGAAGCCATCATCACCGACACAAAAAAGGTGGTGAACACGCTCAACTCCTTGTGTATGGAGATGGATCGGCGCTACGACCTATTAAAGGATGCTGGCTGCCGCAACCTGAAGGAGTACAACCGCAAGTTTGTAGAGCGTCGGCTTAGCCCTAAAAAAGGCCACCGGTTCATGCCATTCATTGTGCTGGTTATCGATGAGTTGGCCGACTTGATGATGACAGCAGGGAAGGAGGTGGAAACACCCATCGCGCGTCTGGCTCAATTGGCGCGTGCCATTGGTATTCACCTGATTGTAGCTACGCAGCGGCCTTCCGTGAACGTAATCACCGGTATTATCAAGGCCAACTTTCCGTGCCGCATCTCTTTCAAAGTAACTTCCAAGATTGACTCCCGCACCATTCTGGACACCGGTGGCGCCGATCAGTTGGTCGGGCAAGGCGACATGCTGTTCTCAGCCGGCTCCGATCTGATTCGGGTGCAGTGCGCATTTATTGATACGCCCGAAGTAGATCGTCTTTGCGACTTCGTGGGTGAGCAACAAGGCTATCCGGAAGCGTATTTGCTGCCTGAAGTGGCTGGTGCCGAAGGTGATACGGGCGGTAACAACGAAGACTTTGATCCGGCTTCCCGCGACAGTATGTTCGAGGAAGCTGCCCGCGTTATCGTGACGCATCAGCAAGGCAGTACCTCGCTGCTCCAACGTCGTCTGAAACTAGGATATAACCGCGCCGGACGCCTGATTGACCAACTTGAACACGCTGGCGTCGTAGGACCATTCGAGGGCAGCAAAGCCCGTGAGGTATTAATTCCGGACGAGTACAGTTTGGAGCAATTATTGAATAACCTGAACAAAAGTTAGAAATGAAGGATTAAAGTCAACTAAATCCTTGTTTCGCCCAAGCTATCCCTTTCCCTTTGCAATGAAAAAGTATATCGCTTTACTGGCGTTTTCGGTTACGCTGATTGCTGCTGCTCCCGTGCAGCAGGACCCCAAAGCTGGTAAGATTCTCGACCAGATGAGTGCCAAATACCAGGCAATGAAAGCGTTTAAAGCCACTTTCACCCAAACCCTCGAAAACGACGCGGCTAAGGTGAAGGAGAACATGACCGGTGACATAACGGTAAGTGGCCAAAAGTTTCGGCTGAAGTTGAGTGGTCAGGAAATCATCAACAACGGCCAGACGATGTGGACCTATATGAAGGACGAAAACGAGGTGAATATCTCTGACTACGAGCCTGAAGAAGGCGAGATATCACCGGCTCAGATTTATACCTTGTATAAAAAGGGCTATAAGTACTCTTATGTACAGGAAGCCAAAGAAGCCGGTGAGGCCGTTGATATCATTGAGCTAGCCCCAGAGGATAAGAACAATCAGGTTTTTAAAGTGCGTTTGTCCGTGAGTAAGGCGGATAAATCGTTGAAAAGCTGGAAGATGTTCAAAAAGAACGGCAGCCGTACAACCGTAACTATCCGCAAATTCCAGCCGAATCCGCCGGTAGATGCCACTACCTTCAACTTTGATAAGGCGAAGTACAAGGGCGTAAAGGTGATTGACCTGCGTTAATCCACGGCTCAAGAATTTCGGCCCGCTTTCACTTTTGGTGGAGGCGGGCCGTTTTTTTGGTGGCTAATCTGAAAGAAGTGCTTGGTTTTTGTATACCGCCTTCAAGCAAATTTTAGTTAATCAGGGCGTTATCCGGTCCTGCCCGGCTACTACTTATATTAGATCACCTTATTACTTATGAAAGAAGAGCTACTTCACTACGTCTGGCAGCACCAGTATTTCGATAAAGCAGATTTGCTAACAGATCAGGGGGAAAAGCTTGTTGTATTGCGTCCCGGTCAACACAATACTGATGCCGGTCCCGACTTCCTGAATGCTCGTCTTCAGATTGGAGAGGTTGAATGGAATGGAGCCGTTGAAATCCATTTGCGGGCTTCCGACTGGCAGCGCCATCAGCACCAGACGGACCCAAAGTACGACCAAGTGGTATTGCACGTGGTGTATGCGGCCGATCAACCCGTGCAGCGTACCAATGGCTCTGCCATTCCTTCGCTGACTCTAGCTCCACGCCTAACGCCGGCTCTTTTAACTACTTATGCCACTCTGGGGGGCAATTTAGATACAGTATCAGTGCCCTGTGCGCCATTTTTGCCATTGGTGCCGAGCATTACCCGCACCATGATGCTCGGGAGGGCATTGCTGGAAAGAGTAGAGCAAAAGGCTGATTTGATAGAAATCCAGAACAAACACTTGGGCGGCGATTGGGAGGCCACAGCATACCATGCACTGGCGGCAGCATTTGGGTTTAAGAAAAATAGTGAACCCTTAGCGCGGTTGGCCAAGGCATTGCCGCTGAGTATTCTACGCCGTCACCGCCATGATTCCCTGCAGATGGAAGCGTTGCTTTTCGGTCAGGCCGGACTCTTGCCCACCGCCTCAGATTTGCCCCCCAGTGATGCTTACCTAGCCGACCTGCGTCGGGAGTATGAGTTTCTGCGCCATAAATATGAGTTGGCTGCTCTGGCCCTGCCGGCTCATGCCTGGAATTTTCTGCGTCTGCGGCCCGCTAACTTTCCCACTGTACGTATCGCTCAGCTCGCGGCTTTGCTTCATGCCCGTCCGGCCCTGTTTGATGCGCTACTTACGGCGGTTAGCGTGGGGGCTTTGGAGCAGTTTTTTCGGGTGGCGGTGTCGCCCTATTGGCAAACGCACTACCGGCCGGGCAGCCCCGGTAAAGTAGCTGCTTTAGGTCAAAGTAGCATTCATCTGCTGATAATCAACGTAGTGGTGCCCCTGCGTGTAGCCTATGCTCGCCATGTGGGCCAGCCCGAGTTGGTGGAGCAAGCCATAGGTTTGTTAGAACAGCTGCCCGCTGAGCGCAATCATCTTACGGCGCCTTACGAAAAACTTCATTTTGAGCACCGCACTGCCGCCGATTCGCAAGGCCTGCTAGCTATGCACCATGGTTACTGCCAGCCACGCCGCTGCCTGCAATGCGCAGTAGGCAGCCGGATTTTGCAACATAATTTGCCCCCCAGGTGAAGATCGTAGTTGCCGTTGGGCTGAATATAGTAATGGTGGTAGCGCTAGCTTATTGGCTGCGGCGGCAAGCCCGCGCTTCTGCGTTGCGCCGGGTGATGCTGCCTGCCTTGGGGCTACGGCTCCTGGCGGGTGTCGCTGCGTGCCTCGCGCTCACCAGCGATGCCGATTATTTTCAGTTCTGGGGGAAACTACTCAACGCCCAACTATGGGATAATCCTGGTGCCTGGCTGCATACGCTGCTGGGTGAAGAATTCCATGGCTACGGGGAAAAGCTCATTTTTCACGGCTTTTCAAATACCTTCTTTATCATCAAGCTTCTGTCGGTACTGAATCTGGGGTCGCTGGGGAATCCGTTTGTGAATGGAGCTTATTTAAGCCTATTCAGTTTCGTGGGCAGCTGGCAGCTGGTGCGGGCGGTAGAAAAGTATTTGCCTCAAGTACCGTTAGCGGCGGCGGCAATAGCATGGCTGGCATGGCCGTCAGTGGTTTATTGGTCGGCTGGCATCACAAAAGAGAGCCTGCTAATAGGGAGTGGGGCTTGGCTCACCGCATTGGTTGTAGGTTGGCTGTATGGTGGTCAACCCGTTCGACTGGCAGGGATGGTTGGGGCTCTGCTGCTAGCTTGGTTGCACTTCAAAATGCGCTTTTTCTTCGCCGGTCTGCTTTTGGGCGGATTAAGCAGTCTTATTATAGTGCATCTGGTGCAACAGTTTTTTGGCCGCGCCCGGCATTGGCAGGTTCAGTTGGCCGTTATCGTGGTAGTGCTGGTAGGAGGCATGCGGGTGGCGGCTGAAATATTCCCCGTTCTTCGCGTTAATAAGTTTACTAATCAGCTCAGCAACAACTATTACCAATTGCTAAGAGCCTCCCAAACACGCCCTCATATTGAGTACACCGACTTAAAGCCTACGTTGGAAAGCATGCTTAGCTATGCACCGAAAGCCATAATAAGTACCATTACTCGCCCCTGGCTTGGGGAGGATAAACAGCTTTTATATATAGTAGCTAGCCTTGAAAACCTGGCTTTGCTATTATTAATTGGGGTCACTCTGGTAGCATTGGCTCGTCGGCGCCCCGGCTATCTACCATTCGCGCTGGTCGTGGTTTTAGTGCTATACTGCCTCGCTTTGGCTGCTTTACTTGGACTGAGCACCCCTAACCTGGGCACTTTGAACCGCTATCGGGCGGTATTGCTACCGTATCTGGTGTTTCTGCTGCTCCAGAATGAGTACGTGGCCCGCTGGCTTCCTCGCTTTAGGGCTGAGTAGGTACTGGTTTTCGATAGCAATACTTGCCGACTATTGCCCAATGCTTGGCCCCGCTCGCAGCAGGGTGTATCTTTGCAGTTTAGAAAAAATCGCCCCTGGGGGCATTTTAGCTTCGCATGGAAAATCCAGTAATCATTTTGGGCGCACAAAGCCTGGGTGCAACGGCACTAGATGCCTTTCAAAGCAACGATGTAGTCGTGTATTGTCTGCTCGACGACGATGCTAAGCTGCAGAATACCGAGCTAAACAACGTGCCCGTGATGGGCAACACCGACGACCGCGAATTGCTCAAGCTATTGGGCAAAAAGTGCGAAGTGTTCGTGGCCACCGAGGATACGGCCAGCCGCCGCAGCCTCACCAATATGCTTCGTGATGAATATGAGGTGGTGCCAGTTAATGCCATTCACGCTCGCGCCAGCGTTTCGGAACAGGCGTGGCTGGGTCATGGCAACCTCGTCGGGGCTGGAGCCGTCGTATCCAGCAACAGCAAAATGGGCAACAGCTGTCTGATCGGGGCCAATGCCGTAATTGACGTGCAGGTAGAACTGGCCGACTTTGTGCAGGTTGGCGCTGGAGCCATCGTTAATGCAGGCGCCGTGTTGGCTGAGCAGGCGTTTATCGGCCCGGGCGCTATCATCGTTGGGGGCGTCAAGATCGGCGCAAAAGCCCGCGTGGGTGCTGGATCTGTTGTAGTAGCTGATGTAGCAGCCAACCAGACGGTATTCGGGAACCCGGCCGCGAAAGTTTAGGGACTGACTTTTGGGAAGGGTGAAACGTGACTTGTATTTAGTTACGCAAAAAAAGCCCCCCGGAACCCTTCGTGCCTAATTTAGCATTCACTCGTAGCACAAAACACCATTTCAGAGATGGATTATCGCGTTCTGCTTTACTACTGCTATTCACCGATTGAAAATCCGGAGGCGTTCCGCGATGAGCATCATCGGCTGTGTCTGCGTTTGAAGCTGTTAGGTCGCATTATCGTGGCGGCTGAAGGTCTCAATGGTACGGTGTCGGGGCTAGCGGCTGACTGTGAGGAGTATATGCAGATTGTAAAAGCCGATCCCCGCTTCGCTGCCTTAGAGTTTAAGGTTGATGAAGCGCCTGCGCATACCTTTCAGAAGCTGCATGTTCGCGTGAAGCCTGAAATTGTGCACAGCAGCCTGCGTCATGTGCGGCCGCACGTGCGCACTGGGCAACATCTTTCACCACAAGAGTTTAAGGAACTCAAAGACCGCGATGATGTGGTAGTGGTGGATGTGCGTTCTGACTACGAATACAACGTGGGTCGTTTTAAAAACGCCGTCACCTTGGACATGGAAAACTTCCGCGACTTCCCCGAGCGGGTGGAGCGTCTGAAGGAGTTTAAGGATAAGAAAATTCTGACGTATTGCACTGGCGGTGTCAAATGCGAGAAAGCCAGCGCCTACTTACTGGAGCAGGGTTTCGAGAACGTGTACCAACTCCACGGCGGCATTATTAAGTACGGTATTGAAGAGGGTGGTGAAGATTTCGAGGGCAAATGTTACGTCTTCGACAACCGCGTGGCGGTGGATGTGAACAGCGTCAATCCCACCATTATCTCCAACTGCCACCACTGCCAAGCCCCTTCCGACAGGCTTGTGAACTGTGCCAATCCGCACTGCAACGCTCATCTAGCTCTCTGCGAAAACTGTGGTCATGAACTCGAAGGTGCTTGCTCAACCACTTGCCAAGCCCACCCCGATAAACGGGCGTATGATGGCACTGGCACGTATCCGAAGCTGAGCAACAACTATCGTCCCGAACAAGGCTTGGTTTCCTACCGCGCTCCATCATATTAAGAGGCGCTAACAGGCATTTCACATAACACAAACCAAAAACACAAAAGGCCGCACCATATGGTGCGGCCTTTTGTGTTTTTGGTTCTTTCGAAAAGCATCTAGGCTTATGGGAATATACCCAATGACTGATAGCTGACGCCTACTTTCTCGATAGCGCTATAGAAGGCGGCAGTGCGCAGATCTTCAATTCCCTTGATCTGATGCATTACCTCTCTAATCTCATGGTAAGCCACAATCATGGTGTCTTCTAGGCCCGAGCGCACGAGGCTGGTTTCGTCGGCGCCCTGAATGATTAGCTCCCGTTCCTGAGCGCTGATGCTCTTACCGGTGGTCTGCTCGATAGTGGTTACTAGGCGGCGGAGAGACGCTTCTTCCGCCCGTTTGCCCATGCGACCAAAGCGCACATTTGAGAGATTCTTTAGCCACTCGAAGTACGAAACCGTAACGCCCCCCGCGTTGAGGTAAAGGTCGGGGAGGATAACAACGCCGCGTTCGAGCAGAATCTTCTCGGCATCCTTGGTAGTAGGACCGTTGGCGCCTTCCGCAATTATCTTGGCTTTAATGCGAGCGGCATTACCAGCGTGAATCTGGTTTTCCAGCGCGGCGGGCAACAGCACATCACACTCATACTCCAGCAATTGACTAGCTTCTGCTACGTTTTGCGCGCCGGGATAATTAATGATGGAGCCACTTTCGTTGCGGTGCTTAAACACGGCGGCTACATCGAGGCCATCGGCGTTAAAAATGCCCCCCTCGCGCTCTGCAATCCCCGTGATGATGGCGCCTTCCAACTCGCAGAAGTGCGCCGCGTGGTAGCCTACATTGCCCAGGCCTTGTACGATAATTCGTTTGCCGGCCATACCGCTCGTCATCCCGAGTTTTTTCAGGAGTTCGTTGTCGGCTAGCAGTTCGCGCAAGCCGAAGAATACGCCCAGACCAGTAGCTTCAGTCCGGCCGCGGATACCACCTTGGCCCACGGGCTTGCCTGTTACGCAGCCCAGCGCGTTGGTGTCGCCAAATTTGAACGCTAGATAGGTGTCGGCAATCCAAGCCATTTCGCGGCTGCCTGTACCGTAATCGGGGGCAGGCACATCCATGCCGGGACCAATGAGATTTTTCTTAATCAGTTCGCTAGCATACCGGCGCGTTACGCGCTCCAGTGTCTCTACGGAGCTGGTGCGGGGGTTGATTTTGACGCCACCTTTTGCCCCGCCAAACGGAACATCGACGAGGGCGCATTTGAAGGTCATGAGCGTGGCCAGGGCCATCACTTCCTCTTCATCTACATACACGCTGTAGCGAATACCACCTTTGCTGGGTAGCTTATGGTGGCTGTGCTGTACCCGTATTCCCTCAAAAACCTGCACATGCCCATCAACTTCTACCGGGAAATTAACCTTGTAAATGCTGTTGCAAGCCTTGATCTGAGAAAGAATGCCAGGATCAAGTTTTGAAAACTGCGCGGCCTGATCATAGAACTGCAGCACACTATTATAAAAGTCTTTTCCCTGAATCTGGGTGTTGCTCATGGGATGGGGCGTTGGTGGATGTATCTTAATTCCAACGAGTGAAGTTCGAAATCAGTTGTATCTCAACTGGAAGAGGAGGGGCCCGCAAACTATGCCTGAGCCGCTGCGTAACAGGTTATGACTAATTTGCCGCCTTCGCGCCACTTTCTAATCCCACTTCCTATGCCTATTCTCGACTCCGAGCTCATCCTGAACCGCGACGGCAGCGTGTATCACCTTAACCTGCTGCCCGATCATATTTCCGAAACCATTATTACCGTTGGCGACCCCGACCGGGTGGCACTGGTGAGCCAGCACTTCGACTCCATCGAGACGCAGGTAAACAAGCGCGAGTTCGTGACCCATGTAGGCTACTACAAGGGCAAGCGCATCGCGGTTGTTTCTACTGGCATTGGCACCGATAACATTGATATCGTGCTGAATGAGCTGGATGCACTCGTGAATATTGACTTCGTAACCCGCGAGCCGCGGCCCTTGGAAGAGCGCATTACGCTGCGCATCATTCGGGTGGGTACCAGCGGCGCTTTGCAGCCTGATATTCCCTTGGGCGCCCACCTCGTAACGGAGCACGGCGTGGGCCTCGATGCCCTGATGCAGTTTTATCCGCTGGTAGAAACCGGCTTGGAAGTAGAAGTAGGCACTGGCATCCAAAAGGCTTTGCAGCTCGATTATCGCCCGTACTGCGTGCGGGGCCACGACCTTATTCGGGAGCAGATTGGGGCCGGAATGCTGACTGGCAACACGCTCACTTGCCCTGGCTTCTACGGCCCGCAGGGCCGCGTACTCCGCCTCGATTTACGGCAGCCCGACCTGATTAAGCAGTTTCAAAACTTCCGGTACGAAAGCGCTGAGGGCGAATTCCGCCTGACAAACTTCGAGATGGAAACCGCTGGTTACTATGCACTTGGTCGCATGCTGGGCCACGAGATTGTATCGTTGAACGCCATTGTGGCGAACCGGGCTACTGGCGAATTTGCCACCAACGCCGAGCAAACCATGAATGACTTAATTGCTAAAACATTGGACCGCGTGTAAGGCTACTTTGTTAAAGCAAAAAAGCCCCCCAGATGTCTTCTGGGGGCTTTTTTCTTAATGAAAATCAAATCGGACGATGGAGCGCAGCGGGAGGGTAATGCCGGCTTTCAAGGTTACGTATTCCTCGTGAACGGCCCAAATGGTGGTTTGCACGCGCCTGGTGATGCCTTCGTGAGTTTGAAAATAGATCGTCACTTTACCCTGATACGAGTTGCCAAGCTTTGAGGCGCGTTCGGCATCGTGACGGCGTTGGAGTTGTTCTGCTGGGTCGCTTAATACATCATCGTGCGGAAATGCCAGGCCGGGAATTGCCTCTTTCTCAATTGTTTCGACGTCGGGAAAGTCAGAGTTCATAAAGCAGTAGGGTTGGTTGCGACAGGGATTGGCAGGCTTTGGAGCAAGTAATAAGCTGTAGAAACGGGCTTCAGAATGTTCTCTTGAAGGGCTATTATGCTCTTACTACTACGGGAGCGACGTTAAAAAAGCCATCGTATCCACGCCATCGGCATAGTCGCTTACGCTGGGGCATTGGGCTTGCCCGAAGGCAAAGCTGTCTGGAAAAAGCCCCCAGCCGATACTAAGCACTGCGTTTGACTGGCTATCTGCGCCAGTTGCTCCTGAAGGTCGGCCTCGTCGTGGTAGGTGCCGTAATGCACCACCGAAATCGGTGACACGAGCTGGGCGCTTTCCGTGAACAGCACAAAGCCATTGTCGAAGTGCGGCACGCGGTTTACGAGCAGAATACTCTTGTTGTAATCGTAGTTGTTCTGGTAGCGATTCTGCTCTAGCACGCGCTCCCAGGGCTGTAAATTATCCAGCAGCTTATCGAATCGGTAGTCTTTCGGCACCAATAGTTTCGACACATTGCGGCAGCCTAGGCCGTAATACTGAAAAATGTCGGCCCCCAACGCGGCTAGCTCTTCTGGGGTTTCTTGGCCCGTCAGAATACCCAGGCTTGTGCGGTTGCGGCGGATGAGGTTGGGCTTGTTGCGGAAATAATATTCGAAGTAGCGGCCCGTGTTGTCGGAGCCCGTGGCAATGAAGTCATCGGCGGCATTCAGGCGCTCTACGAAGGTGATGCGCTCCGCCATGCGTGGCTCAATCCTCGTCAACTCATCCACAATCCAGTGCATCAGATACCGGTCGTCGGAACTGGGTTTAGCCAACAGATTGTGGCCGCTGAGCACCACGCACAGCAAATCGTGGAAGCCTACCAGCGGGATATTGCCCGCCATCACCACGCCCACGGCGCGGGGCGTAGCAGGCTCCGCTGGGTAACGACTAGCCCAGGTGCGCAGGCTGTGTTCTTCCAGCAAGCGCGCAATCCCATCCAGAGCCGCGGCTACGTTGGGGGCATCAAACCACGAATTATTGTTGCGGGCCCGACGATATAAGTCATCTTTTTCGTCTTCGGTGAGGTGGCGCAGGCGCTGGCCGAGGTTAGTAAATGCGGCCAGGCGTTCGGAATGATTCATTGTGCAAGTATTCTGATGAGAGAAGTGGCGGGGTAGTACTACGAATGGCTAAAGGGCTTCGGAATACTTCTAGCGTTGTTGATGTCTGCTTGCGATGGGCGTTCAACCAAAGCAGGAGTGAAAGAGATTTTTTAGTTATTCCTCCCTCAAAGCTGAACATTCAAAATTAAAACAAGGTTAGTTTCTACTTTTGCGTACCCAGATCAACTTTTGGGGGGCATCTTTGCGTAAGCGTATATGTTCAATTACTAGTACCCAACTCAAGACGACTGCGGCTATGGCCATAATGATAACCGACGAGTGCATCAACTGCGGTGCCTGCGAACCTGAATGCCCCAACAATGCGATTTATGAAGGTGGTGCTCAGTGGCGTTGGGCCGATGGCACTTCTTTGAAACAAGTAGAAGTTGACGGTGGCGCTGTCGTATCCGCTACGGCACCCCAAACCCCAGTTTCCGACGAATATTATTACATCGTGTCCGATAAGTGTACGGAATGCGTGGGTTTCCACGAAGAGCCTCAGTGCGCCGCCGTGTGCCCCGTAGACTGCTGCGTAGACGATCCCGATCTGCGCGAAACGCAGGAAGAACTGCTCAAAAAGAAAGAGTGGCTCCACCTTACTGCCTAACAGCCGGCAGCTTGCAGGCATTCTCCGCTTTCCAAAATTAGCAATAAAAAGCCCCCAGAAACTATCTGGGGGGCTTTTTTGGTATACGTATACTTCTGGAAAGCAGTGCTTAAGCGCCGCAGTTAAAGTACTTGTCGTAAGCTGACTCTGGAATCAGATTCAGCTGACTAAGCACTTTGATCGGCCAGCGCAGCCGACGAATGAGGGAATAGTTGTTTGGGTAATCGCGGAAGGTTTTAGGTGGCGTGGCCACAATTTGATCGAACTCCGCACGAGTCAGGCCAAGACGCTTGATGCAGAGGTCAATCACGCGTGGGTCTTCAATGGAATTGATGTGAGCGGTGCGTTCCAATGCTTCTTCCCGCGACATCTGACCTGAGCGCACCAGCGCTGAATAATTGAATAGCCGCCGATCAATATTGAATTTGGTCCGGTTGAGGTAGTAAATAACACTTTGGTAGAGGTCGTCGAAGTAATGCGCGCCCGGATTCACCCAGTCCAGTTCACGAGCAATCAACTCGTCTACATCAGCCCGCACATAGTCGATGTGGTAAAGCAAGGTTACCGTCTTGATGCGCCGCACGAAGGCGTAGTAAAACATCTCCTTCAAATCCAGATTGAAACCTGGGTCAGCGGGCGACCAAGGCCGCAGCGGCACCGTGCCGAAGCGCTTGTGCACAGCTTTCAGGTAGCGGCCATCCAGATAATTCCAGGATAATGGGCAGATGCCTTCGGTACGGAAGCTCTGGCCAATCACGATGCGCTGAATTCCTTCTTTGGCCGCTACTCCATACAAAGCAGTAGCAATACCGAGGTCAGTACCTTCCTCCATATCCGGAGTGGAGGCTTTGAGAAAGGCAATTTTGAGGTCTTTGGATTCGCGCCAGTCGGAGGTGATGGTGCGTAGCTCAACGCCCAACTTGCGGCAAGCTTTCACCATATTTTCGCCCGCTACGGGGTTACCGAAGCCGTCGTTGAAATGCACTGCCAGCGGGCGCAGCTTCAGCTTGGTAACGCAATACCAGAGCGTAAAGGAACTGTCGCGGCCCCCGCTTACGCCCAGTACGCAGTCGTATTTCTTGCCCCGGCCCACGCGCTTAATATCGTCGGCGAGCTTCTGCACTTGCTGGCGACCGGCTTCACCCAGCGGAAAAGCTTTATCTAACTTGTTATGCAGAGCACAGAAGCTGCACTCGCCGCGGGTATCAAAATGAATACCAGGCACGGTGCTATCCATAATACACCGGGTGCAGCGCTGGGCGGGTGATTTCGGCTGATAAGCGGACGCCACGGCAGCAGCAGGCTCTGTTGCCCTGACTGATGAGCTAGTGGAAGAAGGAAGAGGAGCGGACAAGCGGCAAAGGAAAAGTGAAAGACTAGGAAATTTGAAGCTTTGCTTAGTAAGGTTTATAACGTGAATAACTGGATAGGCGTTATTTTAAAGCAACTTATCAAACTGATAGCCTTTGCGTTGGAGCATTTCGCCAATGGCCGTTCCCTGCTCCGGACGAATAGGACGGGGCAAGTCGGCCACCACCAAATCACCCGCAAATTCGTTAAAAGTACCCTGGGCCCGCACACCGCTCGCATCGACTGCCAGAGAGCAGCCTACGCTTTTCTTGCCCTCATACGGGCCGCCCACAATGTATCCCACCGACGTGGTACCGACCACCACCACATTATATAGGCGCGCCAGAATGGAGAATGGATTCACCCATTTTTCGCGGTACGGATCATCCTCTTCCGTCAGCGAATAATCGACGGTCCAGGAGGAAGGAGAGATGATGAACTCAGCGCCCATACGAGCTAGCGTATGACCAATGGACAAACCATCGAGGTAGTTGTCGGCGCAGATATTAACCCCAATTTTCCCCAAAGGCGTGTCCACTACATTCAGGGTCTGACCCACTGCGTAAAACGGCAACTCAACGCCTAATAGGTTTATCTTGTGATATTTAACGATGATTTCGCCTTCCGGATTTATTAGAATAGCGGCGTTGTAGTTCTGGCCATTCAATCGTTCCGTAAGGCCCGCGCACACATAAATCTTGTGCTTGCTTGCCTGCTCGCAAAGCAAGTCGCTGAAAGGTCCTGGAATAGGCTGGGCCTCTGTGAGGGCGCTTGGGTGCGTCCAAGCAAAGTCGAGCGTTTCGGGTAGCAGAATTAACTCGCAGCCTTGCTGTGCCGCTTCACCAATCATGCGAGCGGCCCGCTCCAAGTTGCGCAGTGGTTCGCCGCCCTCTACCAGTAGTTGGCCCATCCCGATTCGTACGGAGGTAGTGGGGGGCAAATTAACCGGTGCAGAAGTGCTGGGAGCAGCTTTAGGTGCTTTTCGAAAAGAAAACAAAGCGGCCATGCCGACAGAAAAACGGTGAACAGAACAGTAAAAATAAAGCAAAAAACGAACCTGACTCCTCTCTGTAGATCGGTCAATCCCTTTTCGGACTCAAAGGTAGGACCAGAAGCTAAGAATTGACGTCCCAGTTTCAGTTTAGCCAATCTGATGTTCTGGGGGGCATTTGCCCAGTTGAAATGCCTACTTTTGTCTTTGTTTAGAACTGAATTTGCCCCCCGCGCCCATGTCTATCGCCAAAACCTATACTCCCGCCGACGTAGAAGCCAAATGGTACACGCGTTGGCAGGAGCAGGGCTTTTTTAAAGCCAAGCCCAACCCGCGCAAGCCTGCCTACTCCGTGGTGATTCCGCCGCCCAACGTGACGGGCGTGCTACACATGGGCCACATGCTCAATAATACCATCCAGGATGTGCTGGTGCGCCGGGCCCGCATGCAGGGCAAGGAAGCCTGCTGGGTGCCCGGCACCGACCACGCGTCTATCGCTACCGAGGCCAAAGTAGTAGCCCTACTGAAGGAAAAAGGCATTGATAAGCGCGACCTCACCCGTGAAGAGTTTTTGGCTCACGCTTGGGAATGGAAGGAAAAATACGGCGGCATTATCCTGGAGCAGCTCAAGAAACTCGGTGCTTCCTGCGATTGGGACCGCACCCGCTTCACCATGGAGCCCGAACTGACCGACGCTGTACTGCGCGTCTTCGTGGACCTATACCAAAAGGGCCAGATTTACCGTGGGATACGCATGGTAAACTGGGACCCCCAAAGCCGCACGGCTATTTCCGATGAGGAAGTTATTGCCAAGGATACCCAGGCCAAAATGTATTATCTGCGCTACCCAGTGGTAGGGCAGGAGGGCCAGTTTTTGACCGTAGCTACCTCGCGCCCCGAGACGATTATGGCCGACGTAGCCGTGGCTGTAAACCCCAATGATGAGCGCTACAAGCACCTACACGGCCAGCAGGTAAGCATTCCGCTGCTGGGTCGTGAGGTGCCCATTATTCTGGATGAGTACGTAGCCATCGATTTCGGAACGGGCGCGCTGAAAGTGACGCCGGCCCACGATCTGAACGACTACGAGTTGGGCGTGAAGCACAATCTGCCCGTTATTGACATCCTCAACGACGACGGTTCGCTGAATGACAAGGCTGTGCTCTATGTAGGCCAAGATCGTTTTGCTGCCCGCAAGCAGATAGCCAAGGATTTACAGGCTGCCGGCCTGCTCGATAAGATTGAGGACTACGCTAGCGTGCTGCAAACTTCTGAGCGCACCGGGGCAGTGATTGAGCCGCGCCTGAGCATGCAGTGGTTCTGCAAAATGGACCAGATGGCTGCCAAAGCGCTGGCCGTAGTGGAGAACGACGAAATCAAACTGCACCCGCCCAAGTTTAAGAACATGTACCGGGTATGGATGGAGAACGTGCGTGACTGGTGCATCTCGCGGCAGCTATGGTGGGGGCAGCGCATCCCGGCATACTACCTCCCCGATGGCTCTTTTGCAGTTGCTCTAACAGCGGATGAAGCACTTGAAGCAGCACGTGAAAAGACCGGGAACCCTGATTTGCAAATCAGTGACTTACGGCAGGAAGAAGACGTGCTCGATACGTGGTTTTCTTCCTGGTTGTGGCCCATTTCAGTGTTCGATGGATTCAAGGATCCCGACAATCCCGACATCAACTATTTCTATCCTACCGATGACCTCGTAACGGCCCCCGAGATTCTGTTCTTCTGGGTAGCTCGCATGATCATGGCCGGTCTGGAGTACCGCAAAGAGGTGCCATTCCGCAACGTGTACCTCACGGGCATCGTGCGCGACGACCAGGGCCGTAAAATGAGCAAGCAACTCGGCAACTCGCCTGACCCGCTGGACCTTATTGCGCAGTACGGCGCCGATGGCGTGCGCACTGGTATGCTGTTTTCGTCGCCGGCTGGTAATGATTTGCTGTTCGATATTCGCCTCGTGGAACAAGGCCGCAACTTCACCAACAAGCTCTGGAACGCCTTCCGCCTAACTCAGGGCTGGGAAGTAAATCAGGAGCTGCCGTTCGTGAATGAAAAAGCCGTAGAATGGTTCGGGGCGAAGCTGCAAAGCGCACAGACAGAGCTGGATGAGCATTTTGCCAAGTTCCGCATGTCAGACGCACTCATGACCGTGTACAAGCTTGTGTGGGATGACTTCTGCTCGGTATATCTGGAAATGATTAAGCCGGCTTATCAGGCGCCCATCGACCCGGAGACGCTGCGCCAGACCACGGCTTACCTCGAAACTCTACTCAAGCTCATGCATCCGTTCATGCCCTTCATTACGGAGGAGATATGGCACGAACTGGCTGAGCGCGGTGAGAAAGAGTACGTGTGCGTAGCGGCCTGGCCCAAGCCGCAGCCGTTGGCAAACGCTGCCGATATCCTGAGCCGCATGGACAAAGCACTGGAAATAGTAGCCGGCGTTCGGAATGTGCGCAATCAGAAAGGCATCGGCCCAAACAAGCCACTGACGCTGGCAGCGAAAACCGAGGAAACCGTTTTGCTGCGCGACTACGACGGAGTAATTAGGAAGCTGGCCGCGCTCAGCGACATCAGCTTCGTAGAGGCTGCTCCGGCTGGGGCTGTCAGCTTCGTGCTGGGTACGGGTGAGTTCTTCATTCCCCTGGAAGGCCACATTGATTTGGGCGCCGAGCGCGAGCGACTGACGAGGGAAATTGAGTACGCCCGCGGCTTTCTGGAGTCGGTAATGAAGAAGCTAAGCAACGAGAAATTCGTGCAGAACGCTAAACCTGACGTATTGGAGCGGGAGCGACAGAAGCAAGCTGACGCTGAGGGGAAAATTACGGCGCTGGAGCAAAGCCTAGCCGCACTGTAGGTTTATTCCTTTAAAAAAAGCCCCCCAGCCACATACTGGGGGGCTTTTTTGCGCATGCTTGTTTCTGTTTGGAAATAGCTTGCGCTGTAAGCTAGGCTAATTCATTTCAGTATCTTTAGCTTGTTCTACACTCCAATTCAGCCTAACCCTTTATGAATCATTCCTTACTCTGGCTGGCTGGTGCCTTCGCCCTGACGCTCGGCGTAGCGCAGGCCCAGACCCAGCCCACAACCTACACCATGACCACTCCGCCTCTCGCGCCCATCAAGCCCAAGCAGCTCACCTCGCCCTTTGGCACGCGCACCGATAACTATTACTGGCTGAATGAGCGCGAAAACCCCGAGGTAATCAGCTACCTCAATGCTGAGAATGCTTACTTCGACAAGCAAATGGCGCCCGCCAAAGAGTTGGAAGACAAGCTGTTTAACGAAATAAAAGGTCGCATAAAAGAGCAGGACGAATCGGTGCCTTACCGCGACAACGGCTACTACTACTACACCCGCTACGAGGCGGGCAGCGAGTACCCCATCTACTGCCGCAAGAAGGGTGATATGAAAGCGCCGGAGGAAATTCTGCTCAACGCTAACGAGTTGGGTAAGGATAAAACGTACTTCCAAATTGGCGGCTACGAGGTTAGCGACAACAACCTGGTGATGGCCTACGGCGCCGATACAGTGAGCCGCCGCTTGTACACGTTACGCTTTAAAGACCTGAAAACAGGCAAGCTGTATCCCGAGAAAATTGTGAATACCAGCGGTAATGCCGTGTGGGCCGCCGACAACAAGACGCTTTTCTACGCCAAAAAAGACCCCACCACGTTGCTGCCTTATCAGGTGTACCGGCACACGCTGGGTACTGACCCCAAGCAGGACGTGCTGGTGTACGAGGAGAAGGATAATACCTTTAACCTAGGCGTAGGTCGTACCAAGTCGAAGAAGTACATCTTCATCGGCATGGGCAGCACCATGTCCTCCGAGTTGCGCTACATCGACGCCAGCAACCCCACGGCTGCTCCCAAAGTATTCTTGGCCCGCGAAAAGGACCATCTCTACGACGTAGAGCACCTGGGGGACAAATTTTACATTCGCTCGAATGCCGGCGCTCCCAACTATCGTCTGCTCGAAACACCCGTCAGCAATACAGCTAAAACGGCTTGGAAGGAGATTATTCCGCACCGTAAGGATGTGTTTTTGGAGAACATGGAGTTGTTCAAGAATTTCCTCGTGTTGGGTGAACGCAAGGAAGGCTTGCTAGGCCTGCGCGTGCGTCCCTGGAAAGGCGAGGAGCACTACCTCAATTTCGGGGAGCCTACGTACTCGGCTAGTATCAGCGTAAACCCCGAGTTTGATACGCCGGTGCTGCGCTATTCCTATACCTCGCTTACCACGCCCAATTCCACGTACGATTACAACATGGTCACGAAGCAGAAAACGCTGCTCAAGGAGCAAGCCGTGCTGGGGGGCTTTAACAAAGAAGATTACGTGACGGAGCGCATGTACGCCACGGCCAAAGACGGCACGAAGATTCCGATTTCGATTGTGTACAAGAAGGGTTTCAAGAAAGATGGCAATGCGCCGGTGCTCCAATACGCCTATGGTTCCTACGGCATTATTTCCAACGCTACCTTCAGCGCCGCGCGCCTGAGCCTGCTTAACCGCGGCTTTGCTTACGCGCTGTGCCACATTCGCGGTGGACAGGAAATGGGCCGTCAGTGGTACGAGGATGGCAAATTGCTCAAGAAGAAGAACACTTTTACCGATTTCATCGACTGCTCGGAGTTCCTGATTCAGCAGAAGTTTACCTCGCCCGCTAAGCTGTTTGCTCAAGGTGGCAGCGCAGGTGGCCTGCTGATGGGTGCCGTAGTGAACATGCGTCCTGATCTGTATAAAGGCGTGTTGGCCGGCGTACCGTTCGTGGATGTGGTAACTACCATGCTGGATGAAAGCATTCCGCTCACCACCGGCGAGTATGACGAGTGGGGCAACCCCAACAAGAAGGAGTACTACGACTACATGCTCTCATACTCGCCCTACGACAATGTGAAAAAGCAGCCGTATCCTAACATGCTCGTTACCACTGGTCTGCACGACTCACAGGTACAATATTTTGAGCCCGCCAAATGGGTAGCCAAGCTGCGCACCATGAAAACCGATAACAACTTATTGCTGCTGCACACCGATATGGCAGCGGGCCACGGCGGTGCATCTGGCCGCTTTAAGTCCATCCGCGACGTAGCCCGGCAGCAAGCGTTTATGCTGATGCTTTTGGGAAT
The DNA here is from genome assembly GCF_011305775.1 of Hymenobacter sp. HDW8. Classification (NCBI taxonomy): domain Bacteria; kingdom Pseudomonadati; phylum Bacteroidota; class Cytophagia; order Cytophagales; family Hymenobacteraceae; genus Hymenobacter; species Hymenobacter sp. HDW8. The sequence continues at coordinate 112,628 of NZ_CP049907.1, forward strand.
TAAGTCGTAGGACTATCCAGCCGAAAAAAGCCCCCAGATATTTTCTGGGGGCTTTTTTTATGGCTGCGCCAGCGGTAGGCTTTACTTCGCTTCAGCCGCACGTTGCTGAGCCGTTAGCTGATTTTGCAGTTGAAACGTCACCTTCTCGCAGTCGGCATATCGTTGTTCTGCTTGGCGCAACGCCTCTTGAGTTGAGGATAACTGGAAGTACAAAAAGATGATTAACCCTAATGAAATGACGAGGGCAATCAGTGAAAAAATATTCTTCATAAGCAATTGATTTAGAAAAAGAAAAGCCCGTCTACCAGACGGGCTTGTTCAAGTGCAGCCGCGCCGCTATTTACGATGTTAAGCGCAGATTTAGATAACCGTGTTTGGGTCAAATTGCTCCAGATAGTCGGCCACCTTACGAACGAACATGCCGCCCAGCGAGCCATCAACCACACGGTGGTCGTAGGAGTGGGAAAGGAACATGAAGTGACGGATACCGATCAAATCACCCTGGGGCGTTTCGATTACAGCCGGTTTCTTTTTGATTGCACCCAGCGCCATGATGGCTACCTGCGGCTGCATGATAATGGGCGTGCCCATCACGTTGCCGAAAGATCCCACATTAGATACGGTATAGGTGCCGCCTTCCAAGTCGCCAGGAGTTAGCTTATTGATGCGGGCCCGGTTAGCCAGGTCATTTACCTTCTTGCTCAACCCATTCAAGTTTAGCTGATCGGCATTATGAATAACCGGCACAATCAGATTGCCGGAAGGCAGCGCCACCGCTAGGCCAATGTTTATGTCGCGCTTCTTGATGATGTAGTCGCCATCCACCGATACGTTGATATTGGGGAAGTCCTGAATGGCGCGGGCAATGGCTTGAATGAGGATAGGCGTGAAGGTGAGGTTTTCGCCCTCGCGCTTCTTGTAGGCGTCTTTGTGCTTGTTGCGCCAATTTACCAGGTCAGTCACGTCCGCTTCCACAAAGGACGTAACGTGGGGGGCAATTCGCTTGCTGTCCACCATGCGCTGAGCAATCATCTTGCGCATGCGGTCCATTTCGATTAGCTCCTGGTTGCCGCTCACCGATGGGGCCGGCTTGCTGGCCGGCACGCTGCTGGCTGGCTTTGCCGCTTCGGCTGGCGCCACCTGAGCCGTAGCCGTAGGTTGCGACTGCACCGACTGCGTGGCGGGCGCTGAGGCGGCCTGGGGAGCAGTTTGCGCGGGCGCAGGAGCCGCTGTGCCAGACGTCTGGCTTAACGACTTCTTGCCGCCTTCCACGTAGTCCAGAATATCCTTTTTCGTAACGCGGTTTTCCTTGCCGGTACCAGGCAAATATTCCAGATCAGCCATCGAAATGCCTTCCTGCCGGGCAATGCTCAATACCAGGGGCGAATAAAAGCGACCTTGTTGGGGCTGGGCCGATGATTGACTAGCCTGCGCGTCCTGCAGCTGAGGTACGTGTGGCACATCGGCCGCCGTATCTTGGCCATTTGGAGTATCTACGGTCGAAGCTGCCTGTGGAGCAGCAGGAGCTGCGGCTGGCGCCGTAGCGCTGGCACTATTCACGTCGGTTTCAACAATAGCAATGGGAGCCCCCACCGCTACTACTTCGCCTTCCTGTACTAGAATTTCCTGCAAAACGCCGGCATGAATGGCCGGTACCTCGGTATCTACTTTATCGGTAGCCACCTCCAGTACTGATTCGTCCTGCTCAATTGCGTCGCCTACTTGTTTGAGCCATTTCAGGACGGTGCCTTCCATAATGCTTTCGCCCATTTTGGGCATCACCATTTCCACTCGTGCCATGCGGTTATTGGGGGTTGGGGTTATTGGGTGTTGAAGGTCAGAAAACTTGCTTGGTCGGCGCCATAGTATGCGGGGTGGACGCCCGCCAAGCTGCATCAAAGGTAGGTGTTTTAGTGAGTAGCGGAAGCGTGGCAGGCTTCGGGTAGGGAGAAGGCAGGAGTAACCTGAAACAGCAATGCCCTTTTACCGAAAATCTAAGCCCTTCCCATCCGCCGCTTAAGTTACTTCGGCAAGCTCAGCCGCAGCAGGTTCAAGATGATTGTAGTTGTGTACTCAATGTTGAGCTGGCGCCCCCGGTCGAAAGTGAACTGCTTGCTAATGGTCTGGTGGGCGTCGGCATAAGCAATGCAGACGGTACCGACGGGCTTTTCGGGGGTGCCGCCACCGGGGCCGGCAATACCGCTGGTTGCCAGCGCCACGTCTACGCCCAAGTGCTTGCGCGCGCCTTCAGCCATTTCACGCACGGTAGCTTCGCTTACTGCTCCATGTGTAGCTAAGGTTTCAGTGCTAACGCCCAGCTGTTTGATTTTGATGTCGTTATGATAAGCTAAAATACCCCCCAGAAAATAGCGGGAGCTGCCCTCCACACTTGTCAGCTTGTGGGCCACATAGCCACCCGTACAACTCTCGGCCGTGCCAATAGTGAGGTTGCGCTCCACTAATAACTGGCCGACGGCCGCCTCCAGCGACACTTCCCCAACGGCAAAGATATACTCGCCAATCAGTTCCTGAAGCAAGGGCAAGTGCGCTTCCAGTCGGCCGCGCAGGTCGGGTATTCCATCGTCGGTGGCGGTAAGGCGGAGGCGCACGGCGCCTAAGTGAGGCAAGTAAGCTAGCTTAAAATTGGGGGGCAAACTGTCTTCCCAATCCGAGATTTTCTCCGCCAGAAACGACTCGCCAATGCCTACCGTCTGAATAACCAGGTGCTCAATAGGTGCCGTGTGAAAATGTTCTTTCAGCTTTGGCAATACGATGTCCGTCATCATACGCTTCATCTCAAACGGCACACCCGGCATCGACACAAACACCACGCCCCGGTCTTCGAACCACATACCCGGCGCCGTACCCACCGCATTGCGAACGGGCGTGCAAGCGGCGGGCAGGTAAGCCTGCTGCCGGTTCACTTCCAGCATCGGTCGGTTAAAACGAGCAAAAATGCCCTCCACATCGCGCAGGGAAGGCTCATGCAACACTAACTCGGTGCGAAAATATTCCGTGAGAATATGCTTGGTCAAATCGTCCTTCGTCGGACCGAGGCCACCGGTAATTAGCACCACATCGGCGCGCTCGCGGGCGGCGTCCAGGGCTAGTACAATTTCAGCTGCTCGGTCGGAGACACTCGTTATCTGTCGCACTCGTATACCAAGCTTACCCAACTCCTGACCCATAAACGCGGAGTTGGTGTCTACAACCTGGCCATACAGTAGCTCGTCGCCGATGGTAATGATTTCTGCATTAGGTACCTGCCGCATAAAGGGGAATAAGGAAGGAAAAAATAGGATGGTTTGGTCCGGTTTGTGCCTTAGCCAGTACGCCCGGCCCGTTGGGTCGTTACACTTTAGTTGCCCCGAGTTATGAAAAAGATTCGCTATTCACTCGTAATAACTGCGCTGCTTGGTCTGCATGTGGCCGCCTCAGCGCAGGTTTTTCGCCTACCCAAGCTGGGGGGCATTTTGACAACTCCTACTACCAAGACGCCAACCCAGGGCTCCACGGGCAGCATCACGCAGGATGAGGCCGCCCGTGGCCTGAAAGAAGCCCTCACGCAAGGTATCAGCAAGGGCGCCGACCAAGCGTCGCAGCAGGATGGTTTCTACCTCAACAAGCTTATTCGCATTCCGTTTCCGCCAGATGCGCAGCGCGTAGCTAATACGCTGCGTAGCATCGGCTTAGGTTCGCAGGTCGATAAGTTCGAGCTGTCGTTGAACCGTGGCGCTGAGGACGCGGCTAAAAGTGCGAAGCCAATATTTCTGGCCGCCATCAAAAGCCTGACCTTTAAAGATGTGTGGGGGATTCTGACTGGTGAGAAAGATGCCGCTACCAATTACCTGCGCCGTACAACTACCTCGCAACTCACCACCGCCTTCAAGCCGATCATCCAGCAATCGCTTGACAAGGTCAACGCCACCCGCTACTACACCGACCTGACGACGCGCTACAACCGCATTCCATTGGTGCAGCCCGTCAACACCGACCTGAACCAGTATGCCACCGAGAAAGCTATTGGGGGGCTTTTTACCCTCATTGCGCAGGAGGAAGCCAATATCCGGGAGAACCCGATGGCTCGTGGCAGTGAACTACTAAAGCGGGTATTTGGTAAGAAGTCATAGCAGGCAATCGCTAACAAAAAAGCCCCCAATGTCTACTTGGGGGGCTTTTTTGTTAGCGGTCAGGCTAATAGTCATCATCGTCGCTGATGCGGCCGCTGCGACCGGAGCGGCTGCTCCCGAGGTCATCGTCGTCATCAGCAATATCAAAGTCATCATCGTCATCCAAGGAAGCAAAGCCGCTGCTATCCGGGTCCTCAGCGGCTTCGGCGGCGGTGTACTCTTCCTCCGTCATGCTGGCCAGGTCCAGCGCCTCGTCGTGCGAGGAGCCTGTATCGCGCCACATCAGGTAGTCGGCGTACTTGGCGCTGAGGCGGTCTTCAGTGCTGCCGATACCAGCGCGGCCGCCACTTTTGGCGAAGTTATCTAGCTCGTCATCATCGAGCGAATCGTCGTCGAGGTCGTCGTATTGTCTCATGGCCGTGTGAGGGCAGGTGATGGGTGAAAGAAGAATACTTTAATCAACTCTATTACCAGGGGGCAGTTGCGAAGATACGGTTCGAATGGTTTTTGCGTTGGAAATAAAGTCGTTTTTTAACGAATCGATTGTGAGTGTTCAGCTTTAAATCTGCACAATAGAGCTTGATTTACTACGCCACGAGCAGCCCAAATAGATGAGCTTCAGGAATAACAGAAAATTGTGACCCTCCTACAATTTGGCGAAAATTCAATTAGGAAACCCACCTGTCCCAAACATTCATTTTACGAAACTGGGGGGCTTTTTCCGGGCTAACGAGCGGCTGTCGCTCCAAAGCTGGTTACGTCCAGCTGTTCCTGACAGAAGTCATACTCCTCCGCCACATTGGAGCTCACCAGTACTAGGCGACCAGCCACCGTAGCGTGCACGTGCTCCTGGTACCAAGCCACGCCGGCTCGGTCTAGGTTAGTGGTGGGCTCGTCGAGAAGCAGGAGAGGGGCAGCGCTGTACAACGCCAATCCTAGCTTGAGACGCTGCTTCATGCCCGACGAAAAATCCCGTATGAGCTTATGACGAGACTTTTCCAGATAGAGCAACTCGATTAGGCCTCGCGTACTAAGGCCTGGCCGAAGAGGCTTGAAGCGGGTATGAAAGGAGAGAAGCTCGCTTAGTGTCAGCTCCTCAATAAGCTCCAGATAGGGCGCGCAATAAGCCAGTTGGGCCGGGATGTCCTCTACCGGTATCGGTTTGCCTTGTAGACTGTAGGTAAGCGTGCCATCAGTGGGCAACAGCTGCCCGGAAAGCGTGTTCAAAAGGGTGCTTTTGCCCGCGCCATTCGGTCCCAGAATAGCCGTGGCAGTGCCGGGACGGAAAGTGTGAGTCAGGTATCGGAATATCCAGTCGCGATTAAAGCGCTTGCCCAGCCCGGTAGCCTGAATCTGCATAAACTACTAGTAGTCGGAGCTGCCGTTACTGCTGCGCGAATAGCCTTTTATCACGCCCCGCCCAGAGTTTCGCACGAAGTTTACAACCTCATCCCGCTCCGGCGAGGGCAGCAATTCCAACTCAACCTTATCGAGGGCATCGGCATTATTAAGCTTGCTTAAAAACAGCAGGCGGTAGATCTGCTGAATCTCGCTGATCTTGATATCGGAGTAGCCACGGCGGCGCAAACCAATTGAGTTGATACCGCTGTAAGTCAGAGGCTCGCGGCCTGCTTTTACAAATGGCGGTACATCTTTTCGTACCAGCGAGCCACCCGAAATCATGGTGTGCGGTCCTACTTTCACAAACTGGTGCACCGCTGACATGCCTCCCACAATAGCGTAGTCGCCAATCTCCACATGGCCGGCCAACTGTACAGAATTGGCTAACACGCAGTTATCACCCACAATACAGTCATGGGCTACGTGTACGTAAGCCATCAGCAGGCAATTGGCTCCCACCACGGTTCGCATCCGATCAATGGTACCCCGATTTACGGTCACGCACTCCCGAATTACGGTGTTGTCGCCGATATGAGCCGTTGTTTTTTCGCCTGCGAACTTTAAATCCTGTGGCATGGCGGCAATAACAGCACCCGGAAAAATCTTGCAGTTCTTGCCAATCCGGGCTCCCTGCATGATTGTTACATTGGGCCCAATCCACGTGCCCTCGCCGATCTCTACGTCTTTATCAATAGTGGTAAAAGGCTCTACCACTACATTTTGCGCAATTTTAGCCTCCGGATGAATATAGGCGAGGGGCTGGTTCATTCTGTATTGTTAATTGAAAAACTAAGCGTCTTTGCGGACGATGGCAGCACTCATTTCGGCCTCCATTACCACTTTTCCATTCACAAAAGCCTTGCCGCTCATCTTGGCAATGCCCCGCTTAACGGGAGCGAGCAACTGGCATTTGAAGATGATGGTGTCACCAGGAACTACCCGCTTTCGGAAACGACAGTTCTCAATTCCGAGGAAGTACGTCCAGTAGTTCTCGGGGTCTTTCACTGTGTTCAGCACCAAAATGCCGCCAGTTTGGGCCATAGCCTCAATCTGAATGACGCCGGGCATGACGGGGTTGCCAGGAAAGTGACCCTGGAAAAACTGCTCGTTCATCGTCACGTTTTTCACACTCGTCACCGTAGTAGTGTCGAGGTGAATGATCTTGTCGATGAGCAGGAAAGGGTAGCGGTGCGGTAGGGTAGCCGATATCTTGTTGATATCCATCACCGGCTCGCGGCCGGGGTCGTAGGTGGGCACCGGAGAGGAGTCCACCTCCATCATTTTCTTCTTGATTTTCTTAGCAAACGCCACATTAGCGGCATGGCCAGGGCGAGCCGCCAGAATCTGCCCTTTAAGCGGCCGACCAACCAAGGCCAAATCACCTACTAAGTCCAGAAGCTTGTGCCGAGCGGGCTCGTTTTTGTAGCGCAGATCCACATTGTTTAGAATGCCTTCTTTCTTGACCGCCACTTTAGGCTTGCCCAGCATTTCAGCTAAATCGTGCAATTCTTCCTCGCTTACTACGCGGTCCACTACCACAATAGCGTTGCTCAGGTCACCGCCTTTGATAAGGTTCTGCTTGTATAGCGCCTCCAACTCATGCAAAAAGCAAAAAGTACGCGAGGAAGCTATTTCAGTAGCGAAATGAGTTATGTCGGTGAGCGTGGCGTGCTGAGAGCCTAGCACGGGGGAGTTATAATCTACCATTACCGTTACGCGGTAGTCGTGCAAAGGCAATACAGCTAGCTCTACATGACGGGCATGGTCTACGTACCGAATGCTCTCTGGAATCTCGAAGTAGTTGCGCAACGCGTTTTGCTCCTCCAAGCCGGCTTCCTGCAAGGGCTTGATGAACTCATACGAGGAGCCATCCATGATGGGCGGCTCGGGGCCATCCAACTGAATCAGTACATTATCAATCTGTAGGCCTACCAGCGCAGCTAGCGTGTGCTCCACGGTATTTACGCGGGCACCATTCTGCTCGATAGTGGTACCGCGGGAAAGGTCCACCACGTTGTCAACGTCGGCATCCACAATGGGCTTACCGGGCAAATCGATGCGCTGAAACTTATAGCCGTGGTCGACTGGTGCCGGGCAAAAGGTCATGGTGGCCTGTACGCCGGTGTGCAGGCCAATGCCGCTCACAGTAACCGGCGACTTGATAGTATGTTGCTTGTCGTTCATTAGAGGAGCTAGAAGCTGAAAGCTAGAAGCCGGAAGGATGGCATTACCAAAAGCAAGAAGAAAAAGAATTCCGGCCCGGCCACTAGTTGTTTGCTTCTGACTCCTAGTTTTCGAGTTCCGGCTTTCCGAGAGGCAAAGCTAAAGCTTTTCTGTTGCGCTTTTGTTGCCTTCTAGTGCGTCGAGGCGACGCGCTAGCTCGGGCAGATGCCGGAAAATAGCGTTGGCACGCAAACTGTCGCGCAGGTTAAAGGCCGGGGAACCTTGCAGAAACTGCCCTTCCTCCTTTATTGATTTGCCAACGCCCGATTGCGCCGTGACAGTCGTACGGTTAGCTAGAGTCAGGTGGCCCGCCAGGCCGGCTTGGCCCGCCAGTACACAGTAGTCGCCAATCTTGGTCGAGCCTGAAATGCCCGTTTGCGCGGCCACCACCGTGTGGCGTCCGATCTCCACATTGTGGGCTATCTGCACCAGGTTGTCAATTTTGCTGCCTTCTCGGATAATCGTCGAGCCCATGGTAGCGCAGTCGATGGTCGTATTAGCGCCAATGCTGACGTTGTCTTCCAGAACCACATTACCGATTTGCGGAATAGCCCGGTAAGAACCGTCGGGCTGGGGAGCAAATCCGAAGCCATCGGAACCTAGTACGGCGCCTGCGTGCACGGTGCAGCGCGCTCCAATAACGGTATCCGCATAAATTCTGGCCCCAGCGTAAATAATAGTGCCGTCGCCGATGCGGCACCGGTCGCCAATGGTAGCGTGGGGGAAGACGAGCACGTCGCGGCCGATGGTGCAGCCTTCCCCGATGTAGGAAAAAGCCCCCCGGAAGTGCCCTTCCCCAATAGTGGAGTTGGCTCCCAAAAATGCAGGTTCCTCTACGCCCCGCCGACCTGTGCGCGTGGTCTGCTGATAAAACTCCAGCAAGCGGCTAAAGCACAAATACGGGTCATCGACGCGAATTAGGGCCGCCGTTACTGGTTGCCTCAACGCTTGCTTCTTGCTCACAATAATGGCGGAAGCACCCGTTGTATATAAGTGGGGCTCATATTTGGCATTGGCCAGAAAAGCCAAAGAGCCAGCCTGCGCTTCCTCGATCTTTGCCAGCCGGTCGATGCGTATTGCCGCGTCGCCCTCGACAGTTCCACTTAGTACTTCGGCTATTTGGCCTACAGTAAATTCCATCGGGCAAAAGTAAATAAAATCAATTGGTGAATAGTCGTGGTTAGCGCCAAGAGGAAGAAGCGGCTACTTGTACTGCTCTGAAGCTACCGCCAACCTCATTGCGCTATTTCCTTCGGATAACAGATATAATGCTTCTCTACCCGTTGGCCGAGAGCGCGGATATTAGGCAAATCCGAAGCTTCAGCCACATTTACTACTCGTCCCGACTTGGTTAGAACATCAATCGTATCCTTGCCATCGGCGTCGTAGGCATTGTTGCTGATGCGGCCAGTGAGCATTAGCATGCTGGCCTCGCTGGGGGGCAAATTAAAGTGCTCAGCAATCAACTCAACTACACCAGCTTTCATCTCTTCCTCAAACGGTTCAGTCTGCAAAATTATTTTGAACAGGCGCCGGTCGAGCAGGCTGCGCGAAAGGTAGCTCAGCACGCGGTCGGAGTGAGATGCCCACATTTTCACAGCACCCCAGATATCATGGTCATCGAGCTGCACAAAGCGTTGCAGAATCGTATCATCTTTCTCGAAGTCCAGTATTGTCACGGCTCTGGCCAGGAAGAAATGCAGGTCGGCACTGGCTGGCACCTCATGTCCCGAGCGCACCAAGTCGCGGGCCCGCTGCACAATGCGGATAATCATTTGCTCGGCGCTGGTCACCGTTTTGTGCAGATACACCTGCCAGTACATAAGCCGCCGACTTACCAGGAAATTCTCCACCGAATAAATGGCCTTTTCTTCCAACGCCAGGCGCTCATCTACCACGGTCAACATTTTAATGAGACGGTCGGCCCCCGGCCGGCCTTCCTGCACGCCGGTATAAAACGAGTCGCGGTTAAGATAATCGAGCCGGTCCATGTCCAGCTGACTGCTTACCAGCTGATGAAAGAACGGCCGTGCGTAGCTCCCCTGAAAAATAGCAATGGCTCGATCCAAGGCGCCGTTGTGCTCGGCATTGAGACGCTGCATCAGATAAAGCGACAACTGCTCGTGCGGCACCTCATCAAAAATGGCCGTTTCCAGCGCGTGGGAGAGGGGGCCGTGGCCCACATCGTGCAGCAAAATTGCCGCTAACGCCGCCTGCCCTTCGGCCGCCGAAATCTGCACACCTTTGTCTTTAAGGGTGCGCAGGGCCATACTCATCAGGTGCATCGCCCCCAGCGCGTGGTGAAAACGTGTATGCAACGCCCCCGGGTAGACGAAGCCTGTGAGCCCTAACTGCTGGATGCGGCGTAGCCGTTGAAAATAAGGGTGTTCTATCAAATCAAATAGCAACTCGGTGGGCACTGTTACAAAGCCATATACCGGGTCGTTGAATATTTTCTTCTTGTTCATTGGCAGTTGCCTTAAGCCAAAGCTTAATGGGTGGGAGCAGTTAGTAAGAAAAGCACTATTGGGGTTAGTGGCTCGTGATATTTATCAAAAAAGCCCCCCGGAATTAAGTCCAGCAATCGGTAAATCCAACGTCTAGTCTGTGACAGGTGCAACCAGCCAGGGAACCAGAATGATCGTATTATGCCTTATTTAACGGACGAGTTAGGCGCAAAAAATAGAGAAATCTGAATTTTTCGGATCAAAATTGACCGATTGGCAGTAAAGCTACTGACGAAACTCCAGTTGCGGGCGTTAGTAACTGCGGAGCTTTGTGCTCCAGGCCAGTCTATCACGCTGCTGCCCTGCATCTACCATTCAAGAAACGTACCTCTAAGCACCCTTATGCAACGATACAACATCCTTTGGGCCGACGACGAAATTGACCTACTCAAGCCCCATATTCTCTTTCTTAAAGAACGCGGCTACGACGTCACACCCGTGAACAGCGGCGCCGATGCCATTGAGCAAGTCGGGGAGCAAAACTTTGACATTGTCTTTCTCGACGAGAATATGCCCGGTCTTACCGGCCTCGAAACCTTGTCGGAAATTAAGGCGGCGCGCCCTACGGTGCCCGTCATTATGATTACCAAAAGCGAGGAAGAACACATCATGGAGGAGGCAATTGGCTCCAAAATAGCCGATTATCTCATCAAGCCGGTTAATCCTAACCAGATTCTACTCTCTGTAAAGAAAGTGCTTGACAATAAGCGCCTAGTAAGTGAGCGTACCAACACTGGCTATCAGCGCGACTTCCGGCAACTGGGCATGCAGCTCGGTGACCGTCTCTCGCCCCAGGAGTGGGCGGATGTGTACAAAAAGCTAGTGTACTGGGAGCTAGAAATTGATGAAACCGAAGGCAAGAGCATGGCCGACGTGTTCAACATGCAGAAGGATGAGGCCAATACCTATTTCTCCAAGTTCATTATGGAGAACTACGAGGAGTGGGTGAATAAGGAAGTAGATGATGCGCCGCTCATGTCGCATGAGCTATTCCAAAAGCGTGTGTTTCCGCTGCTCAAAGACACTGGCGATACGCCCGTTTACTTTGTGCTCATCGACAACCTGCGCTACGACCAGTGGAAGATTCTGGAGCCCATTATTGCCGAAATGTTCACCGTAGACACGGAGGAGATGTATTACAGCATTCTGCCCACCACTACGGCCTATGCCCGTAATGCCATCTTCTCGGGCATGATGCCCGGTGATATTCAGAAGAAGTACCCAAATCTGTGGGTGACCGATGATGACGACGAGGGCAAGAACCTAAACGAGGCCGAGTTTCTGGAAATCATGTTCCAGAAAGCCAATCAGAAGCAGAAATTTAGCTACAATAAGGTAACGAATCTGCAGGCTGGAAAGGACTTACTAGGCAAGATGAGCAACCTGCACAACAATCATAAGCTCAATGTCATCGTCTACAACTTTGTAGATATGCTTTCCCACGCCCGCACCGATATGGCCATGATTCGGGAACTGGCGGGCGACGAGTCTGCTTATCGCTCACTCACCCGCTCGTGGTTTTTGCACTCACCCTTGTATGAAATGCTCCAGCAAATCGCGGATAAGAAAGGTAAGCTCATCATCACCACCGACCACGGCACTATCCGCGTGAAGCGCCCTTTCAAGATTGTAGGCGACCGTAATACCAACACGAATCTGCGCTACAAACACGGCAAAAACCTGGGCTTTACGGAGAAGGATGTATACGTGGTGCGCAAGCCTGAACGCATTTTCCTGCCCCGCGAAAACGTGAGTACTGCTTATGTATTTACCCTAGGCGATTACTTTTTTGCTTACCCGAACAACTATAATTACTACGTGAACTACTATAAAGACACGTTCCAACACGGAGGTATTTCGCTGGAAGAAGTCATTATTCCATTCGTAACACTTAGCCCCAAAGGCTCCTAATTACTTAGTTCATAAAAAAGGCAGGCTAGTATAGCTTGCCTTTTTTTATGAGTAATAATGAGATGTCGAAAGTTTAGCTGTGCTTATTACAAGCTAATCTTTTAACTGATACAAGATAATGTGCTGATAAAATATTTTATGGCGAGAAACTTTATTTCCAAACTTGACTAATTCTTGTTCCACTGATAAAGGAGCAACATAGCCTTTTTTACTATACCAAGCTGGCTGACCTACATATTCTCCTATATCATCTTTGTTGTTGGTGTTATATATATACCAAAGTCTTTTTTTGCCTTCGAAATTTTTAAAATCAGGTGAGAGATTTCGTAGATAATCGTCCGGATCAGTCGATGTGCTTTTTACGTAGCTCCCCCTAATGGCAGTGTATTTCAAGCCATAGGCTTCTTTGTAGTAATCGTAGGCATGGCGCATATTCCAGAATACATAGACAGCATCACCTTCCTTGAAATGCTCATTGATATATAAAATTCCTTCGCGCTCAGTAGAGTTTGATAGTTTAAGAAAAGTACTTGGATTAAAAATATGCCGAGTTGAATTTGCTAAGGCAGGGCTTAGTAATAAAAATACAGCTAATAAAGCCCCCCAATATTTTAATGAAAATATTTCTATGAACTTTTCTGCCCCAAAAGCAAGGAATAGAATTAATGATGGCGCTAAGAATAAAATGAATCTATCGAAAATAGGGTAAAATTTAAAAGCTGATGCAAGGAAGGTAATAAGAATAGGTAAGAAAAGAAGAAAGAATTTAAATCTATCTGATCGGAACAGCATAATCATTCCGAATACAAGAAACAGCCCTTCTAACCAGCCTAATTTTAGAATGAATTTAACGCTGGAACTAGCAATATTTTCGTCAAGGTGCAATAACACGCCAAGAGGGTGGTAGAGCATGTTGTATGACTTCTTAATAAACCAAAGAATATCTTCAAAAGAGGTCACTTTCAAGGGCATGAACCCATCGTAGGCTTTTTCAAAGAAATCGATGAGCCAGCCGGACTGATGGTATTTGCTCAGAAACAGGATGTAAAGCAAGCTAAAGCTGAACAGCCAGAGCGAAAAGGAAATGAGATAAGTAAAGAAGCGTTTCCAGTTGCGCTCAAGAATTGTCTTTAGACTAACGGCCGAAGCTACACCAGCAAGGATAAAGATCAGCGAGAAAGAAAACCACAACAAAAGCCCCCCAGCAAGCCCCCAGAGCAACAGCGGTTGCAGGCGAGTAGCGTTGTGATATTTAGTATAAAGTAGGAGGCCCAGAACTGTGGCCAGGAGTTCGGCGCTGTACTGCTTTGCTTCGACGGAGTGGTAAATCGTTGCCCATGAAAGGGAAAGCAAGCCGACTGCGAGTACTACACCCCAGGACTTTAGATAAAAGCGAGCGACGGGAACAAAGGCGAATAGTGCACTAATACCGCAGCACAAAGAGAAAAGCCGTAGAGATTTTTCGCCTTTACCGAAAAGTAGAACGCATAGCTTAACGGTCCAGAGATAGCCGATAGGTGCCTTTTGCTCATAGGCTAAGGGTTGGGTGGCTAATTCCCAGAAATTAAGCTTGACAAGGCTAATGTTCAGATATAGCTCGTCGATGAATAATGAACGATTGTAAAAGAAATGGAAGAGGCGAAAGCCTATGCCTAGAGCTAATACTAAATACAGGGTAAGGCGCTGGTAGTGAGCCGCCGTAGCGGGGCTGGCAGGCGCAGGCTCACGCACCCCCGAAGCAGGCGCGGCCAATGTGGTAAGTGACATTAGGAGGGCCTAATAAACCAGGGAGGAGTATCTACCGGTTGTTGAGATTATAATGATCCTGTAAAAGCTGGTGTAGCCAGGGAATATCTACGAACATCAAGCCTGTTAGCAGAATACAGAACAATACCACATAGAGCATAAACCACTTGCGGGTATAAAGCTTTTCTGAGCCCTGAACCGGCGAGTCTTCCAGGAGGCCAATACGTAAGTACCAGGAAAACAAGAGCGCAAAGAAGGGGAAGCTAACGAGCAGCTCCACTCTGTTTTTTACCAGAAAAATACCTAGGAAGAACGCTGATGTAAGCGCATAAAAGAACATAGAAATAAGCAGGCTATGCTCGGTATAATACTTAAAGGACTTCCGATAAAGGCCAGCTAGCTCAGGATTATCGATGAGGCGATATTCGGCGAAGCGTTTCGTAGCCATCAGGAATGCGCCCCCCATCCAGTAGGCGACGATAATACTGGTAGCCGGAAGGGCACTAAAGAAAGATAGGGGAGTGAAATCGTGTAACGATAGAGCGGGAGCGACTATAAACCAGCCTAGTACAAATCGAATGGGGTTATTTACTGATTCGGACAAAACGTCCAGATAAACACGCTCTTTCGTACGGATGGGGCGGACGTTGTACATGATGCCCATGAAGAGCAGGAAGGCCGATACCACCATAAATGGAATCGAAATGAGGTATCCGAGACTTAAGCCCACAACGGCCAGTAGAAACCACTCGGAGTAGACGATAGCTGGATTTACCACCTTGACTACCGATGTTCTGGCCTTCTTTAAGGGGTGAAACTTATCAAATTCAGCGTCGAGGTACTCGTTGATAACGTAATTGGCCGAGGCAATAAGGCATGTGCTTGCTACTCCCATTATTACTTTTAATAACAAGGTAGTAGTGATCTGGGGGGCAAATACTATTACCGCGAAAAGCATTCCCGGTACCATGAAAACGTTTTTCGCCCAGTTGTCGGGACGGGCTATAGCTACGTAATCCCTTAGGCCTGCAGGAATTGTGGCTTGGTCTTTTGTAGCGGTGCTCTCTGAAGGCACGGATAGTGTGTTACTCATAACGGTTGTTGCTAGGCAGTGATAGGGACGGTGAGGGTATGTTCGAGCTGTTGATAAAAATTAAATTTATTGAAGGGTTTCTTATCTAGGATGAGGTATGGCATACCAGCTCTTATGGCGCATTCACCATCCATTTCTTGTCTATCGCCAATAAATAGGCATTGCTCTGGTAGTACCTGAAGCTTCTTAGCGATGTAAAGTAGCCCGGTTGGGTCTGGCTTGAGTCGATCTATTTCAGGATCGGTTGAGCTAACGATAAGGTCAGCTTCGAGACCCATCGCGAGCATCTTATCGTGTGCTTTATAATCAGAGTAGATAGCAACCTTAATTCCTTTACTCTTGAGTTTAGCAAAAAAGCTATGCGTTCCAGGATACGTGCATTGTGCTAGGTATGGATTGGGGAAGGTGAACATCCATTGCTCCACTACTTGTCTGACCTTTAACGGTGAGTAGCCTCCTTTCTCAACACACCATTCGTATTGGGCCTTTTCCAAGTTTCCACCGGCATATCCAGCACGCTTCTCGCGCTCAACTCTAAAACGCTGCAGAATCATCAGATCCTTTGCTTGCCAAGGCCTTAAGGCGTAGTGCTTAATCAACGCATAAAACATTCGCTTCCTGAGCCGCGACTGTGTATATAGAGTACCATCGACATCGAAAATAACTACTTTAATAGCACTCCAATCAACTATTGTATATCCCTTCATGTAATTTATATTCAATAATATCATTCAAACATACAATAGCTACGATTGACAATCCAAATTTTTGGCAATTTTTTATAATTTTTTCTTTAGATGGATTGCAGTTAAAGTTGATAAAACATAATGTTATTGACAATAATATCGATTTATTAAAGTAAGATGCTGATAATAAAATAGTTATATAAGTTTAAATAACCATCGAATAGCACATAAAAAAGATAGGTCCAACGCAGAATTAGAGGCTATCTCTCTGCATTGGACCGTTAATCAAAAAGTATTGGACTTGACTTTAATGTAGGGAAATTACTGAGCGCGGCGCTTTTCGTCTTCGGCTCCACTCTGCCGCCTCCGTATAGGGGCAAGCTTATCGTTGCCAAAGCGGTAAGTAAACGATAGCGTCATGACCCGTGTATCCTGCCGATTAAAGAAAGTATCCTCAAAGTTGGCGTAGGCATAGGTGGAGCGAACGGGGCTCGTATAGAGGAGGTCGGTTGCGCTCAGCTTCACGGTCGCCTTATTGGCCCAGAGTTGCTTCTGGAGGCCGACTCCTATCTGCCCGCGGGCTCGCAGGCGCTCATATCCGTAGCGCTCCGGCGCCAAATACGTGCCACTGAGGTCAGCCGTCCAGCCATGGCCGAAGCTAAATGTGCTATTGCTGCTTACATTCACTGTTACCCAAGTGCTGGGGGCATTGTTTCGGCCACTTTTCCTTCAAAGTGGTTGTAGTACAATAAGAGGTTGTTGTAGACGCTCCACCATTTAGTTGGCTCTAAGGGAGCTGTCAAGGTTAAGGAGTAATACTGGAGCGTACGAAGATTGATGTCTCGGTTCACGACAAAAAAGCCGCCTTCAACTGCTGGCTGAACCACATTAATGATCGGCAGATCGGTGATGCTATATGTTAGCGCGGCGCTAAACTTCTCCTTGAAAGTATGCGTGAGTTCAATATTATAACTGGTTTCAGGCCGTAAATAGGGGTTGCCGGTGCGGTAAGAGGTGGCATCTACGTAAGATCGGAATGGGTTGAGCTGGTTGTACGTGGGCCGATTGATTCGGCGGCTGAGGGAGAGGCTCAACTCGTGCTTGTCTGAAAGCTTGCGCTGGACGCTGGCACTAGGAAAGAGCTGAAAATAGTTGCGGTCGAAGCCTTCGTTGCCTATCGCCTGCTGACCTTCCACATTCGTTTGCTCCCCCCGCAATCCAGCCGAAATTGTAAGCTTCGGCAGAGTGCGCGTGAGAGTCACATAGCCTGCATTGATGTTTTCTTCATAGCGAAAATGGTTGCTGAAATTCAGATTCGGCGTTCGTATTCCGTCTATAATATCCTCGAATACCAAGTTATTATCAGATTCAATCAGGGTGGCTTTGAAGCCTGCTTCCAAGCGCGTAGTTCGGCGTAGGCTGCGTGTGTAGTCGGCCTTTACCGACTGAATGGTCAGGTTGCCTGCCTGATCACCATCCAATATGACCGCCGATCGACCGGGCTCGCTAAAGAAAGTAGTCAGTTCCTGATCAGCATAGCGATTGAAGCGGTCGTAGTCAATATCAACCGAGAGTGTAGGAGCGCCGCTGGAGTCGGCAAATGAATGTCTGAAATTCAGATTGCTCGTGATGCTCGGGTTATAGGGCCGCCGATTGATGGTGGAGCGGTACGTGGGCAGTGGCTGACTTTGGGCGTCAAACAACAGCGTTCTATTGGTGGCAAAACCTGGAAAGCGGCTATCCAAGCCACCCACCACTACTCCTACAACTGTGCGTTTGGAGATGGAATAATCGAGCCCACCCCGCCAGGTGTGCGACTGTAAGTGACTGCGGCCATTGTTGCGTTGGATGCTGCTACTTTGTAGTACTACTGCGTCGTAGAAGAAACGGTCGAAAGTAAGTTTTTGGAAGTTTTCCCGATCTGCGTACGCATACGATCCGAAAGCATTAATTTTCTTTTGCCGATGATTTAGGGTGAGGCCTGTGGTGAATTTGCCATACTGGCCGCGGCCATAGGCGGCATTTGCAGTACCATTTGTGCCTTGCCGCTGATCTTTTTTAAGATTGATAGCAATAATACCGGCTCCACCCTGCGCATCGTACTTGGCAGGAGGATTAGTAATGAGTTCGATACTGCTGAGCTGCTCAGCGGGCAACGCACGCAGGTAGTCCGATAGTTCGAAGCCGGTCATGGGCTGGCGCTTGCCATCAATCAAAACCAGCAGGCCTCCGCGGCCACGTAGCGCCAGGTTATCATTGCTGCCCACTGTTATGCCCGGAGCGCGCGTCAGTACATCCAGCGAAGTACTGCCGGCTGCCAGCGTTGAGCTCTCCACATTCACTATCGTACGGTCGGCCAAACGCTCATACAGAGGCTTTTGCTTTACAACGGTTACCTCCTTGAGTTGGGTAGCTTCACTGGCTTGCAGGACGATGTCGGCTAAATTTTGCCCCCCAGCAGTCAACTCGAAGGTCGGACTCCAATAACGGGTGAAGCCAACCTGAGTGACGGAAACCAAAAAAGCCCCCCCACTGCCTGCTCCAGCCGGAAAGCCCCCTGGGCATCACTGAACTCTGTTTTGACAGCCACAGAGTCGGCCGCCCGGTGCAGCGTTACGTTGGCGAATTGTATGGGTACACCTCCAACTGCATTTTGCACCCGACCTGTAACGCTACTCAGGCCAGACCCGGTTTGCGCATACACCAATTGAGAGGTCAGGAGGAGCAGGATAAGCAAATAACCTAGTCGGCCCGCGGCCGAAGTAGGTAAAGCACTTTGCATAAAGACTATATAAGGGGGAGCAGGGCTAAATTGTGGGTTGGGATAGATGTGGGCTAGAGCGTAGTTAAGAGGGCATCGTGAGCGGCGCTGTTGCGGCGCCGAAGTGGAGCAGACCTTTGCGGTATGCCGGAATGAATGGCCGCACAAAGGATGGAGTGGCGTAAGCAGGACAATTTTTCACCATTGATTACGCTTTCGCAAGTGCAACCAACAGTTAAAAATTTTGTCAATCTAAGAATTTGCGGGAGGATTAAGGAATCGGAGGAATGGGAGAAACGCTGAAAAGTGAACCTATTGCTTCCAAACCGCCCTTTGCTGACTATTTTAATTCTGTGAGGGCCGCCCGCAGTCGGGGTAACGCACCCTCAATCGACTCCAGCGAAGCGCCACCTACAGAGAGGCGAAACCAAGGCGAAGTGTCGGCGGTGCCAAAAGCACTGAAGGGCACCAAGGCTAATCCGGCCTCAGCAATCAGATAAGAGGTGAGGTCGCGGGTGGTGGCCAGCAACTGTCCCGTCGGCGTGGTCTTGCCGAGCACATCGAGTCGTGCGGTAAGATAAATGGCCCCCGCTGGAGCAATGGCGTCAACCGGAAGGCCCGAGGCTTTCAAATCCTGAAATCCTTGGTAGAGCGTATCGAGGCTACGCTGAATTTTCTGCTTGAATGCGGCCGTAAAAGTGTCAACGGCTGCGGTGTTGGGCAAGTAGTGCGCCGTGGCAACCTGCTCAGCCTTAGGAGCCCACGCACCCACATGGCCCAGAATGGACTTCATCTTGTCGATAACTCCACTCGGGCCAAAGGCATATCCTACCCGCACGCCCGTAGCGGCGAGGCACTTAGAAATACCATCAATATAGATCACGTAGTCGCGAAGCTCCGAACGTAGGTTTACGGGGTCGAAGTGCTGCGCGGTGCCGAAGGTGAGCATCCAATAAATCTGATCATACAGAACATAGAGCGGCTTTTCATTGGGGCCCCGGCGCTTATTTTCGGCTATTACCAAGTCGCAGATGGCTTCCAGATCGGCACGGGCGAACACAGTCCCGGTTGGGTTAAGCGGTGAGCATAGCGCCAGCAGCGTGGCGCCGGGCAGGTGGGGGGCAATTTCGGCGGCCGTTGGCATAAAATCATGAGCCGGGTTGGTTTCCACCATCACCGCCTC
Organism: Hymenobacter sp. HDW8; assembly: GCF_011305775.1. NCBI lineage: Bacteria > Pseudomonadati > Bacteroidota > Cytophagia > Cytophagales > Hymenobacteraceae > Hymenobacter > Hymenobacter sp. HDW8. The sequence goes on from NZ_CP049907.1 coordinate 132,269, forward strand.
TGCACTAACCAAGTGGCAGTAGTGGTTATTATTCCACGAAGGCACCGGAAACACCACTTTGTCGCCGGGGTCCAGCAGCGCCCGATAGGTGGCGTAGATAAGCGGGCGCGAGCCACCAGCTACCAGCACATCGGCGGGGGAATAGCTTAGTCCGAGGCGCTGTTGCACAAAATCGGCGGCGGCGATGCGCAGGTCGGCTACACCATTGGCCGGCGGGTAGTTCGTTTGCCCGTCTGCATAGGCCTGCGTGATCTCGTCGCGCAGCTCTGCCGGAATGGGGAAAATAGCGGGGTCGAAGTCGCCAATGGTCAGGTTGCAGATGGCTGCACCCTTCTTAATCATCTCGCTTACCTCGTTGCCGATTTTTATGATTTCAGAGCCGATCAAGCTACCGGCCATCTTGGATACAGTCATGGGGGGCATTTTTTGGTTAAATATAACAGCCGGTTGGTAGCCGGAAAGTTGAAACCGGTTACCGACAGCGCCGCAACCCGCATCCAAAATTCGCTAAAGCTAACTGTTGGCCCATAGGAATTGTTGAACTTGCGCCCGTTTCAACCCGCCGGTCCGCGTCAGGGCCTCAGCCTAACGTCCGTCTGTTGTATGCCCGACCCGCTTACCCTTTCTCCTCAACCCGCTGCGCAAGTTCGCGGGCACCGAGAGTATCTGCCGCCGCTGCGCACTATCTTATTGCTGGCACTGGGCCTGCGGGTGCTGGCAGCGTTTTTCTCCAAGGGCTACGCTTTTCACGATGACCATTTCGACGTAATCAGTATCGCACAGGATTGGGTATACGGCCTTACCACTTGGCTGCATCAGCCCCTGCCCCCGCGCCACAGCATGACTTATACGGGGCTGCACTACGGTCTTTTTTGGCTTCTCGACGCAGTCGGCTTTACCAATCCTGACGCCAAAATGACTCTTGTACGCCTCCTGCACGGAGTTTACTCTTTGCTTACAGTGTACCTGGGCTATAAAATCACCGAGCAGCTAGCGGGCGAAACTTATGCTCGCCGGGCGGGTCTGTTGCTGGCGGTGCTCTGGTTTATGCCTTTTATGAGCGTACGCAATTTGGTCGAGATGGTGTGCATTCCGCCTTATCTGGGGGCTTTTATGTGCTGGTGCGCTACCGCGAGCGGCTCCAGGCGCGCCACTTTCTGTTGGCTGGCGCTTTATTTGGCGTATCGTTTCTGTTTCGCTATCACACGGCTTTATTTCTGATGGGCGCCAGCGCGGTGCTGGTGTTTCGGCAGCAGTGGAAAGCGGTTGCGTGGCTCACACTCGGCTTCATCGGCGTGGTTGGACTGGTTCAGGGCACCATCGACGGCGTTCTGTTTGATTATCCCATGCACTCGCTGGTGGCTTATTTCCTTTTCAATTCGAAAGGCGCCTTTCAGTATAGCACGGGCCCCGTTTACCGCTTTGCTCTTACGGTTCTGGGTTTTCTGGTGCCGCCAATCAGCGTCTTTCTGGTGTTTGGCTACGCCCGCACCCGGCGGCTGGCTCCGTTGCTCTTCTGGGGGGGAGTGCTGTTTTTTGTCGCCCATTCTTTGTTTCCAAATAAGCAGGAACGGTTTATTCTCCCGCTGTTTCCGCTGCTCATAATTCTGGGCGTGATAGGGTGGGAACGGTACGTGGCCGGCGCTGGTTTCTGGCACCGTCACCCACGATTGCTGGCGAATAGCTGGCGGTTTTTTTGGGTACTGAATGGAATTGTGGCACTGGCCTTAGCGCTAACGTATTCTAAAAAAAGCCGCGTCGAGCCGATGGTGTATCTGTCGCAAAAAAGTGATTTGCGTGGCTTGGTGCTCGATTTTGGGCCCCATGGTACCAAAATGCCCCCTGTGTTTTATCTGGGTCGAATGGGAGCCGAAGCCAGCGCCTTCATTCCCGATTCCAGCGGCGTGTGGCGGCGCTACCAGCAGCAGCACCCCCTGCCGACTAACTTCGTGATGACCTACGCGCTTAACGACGAGATGCCGCTGGAGAGGCTCACCCGCGAGCTGAATACGACGCAACGCCAGCCTAATTACCTGTTGTTGGTGGGAGAGAAGGACATCAACCGCCGCCTCGACCGACTGCGCATGCTGTTTCCGCGCCTGAAGCTGGAGCACACCATCACTCCTTCGCCCTACGACCAGGTGCTGCACGCGCTTAATCCACGCGTACACAAAGACGAGCACGTACAGATTTATCAGATTTTGAAATAAAGAGCTCACGTCCTGCGCTATGGCAATTACCGAAACCGAAATAGCCGTTTCATCCCTCGCTCACTTGCCTGCCGCCGCCGCGCAGTTGCGAGCAGCCCTCCGCGACCACACCATTATCTTATTTGAGGGTGAGATGGGAGCGGGCAAAACCACTCTAATTAAGGCACTTTGCGAAACCCTGGGCGTGCCGGCCGCTGAAGTAAGCAGCCCCACTTTTTCCTTGGTAAACGAATACCGCGACGCCCAGGATAAGCCCATCTATCACTTCGACTTTTACAGGCTCGACAATTCGGCCGAAGCTTTAGCCATGGGTGCGCTTGAGTACTTCGATTCTGGCTATCTTTGCCTGATAGAATGGCCAAGCCGAGTAGCCGACCTTTTGCCCTTGCGCCATCTACTCGTCACGCTCACGGTCACCGGCGAAGAAGCACGCGTTCTTCAATTAAAAACGATGAGTTAAAAAGCAGAGTTGAAGCAAAATCCAGTCTGTTTTTAAGTCAGTTCTATTCAATCAGTCCGCCTTACTTCATCGTCTTTCGGTAAACATTTTTACTTGCCATAATGCAGGAAGCAGTACCCCCAGGATTCGAGTCGCTGGCTACGAGCCGTGCCTATTTCACGCAGGAATCGATGCTGGCGGTGGAAACGCGTCGCCGCAAGCTCTTTATTGGCTTGCCTCGCGAGTCGTCGTTACAGGAAAATCGCCTGGGCCTGACTCCGGAGGCCGTGAAGCACCTTATCAACGAAGGCCACGAAATTGTGCTCGAAAGCGGGGCCGGCGAGCCCAGCAAATACTCCGACCACGAATTCTCGGAGGCGGGCGCTACCATCGCCTACTCCCAAAAGGAGGTGTACGAGGCCGACATTATCCTGAAAGTAGCTCCGCCCACCACCGATGAGATTAATTTGATGCGGGCCGGCCAAACCTTGATTTCGGCCCTGCAATTTGGCTCGCTCACCGGTGATTACGTCACTTCCCTCACCCGCAAAAAGATTAATGCTATTGCGTTTGAGTTGATTAAAGACCCATCAGGTGCCAGGCCGGTAGTGCGTGCCATGAGCGAAATTGCCGGCTCTACCGTCATGCTCATTGCCGCTGAATACTTGGCTCGCTCTAACGAAGGCAAAGGCATTATTCTGGGGGCATTACCGGCGTGCCGCCGTCACAGGTGGTCATTTTGGGCGCGGGTACCGTAGCTGAGTATGCCGCGCGCGCCGCGACTGGCCTGGGCGCGGAAGTGAAGGTGTTCGATAACCACATCTACAAGCTGCGCCGCCTAAAGCAAAACCTGGGTACTCAGCTGTATACCAGTACGTTGGATACCTACGTGTTGAATCAGCAAATCCGCCGCGCCGATGTGGTGATTGGCGCCCTAAATGTAGAAGAGGGCCGCATTCCGTTCATGGTGCCCGAAAGCGTCGTGGCCACCATGGCGCCAGGCTCCGTTATTATTGATGTCAGTATCGACCAGGGCGGCTGCTTCGAGACTTCGGAAATGACCAGCCACAGCAAGCCGGTTTTTCGCAAATACGACGTTGTGCATTATTGCGTACCGAATGTAGCCTCCCGCGTGCCGCGCACCGCTACGGGCGCATTAAGCAACATTTTTACGCCCATCCTCCAGGAAATCAGCCAGCACGGTGGCGTGAATGAAGTATTGTTCGCCAATGAGCATTTCCGTGCGGGTGTCTACATCTATAAAGGCTCCCTGACTAACTCGGCCATCGCGAAGAAATTCAATATGCGCTATAAGGAGCTTGGGCTGATGATTGCCGTGCGTAACTAAGAGTACGAATTTCGCTTGCAAAAAAGGCCATTTCTAACACGATATGGCCTTTTTTGTGTCGATAATCGTGCTCTGTTTATCAGAAAAAGTAGGTGCCCTGAGCACAAGCTCGCTCAGATTTATTAATTGCATACATCATCGCTACACAGTTCCCTCCAATGGAATCTACTGAAGCAGAACTCATTGCCCGTCCTGTACTTGAGTTTACGCCCATACAGGTAACCGACGCCATGAATCGCTCTTTTGAAGAGTATATGGTGCCCATGGTATTCACGCCGGCTAGCTTCGAGCGGCGTTTTCGGGGCGAGCATCTCGATGCCGAAGCCAGCAAGCTGTGGTTTCAGGGCGAAGAGTTAGTCGGAGTGGTACTTATTGCTCGGCGTGGCTGGACGAGCCGCGTGGCGGCCATGGGCCTGGTGCGGGAAGCTCGGGGCAAACACTACGGCCGGCAGATGCTGCAGGCAGCAATTGAGGAAGCTACCGCCCGCGGCGACCGTTCGATGCTGCTGGAAGTATTCGCGGCCAACGAGCCGGCACGCCGCCTCTATGAGCGGCTGGGGTTTCGCAATGAGCGCGAGTTATTCAGCTTTCGGTATGTACCCAATCCAAAAAGCCCCCCAGCGGATAGCCGAGAACTACAGGAAATAGATCCCGCAGAACTAGCCCGACTTGTACTGCTGGAAGGTGAGCCGAATATCTCATGGATGTACGCGCCCGCGACGCTGATGGGAGTCGCTGCGCCTTCTCGGGCGTTTCAGCTGGATGAAAAGGCGTACGTGATGCTGCGCCAGGATGCTAATCGTACACTATTGCAGACCGTGCTGGTACGGCCCGAGTATCGGCGGCAAGGGCGAGCGCGTGAGCTGTTGCACGCCGTAGAAGCTGCTTTTCCAGAAAAACCACTGGTAATTTCAATGCTGGCTAGCGGGCCGCTGTACTCGCTTCTGGAAGCAATGCAGTGGGAGCTAATGCCACTGCCATTGTTCGAGATGGTCCGGCCACTATAGATACCTGATTCTATGCTGGTTGAGCAAGAAGCAACGTTTTCCACGCGTCTACTAGTCGGCCTTCTTCCAGTAATTTTTTCCCCAGCAGCTCCAATTGCTGACGCTGCTCCTGGGGGGCTTTTTCGTATTTGCTGAGCGTATAAGCTACCAACGGGTCGTGGCGGAAGGCTTCGATTTCCGCCGCCGTAGGCAGCGCAGTGGCTTCTATATTGCCTAGGCGTCCCAGGTTGTTGCCGGTTAGCAGGTTGCTGTTGCGGATATGCTCCGGCAATTGGTCAATGCCGATGCCCATGTTGCGGTTGGGCTTGGGCACCTCAAACAGGCTGCTGCCCGATGCGCGGCAGTACCAGTCGCCGCCGAGGCGGGCAATGGCGTCGAGCTTGAAAGGGTCGATGCCGCTGCCGCTTGGGAGCAGGATATCCTCCCGGAAATGCGCCAGCACCACTCGACAAACGACTAGGTTGCCGGCGCCGTTGTTTTGTCCTAGCTCAATCACCTGCTCTACCACGCACTCGAAAGCTGCCGGCGCTTCGGCCACGCGCGGCGGCTTCACTTTCTGGCTCGGCACCTGCGTAAAACCGGCTTTTACGAATTCATTCACGCCCTTTTCATACTCCGTGCTGGCCAGCGACATCTGCTCGACCATGGCGTAGTCGCAAATATGAATGACGACCTCGGCCACCTCGCGCACGTTTTGCAGAGTATGCTTCTGCGAGTTGTCGCGCACCCGATTGGCTGGAGAGAACACCAGGATGGGCGGGTTGGAGCCGAAGCAGTTGAAAAAGCTGTAGGGGCTTAAGTTCACGTTTCCTTCCGCATCCACGGTGCTGGCAAAAGCGACAGGGCGTGGGGCCACGGCCCCCACCAAAAACGGGTGCAGCTCGCTGGGCTTAATGGTAGCTGGGTCGATAGTGCGAAAGGAGGGAAACGACATTAGAATTGGGGAATGCGTGAGGTGCTGTGTTTGTACTTTCAAGCCGCGAAGATGATCTATCGCCCGTGCTATGCAAAATCAACAACTGAGTAAGAAGCTGAGTTACGTGCTTCGGCATAAGCCGGAAGAATTCGGTTTACAACTTGATGCTCAAGGTTGGGTAGACGTAGCCGAACTGCTTCGTGCGCTACACGCCCGTGGACATGAAGCAAAACTAGAACAACTCCACAACGTGGTAGCTACCAATGATAAGCAACGGTTCAGCTTATCCACCGATGGTACGAAGATACGGGCCAATCAAGGGCATTCCGTGGCTGTAGATTTGGCGCTAGCCGCCGTGGCCCCACCCGAGCTACTTTACCACGGCACCGCCACGCGGTTTCTGGATTCTATTCGAAAAGACGGACTGCGGAGCGGCAGCCGTCAGCACGTGCATCTGTCCGCGGATGCTGAAACGGCTGAAGCGGTCGGGCGCCGGCATGGTAAGCCGGTGGTGCTCATCGTGCAGGCGGGCCGGTTGCACTGGGCTGGGGGGCTTTTTTACCTTTCGGCGAATGGGGTTTGGCTCACGGAAGCGGTACCGCCTCCATTTCTGGAGTTGGAAGAATAGTGAGGCCACTGGTCAAGCCTAAAACAAGTAAATCGGACAATGAATATTAGGCATGAAAAAGGCTGATAGGCCACGAAGTGTAGATACTTTTACTGTCGAGTCTCCTTTCAACTTATCCTCTATGTTTGGAATAAACCACATTCAATTCGATTCGATGACCTATGCCATTCATTACAAGAATGGTCGCATAGCTAGAGAGGGTCGGGGCTTATCCTTTTATTATTTTGCCCCGAATAGCTCTGTCGTAGCTATTCCGATGGGTAGCAATGACTTGCCCTTTATTTTCAACGAGACTACCCACGATTACCAAACGGTTTCTATTCAGGGGCAAATCACTTATAAAACGGGCAGCCCAAAACAGCTAGCCGAAGTACTCGACTTCACCGTGGATAGCCGAGGCGTGTACAAGAAAAACGACCTAGAAAAGCTGCACCAGCGCATCATCAATGAGGCTCAGACCGCGACGGCCACGTTTGTGCACAGCTTAGGCCTTAAAGATGCCATGCGCGCGGCCAAGGCCATTGAGGTAAACATACTGGAAGGACTGGCAGCTTCTAAAGCTATTCTGCTGCTAGGAATAGAAGTGCTGAGCATTAACATCTTGGCCGTGAAGGCAACCCCAGAAATGGGGCGGGCACTAGAGACAGAAACTCGCGAAAAGCTCCAGCAGGAAGCCGATCAGGCGATTTTTGAGCGGCGCAACTTTGCCGTGGAACAGGAGCGTAAAATCCGGGAAAGTGAGTTGAATACCGAAATTGCGGTAGAAGAGAAGAACAAGCAGATTGCCGAAAAGAAGATTGAAGGCGAAATGCAGAAGGCCGAAAGCAACCGCAAGTTGCGCGAAATGAAAGTGCAGGCTGATATTTCAGTTGAAGAGCAACGGAAGCTGCTCATCGCGCAAAATGCGGAAAACCAGCGCAAGGAGGCCGAAACCCGCGGCTACGTGCTCGAAACCACCCTGCGCCCCTACAAAGAGATGGATTGGAAGCTGCTGGTAGCCCTGAGCAACAACCCCGACCCCAAGTTTAACATTGCCCTGGCTTTCCGCGAATTGGCCGAGAATGCCGGCAAAATCGGCAATCTGAATATCTCGCCGGACTTGCTGGATTCCATCCTGACCGATAAACCTGAAGGCCGGCGATGAGCTTTGATTACGCTATTCTGGTAAGAAACAAAACTCGATTGGAACTGCTCATTGAGCGGTTCAATACCAAGGCTCAGGCTAAGTTCTATATCGAGAGCCTTGGGGGGCAATTTGAGGAATACGAGAGTGAAAATGACCGTTTTCAGGAGTCGTTTGCGCTGGTGCAGCGTCAGTTGTCGTCGGTTATCAAGAATAAGATTGTCGAGCGTACCTACCTACCTTCCTTTCTTTTTAATAAGAAGCAAGTGGTAGTGGTGGTCGGCCAAGATGGGCTAGTAGCTAATACCGCCAAATACGTCAATGGCATCCCCATCATCGCCATAAACCCTGATCAGGAGCGTTACGACGGCGTGTTGCTGCCCTTCACGCCCCAGGATTTTATGCCCGCCGTAGAGCGAGTAATGTCCAACCAGTTTCGGGTGCGGGAAGCGTCGCTGGCGGAGGCACGCCTAAACGATGGGCAACGCCTGCTGGCATTCAACGACTTATTTATTGGGGCCGCCTCGCATGTGTCAGCGCGCTATCGGATAGCTTACCAGGGAGCAGAAGAAAATCATTCCTCCTCAGGCATAATTGTGTCAACTAAATCGGGCTCCACGGGTTGGCTTAGCTCGATTTTTAATATGACCACCGGCATGACGCGCTTTGTGGATTCTGATCAGAAACGCTCGTCGCCACCAGCCTTAGGTGATAAGGAACTGCTATTTGTGGTACGAGAGGCCTTTCAAAGTAAGCGGACCCAATCCAGTCTTGTAGCTGGGATTCTTCATGAGGCAGCTCCGCTGGTGGTTGAATCCTTCATGCCCACCAATGGCGTAATTTTCTCCGACGGCGTGGAAAGCGACTTTTTGCAGTTTAATGCCGGGGCCATTGCCACTATTGGTGTAGCTCCCGAGAAGGCTCGACTGGTCCTGAAAGGGTAGAAGGTTTCGCCTGTAAATACCCTCATCAATCATCATAGTGCCATTTGCGGCTTCTACTGTCATAGCTGGCTTCTACCATTGTGCCCGAATAGTACTGAATAGAGTAGTTCTGATTAGCTAAAGCATTCGCCGAATCGGGCTGATGAAAGTGAATTTTATAAATGAATGGCCTACCATGTAGTAATCCTTTGGCTGTGGATGGAACCTTCGTCAGCTGCTGCGGCACCAGTTGCTCCAGCGAATCAGGGTAATGACCGTGCTGCTTTTGGTAGATAGTTAACTGCTGAATGATCGTGTCAGCCCTTCGCTTGGTTGTTGTGTCTTGCCATTGCCATACAGGTATCATTATGGGAAAAATGAGAAAGGACAAAACCGCGGTTGAACCAAGAATTCGACGGGTAATTATAGATGCATTCGAAATCCAAAATACCGGAATCAAAAAATAAATGAACAGTAGAATTAGCGACGCAAACAGTTGAAGCATCATTAATAATGGCTCACTTGCTTCTGCATGCACATATAGTACAATAACTAGGATTAAGGCCGTTGTTCGAAGGGAAGAACGGCTAATAGATAACTTCACAACGAACAAGGTTTAGCTAATACCTGCGCAGTTTATGCATTTACGATTGTCTTTGCTCACTTATTTATTGTTGAGCACATTGTACGCCAGTGGCTTCGATACCGCCGACTCCGTGCGCCTGCGCCAGCACCTCACATACCTAACGGCTACACCCCAACCGCGCAATTATCAGCAGGTAGCGGTGCTCGATACCGTGGCCGCTTATATTAACCAACAGTTGCACAGTGCCGGGGCTCGCCTCAGCGACCAGCCCTATGAAGTGGGAGGGCAAATTTATCGCAACGTCATCGGCTCCTTCGGCCCTGTTGATGGGCCACGCCTCATTGTGGGTGCTCACTACGATGTGTGCGGCGACCAGCCCGGCGCCGACGACAACGGCTCCGGCGTAGCTGCGCTATTGGAGCTGGCGCGCCTGTTGGGTCAGCAGCCGCAACTTTCCTATCGCGTTGATTTGGTGGCGTATACCTTGGAGGAGCCGCCCTTTTTCCGCACCAAAAACATGGGTAGCTATGTCCACGCCAAATCACTGCACGATCAGGGTGTGACCGTACGCGGGATGGTGGCACTGGAAACCCTTGGCTACTACGACGACCGCAAAGGCTCCCAAGATTACCCTGTTGGCCTGCTGAGCCTTATCTATGGCACCCGCGGCAATTACCTCACCGTAGCCCAGAAATTCGGAAATGGAAGCTTTGGGCGGCAGTTTGCGCGGCGCTGTCGCCAGGAAGCCGCTTTGCCTGTTAAGCGGTTTAAAGCGCCGGCCTGGCTACCCGGCATCGACTTTTCTGACCACCTCAACTACTGGCAGTTTGGCTATTCTGCCGTGCTGGTTACTGACACCGCGTTCTACCGCAATAAGCATTACCATGAGCCTACCGATACTCTGGACCGTCTCGATCTGCGCCGCCTGAGCTTGGCCGTAGATGCTGTATTGGCGGCACTGGTTGAGGCGTAAGCACCAACCTGCTTCATGATGCTATACTGGTTATGAGTCGGTTGCGAGCAGATTTCGGATATGCCGGAATAGGTCTGTTTTTATATAATTAGCTAATCTGCTATATCTTTACTAAATAGGTATAGCTTCAAGGCTTTACACTCGAAAATTGCCCCCCATGACCAAGCCCTCCTGCCCCAAGTGCGATACCACCGAAGCAACAAAAAGTGGCGTTGTAGGTGGCAGACAGCGTTATAAGTGCAAGAATTGTGGCTACCATTTTTCGGTGGCTAAGGTGGGCCGAGAAATCAATTCGTACTATGTTATAAAAGCGCTTCAACTGTACGTGGAGGGTGTCAGCTACCGTGAGATAGAGCGCTTGCTGGGTGTAAGCCACGTGAGCGTAATGAACTGGGTGAAAAAATACGGTGTAAAAGCCCCCGCCAAACCGATTATCACCCGACGTATAAAATATTGAATCAGAAGGAGCTGGCGGAGTTTTTTCAGGATCCGCAGCAGCTGAAAGGAGCGGGGCTAGTGGTTACGGAACTAGGTGATAAGTATATGATGATCCGCTGGGAGCGGTTCAAAAGCGTATAAAGCTATAGTAGTTAGCGGAAGTATAGCAAGGGTGTGCTTTCGCTGCAAGGATTTTCCTACTTGGTTGGGCCGAACCGGAGAATCGCTCTGGTTTCGGGTAGATGTTCCCACACTTCTTACCCATCCAAGATCCTATGCGAACCGCCCGTTACGCGTTGGCCATCAGTGCCCTATTATCCGCCGCTGGAGCTTCAGCCCAGGTGCAGCCCCCACCCGTCGGAGGACAACCCGCCCCACCGCCAGCAGCGCCGGCACCCGCTCCACCTACCCCCACGGCCACAGAGTCTGTGCCTTACGGGGCCGGCATGAAAGTGCCCTTATCGCCTGATGGCTCTAAGTACCTGCGTTTCATCACCTGGCACCAAGTCTGGACGCGCTACACGGAGAATAACACCGGCACCCTGCGCGCGCCCAACAAGCCCCAGAGCGACCAGATTGACTTTGCCCTTCGCCGCTCGCGCTTTATCGTGCTGTCGCAGCTGAATCCGCGGTTTTTGGTCTACACCCACATCGGTATCAACAACCAAACAGCCGTGAGCGGCGGCGTGGCCCCGGCTACCGACGGTAAAAAACCGCAGCTATTTGTGCACGAGGCGGTAGTAGAGTATAAGGTGAACAAATACCTCAATCTGGGGGCCGGCATGCACTACCAGAATGGCCTGTCGCGCATGACGCGCTCCAGTACCATCAATTACCTCACACTGGATGCGCCGCTCACCAACTGGCCGGTGATTGAAGCCATTGATCAATTTGTGCGGGGTATTGGGGTATATGGCAAGGGCCGAATTGGTAAGCTCGACTATGTACTTTCGGTGAACGAGTCGTTCCTGACAAACCAAACCGGCGCACTCAGCACACCGCTTGGCCTGGGCACAACAGTAGGCACGGGCGCTACTGCCGTGAATACCGGCACCAACACCGCCCAATACAACCCCCAGGGTACTGACCATGTCTACCAGGGCTATTTTAGCTATGAGTTTCTGGAGCAGGAAGCCAACCTGTTGCCCTTCAACGTGGGTACCTACCTAGGCACCAAGCGGGTATTTAACATTGGAGCAGGCTTCTTTTACAACAATGATGGTATGGTATCGCGCCCCACGAGCAGCATCGTAAATGGCGCCCAGATTGCCGATCCTAATAGCATTCAAACGACTAAAAGCGATATCGCCCTGTTCTCGGCTGATGTGTTTTTTGATACCCCCATCAATAAGGAAACTGGCACTGCTTTCACACTTTACGGGGTATACTACAACTATAACATGGGCCCCAACCATGTGCGGTTTATTGGAGCTTCTAATCCTGGCTACGGCACCGATGCTCGCCGTGGCAATGCCGTGCCCCACTCCGGCACCGGCAATGTAGGCTACCTGCAAGCTGGCTATCTGCTGCCCAAAAGCCTGCTTGGCCCCAAACTGCGCGTGCAGCCTTATGCCTCGCACTTACTGGCCAACTATGAGGGCCTGCGCCGCAACAACGGAGAAACCCGGAACGTCAATATTTTCGATGCGGGGGCCAATTTTTACATCGACGGCCACAACGCCAAGTTCACGCTCAACTACCGCGCCCGCCCCGACTTTACCGACATCAACAACCTGAATTATCGCCCTGAAATTACGCTCCAGACCCAGGTATCCTTGTAATACTCGGTTTGCCCTGGTGCTTGACCAGCACGCGCTTGCCCTTAAAACTCCTCCCCATACTCCACAACATAAAAAACTCCCATCGGCATGGAAAATACTGTAAATCCCGGCTATGGCGCTGTCGCGGATGCGCCTGTAGAACACGATAACAACGCGGTATCGGAAAGTAAAATCTGGCAGGTTATTACGGCCTCCTCCGTAGGCACCGTCATCGAATGGTACGATTTCTACATTTTCGGTTCTCTGGCCGCCATTATCGGTCCGGTGCTGTTTGGTACTACGGGTAAGATTGAGGACACCATTCTGGGTACGCTGGCTGTGTTTGGAGCAGGCTTTATTGTGCGCCCTTTCGGGGCAGTGTTCTTCGGGCGTATTGGTGATATGATTGGCCGGAAGTACACCTTCCTGCTCACGCTGCTGATCATGGGGGGCGCCACATTCATCACCGGCCTCATTCCAAGCTACGACAAGATCGGGGTTGCCGCCCCTATTATTGTTACGCTGCTGCGCTTGCTGCAAGGTTTGGCCCTGGGGGGCGAATATGGCGGTGCTACCACCTATGTGGCCGAGCACTCGCCCGATAACCGGCGGGGCTACTTCACTTCTTTCATCCAGATTACGGCCACCGCGGGTCTGTTTTTGAGCATTCTGGTTATTATCATTACCCGCAAGAGCTTGGGCGAAGAAGCCTTCAAAGAGTGGGGGTGGCGCATTCCGTTTCTCCTCTCCGGTGCCTTGGTAATTGCCTCTTACTACATCCGCCGCAAGCTCCACGAGTCGCCGCTTTTTGCGAAGGCCAAAGCCGAAGGCAAAACCAGCAAGAGCCCCTTACGCGAGTCGTTCGTGAACCCCGTAAACCGCCGTTTGGTGCTCATTTCGCTGTTTGGCGCTACTATGGGCCAAGGTGTAGTATGGTACACGGGTCAATTCTACGCCTATTCCTTCATGCAAAACGTGTTGAAGCTTGACCTAGTAGACGCCAGTATTGTGCTGTGCGCGGCCTTGCTGCTCGCTACGCCATTCTTCGTGTATTTTGGAAGCCTTTCCGACCGCATCGGCCGTAAGAAAATTATTATGATGGGACTGCTGTGCGGCGCCTTATTCACTATTCCGATTTTCTACGGTCTTAAAGCCTTTGCTGGCCCCCTCACGGAAGTGACTGCTGCTACCGTAGATGCCACCGGAAAAGCCATTCCGGCCGTGATGAAGGCGCTCAGCCCCAACTTGATGGCTATGACCGCCCTTACATTCTGCCTCGTGCTATTCGTGACAATGGCCTATGGTCCGATTGCGGCCTACTTGGTCGAGTTGTTCCCCACCAAGGTGCGCTATACTTCACTTTCCTTGCCTTATCATATTGGCAACGGTGTATTTGGTGGCTTTGTGCCTTTCATCGCTACGGCGCTCACGCTTTGGGCCGCTAGTAAGCCTGAGGGTACACTTTGGAAGGAGTACAGCAGCTTTGCCGGCCTGATATACCCAGTTAGTATTGCCCTCATCTGCTGGTTTATTGGCCAGGCGCTCATGAAGGATGTGCGCAACGTGCGCCTCATGGAGGAGGGCTCCGGTAGCACACACTAAAGAATCTATAACAGGCCGCCCAGCACTGTTAACTTGTAAAAGTCCGTCGGGCCGGTGGCACGGCGGACTTTTTAGGTTATGTGTAAAGACCTAACTGGCGTCTGGGGGGCTTTTAGCAGCGAATGCGTACATTCTACGCGCATCCTATTGCTGTGCATCTGTGATTGTCTAACACAGCGTATCATCCCAAAAGTAACCGCCTACTATGGCTTCCATGTCGCCACAAGAGCAAGCTGAGCATCGCCGCGGGCAGCGTCTGCTGTTCCTGGGTTTGCTGTTTGCCGTGCTGCTCAATTACCCGTTGCTAGCAGTATTTGATCATAATGGTCGGGTGGGGGGCATTCCGGTGCTCTACCTCTATGTGCTGCTGGCCTGGATCGTGCTGGTTATGCTTACAGGTTGGCTGGTTCGCAAAGTCAAAAACTGACGCTTCACCCAGAAGTACAACCGCTACTTTTTGCTTCCCCTAACCAGTTTTATCTGGGATTCACATGAATCAGCTGCTCATTATCGGCTTCTCTTTCGGCTACCTGGCTTTGCTGTTTGGCGTGGCCTACGCGGCGGAGCGCCGCTCGGCCGAACGCCGTTCGCTGGTGAGCAACCCGTATGTGTACGCCTTGAGTATGGCCGTGTACTGCACCGCCTGGACGTATTACGGCAGTGTGGGCCACGCCGCTAGTCATGGGCTGGAGTTTGTAGTCATCTACCTGGGCCCTACGTTGTTGGCGCCGGCCTGGTGGCTGGTATTGCGTAAGATTATTCGCATCTGCCGGTTGCAACGCCTCACGTCCATCGCCGATTTTATATCCGCCCGCTACGGCAAAAGTGCTTCGTTGGGTGCCCTCGTAACGGTAGTGTGCGTGCTGGGGATAATTCCTTATATATCGCTGCAAATCAAGGCTATAGCCGCATCATTTAATATCATGACCCGTGGAGGGGCGGCCACGTCCATTGTGGCCGAGGGAGGGGAAGCTGCAAGCTCAGCTCTGTACACCACGGTAGCGCTGGCTTTTTTCACTATCATTTTCGGTGTACGCTCGGTGGAAGCCACCGAGCGCCACGAGGGCATGGTGCTGGCCGTAGCCGTGGAGAGTTTGGTGAAGCTTATCGCCTTTCTGGGTGTGGGGTTGTTTGTAACGTTCGGGCTGTTCGATGGCTTCGGTGACGTGTTTGAAAAAGCGGCTGCCGAGCCTGCCCTCAACCGACTGTTTACGCTGGGCGGGGCCGGTACCAGTGCTACGCAGTGGCTTACGCTGCTCGTGCTCAGTGTGTCAGCTATTCTGCTGCTACCCCGCCAATTCCAGGTGTCCGTAGTCGAAAACGTGAATGAGGATCACCTGCGCAAAGCCATGTGGCTGTTTCCGCTCTATCTCATTGTTATCAATCTGTTTGTGCTGCCCATTGCTTTTGGCGGCGTATTACTCTACGGTGGCCGGGGCCTCGACGCCGATACGTTTGTGCTGGCCCTGCCGCTGAATGCGGGCCAGCGCTGGTTGGCTATGCTCACCTATTTGGGTGGCTTGTCGGCAGCCAGCAGCATGATTATCGTCGAAACCATTGCCTTGAGCGTGATGATGAGCAATAACCTGCTTATGCCATTGCTGGTGCGCGTGCCCGCTGCCCGCTCCGAGGTGCGCACGCATTGGTTTGCTTACTTAAGTCAGGTGGCGCTGCAAAGCCGACGGCTGGCGGTGGTGCTGGTATTGCTGCTGGCCTTTGGCTATTATAGTTTTGTGGGGCATTTGCTGCCGCTGGTGAATATTGGGCTGGTTTCGTTTGCGGCGGTAGCGCAGTTTCTGCCTGTAGTGCTCGGAAGCTTGTATTGGAAAGGCGGCACCCATCAGGGAGCAACAGCGGGCATCTTGGGGGGCTTTTTTGTGTGGTTTTTTACCTTGGTCATGCCCACGATGGTAGGGCCGGGACTGCTGCCGGAAAGCTTGCTGACCGATGGTTTATTTGGCCAAAGCTGGCTGCGGCCGTTCGTACTATTCGGTCTTAGCGACCTAGATTATCTGTCGCACGGGCTCTTCTGGAGCTGGTTTTTCAATGTTGGGCTCTACGTTGGGGTTTCGTTGGCGGGCCAGCCTACGGCGTTGGAAGAACGGCAGGCCGATGTATTTGTAGATGTTTTCCGCTACCGCACCGTGTTTGAGGGGCCCAGCGGCTGGCCTAGCTCGGCAGCTCCGTTGCCCGATCTACGGGCTTTACTCACGGGTTTTCTAGGCAAAAAGCGCACAGCCCAGGCCTTGCACGCCTTCGCCGAGCGCTTCCCCGATGCCGACAACCAACTAGCCGATACAATTGCCCCCCAAGCCGATCCGCGCCTAGTGGCTTACGCCGAAAAGCTGTTGGCTGGCAGCATTGGGCCGGCTTCCGCGCGGCTGCTGCTATCGTCGGCGGTAGGAGTGGAGGAAATCAGCTTCGATAACGTGGTAGGCATTTTGAAAGAGTCCCAGCAAGTGCTGGAAGCCAACCGCCAGCTCCAGAAGCAGTCGCGCCAGCTCCAGCGCCTCACCGACGATTTGCGCGATGCCTACACCCAGCTCCAGGAGTTGGATATGCGCAAGGACGAGTTTTTGTACACCGTTACGCACGAGCTGCGCACGCCGCTCACCAGCATTCGGGCGCTATCGGAAATCCTGAGTGATAACCCGGAAATTGAGGAGGAAGAACGCCTCCGGTTTCTGCACACCATCACCCGCGAGTCGGAGCGCTTGAGCCGGCTGATTACGCTGGTGTTGGATCTAGAAAAGTATGAATCGGGCAAAGCCACCCTGGACTATGCACCCGTGGATGTGGCCGAGATCATCAACGACGCTATCGAGTCGGTGGGCCAGCTTATTCGCGACAAGCACATTCAACTCAATGTTGTGGTGCCGCCCAATCTGCCGCTCCTCACCGGCGACCGCGACCGGCTGATGCAGGTATTGGTTAATCTGCTTTCCAATGCGGTCAAAACGTGCCGCCCCGATGGCGGGGGGCAAATTAGCGTGCTCACGGAAATAGCCGGGGAGGCCTTGCGCATCAGCGTGCTCGACAACGGCAAAGGCATCGATCCAGCTTACCACGAGCTGATTTTTGACAAGTTTTTCCAGGCCAAAAACCAGACTACCCGCAAGCCCGAAGGCTCTGGGCTGGGCCTGGCCATCACCAAGAAAATAGTGGAGCTGCACGCCGGGCGCATCTGGGTTGAAAGTGAGCCCGATCACGGCGCCCGCTTTTCCATTGAACTACCCGTGTCAGCGAATACAAATGAGCCGCAGCATACTGCTGCCGGCGCCCAAACCTAAGCTAAGAACCTCTAACCCTGAAAATTCACGAGGGAGCAAGTCTCCCATAGTACCTCGAATTTCGCTTCCGACCTGCCTTTTTTCTATGAAACAGCCCCGAATCCTGATCGTTGATGATGAGCCTAATATCGTGATGTCGTTGGAGTTTTTGATGCGCAAAAACGGCTACCATGTCAGCATTGCCCGTAATGGTACCGAAGCGCTGGAGGCTATTAATAAAGCACCTTTTAACGTCATTCTGCTGGATATTATGATGCCCGACGTGGATGGCTATCAGGTGTGCCGGCACGTGCGCGCCCATCCTGAGCGCCAAGAAACGAAAGTCGTTTTTCTGAGCGCCAAGAGCAAGGAAGCCGACGTGCAGAAAGGCTACGAAGCCGGCGCTGACCTCTACATTCCCAAGCCCTTCAGCACCCGCCAGCTGGTAAGCAAAGTGCAGGAGCTGGTTGCCGCCACCGCGCCAGGTTAATAGTCAATGTACCTGACCCGCATGCAGAATGCAGTGAAGCATCTGGCGTGCTGATAAGAGGGTACTAACCTTGCTAAACATATGAGATGCTTCACTTTGCGCTGCATGACGTTTTAGAAGAGTATTCTCACCCAATCGGACAGTACTTACTTGTCAGTTCCATGAAAAATGCCCCCAACCGTCTGCTTACGCTGCGGCCCACGCCGCCAGCCTCGCCGACCCCGCCGCCTTCTGGGCGGCGCAGGCCCGGCAAATAGCATGGTTCGACCAACCCAAGGAAATACTTTCTCAAGACGAAAACGGGTTCTATCGCTGGTTTAAAGGTGGTATGCTCAACACCTGCTACCTCGCCCTCGACCATCATGTAGATGCTGGCCGCGGGCAGCAGGTAGCCCTGATCTATGACTCGCCCGTCGCGCAAACCAAGCAGCGCTACACCTATCAAGAGCTGCAAGATTTGACGGCGCGCTTCGCCGGCGGGCTGCGCGATTTGGGCGTGGTGAAAGGGGATCGGGTCATTATTTATATGCCCAATGTGCCGGAAGCGGTGGTGGCTATGCTGGCGTGCGCTCGATTAGGGGCCGTGCACTCCGTGGTATTTGGCGGATTTGCCCCCCACGAGCTGGCCGTTCGCATCGATCATGCCCAGCCCAAAGTCATTGTGTCGGCCTCGGGCGGAATCGAGATTGACAAGATTATTCCCTACAAGCCCCTGCTCGATGAAGCCATTGCGCTGGCTTCCCACAAACCTAATTATACGGTGGTGCTCCAGCGTGCTTTCGTGCAAGCCGACTTGTTACCGGGCCGCGACCTTGATTACCAAGAGTTGCTGAAAGCCAAACCGCAGGCGTGCGTACCCGTGCAAGCTACCGATCCGCTTTACATTCTTTACACCTCCGGTACCACCGGCAAACCCAAAGGCGTGGTGCGTGATAACGGCGGACATGCTGTGGCTTTGAAATACAGCATGAGCGCCATTTATGGGCTGGCTCCCGGCGAAACCATGTTCTCAGGCTCCGATATTGGGTGGGCGGTGGGCCACAGCTATATTGTGTATGGTCCATTGCTGCACAGCTGCACCACGATACTATTTGAAGGCAAGCCCGTTCGTACGCCCGACGCTGGCACCTTCTGGCGCTTAGCCGCCGACTACGGCGCAAACGTGATTTTTACAGCGCCCACCGCTATCCGAGCCATCAAAAAAGAAGACCCGGGGGCAAATTAGCGAAGCAGTACGATCTGAGCCGTTTGCGCCACCTGTTTCTGGCCGGAGAGCGCTGCGACCCTGCCACGTACGAGTGGGCCGCTCAAACCCTGGGCGTTCCTGTAATTGACCATTGGTGGCAAACTGAATCAGGCTGGCCGATGCTGGCTACGCTGGTTGGCCTGACGGAAATGCCCCCCGCTCGCGCTGGCAGCGCTGGCCACCCGGTGCCGGGCTATGATGTCCGGATTCTGGATGAAGCCGGCCACGAGGTGCCCGCTGGTACTACCGGGCTGGTGGCAGTGCGCCTGCCGTTGCCGCCCGGCTGTTTGCCTACGCTTTGGCTGGATGATGAGCGTTTCCGCAAATCCTACCTGAACACCTTTCCTGGCTACTACCTCAGCGGCGACGGTGGCTTCCGCGACGCGGAGGGCTACGTATTTATTATGGGCCGGGTAGATGACGTGATGAACGTGGCCGGCCACCGCCTCAGCACGGGCGAGATGGAGGAACTGTTGGCCGCCCACCCAGCCGTGGCCGAGTGCGCCGTGCTGGGCATTGCCGACGAGCTGCGGGGGCAGCGACCCATTGGCTTAATTGTGCTGAAAGATGGCCAAACCATAGCCGAAGAGGCGCTAGAACAGGAATTGGTGCAGATAATTCGCTCCCAGATTGGGGCCGTCGCCTGCTTCCGACAAGTACTGATAGTAAAACGGTTGCCCAAAACCCGGTCGGGCAAAATCCTGCGCAAAACCATGCGTCAACTAGCCGACGGCGAGCAGTTCAGTATCCCTTCAACCATCGACGACCCACTGATTCTCGATGAAATTCGAGCGGGGCTAGAGCGGCGGGGAGTAGGAGCCGCCTTTGAGAAAGTATAACTCCTGCACTAACACTTAATACTTATCACAGAGGTAGCCTTGCTGCCTCACTTAGTAGAACCTTCCACACAACCTACTCTCCCTATTATGCCCACTCAACATTCGCGCATTCGCACCTTCGAAGAATACACCGACGCTTACAAGCGCAGCGTCGAGAATCCCGAGCAATTCTGGGCGGACGTGGCCGAGCCCTTTACCTGGCGCCGCAAGTGGGATACGGTAGTCAAGGCCGACCTCGTTGGCGGGCACAATGAATGGTTTAGCGGCGCCAAGCTCAATATCACCGAAAACTGCCTCGACCGCCACCTCGCTACGCGCGGCAACAAATTGGCGCTCATCTGGGAGCCCAACGACCCCAAAGTCCGTCAGATTCGCTATACCTACCGCGAGCTGCATCAGGAAGTCTGCAAGTTTGCCAACGTGCTGCACAATAACGGCGTGGAGAAAGGCGACCGGGTGTGCATCTACATGCCTATGATTCCGCAGCTGGCTATTGCCGTGCTGGCCTGCGCCCGCATTGGGGCAGTGCATTCGGTGGTGTTTGCTGGCTTCTCCGCCACCGCCATTGCCGACCGCGTGAACGACGCACAAGCTACCACCGTCCTCACCTCCGATGGCCTCAACCGCGGCGCCCGCCAGATTCCGGTGAAACGGGTAGTGGATGAGGCGTTGGAAACCTGCCCTAGCGTGCGTCGCGTGATTGTGGTGGAGCACTTGGGCTGGCCGGTGCACATGCACGAAGGCCGCGACGTGTGGTACCATGAGGAAGTGTTGGAGGCTGAAAAATCCTGTCCGGCCGAGGAAATGGACGCGGAGGATATGCTGTTCATCCTCTACACGTCGGGCAGCACCGGCAAGCCGAAAGGGGTGGTGCATACCCAGGCCGGCTATATGGTATGGGCTGATTACACGTTCCGCAATGTATTCCAGGTAAATGAAAACGACGTGTACTGGTGCACCGCCGATATCGGCTGGGTGACGGGCCACAGCTACCTGCTCTACGGGCCACTACTGAGCGGTGCTACCACCCTCATGTTCGAAGGCATTCCGACGTATCCTAGCGCCGGGCGCTTCTGGGAAGTAATTGACAAGCACGGCGTTAATATATTCTACACGGCCCCAACTGCTATCCGGTCGCTGATGGCCACGCCCCTTGATAACGTGCTCAGCTATTCCCTCGATTCCCTCCGCATTCTGGGTACCGTGGGCGAGCCCATTAATGTGGAAGCCTGGGATTGGTACCACACCCACGTAGGCAAGGAGCGCTGCCCCATTGTGGATACGTGGTGGCAAACAGAAACCGGCGGCATCATGATTTCGGCGCTGGGGGGCATTTCTCCGCTCAAACCGGCCCACGCCGGTCAGCCGCTGCCTGGCGTGCAGCCCGTGTTGCTTACTCAGGAAGGCAAAGAAATTGAAGGCAACGAAGAGGAAGGCTACCTCGCTATCAAGTATCCATGGCCGGGTATTATTCGCACCACCTACGGCGACCATGAGCGCTGCCGCCAAACGTATTTTGGCGCCTACCCCGGCTACTATTTCACTGGCGACGGTGCCCGCCGCGACAAGGACGGCATGTACCGTATCATTGGCCGCGTCGATGATGTCATCAACGTATCGGGTCACCGCTTCGGCACGGCCGAAATTGAGAATGCCATCAACGAAAACGCCTACGTCGTGGAGTCGGCGGTGGTTGGTTACCCGCACGATGTGAAAGGGCAGGGCATTTATGCGTTCGTTATTTGCGGCGAGCCTGTGAAGCCCAACGAAATGTCACACGTGGAAGCCAGCATTATCGAAACGGTGGTGGCTGAAATTGGCAAAATCGCCAAGCCCGACAAGATTCAGATTGTGTCCGGTTTGCCCAAAACGCGCTCCGGCAAAATCATGCGCCGCATCCTGCGCAAAGTAGCAGAAGGCGAAACCACCAACCTCGGCGACACTACCACCTTGCTCGACCCTGGCATCGTAGAAGAGATTATCGCCGGTAAAAAGTAGCGTGTACAGACGCAATATTTGAGCAGTAGGCTTAAAACTAAAAAAGCCCCCAGACAAGTTCTGGGGGGCTTTTTTATGAACTAGAATGCTACAAGGCGTGCGTATCGGAATATCCGCGATACCCCTTTTTGTAGCCTTTGCGCTTGCGCGAGTTTTTATTCTTCTTATCTGAATCGGAGGTGAGCAAAACCACGACACCAGCCGTAACGGCCGCAATGGCCGCCATCTTGGTTACAAAGGCCGTGCGGTTGTGTTTCCACTCCATAGCGTACCCTTTTTCAGCAAAAATATTGGGGACTGTGCCACTGGCGAGATCCTCCAAGATACCTTCTACTACCTGCACCCGGTCGGCAACCAGGAGGGGCAGCCAGTGGCGATACTCGTTTTCGCTGTAGCGGAAGGCCAAGCGCCGAATCATGCCACTCAGCCCGCTGGGAGGCACGGTAGTTCCATACACCGTCGATACGCGAGGCCGCTCATTTGATTTCAACAGCTCCGTGTCGTCATGCTGCATCGGCGAGGGATGCGATTTGCTGTCAGGGTCCTGCGACACGTTCATCCGATTGCGCATCGGATAAGTTGGGTCGTTTTTAGGATCTGCGTCAACTCCCCAGCCTTTTATCTGCTTGTAGTCTTTTATTGAATTTTCCATGATCAGTCGGCTTTACTTGTTGGCGGATGGGGGAATCAGAACGGTTTTGATGCAGTTATCCAGCTTGGCGGAGAACATGCGGTAGCCATCGGCTACTTCCTCCAGGGGCAAGCGATGGGTAATCATTGCCTTCGGGTTGAGCGTACCGTTCATCACGTGGTCAATCAAACGCGGCAGCAAGCGCTTAACCGACGTTTGGTTGCCGCGCATGGTAAGGCCTTTGTTCATCATGTTGCCGATGGGTACCAAGTTATCAGTCGGGCCATACACGCCCACAATCGACACCACGCCGCCTTTCTTCACCGAGTTAATGGCCCAGTGCAGCGCCGTGGCCGAACCCGCTTGCAGCAAAAGTTTACGGCCCGTAATGCTTTGCATCGCGTTGCCGGTTGCTTCAGCTCCCACGGCGTCAATTACGCAGTCGGCACCCATCCAGTCCGTTATCTTCTTGATAAACAGCACCGGGTCCCCGATCTCGTCGAAATTATACACCTCGCAGGGGGCATAATTGCGCACAAATTCCAGTCGGTAGTCCACGTTGTCGAGCACGATAACCCGCCCGGCACCAAACAGCCACGAGCAGCGCGCGGCCATAATACCCACCGGGCCCGCCCCAAATACCACTACCGTATCACCGGTTTGAATGCCCGCCATTTCGGCCGCTTGGTAGCCAGTAGGCACCACGTCGGTTAGCAGTACAGCATCGTCGGGGTCCATGTCGGCCGGAATAACCGTCGGGCCGACGTTGGCATACGGTACGCGGGCGTATTCAGCCTGCCCGCCATCGAAGCCGCCGGCCGTGTGTGAGTAGCCAAAAATAGCCCCCACCGCTGTAGCCATCGTGTTGGACTCGTGGCAGTTGCCAAACATTCCTTGCTTACAGAAGTGGCACTCGCCGCAGGCTACGTTGAAGGGCACCAATACTTGGTCGCCTACCTTGATCTTGGTTACATCAGGGCCAACTTCCTCTACGATCCCCACAAACTCGTGCCCGAAGGTTGAGCCTACACGGGTGTCCGGCACGTTGCCGTTGTATAAGTGCAGGTCAGAGCCACAAATACAGGTTCGGGTAACCCGCACAATCGCATCCTGAGGGTGCTTGATTTCGGGCATTGGTTTTTGGACGGCACGGACCCTTTTCGGGCCCCGGTATTCCATAGCTAACATACGTTTCCGGCGTTTAGGTAGTGGGTAGGAGTTCAGTTCGCTACAGTACCTCGCCCACAGATTCGCAGAAATTCTGAATCTGTGGGCGAGGTACTGTAGCGGTGGTAAATGGTACTACCCTGTATTTCTAAAGTTGCGGAATCGGGTCAATTGGCTCCGAAATACGTATTAAACCTTAGGCGCAAATGCGCGCTATACCTAGGCAGTCGTGCTTATACGTAGCGCATTCGCAAATTTCTCTTCGCTAGAGATATGGAAACGAAAAATGCTGCCTCCGATGGAAGCAGCATTTCGCCGGGTATGCATGCTGATAAATTACTCCTTGGGGGGCAAAATCATCCCGCTTACTTCGCCAAATCCAACCCGAATACCATCTTTCTGCGCGAAGCCACGCATCGTCACCGTGTCGCCATCCAGCAGAAACTTGCGCTCCGAACCGTCGGCTAGGGGCACTGGGCGAGTGCCTTTCCAGGCCAGTTCCAGCATAGAACCCAGGGAGTCAGGTGTGGCGCCGCTGATGGTACCGCTGGCGTAGAGGTCGCCTACTTGCAGGTTACAGCCATTGCTGGTTTGGTGGGTGAGCTGCTGGGCCATGCTCCAGTACATGTGCCGGAAGTTGGTTTGGCTAACTACCGTCTGGGGGGCATTTTCAGGCTGAATCACGACCTCCAGATTAATATCAAAGTTGTGCGCATCCAACTGCCGCAAGTACAACAGTGGCTCCGGCTCTTGCACAGGGCCAGCCACACGGAAGGGCTCCAGTGCATCCAGCGTTACCACCCAGGGCGAAATACTACTGCCAAAGCTCTTGCCCAAAAACGGCCCCAGCGGTACGTACTCCCAGGCTTGAATGTCGCGGGCGCTCCAATCGTTAAACAGCACCAACCCAAAAATATGCTCTTCGGCATGCTGTATGTGCACTGGTGAACCAAGCTCGGTAGTGCGACCACTCACAAAAGCTACTTCCAACTCAAAATCCAGCTGCTGCGACGGGCCAAATGTAGGTGCATCGGCATCGGGGGCTTTACGCTGCCCATTGGGACGACGGATGGGGGTACCCGACACTACAATGCTGCTGGCCCGCCCGTGGTAGCCAATTGGAATGTGGCGCCAATTAGGCAACAAGGCATTATTCGGGTCGCGGAACATGGTCCCCACGTTCGTCGCGTGCTCTATGCTCGAATAGAAGTCGGTGTAGTTGTTGGGCTTCACGGGGCGCAGCATTTCCACCTCGCTCTGGCGCAGCAGGCAGGCGCGCATCGCTTCTTCCTCTCGCAGCGCCGGATTGTCGTGGCGCAGCAGCTCACTCACGCGCTGGCGCACGGCCCGCCATACAGGTCTACCCATGGCAATAAACGCGTTCAACGAACGCCGCCGAAACACCTTGGGCTGAGCCGGCCCCAAGTCCAAATCTTCAAAAAAGCCATATTGACAAACGGCGTACAAATCCAGCACATAGTCGCCGATGGCCACGCCCAGGCGCGTGCCGCGCTCCGGCGTCTCAAACACGCCAAACGGTAAGTTCTGAATGGGGAAGTCGCTGGTAGGCGGAATGTCAATCCAGGAGCGGAGCGTGGGGTCGTTGGGGCTAGCCATAGAAGGTGCTTGGTAGTAGGAGGGGCAAAGGTAGACCCACTAGCCGAAGGACTGCAAACCAAACAGAAGTTTGGGCGAACCCAGTGAAACCGCCTACCTTGAGTTTCAGCTTCCGCTGCTG
Source organism: Hymenobacter sp. HDW8 (assembly GCF_011305775.1). Classification (NCBI taxonomy): domain Bacteria; kingdom Pseudomonadati; phylum Bacteroidota; class Cytophagia; order Cytophagales; family Hymenobacteraceae; genus Hymenobacter; species Hymenobacter sp. HDW8. Next base: position 157,600 of record NZ_CP049907.1, read on the forward strand.
ACTACCGCTACAGTTTCGGGAGGGGTAGCGGCAATCCGTATACCGTCCATACAATACCCGCTACCCGGTAAATGTTCGGTGGCGCCAACGTAGATGTTGACTGCAATGAACACCAGACAAATAATTAGAAAAGCCGATGGAATATCTCGTTTACCTTTTCCCCGTCTTCTTCATTAGCATATGGGTATTTGTTACCTATATTATTTCTAAATTCGGTTGGAGCGACCTTGTCTCACACTATAAAGCAAATGACAACTTTGTTGGCAAGCGGATAGGGTTGATTTCTGCGTCAATAAATAGAACTAACTACAATAATTCACTTCTGCTAGAATATAACAGCGAAGGAATTTATTTAAAGCCCATCTTCTTATTTCGTTTGTTTCATGACCCAATACTCATTCCTTGGAAGGATATAAAAGAAGTACGAGATAAAAAATTTATTTTTTTCGACTTTAAAGAATTAATCATTGGAGACCCTCCTGTTGCCGTAATAAAACTCAATGAGAAAACCTTTACTAAAATGGAAAAGGATATTTTATCAATTAATTCAAAATAAACTTTTCAACTGGCGCGTCTACAGTTTATCGCTTTACAGCAGTGTAGGTACAACACTTAAAGTCACGAGCTAGCAAGCGTGCGCCAGTTGAGGAGCAGCCGAGGCAACCCTATATTTATCCGGCCATCGCCATTTTATCCGGGATGTTTAACAGGTTTTAGCTTCAACCAAAATGGAAACAGGATGTACATAAAACGCTATTACAGCCTTTGGATGACAATCCGGTGGTCGCGAAAATCGCTGCTGTATGGGTTGCTTTATTCCGCAGCAATTATTGTGGTGTATGAAACGACGCATATTCCCTTTGCCTTGCCCTGGCAGCCCATTTCTGTGATTGGTATTGCGGTGGCCTTTTTCCTAAGCTTTAAAAATAACAGCTCATACGACCGTACCTGGGAGGCGAGAAAAATATGGGGCAAAATCATTAATGACAGCCGAACCTTTGCTACGGCCATCCTGACCATGCCGGGGCCAGAGAGTAGCGATGAATGGAAGAAAAGAACCATTCACCGTCACTTGGCATGGCTCCTTGCCCTCAAGCACACGATGCGAAAAGGAAGAACGTGGGAACATAATGAGCCTATTGAAAAGCTGGGTTTTACCCCGAATTTCAGGAAGGAGTGCCAAGATGGGATGGAGCCTGAAGTATCGCCCTATTTATCGGCCGAGGAATTTAGCCAACTCAAAAAGTACACAAACATTCCCAGCCAGATTCTAAAAAACCAAAGCCGAGAAATCGAACGTCTATATAACAGCGGGCAATTATCTGACTATAAGCATGTGCGGCTCCATACCCTCATCGGCAATCTGTACGACGCACAGGGAATGACCGAGCGCATTAAAAATTTCCCTTTCCCCCGGCAATATGCCTCCACCGGGCTATGGATCATGTATATTTTTTGTGCTCTCATTCCTTTTGGACTGCTCGACATATTTGAGCAATCACGCTCTTTGCATTATTGGCTTACTATTCCTTTTTCCACGGTCATCATCTGGCTGTATTTTCTGGTGGACCGAATAGGCGACTACTCTGAAAACCCATTTGAGGGTGCTTATAATGATGTGCCTATTTCTTCCATTGCCCGCACGATAGAGATTGATCTGCGGGAAATGTTGGATGAAGAAAATATACCCGCGCCTTACCCTGTAGAAAATGGCTTTCTGCTGTAGCCTTCCAACTAGCGCGAGTTTAGCGCAGCGTGACTCGTGACGAGCCACGTCGGGAGGCTGCGCCTCCCCCGCCTGAACGACCACGCCGCCCAGATTATCCAGGCGCAGCGGTCACCGTTTGCCGCTGTTGCGGCAGTGGAGGTACAACCTCCACCTCAAGGCTCGGCACGAGCTACAAGCTCGCACCAGGTGGAGACATTATTTTAGACAATGTAAACGATAGAATAAATGAATAATAAACTTATAGACCAATTAGAAAAAGTTCTTCCAATGGGAATGGTATTACCCAAAGAGTTGATTTTGCTCTATCAATGGATTGAAGAAGAAAAACTTTATGTTGACGATAAAGACGGATATAGATACGGATTTCTATTTCCCGAAAACGAGTTAAATGATAGTTATACAGACAGTGAAAGAGATGGTGGAACGTCAATGTACTTTTCAGCTGGTGGTGTAGAAAATTTAAAATATTGGTTTGGGGGAAATGATAATGATGAGGTAAAAGAAAGACTATGTGTTTTTGCTCAAAGTGGCGCAGAAGGTTCAGAATGCGCACTATGGTTGTCTGACAATGGACAAATCAAGGTCGTACATATGGGTTCTGGTTCTGGCTCAATGTTATCATGTGTTTTAGCTGATAACTTTACAGATTTCTTAAGGCTTTTAGCAATTGGTTATGATGAAATCTGTTGGAATGAAAACTTTCCTTATCCACCAAATGAAAATAGTGATGACCTCATTGTAAAACCAAATTTCAAATTTCAAAATTGGGTAAGGCAGATATTTAATATTGAAATACCAAAAATCGCATTGGAGATCGTAAAACATCCAGCGACAATGGATGACGAAAGCTCCGAAGATGAATTTTTTAATTGGTATAAAAAATATGCATATTAAAAATAATACATAACATAGCTTTTGCATCAGTTGGGCGAAGTGCTAAAGTCAAGTGTAGTTTTCGAATATTGTTAATAATGCTAACTTTTATGCTTTCATTTCTCGTCTGAACGCAACGCCTCAAATCATTAGCTTCTTAAATTCCCCAAAACCACAGCGCCCCGCTTCCGCCGAAATTGGCAGAAACGAGGCGTTGTCTATTACAAGCAGTAAACTCTAGAACTGAGGCGTTGGCACGGGCGTGGGGGGCAAAGGATGACCGGTTTGGCCAGCGGGCTGCTCTTCCATCGGCGTGGCGTTGGTCGCTTCCACCGACCGAATCTCGGGCACCGCCTTTCTCACCGATTCTTCTACGCCAGCTTTCAGCGTCATCGGCGACATGGGACAGGTACCACAAGCACCCAGAAGCTCCAGTTGAAGCACCATATCGTCCGTGATATTCAGCACGCGCACGTTCCCTCCATCGGCAGCCAGGTATGGACGAATCGTGTCCAGGGCTTGCTCGACGCGGGATAACAGCGGATGTTCTTCAACGGCAGCAGAATGTGTCATGAATCGCAGATTAATGCCGGTTTTATTGATTCAGCTGATTAACAACAACCAGCCAAACAAAAAACTAGCAAGACAAAAGTAAGGCTTTTAGCCGGTTAAGAACCAACCAATCGGAAGGTTTGGAAGTTCGGATAAGGCCTTATGCATACCAAAAAACAACTCTGGCGCTCATATTAGCGCGTCATTTCGACTACCTGCGTGCGCGGCGCAACAGCGTTGCGGATAGAAATCTGGCGGGCTACCTCTTCAGCAACCTGCTCAAAAATCGCCGCAGCAGGTGTTCCTTCCTGCGTAATAGCGGGTGCGCCCTGGTCGCCGGTTTCGCGGATGCTCTGTACCAACGGAATCTGACCTATGAGCGGTACCTCGTGCTTGTCGGCGAGGGCTTTGCCGCCGCCTTCTCCGAAGATGAAATACTTGCTTTCGGGTAGTTCGGCCGGCGTAAACCACGCCATATTTTCAACTACGCCCAGTACGGGCACGTTAATCTGGGGCTGGCGGAACATCTGCAAACCCTTTTGCGCATCGGCCAGCGCCACTTTCTGGGGCGTGGTTACGATGAGAGCGCCAGTGACAGGCACGGTTTGCACCAGCGTCAGGTGAATGTCGGAGGTTCCGGGGGGCATATCGATGAGCAGATAATCCAACTCACCCCAATCAACCTCCGAAATAAACTGCTTGAGAGCCGACGAAGCCATGGGACCGCGCCACACAATAGCATTGTCGCTGGGAGCCAAAAAGCCAATGCTCATCAGCTTCACACCGAATTTTTCGATGGGCAAAATGAGATTTTTGCCTTCTGGCGTCTGAAATACGTGGGGGCGAGAATCTTCCAGGCCAAACATGGTGGGCATGCTGGGGCCGGAAATGTCGGCGTCGATGAGGCCTACTTTGGCGCCGGTGCGCGCAAGGGCAATAGCCAGATTGGCCGTCACCGTGCTTTTGCCCACACCGCCTTTGCCAGAAGCAATGGCGATGATGTTTTTGACCCCGCTAAGAATAGCCGAGTTGGCGGCCCTAGCCGTGGTTACACGGGAAGTGAGGTTCACATTCACCACCGCGTTTTTGTCCACCATAGTATGTATGGCGCGCACGCAGGCGTTGTGAATCAGCTCTTTGAGCGGGCAGGCGGGAGTGGTGAGGATGACGGAGAACGAAACGTTCAGGCCGTCGATGCGCACGTCCTCAATCATGTTGAGCGTCACCAGGTCTTTGCCTAGGTCAGGCTCCTCCACGTAGCTGAGGGCACGCAGTACGTCTTCTTGGGTAATAGCCATAAGTTCAGGAATCAGGATACAAAGATAACCCAGAAACGTAGGCAGAGGTTGAAAAAGTAAGTGGAATAGAGTAGCACTCCGTGCGCGCCATTGTAGAAGGAACTTGCTCGCTGCTCGCACTATACCTGAGGGATTAGCTCTTACGCTCTCAATTTTAATTTGTGCTAGCTTCCGGCATCCAAACCAACGTCTCCTGATGACCGCTTTGACGCGCCGCCAACTTACTCTCGCTACTAGCCCTCATCCTCAAGCTAATAGGAGCTTCCGTTACATTATTTTCGTGGTTCTGGCTGGCCTAGTTGGTAGCCGGACCCAGGCTCAGGATAGTACCCTTACCCGTTTGGTAGAGAGAAATCATTATTCTCTCACACAAAATGGCCCCCAGTTCTCAGGGCCTGGTTGGGAAAAGCTACAGCACGACATCCAGATAAGCCAGTTCGTATTAGTAGGGGAAGACCATGGTATGGCCCAGATACCAGTGTTTACTACGGCAGTGGCTCGAGAGCTCAAGCCAGCCGTGTACGTGAGTGAGGTTGATGAGTATCAGGCGCACGAGGTTACCCGTTTAGCAGCTCAGCCCGGCTTACCAACTGCGTTTGAGCGGCAGCACCCAGGAGCCTTATCGTTTTTCAGTTGGGCTGAAGAATTTGAGTTGGCTCGTTACCTCCGCTCTCAGCAAGTAATCTTGATGGGGATTGAACAGGTGGGTGGAGCCTTTTCAGGACGCCTTTTTGAACTGCTGGCCGCGGAAGTGAAAAGCAAACCTGCCAAGCTTTATTTGCAGCAACGTGCCGTGGCTTATCAAGCCCGCGACCGGGCTAGTATGGTAGGGAATACGAACACGGGCACAATGAGCTTTCTGCGCCAATCCGGCATTGACAGCTTGCGGAGCTTCACAAAAATGGAAAGTCCAAAAGTGCAGAAAATGGTGCGGGATTTCGTGGCTAGCTATACTATCTACCAAGCACAACGACAGCGCACCGGCGGCCATCAGGAGCGGATCAATTTGATGAAGCGTAATCTGCTACAAGGACTACAAGCTTACTCGCTACGGCCTAGTCAGCCATTTCCCAAAATGCTATTTAAGTTCGGAGCCAGCCATATGGCGCGTAATCTGAGCCCTTGGGCCGGTATTTCCGACGTGGGAAATCTGGTTACTAATTTGGCCGATGCCCAGGACCAGAAGTCTTTGCACATTATGATTATGGGTAAGCAGGGCACACAGGTGGCAGGAGAAAATCCGGACGATTTCAGCAAGAACGTTGCTCCTTATTCCTACGCTGAAGAAGCCTACCTCAAGCCTTTCCTGCCCGCGACCAACGCGGCTTGGAACGTAGTCGACTTGCGCCCTACGCGCCGCGCTATCCTCACCGATAAGCTTCAGGTAACTAACCAGAAGCTGGAAGCCATCATTTTAGGCTACGATTACATTGTCATTATTCCCGAAACCACCGCTAGCCACAATTATTAACGCGCTACAGTCATAATTTGCCCCCAACCGGCTACTCCCAGATTATTGCCAGCGTAGTTTGCACCATTTCCTTGCCGCTTTGCAGACGGATGCGCAGTTTATACTGCCGCTGGACTTAGTGGGTAAATCTCAAATCGGTGGGTACTACCTAGGATAAAGAATTGCGGTCAAGGACAGCTACAGTTAACTAACGAGAGCACCAAGCTTGAGCGTGGTATTACTTCCGGGCGGAGCGGTATTACCTTTGCCTTTATGGCCCGCATTCCCAAAGAAACTATTGATCAAATTCTGCACTTAGCCGACATCGTAGAGGTGGTTGGCGACTTCGTGAGCCTCAAGCGCAAGGGCCAGAATATGTGGGCCTGCTGCCCATTTCACCACGAAAAGTCGCCCTCTTTCTCGGTAGCGCCGGCCAAGGGGCTGTATAAGTGTTTCGGCTGTGGTAAGGCCGGCGGGGTGGTGCAGTTCATTATGGATATTGAGGGCAGCAGCTACGTGGAGGCGCTTAAGTATCTGGCGAAAAAGTACGGTATTGAGATTCAGGAGGAAGAGAAAACGCCTGAGCAGCAGCTTGTTCAGAATGAGAAAGATTCTCAGTTCATCATCTCCAACTGGGCCAAAGACCACTACCATAAGCTCCTGCTGGAGTCGGAAGAGGGGCAAAGCATTGGCCTAAGCTATTTGCGCCAGCGCGGTCTGAATCAGCAGACTATTCAAACTTTCGAGCTGGGCTACTCGCTTGATTTGTGGGATGATTTGCTGAAAGCAGCTGAAAAAGCTGGCTACGAGCGGAAATACCTGGAAAAAACGGGCCTGGTCATTAAGAAAGATGACGACCAAGGCCAGGATACGGGCCGGCGCTACGACCGTTTCCGGGGCCGCGTGATGTTCCCGATTCACAACGTGGCCGGCCGTACCATCGGTTTTGGGGCGCGCACGCTGAAGGCTAATGATAAGACGGCCAAGTACCTGAACTCGCCCGAGTCGGATATTTACCATAAGTCGGATGTGCTGTATGGAATGTATCAGGCACGGCAAGCGATTCGGGCGGAGGAAACCTGTTACTTAGTGGAAGGCTACCTCGATGTACTTAGTCTGCATCAGGGCGGCATTAAGAACGTCGTGGCCTCCTCGGGTACTTCGCTTACGGAAAGCCAGATACGCCTTATTGCTCGCTACACGGATAATGTGACGGTGCTGTATGACGGCGACGCGGCCGGCATTCGGGCCTCATTGCGCGGCATCGACCTGATTCTGGAAGGCGGCTTGAATGTGCGCGTGGTGCTCTTTCCCGACGGCGACGACCCCGACAGCTACATCCGCAAAGTAGGCGACCAGCGCTTCCGCGAGCACCTCGAAAACCACAGTAAGGACTTCATTAGCTTCAAAACCGACCTCGTGGCCCGCGAAGCGGCCCAGGACCCGGTGAAGAAAGCCGAAGCCATCCGCGATGTGCTCCAGAGCATCGCCAAGGTACCCGACCCCATCAAGCGGCAGGTGTTCCTGCAGCAGACTTCGGGTACGTTCGGCATTGATGAGCAGGTACTTATTACGGAATATAACAAGCTGGTAAAGAACGCGGGGGGCAAAAATGCCCCCCAGACGGCTGCCGCGTCGCCCACCAGCCAGCCCGACTCGCGCCCCCAAAGCCAAAAGCCTTACGCCAACTCACGGCCGCTTTCGTTGGAAGAGGAGGCTGAAGCGGCCATGTACGGGGCGCCATCCGACACTTTTGCCCCCCAGGTCCCCGACGCTGGCACTGCCGAGGAAGTAGAGCCCGTGCCTGATGTGTTGCAAGCCTGCGAGCGGGAAATCGTGCGACTAATTCTGCTCTACGCTCCCCAACAGCTGGCGCCGGAAGTGAGCGTAGCGCAATACCTGTTTGGTCAGCTCGAAGAAAACGTGTTTCTCACACCCATTTATGCCGACTTGCTTTACCTCTGTCGCACCGAAATGGAGCAGGGGCGCTGGCCCGATGTGCGCACCCTCATTCAGCATGGCCGCGGCGACATCCGCCAATTAGTGAGCGACTTGGCTACTGAGAAATACGAGCTCAGCCCGAACTGGACCACCCACCAGATTTATGTGCCCCGTGAGATTGACTTGCTTCAGCAAGCCTGCGACAACGCCGTGCTTCGCCTCAACAAGTGCACCGTGCAGCGCGAACTGGCCACTCGCCTCGACGCCCTGCGCCAGCCCATGAACGAGGCCGATCTGATGGAAACCCTGCACGCTATCAAGCTGCTCAAGCAGATGGATAATCAACTGGGTGGAATGCTGGGCACGGTTATTCCGCGAAGTGGGTAAAGGGTAAGCGTAGTATCAGTGTTCAAAACGGGCAAGTACAATTCTAGCTTAGTAGCGATACAGAAACCGGTTATCGGTCCCGATCCTTCCTTACAGGGATATTATGATGCTGTATAGGCAGTAGGAAGACCCGCGTCACAGCATAGTTACCACCTGCGCCCGGCCACTCTAGGCCGCGGTAACGCGCCGTTGCCCGACAAATAATCCCCATCAGAAGGATTTCTCTGGCGTATACTTGTTCATCAGCTTGAGGAGCACACCGTTGGTCCAGCCGAAGCCGTCTTGGAGGGGATATTCCCCACCTCCGGCTTTTAGCTTGGTATCCACCACATTGTACTTCTCCATCAGTTTACCGGTTTGCTCGAACACCTCACTATTCAGGCCAATCCAACGGGTCGCCACGGTGCGGGCCAGGGCCCCTTGCTGATACCGCTCCAGTCCGTCGATGGCCATGTATTGCAGTGGGGCCCAGGCATTGGGAGCATCCCACTGCTGGCCACCGCCGCGGCGGGTAGTAATGAGGCCGCCAGCCTCCAGAAAGTCCCGTTGCAGGCCTTTCGCTATGCGCTTGGCCTGGGGCTCGGTAGCTATGCCAAACTCCAGGGGATAGACGGCCGCCAGCGTATGCTGAGGTGAACGGAGTTGGGTCCGGAAATTATAATCGACAAACCATCCGGCCTTGGCATCCCAGCAATAAGCCAGTATAGCGTTTTTCCTGCTTTGAGCCTTGGCGAGAAATGCGTTGGCTTGGGCCGTATTGCCCTGTAGCTGGTAAGAGTTGGCCAGCGTCGTTTCGAGGTAATACAGCAGGCAATTCAAATCAACTGGCACTATATCAGTAGTTTGAATGCTGCCTAGCTTGCCGTCTGCCCCGAACCAGCGGGTGCTGAAGTCCCAGCCCGAAGCGGCGGCGGCGCGCACGTTGCGGTAGAACTGCGCTGGCGGCTGGGAGCTGAGCTTGGCGGCGGCCACGTCTTCGGCGTAAGATTCCTCGCGGGGCTGGTCGCTGCTGTCGTAGTAGCGGTTGAGCAGCTCGCCCTTAGGCAGGCGCACGACGCGGTCTTGGGCCGTACCCGGAGCCAAGGTTTCCGCGCCGGCCATCCAATAAGTATACTCGCGCAGCAGCTGGGGCTGGTAGCGTAGAACCGTCTTCGCGTCGCCTTCCTCCTGGGCTAGCAGGGTCACCATCTTGGCAAAAAATGGCGGCTGTGAGCGGGTGAGGTAGTAGGTGCGGTTGCCGTTAGGAATAAAGCCGTACGTATCCAGCAGGTAAGCGAAGTTGTCAACCATGTCGCGAATGACCGACGTGCGCTTGCTTTCGGCCAGCCCCAGCATTGTGAAGTAGGAGTCCCAATAGTAGACTTCCCTAAAACGCCCCCCAGGTACGATATAGGGGCGCGGGAGCGGTAACAGCGACGAAGCTCCGCGTGCCAGCGTGTCGGGTTGGCGCTGCAACACGGTCCAGAGCGTGTCGAGATGGTGGCGCAGGCCCGCGTCCACCCGGCTTTGGTATTCGCCGCCAATTGCGGGTGGGGGAATAAAGTGCGCCGCCACGAAGGCTTTAAGGTCGAAGCCTGGGGTCCCTTTCTGCTGCAAATAGGCCTGCATTACATCGGCGGGGGGCCTTTTGGCTACTGCATCGACGAAGGTTTTGTTATCGGGGTACACGCGGCCTAGCTGCACGGCCTCGAACAAGCCAGGATAGAGCTGCCGCGGCGAGGGCGGAATGGATTGAGCGGTAGCGGCGCCCCCTAGAATCAGGAGGACGGCGATAAATAGCTTACGCATGGGGTGGGAGGGTAAAGTGTCTGGTACTATTCTGGCCGGCCCGGCGCGCCTGAATTGGCCGGGTGGCTATCGTGTTCGAGGAGCTACAGCGCCTTAGCGGCCAACGGAGTAGGTTTTGCGCTGGGGGCCTACACCCGTAATCTTGACGGACTGCCAGCCCGTGGGCAAGGTGGTCTTGCTTTGGGTAATGCCGGTGGGCGTAATATTTAGCCCCCCAAAACCCATTAACACGGCCTGTAAAACGCCCCCGCGCCGGTGGCGAAATAGGGATTGGTGCCGCCCTTGGTTTCGGCAATAACGCGGAAGGGTGGCAGCAAGTTGGGTTCGTAGGCGTCTTTGAACCACAGCTTGGCCTTGCTGGCGTCGCCGAGGCGCGCGTACAGCAGCGCGAAGATGGCTTGGGTCATCGCGGGCGTACCTTCATTCGGAACGCGGGTTTCGTAATAAGCTAGGTCTTTTCGAATCTGGGCTGGCGCCGTAATTACATTCAGCGGGTAAGCCAGCAGATTCACGTCGCCCTGCTTGATGCCTTCGCCCTTGTAAGTGGCGTGCTCCTGGGTCACGCCGTCCGCCATTTTCAGGATTGGGATATTCTGGGCCACGTGCAGCCAATCAGCGTTGGCCTTCAACCCGAGCAGCTTAGCGGCGGCCGTGGCGTTGCGCAGGTTTACCTGGGCGGCAGCGTTGGTGAAAGCGTCGTTGTCCACGTTTTCGGCCCATTCGTCGGCGGCTACTACGTTCTTGATATCGTAGCGGCCGGGGCCGTTGCGCTCCACGCGGCTGGCCCAGAAGTCGGCCGTAGCGGATAGGATAGGCCAGCCTTTCTCGCGCAGCCATTCCTTATCTTGAGTTACGCAGTAATACTGCCATGCGGCCAGGGCCACGCAGGCCGAAATATGGTGCTCAAAGGGGCCGCTCAGGGCCCAGACCGGGGTTTCTTCCACGCCCGTATCGGCACTTTCCCACGGGTACATGGCGCCCTGGTACCCGTGGGCAAAGGCGTTGCGCCGGGCCGCCTCCAGGCGCCGGAAGCGGTACTCTATCAATGATTTAGCGATTTCCGGATGCATAACCGCCAGCACCGGAAACATCCACACATCGGTATCCCAGAAGACGTGGCCATTATAGCCCAGCCCCGACAAGCCCATGGGCGAGGGAGAATAGTCGGTGCCGGCCCGCGAAAAGCTGTAGAGGTGGTAGAGCATACTGCGCACGTCCTGTTGGGCCTGTGGGTCGCCATCAATCTGGATGTCGCTCTGCCAGAGCTCATTCCAGGCTTTGGTGTGGAAAGCCAGCAGCCGGTCTTTGCCTTCAAGGCGGGCAAAAATGGTTAGGCGCTCGGCCTCGTTCAGCGGGTCGGCGTGGTGGGCGGAGGTGATGGACGAGCCGGCTACGGCGTAGGTGTAGGTTTGCCCCGCGGGTAGCTTTTTGCTGAATTTCATCAGGTGCATGTTGTTATCCCACATCTCGTGAATCACCCGGGGCTCCTGCCCATGCGCCTCGTTAAACAAAAAGCTGTTGGAGGCGCAAAGCTGCAGCTTGCCCGTGGGGCTTTGGGCCGAGGAAGTGAGCAGGCTGAGCGTGACGTGGGGCCTATCAATCTCGTTGTAGTAGTTCTGGGCATCGCGCAGCGCGTCCGGGGTTTCCATCACACTGGCCGCCGTCAGGGCGAGGTCTTTTTTGGCGACGATACTCACATCCAACAGCACGGTAAAGGGCAAGTGGCGCAGGGCGTAGTAGGTGTAGCTGATGGTAGCTTTGTCCTGGTAGTCGAAGGTGGTGGTGAGGGCGGCGCGGCGCATGTCCAGTTCCTGGCGAAAGTTGCTCGCATCCTGGGGACCCAGCCGCCGGCCATCCACTTCCAGGTACATATTCAGCAGGTTAAAGCTGTTGAGGAAATTGCTCACCCGCCCCCGACCGTACTGATCATAAGCGCCGGCCAGCACTACGTTTTTAACCTGAAACGGCGCCGGCGACGACACAATGCCGATCATGCCGTTGGCCACTGTCACGCCATAGTACTTGCTGGGGTCAATTTTATCAGCGGCAATGCGCCACGGGTCGGGTGCTTGGGCCAGCGCGGGGGGCAAAATCATCATGAAAAACAAAGCCAGCGTACTTAGACCAACGGACCGATTCCGGGGGGCTTTTTTCGGGGGTGGGGGGCAAATTTCGGCATTCGGGAGGAGTGAGGTGGGGCAGGCGGGAAGTAAATGAACTAAGCAAAATAAGGCTTAGCGTAGGGGTAGCACTAAAGGCTACCAGGGCAATATTGCCAGGGTTGCGGCCGGCGTAAGGGTCGGGTAATTGTTCTGTCAAGGCTTACCGCCTAGCTTCAGAGTAGCGGGTAGCGCCCAACTGCGTTTGTCGGAGTAGAAATTAAGCAATGGGGTAGGAAGACGACGGACACAAGTCGGCCGCTGGCTGCTGCCGTTCAGCAGTAACCAACGGCCGGTTTGTGTGCTACCAAAGGCTAGTAGCCTGGGTTCTGCGTGATGTTACGGTTCACATCCACCTGGGTTTGCGGTATAGGATAGATCAGGTATTTCGGGTCGCTCTGGGGCTTGTCTTTGCGCGCCAGCAGAAACTTGCCGAACCGAATCATATCCTGCCGCCGCCACGACTCGCTATACAGTTCCCGGCCCCGCTCGGCGAGCAACGCGTCGAGGTTAAGCGAGGTGAGAGCACTGGCTCCGCGCGAAGGGTGAGTGCGTAACGAGTTCACGATGGCTAGGGCCGTACCCCCGAATCCTCCGGCATTGGTAGGCGTGCCGCCCCGCAGGATGGCTTCGGCCTTCATCAGCAGCACATCGGCTAGGCGGAAGGATACATGGTCATTTTCAGCGCCGTTGCCTCCTTTGGCCTCACTTGGGTAATCCACGGGGTATTTTATGGGCCGGATACCCTTCGCTTCGAGGTCAGCCCCGGTTTCAAACAAGTTAATTTCCTTGGTGAACGCCAGCGGGGCCCCGCCCCGGGTAGTAAGGGGAGCATCGGTAGCCAGATTGTACTGCTGACCAATCAAGAAGCCCACGTTGATCCGCCGGCCGGGGTTGGCGGGCCCGCCTGCTACGTCGTAGGCCACGCCCCGGCGCTTATCGGTCGCCTCAAACAAGTCGTAGAGTTCCGCCGGGGCTGCCGGACCGTTATAGCCGTCCACGGGCCGCATGTTGTAGTGCGACACGAACTTCCACAAGTCGCGCACGGGGCCGCTATTGCCGAAGGTATTGGCCTGCGTGAAGATGTTCTCCCGGCCAATAGCCCCGTTGTTGGGCGCGAAGTTGTCGAAGTAGTTGGGCGTAAACGAGTACTTGCCGGTGTTGATGATCTCGTCGGCCAGCTTAATCACCTGGTTCATATCAGCCGCCGCGAAGGTTGGGGACTGCCGATTGGCGTATACACCCTTATTGAGGTAGCACTTCATCAGCAGCACCTTGGTCGCGTCCTTAGTGGCGCGACTAACAGGGGCATCGGGCAGGTTGGCTTGAATAGCGTTCAGCTCGCTGACGATGTAGTCGAGCGCCTCAGTGCCCTTGCGCACCCGCGCCAGTTCGCTCAGGTTCTCGCCGGGCTCTCGATAGAGCACCTGGTCGTAGAGGTCGAGCACCAGATACATAGCCCAGGCCCGCAGAAACCGGGACTCAGCTTCCTGCTGGGGGGAAGGGGAGAAGCGCAGCAGGTCAGTGGAAGCGTAGATGATGCCATTGAGTTGGGTGTAGGTTTCCCGCACCCGCTCATTATTGGCATCCCAGGTATGGTTGTAGAGGGCGCGCCACTTGCCATTATCGTCCCAGTCTGGCCCGCGGGTGGGCATGATGCGGGAATCGGTGGACACTTCCTGGAGGGCAAACACGCTTACGTGACCCTGAATAGGTTCGCGCTGAGCATTATACACGCCCTGGAGCAGTGAGGTAAGCTCGCCGCGCCGAACTTGGCTTTCCGTCAGCTGACCTTCCAGCGTTTCGTCAATTTCACAACTAGTAGCCGCCTGTAATAAAGCCAGGACGGCAGCTGCACAGGCAATCTTAGAATATCTCATGGTGGGAAAAGCAGAGGTTACAGATTGAAATTAACGCCGAACGTAAAGGTGCGGGCGCTGGGGTAGGGTAGGTAATCGATTCCAACCGAGGGCACTTGGTTGGCTCCGCGCTTCACGGTGTTTACTTCCGGGTCAAACCCATCGTAGTCGGTAAGCACGAACAGATTCTGACCCGTAACATACACCCGAGCGCCCTTTATGAATGTGCTCACGTCGCCGAGGGCATAGGAAAGCGTCAGGTTAGACATTTTGAGAAAATTTCCCTTTTCCAGATAGCGCGTATTGGCCGCCGCTGGATTACCTAATGACTCCTTAATTGGATTTTCAAACGTAGAGAGGGCAATATTTTTGCCGGCCCCAATCTGGCCCACATTGCCCACTGCGTTGACCGTGTTGTTATAGATGTACTGACCGAACACGCCGGTCATGTTTGCCACCAGGGCGAGCTTGCCGTAACGAGCGTTGGCACCTAGGCCCAGCAACGTACGGGGGTTGGGGCTACCAGCGTAAACTGGGTTTGCTAGATCAATTGGATTAGATAAGCCCTGCTCGTTGAGACCGTTGAATTGAGGCAGGAAGAAGGCATTGATGGGGTAGCCGTTCCTAATGAGTTGGGACGTAGCCCCTGACAGGCCCTGACCGTTGATGGCTCCAGTTATAATGGGGGGCCTACCAGATCTGACACTTCATTGCGAATGAAAGTGGCGTTAGCATTGAAACTCACCTCCACTTGCTCGTTGGTCACCAGCGTAGTTCCCAGGGACATCTCTACGCCTTTGTTTACAATCTTAGCGTCGAGGTTGTCCCAGCGAATAGCCGCGTTGGCGGGACGGGGCTCGCCGGGGGTCGTCGGGAAGAGGATATCGGTGGTCGTTTTGTTGAAGTAGTCAGCCGAGAAGGTGAGGCGGTTGTTGAAGGCCCCGATATCAATGCCCACGTTGAACTGGGCGTCGGCCTGCCACTTCAAATCATCGTTCGCGTCGTTGAGCGGCGACTGGGCGCCGTTGTTGTCGAGGGTGTAGCGAAACTGGGCCGCGCCGGCCGGAAACTCCTGGTTGCCGGTAAGGCCGTAGCCGGCCCGCAGCTTAAGCTGGGTAAGCCGCTCGGCCGGGAAGAAAGCTTCCTGGCTTAGATCCCAGGCCGCGGCAAACGAAGGAAAGTAGCCCACCCGATTGTTCGGTCCGAACTTGGTGCTTTCATCCCGGCGCAGCGTACCGGTCAGTACGTACCGGTCCTTATAGCTGAAGATGGCCCGACCAAATACCGATTGCAGCTCTGACGACGGGTCGAAGAAGGAAGACACCTGGCGGTTGCCGGCGGCCGAATACTGAATGTAGTTGGTGTAATCGAGGCCGAAGTTGCCGAAGCCGCCTTCATCCCGATTACCAAACGCATTCACGTTGGAGCCTGAATTACTAAACTTTGTGTACTCGTAGCCCAGCACTGCATTCAGGTTCAGGTCAGTTGCTACTTCTCGGTTGAAGTTAAGCGTGTGAACGATCTGCTGGGTTACGAGCTCATTGTTGCTGATGGCTGCAAAACCCTGCCCTTCAATACCGGGATAGTTTATCAGACGCTGGTCAATAGATGTGCGCCGCTCGCCGCTGTTGTAGTTTACGCTCAGCAGCATCCGGTATTCGAGCCAGCTGGTAAACTTATACGAAGGCGCAATGCTGGCTAGAATGGTATTCACCCGCGAGGCATCGTTGTAAAGCTCCTGGGCTGCCAAGGGATTCACCACGTCGCCGGCCTGAATAAAGAGCGACCCGTCCTGGTTGCGCAGGGGCTGGGTGGGGTTCCACTGCAACGCCTGCCCGATGAGGCTGCCCCGGAAGCCGGCGTCGGTCGTAATGTTGGCCAGCTCTTCTTGGAACTGGCTGGTCGCGATGTTTACGTCCACGCCCAGCTTCTTGCTTTCCAAGAATTGCAGGTTGGTGGAGAGGTTGGCGCTGTACTTCTTGAATCCGGTTTTGCGTACGATGCCATCCTGGTCGAGGTAGCCCAGGGAAATACGGTAGCGGCCGGTTTCACCGCCCCCGCTCATGGCTACGTTGTAATTTTGCAAATAGCCGGTGCGCAGAATTTCCTCCAGCGCGTCCACGTCGCTTCCCTTGTCGTTGGTGGCTGGTGCCCCGTAGTAGGTGAGAGCCTCCCGGTACTGGCCGGCGTCAAGAAACTCAGGCCGGCGCAGCAGCGTCGAGAAGCCGGTTGAGGCCCCAATACTGAGTGTCGGGGCGCCCGTGCGGCCTTTTTTAGTGGTAATAAGCACTACCCCGTAGGCGGCCCTTGAGCCGTAGATAGCCGTGGCCGAGGCATCCTTGAGCACGGTGAAGGTCTCGATATCGTCGGGGTTGAGGAAGTTAAGCGGGTTGCTGTCGGCGCCAGCGCCCACGTCGGCCGAGGCCACCAGGCCGGGCCGTGCCGTGCGACCATCAAGCGGCACGCCGTCTATCACGTAGAGAGGCTGGCCAGTACCAGTTACGGCGGAGTTGCCGCGGATTCGGATAGTGGACGGTCCGCCGGGCTGCCCGCTGTTGTTGCTCACCTGCACCCCCGACACGCGACCCTGAAGAAGCTGGTCCGGGGAAGTAAACGTTCCCTTGTTGAATTCCTTTTCGCCAATTACTGCCACCGCCCCGGTCAAATCTTGTTTCCGCGTTGTGCCGTAGCCCGTTACAACGACTTCGTTCAGCTTCTGGGTATCCTCCTGCATGGCTACCTGCACTGTAGACTTGCCCGCAATAGAAACCTGCTGGGAGCTATAGCCAATAGAGGAGAAGGACAGGGTCGTTGTACCCTCGGGCACGGTCAATTCAAAGGTGCCATCCGCGCCTGTGCTAGTTCCCGTGGTCGTTCCCGGAATGATAACCGTCACGCCCGGCAGGCCAGCGGACTGCGCATCTACCACCTTGCCCGAAACGGACCGAGTAGCTTGTGCCTGGCTCAGAATCGGAAACAGCAGGAGGAGGAAGCCTACGATTAGCACCCGTAGCCAGGTCGGCTGATGGGCGCCAGCCGGAACGGCGTCCCCTGACTCATCCAATGTGTACTGTTGGTACAAGTTGTTGTTCATAAGTGAAAAAGTGAAATGGTGGGAATTTTAAAGGCCCGGGCTCCGAAAAGTGCTGCAACAATCGCGACGAAACCCGACAAAAGCGTAAGGCAAAAAGTACTGGTAAGCGTGATGTGTATGTAGTCTGGTTGACAGGTGTTAGTGCATGGCTAAGGATCTGCTCCTCAGCCCATAACATCAGCCAGTTGATTGGTACCCCTTTAACCACGTAAGGCTCTTGGCACAGGGTAAGCGAAAAAAGGCAGGAAGTAAGGGACTGTCACACTTTCCGCAGGCGGACTTAGCTGCGTAAAGGAGAACCATGTGGGCATCCATGCCCAAGCTCATCAGGTCGTTTCCTTGAACTGGAGTAGCGATATAATCCTGGAGGGTAGGGAAAGCGTAGCCGCGAGTCCCACTCCCACTTAGGGATAAGCTGATGGCAGGTCGGGACAGAAGGATCTGTACACCGCGTGTAAGGGCGCTAATAAGCAGAAAAACAAGCCAGTAGAACTTTTTTTCCATACGCCTGAGTGAGTAAATCCATTCTCACGCTGCCCTGCTGCCGTTTGGTAGGGCGTGGTGTGAATGAAGTATATTCATTTTTTTTAACTATATCTATTTATTTCACTATAATGTTTTGGCATGGTTGCCAATTCCGTCTCCGTTGGCCTGCAGGGAGTTAGTGGTGCAAACAAGTTAGCCGGGGAAGGACATATATATGCTGTAGAGGTAATCAAAACTAGCGGAGCTTCGGCCCACCAAGCGGCGTACATGCGACGAGCTCTTCAAGTATAACCTACGTGGCTGTTGTAGAGGTCTCAGAACTGATTCTACAGCCATTTTGACACTTGCCTAACCGCAATAACTGGCCCTGCTCAAACCCTATCTAAAATACGGTGGCCGCTTAAATCACCGTTTCACTGAACCGAATCGGGCTTGCAAGCACTTGACTCCAGCAGGCGTGGCCGTAGGTCGGTGCCTTACCTGCTTATGTCGCTTTCCACCTGACAATTCGAGTCTTTATGATGGGGGGCTTTTGTTGGTTCCTTTCTACTTCTCGCGGCCGCAGTTCTGTCGTAAATGAGCGACACAGTAGCGCGGGCGCGGTTACGTGCAGCGTGGCATCGTGCTACTTTCGCTCTGCGCCAAACAGGAAACGCAGCGCTTCGTATTCTGCAATAAAGGGAACCGACATGTGGCTGTCGTCTTGGTAATACTTTCCTCGGTACTTCAACCCATTTTGCTGGTTGTGCTCAAAATATCGCTGCAATTGTAAGGCGCTCCGCATGTGCAGGGTAGCCATTGTGGTATCCGTTAGCACCGTAGTTACGTCCATGCCCTCGTCCGCCGTGTTGGCAATGCCTAGGTAGAGGGAGGTTCCGTGAAAACGCCTGGTTTCCAGCGCCCGTTTTGTTTCTTTCAACAGGGCTTGGTTGTCCCACCACATGCTTGGGTCAAGGCAGATGTAGGAATCAAACAAACGGGTGTGGTGCACAAAAATTTGCATCACGGCAAGCCCCCCAAGAGAGTGGCCGATCAGCATTTTGCGGGGTTGGGTCGGGTAGTGCGCGTCGATATATGGCATCAATTCCTGTTCGATAAACGCAATAAATGGTTCGCCCCCTCCAGTCGTTTTGCTGGCACCCGGCGCCCAAAAAGGTGGGTCGGCGACCACGTGTGTGGGGGTCAAATCTTTTCGTCTGTCTGGATGCAGCAGGCCGACCACGATCATTTGCGGACACAGCGCGTTGTAGTTGGTGCTGAGGTATTGAATCATGCTCGTCGCCGCGGCAAACTGGGCGTCGGCATCGAATAAGTACACCACCGGGTAGCGTTGTGTGGCCGCCTGGCCTGCTGCACCAGCGGGCACGTGGACATAAAATTTTCGGTTTTCTTTCAGTATCGTGGACCGGAGGCTGTCCGTGTGGCCCAGGACCGTTTGGTTGCCGGGCTGCGCCGCGCCATGATAGCACACCAAAACGCACGACAGGAAAAGAATAAATCGGTTCATGTGAGTAGCTGCGTTTGATGGGTTAAAAGTCAGTCGTGTCGATTGAAGTTACACGAGGCGCCTCGCATAACTATAAAACGGGGGCTTACATAACGCGGCGCTGTTCCTTAACTGCTGCCATAGTTCGTGTATAGCTAGGGCTTGGTCGCCTGTGTGTTCTTTGTAGCTTTGCGACTCCCGAATAATATATACTTATTATAATACTACCGGTGCATATCCTGCAGCTTTGTCCGCGCGTGCCGTTTCCGCCTCATGACGGAGGCGCCATTGCCATGTACGACGTTGCTGCTGGCCTGGCCCGTGCGGGGCACTGCGTAACTGTACTGGCCGCCAACACGCCCAAACACGAGCAGGCAGCGGATGTATTGAGCCACTTGCCTGGCGTACGCCTACTCACGGTGCCCATTGATACGCGCCTGAACCCCGTAAAGGCGCTGAAAAACCTGCTTTTGGGTAAAGTGCCCTATAATGTTGAGCGGTTTATAAGCCCGCAGATGGTGACGGAGTTGAGGCAACTGCTCCGCACGGAGCGCTTCGACGTGGTGCAGGTGGAGGGCACGTTCGTGGCGTGGTATGTGGATATTATTCGGGCCGAAGTCCTCAACCTGCCAGTAGTGCTGCGCGCGCACAACGTGGAGCATACGATCTGGAAAATGTTGGCGGAGCGGGAGCGCAACCCGATCAAAGCCATGTATCTGCATCATCTGGCGAACGGGCTGAAGCGTTTCGAGGAAAAGTATTTGCCCCGTTTTAATGCCGTGGCCGCCATTACGGCGCCTGATCAGCGCCGCCTACGGACCATGGGCTGCCCGGAGCCGGTGGTATTTATTCCGGCCGGCGTGGACTTGAAGCGGTTTCAAATAGATGCGGCTATTCAGCCCAAGCCCAGAACGCTGTTTATGATTGGCTCGCTTAACTGGCTACCCAATCTGGAAGGCTTCGACTGGTTTCTGACCAATGTGTGGCCTTATGTGCACGAGCAGATGCCGGAGCTGGAGCTTCACATTGCTGGTAAGGATACGCCTGAGCGCATCTTGCGGCTGCGGGGGGCAATGTATTCGTGCACGGCTTCGTTGAGTCGGCGGCGGAGTTTATGCAGCGCTATGAAATCATGATAGTGCCCTTGCTGAGCGGCGGCGGCATGCGCATCAAGATTATTGAGGGCATGGCGCTGGGCAAGTGTATCATTAGCACGGGCTTAGGCTCCGAAGGGATCAGCGTACGCAACGGCCACGATATTGTGCTTTGTGATGAGCCCAGCGAGTGGATTAACCGTATTGCAAGCTATTACAACGGCGAATTAGATCAGGCCCGAATCGGGCAGGCAGCCCGCAAAACTATCTTGAGCACGTACGATAATCTTCAGGTTGTAAACCACTTTGTAGACTTGTACCGCAGCTTGGCTGCCCCCGGCGCCTAACTTTGCCCCCCATGAAGCTGCTCGTCCTGCTGTCCCGGTTTCCTTATCCGCTTGACAAAGGCGACAAGCTGCGTGCCTTCCATCAGCTTCGCTACTTAGCTCAGCGCCACGAGATTTGCCTGTTTGCCCTCACTGATGAACCCGTGTCGCCATCTGCGCTGGCGGCCGTAACGCCACTCTGTGCGGGTGGACTACACATTCATCAGCTGCGCCGGCCTCGCATCGGCCTGAATATGACGCGCGCCCTGGCTAGTGGGCTGCCATTGCAGGTGGGTTACTTTCACGATGCCAAGGCCCAGCGCTGCCTCGACCAGCTAATCGCGCAGTTTCAGCCCGACCACGCTTACTGCCAGCTCATCCGCATGGCTGAGTACCTGCGTCCGCACGCGGAGCGGCTGCCTTGCACCCTCGATTACATGGATGTATTCTCGGCGGGCATGCAGCGCCGGGCCGAAAAAGCCCCCCAGTGGCAGCGACCGGTGTTTCAGCTCGAAGCCCAACGCCTGCGCACTTACGAGGCGGCAGCATTTGAGTGGTTTCGCCACCACACCATCATTTCCGACCAGGACCGCCAGCTTATCGATCACCCGCGGCGGGCCGAGATTGAGGTGGTGCTGAACGGTATTGATACCAGCTATTTCCGGCCCGTACAGAGCAAAAAAGAATACGAGATTCTGTTTTGCGGCAACATGAACTACCACCCGAATGTGGATGCCGCCGTGTTTCTGGCCGAGGAAATTTTGCCCCTGGTGCGGCAGCGTCATCCGCAGGCTCGTCTGCTGATTGCGGGCACCACGCCGGCGCCCCGAGTACTGGCGCTGGCCTCACCCGCCGTCACAGTTAGCGGCTGGCTCTCCGATATTCGGGAGGCATACGCGGCGGCCGGCGTATTTGTGGCGCCCATGCGTGTGGGCACGGGCTTGCAGAACAAGCTGCTCGAAGCCATGGCCATGCGCCTGCCGTGTGTTACAACCCCGCTAGCAAACAATGCCTTACGCGGAACAGTAGGAGAACATTTACTAGTTGGCCAAACTGCGGCCGAACTGGCAGCGCACATCAGCGACCTGCTCGCGAAGACTGAACAGGCCAAAGCATTGGCCCAGCGGGGGCTTGAGTTTGTGCGCGAAAACTACAACTGGGCCACGGCTACCAGCCGATTGGAGCGCCTGTTTGAAAAGGCCTAGGATAAGCACGGAGCATTCCTGAATTTAGCTTAAATAGCAACGGGGACTGCCGGCGAAGTTGCTGAGCAGAGTAGCAATGAAATGAGCTTCTCTGCTAATCATGAATTGACTTTATCCGCATGAATAAGAACTTACGCATCGCCATTCTGGGCTGCGGCAACATGGGGCAGGCTTTTGCGAAAGCGTTTCTGCAGTACAACCTTGTGGCGCGCACCGATATGCTGCTGCTTGGCCGCGACGACGCGCATTGTGAGCGCCTGAATGCCAGCCAGCTGGGTATGCCAACGGCCTTGTTATCCGCCGAGGTTGGTAGCTACGATGTAGTATTAGTTGCGGTGAAGCCTCAGGATTTTGGCCGGGTAGCTGATGGGCTACGGCAGGTGCTACAACCCGAGCAGGTAGTGGTATCCATCATGGCTGGCATCCCGATTTCGCGTTTGCAGCGAGAGTTGAACCATCGGCAGATATTGCGGGCGATGCCGAATACGCCGGCGTTGCTGGGCATGGGAATCACGGGTTTTTCGGCGTCTTCAGAGGTAAGCCGTACGCGGTTACATCAGGTCGAAAACCTCCTTAATGCTACGGGGCGGTCTATTTTTATGGAAGATGAGAGCCTGCTCGATGCTGTTACGGCCGTCAGTGGCAGTGGGCCGGCGTACTTTTATTACATCGTGCAGGCTATGATGCGAGCTGGGCAGGAGCTGGGGTTCTCGGAGTCGGTGGCGGGGCTGCTGGTAAAGCAGACGATGCTGGGGGCCTTTCATTTGCTGAACAATTCCGACCAAAGCATCGACCAGCTTATTGCCAATGTGGCGTCCAAAGGCGGCACCACGGAAGCAGCGTTGCGTACTTTCCGGGCGGGTCACCTAGCCGAAACGCTGGTAGATGGGATAAAAGCGGCTCAGCAACGCGCTACCGAGTTGGCAAAAGAATAGAGGCCGGCATTCGCGTTCCTCCAGTGCCCTTTAACAGGTTAAACTCTGGCTCAACTCGCTTATATAGCGGTTCGCCATTCGAGAATTTTGCCTGTCGTAACTTCGTGGCGCCGTTGGTGGTTGTTCTGCCAGCTTTGCGACCAAATTTGCCCCCCGCAACATTTTTTAATCTGCTTCACCTACGTTCATGCTTAATTCTATAGAAGACGCCATTGCCGATATCCGCGCCGGCAAAGTAGTTATCGTGGTCGACGACGAAGACCGCGAAAACGAAGGCGACTTTATCTGTGCTGCCCGCTGTGCTACCCCCGAAATTGTAAATTTTATGGCCACTCACGGCCGCGGCTTGGTGTGCGCACCGCTGACTGAAGACCGCTGCGAGGAGTTGGGTTTGGAGCTAATGGTAGGCCGCAATACGGCTTTGCACGCGACTCCTTTCACGGTATCGGTTGACTTGCTGACCCACGGTGTCACGACGGGTATTTCCGCTTCTGACCGCTCCAAGACCATCATGGCCCTCATTGACCCCACTACCAAGCCGGAAGAGCTCGGTAAGCCGGGGCACATTTTTCCGCTGAAAGCGCGTAAGGAAGGGGTGTTGCGTCGTGCCGGCCACACCGAGGCCGCTGTTGACTTAGCGCGTTTGGCGGGGTTTGAGCCGGCTGGAGTGCTGGTGGAGATTCTGAAGGAAGACGGTGAAATGGCCCGCCTGCCCGACCTAGAGGAGGTGGCCCAGCGCTGGAATTTAAAGCTGATTTCGGTACAGGACCTGATCAAGTATCGGCTGGCTAAAGAGAGCCTGATTACGCGTGACATCACCGTCAAATTGCCCACGCAATGGGGCGATTTCGACCTTTATGCTTTCACCCAGCGCTCCAATGGTGCTCAGCACTTAGCCTTAGTAAAAGGAGACCTAACTGGCTCTGAGCCACCGCTGGTACGGGTGCACTCTTCTTGCGTAACCGGTGATATTTTCGGCTCTTGCCGCTGCGACTGTGGTCCGCAATTGCACCGCGCCATGGAGCAGATCGACAAGGCTGGTCGGGGTGTGGTGGTGTACATGAACCAAGAAGGTAGGGGAATTGGCTTGCTTAATAAGCTGAAAGCCTACAAGTTGCAGGAGCAAGGCCGCGACACGGTGGAGGCCAATGTAGAGCTGGGTTTTGGGATGGATGAGCGCGATTATGGCGTGGGCGCTTCTATTCTGCGCGACTTAGGAATTAGCAAGATGCGCTTGCTAACTAACAACCCCCGCAAGCGTACTGGCCTGATGGGTTACGGACTCGAAATTGTGGAAACCGTAGCCATCGAAATTGAACCCAACCAACATAACCAGAGTTATTTAACCACCAAGCGTGATAAGCTCGGCCATATGATTCTGAGTAAGCCGCACCCCGGTAAAACGACGGTAGAAGCCGAAAAAGAATTGTAGCCCAAAGGCCGGAAAACGCGTTTTTTGGCTATATTACTCTGGCTATGAAGATCCTGCGTTCCGTTTTGAGTGCCGGCGCGGCCGCCCTGGTGTTCAGCTTGTATCCCGTTTCGGTTGCCTTAGCGCAGCGCAGCAACTTCGTGCAGGAGTTTGCGGGCAGCACCATTCTGCTGGCCAACGGCGACACGCTGGAAGGCCCTTTGGTGCTGCACCGCAACGAGGACGTGGTGCGCATGACCATGCCTGATAATACCATCAGTACGCTCTCGGCAGTGGCGGTGCAAAGCTTTGCGGTTAAAGGTGAGCAGTTCGATCGTCGCCGCGACGCGTATTACTACGACGACTTTTACGATGCACGCCGGGGCTACTATTACGGCAGCCCAGCGTTCTTCAACGGACCGCTACCCAAGCGCCGGGAGCGGCCTGATACGAGCTTGGTGCGGGTATTTCGAACCTACCGCTGGAACCGCGACAACGACTACAGCGACTACAAATCGCCGGCGTTTTTTGAGCAGTTGAGTAGCGGCCCTACCGTGTTGTTGCGCCGTGAAGCCCTAGTGGAGCGGCCGGTGTACGCTGCCGGCCCATATGGGTATGGCGGTGCGTACGGTGGGTATCCGGCGGGGCCTGCGCGCTATGCTGGCTCGTATTCGGAGATAAAAGACAATTTCTATCTGGGTACGGCCACGGGCAATATTATTCCGCTGCGCAATCCGAAAAAGGATTTGTTGGCTGCTTACCCAAAGCAGGCCCGCCAGATTGAGAAGTATGCCAAGCAGAACAACCTGAACTTTACTATCGCCCGCGAACTGGCCTTTATTGTGAACTACGCCAATTCGCTGTCGGAAGAAAAGCAACCGTAGTTTCTACTATACACTTTAGGAAAAAAGCCCCCCAGATATCATCTGGGGGGCTTTTTTGTGTTGGCAGCTTTGTTAGATGGCCTCAGACCTACAAATCCCGGTAACGAAGCAACAGGTAGCTGCCGAGCCAGAAGAGAGCGGCATAGGTGAGGGCAAGCGGCACGGCCTGTGCGGCGCTGAGGGCGCTGGTGGGGCCGGTCATGGTTTCGAGAACAGCCTGCGAGGGGTTGGGTGTAAGGCTGGAAAATACTTTGGTGGGGAAATAACGATCAATCTGATCATCGACGGGCAGGCGCAGCAGGGGCTCAATTACCCACGAATAGAGCAGAAAAAGCAGAATGGCGGGTCCGCTCTTGCGAATCAGGAAGCCAAACAGAGCGGCCAAGCTGAGGTAGGCCAGCGCCTGCACACCGTAGCGAAGCAGCGCGTCGAACAATCCTTCTGCGGGCGAAGTGCTGGAATCGGTGGCATACCTAAGGCCGAAGTAAAGCCCGACCAACAGCACTACTAGCATCCCAAACAGCGTAAGCAGCCCCGATACGGCTATTTTTCCCTGTATCAGCCCCGCCGGCGATAACCCATCGATGAGCTGTTGGCGGAAGGTGCGAAACTGAAATTCGTCGGTAATCAGAATGATGAGCAGAATGCCCAGCAGCAAATGAAAATAGCTAGCGACGTAAGCCAATTTGGTCCACAAACCCGGAAACGCATACAGGGTGCTGCCCATGGTCTGCCCATTGATAGTCACGTTGCCACCCACCGAAACGAAGAAAGCCAGCAGCCCCACAAAGAGCGCCAGCACAATCCAGACCGTGCGGTAGGGCAGGAGCTTTCTGAGTTCAGCACGTACGAGCATGAGGCAAGAGTAAGAAAATGAAGTTGTTGAGATGGTAAATTAGCCTGACGGGCGTTACTTGGTGAGCTCCAGAAACTGCGTTTCGAGGCTGCGGTGCCGCACTTCCAGGCTGTTGAGCACCAAGCCTTGCAGGAAAAGTGCTTGGTTCAATTCGGCGGGCTGATACCCAGCACCTAGCACCGCACTGAACGCACCACCCGGCTCGGGACGGATATCCGTTACCCAGGAAAAGCCCCCCAGGGCCTCCAGCAGTGCCGCCGGCGCGGCATTGGGAGCCAAACGCAGCACAACACGGTCGGCCACGGCCAGAATGTCGCTGACGGGGCCCGCAGCGCGCAACTCGCCGCGCTGAAGCACGGCCACATGGGTGCATACCTTCTCAATTTCATCTAGCAGATGGCTGGCCAGAATAATTGTCTTGCCTTCGGCCGCTAAACGCAGCACCAGCGCCCGAACTTCGGCAATGCCCTGCGGGTCAAGACCGTTGGTGGGCTCATCGAGAACCAATACCTCCGGGCGACCCAGCAATGTAGACGCCAGCGCCAGTCGTTGTTTCATGCCCAGCGAGTAGCCCCGAAAGGCATCGTGCTGGCGGGCGGCTAGGCCGGTTATTTCCAGCGCTTCTGCAATGGTGGATGGGTCGGCGCCTTTTACCTCGGCGGCAATCTGCAGGTTTTGGCGAGCGGAGAGGTAGGGAAAAAAGTTGGGAGTCTCCAGCAAAGCGCCTACCCGGCGCTTGCTGGCACTCGAAATTTGCCCCCCAAACCAGCGCACGCTGCCCCCCGATGGTTGGAGCACTCCCAGCGCAATGCCGAGCGTAGTGGTTTTGCCGCTGCCATTTGGCCCCAATAACCCGTACACGCTACCAGCCTCCACCGTCAGGTTCAGGCCCTTGAGTGCCTGCGTACTTCCATAGCTTTTGGAGAGGTTCTCGATTTCAAGGATAGGCATGTGGGGAACTTAGATTTGGAGGTAATGGACTTTGAAAGAATACTGAGAACTCAACTCAATACCCGCGTTTGTCAGGCAGAGCGGTAGGGAAGCGGCTGGCATGTCTAGTAAGGTTAGCAACCTCATGTCAGCACGCGAGATGCTTCACTGCGTTCTGCATGACGGGCTGATAGCTGACAATCTAAGGCGATATGCTTCGCCTCGTATGACGTACAGGTTGATATCCAGAAGCACTATTCAACCGGCAATTTGCCCCCCAGCCAGCGGGCTACGGGGTAGCGCAAGTAAGATTTTTCGTAATGTGGGGAGCGGCGGTAGATGAAGTCCAACTGAGCGCTGGCACTTTTGGCAAAGGCTGGATCTTCTTTTTTGCGGGCTTCGAGCTGTTGACGGAGCTGTGGGTCGCGGCGGAGTAGCTCGGCGGCGAGGTCCTCGAACACATAGTCGGAGAAGTGTTCTTTCTGCTGGAGAATACTGTCGAAAAAGCCCCAATTGAAGAAGGAATCCGTGGCTTGTGGCTCTAGCGTTTCGACAAGGTAGCGGACGGCCGCCTGGTCAACTACTGCCACGTAGTCTCCTTTTCGAAATGCTACAGCTTGCTGCTCAGGCCGCAGCTTCACCTGCGAGTGGATGTAATGGCCTTCGTAGGGTCGCGGCGACGTTTTATAATCTTCCACATAGTACACCTCCGTGGTGAGTGTGGTGTCGCGTCGAAGCTGCTGAAGCTGTACGCCGCTCAGGCGCAGGCGCTCCAGCACCTCGCCCCAAGCCTGGGGAATAAGGTAAGCCACGGGCCGGCGCACGGTGGTAGTGGGGCGGTAGGTGTGGTAGTAGTTGACGGGCCGTGTGAAAGGAGCTTTACGGTCATAATAAAGGCGCGGCTGCCCGCTCACTTCGCTTGTTTTGGTGCGGCCTTCATAGCCCCGGAAGCTGAATTTGTCTACCTGCGTGGTGTCAAGTTTCCAGGTCAGAGGGAAGTCAGTTTGGGTGCGGGTTTGGTGGTCGGCAGCTGTGCGGGCCTGCTTAATTTGGGCTGCATCCTTGTTCACTGTGCGAATCAGCAAATCCAGAAAATCGTAGGTGACGCGCACTCGGGGGGCAAATTCTTTGAGCATGTGCGTCTCGGTCACGAAGCCCAGCGTATTGAACAATGTCGTGTAGCCTGTAGAGTAGCGCGGCGTTTCCAGGAAGCCTCGCAGGCCGCTCTCGGGCGTCCGGCCTTCAAAATCGATATAAGGTGTGAGAGGCCATTTCTTCTTTTCCATGCCTGCGTACAATGCCGGCAACAAATGCTGCTGCATGTATTGGCTCATAGCTGGATGCAGCTTGTCGCGCTGCGTATCAATCAGGGTCATGGTATACTGGTAATCAGCGCCATTGGAGGTATGTGTATCAACAAATACTTCCGGTTGCCAGCGCTGGAAAAGCTGGGCAAAGCTGCGGGCGTTGCGCGAGTCCTGCTTGATGTAGTCGCGGTTCAAATCGAGGTTGCGGGCGTTGCCGCGGAAGCCGTATTCCTGGGGGCCATTTTGGTTAGCGCGGGTAGTGCTGTTACGATTCAGGGAGCCGTCGACGTTGTAGATTGGGATGAGCACCAATGTTATATTTTCAAGCTGGCGCCGTAGCTCTTTTTTCTGCACGTAGTCACGCACGAGCATCATGCTGGCATCAATGCCTTCGGGCTCGCCGGGGTGAATACCGTTTTGAATAAAGATGATGCGCCGGTTTTTTGCTCGCACTGAAGCCGGGTCCGCGTCCCCGTCTAGCGACACGACTACCTCGTGCAGCGGCTGGCCAATGTCGGTGGTGCCGGCCTCGCGCAGTGTAATTTCAGGGTAGGCCGCGTCGAGCCTTTTATAGTAGTCGATGCACTCGGCGTAGGTGGCGGTGGTATTGCCGTTGCCTTTCTCGAAAGGCGTGCGCCAGTCGGCAGGCGCCGTGAAAAGCAGGGAGGCAGAGAGGAGAAGAGCGAGCATGCAGCGGCGGTGAATTTTCTGCAATCAACGCCAAAAAAAGAAAACTCCGACAAGCCTAGCTGCATGGGTATGATTTGGCAACGATTGGTTTAGCTACCATCAAAGCTTGAGTCACTTGGGAATCTAAAGATTAAGCTCCCAAAATCCATAATAGTGTATGCTTTTGGGGAGTGACAATAAACACTTTCATGCAATTGCTTTGGGGCTTATTAATGAGGGTCAAGAAACAAAGAAGGTCCAGACTAGGAAGCCTGGACCTTCTTTAATTGAAGCAATGCAGTTTAGAAACCCAGGCCAATAGTTGCGCCAGTAACTCGGGCATTCGGATCGCTACCCTCAGGACGGCGTAGCGCACCTAAATTCTTCGTTTCACCTGTAGTTAAGTTTACTGTCCTAACTACATCGTTATTGTCCAGGCCATACCCTAGGTTACTTCTACCACCTACATCAAGCGTATTAAATCCCACGTCAGTGATCCTACCGTTAGTGGTGGGAACGTTGGCAAATACGCCACTTGATTGAATATTTGCGAAATACAGGTTAGTTGTTGTAGCACCAACGTAGTTATTATCATGAGCTATTGCGGCAACAGTTGGCGAAAGCCTCCCAGCGAGAAAGACATTCCCCACGCCCCTTGTCGTAGCGCCGGTTGTAGGGTTTACGGCAAAAAGTACATTATCAAAATCAGCATATATGAGTTGGTCGGTGACGGGATTGAAATCCATACCAAAAACATTGGTGGTCACTATGCCAGCTACGTTTAAGGAACCAATAGGAGTGGCTGCACCGGTAGCCGCATTGAGAGTATAAAGCTGGGCGTTTCTGGGCTGACCATCCACTTCAGGCGTCCGACCAATGGCGTAGAGCTGCCCATTAGCAGGCCGAAAATCTATGTCTAAAAGCACTTGTCCTGCTGTAATTCCCGTAATCGGCTTCTGCACGGCAGTCGCTGATGAGGTAGGATCAGAAATAAAGAGCGAGTTGGTTATCTGACCATTAGCAGCTGTGCTAACGGTGGCAACATAAAGCACTGGCTGCGTCGGGATGGCAATGCCCGAATACCCGGAGTTCGTAGCATACTCAGCTAAAGGTCGGGCTGTACCGGTACCGAGGTTCACAGTAAACAGGGTGGGCTTACCTTGTACCGAATACAAGCCTAGGGCGGTGCCGGTCTTGGCATCGATATCAAAACCCCCATCGCCGCTGATGTTTAGGTTCAAATCGCCCACCGGTACGACGGTGCCGTCGTTGGGCGGATTGACCAAGTAGAGTTGCTGGTTCTGGGTGTTGATGGCATACAAAGCCGTGGTTGAAGCACCTGCAGTATTATTGGTGTAGGCAGCCCCTGTTAGCATTGCTCCAGCGGCTCCATTTATGCTACCATCCGTATTGGCCACCGTGCCCGTCTCGGGATTGAGGCGCAAATTCTGCCCGGTTGAAGTAATTAAGCGAATGCGGTCAACGGTGGGGTTAAAATCAAAGCCAACTAGGTTGCCCTGCACAGTAGGATTGAATGGCCCGGTACCAATGGCGTGGGCTCTGCCAGTATTCTGATTGATGACAAAGATCCGACTCATGGTGCTCACGCCGTAGAGTTGGCCCGTAGCGGGCCGGAAGTCAATAGCTAAAAGCGTCTCCCCAGCCTGTAGGCCTGTAATGGTGACCGAACCAATAGGTGTGCTCGGGTTAGCGGTGGAGTAGGCGTCGAGCTTGGTGCCGCCCGATAAGGTGTAGAAAGGAATATCCACCCCTAAGGAAGGAAACGTGGGGGTAGGTTTTGGTTTGGGGAAATACTGCTCTAAGATATCCTCGCAACTGGTCAGCGAAGACAATAATAGTACAGCCACGCCCCATTTGGCGAGGGAGGAGAGTTTTAGCATAGAAACGAGATGATAGGATGGAAAGAAGAATGAATATAATTCTATTGTTGAACTTACGTTACCTTTTCTAAATCAGATGTTAGAAGTCTAGTTTTATCAAAATAAGTTTTGCTAAACATATAGTATGGATTGTATAATGTTGTTAAACAATGATTTATATATCAAAATGTACACTGTCTATTATTTATATTTATAGCATTCTATAAATGGATACGCCCTCAAGTGGAAATTTTGGCAAAAGAAAAAGCCTTGACTCATGAGTCAAGGCTTTTTGGAATTAAGTTGTATTGCAGCCGGCTATTGATATAACCTGCGCGGACCTGGAAACAGGAGCCTATCGAGGCTATACCGGCCAGGCCCGATGAAAAGCAGCCCCAGAAACACGAATGCTGATTCAACGGCGTGGGAATAACCGGCAAAACCGTCGCCTTTGCTGATGTGCATGATAGCCGCCATGATCATCGTAATAAGTAGGGCTACGCATGTAATTCGAAAGAACAACCCGACGGCTAATAATTGCCCCCCAACGGCCTCAGCAACGGCGGCAAGAAGCCCCCAGGCAGTAGGAGCAAAATCAAGTCCGACCAGCTTCATCACACCACCTACTTCCGTCCAGGCGGCCTGACCACCCATCAGCTTCGGATAACCATGTATGGTAAACATCATTCCCAAGCCAACCCGTAGTACCAACAGCCCAAAGTCACGCGTACGGTAGGTGTTTTCGAACAGAAGCATAGACGATTACTAGAAGATAGAAGCAGGGGTGAATACGGGCGGCGGAACCAGTAGGTAGCTCGACACTGCCAAAGTACAGTAAATATAGCGTAATGCAATTACTCGCTTTCTGCGCTACCGCGACACTAACACCCCAATTATGCGCGTGGCTGTGGGCACGTCGGTAGGACGTAGTTGGCTGGGACGCTTGGGGGGCAAAGATTGCTCATCCAGCACCCATGACATCTTTACCGCATCGGATACGGCTACTAGGCCCGCGTCCGTTTTCTCGATGGTTGTGATGCCGTATTGCTGCCGGGCAGCACCGTAGGGTGAGCCTACTCCAATACCATCGGCGGTGCGATACTGCGGGTCGGTAACGCGGATGCGCCAGATCCGGAAGCCGTCTTGCTCGTTGCCGTTCATCTCCAATAAAATAGGGGGCGCAGTAGGCTGCTGCGCATCGGTTACCTCGTACACCGGGTACGTAATTCCTTCTGCGGTGCGGGTAGACTTACGGCGGCGGCGGGCCGGAATCAGGCGCAGAACGGCCTGCTCGCTGGTATTCAGGCGCAGGCGCCCAACTCGGTCGGAGCTGAGCAGGTGTAGGGAATCGGGGGTAGTGGGGTTGGCGGCCGATACGGGCTTCTCGGGGGTGCCCGGCGGCGGGGGCGACGTGGCCGACGGAGCCGAGGCCGTAAGCGGGGCTGAGGGTTGAAATGGCTGTTCGCCGCCCGAATCCACGGGGGTTTGAGTCGTGGAAGAGTCGCAGGCGCTAACGGCAGTCAGGGCCAATAGCAGTGCTGCGGCCCGAGCGGAAGCAGAGAAGTAGAACATAGTACCGATGCCATACGGTAGCGGCGCGCTGCTCGTTGACTTCCTACGCACTTAACTCAGCCGCAGTGGAGGAAGCCGCCGGGCTTGCCTACCTTTGCGGCTCGGTTACTCACTTCAAATTTCGTTTCTCGTGGCTGCTATACCTTCCAAACCCCTGATTCTGATTTCCAACGACGATGGCATCACGGCCCCCGGCATTGCTACGCTGGTGCGCGTCATGCGCCGCATCGGTGAAGTAGTGGTAGTGGCACCCAACTCGCCCCAGTCGGGCATGGGCCATGCTATTACGATTGGTCACCCCTTGCGGCTCGACCCGAGCACCATTTTTGAGGGCATCGAAGCCTACGAGTGTTCCGGTACGCCCGCTGATTGCGTGAAGCTGGCCAAGCATCATGTATTGAAAGACCGCCAGCCTGATCTGGTGGTGTCGGGTATTAATCATGGCTCTAACTCGTCGGTAAATGTGCTGTATTCGGGTACTATGTCGGCGGCAATTGAGGCAGCCATCGAAGGGCTCCCGGCCATCGGTTTCTCCCTGTGCGACTACGGCCACTCGGCCGACTTTTCGCATACCGAAGAGTGGGTAGAGCACGTTACGCGCCAGGCTCTGGAGCACGGCATTCCGGCCGGTACGGCCCTGAATGTGAACATTCCTAAAAAGTCGGAGACACCGATTCTGGGGGCCAAATTGTGTCGTCAGGCCCGCGCGAAGTGGCAGGAGGAATTCGACCTGCGCCACGACCCACACAAGCGCCCCTACTACTGGCTGATCGGTAGCTTCGTGAACCTCGATGAGGGCAACGATACCGACGAGTGGGCGCTGGCTCACAACTTTGTATCCATCGTGCCCTGCCAGTTCGACCTTACTGCCCGCGCCGGTCTTACGCAGATGCAGCAAGGTTGGGAGATGCAATTGCCTGGTCAGCCCGCGCCCACCAGTATCCCGGTTGCTCACCCCGTGGAGCCGGAAGACTACGGCGTAGTTAATCCGTAAAGTAAACATCATTAAAAAGCCCCCAATGCTGCGCTAGGGGGCTTTTTTGTAACAAAATGCTTGGTGTTTTGATTTATTTAAAAACCTAATCCAACGGCAAAGGCCGTAGGAAAACCACCCGCGTTAAAGCCCTGGGTGGATGATGTAACCGCTCCCGTCGTTACATTAATGGTGGAAATAAGGATAGCGGTGCCACCACCACCGGTGGCCGTGTATATATAACCCGTATTGGTGCTGCCCCCAATATCAAAGTTCGATACGTTAGGAATTCCCGTGTTTCCTATCTCTACTAAAGTACCGTCATTGGGTGGGCTCTGCCGGTATAATTTACCATTGCCATCAAGAACGTACAAGGTGGTTGTCGTTGTCCCCGCGAAATTATTATCATACCCTGCCGCCAAAATACTAGGCGTGCCCGGATTAATGCGGCCATCTACGGTGGTCATACCGTCCGCAGGATTCACCCGCAAATTCTGACCCGAAGCAGTCACGATGCGAATGCGGTCAACAACGGGGTTGAAGTCAAAACCTCTCCCATTGGCTACGCCTACCGGACCTGCCGCTAAGGGAACACTTAGCGTAGCCACCTTGGTGGCTGCACCCGTGGCGAGGTTAAGCACGTACAGCTCACTGGTATTGGTGAGGGCATAGAGCTGGCCCGTAGCGGGGCGGAAATCCATACCCACGATTCCCTCATTCTCCTTCAAGCCTGTCACGCTCTTATAGACGGAGGTTGATGGATTGGTTGGGTCGATTATATACAGATCGTTCAGGGTTCCTCCTCTTATACCCTGTGCGAGATTCAACGCGTAGGCAACTGGCCGGGTAGGAATAGCAATGCCTGAATATCCAGAATTGGTGGCATATTCGGCTAGGGGCCGGGCGGCGCCCGTCGTTAGATCCACGGTAAACAAGGTCGGTTTGCCTTGCACAGAATACAAGCCCAGGGCCGTGCCCGTCTTGGCGTCGATGTCAAAGCCTCCATCCCCGCTGATGTTCAGGTTCAAGCTGCCCACGGGCACGAGCGTGCCGTCGTTGGGCGGGTTGACTAGGTAAAGCTGTTGGTTCTGGGTGTTAATGGCGTACAGGGCGGTGGTACTGGCCCCGGCTGTATTATTGGTGTAGGCGGCCCCGGTTACCATTGCGCCGGCCGCCCCGTTGAGGCTGCCATCGGTGGCGGCGACCGCGCCGGTTTCGGGGTTCAGGCGCAGGTTCTGCCCAGTTGAGGTGACCAGGCGAATGCGGTCCACGGTGGGGTTGAAGTCGAAGCCCACCAAGTTGCCCGCTACGGCCGGCGTGAAGGCGCCGCTGCCAATAGCCCTAGCTGCGCCCGTATTCTGATTAATCACATAGAGGCGACTGGCACTGCTCACCCCGTAGAGTTGGCCCGTGGCGGGGCGGAAGTCGATGGCCAGGAGCGTCTCGCCGCTGCCCAGGCCCGTGAGGGCGACGGAACTAGTGCGGCTGGCCGCGTTGCTCGTATTATACGCATCGAGCCGCGTGCCCCCTGACAAAGCGTAGAAGGCGATGTCCTGACCCAGGGGCGGGAAGGTGGGGATGGTGGGTGGGGTAGGATTGGGTTTGGGGAAGTACTGCTCCAAGATATCCTCGCAACTCGTGAGCGAGGATAATAACAGCGCAGCCACGCCCCACTTGGCGAGGGAAGAGGGTTTTAGCATAGAACCGAGAAGATAGGATGGAAAAAAGAAATAATAGGACTAGACTACTTGCCATACGTAGCTCCTCACTATTTAGATGTTCCTATTTCTATTTTTTCGAAATGAAATTATCCTAGTTATACCTAGGCTATCTTACACCATATATTCTAAGTATATTTTGTGTGATGTAAAATAAAAAGCCCCCAGAAGAACTCTGGGGGCTTTTATAATAAGGGAAGAAACCTTAGAAGCCTAGGCCGACGGTAAAGCCATTGACAGTGCTGCCAAAGTCGCCGAGGGCCGTAACTGCGCCGCTGGACTTATTTACGCTGTAGAGCTTGGTAGCGCCACTGGCCGTGAGGATAGCGTAGCCGGTGTTGCTGGTGCCGCCGATATCATAGCCATTCGCAGCGTCTGCGTTGATGCCGAGGTTGCCAATTTCTACTAGGGTACCATTGTTAGGTGGGTTTTGCAGGTAGAGCTTGTCGGTGGTGTAATCAATCACAAATAGGTTGGTGGCGGTGGTGCCGGCGAAGTTGTTCTCGTAGGCGGCGGCGCTTACGTTGGGCGAGCCAGGATTCAGGCTGCCATCCACGGTGGCTGCGCCATCGGCGGGGTTCACGCGCAAGTTCTGGCCCGTATTGCTGATGATGCGAATCCGGTCGACAAGGGGGTTGAAGTCGAAGCCAAAGCTCGTGCCCGCGAGGGTAGTGCTAAGAGTAGCAACCGTAGCGGCCGCGCCCGAAGAGGCATTGATGGTGTACAGACGGCTGCCGCTGCCCAAAGCATACAATTGACCGTTTACAGGACGGAAATCCAAACCCAATACGTTGTCGCCCGCGGCCAGGCCGGTAATCGGTTTGGTTACAACGGCTGACGGATTAGTCGGATTGAAAATCAGCAGGTTGTTGGCACTCACGGCATAGGCTACCGGCTGGGTAGGAATGGCGAGGCCCGTATACGCTGCGTTATTATCATATTTCACCAGCGTTTTGGTGCTACCAGTGGCTAGGTCAACAGTGAAGAGCGTGGGCTTGCCGTTCACGTCGTACAGGGCTAGGGCGGTACCCGTTTTGGCATCGATATCGAAGCCGCCGTTGCCGCTGATGTCCAGCTTTAGTTCGCCGACGGCCACCAGCGTGCCGTTGTTGGGCGGATCCTGACGATACAGAGTATTCGTGGCGGGGTCGAGGTCGTAGAGCACCGTAGCACTGGCGCCGGCTACGCTGTTCGTGTAAGCGGCACCCGTAATACCGGCGCCGGGCACTCCGTTAATGCCCCGTCGACGATAGTGCCGGCCGCGGTTTCAGGGTTCAGGCGGAGGTTTTGGCCCGTGCTGGTTACTACGCGGATGCGGTCTACGGTGGGGTTAAAGTCGAAAGCCACCATATCACCCTCCAGGGCGGGCGTGATTGGTCCGCTGCCGATAGCCCGGGCTGCGCCGGTGACGGGATTAATGACATATAGACGGCTGGTGCTGCCGATGCCATACAGCTGGCCAGTGGCGGGGCGGAAATCAATGCCCAGTAGCTTTTCTCCGCTCTGCAACCCTGAAATAGCGGTTGAGGCAGAGCTGCGGGCGGGGTTCTTGGTAGAGTATAGGTCCAGAGTTACTCCGCCTGATAAGGCGTAAAAGGGAATATCCTGGCTGGAAACAGGCTTGTCGTCGCCATTGCCATTTTTGGGGAAATACTGCTCCAGCACATCCTCGCAACTGGTGAGAGAGGCTAAGGCAAGAGCAAAGGCACTTAACTTGACGAGGGAAGACGGTTTTCTCATTTCCGTAGGTGTTTGGGATAAAAAGATGAAAGACTAGTATTTGGTTGAGGTTAGCTACGATGTGCCAACTCGACCGGATTGCCTCATCTGAGATTCCGCCACGATTTAATCCTGGATTAATCCTTTAGCATAAAAATGTGGCTAGTGCTTATGTGTAGTTGTTTGATAAACAGTAGTTTGGTTTGAATCATATTATAGGGCCTGGGCTGTTGAGTAGATTGAATTTTACTCATTGCAGACTCGCGGTTGTTAAGCCGTGAGCGAAAATCACTGAATAATCGAGGTGTCTATATCGGTTTAGTGGCTGGCAAATGAACGCATTTAGCCTTGCAGGCATAAAAAAAATCCCCACAGCCGCTATACACGTTGCGGGGGGCTTTTTTGCCTGCGTTTACTTTAACGGCGCAGATAAGTGCCTAACTCCGACACAGAGGCAATGTGCAACTGCTCCGCTTGCTGCTGGCGCATGAGCAGGGCATACGTGTTGTTGAAGCCCAAGGGGCTGAGCCACTCCAGCCCGTAGCGTGTTCTGAAACGGGTTTGCACGTAGTCGAACACTGCCTGCGGATTGCCCGCCAGCGAATCGACGGTCGCCGGAGTAGGCTGGAGCAACACCAGCAAGCCCGTGCCGGTGTACTCCGGATACAAATCGATTTCGCCGGTGCGAAGGGCCTCAAAGCAGATGCTGGTGCCGCCCAGGCCGGTTTTGGTAACAACATCCAAGTTGGTGTAGCCCCGAATAAGGGCCGCATAAAGCTCCGCCAGAATGTACTGCTCGGCAAAAATCTTGGAGCCCAGCCGCAGGGTAGCGCCAGTAGCAGGCTGTGGTGCCCGCCACAGGCCACCCCGACGCAGAAAATCGTGGGCCACGGCGCGGGGCGTTTCGTGGCGATAGTCCACGCGGTAGTTCAGCTCCGTCATCACCGAGTCGGAGATCCGGCCAGCGAGCTTTTCCAATACGGCGCGCAGTTCCGGGTGGGCCGCCAGCACTGCTTGGCGTACTACGGGGGCGGCGAAGTAGGGCGGAAAAGCCCCCCGGTCGTCGCGCAGCACACGTAAGTCGTAGGCCTTAATGCGGCCATCGGTGGAGTACCCGTCGATAACGTCCACGTCGCGGTGACGGGCGGCCTCATACACCAGCGCCGGCGCCAGAATCACGCTGGGCAGCGGACGTAGCCCATACTTGGTTTGCAAACCCGGCAGCCCATCGGCCCGCCCCACGAACTCCGGACTGAAGCCGGCCAGCAGCTTGCCCGTGGCGCGGGGCAACAGGTACAAGCCCGAGAGCAACGGCAGCAACACCAGTAAAAAGCCCCCCACGCGGGTAAGACGGCGGGCACTGAGGCGTTGGAGGCGGGCCAGCGCCGCATCGAAAGCTAAGGCCAATGCGGCAGCCGGGATGGCGCCGGCCAGAATCATGGCCGGATTATTCAGGGCAATACCGCCAAAAATAAATTCGCCCAGTCCACCCGCCGCAATGTAGGCCGCCAGCGTAGCCACCCCCACGTTGATAACGGTAGCCGTGCGAATACCTGCAAACAGCACCGGTAAAGCCAGCGGCAACTCTACCCGCCGCAGCACCTGCCCATCGGTAAGGCCCAGACCACGGGCGGCTTCCACCACGGCCGGGCTCACGCCCTGCACGCCAGCCAACGTGTTGCGCACGATGGGCAGCAGGGAATACAGAAACAGCGCGAAAATGGCCGGCTGCGGACCAATGCCGAGCACCGGAATCAGGAAGCCCAGCAGGGCGATACTCGGGATGGTTTGGAGCACGCCCGTAAAGCCCAGCACGGCGGGCGCCAGCCTCGGCCGCCGCGTGAGTAGTAGCCCCAGCGGCACACCCACCAGCACCGCCAGCAGGAGGGAAGCCGCCGTCAGGCCGATGTGTTGCAAGGTTTGATGGCCGAGCTTTCCGGCCTGAGCCTGCCAGAAAGCCAGCAGCTCGGTCAGGACTTCCATGTGGTTTCGGCTTGGTGAATGGCCTGGGCAAAAGCGGCCATCAACTGTGGCAAATCAATCCGATACTGGGGGGCTTTTTCGTCTGACTCTACCATGATAAGGTAGCGTGCTTCGTCCTCTGCGGCCTCCCGATTTGAAGGCACACCGTCTGCTCGTGGCTCAGTTAGTAGCTCCAGCGCTTCCTGAACTGAGTGATTATATGAAATGGGTTTATCGATTGATAACGAGTTGTTTATTTTTTCAAAAATAAGTTTGTTTGAGGGGGTTTTTTTTGCGCTGGTAGGCAAAAATGGTAGCAAGTCGCGGAGGCGCAACGTGCGTAGCTGTAGGGCCAGTCGCTCGGCGGCGAAGAAGTCCCGAACGAAGTTGTTGGCGGGCTGAAAGAGTAGCTCATGCGGCGTACCCAACTGCTGCATTTGCCCCCCGTCAAGTAGGGCAATGCGGTCGGCTAGCTCGAAGGCCTCGGTCACGTCGTGGGTGACGAGCACCATAGTCTTGCTACGGAGCTCTTCCAGCTCCCTGAACTCGCGCCGGATGCCCGCCCGCGTCACCGGGTCGAGGGCGCCGAAGGGCTCATCGAGAAGCATAATGGGCGGGTCGGCGGCCAGGGCGCGGGCCAGCCCGACCCGCTGCTGCTGGCCGCCACTAAGCTGGTGTGGGTACTGCCCGGCAAAGCGCTTGGGGGGCAAATGCAGACGGGTAAGCAGCATGTCGGTTCGCTCCGCAATAGCAGTAGGGGCGTGGCCCAGCAGGCGCGGCACTACGCCTATATTTTCAGCCACGGTGTAGTGCGGCAGCAGGCCCACTTGCTGAATAACATAGCCAATACCGCGGCGCAGTACCTCCGGCTGCTGCCGATCCACCGCTACCCCGTTGATTTCGACCGTGCCCGCCGTGGGCTCGATGAGGCGGTTAAGCATTTTGAGCAGCGTCGTTTTGCCGCAGCCGCTGGGGCCCAGCAGCACCAGTGTTTCGCCCGCCGCCAAGTCGAAGGAGATGTTCTGCACAGCGGCGTGGCCAGGGTAGTGCTTACTCAGGTCACGGACGCGAATAACGGGCGGGGCTATGCTCAAGGGAAAGAAAGTAAGGCCGGCTTGACCGGTGAAAGCTAGGTTAATTTGATGATCCTGAGTACGGGGCGTGAAGTATCGGGGCTCTGACCGCCGGGTAGTTCGTGTCCACAACTCCTAAAGGAAACAGATCTAGCCAGCACATCTTTATCTTGAACCGCTAATCACCCAAAACTACTTTTTCATGCTCCTCAAACGTACCCTTTTCCTGCTTCTGCCGCTGTTAGTGGGCCTGTTGCCGGCCACTTCTGCCCAGGTTTATTCGGCCACCGATCCGCTGGCTCATACGTTTTCCATTGTGGCCCGCGACCCCAAAACGGGTGAAATGGCCGTGGCCGTGCAAACGCACTGGTTTTCGGTGGGTACCTCGGTGAGCTGGGGCGAAGCCGGCGTGGGCGTTATTGCAACGCAATCGTTCACCAACAAATCATTCGGAATGCGGGGGCTGGCCTTGTTGAAAAGTGGCAAAACCGCCCAGCAAGCCCTCGACGAACTATTGAGCACCGATGAAGGCAAGGCCGTGCGCCAAGTAGCCATTCTGGATGCTAAGGGCAACGTGGCTGCCCACACTGGCGACAAATGCATCGACTACGCGGGCCACATTACGGGCAAGGAATTTTCGGTGCAAGCCAATATGATGCTCAAAGCAACCGTGTGGCCGGCTATGGCGAAAGCCTTTGAGCAAAACGCCAGTCTGCCCTTGGCTGAACGGGTGCTGGCGGCGCTAAACGCGGCCCAGGCCGAAGGTGGCGACATTCGGGGCAGGCAGTCGGCGGCCCTGCTGGTGGTGCGCGGGCAGGCAACAAAGGCCCCCTGGGAAGACCGGCTGATTGACCTTCGCGTGGACGACAACGCCGCCCCACTCAAGGAGCTAGACCGGCTGCTGCGCCTGCATCGCGCCTATAACCACATGAATGCCGGTGACTTGGCCGTGGAGAAAAACGATATGCCCGGCGCAATGCGCGAGTACCAAACCGCCGAGAAGATGTTTCCGGAGAACCTGGAAATGCGCTTCTGGCACGCCATAACCCTGGCTAATAACAAGCAGGTGCCTGCCGCGCTAAAGCTGCTTCAGCCCGTTTTCAGAGAAGACCCCAACTGGCGCACGCTCACCGGGCGTCTGCCCAAAGTAGGCCTGCTAACGGTGACGGAGGCCGAGCTAAAGCAGATCATGGCGCTCAAATAGTGCAACCTGGCGCTAAGCTCGGCGTTATTGCTTCACACTTTCCCTACTCTCTATGCGCTTTCTACCCCTGATTCCCTCTGTTATTCTGCTGTTGAGTGCGGCCGTCGGCTGTTCATCGGAACGGCCGGCTTCATCAAATTCTACTGCGGAAAAGCTCCCCAGCGCCGCTGTTACCACTATTTACGTGGTGCGCCACGCCGAAAAAGAAACCGACCCCTCGATGACGGACCCGCCGCTTACGCCCGCCGGCGAGCAGCGTGCCCTCACCCTGCGCGATACCCTGGGCAGCCGCAACGTGGAGGCCGTGTACGTCACCAACACTGCGCGTAGCCGGGCTACGGCGGCTCCTTTGGCTACTGCTCTGCAACGCACGCCCCAAGTTTACGACAAGCCCGCTGACCTCGCTGCGCGCATTATTCAGGAAAATAAAGGCAAAACTGTGCTGGTGGTAGGCCACTCCAATACCATTTTGCCCATCGTTTCGGCGCTGGGGGCTACCTCTGAAATAACGGCTGTGGAGGATGCGGAATATGACTACCTATTCGAGGTAAAAGTGCCCCCCACGGGTACCGCCACGGTAATAACCCATCGGTATGGGGCTGAGCATTAACTAATACTCATGAAGTAAGCCATCCAAACCTGAAGTTTTAAAACTCACTTAGCAACAACGCCCCGTCATTTGATGACGGGGCGTTGTTGCTAGCGCCAAAGGTTGTCGTTGCAACCCGTTTAGCGTTTCCTTGTACTTTAGCCACTCAGACTGCTTTTACCTTTCATGTTAGCCTTTATGCCTTCTTTCGTTTCCCGCTACCCGCTGCTGGCGGGTGTTGCTTCCTTATTGCTAATCACACCCGCGCTGGCCCAAAAAGCCCCCCAGACTGATTCGTTGAACATTCGTCGCTTGTATGATGAAGCGCTATTGCGGGGAGAGAGCTACGAGAACCTGCGCCACCTCACCGGCCAGATTGGCGGGCGCTTGGCCGGCTCGCCCCAGGCCCAACAGGCAGTCGACTGGACGAAAGTGACGATGGAAAAGCTGGGCCTCGACCGCGTGTATTTGCAGGAAGTAATGGTGCCGCATTGGGTACGGGGGGCCAAGGAGAAAGGTCAGATCAGGGCCGCCAAGGGCAAGGGTGTAGATGTGCCGGTATGCGCTTTGGGCGGTTCGGTGGGTACGGGGGGCAAATTGCGCGCTCAGGTAATTGAGGTGCAGAGCCTGGATGAGCTGGCGGCTTTGCCCGAGGAAAAAGTGAAGGGCAAATTCGTGTTCTTCAACCGCCCCATGAACCCCACCTACGTGGAAACCGGCAAGGCCTACGGCGAAGCTGGCGACCAGCGCCGCGCCGGAGCCTCTGCCGCCGCCAAGCGCGGGGCCGTGGGTGCCTTGGTGCGTTCCCTGAGCCTTGCCCACGACGACTTTCCGCACACCGGCACCATGCGCTACGAGGATAACGTGGCCAAAGTGCCTGCTGCTGCCCTCAGCACCAATGGCGCCGACCGCCTTAGTCAGCTTCTCAAAGCTGACAAAAACCTGACCTTCGAGCTGGAAATGGCCTGTCAGACCTTGCCCGACGTTAAATCATACAATGTAATAGGTGAAATAAAAGGCTCGAAATACCCCGACGAGATTATCACCGTGGGCGGCCACCTCGACTCCTGGGATCTGGGGCAGGGCGCCCACGACGATGGCACGGGCTGCGTGCAAAGCATGGAAGTGCTGCGGCTTTTGAAAGCCACCGGCCTGAGGCCAGAGCGCACTATCCGGGCCGTGATGTTTATGAACGAGGAAAACGGCAACCGGGGCGGCATCAAGTATGCTGAGTTGGCTAAAGCCGCCAACGAGAAGCACTTAGCCGCTATGGAATCGGATGGGGGCGGGTTTACGCCCCGTGGCTTTGCCTTGGAAACGACGAATCCGGCAACCGTGACTCGGATTCAGCAGTGGAGCTCATTATTTGCCCCCTACGGCAGCGGCGACTTTGTGGTCGGACACGGAGGTACCGATATTGGCCCCCTGAAAGACCAGGCAAAAGTGCTTATCGGCTACGACTGCGACTCCCAGCGTTACTTCGACATCCACCACACCGCCGCCGATACGTTTGATAAAGTAAACCGTCGTGAGTTGGAGCTGGGTGGGGCCAGCATGGCCGCGCTGGTGTATTTGCTGAGCAAATACGGTTTGTAAAGACGCGTATTCGCGTCTTAGTCGTCGCAGGCGTTGAGTCGGCGGTTTCCGCCCATTCGTCATCCTGAGGCACGAAGGACCTTCTATCAGAAGAACGATTTGTTCCACTGGCAGAAGGTACTTCGTGCTTCAGGATGGCAACTGAATGATGGTAAACGACTACCATCCTACAATCAGAAGCGAATCCATCTCCCAACTTCAATCGGTAGTATGGCCCTATACGTAGGGGGAATATGGAACCGCTTTACCTAGTCGCCATTTTGCCCCCGAGCCAATTTCTTCCGAGGTATGGGCGATGAAGCAGGAGGTGCACACGCTGACGGGCAGTCGCAATGCGGTGCGTTTGCCGGCGCACATTACGCTCATTCCGCCGTGGCGGCAAGCGGCTGGAGCGGAGGAAACATTGCGCACCGAGCTACGGGATTTTGCCGCCTTGGAGGAGGGCTTTAGCGTTGGCTTACAGGGTTTCGATTGGTTTGGTAATCGCACCTTGTTTGTGCGCGTGACGGAGGCTGCCGACCTGCAGAGTTTCCACGCAGATCTTATGGGTTGGTGCGCATCGCGGCTGGAAAATATCCCCCTCGAAACGCGGCCTTTTACCCCGCACATGACCCTGGCCACCCGCGATTTGCCCCCCAGCCAAGTGCCCGCAATGCGCCAGCTTTTTCAAGCGCGTTCCTACTCCGCAACCTTTCTCGCCACTAGCTTACAGCTCTTTCGGCATGATGGCCAGCATTGGCTCCCAATAGAAGATTTCCCTTTGAAACAGCAGGGTTAAATAGCGAATTAAAAGTATTTCACAATGAATGGTTTATAGCTGCTAAAAGACGCTGATGATTAATTATTAACCTCTTTTGAGCTTGCTCATTCAAGATCAAAAAAGCCCCCAGCAAAGCGGTCGCCTCACTCGGAGC
Source organism: Hymenobacter sp. HDW8 (assembly GCF_011305775.1). Taxonomy (NCBI): domain Bacteria; kingdom Pseudomonadati; phylum Bacteroidota; class Cytophagia; order Cytophagales; family Hymenobacteraceae; genus Hymenobacter; species Hymenobacter sp. HDW8. The sequence goes on from NZ_CP049907.1 coordinate 201,519, forward strand.
GGCCGCTTTGCTGGGGGCTTTTTTGAGCAATTATTAACGGTGCAACGATGGATGAAATTAACTGCTTTTCGCCGATTGCAACTAAACTAAATCCGAAGCAGACGGCCGTTTTAATTGGCTTCCAGAATTTGAAAAAGCTCGTCGAGCTTGGGCGTCAGGATAATCTCCGTGCGACGATTCTGGGCCTTCTCGGCGGGGGTGGCATTGGCTGTGATGGGCAGATATTGGGCCCGTCCTGAGGGCGTGACCTGCGCAGGAGTGAGGCCGGCTGTAGTCAGGATGCGAGTGATTTCGGTGGCCCGCAACACGCTCAGATCCCAGTTGTCTTTCATGCCGGCGGTGCCACGGGCGATGGGCACATTATCGGTGTGGCCTTCCACTAGCACGTTCACATCCTGATTGCCTTTGAGAGCAGCGGCGAGCTTTTTCAGTGCCTCCTGTCCTTTCGGATCCACAACAGTTGAACCTGATTTAAACAACAGCTGCTCAGATAGCGATACATATACTTTGCCGTTCTTTACGTTTACTGTCAGGTCGTTGGCATTAAAGCCCAGCAGGGCGTCGCCCACCTTCTGGCGCAGGGCCTTCACGGCAGCTTCCTTCTGATCGAGCACGCGCTGTAGCTCAGCAATACGCTGCTCACGATCCTGCAACTGCTCCTTGGTGGTACCCAAGTTCTGGTTCAACTGATTGACTTCCTGATTTTTACTTAGCAGGTTGGAGCGCAAATCTTCCTCAGTTTTGGCTTTCTCTTGCTCCAAAGCTGTTTTTTGGGCTTGCAGCTGGTCGCGGGAGCTGAGTAATTCTGAGTTTTGCTGCTGTAGCGCCGCTATTTCTTTCTTGTTGCAGCCGCCGAGCAGCAGAGTGCCAGCGCTCCAAAGTGTCACCAGCGCGGTCCGAGAAAGGGTAGAGTTCATAAAAAATGGGATTAGGAGAGAACAAAGACCAGCATAAGCTCCGCCGCATCATACACGCGACCCTTAAGCTTGCGGGGTTGAAGGTAGCGGGAAATCCTTTTCGCGCTACTTTCAGCACAAAGCCTTGTATCGGTTTCGTTTGGGCAAGGAAAAAAGCCCCCCAGACAGCACGCACCTTGCGCCGCAGTTGTACCTTCGCGGTTGCTTTAGCTACCCATATTACGGCCGCATCACGTGCGTATTCATTGTTTCTTCATGCGGGCTTTTTTTCTGCTGTTTGGCCTGGGGCTGACTGGGATAAGCCAACCTTCTCACGCCGCCACCCCGCCTACGGCCCGCTATTGGGTGGTGCTGCGCGATAAAGGCGGCGTCTGCTTCAATCCAGCCACGTATTTTGCCCCCCAGGCGCTGGCGCGCCGCCAGCGCCAGCAACTGCCCCTCGTCGACAGCACCGATTTCCCTGTGCGCCCCGATTACCTGCGACAAGTGCAGGCTACCGTCGATTCGGTCGTGTTTGTAAGTCGCTGGTTTAATGCTGTTTCCTGCCGTGCTACGCCCGCTCAGGTGGCCGCGTTGCGCCATCTGCCAGGCGTGCGAAGCGTAGAAAGCCGCCCCACTGCTACTATGCTGCCCGCTGCACAACCCGGAGCGCCAGAGCGTGGAACCCCGGAAATTTCCGCCGCCGATCATCAGCTGGCATTCAGTCAAACCGCCAGTTTGGGGGCGGCCGACTTTCGCCGGGCCAAGCTCGACGGCCGGGGACTGCGCATCGCTATCTTCGATGTGGGCTTTTCCGGCGCCGATCAGCACGCGGCATTTCAGCATTTGCGCGCTGGTGAGCGTATTCTGGCGACCTACGATTTTCTCAAAAAACAGCCTTATGTATACGCGGGCGGTAGCCACGGTACGGAGGTGCTCTCGTGCATAGCAGGCAAGTTGCCCGATGGCACGGCGCTCGGATTAGCTCCCGAAGCCGAGTTTTTGCTGGCCCGCACCGAGCAGCTGCACCGCGAGCAGTTTGCTGAGGAAGAGGCGTGGCTGGCGGCCGCTGAGTGGGCTGACCGGCAGGGAGTTGATGTTATTAATTCTTCGTTGGGCTACACCAGCCGCCGCTATTTTCCCGAACAGATGAATGGCCGTAATAGCCTCGTGGCCCGCGCGGCGGCCATGGCCGTACGCAAGGGTATTCTGGTTGTAAATGCGGCCGGCAACGATGGCCTCGACCCGGAGTGGCGCACCATTGGTACGCCCGCCGACGGCGACTCCGTGCTGGCTGTGGGTGGTCTCGACCCAGATAGCTTCCTGCATATCGGCTTCAGCAGCTACGGCCCCACGGCTGACCGACGCCTGAAACCCAATGTAACTGCCTACGGAACGGTGTTGGCGGCCGCGCCGGGCGGCTACGTGCGCACCCAAGGTACGTCGTTTGCCAGTCCGCTGCTGGCGGGCTTTGCGGCTTGCGCGTGGCAGCAAAACCGCGACTTGACGGCGATGCAGCTCTTTGAAAAGCTTCAGGCCTCGGCCAACTTATATCCTTACTTCGACTATGCCCACGGGTATGGCATGCCCCGCGCTTCCTGGTTTACGGCAGATAGCCCAAAAAAGCCCCCCACGGCCGCTACCTTCGATTTTGTAGTACAACCCGATAGTATGCTGGCAGTAATTATTCGGCCAGGGGTTGGGGAGGTGGCCGCCCGGGCATTGCCGCTCTATTCCGATTCGGTGGATGTGAAGGCGCCTGTTAGCAGTACTAAGCTTGCCGACGTACCCGCCGTGGGCCGCGAAGAACTGGCGCCGCCCGTAGCTGAAAGTGCCGAAAAAAGCCCCCCAGCCGATGCCATACCTACTTTGCCCGCCCCACCCAGCTACTTGTACTGGCACATAGCTGACCGCCGGGGCGTGTTGCGCACCTACGAAGTGCTGGACGTGAAACAGCGCGCCGTGTTGCAAATATCGCTGCGCAACCTGCAAGCCGGCGACACAGTGCAGGTGCATTATCGGGGGTTCACTTCTACTTACTCTGCCCAATGAAGCTTCTGCGTTTGCTAACAATCGGGGCCTTTGCAACGACTTGGCTCCTGGGTATTCCTGCGGCTCAGGCTCAAAATGTGCTGTTGCGCGGCAATGTGGCCGCCGATACGCTCCGCTCCAACACCGGCCCCAATCGGGCTTTCTTTAGCCATTTCTACCTGGGCTACGCGGCGGTGGTAGGCAAGGCAGACAACGCGGGGGCAGAGCTGCGCTACGGTCGGTCGGGGGAGATGTTTGTGGGAATGCGACAGAAATATCGGTTGTCGCAGGCAGCGGCTGTCGGCCTTGATGTGCGCTACGCCCGCCTAGTGTATCATTTGGCCCAAAATGATCAGAAAATTCTGCCTACTCCTGATCAGCATCAACGCGAAACCATCGCCCTGCCTCAGGCCCAGGCCGAAGTATATGGCCGCCTGAACATGGGGCGCCGTGGCAATGTGGTAGGCCGCTACCTCGACCTCACGGGCTGGGGTGGCTGGATTATCAGCACTGCGCATCACTACGTCGACAAACCCGGACCCAATGGCGCCGGGCGGGTAGAAGTAACGGAGCGTAAGCTGAACTATCTAAACCGCTGGTCGTACGGGGTGGGGGCGCGCCTGGGCTCGGGTCGCTACGCTTTGGTGGCGCGTTACCGGCTCGCCGACACCTTCAAAGAACTAGCTGATGCCCCTCGTTATCCCGAATTTCCACGGCTAGTGGTAGGCGTAGAACTGGGGGTGTTTTAACTAAATATTCAGATTCTAAGATAAATCCAGCTTTTTTTATGTTGTAAAATTTATTGAAACCCTCCTTTGGTACAAATTTAGCTGTAAACTTGGTCGCTATGTACCTCAATTCCGTAGTGCCGTCGAACTAACTCTGCATACTTGTTTAGCCTATAATGAAAAAACTTTTCCTCTCTGCCGCTGTGGCTACTTTACTGTTTCAAGCATCGTGTATAACGACTGAGCGCGAAACAGCTACTGCTAAAGGCGATGGTAAAATATTTACCCCAACGCCTCCTAATCAGCGCGCCCGCCTCACCGAGCGCAGCATCCTGAACACAGTCCGGACCAGCCATAACTTCACCAGCAACAAGCAGAAGGATACCTTCGTGCTTCTGCTGCAAGGGCCTAAAATTCTGAACGCGCAGGCTCGCTTTATTATCATTGATGCCACCGGCGATACCATCCGCAATGAGGTAATGCCCGCCACAGCGCTGCTCAGCGACCGGGATCTGGAAAACCCTAGCGCGGCCACGGTGCGCGATAAAGAAATAGCTATTTTGAAGGCTATGAATACCTTTTTTAGCAGCGACCGGTTCACGCAGCCTGCTATTCCGCGCAATGCTGACCAGCCTGAGGGCGTAGAGCCACAGGTATGGACCGCTATTCAGGGCGATACAAAGGCAGTGGGCTTCGATTATATCGGGGCTGGTGGCCGTGAGCGTCGTATTGCCTACGCCAAAGAATTGCAGCGTGCAGTGGTGGTAGCTCAGTAAGCTTTCCGTTAGAAATCAAAAAGCCCCCCCGGAGGTATTCCGGGGGGCTTTTTGATTTTCGAAAGGATGGTTTTAACAGGATCAGGAGATACAGCAGCAAGCGTCCTACTAATTACCCCGCTTTGGCGGCCCAGCCTACCACGCCCGCTGCGCTGCGCACCAACTGAAACTCACCCACTTCGCCTAAAACGGCAACGCTGGTGCGGGCGGGCAAAGTGTCGAAGGGAGCAACCCCGGCTTGGGGTAGCTTTATCAAATCGGTGGCGGCGGCCAACAGCTCCCGACGCAGCGGCTCCGCAGCGGCTGACACGACTGAACGGGCGGCGATGTAACCAATTTGCCCCCCAGGGTGCTCCACGCGGTAATAATCGGCTTGGCTGCCTACTACTAGCAGTGGGGTATCACGCACCAAGTTTGCTACGGTAATAGCGCCCTTCGCGACGGGGCTGAGGCGCAGGTCCGCGCGCTTTTCCCGCACGCGTACCCATTGACCGAGGCGCTCAGCACTGGTAGAAGGGGCCGCCGGCAGTGCATCGGCGCGGCGCACGAAAGGGAAGGGGTCAACGGCTCCGCGGCCTCCACGGTAAATACCGAAATGCAGATGGGGCGGCGTGGTGCGGGCATTGCCCGTATTGCCCACGAGGCCTAAGGTATCACCTATCTGCACCGTCTGGCCGGCCTGCACGAGCTGCTGATCGAGGTGGGCGTAGTAGATATGTTGACCACGCTCGGTGTCGGCGAGCCAGACTACTTTGCCGCCTCTAGGCGTTTCGTCTATCCGAGTGATCAGGCCCGGCGCAGCTGCTACTACGGGCGTGCCGCGCTTGGCAAAAATATCGATGCCTTCGTGGCGACGGGCGCCAGCGTCACGGTCTACGCCCCAGAAGCTACCTACAGCCACATCGTTTTTGCCCTGTACTGGGAAAGCCAGCGAAGGCTCGCGCTGAATACGTAGCGTATAGCGTCCGGTGCGCAGTAATTCAGGCTGCACACGCAATAGGTGTTGGCGGTCGTCCTCAGCCACGTAGCTAAACGTGGCCGCGGCTGTATCAGCAGAGGTGATGAGGCGGGGAGGGGCGTTGTCGGGGCTAAGTTCGAAGGCATCGAGAAAAACTCGCACATCGGCGCCGGTATCCAGCGTCAAGCTGATGCGCACGGTTTCGCCCTCGCGCACGGCGTAGCGGTAAGCGGCCGCCCGGGCTTGGTCGGCCCGAAAAAAGCCCGTTTCCTGAAAGGGCAACGTCACCACCAACGAGTCGCGCAGGGCGCGGTCGGCGGCGGCGAGCCAGTCGCGGCCCAGGGCCGTTTGGTCGAGGCCGCTTTGGCGCAGACGGCGCGCGTAGGTTTCGTGGGGGTAGTTTTCTGAAAGATTGCCTGAAGCGTCTGTTGCTTGCTACAGGCAGAAAGCAACAGTAAAAAGCATAACAGATAAAACGGCGTGCGCACGGAGCGTATAGGCATCGGACTAGGTTAGAATTACGAGTTATATAAATAACCCCATTGCTCGCCGAGTGGTTCGGTAGCAGGCTCAGCACACGAAATCAAGAAGTGACTGCATGCTCAGGTTGGAGATGCGGGGTTATTCCGTTCAGATTAGCAACTAATTGGCTTCGACCAGCCTTATCAGCTAAAGCGTAGGCGTGTATTTTCGCGTCAATCCCACCGATTTCCTCCTACTTTTGTTTCCCGCCCACCTTAGGTCACCCACCTAGTTCTGCTCTTTCCTTTATGAAGCTTATAGAATGCCCGCGTGATGCCATGCAGGGCTTGCCCGAGTTTATTTCCACCTCCGCCAAAATCGCCTATCTCAATACTCTGCTTCGCGTTGGTTTCGACACCTTGGATTTTGGAAGTTTTGTATCGCCGAAAGCAATTCCCCAACTCCGGGATACGGAAGAAGTGCTGGCCGGCCTCGATTTGAGCAACACCCGCACGAAGCTCCTGGCCATTGTGGCTAACCTACGCGGTGCCGAAACAGCGGCTGCCTATTCTCAGATTAGCTATATCGGCTTCCCGTTGTCAGTGTCCGAAACCTTTCAGCGGCGCAACACCAACAAAACCATCGCGGAAGCTATGACGGAACTGGCCGAGATGCACAATGTGTGCGAAAAGGCTGGCAAGACGCTCGTAACCTACCTTTCGATGGGTTTTGGTAATCCGTACGGCGACCCTTGGAGCCCGGAAGTAGTAGCCGATTTTACTGAGAAGCTGGCCGATATGGGCGTGCGTATCGTGGCCCTTTCCGATACAGTTGGCGCGTCTACGCCCGCGACCATCACGCCCTTATTTGGTGAGCTGATTCCGGCCTTTCCCCAGATCGAGTTTGGCGCGCACCTGCACACGGCGCCGGTATATTGGCGCGAGAAAGTTGATGCGGCTTACCGGGCTGGCTGCCGCCGCTTCGATGGGGCTATTGGTGGCGTGGGCGGCTGCCCAATGGCAACCGATAAGCTTACCGGCAACATGCCCACCGAAAAACTGGTAGCCTACTTTGATGAGACTGGCGTAGATTTGGACCTTGATCGGGACGCCTTCCGGATTGCTCAGGTAGCGGCCGGGGAAGTCTTCGGTTTTGGTAAAAAGTAATTCGAACGGAGGTTTTTGAGGTCTGAATTTGCTTCGGCTGGCGGTTTTATTTTATAAAAAGCCCCCACGCCCTGCCCGCTCACTGAGCCAAGCGCCACTTGGCTTCCTCCTCGATTTGCGCTTCATCCTTCGCTATGCCCATCGTCGATTTATTCATTCCCTGCTTCGTAGACCAGCTTTTCCCCCAAACCGCCATGAACATGGTGAAGGTGTTGGAGGCCGTGGGCTGTGAGGTACACTACAACACCAACCAAACCTGCTGCGGGCAACCGGCCTATAATGCTGGCTACAAATCCGAAAGCTGCGAGGTGGCCACCAAGTTTCTGGACGATTTTCCGGCTGGGGGGCAAAATCGGTATATCGTGAGCCCGTCGGCGTCGTGCGTGGGCATGGTGCGCAATGCCTATGCGGAACTGTTTGAAGGTTCCGCTGATCAGGCCCGCTATCACGGCGTGCAGCGGCGCATTTTTGAAATGACCGAGTTTCTAGTGGATGTGCTGGGCATTACTGCCATTCCGGGCGCCCAGCTTTCTGGCCAATACACCTACCATGATTCGTGCTCTGCCCTGCGCGAATGCGGCATCAAAGCCGCTCCGCGTATGCTGCTCGATGCCGTAAAGGGCTTGGAGCGCTTGGAAATGGATGAGAGCGAAACCTGCTGTGGCTTCGGCGGCACGTTTGCCGTGAAGTTTGAGGCTATTTCGGTAGCTATGGCTGAGCAGAAAGTTGAAAACGCTCTAGCCACCGGTGCGCGTTATATCGTGAGCACCGATACAAGCTGCCTGATGCACCTAGATGCCTACATTCGGCGAGAGAAAAAGCCAATCCAAACGTTGCACGTAGCCGATGTGCTGGCGAGCGGCTGGTAAATAATCTTACGCTTGATTTTAAGCAAAAAGCCCCCCAGATACTACCTGGGGGGCTTTTTGTTTTCTGTACTTATGGATTCATTAAATCGATCTGCGTACTCGTTCCGTCAGGCTTTCTGAAGCAGGAACGAGCGGCAGGCGTACGGCATCGGAGCAAAGGCCCAGCGCCGCGAGTGCCGCTTTGATGCCTACTGGGTTGCTTTCCTCATACATCAAAGGATTCAGCTCTAAAAAGCCAAACAACAACTCACTGGCTTCGGCATAATTGCCTTCCAGCGCGGCTCGCGTCATACGACTCATGCGGTCGGGAAAGGCGTTGCCTAGCACGCTAATAACTCCCTCAGCGCCGAAGGAAATCATGGGGACGGTCAACATATCGTCGCCGCTGATGAGCAGGAAGCCGGCGGGCCGGCCGGCGGCAATGGCCATGCACTGCTCCAGGTTGCCGCTAGCTTCTTTGATGCCGATAATATTGGAGTGCTGAGCGAGGCGCAAGGTCGTAGCGGCCGTCATATTGGAGCTGGTGCGGCCGGGCACGTTGTAGAGAATAATTGGCAGGGGAGAGGCATCAGCTAGGCGCTCATAATGGGCTACGATACCGGCCTGGGAAGGCTTATTATAAGCGGGGCTGGCTGAGAGAATCGCCATCACGCCGGTCAGGTCGGTAATGCGGAGCAGGTTTTCAACGCCCGCCGTATCGTTGCCGCCAATGCCATACACGAGCGGCACCCGACCAGCCACTTGCTCGCGCACAATGCGCAGAATATCAGCGCGCTCAGGTGCCGTTACGGTCGGCGACTCGGCTGTTGTGCCGTTGATTACCAGGTACTCAACGCCGCCATCAACCATAAAATCAACCAGGCGGCGCAGGGCCTCAACATCCACGGCATGGTCGGGGGCGGAGGTAAAAGGAGTAATTAAAGCGACCCCGGTGCCACGCAGGGCAGAAAGGTGAGAATCTTGTTGGTCCATGCGGGAATAAGCCGTTGTTTTGTAATTGGAATGGTTGCGTGAAGGTAAGTGACTACCGTCAAATGCTTTATTCAGACTTTTCTTTCGTTTAAAAATATCGACTTCCTTTTTCGCTTACTCCCCGAATGAAGCTTACCCGTACCCCGCTTTTTGTGGCCGGCATATTGGCCACCACGCTTACCTTATCCGGCTGCGAAACCAAATCGGCTGCCGCCTCGGAGTCGAAGGAACTGGCTACAGTTGAGAATATTGAGACCGTACCAGCCGCTGCTGCCCCAGCCAACCCGAACGCCCCGGCTCCCGATCCCAAGACCATTCCGGCTGCTAAAATCGCCGCTGCCGCCGAGATTCTAGCGCGCCCGCAAGTGCCCATTCTCTGCTACCATCAGGTTCGGGATTGGAAGCCAAAGGACTCCAAGGGTGCCAAGGATTATATCGTACCGGTGGCGCAGTTTCGCGACCAGATGAAGATGCTGGCCGACAGCGGCTACCACACCATTCTGCCTGATCAACTGTACGCGTACCTGACGACTGGCGCTCCGCTGCCGTCCAAGCCCGTCATGCTCACCTTCGACGATACCGACCTGGACCAGTTCACGGTGGCCAAGCCCGAGTTGGACAAGCACGGCTTCAAGGGGGTTTTCTTTATTATGACCGTCTCGTTGGGCCGCCCTCGCTACATGAGCAAGGCGCAGGTAAAGGAGCTTTCCGACCAAGGCCACGTTATCGGCTCGCACACTTGGGATCATCACAACGTGAAGAAGTATCAGGGTGAGGACTGGGTAACGCAGATTGAGAAGCCTACCAAGACGCTCGAGGAAATCACGGGCAAGAAAATCAATTACTTCGCCTATCCCTTTGGCTTGTGGAACCCCGAGGCCATTCCTGAGCTCAAAAAACGTGGTTTTGTGAGCGCCTTCGTGCTGGCCGAGAAGCGTGACCAACAGGATCCGTTGTTTACCATTCGTCGTATCATCGCTAGCGGCTATTGGTCGCCCCGGACGCTGCATAACAGCATGAAAAACAGCTTCTAGCAGCCTTAACAGCAATACCTAAAAAAGCCCCCAGATGCATCTGGGGGGCTTTTTTAGGTATTGCTGTTGCTTGAACGGCATCTACTAGGGCTATTCAGGAGCGTTACAGATGATTTGTCATCTGTTGATTGGAAGTGATGCGCTAAGCTTTAGTGAATTGGGACGGCCGTGAGAGGAAGTCGAACCAAAAAGAAGAGCTTTGATTTCAGGGTATGTACTGGTTAGATGCCGGGATTGGGCCTGTACCGATTGGCCAGATTGTAAAGGAGCCAGCAGCAGGATAGGCATACTGTTTAACTCAGCTCGCTCAGCAAGCTGTAGGCGTAGAGAACGATACTTCTGCAACGATTTGGCTGTTGCGTCCGACCCCGTAGTCATACAGTCGGCGGCAACCCAATCGAGGTACGTGGCGCCAGGGAAATACGCAGCAATTGAATCGGCGGCAGGAGGAGTCCAGACCCAAACCGCGCTGGTATCGCCTGAGGCTCTAAAGTGCGTAACCAACCGTTGCCAGGTACGACGATATGCTGCGGGATTACGGGCTCTGATAAGAGGGCGAAGCATTACGGGGTGGTTATGGTCCCGAATAGCGGTTACGGCTTTTTTCCAGGCCTCGTCATCAAAGGAGCCATTTTCTACTTCCCAACTTAGAAGAGGTATACTTCCCTGCATAGCGGTTTTCTTAAGCACCTCAGTCGATATCTGCGGACCTAGTGCCGAGGTTAAGCGAATTTCCTGAATGGGAGAAGCTATGTCGGCACCCGTATGAGAGGGCAAGGAGGTAGACGCTGGCCACATGGTAGCTGAGGAAGTAGCGGCGTAGCCCATGCGCACTTCACCTACACCCGAGCGTGTCCAGATGAGATCAGGAGAAGGAGAGGTGCGATCCAGCCACAAGCCTACTGCCAGGCTGATAAAAGAGTGGGCAGTGAACACAAAGAAGGCAATGTAGACGGCAGCGGTGCGTAAGCGTGGAAAAAGCTCATTCTCCCGCCCCGTAAGCATTTGTTCGCTTTTAGCTACAATCCAACGAACGGGGCTAAATGAGTTTGCAAAGCGCATTATTCCCTTCAGAAGATTATGCTGAGCCATTAGCACTGAAACTCCCAGAATAGCCGCATTACCCATGGCCAGCGCCATCATGAGCAGCGCATAGGGCGTTTGCATGAGATAATGCCCATAACGGGCGGCGGCTACGCATATAATAGCCATCAACAGGTTAGGAAGGCTGAGCAGCCACTCATTGCCGGCATGGCCATCTTTGGGCGTAGGAATGTAAGGAACGCGGACCCTAAGCAGTGTATAGAGAAGGCCCAGGCAATAAATCCACCAGGTGCCTATCCGCAAAAAGCCCCCCGTCAGATGCAATCCGGCCTCGTGCGGTTCCCGAAGCCAGCGTTGTGCATTGTAGCGAATCAGCATGGATATAGCCACGATGGGCGTCATGTGCAGCACGAACTGTGGGAGCGACAAATGCCAGGGAAATTCAGCCAGAGACAGCGCCAGGATAGGAACCAGTAGATCGATGAGGGCAACAATGCCAGAAAAGAAGTACAGGGGCAGCGTGAAATAGTGAAGGCGCTGCCGCCAGGTAAAGCGCGAAAAGAGCGTTGGATAAACCCGAAAAAGCAGTTCGAAGCTTCCCCGAGCCCATTTCAATTGCTGCGCATAGTAGGCTGCTAATGAAGCTGGAACTAGTCCGCGGCTCACAATCACCGGTGCATATATCGACTTCCAGCCCTGGGCGTGCAGTCGCATAGCCGTGTGCATATCTTCCGTCAGCCCGGCCGCGTGTCCGCCAATGCTGTCCAGGGCGGCCCGTCTGAATGTGCAGTTGGCCCCAATAGCCTGCGCCGTGTTGTAGGCGTTCATGCCCATCATCAGGGGGCCATAGAAGTGATAGGTCTGCTCTGCCGCGCCGCGGGCAATCAGACTTTCCTGCTGGTTGCCGTAGGCCTGCACTACCTGCACATAGCCGACTGTTGGGTCAGCAAAGTAATCGACCACCTTATCCAGAAAGTCAGGTGTCGGCTCGTGGTCGGGATCTAATACCACGCACAGTTCGCCCGTAGCCTGGCGGAGCGCATTATTGATATTGCCGGCTTTGGCGTTGATTTTTTTGGTTCGAGTGACGTGAATGACGCCTAACTCCTGACAGATCTGGCGTAGATACGGGTCGTCGCCCTCGTCGCAGAGGTAGCTGGTGTGAGGGTAGCGGATGGCCTGCATCGCCCGCAGCGTACGCTCAATCATATCGAGCGGCTCGCCGGGGCAAGCCGTAGTGAGCACATCAACGGTGTACTGGTGGTTGGTGTGCGCTGGCTTAAGCGGCTTGCTGACTTGCACATAGTGATACCACTCGTGCAGCATGCGCAGCAGCTTGAAGCCTAAAGATATGGTCAGAAGCCAGAATAAGAGTGGGTAACCGATATGGTCTGAGTCGGCAAACCACCACAGGAAATGGCCCGTCAGGATTACCCCTATTAAAACTAAAAGGCGCATTTGCCGCACTCCTCTTTCAAAGTTGTATTTAACTTTGTGATCCTCAGGAATAGGGACGAGCTTTGACATTAAGGGCGTTACAGATGTAGGTGTGATGCGGGTGGTGTTTAGGAGCATGAATAATCAACTCTAATCAATTCTGCTAGTGCTAAAATCCCTTGTAAAGCTTAGCAGTAGCGGGATAAATACAATTGCTATGGTTTATTTTTGTACAAAGATAATTGCTTCATAGCGCCTTTTACTTTCAAGTAATATCTTTTGTTATATACAAAGTGAGATTAGAAACAAAATTCATGAGGATATCCATTACCCAGCGTTTTTATACTTTTTTATGGCTGAGTTGCATCAGTGTCATCTTCTTAAGTTGTCACTCAGAGGGTAATAAGGCAGATGCATTGACTGAAGTACCGGCCGGAGTCTTGCCGGTACAGATAAAAAAAACGGCAGCAGGGTACCAGCTATTACGAGGCGGTAAACCCTACTTTATCAAAGGAGTAGCCGGCTTGCAACAATTGGACCGGGTGAAGGAACTGGGGGGCAATTCTGTTCGCCTCTACACAACTAATTATGCGGATGCTATCATGGACAAGGCTCATGCACAAGGCCTGACGGTAATGCTGGGGTTGTGGATGAAGCCTGAATATGAGGACTTCGATTATTATGATCGCAGAGCGGTGGCGTTGCAGAACGAGGAGATTCGCCGACAAGTTCTCCGGTTTCGCAACCATCCGGCGCTGTTAATGTGGAATGTGGGAAATGAGTTAGATAACCACACAAATAACCCACGCGCATTCCAGATTCTAAACGACGTGGTGAAGATGATCCATGAGTTGGATCCTTATCATCCCGTTACTACTACGATGACCAGTAGCCTGCATATGGTGACAGCAGTGGAGCGCTTTTGCCCCGATTTAGATGTGCTGACGGTTAACGTGTTTAGCCAGATGGGACGAATCCGGTCCCACTTGGTAGGGAATGGTTGGACAGGGCCTTACATCCTCGGTGAGTATGGAGCGCGGGGCTGGTGGGTAGGCGAAGCGCCCAAAACCAAATGGCGAGCGCCGCTAGATCAGAGCAGCAATACGAAGGCGGAGTATATCCGAACACGCTATGAAAAGACGATGGTAGGCGACAAGGACTACTGTCTGGGCGGTTACATTTTGTACTGGGGGCAGCGGTTCGAGCAAACGTCCATGTGGTTTAGCTTATTCACACAGAGCGGCGACAAAACTGCTGTAGTGGACATGATTCACTATTTGTGGACGGGCAAATCGATGCCGAATAAGGCTCCGAGCCTAAGGTCTATGCGGTTGGCCGGCAAGTCGCCTTTACGCAACACTTTTCTGCGCGCGGGTAATACTTACGAGGCTACCGTAGTTGCTTCCGATCCTGAAGGCGACTCGCTTGATATAAAGTGGGAAGTGGTGCCCGATGTCAACGAGAACTTTATTCTTCCCCAGCACCGCACAGCGCGCGAATCGTTGCCAGCGGCTATTTTACAGGCGAAAGGAGCCCGCGCGCTGGTCAAAGCGCCGACTAAAAAAGGCCCTTATCGATTGCTGGTAACGGCGAATGATGGACACGGCAGCGTAGCAACTCACAGCTACCCATTTTATGTAGGAGAGTTTACCGCGGCCGATCTAGAGGCTATTACACAGGGCACTTTCAAGAAAAAAGCCCCTGGAATACACTAGGGGCTTTTATTATAAAAAGACAACCGGCAGCCTAGAAGTCAACTGTGTCTCATCCCGGGCGCTTACATCAGGCCTTTATTATTCGGTTTTCAAGCCACCGGCCTGCAAAGCTTTGAACGCGCCTGCATCTACCACCTTAGGGAAGCCTTTTTCCTTCATAAGCTTGCTAGCCTGCCCGCTCCGATTGCCAGAAGCGCAGTACACCATATACGTTTTGGTGGTATCGAGCTGAGCTAGCTGATGAGCAAAATCAGGAGCCCGAAAGTCGACGTTTTTTGCCCCCCGAACATGGCCCGTTGCGTATTCGGCAGGCGTGCGAACGTCCAGTACTACTACATTTGGCTGCTTCATAAGTCTAGCCGCCGTAGCGGCATCCACTGCCCCCGATACGGTCGTTGAAACTTGCTGGGGGCTTTTTGAGCAAATGCAAGAGGCATTGTGAAGGTTAGAACGCTCAGCAGGCCAAATACCCGAGGGAGAATTTTCATAACGTAAAATCAAAAAGGAAGAAGAGTGGCCCGCGGCACACTCCAGCTCGACCGGGCCGCCTTGTATAACTGTGGGCTAGGGTGGGAAGGTCCTGGCCCCGGGTGGAAGGCCAATGCGACCCACAGTAAATACAAGGCGGCCCGGGAGCCGGCTGGGTGCGTGAGCGCAAGCGCTAAAACAACGAACCCTGTTGACCTGCTCCGCCGCCCGTCGCCGGTGAAGGCGCAGCAGGGGCGGGATAAGTCGGCGGCTCCACCGGCTCGTTGGCCGGCGGGGTTAGAGGCAAAGATACAAAAATGTCTGGCTCCGCAATCGTTTCCGGAGTCGGTAACATGGCTATTAAATCGTTTTCACTGATAATAGGCACTTTTAATTCAAGTGCCTTTTCCCGCTTGGCCGGACCCATTTTGTCGCCGGCCACCAGATAGCTGAGCTTTTTGCTAATTGAACCCGTCACTTTTCCACCATGCTGCTCAATCAGTTGTTGCAACTCCTCACGGCTATGGTCTTCAAACACTCCAGATAGCACGAAGGTCAGGCCAGCGAGTCGGTCACTAACAGCCTTTGGCGCTTCACCTGTCAGCGCCATCTGAACTCCGGCGACTTTCAGGCGAACTACGATTTGCTGGTTAAAATCATCCTGGAACCATGCCGCTGCCGACTCCGCAATTACACCGCCTACTTCGGGCACCGCGGCCAGCTCTGTGGAGGAGGCTGCGGCCAGCGCATCAATGGTGCGGTAATGGGCGGCCAGCTTGTCGGCCACAGTCTCACCTACGTAGCGGATACCCAACCCAAACAGTACCCGATCAAAAGGAACCTGCTTGCTGGCTTCAATGCCGGCCAGTAGATTTTGAATGGACTTTTCACCCATGCGCTCCAGCTTTACCAATTCCTCGCGACGCTGGGGTAAGTCGTAAATATCGGCGGGCGTCGTTACGAGGCCCAGATCGAAGAATCGCCCTACAGTCTCGGCCCCCAAACCATCGATGTTTAGGGCTTTGCGCGATACGTAGTGCTCCAGGCGAGCCTTCAGTTGAGGCGGGCAGCCGCGTTCATTTGGGCAGCGAAAATGAGCTTCGCCGGCCGGCCTGATAAGTGGGGTGCTGCAAGCCGGACAAGTAGCCGGAAAGCTGATTGGCTGGCTATCGGTGGGGCGGGCAGTTAAATCTATGCCGGTTATTTTAGGAATGATTTCGCCGCCTTTTTCCACGAAGACCATGTCACCGAGGCGTAGGTCGAGGGCGGCAATCTGGTTGGCATTGTGCACGGAGGCGCGTTTGACCACAGTGCCAGCCAATGGAACCGGATCCAAAAGGGCTACGGGCGTAACGGCGCCGGTCCGGCCTACATTATATTGCACCTCACGCAGCCGGGTGCGGGCAGCCTCCGCGGGGTATTTGTAGGCAATTGCCCAGCGCGGGCTTTTAGCTGTGTAGCCCAGCACTTCCTGCTGCCGGAAATTATCGACCTTTATTACAATGCCGTCGGTAGCAACGGGAAGGGTAAAGCGCTTTTTCTCCCACTCATGAATGAAGTCAAGCACTTCATGGATTGAATGGCACCGCCGCCAGCTATCCGATACGGGCAAACCCCAGCTTTGCAAAGCTTCAAGCGAAGCGCTGTGAGTCGGAAAAGCCCCCCGGCTGGAACTGAGAAATCCGTAGGCAAAAAACCGCAGGCGTCGGGCCGCTACCAGGGCCGAGTCTTGCAGTTTAAGGGCGCCGCTGCACGCGTTGCGCGGATTGGCCAGCAATGCTTCCCCGTTTTGTTCGCGCTCTTTATTCAACTCCTCGAATACCGGCAGCGGCATAAATACTTCCCCACGAGCTTCAAATTCGGCTGGCTGGTTATCGGCAGGGCGCAGGTGAAGCGGCAAGTTTTTAATGGTGCGCACATTGTTGGTGACAACGTCGCCGCGGGTGCCGTCGCCGCGGGTCACGCCCTGCGTAAGCTGGCCATCGGTATACGTCAGGCTCATGGCTACGCCGTCGAACTTCAACTCGCAGACGTAGGTAAAATCGTCGCCGCCGAGGCCACGGCGCACTCGCTCATCGAACTCGCGTAGGTCGGCTTCCGAGTAAGTGTTGCCCAGCGAAAGCATGGGGTAGCGGTGCAGAGCGGTAGGAAATTGCTTGGTAATGGTGCCGCCCACGCGCTGAGTAGGGGAGTTAGGTAGCGCAAACTCTGGGTGCTGCTGCTCCAAACGCTGCAACTCGGCCAGCATCTGGTCGAATTCCTGATCCGGAACTTCAGATATATCTTTTTGGTAATACTGGTAATTGAGGTGGTGGAGGCGCTCAGTGAGATCCTTTATTTGGTCTTGTATTGCAGTCATGGAAGGTAGTGCGTTGGCTTTGCAAGCTACGAATTTGAGCAAATGCCGTTTCCTCTTAAACTGCTCCTGAGTTCTTGTGGATGACCCAACGGCATGAAAAAAAGGCGTTAAGGTCAGGCATGCCTGACCTTAACGCCTCAGTTAGTTTAAGTTAAAACTTAAAGACTCTTTTCCATCACTAACACGCCATCGGCCTCAAAATTAAGCTGTTGCTCTGGCTTGGTAATCGCGGCCACTTCCTTTTCTGATTTACCGGCGTCGGTGGCGTAGTGGCGCAAATCGTTTACGGGGACGATTTCGCGGTGAGCCCAGCCGTTGATGACCACTGTTTTGCCGCTGATGTCTTTCGGTACAAAAAAACCATAATCCTTAAAGCGGACGCGCATTTGCTTGCCGTCGGCAATGGCTATGGTCATCCAGCAGCCCTTCGCCTGGCACACCTCAGTAGCCTTGCCAACCAGCTTTACCTGCGCCGAATCTTTGGTGCCCAGCAATTGGGTGAGCTGCGCGACGGGCACAGCATTGGCGGCCGTGATTGGCGCCCCATATGTCTTGCCACCCTCAACTGCGGCGCTGGGGGCATTTTCTCATCAGTAGCCGGGGCCGACACAGCGGTGCTGGCATCGGAAGTAGGGGAGGACTGGCAGGCAGCCAGTATCGCTACGCTGGCTAGCAACAGAAAAGACTTAGACATAACGGATTGGGTTAAAGGTCAGAAACAGCCCCCGAATATAGGGCTTACGGCTGATTGCCGGCATTGCGGGCGGTGAGAAGCCGTGTCTCGGCTAGCTTACCGTTCTTGTTGTAAACCTCCGTTTTGACGATGCCCACGGCTGGGGAGTAATAATCGACCACGCGGGTTCGGGTACGCATCACCATATCCTCGCGGGGCGCCGTGCTGGCCTCGCGCTCCGACTCTACCTTGTAGCACTGAAAGGTGCCGGCCGGAGTGACCAACGGAGCCGGCCCACTGACGATCCGGCGGCGGCGCACCGTGGTATTTACCTGCGCGATGTTCACGGCTGTACTGCTGACTTGCACGGATACGCCGCCACCGGGCAGCATGGTGCCCACAGTAGGCTGATTAGGCCAAGCCAGCCCCACGGGGGTATAGGCCAAACGACGGTCGCGGAAGGAAGAGAGGTTTTTGAACTCTATTTCACTCATGCCGTCGGTGAAAGTTGTATCCTGGCGGCAGCCGTAAGTAAGATCCTGCATGCGGATCAGACGGTTTCTAACATCGTAAAAGCCGCTTTTGACCAAAGCTGTATTGGTTGTGATGGTTTTCTTTTTGTTGGTCTGACTTCCCAGGCTTACCACGCGTTGCCGAATGGTGCCCGCAGGCTTACCGCGGTCATCGGTGATAGAATACACCAGTTCCATGTAGCTAGCCAGGCCGAATGGATGAGTGCAGTCGAGCGAGGAAGAAGTAGCCGGGGTAGGTATTGAATCCTGCGCTTGGGCGGTTAGGCCCGCCAAAACTAGGGCACAGGAGCTTAGTAAAGAGCAATAGGAATAGGGCATGAGAGTAAGGTTTTAGATAACCAGGGCAGCTACAGCTGAGATTTCATACGTTATATTGAATATAGCAGATGATAGCCGAATGCACAAGATTGCGTTTGCCCCTGGCAGGTGGTAGCTTTCGAACCCAATCAAAACCGTGCCTCAACTCGCACGTTTAGCAACTGGGCTCGCGTGTCGGGCCGTATTTCCTACCCTTATTCTAACCAACTCATGGCTGACTCTTCCTCGCAAAACGCCCCAAACTGGGCCGATACCGCTGCCTCGCTGCTTTCCAAACTCTCAGGTGGCGTTGAGCTTTCCTGCGCTTTCGACCAGATAGAATTGCAAGTGCCCAACGCCCAGAACCCCGCAGCTCCTGCCGCTACTTGGCGCCTGAATGGCTCTTTGCGAATTCGCACCCGCGGCGAAAACCCCACCGGTGGCCAACAATTGCCCCCCAGCAACCCTTCCAATCTTGGTTAAGGGCCTGGAAATAGACGCACGCCTGGTCATCTCTTATAATGATGACCACGTGCAAGTGGCGGGAACGGGCAATTACCTGATTGTCAATTTTCCTAATCAGCGCGTGCTCGACGCGGCCACCAGCGGTCCGCCCGGCCCTAAGAAGCCCAAGCCGCCCGGCTTCGATCCGTTGCAGCAACTTCACAATCTGGCGCGCACGCTGGGCTTGGTGCTGGAGTTGCGGGTAGCCGGCAAAACCCACGTTACGTTTGGCATTGGCGGTGCTCCCAAAATTCACTTCAACGCGGTGCTCGGCAAAATCGGGTCATTCTTCCGGGGGAACTGATTCATGTCGGAGCTACAGATTCGTCCGGCCGTAGCTGCTGATGCGGCCGCCATTCAGGCTCTCTATATCAGGGTAGCGGAGGAAGGTGGGGGCTTGGCGCGGCAGCCGGCCGAGATTACGACTGACTACGTGCATACTTTTCTGACGCGCAGTCTGGCTACGGGTGTCGCCTTGGTAGTGGAGCGGCCGGATGGCGTCGGTTTGGCCGGTGAAATTCATGCTTACTCGAGCGGCTTGCAAATATTCGCGCACGTGCTGGGCGAGCTGACCGTAGCCGTGCACCCTCAGTTTCAGGGGCAGCAGCTAGGGTACCGTTTGTTTAGTGCATTATTGGCTAACACTCGGCGGCAATACCCTCACGTTCAGCGCGTAGAGCTGCTGGTGCGCGAAAGCAATGGCCGCGCAATTGCCCTCTACGAAAAGCTTGGTTTTCAACAGGAAGGCCGCTTGCTGGGGCGCGTGTCCGTAGTGCCGGGGCAATTCGAGGCTGACATTCCCATGGCCTGGCATGCGCCGTTATAGGGGTAAAAAGATTCGGTCCAGTGACGAGTAGAGAGTACCAAAAATTCGCACTAAAAAAGGCTGGTCGGCGGCGGCTGATTTGCGTATCTTGAATACACCAAGCAGCAGCTTTTGACCCGTATTCCCGGAACTAAAGGCCGCCGGATTGGTTTGCCCAAGCACACGCTGTCATCTTCAGCTAATGAATTCCGATAAAGACCCTAGAAATAAAGTGGGCGCGGGCCGGCCAGCATCCACATTTTCCCGCATGGAGCGTATGCCACCCATGCAGATGCTGCTGTATCTGAGTATGATAGCCAGTACGGTACTGTTTGTGGTGCTTGCTACGGCCTATGCCCAAACGCGCTTCAACAGTGCCATGCCGCAAGGCATGCACCCGTTTCCGCGCTATTTCTCCATCAGCACTATCGTGTTGCTGGTCAGCAGTTACACGATTAGCCAAGCCCGTCGGCTTTATCAGCAGGACGATGTGTCGATGCTTACCCGCTGCCTGGGTGCTACGCTGCTGCTGGCGGCCATTTTTGTGGGTTTGCAGGGGCTGGGATGGCGCGAACTGATTGCGCAGGGCGTGTTCTTCAATGGTGAAGCCAGCGGTACGTATGTGTATCTGTTGTCGGCGCTGCACATTCTGCACCTGCTGGGGGGCGTTTTATTTTTGATGATTCTGTTTCTGCGCACCGCGCACGCAGCCCGCGACGGCGTCCGTACGCTGGTGTTCATTCGCAATCCTTACCGCCGCCGCCAAATCCAGATGCTGGGCCTCTACTGGCATTTCTTGGATGGCTTGTGGGTAGCGTTATTTGCGTTGTTTCTGTTCTTATATTAGGCTTGAATATCTAAAAAAAAGCCCCCCATAAATGTATCTGGGGGGCTTTTTTGGTTCAATTCTGATGCTAGTCGGTTATTGCTTGGGGGCTTCGGTGCCGGGAGCCGGGAAAACGACTGGTAGCAGCATGCTCATGCCAGGCGGAAACACATTGAGTAAGTGCGGCGGCATGGTTTTAATCACGCGGATGGCCTCGGCGTCGCAGCTGGGCTCCAACGACTTGGCAATGCTCGGATTGATGATTTGGCCGGCATCGTTGCGCTCAAAGCGCACGTGCACCGTACCGGCGACGCCTTTAGCTCGGGCCTGCTCGGGGTAGCGGGTATTTTCGGCCATATACTTCCGCAGGCCATCAAAGGGGGTAGCCTTGCGGGCCGGCGCCGCCGCCTGAGCCTTCGCAGGTGCAGCTTTTGTACTGGTTTGAGCCAAACTGGGAACGGTAGCGGCCAAAAGCAGGGCCAGCACAAGGCCAGCATTCTTGGTAAAAATCATATCGAAGCAAAGAGGAAGACGGGTAGAGTCGTACAAAAGTAATGCTAGAGTACGGCTCACCCTATCAGCACCGCTTTGCTGCTGCTACCTCGCAATGGTAACGTTGCCTTTGTAGCGCCGCTTGTCGGTATACACAATCAGGTAATAGTAAGCCCCAGCGGGCATATTGCTGCCGTCCCAGCGGAAGGTGCGGCTTGTGGACGAGTACACCTGCTTGCCCCAGCGGTTGAAGATCTTGATATCCGAGAACTCGGCGTTGCAGAAGTTGGGGGGCAAATCGCGCAGCTCGAAGTAGTCGTTGGTGCCGTCGGTATTGGGCGTGAAGATGTTGGGGGGCAAAAAGGTCAGCGTATCCGCGCTGGCCACCTCAAAACGCACCGTTCGCTGCTGCCCCACGGGCGAGCAGGTGGCTTCCCGCAGCTGAAACGTAACCTCCAATGGAATATCCAGCGTGGTCTGGTCGCAGTTGGGCTCCCAACGGAATATGCCCGTAGCCCGCCCCGCCCCGTTGGTAGGCACGAAGCTCATGCCCGCAGCCGCCAAATCGAAGTTGTTGCCCGCCGCTGTCAGCGTAAGCTGGTCCGAATCGGCATCGAGGCCTTCCAGCGTCGCCTCAAAAAAGCCCCCCAGCACCCGACGAATGACTATTGGCTCGGCGCTGAGAGCCGCCGGAAAATCGGAGGTAAGCGTGGGCGGCCGATTATCGTATTGCACTTGCACAGGTATCACCATGGAAGTGGTCTGGCGGTCGGCGCAGGGCGAGCCCGTCGCGGCCAGCTCAAACTCGAAAAGGCGTTGATTAGTGGTAGGGCAGGGTACGCGCCAGCTGAATCGGCCTTGCACCTGATTTCCGCTCAGTGCTTGCGTAAGTTGGGCTCCGACTGCTGCCGCCTGAAAGCCGCGCCCGGCCATGGTAAGCGTAATTGGGTCGTTTTCGGGGTCCGTGACGGCTACATCAAACGTTATCAGGTCGCCGGGGCGGGCGCGCAGGGGGAGCTGGCTGGCAGTAGTAGTAATGCGCGGCGCGCCATTGGGCACCGGCGCCGACGTAAACGCTACCCGAACTGTGTCGCGCTTGGGGAGGGCACAACCATCATCCGCCACAATTACATCGACAAAAAATACTTTGCCCTTTGTGTCCAGACAAGCTGGGAAACACAACCGCGACACTAATGTATCGGGGGCACCTGGAGAACGCACTAGGCCTTGGGTAATACTCGCGAAAGTGGGGAGAGGGCCAGTAAAGTTTACGGGATTTAGCGATAAGGTCAGCTGTGAGGTAGGGTTGGGGTCGGTGAA
Source organism: Hymenobacter sp. HDW8 (assembly GCF_011305775.1). NCBI lineage: Bacteria > Pseudomonadati > Bacteroidota > Cytophagia > Cytophagales > Hymenobacteraceae > Hymenobacter > Hymenobacter sp. HDW8. The sequence continues at coordinate 223,884 of NZ_CP049907.1, forward strand.
GCGCAGGCCAACGCAGCGGTCGGAGTCGGGTTGTAGGCGTAGCGTATCGCGGCCGGGCTGATAAGTGCGCCGGCTATTGGGCGCGAGTACTACCATTTCAGGCGGAATATTGCTGGGGCAGTTCAGCACTTTCAGCTGAAAATCGCGGCGTACTTCCCCAATCTTCTCGCCCTTGCGATACTCGGAGCATTTTATGCCAAACACGAACAGCCCGATTTGGGTGGGCCGCACTTCCAACCGACCCGTAAAACGCCCAATACTCAGCGTTGGAGTGCCCGGAATCTGGTTGAGGGTGCCGAGCCCAGGGTTCCAATTTATGGAAGCATACGGCGCTGGTGCCGCTACAGCCGGCTTTGGATCGGCGGGGTCAGAGCTGCCATTGAGCGGCGTTACTAGCTCATATACCAAGGAATCTTTGTCGGCGTCCTGGCCGCTGAAGTTGTAGTAGAATAAGTCGCCTCGGCAGGCGTAGTCGCTTAGGGGAGGAAAAATGCGGGGCGTGGAATTGACAAAGGGCTGCCCATTGCGCACCACGGCCGGAAACTCCAGATAAAAGGTTTGACCCGCATTGCCGGGGAGCACGATATTATTGATGCCGTTGTTGCGGCAGCAGCGTTCCACCACTGCATAATAGCCGCTAGCGTTGTTGTAAATACTGGCCGGCAACTCAATCGAGCGGCTGTATACCAAGCTGCGGGTGCTTAATGAAGGCTGGGTGCAAGCCGGATTGGTATAGGCTACGAAGGTGTTGGAAGTAAGTGGCAGCACTACATTTTGCAACCGACGGTTCGTGCCTTTCTCAAAAATACTAACCGTTAGATCCTGGTCCAGTGCGCCAGGATTGCCGTTTAGAGCATCAAAGTACAGGTTCAACGTAATGCGATACGTGCTGCCCGCCTGAAACTGCAAATCCAGCTCACCGCCAACAATATGGGTAGCTGCGGCCTTGTGGGCAATAAAGCTGCAAGCCAAAAGCAGCACAAGCCGCAGCCGGTTAGCAGCAGTAAGAAAGCGTAGAGGTGTAAGCATTAGTCGAATAGCTTGGTAATCAGAGCGGAGTTGTCTTTAAATATACAACTTGCGGCCCTGGAACCCACTTTCTCAGCCCAGAGTTTTTAGCATACCCGCGACTATCTTGGTCCTCCGAAAAGGGTGTCAGCTTTAGGCGCCCTTTATCTTTCCTTTTCCACCATGACGCGCCTTCTGCTTTTCTGGGTTTGCTTGCTACTAATGGGGCAAAATGCCCAGGCACAACGCTCTGCCTACCGCCCGGTAGCCGCCGATCTGAATGGCTCGGCGGCCCGTAGCTGCGCCGAAACACACTTGCGGACCAGTACCAGGCAGGAGCTGACCACGCCAGCCCACCGCCGCCTCATGGACCGCTACGATGTGAAGTACTACAAGCTGGACCTTGCCCTGGAAAATAACGCCCGCACCGTGGGCGGCTCCGTGCGGCTGCGGGCGCGCACTGGGGGGCAAAATCTGGATGTGCTGGCTTTTGAACTGCACCCGGCGCTGCTGCTTGACTCGGTGCTGGTGAACGGGCGCCGCACTGCCCCGCCCCGCCGCGAGGCCGGCGACGTGAGCGTGACGCTACCGCAGCCAATAGCGGCCAACACTTTATTCGATGCCGTTATTTATTACCACGGCACGGCTCCCAACGGTAGCTCCGCCGCCATCGGCAATGCCCTCGACACGCGCTATGTTTCCCGCTACGATGTGAACGTAACTTGGAGCCTAAGCGAGCCTTTCCACGCCTACGAGTGGTGGCCTTGCAAGCAGGTGCTCACCGATAAAGTTGACTCCACCGACGTCTGGATTACTACCAAAAACCCCAATAAAGTCGGCTCCAATGGGGTGCTGACGCGTGTAGTGCCACTGCCCGATAATCGTAGCCGCTACGAGTGGAAGTCGCGCCATCCCATTGCTTACTACCTCGTTTCAGTGGCCGTAGCGCCTTATTTGGAGTATGTGAACTATGCTAATTTGCCCAACGCCGTGCGGGTTCCTATTGTCAACTACGTTTACAACCAGGCGGCGCTCAATGATAACCGAGTGGAAATAGACCGAACGCCTGGTTTTCTGGAGAACTTCTCTGCACTGGTAGGGACGTATCCATTTGCCAATGAGAAATACGGGCATAGCATGGCACCCATCGGCGGGGGCATGGAGCATCAAACCATGACCACTCAGGATGGCTTCAACTTCACGCTCACCGCCCACGAACTGTTTCACCAGTGGTTTGGCAACAACGTAACCTGCGCTTCCTGGGAAGATATTTGGCTGAACGAAGGCTTTGCGTCCTACGGCGAATACCTGTCGTTGCAGGCCTTGTCCACGCCCCAATCTGCTCGCCAATGGATGGATCGGGCACATGAGCAGGTGCAGTTTCGGATAGATCCGATCACGGGTGTGCTCACTAATACGCCCGGTGGCAGCGTACGCGTACCCGATACCACCAGTGTCGGCCGCATATTCGATCAGCGCCTGAGCTACAAAAAAGGTGCGGCGGTGGTGCACATGCTCCGCTACCTGCTCCACGATGATACCAAGTTCTTTCGGGCCCTGCGCACCTTTCAGGCAACGTATGCGGGCCGCACGGCCCGCACCGCCGATTTACAGCGCGTGTTTGAGGTGGAGGCCGGCCGCTCGCTGGGGGCTTTTTTCAGCAATGGTACGCCGGCGAAGGCTATCCAATATTCAGCGTCCGCTGGAATCAGGTGGGGGGCAATTTGTTGCTGCAAACCACTGAAACTACCTCTGTGCCCAACGTGACGCCTTTCTTCGAGACCGAGCTGGATTATAAAATCACCTTCGATACGGGTACTAGCCAAATGGTGCGATTACGCCAGAGCAAGCTAATTTCAGCCTTTAGCGTGCCAGTTGTGGGTACCGTTACCGGCATCGAGCTCGACCCTGACCAATGGGTGCTGAACGCAACGGGCCCTATTATGCGCAACACCGCTTTGGTCAATATTGGAAATGAAGAACCCGCTCTGGCAAGTGTTAGCGCTTTCCCTAATCCCTGCCGCGACTATCTTGAGTTGGCTGATCTGTCAGAGCCAGTGGAAGCTTTGGTGATAGACGGCGTGGGGCGGCAGGTGCTGCGCCAAGAGGTAAGTCCAGCCGCTAGCCAACTTCATACGCGCCCATTGGCTAGCGGTCTGTATCATCTGTTGCTGACCAGTAGTACGGGCGAGCAAAAACGGCTACGGTTTGTTCGTGAATAATAGTTGATAATGTCATAAAAAAGCCCCCCAGTGTATAGCTGGGGGGCTTTTTTATGACATTAAGTACCTATTGACGAGCGTACTCTGCAATACGAGCTTGCACTTGCTCATCAGCGGGCGGCAGCTGGTACACGGCCGCGATTAGCTCGTCGAACGAACGTGCCGGCGTGAAAATGTCGTCGTGATACGGATTGGCGAAGAACCGAATGAAGCCAGGCTGCCCATTAATGCTGATCAGATCGATGGTAATGCTGCCGTAGCGCTGATTGCACCGGCCTGTTTCTGAGCAGTCATTGGGCTGAGGCTTCAGAAAGTGCTTGTCAATCGTTTCGGTGTAGGTGGGGTGCTCCAGGGTGCGCAGGTCAGAGGTGGAGAGGTTGTAGCCGAGCTGTAGCACCCGGTCGCGGGTGAAGTCGAAGAAGTGACGAAAATTACCCGGTCCAATGCTGGGATCGAAGAAAAAAATAGCCCCCTGTCGACCGCAATCCGTGATCAGCTGTACGCGCAGGCCCTGGCTGCTGCCTACCCCGGCTTTGCGAAAGTGATACGCTTTAAAGTAAGGGCCAGCCCAATTCAAGTAAACCCGATCAGCGAGCCATTGCTCGTGTCGTTTCACCTGGGCCGGCGTGCGCACGGCCGGCTGCCAGTCGGTCCGGGTAGGAGCCGAGCTTTGACTTAATAGCTGTTTTAAAAAAGTAAACAAGAGCGATAGAGAGGGATTATAGGGAGCAACATTACCCGTCTGAAATAGTTTTTTCGGTGAGGTGCAACGTGCGGCTCAAAATCAACATCATTTATCATTTTATCCTTCAGCTATTCTATGCAAATGACTGCCAAACAACGCACTGCGCTGCGTCAGCAATTATTAGCCGAATGTCGGCGGGCCCAACAGCAAAAAGCGGATACCGCCCGTGAAGCTATGCTCCTGGTGCAGGAAAGCGCCAATGAATCGCAGGGCGCCATTGAAGATAAGTTCGAGTCGTTTCGGGAGGCCTGCCACATTCAGCGCGACCTGTTTGCTCGCCAGCTAGACGAGGCCCTTACTGGCTTACAAGTGTTGCAGCGTGTGTCAGACGTGCGTCCTTCTACGGATAAGCCCAGTTTAGGCTCCGTAGTGGTTACCGATACACAAACCTTTTTTATCGCTCTGAGCCTGGGAGAGATAAAAGTGGAAGGGCAGCCTTACTGCGTTATCTCCGCCTTCTCGCCCATCTTTCAAGCAATGACCACTGCCCGGCCCGGCGCGGCTTTCTCTTTCCGCGGTAAGTCGTATCAAGTGCAGGCGGTTTATTAAGAGCGGCGTTAGATAATAGGCGCTACTTATTTGGTGGCCCCTATTGTTTGCGGCTTCACCCGCGACCAGTAATGGGAGCGCCCAATCAGGGAGAAACCGATGTAGCCTTTCACTTCCATGCGGTCTTTGCTGACCATGTTGAGGTAGCATGAATAGGTGCGCCCATTCATCGGGTCATAGATTCGGCCGTCTTCCCAACGCTCATCATCGGGGTCATAGCTTAGGTTTTGGATCACCACCAGATTGAGCAAGGGCTGATCACGCTTTTCCGGTTCGGGATTGCGACGGTCGGTTTTAGGCAAGTTGGTGGTCGAATCCTGTGGCTCGCTCAGCCATACCAACCGCCCGCAGAGCTGCTTCGAGTTGCCACACCGATAAATCTCGACGTGGGTTTCGCCCGCGTCATCTTTCCACACGCCCAGCGGAGAGTGGGTTTGGGCGGCTGCGCCCCCTATGGTTGCCAGGCACAGCAACAGCGTAAGGAAGAGGTGTTTCAAGAAAAAGGAAGTGTAAAGAAGAACCCGCCGCACATAGCTTACCTGAGTTTTGGAAGCAGTAAGGTACAAAAAAGAGCGACGCCCCGGTTGGGAGCGTCGCTTGTACGTGCTAAGGGGAGGTGCAGTTTATTTTACGCGGGTCCAAGTCTGGGAGCGGCCAATCATGGAGAAGCCGATGTAGCCTTTCACCTCCATGGTGTTGGCGTTTTCCATCTTCATGTAGCAGGAGTAGGTTTTACCCGTCTCGGGGTCATAGATCTTGCCATCGTCCCACTTATTGCCTTCATCGTACTCAAAGCCCTGCATGAACACGAGGCCCAAGCGGGGCTTGGAGCGCAACTTCGGATCGGGGTTCATCGAGTCGGTTTTGGGCTTGCCCGTGGCCGGATCGTTGGGAGTAGTCAGCGACACGATTTTGCCGCACAGCTTGTTACCGTTGCATTTGTAGATTTCGAATGTGGCCTTCTTTTCAGAGTTAGTCCACGTGCCCAAGGGCGAGAGTGACTGGGCCGAAGCCAATCCAGAGAAACCCAACAGGAGGGTTAAACAGAGGAACAAGGTTTTTTTCATGTGTTAATGGGTAGGATTTGTGGGAAAAGATAGAAGAAAACTCCTGAATTATGGTAATCACCCAAGAGGTTCTGTTAATGCTGGGCTTTGCAACTTTGAGGCCAGCAACATTTTGGGAGGTGGCAGGAGCAAGGCCCAAATTTTATTGGATAAAAAACTGCCTGATCCTCAGCCATCTGGCCAATAATATTAGCTCCCGCGCTAAAAAAAGGCTTTTTAATTTTGAACCATCCGAGGGTCTTTTAACTTTACCGACCAGTAGTGAGTGCTACGACCTCTTTCAAGGGTCCCTAAGGTGCTGGGAAACGCGATTGAGGGATGTCGGATCTAAAGAAAGGAGGTACAAAATGTCTAGTAGTCCCAACCAAGTCCTGCCAAGCCTGTCGAATGTAGTCCGCTTCACCGCCGGACGCGCTTAACAACAGCTTTCGCGCGGAAATACGCTTTAACTCAGCTTTTTCCCGCATTCTGGCAAGGTCTTACACATAGGATGACGGGGCTGAACCCCAGACTCGTCGCTTGGTAAGATTTGAAGGATTAGATGCCCGGTTCGCCCAGCAGCCTTTTAGTAGGTTCTGCACAGGCGACCGGGCATCGTTTTTTGGTTCATTTCGCTCTGCGTTCACGAAGTGCGGCAAGAACGTTTCTTACATAAAAAAAGCCCCCAGAAATGTATCTGGGGGCTTTTTTGTTTTTGTTAATTCGATAGGAGCTTACTCAGCATCCAACACGCGGCGCACACCCATAAAGCGGCGTGCGTAACCGGTTTCGTCTACCGCACTTATTTTAACACCTGACTGACGGCGGGCCGAGGAGGAGTGAATGAAGCGGATGGGCTCGCCAGGTTTGGAGATGATAATGCCCGCGTGGCCGGGTTCGGTGGCGTCTGACGCGGTGCCCGTAAAGATAACGAGGTCGCCGGGCCGGGCTTGGCTGCGCGGAATGGGGCGACCAGTGTTGATAAGCATGGCTGTGGAGTGAGGAACATCAATGCCAAAACGGCCATACACGTACATCACAAAGCCGGAACAGTCGAAGCCGGCGGTAGGAGTGGCGCCCGCATACACATACGGGGTGCCAAGCTGCTCCATGGCAAATCGCACCACACTATCGGCGCGCGGCACAGGCTTATTGCTGACCCATACGGCGGCCCGGGCCCGAGCCTGGGTGGCTGGAGTATTAGGGGCGTACACGGAAGCTGCCTCAGCTGGAGCTTTAGAGGGCTGGTGCTGCCAAACCAACAAGCTGAGCATCAGCGCAGCTAAGCCGATAAAGGTGATCCAGACGTAGCGCATTTGTAAGTCTGGCAAGCCGTGGGGTGAACGGCCTACCTGAGCGCCTTAACGGCGCAGGTTGGGCGCGGGTTCCGAGGAGCCAAGTACTGGCATGCGCTAAAAGGAGGCTGGGGGGCAAATTTCGGCGTTACTTTGCAACTCTGGAGGCTTTCCCGAGTCTAGCCGTTCAGGTATTCCTTTGTTCACTCACACCCTTCCATTTCATGCCTCATTATCGTTTTCGCTTGGTGCTGGTTGCCGCACTTCTGCTACTTTTTTGTCAATTCAATTCCGTTTTGGCGGCGCCCACCCTGCGCTACACCTTAGCCATGCCCGCTCCCCAAACCCATTTTTATGAAGTGGAAATGGCGCTGGGAGGCTTTGGTAAACAGTTCACCGATGTCAAAATGCCCGTGTGGGCTCCCGGCTCTTACTTGGTGCGGGAGTTTGCCAGGCACGTAGAGGGCTTCGAGGCCACGGCCGGCACAAACAAGCTGCGCACTGAGAAGATCAATAAGAACACGTGGCGCGTGTATCATCCGCGCACCAAAGATTTTTCTGTTCGCTACCGCGTGTATGCCTACGAGCTGAGCGTGCGCACCAGCTTTCTGGACGCCGCCCACGGCTACCTTAACGGTACCAGCGTGTTCATGTATCCATCCGAAGGCAAAGATCTGGCGAGCACGCTCACCGTGCAGCCCGCTGTCGGCTGGAACCAGGTGACCACCAGCCTGAAGCCTGTGGCCGGCGGGGCGCCGTTCACTTTTAGCTCTACCAATTACGACGAGCTGGCCGACTCGCCCATCGAGATTGGCACGCATAAAGTACTATCGTTTGAAGCCAACGGCACGCCTCACACCATTGCCATGTTTGGCAATGCGCGCTACGACGAAGCCAAGCTGCTCACCGATATGAAGCGGGTATGCGAGGAAGCGCACCGCGTGGTAGGAAAGAACCCGCTGGACCGCTACGTATTCATCATTCACAACATTGAGCGCGGCACTGGTGGCCTGGAGCATTTATTTTCGACCACTTTATCCGTGTCGCGCAATGCCTATAGCACCGATGCGGGCTATAAAGGCTTTCTGAGCTTGGTTGGTCACGAATACTTTCACCTCTGGAATGTGAAGCGGATCCGCCCGGTGGCGCTGGGACCGTTCGATTACGACAAAGAAAACTACACGCGTATGCTTTGGTTGAGTGAAGGTGGCACCAGCTACTTCGGCGACATCATTGTGCAGCGGGCCGGCTTCGTGACGCCCAACGACTACCTGGCGAGCCTGAGCAATCGCATTACTCGCGTCGAAAACCAGCCGGGCAATAAGCTGCAATCGGCCAGCGAGTCGAGCTTTGATTCCTGGATTAAACAATATCGGCCCAACGAGAACTCGTCCAATTCCACCATCAGCTATTACGACAAGGGCGAGCTGATTTGCACCGTCCTGGATTTGATGATCATCAACGAAACCAAAGGGCAGAAAAGCCTCGATGACGTGATGCGCTTCCTGTACCAGCGCTACTACGAGCAGCAGCGCCGTGGCTTCACCGACGAGGAGTTTCAGGATGCCGTGGAAAAAGTGGCCGGCCGCCGGTTCGACGAATTTTTCCGCACCCGCGTGTACGACACGCAAACCCTCGACTACACCACGGCCTTAGGCTACGCCGGCCTGACGCTGGCCACTGAGCAGGCAGCCGCCAACGCGGGCATTCTGGGAGCCAACGTAAGCACCACGGGGGGCAAATTGACCGTGAGTAGCGTGCTGCGCGATGGCAGCGCCTGGCAAGGCGGCCTGAACGTGAACGACGAAATTCTGGCCCTCGATGGCAACCGCCTTTCCGACGACCCCAACAAAGCCCTAAACGGCCGCGCCGCCGGCACCGAAGTAAAGTTGCTGGTCGCCCGCGATGGCCAGATGAAAGAGCTGACCTTCCCGCTGCTGGCCGCTGCTGGTCGCCGCTTCCGCGTGGAAAAGCTGCCAAACCCCAGCGCTGACCAACAGGCCGTATTAGCCAAGTGGCTGCGCACGGCTCAGTAGCCTTATTATTTTTACAGTATCAAAAAAGCCCCCAACTACGGCTGGGGGGCTTTTTTGATACGAGCTATGGTTAGGCGAGTGTTAACGTATACGCTCTAGCGCCACTTCCCGAACGGGCGTAATCACCAGCGGCACTTTCTCCACTTTCACCGAGCTCGTATCCAGTCCGAAGTATTTGTCTTCGGAGGCAATAAACTGCTTGATGTAGAAGTAGGCCTGCATCACGAGCTTCTCCACCAAAGGAAACTCATTTTCGACCGAAAGAAACTTCTCCAGCACCACGAAACGGAAGTCGCCGGTTACGTGCTGCTTGCTCAAGGATTCGTAGCGGGAGGTGATGTCCACTTCCTTGTTGCGCACCATCTCTTCCACCACTTTGCGGAAGTAAAGGTTGATGCGCTGCTCCACCCGGAACCCCAACCGGAACGTGATGCGGAAGGCATCGTCGGGGGCCAGCTCTACCACTTTGTACTGCATCGTGTAGGGCTCGTCGGTGGTGTCTACGTGCACAAACCAGTAGATATCAGCTCGTTTGGGGCGCTTCTGAAAGATGGAATAGATAATCTTGGACTCGATTTCCGTGGTGCGCTCGGCCGAGGTCATGAACACCAGGTGGGTCGAGTATTTAGGAATAGAATCGTCGTCGCTGAGGTCTTTCAGCGCCTGCATATAGGGTTCTATTTTCACAAACTCTGTGAGGCGACGCTTAATATAAAACGCTTTCAGCCACACATACATCACCCCAATCAGCGCCAGTCCGATAGCCAGCGATACCCAGCCGCCGTGCGGAAACTTGATAAGGTTAGCAATCAAAAAAGCTCCTTCAATCAGGCCATATACCACTGCAAACAGCACCACGATGGGCATGGCCACCCGGCGCGAGCGGAGCCACACCACCAGTAGCGTGGTCGTCATGAGCATGGTGAGCGTGATGGCCAAACCGTAGGCCGCTTCCATGTTTTCGGAACGCTGGAAATACAGCACCACCCCAATGCAGCCCAGTAATAAGAGCCGGTTCATGCTGGGTACGTAAAGCTGACCCTTCATATCGGTTGGGTAGTTCAGCTTTACTTTAGGCCACATATTCAGGCGAATAGCTTCGGCCACCAGCGTAAAGGAGCCCGTAATCAGAGCCTGAGAGGCAATAATAGCTGCCATAGTGGCTATGCCAATACCGATCAGCAGAAACCACTCGGGCATCAGCTCATAAAACGGGTTGCGGCCACTGAGCTTCTGTCCCTGATGCTCGATTAGCCAAGCACCTTGCCCGAAGTAGTTGAGCAACAGACAGATTTTTACGAAAATCCAGCTGAGACGAATGTTGCCTTTCCCGCAGTGCCCAAGGTCAGAATACAGGGCCTCGGCTCCGGTGGTGCACAAAAAAACGGCTCCCAGCAGCCAGAATCCGCCCGGAAAGCGCACCAACAAATCGTAGGCATAGGCGGGGTTGGCAGCCTGCAGAATGCCAGGATGCTCCGCAATCCAGGAGACACCCAAGATGGCCAGCATGCTGAACCACACAAACATGATGGGCCCAAATGCCTTGCCCACTATCTGAGTGCCAAAGCTTTGCATTAGAAAAAGCGCCGCCAGAATCGCAATTACAATCGGCACCGTCGGAATATCCGGATACACGGCCTCCAGCCCTTCTATGGCTGATGAGACGGAAATAGGCGGCGTAATAATGCCGTCGGCGAGCAGAGCCGCACCCCCAATAATGGCGGGTACGGTAAGCCAGGCTGCCCGCCGACGCACTAAGGCAAAGAGCGAAAAAATGCCCCCCTCACCGTTGTTATCGGCGTTGAGAGTGAGCAGCACATACTTGATAGAAGTCTGTAACGTCAGGGTCCAGAAGACGCAGGAAATACCACCGTACACGAGGCGCGGATCGATATTGCCCGGCACAATGGCCTTCATTACGTATAGTGGCGACGTTCCAATGTCGCCGTAAATAATACCCAGCGCGATAAGCAAGCCGCCGGTAGAAATGGCAGTATGCGAGTGTTTAGCGTCCATGAAAGTGAGGGGGATGTAATAAAGCTAAGCCAGGTAAAAAACGCCCAAATGTAAGGCAAATCAGTTCGTGGGCTCTACCCCATTGGGTGGAAGAGCCGGTAGCCCCGAACCGGTGTTTGTGTCGGCTTCGGTGGGGGGCAAATCTAGGGCCCAGGCGGCCACGGCTGCGGCAGCCGCTTCTTCGTGGCGCCGCCGGATCCGCCGGTTGGTTTCAGCCGCCAGCTTCTGCCAGGGCAGCGGGTCGCCAGCCAAAGCGAAGTGAAGCGCCTCCCGACCAGCCCGGTACAAGCGCAGCCGATTAGTACCACGGCTGCCGTAAGCCAGCAGCAATGCCCCCGCCGTCAGGCCCAGCGCGGCCGGCACGGTGCGCAGCCAGTTCTGCAAAAAGGCCAAAGCAAAGCCCGCTAAGGTAATGCCCCCAGCAGGAACCACAGCAGCCACCGAATGGGCTTGAGCTCCACGGCGTCCAGCTCCAGGAGGGCAAAGCGCTGTCCATCCACTTCCAGCGCGTCAGCCGTCAGGACCAGGCGACCGTTGGCGCTACGTAGCGTAGGTTCATCAGAGGGAAGCATAGCTATTGAACCGGGTTGACCTGTATTGTATTGGAGATGCAAATATAAATTGCCCCCAGCTGGCCACTACGAGCAGTTGGGGGGCAATTTCAATTGGGAGCCAAGCTTACTTGTTCACCTTCAGTAGTTCCACATCAAAGATCAGCGCCGAGTCGGGGCCGATGTCGCGACCGGCGCCACGCTTTCCGTAGGCTAAATCCGAGGGGATGTACAAGCGCCACTTAGAGCCTTCGGGCATGAGTTGGAGAGCTTCTGTCCAGCCAGCAATTACGCCATTCACTGGGAAAGAAGCGGGTTGGCCGCGCTGGTAGCTGCTGTCGAATACCGTACCGTTGGTGAGCGTGCCGTGGTAGTGTGTGGTTACGTTGCTGGTGAGCGAGGGCTTTGGGCCCGAGCCTTCTGTCAGCACTTCGTATTGTAGGCCGCTGGGCAGGGTGGTTACGCCGGGCTTGTTCTTGTTTGCGGCGAGAAAATCTTCACCAGCTTGTTTGTTATTCATAGCATTTGGGTCGTTTACGGTGCCGTTGCCGTCACCTTGTTGGTCGTCTTGGTCTTGCATTTGGCTCTGCAGCTGCTCCATGGCATTGCGCATCTGATCCTGCGTCAGGCGGCTGGGTTGTCCGGCCAAGCCTTCTTTCATGCTGCTGGCCAGCACGTCAATGTCCAGATCAAGGCCTTGCTGGGCGAAGTTGCGAGCCAAATCGCGCCCAATAATGTAGCTGATTTGCTCCTTGAGGCTTTCTAAGTTCATAAATTACATGTTATGCTGATTGAGCAGATTTCACAGATCCAAGGTGAAATGAAATGCCAACCCGGCGGTGGAAGGGGAGATGAACGACCCGGCGGAGGCCGTTGCTACAGTGAAGTACCGAAAACCGGCTCGAATGGATGTGGTTTTTTTATTCTTCTCCACTAACTCCCTGATTTTGACTGATGCTTTCTAACGAGGGCAAAACAAAACGGGTCCCGCTATGCAGCAGGACCCGTTTCAATCAATAAAAAAACGACGCCGAAATACGCGGCTGAGAAGCTTAGCAGTAATAGCACTCTTCCTCGTCCCGCAGGTCGAAAAACAAGTTAAACTCCCGTACCTGCGCGGCCAGATAGCCCAAGGAACCTAGGCCTCCCAGCAGTAAAAGCGACGAAACGGTGGCAGTGCTCTTTTTCATGTCAATGATGTATGTGGTACTCTATCAGTTTGTTGACTACAAAGGTAATACGTAAGTGTTACAAAAATGTTATGCAAGCATAACTAATTTGTTGCCGCCTTTATCCCAAGCTCAGCTGTAGCTTCCGATGTCCAGTCCCGTTTTATCCGCGTGGCTTCTTAGATGATTCGACGGGCTGACTGACTTTAATCTTTTCCGCTACCTCCACCATCGGAGCCACCCAGATATCCTTCTCATTGGCTTTGAGATAGCGCAGCAGCTGGCGGTGCGCCTTCAGATCCACGTTCAGGCTGTGCCCGCCGCCCACGCCATGAAACAAAAACACCAGCACCGTGCGCGACTGCTGGGCTTTCTTCACCAAGTCAATCAAGTAGTCGCCCGATTGGCCATTAATCATGTAGCTGTCGATGTTGGTTAAGTCCACCTGCGCGGCCGTTTGCAGCCCACTGGTAACGCCGCGAGCGGCCACAAAATCGTTTTGTAGCTGGTCATAGAATTTCACACCGCCAATTTGCAGATCGCCGCAGGGGTAAGCGAAGGTGCGGGCCGTTTTACCGTCGATGGCTGTCAGGAGCGTGTTCATTGTTCGCACTTCGCTCACCGCGCGGCTCACCGTGTACTTGCTCAGGTCGTTATCGGGCGTCACGAAGCTGCGGCCGGGTAGGCTGCCGTCGCAGGGGTGCATGAGGGCGTGGTTGCCTAGCTCATGGCCCCGTTTGGCCGCTTGTCGCCACTCATTGAGCCGTTTACCTACTACCGGCGAAGAGCCAATGAGGTAAAATGTTCCCCGCAGCTTCAACGAGTCGAGCGCCGGAATGGCGTTGTCCAAGTCTACGTCGATAGCATCGTCATACGTCAGCACTACCGCGCACTGCTTGTTATTCCAAGTGCCAGCCGCCTGGGCGAAAACTGCCGATTGGCTTGCCAGCCCTATAGAAGTGGCTAGGCCGAGAATTTTAAGAAAGCGCATGCGCTGAATAATAAAAGTTGACGGTGTCCGCATTGCCTGGGCAACCAAAGCCTAAGTTTAGCACATTCGGGCCTGGAAATACCGACTCAGAATGAGCGTCTAGGCGAATTATTGGGTGGCTTCCACCTCCACGCGTCGGTTGCGGGCGTCGGGGGAGCGATAAAGCGGACGCTTGTCGCCATACCCGGCGGTACTGATGCGCTCGGCCGCAATTCCTGACTTTACCAGGTAAGATTTTACTGCCTCAGCGCGCTGCACCGATAATACCTGGTTTTTCTGGGGCTCTCCAATTTTATCGGTGTGGCCAGATACCCGCAGTTTCAGCGTAGGGCGCGCTTTTAGCTCGGCAGCTAGCTGGTCGAGAGCCGGAATAGCAGTGGGCAGCAAATCGGGCGTACCTAGCTTAAACAACACCGTGGGCAATACGATTGGCTTGGCGGAAGGGGCTAGAATGGGTGCCGCTGGACGTGCCGTATCAACCCGTGCAGGAGCGGGAGCGGCGGCTGGTTTCGGCGCTTCAGAGTTACCTACATTAATAGTGATTGGCACTACGGAACTCTCACTGGTCGCAAAATAGCCTTGCTTCAGATAGAAGGTAGTGGTCTTGCTGAGCTTGGTGCGGTAGGTGTTGCCGGTGGCCACGCGCTGCTTCAGGTCTGGGTCGGCGTACCAGCGCACATCCTGGCCCGATACCCGTATCGTGCTTTCCGTATTAGTAGGCACCGTGGAGGGCGATTTTAGCTTGATGCGGTACAAGGTAAACGTGCCCATGTCGCAGTCGCCCACGGGGCGGTAGGCCGCATTGCCCGTTAGCTTTTCCTGATTTGGGTCGTAGGTAAACGTGATGGAGCCATCACACCAATAGTTGAAGGGTGTCTGGCCGGTTTCGCTAAGCTTGCGGGTATGGGTGAGGGCTGCCCCGTTTTCGGTGCGGGCGCCCTGCATTTCAAACGTAACCGTCATAGTCGGGTTACCACCCACCTCCTGATACAGGACCCCAAATATCTTGTCGTCTTTGTTTTGCTGCAAGCGAAGCACAGCCGGCCAGTTCCCTTCTTCATAGGGGTCGGTTTCGACGCCCTGCCACTCGCCCGCCAGCGACTGAGCCTGCACGGGCCCGGCAAGCACCAGGGCAAGTATGGCACACCAAAAACTGAGTTTCATGCCTGTATACCTGAGTTTAGCGTATTCTTTTAGGCTTAAATACGAAGCTTCCATAAGAAGGTGAGGAGCATGAATAAGTTGCTTCTAACGCACCACTACCACAAGTTTAGTATACTGCGCCCCCGACATCAATAGCCGAAAAATCGTCTGGTCCTCCTTGGGTGGGGGGCTTTTTTGCCTGATTCCTCAACCCCTTGCTCCAACTCCAGCAGTATGAAGATGATGAAATTCTGGCTGATTCTGGGTTTCACTTGCCTCAGCACCAGTGGGTTTGGGCAGCGTATTGCAACGCTGGAAGTCACTCTGCCGCGCGCTACCAACAACCAAAGCGTGCCGGTTCAAGTGAAGCTAGATGGCCTTACTTCCCTGTCAGATTCAAACCTGAGCCTAGTAGAAGTGAGGGGCAATACCCGTATCCCGGTGCCTCACCAAATTGAGAAAACCAAGGATCGTATTCTTCATTGGAACGTTGCAAATACTGATACTACAACCACCAAGCGTACCTACGAGCTCAGGCTTGGGGTTAAGGAAAAAACGCCCCCCACCATCAAAACAATCGATAAAAACGGGGCTTTGCTTGTGCAGGCCGGCGCGAAGAACCTGCTCCAGTATAATTACAAAACGGTTTACCCGCCCGCTGGCATTGACACAGCCTTTAAGCGCAGCGGCTTTATTCATCCGCTCTGGTCGCCCCACGGACAGGTATTGACCCGCATTCAGGCTCCCGACCATTACCACCACTACGGCATCTGGAACCCCTGGACGCACGTGCTATTCGAAGGCGACACCGTAGATTTCTGGAACCTGAAAGACCGGAAGGGCACCGTGCGCTTCACGGGCTTAGTGTCTAAAACCAACGGGCCAGTATTCACCGAGTACTTGGTAAAGCAGGAGCACGTCGCGTTTAAAAAGGATGGGAAAGAGAAAGTAGCCCTGAACGAACTGCAATCGGTGCGGGTGTATCAGCCCAGCAATGCCGATTACTACATCGCTGATGTCACCATCAACCTCACGTGCGCCAGTGCCAGCCCGGTGCGTCTGCTCACCTACCGGTACGGCGGCTTTGGCTGGCGAGCTACCGAAAAGTGGAACAAGGACAACAGCGAAGTGCTTACTTCGGGGGGCAAATCCCGCAAAGATGCCGACGGCTCCACTGCCCGCTGGTGCATCGTGCAGGGCCAATTGGATAGCGACTACGGCGGAATGGTGATGCTGTCAGCTCCCACCAACTACAACCACCCCGAGCCGCTGCGCGTGTGGCCCGAAACGCAGAATGGTACGGGCGACGTGTTCGTGAATTATTCGCCCACCAAGAACAAAGACTGGCTTCTGAGCCCCGGCCAAACCTACACGCTGCGCTATCGGCTGCTCGTGTTTAATGGCCACTACACGAAGGAGCAAGCGGAAGCCAACTGGCAGTATTTCAGCCAGCCACCCACCGTTTCCGTGAAGCGTAAGTAGCTGTTATTAGCTTGGCCAAATTTGAAATCTTAACCTATGAAAACTGCTTTATTTTTTATGGGAGCCCTGTTTCTGGGCAGTTCTGTTCTAACGACTGACTTGACTTCAGCGGTGTATAGAGGCACTGCCCAAACCACGGAAAAAGGCGGAGAGCGGGTTTCATTCATGAAAGGCAGCACCCTCGACCTGACGGAGCTGGAGGTGTATACCTTCACCTTAAAAGCCGGACAAGTAAACCAAGCTCAGCCAGCCGCCACCGATGCGGAAGAGTTAATAGTAGTGAAGGAGGGAAGCCTAGCCGCCACCATTCAGGATTCAACTGAAACCCTCGGGCCCGGCGGCGTCATGCTTATTAGGGCCGGCGACAAACAACGCCTCCGCAACGTATCTGGCGCGCCAGCCACCTATTATGTGCTGCGGTACAAGTCGAAAGACGGCATTGACCGGCAGCGGGCCAGGGCGGGTGGCGGCTCGTTTATGAAGGATTGGGGCCAGTTTACAGTCGTGAAAACCGATAAAAAGGAAACGCGCCCCGTTTTCGACCGGCCTTCCACCATGTTCCGGCGGTTTGATGTGCATGCCACGATGCTTATGCCCGGCATTGCCAGCCATCCGCCGCACACGCACCGCACCGAAGAAATTATCCTGATGATACAAGGCAGCGGCGAAATTTTAATCGATCGGAAAGCGCACAAAGCCGCGGCGGGCGACGTGGTTTTTCTAGAAGCCAATGTGCCCCACGCCTTCACTAACACCGGTAAAGGACCTTGCGGCTATTTTGCCATTCAATGGCACAGCAATGCGGAAAAGTAGCCGCATATAATAGGTTCTAGGGGGCTCAAGTAGACAGCCAGAGCTTACGTTTTTCTAAGTAAGAACTTAACGTAGAACTTTAGAATATGATAATAGACAGACGGATGCTTGCTTAGTTTCAGTGCCTGAAGCAAGTGAAAATGCGCCTGCGACCAATTCTGTGACTCGTGTAACAAGTGGTAGGCAGTGCCAATACCAAAATTGGCATAGTAGCGCTTGGATAAAGCTAGTATGCGGTGTCGGTCCGACTTGGGCACATGCTGCTGAATACGCGCCATCACGTTCATCAGATCCGGTATGATTTCGCCAGAGCGGGCTTTTTCCCAACTGATAGAGTTGGTATGGCCCCGATATTCAGCCAGAATTTCCGGTATATAAGCTACAGGATAATGGGCGGCAATGCGCACCCACATTTCCCAATCTTCGCCATAACTAGTACCATAAAAGCCCCCCAGCTTCTCATACACTGCCCGGCGTACTGCAATAGACACATACTGCAGGCGTTGGTACTCGGCAATGCGCAGAAGCCAGTTGGGCAGAATGCCGGCAACTTCTGCTACGGGTGGCGGAGCATGCTGCCGTTGCCCCTGCTCGTTGATAGAAGCGTAGTGCGTGAAAGCCGCGCCCGCCTCAGGATACTGCTCAAAAAGCTGCGTAAGTTTCTCATAAAACCCCGTCACGGTGCGGTCGTTGCCGTGCAGCAGGTGAACCAGGTGCCCCTGCGCCCGATTGATGCAGGTTTCAAAGTTACGGAGGCTGCCCACATTCACTGGCTGCCGGAAATAAAGCACTCTGCCGGCGCCCACCGAGGCTACCATGGCAGCCACATCTGCGTCTGTACTGGCATCATCTACTACCTCTATCTGCATTGCGGCGGGCCCCGGATCCTGCGCTAGAACACTTAGTAGTGCCTCCTTCAGATACCCGGTACAATTATAAGTGGGTATCATCACCGACCATAAGGGTCGGGCTACATTGCCTGCAACAGGTGCGATTATGGGAGGAGAGGTTGGGATTCGCATAACTCACTGCGCCTGCAACACGATCTAATTTAATAGGATAAGCATGCCTGTTTGCTATAAATACGGATAAAAGCAGCAGGTTAATTTGAGGATTACAGATTAATATACATAATAGCGAAAAGCCACCTAGAAATGGCCTTGATCGAAGTCATTTCTAAGCTCCACAAGCGTAGTTTTTGTTATTGCCCTCTCAAATTACAGCGTAGGCAGCATTTAAGTTCTGACAAAATTAAAACAACATTAAAGTATAACAGTAATTACGCTGCAAGACAAAACCTCTAGCGCCTGCATGAATAGCTATTAACCCTAGCCGTTGGCGAATAGCAACTGGTAGCATTTTAGACGCTCGGGATGGGTATGGGGGGCAAATTCAACTGTCAGTTATCCACTTGTATTCACAAAACCAGCGGCTACTTTAGCAGCAGCTGGTGGCTGTCGCACTCGGGGCAGTCGCAGGGGCCGGACCGCACGGAAACAGGCCGAAGTGCTGCTCTTTGGTGCCATCGACGCGAAAATGGGTGCCATAGCGGGTGCGGCTGAGCATATCGGCGGTGTTGCCGCACACTAGCTGTGGCCGGCCCGCCTCAAAAACATGGTGGTCGTCGAGTACGAAGCGGTGTGGGTTGTCGGCTGTGCCCAGGTAGGTAGCCACTTGTCCGTAGTCTTCGCACTGGTCTTCTAAGTCGAGTTTGAAAGCCCGGATAGTGAGCGAGTAAAAAACGATATTGCCCGTTTTCTGCTGAATTTCGGGGTTGTCGATGGTCAGGACGCGCTTAGCCGTGAGGCGGTAGTCGCGGATGCCAAGCTGCATAAGCAGGCGGCGGAAGTCTTCAATATACATGGCTCCGCTCAGGCATTCGCCGTACAGCACCGGATCGTGGCGCAGCGCTTCGGGGATGCGGCGGTCGGAAAACACATCCGCGATGTACAGCTCTCCACCCGGCTTCAGTACCCGGAATATCTCGCGGTAGGTGGCGGCTTTATCGGTACTCAGGTTCAATACGCAGTTACTTACCACCAAATCGATGCTATTGTCGGCGAGGCCAGCGCTGCTCAAATCCTCAATGTAGCCGTGACGAAACTCCACGTTGGGCTGGGTGTACCCAAACCGAGTGGTGTGAGCTGCTACATGCCGTCGGGCCACCGCCAGTTGTTCCTCCGTCATATCCACCCCGATTACGTGGCCCTGCTCACCTACCAAATGGGAGAGCAAAAAGGCGTCGCGGCCGCTGCCCGAGCCTAAGTCGAGCACGGTGCAGCCCTGCACGGCCTCGGGCACGCATACACCGCAGCCGTAGTATTTCTCGAGCACCTCCGGCTCCAGCGTGGCTAGTATCTTTTTGTGAGCCGTCGGGATGTCGTCGGTGCAGCAGGCATTGGTTTTTAAATCCTGATTAGTGCGCAACTGCGTACCATAGTAGTCCTGAACCTGCTGCTGAATCTGTTGCTCCATGAGAATTGTAGATAGGATAAATGCTTTCACGAACGCCGTGGGGGGCAAATTTGACAGCGGTTACCGCGTGAGTCGGTAAATCATCAGGGCGGCGCGCTCCACTAACATCGGAAACTCCTTTAAGTTGATGGTTTCGCCCGCCGCGTGCGCACCCTTGCCCGACACGCCCAGGCCATCCAGACAATCGACGTACTGCGCCACGTAGGAGATGTCGCCGGCGCCGCGGGAGCCAGGGTCGCCGGCCGCTACGGGCCCGAAGCCTAAGTCGCGGCTCACCTGGTCGGCGAGGGTCGCTAACTTCTGATTGCCGGCGGTAGGAGCCATACCTGGCAGACCATCGGTAAAGGTTATTTCGGCGCGGGTTTGGGGCAGATTCTCGGCCACGATGGCGCGCATCTTCGTGCGGGCTGCTTCCTTTTGCTCCTCAGTCAGAAAGCGTAAATCGCCGGTTACGGAGGCGGTAGGAGCTATAATGTTGGTTTTGCCTACCACTTCACCGCGAGCTTTGGCCTCGTCGTAGTTCACCTCCGAGCCGCCTACCATCAAGCCGGGGTTGAAGGTGAGGTATTGCTCCTTGCTCAGGGTTTCCCGAAATGAATTCAGAATGCGGGCTGCCTCATAGATGGCGCCATAGCCTACTGTGGGCTTAAAAATGCCCGAGGAGTGAGCCGCCGTGCCGTATGTTTTGAGCTGCCAGGTGCTGCTGCCGCGCCGCGCCGTGGCAACGGTGTGAAGATTGGTTGCCGTTTCAAACGCCAAGGCTACATCGGCCTCTTTGGCTTTAGCAATAAAGTCGGCGCGACTCTCGGGGCCTTTGCCGCCGCGCTCCTCATCGCCGGTGAAGTAAGCGGTGATGGTGGCGTCTTTCAGCAATCCGTTGGCGTGCAAGGCTTGGAGTGCCGCCAGAATCACCACGTTGCCGCCTTTCATGTCATTTACCCCTTGCCCGGTGGCGGTGGAGTCGTTCAGGCGGGTGTACTTAGTAAAGGGCATGTCCAGCTCAAACACCGTGTCGAGGTGGCCGATGAGAAACAGCTTCTTGCCCTTCTTCCCTTTGCGCTGGGCCACCAGATGACCTGCGCGGTTCATGGTTTCAGGCATGGCTACCCACTCAGTTTTGAAGCCTATGGCGTCAAATTCCTTCTGAAAGACCGTGCCCACATCGCGCACGCCTTTCAAATTGAGCGTACCGCTATTGATGTTCACCACCTCCTCCAGTAGCTTCTCACTCTGCGGCATATTCTGCTGCACCGACGCTACAATCTTACGTTCGGTGCTGGTAAGCTTTTGAGCTTGTGCAGCGAAGCAAAAGAGAAGGGCGGAGGCAAGTAGGAGTTTTTTCATGGTGTGTGGTAAGGGAGTTTGGGGACAGAAACGAAAGATAAAGCTGCGGCTTAATTGAGGCTATTATCTCACTTGATACATTCAGGGATGAACTGGTCACTAGGTTACATATGGTGCTAATGAGGATTTGGTTTGACTACTAACTCAACACCTAAATCAAATTCCAAAGGAGGGTACAGATACCCACAGTCATTAAAATCGAACGGGCTATCCTCCAAACTCATAGCCACCTCCATGAACTTTGATGCTAATACATTCCAAGCGTCTCTCGGCATCTGGTAAGTGCCTTTCCTAAGCGCATAAGGCAGCTCATCAGATACAATCAGTGTAATACTTCCTAAAGTGTATTTCTGCTCAAAAGAGCTATGTTGAATTATGCGCAATTCTGACTCTAGACGCTCAATACTAGCCGCATCTCCTTTAAATCGCATAGCATGTGGTAACTCGATAATTTGAATTCCTTTAGGAAGCTCTAGAACCATGATTCTAATTTCACATACGCGTTATTAGGTGCTTGCTTAACTATCCACCTAAGCAAGTCTGGGGGGCAAATCTTACTGCGCCCGCAGCCAGCTTTGGGCCGCGTCGAGGTCGTCGAACAGATAAATATCGAGTTGGTCGCTGATGCGGTGCTGAAGGTCTTCGATGGATATTTGGCCAAAGACGTCCGGCGACACGACTTGTGCGAAGGAACGCAGCCCGGCGGCCATGATGAGCGGCGTCCAAACCTGCTGAATCCAGTCGTTGGCTTCCGTAAACGTGCCCACCAGGTCGCGGTGGTCGTTCAATAGCTTCGGACAGGGTTGGTGGCGCAGCATTTCCAGGTAAGTCAGGCCGCCGTCCATGATAGTTCCCAGCGTTTGACGGCCAATCCAATGGGCATGAATCCAGTTTTCGCTCTGGTCGTAGCGCACCGTGAGGTAAGTGCTGCCGTCGCCACGGCGCAGCGTAGTAATCATAAACTATGAGATAGGGTGGGAAGCCGCTCCCAGCTTCCTGAGAGCCGTAGGTTGCAAATAACGCAGGAACGGCTGGATAGTTCTGGGGGGCTTTTTCGACACTCAATACAAACTCGTAGGCCGAAATACCAGTCCTTCTTAATTCAGCCCAGCAGGTGTAGGTATCACACGCCAATTGGTAACTACCTCAAAACGAAACCGCCCCAGCCAAGGTAGTGGCCGGGGCGGTTTGCAAAAGCTTGTGGGGGGCTTATTTAACGTGTAACTCGCCTTCGTCTTCCTGCTGCCAGTACTTAATACGCTTAGCCTCTACGCGCACCAACACAATGCCGGGCGTATCTACTCCCTCCGGAAACCATTGTTTCAGGCTAGGAAGCCAGTGTTGCTGCATGGTGGGCTTGTGCCGGATAAGATGCGCCGTGCCCACAATGGATACGTACAGTCCCTTCGGGCCACTGAAGCCAAGGTTGACGTGCGGATTCTCGCTGATGTCGTGCACCGTGCGCGACTGCTCGAAAGTGAAATAATAGGAGTTGCCATCGTACTCCACGTCGCCGTTGTTGCTCATCGGGCGGCTGCTCAGCTGGCCCCGACTGGTTTCCGTCGTGAGCATGGCAATGTCGAGATTCGCCATTTTGGTAGCAATCTCCTTGAGGGTTTTGGTGGCCATGGGAGTAGGTAAATAGATGAGCTTATAGTACGCGCAGTCAGGGTAGTAGTTGTTAAAATGCCCCCCGGATTGCTTGGCGCTGCTTCACTCTGTCCGTCTGCCCAACCAGCCGACACGACAGCGATACGTTAGTTGCCCAGCCGAAAATCCTTTACGCTATTTTGGGTAAGGCTTATCTCCTCAAAATGACTTATCGTGCCCGTGTCAACGGGGCACTGCGCACTCACGCCCATCCAGATTTCCTTGGGATAGTTGTTTTTGTAGAGCCGGACCAGTTGCCAGGTTTTCTTGTCGAGCGAATAGTAGCTGGCCACCGTGCGCGTATCCGACGATATTTTCATGTAGGCCGAGCCGCCTTTCACCACGTCGTGGTTATTATCGTCGGAGGTGCCAATGGTGCGCACCGACACAATGCGCTGGTTGCCGCGCTCATCCTGCTCAAAGCAGTGCTTCTGCCAAAAACTGTCGTTCACGTAGATATACAGCACCCCAGCATTATACAGCCCCTTCGCCGTGAAGCCGGGCATGACTTTCGACTCCAATGTAAAGGGCTTGGTATTATCCACCCTGGCCAGCAGAATAGGGGCGGTATTATTAGACAGCTTGTTATCGTTGGGGTCGCTGAAGAAGTCTTTTTTGGCCCCAACCCGAAAGGCTATCTTACCATTTGGATCCACCTTCGCCAACGTATCAGCCCCATTCACGGCTTTGGTAAAGTGGATATTGGCCAGCTTGATATCGCAAGGCTCGCCACTCACCCGCGCAGAGTCGCCGGCCGCGCCACTCGGTGAGGCTGATGCAGACGACGTATCCGTGGCCGCAACATCAGGCGTTTTGTTGTCGGAGCAGCTTCCAAGAAGAAGCATACTTAGCATCGCCGGGAAAACAGTAAGGTTGGGTTTCATAGACACTAGTTAGGAAAAATGCTGTGTTGTTTAGCGCCATACCGACGTGCTGCTGAAGCGCAAGCGAGGGTATAACGCACGCGCCGTTACGCTTAATACCCGCGCCGGGCCCGCTGCTGAATGCGTGCTTCCCATTTTTTGCGCTTAGGCGCAATCCTGCCAACCAGATAGTTCTCTATCACCAGCGCGGCGTAGGGCGCGGCGGCCGTAGCTCCAAACCCCGCATTTTCCAGATAAACCGCTACAACTATCTCAGGATTCTCGGCCGGCGCGAAACCCACGAAGGCGGCGTGGTCGTCGTCGCCATCATTTTCTATCGTGCCGGTTTTGCCGGCTATCGTAATGCCTACATCAGCCAGGCTGGAGGTTTCAGCAGTGCCACCGCGCTCCATTACGGCTATCATGCCTGGCAGCAGCGCCTCGAAATGTACACTGTCGATGAGGGTGTGGTGTTTTTCGGTGAAGCGGGGTAGCGGCCCGCCGTCACCTACGTTCCGCACCAGGTGGGGCGTGTAGTACCAGCCGCGGTTGGCAATAATGGCCGCCATATTGGCCATTTGCAGGCCCGTAAGGTTGATTTCGCCCTGCCCGATACTGAGGGAATAGATGGAGCGATACGTCCATTTGGTCGTGCCGCGGGCCTTATCAAAATATTCCGGGTTGGGCAGAAAGCCGGGAGCTTCGCGCGGTAAGTCCACGCCCATTACGGAGTCCAGCCCAAACGAGCGGACGTAGCGGCGCCACTCGGCCAGGTTTACGTGGCGGGCAGCCACCGAATCCTGAGCAAGGCTGTCGGGCACGTAGTTAATAACGTTCCGCATCACCTGGTAGAAATAAGGATTGCAGCTGTATTGCAAGCCCAAAGTCAGGTTTTTGGGCTGGGGATGTTTATGCACGCAGCTAAGCAGCGTCTGGTCGCAGCGGAACGAGGTGGCGGGGGTGATGGCACCCAACTGCAAGGCTACGGCGGCATTCACCAGCTTGAATACCGAGCCGGGCGGATTAGCCAGTGTAGACGGCCGATTAATCAGCGGCATTTTCTCGTGCTCCAGCAGTTTACCTCGCACTAGGGCCTGGTCGGGCGCGGTGATAGTAGCCGGCCTGTAAGTGGGCCCCGACACGTAGCACAGGATTTCGCCAGTACGTGGGTCGAGCGCAACAAGGTAGCCTTTGCGGCGGCCCATCATCTGTTCGGCGTAGGCCTGTAGTTTCACGTCGATGGTCAGCCTTAAGTCTTGGCCTTGCTGAAAAGCTGTGTCGGGAGCCCAATTGCCGTGCGTCTGGCCCAACGAATCTACTAAGGGATGCAGGTAGCCCCGGTTTCCGTTGAGCAGGCCATTATAGTAGGTTTCGAGTCCGCCATTGCGAAGCTCATAAAAGCGGCCGCGCCGGTAGCGCTTGGCTTGTTTGTAAAAGGCCTGGGCCTCTGCGCCCATATAACCCAGGAAGTGGGCACCCACGCTGGTGGTGTAGGTGCGCTGGGGGCGCTCCGTCAGGGTTAGCTGGGGCCAGTCTTTGCGTTGGCGGCGCACCCGTTTGGCTTCGCCTGCCGTGAGGCTAAGCTCAACTGGGTAGCCGGCCGGCATATCTTCATACGGCAGGGCATCGGCAATGCGCTTACGCGTAGCCACCGGCCCCCAGCCGAGCAATTGGCCTAGCGCTACCGTATCGAGTGGGGGCTTGCGCGGCAGCTTCAGCAGATACTGGGTGCGCGTGGCTACCAGCACCGAGTCGTTACGGTCGAGCACCCGCCCCCGCTGCGGCACGTCCGGCAAGACCACGCGCTGGCGAATGTAGCGCGCACTCGTGTCTGGTTCCTGAGTCTGTATGCTCGTCTGCTGTTCGGGTGAAGAACAGGCAGCCAGCACGAAAAGCATGGCTAGTAAACTCATTTCCCAAATACAAGTATTTAAAAATTTGCGCATCAGGGTAATGTACGCATTTGCCCCTCAATTAGACGTGCTTATCGCGACAGCCGCGCTCCTCGTCGGTTTCATAAGCGACAACCTTCTGGCGTGCTCTCGGTACGCGTTCTACGCCCGGTAGCTACTTTTTGCGGCTGTTTGCCGGCAAGGTGGCTAGCGGTCTGACCTCATTCACCAATGTAAGCAGCAGTTTGCCAGGCTCTTCCAGCGGCAGTAAGTGTGCGGAGTTCTCAAACCAAATGCCTTTTTTCAGGGGGGCTTTTAGTGCGGCCAGCCAGTTCACAGTGGGCTCCGAGGGTGTCGTATAATCGTGGCGACCCATGAGCATAAACACGGGGATAGGAAATGACTTCACCGGCTTGAAGTCAACACGCAGAAACTCCGGCAGCAGGCGGCTTAGCGTAAATAGGCTGCCTTTATCAATGGCCTCAACCTCAACTGGTGTGTAAGCTGGAGAAAGGAGCGGGGCGTTGAAGTAGTACACAGAATTGGCCCGGTACGCCGACAAGCCCCCGTAGTACTGTGGCCATTTGCGGGCAATAATAATTCGCTCCCGGGTGATGGGCTGGTTGCCAGGGTAGGGGGCAAAAGAGCGCAACTCCCGCAAGGCCACTTCGTTTTTCTGCTTTGTAGCCTCGCGCAGAGCGTACTCAAAACTCAGCCGCTCGTTGTCCTGGGAGTTGATAACCTGCCCGATACCCACGTAGGCGTAAAACAGATCGGGGCGCTTGAGGGCGGCGTGCATGCTCACGATAGTGCCCCAGCTGTGGCCCATCAGAATGAGCTTCTGCTGACCGTATTTTTTGCGGATAATTTCGGCTAGCGCAATTGCATCCTGCACGTACTGCTCCACGCGAATGGTGCGGCCAAGGCCGGTGGTGTCGTTGGTGGCGTAAGTCTTGCCCGAGGCACGCTGGTCGTATTGCACAATGGTGAAATATTCCTCTAACGGCCGCTGAAACATCCACGTCACCGGGGCCATGGGCGAGGCCGGCCCGCCGTGGACAAACAGGATGATGGGGTTGCGCTTATCCTGCCCCCGCACGTATACCCACTGCTGCACGCCACCTACCGGCACCGCGTACGACTCCTGCACCCCGTTTGGCGCCACAATCGAGTCCCGGTCGGCTATGATCTTGTGGGCTTTGGCATACGGGTCGGGTGGGCTGCTCTGGCCGAAAGAGGCAGTTCCGCTAAGCAGCAGTACCAGCAGACCCGCGAAGCTTCGGATAAGGAAAGAAACTCTCATACAAGGCAAGTGAAAAAGCCCCCAGAGGCAATGGAAGCCACAGCAATTACTACAGCGCAAGATGGAAGTAGCGCCGTTAGCGTTGCCTGAAAATAACTGATACTCAGATTGCTTCAAGCGGTGCGGTTTTATTATGCCCCTAGTGCAGCAGAGGCAACGTAGTCTCTTCAAGAGGATAGTTGAGTGCTACGATTTTGTGCCAGTTGGAGCCGGAGCTAGCCTCGCCCTGCCGCTCAGCTGCGCCAGCAACCCCAACGCCGGCCCCACAGCCAGCAGCAGGTAAAGGTCCTGGACCTGCACAAAGCCACTAAGCCAACTCGTGAATTGTATGCTGACTACAGTAATAGCAAAGCCAATACAGTTCACGATGGTCAGGGCGGTGCCGCGAGAAGCGTCCGGCGCGCTTTGCGCCACTAGGCTGGAGAACATAGGCGAATCGGCGGCGACTACCATTCCCCAACCAAACAAAAAGCTCAGAAAAAAGCCCCCCGACTGGCTGCGAAGCACCAGCGGCGACACCAAGCAGCACAGCCCCGACAAGGCCAGCGCCGTGGTAGCTAGCGTGCGGGGGGCAACTATCCGCGAGAGCAGCCCGCTGCCCATGCACGCCAAACCACCCGCTCCAATCAGCAAAAACGACAAGAAGGACACCGGCAAATTGGCACCGGGGTGGGCGTTGTTATAGGTCGTCAGTATCAGCGGTAGAAAGGCCCAGAAGGTGTACAGTTCCCACATATGGCCGAAATACCCGAAGGCGGCGGCGCGGAACCGCGGCAACCGAAAGCCGCTCAGAAAAGCGGTGAGTTGCAAGCGTTGCCCGGTGCGGCGGTACGGGCCATCGGGGACCAGCAGCAGCATGGCCAGGCCGCCCAGCACCGCCAGGCCCGAGGTAGCCAGCGCCACAAACTGCCACGGCAGCTGCGCCGTAACGCTCTTTAGCAGATGCGGGAAAGCAGTGCCCAGCACCAGCGCCCCCACCAAGAAACCCAGCCATTTGCCCAAGCCCGTCTGCGCGTAATCGGCGGCTATTTTCATTCCCACTGGGTAAATGCCCGCCAGGAAAAAGCCAGTCAAAAAGCGGAAGGCGAGCAAACTGCCCGCTTCCACACCGGGGAGGTTAATACCCAGGTTGCACAGCGCGGCAGCTAAGGCGCTGAAGAAGAACACCCGCGACGGCGAAAAGCGGTCGGCAATGGCTAGTAAGGCAAATACCAGCGTGCCGGCAATAAACCCTAGCTGGACAGCGCTGGTCAGATGGGCTACAAAGGTGGGTGGCTGCTGCAAGGTGGCCGCCAAATCCGCCGCTATGGCATTGCCTGCAAACCAGAGTGAGGTGCATAAGAACTGGGCCAGCACAATGACGGGTAGAATTCGGGGCATAGGGGAGTGGGTGGAATCTGGGGGCTTTTTTAACCAATAAACAATACATCCAGCAAGCCGAGCCGGTCGGCATAATTGCGGGCGCTGCTGTAGAGGAAATCCTCCGGCACGTCCACAAAACCGGCTACAACTGGGTTGCGGTGCAAGTAATCGAGGCGCTGTTGTTGAAGCTGGTTGGAGTGTAGCTCGATAGGGTGGTTGTCCTGCTGCCAGAATTGATACTGCTCGTTGTGGGCATTGCGCTGCCCCGCTCGGCTAAACATCCACAGCATCCACTCGCGGCGACTTTCTTGGTCGTTTTCCTGAATAGCTTTCAGAATACTCTTAGAAGTGTGGCGCTTCAAATCACGAAGAATAGCCGACAGGTTATCATGGGCGCTGCTGATAATCAGGTGAGCGTGATTAGTCATCAGGCACCATGCGTAAAGCTCCAGCCCTTTGTGCTGCTGGCAATAACGCAGACTGTCCACGAAAATGTCGTTGTAAAGCCGCCGCGTAAACACGTCAATCCAGTTAACGGTAGCGAAGGAAACAAAGTAGAGCTTCTGCGAATCCTGAATCTTATACTTCTCACTCATGCCAGCAAGATGCAGGATTATCCAAACACCACATAACGCAATGACTCTCCACTGGCGCGAGTTTAGCGCAGCGTAACTCGTGACCAGCCATGCCGGGAGGCTGCGCCTCCCCCGCCAGAACGACAACGCCGCCCAGATTACCTAGGCGGCGCGGTCAGAGTTTGCCGCTACTGCGGCAGTGGAGGTACAACCTCCACCTCAAGGCTAGACACGAACTACAAGCTCGCGCCAGTTTAACGGTCATTGAGAGATTAGCTTGAAGCTTCGCCAAGCTGTTTAACAACCTCTTTGCTGCGTATCATATGCGCGATTGAGTTATCTAAGTTTGAATAAGGCTTATCACTTTTATACTTACGCCAGTTATTTAAGTATTGATTATGTTCAGTAGGAGAGATTGTATAAAGCGCAGCTAGAACTGAGCCTTGGTCAAACCACAAATCTTTTCGGTTTAGATAAAAGTCAAGATACATTTTTAGGTATTCGATTGACTGGTCTCCTCCAAACGTAGCTAAGGCCAAGGCGTATCCTGAACCTGCATAACACACTTCACTTTTCAAGAGATGAACACCTATAATATCGGTTAGCTCAGTATAACCTTTGATTGCAGCGAAGTAGGCACCAACAATTCTTGGCCGCCAATCAAAGTCGCCTAGTAAATGTCTTACAACATCTGGGGTAACTTCCTTGGAAGCTGTGACAAATGCTTCCATTGTTTGAGCATCGAGTTTGTTTAATGAGGTCATGTAAAACTTCAGTACCCACTTCTCAATAAACTCCTCCGAAAGCTCTTCATCATTTCTAAACGCTTCAAGCTGTTCAAAAGGATTTCTGTGTCGAACTGTCGCACCCGCCATATGCAAAGCAAGCTCGGTAGCTTCGTCGATGCGGCTAAATAGCTTTTTCCAAAGGCTCGAACCTGTCATACAATAGTTTATGAAGCATTAAAAAGGGCACTATCCCAGCAAGATAGTGCCCTTCAAATTTTGATTCGAAAGACAATTACATATTCCGCCGATATTGCCCCCCAACCTCAAACAGTGCATTCGTGATCTGCCCCAGCGAGCAGAACTTCACCGTTTCCATTAGCTCCTCGAACAGGTTGCCATTCTGCACGGCTACTTGCTGTAGCTGCTTCAGGCGCTGCTCCGTGGTGCCTTCGTTACGGGCGTGGAGGTTGTTGAGCATCGCTATTTGGTACTGCTTTTCCTCTTCCGTGGCGCGGATAACCTCGGCGGGCAGCACCGTGGGCGAGCCTTTGGAGGAGAGGAACGTGTTCACGCCGATGATGGGGTACTCGCCCGTGTGCTTGAGCATCTCGTAGTGCAGGCTTTCCTCCTGAATCTTGCCGCGCTGGTACATGGTTTCCATGGCGCCCAGCACGCCGCCGCGCTCCGTGATGCGGTCGAACTCCAGCAGCACCGCTTCTTCCACCAGGTCAGTTAGCTCCTCAATGATGAAGGAGCCTTGCAGCGGGTTCTCATTTTTAGCCAAGCCCAACTCCCGATTGATGATGAGCTGAATAGCCATGGCCCGGCGCACCGATTCCTCGGTGGGCGTGGTGATGGCCTCATCGTAGGCGTTGGTATGCAGAGAGTTGCAGTTGTCGTAGATAGCGTAGAGGGCTTGCAACGTGGTGCGGATATCGTTGAAGTCGATTTCCTGAGCGTGCAGGCTGCGGCCCGACGTCTGGATGTGGTACTTCAACATCTGGCTCCGGGCGTTGGCGTTGTACTTCAACTTCATGGCCTTGGCCCAGATGCGGCGCGCCACGCGGCCAATCACCGCGTACTCGGGGTCGATGCCGTTGGAGAAGAAGAAGCTCAGGTTGGGCGCGAAGTCGTTCACGTCCATGCCGCGGCTCACGTAGTACTCCACGAAGGTGAAGCCGTTACTCAGGGTGAGGGCCAACTGAGTGATAGGGTTGGCGCCAGCCTCGGCAATGTGGTAGCCCGAAATACTCACTGAGTAGAAGTTGCGGACCTTCTCCTTAATAAAGTACTCTTGCACGTCGCCCATGAGGCGCAGGGCAAACTCGGTGCTAAAGATGCAGGTGTTCTGGGCCTGGTCTTCCTTCAGAATATCGGCCTGCACGGTGCCGCGCACCTGGCTCAACGTGCGCGCTTTGATTGTGGCATACACATTGGGGGGCAAAACCTGGTCGCCGGTTACGCCCAGCAGCATCAGGCCGAGGCCATCGTTGCCGGCGGGCAGCTCGCCCTGGTAGCTGGGGCGCACCACGCCTTTGTCCTGATAAATCTGGTTGATCTTGGCTTCCACTTCCTGCTCCAGTCCGTGCTCCTTTATATAGAGCTCGCACTGCTGGTCGATGGCGGCATTCATGAAGAACGCAGCCAAGTGAGCGGCCGGACCATTGATGGTCATGGATACCGACGTGCTAGGGTTGGCCAGGTTGAAGCCGGAGTATAGCTTCTTGGCGTCGTCGAGGCAGCAGATGCTCACCCCGGCGTTGCCGATTTTGCCGTAGATGTCGGGCCGGTGGTCGGGGTCTTCGCCGTAGAGCGTCACCGAGTCGAAGGCCGTGCTCAGGCGCTTGGCGGGCAAGCCCATGCTCACGTAGTGGAAGCGGCGGTTGGTGCGCTCGGGGCCACCTTCGCCCGCAAACATACGAGTGGGGTCTTCGCCCTCCCGCTTAAACGGAAACACGCCAGCCGTGTAAGGAAACTCGCCGGGTACGTTTTCCTGGAGCTGCCAGCGCAGCAAGTCGCCCCAAGCCGTGAAGCGCGGCATACTCACCTTCGGAATCTGCTGACCCGACAGGCTTTGAGTGTGCGTTAGGATACGGATTTCCTTGTCGCGCACCTTAAAGACGAATTCGGGGGCCTTATAGGCGGCTACTTTCTGCGGCCAGGTCTCCAGGAGTTTCCAGTTCTGACCATCGAGCCGGAGCTTGATTTCCTGGAATGTGCTCTCCAAGCCGGCCACGAGTGATCCGGGGTCGGTTCCGTTGCTGCTGCTCCCGCCGCCTCCACCAGATCCGCCGGACTGGAGGCTTCTAACGGCGTTGAGGCTTTGGTCGAGGCCGTAAAGCTGCTGGGCCACTTCGGCTTGCTTCTGTACCCAAATATCATAGTTGCGGTTGGTTTCAGCGATTTCAGATAAGTAACGCGTGCGGTGGGGCGGAATGATGTAAATCTTCTCCGAATCCTCCGTGGTGGTTTCCAGCTGGGAGGCAAAAGTGGCTCCCGTTTTCTTCTCCAACATGCTCAGCACGGCCCGGTACAGGCGGTTCATGCCAGGGTCGTTGAACTGCGATGCGATGGTGCCAAACACAGGCAGCGAGTCCAGAGGCTGGTCCCAGAGGCCGTGGTTGCGCTGGTACTGCTTGCGCACGTCACGCAGGGCGTCGAGGGCGCCGCGCTTGTCGAATTTGTTGAGAGCAATAACGTCGGCGAAGTCCAGCATGTCGATTTTCTCGAGCTGGGTGGCCGCGCCGTACTCCGGCGTCATTACATAGAGGCTGGCATCGGAGTGCTCGATAATTTCGGTGTCGGACTGGCCGATGCCGCTGGTTTCGAGGATGATCAGGTCATAGTTGGCGGCGCGCACCACGTCTACGGCGTCTTGCACGTACTTGCTCAGGGCGAGGTTGCTCTGGCGGGTGGCCAGGCTGCGCATGTACACCCGCGGCGAGTTGATGGAGTTCATCCGAATCCGGTCGCCGAGCAGGGCTCCGCCGGTTTTGCGCTTGCTGGGGTCTACGGAAATAATAGCAATGGTCTTCTCAGGGAAGTCCATCAAAAAGCGCCGCACCAGCTCATCTACCAAGCTGGACTTGCCCGCGCCACCCGTACCCGTAATGCCGAGAATAGGAGCGGAGCTTGTTGCGACTTCCGTATCGCCGGTAGCAGCTTGTTGGGTAGCGCCATTGCCGTTGTGGGGAGCTTTTTCCTGCTGTTGAAACTCCGCGACCAACTGGCTCTTCACGCGCTCGAACTCCTCGGGGAAGTTTTCGGCGGCCGAAATCAGGCGGCCAATGCTGCGGGCGTCTTTCTCTTTTACGTGGCTCACCTCGCCGTTCAGGTTCTGGCCGGTGGGGAAGTCGCAGCGCTGCAATAGGTCATTGATCATGCCTTGCAGACCCATAGCGCGGCCGTCGTCGGGCGAGTAGAGGCGCTCGATTCCGTAGGCTTGCAACTCAGCAATTTCGCTGGGCAGAATCACGCCGCCGCCGCCGCCGAAGATGCGCACGTGGCCCGCGCCGCGCTCTTTCAGCAGGTCGTGCATGTACTTAAAGTACTCGTTGTGGCCGCCTTGGTAGGAGGTAATGGCAATAGCTTGAGCATCTTCCTGAATGGCGCAGTCCACGATTTCCTGTACTGAGCGGTTGTGACCCAGGTGAATGACTTCGGCGCCGCTGCTCTGAATGATGCGGCGCATCACGTTGATGGCCGCGTCGTGGCCGTCGAACAGGGCCGCCGCCGTCACAATGCGGATATGATGCTGGGGTTTATAGGGAGCTACGGGAGCAACTTGCATAGCGGGTGGAATGGGGTGGGGTACGTGGGGCTAAGGTACGAAAAAAGCCCCGGCGCAGCAGCGGGGGGCTTTTTGTTACCAAGGTTCCTGCAAGTATGCTGTCAGCTCTTCTAAGGTTTTACCAACATAAATCGCATCATCCGGAATAGCACCAATAAACGGAACAGTATAAATGTTGCCTGTTTCCTTTTCAATAGCACAGGCCTCGCCAATTTCATAAGTTCCTACCAAGAAGAAACCTGGGAAGTTTTCATCGGCATTGTACCCCTGATTTATTTCTGAAACCTCAGCTATCGGCCATAAGTGTAAATACTTTCCTTCCTCTTGCTCAAAATCATAGATTTTTTCGTGCTTATGGCTCATCAGAGCTAAATACCAGTCAGGTAAAGAAAAGCCTATGGTTTTTATGCCAGACATAATTGTTAAGGGTATTGGATGCTTGTTTAAGTTTATCAGAATAGCTCTTGTTCTAACTAAATCTAAACACTCTCACAATGCCGTCAGCCGCCGAAACCCTGGCGCGGCATGCTGGGGGCTTTTTGGTGAGGTGCAAAGCTAAGCTGACTGTTTAATCAGCACACTAGGATTAAGCACTTTATCTAACTGTCCTATGCTTAGTAAGTCTGTTATGGTTGCCTCTATACATTCTCTGGTTAACTCCTTTACAAACAGATCAGGAGGCATGATGTAAGCTCCATCTAAATTATTATTTGCCTTGAAATCGTGACTAACGGCAGTTTTTAACAAAGCATAAGTTCAGACATTGATTCCGTAGGTCTGGCCAGTGGAAAGCTCTACTTTAATATTACAGAACTCATTCTGTGCATCCCATTCAGATGAATCAAAGTGTTCGAATTCCAGCCAGAGCTTAAAGTCAAGCATAAGTATAGTTAATAAGCTAGTTAAAGTTTTTACCGCAGTTCCGCCAGCCGCAGCCGAAACCCCGGCAGCACCGCTTCACCGGAAAGCTCGTTGTCAAAGCCCTGCACCAACTCCGGCTCCGACTGGCTGGGACGATAGATATAAGCCGTTTCCGTTTCGGGCACGATAAGCCACGCCAACTGCGCGCCGTTGCGCAGCCAGTCGAACATTTTAGCTTGCAGCATTTTGGTCGAATCAGTGGCAGACTTCAGCTCGACTATAAATTCTGGGCACACGGGCGCAAACTTATCCTGCTGCTCTACGGTCAGCGCGTTCCATTTAGCAGCTGAAACCCAGGAAGCATCCGGCGACAGTACGGAGCCGTCGGGGAGGGTGAAGCCAGTGTTAGAATTGAAAGCTTCGCCAAGTGACTGGTGCTGTTCCCACCATTTACCAAGTTGAAGATTGAGGCGAAAGTTGCGTTTACCTGAGCGGCTGCCGGTAGGCAACATAATGACGATTTCATGGTTGGCGGTGCGCTCGATGCGCAATTGGGGGTGCTGCTGGCAGAAGTCGAAAAACTCGTCATCGGTCATGCGCTCTAAGTAAGAGCCCCCAGAAGTATGCCGCCGGATTCGAATAGATTCTGCATAGTCTAAAAGTAGCAATTATGCGCTGAAAAAGCCCCCGCTTACTTGTCAGTCTGTTCTTCGAGTAATTGCAGCAACTTATCAGCGGCCTCTTCAATATCGGTGTAGCCTTGCTGGGCGGCGCGCTCCTTGGCGGCAATCAGGCCGTCGCGGTGCACGGTTTTGAAGTCGCCGTAAGGGAAGTGGTAGCGACCTTTGGTGTCTTCGGCCTTGCTCATATCGAGGCCCAAGTGCCATTGCCCATATTCCTCCATCTCATGCTTGCTGAGGTAGGTATTCTGGGCGGAGGTATGGGGATTGTGCTGGCCCCAGTGGCCCTGGTCGTTTTTGAATTTGCCTTCCTCAATAAGATGTTTGGCAAAGGTAACAGCGGTCGGATTCAGGGTAAGGCTCATAGCTAGAGAGATAGGTAGATAAATAAGGCGCGGCCGAAAAAGCCCCCCAATACCTACGCACGCCACCCTGCGAGGTTCATGCTCAGCTTCGTAGACTCAGGGCCGTCACGTACATGCTCAGGCTGGCGGGCATGGTGATCCAGCGGTCCTCCGACTTATCCCGAAACATGGTGCGGTGCAAGGGTGATATGGGGCCCGGAATGGTAAGTAAGTACCAATCGTGCTTGCTGTCAGGCCTTCCCTGCAGCCACTCAAGCGTTACGATTACCCGCTGATTGTTGCCCACCTGCACATCGTAGGGTTTCAGGTCGATGTGTTGCCAGCCGGTGGCACCATCGGCTACGCCAAACTGTACGTCGCGGGTAAGCAGAGAAGTCGTGGGTTGGTCATTGTCGTCCAGGGCGCGCACATTGAGCCGAAAGCGCAGGTCGCGGAAGTGGTTGTGCCGAATATAAAAATTGGCGTCCTCCAGTTGGCTGTTGGCTTTCACGCGCAGCACCGTGCCCACCTCGCGCCCAGGCTTATGCACCGGGTCCTCATCCTGACGAAGTTGAAAATTGTAGGCAGTCAGACTGGAGCTGCCATCGTTGCCGATGCGGTGACGTTTCCGGTCGGTGGCTCACACTTTTACCTCCTTCAGCGTATGGGCTTGAGGCACAAGTTTCACTTCAGCCAAATTGCCAAGCTGAGCCACGGTCAAACGCTGAGGCAGATACCCAACGCAGGAGATGACAACTGTGTCGGAAGCCGCAGCGGTGGCCAAGGGCGCTAGAGAAAACGAGCCACTGCCATTGGCTACTGTCCCGATGGGTTTCCCCAGTACGCCCACCGAGGCGTAGGGTAATGGTTCGCCCGCAGCGTTGGTCACGCGACCAGGTGAAGCGCTTTGGGCTGAGGCAATAGAAGGTGCTACAAGCACGAATAATAAGGACGCAATAAGGTGAGGATAAGAGGGAAAGGACATAAACTTTGTAGAAATTGAGTATCATTTACATTGTAGATAGAAGTGGAGTAGGGTACAGTTGCATTACTTATTCTCCCAAGCACAAAAAGGCCCCCCAGAGTATCCTGGCGGGCCTTTTTCTATTCTTCTAACTACAGTGTAATTGTATTTAGAGAAAAGGCGGTCATGCCGGAATCATGTTGTGGGGGTTGATGACGAATTTCTTAGCCACGCCACTGTCAAACTCAGCGTAGCCTTTGGGAGCGTCATCGAGGCTGATAATTTCCACGTTCACGGCTTTGGCAATCT
This sequence comes from Hymenobacter sp. HDW8, assembly GCF_011305775.1. Taxonomy (NCBI): domain Bacteria; kingdom Pseudomonadati; phylum Bacteroidota; class Cytophagia; order Cytophagales; family Hymenobacteraceae; genus Hymenobacter; species Hymenobacter sp. HDW8. Next base: position 260,090 of record NZ_CP049907.1, read on the forward strand.
GCACTTTATCGTAGAGAATTGCCTGCATCAACTGGCGGTTGTAGCTCATTACGGGCGTTTGGCCGGTGTGAAAGGAGTGGCTTTTGGCCCAGCCCAAGCCGAAGCGAATAGATAGACTGCCTTTCTGGGCGGCCTTGTCCTCGGCGCCGGGGTCTTCGGTTACATACAGGCCCGGAATGCCGATGGAGCCGCCCGCGCGGGTGATTTCCATAAGGGAGTTGAGAACGGCAGCCGGCACTTCCTTCTTCGAGTCGGTGCCGTGACCGCTGGCTTCGAAGCCCACACAATCGACGGCGCAGTCAATCTCGGGCACGCCCAGAATCTGGGTGATTTGCTCGGTCAGGGTAGCATCAAGCGTTAAGTCCACGGTTTCGCAACCAAAAGAACGGGCGTGAGCTAAACGAGCCTTGTTCATGTCGCCCACGATAACCACGGCCGCGCCCAGGAGCTGCGCCGAAGCTGCCGCGGCTAAGCCTACAGGCCCCGCGCCTGCTATATATACCGTAGCGCCCGGACCGACGCCAGCCTTCACGGCACCGTGAAAACCCGTCGGGAAAATGTCGCTCAGCATGGTCAGGTCGCGGATTTTCTCCATGGCCTGATCCTTATTCGGAAACTTCAGCAGATTGAAGTCGGCGTAGGGCACCATCACGTACTCGGCCTGGCCACCTACCCAGCCGCCCATATCCACGTAGCCGTAGGCGCCGCCGGCGCGGCCTTCGTTCACAGTCAGGCAGATACCGGTTTTCATCTCCTTACAAGTACGACAGCGGCCGCACGCTACATTGAAGGGCACCGATACCAAGTCGCCCTTCTTTAAAAACTCGACGTCAGCTCCGGCTTCGATAACCTCGCCCGTAATTTCATGGCCTAGCACGAGGCCGGCGGGAGCCGTGGTCCGGCCGCGCACCATATGCTGGTCGGATCCACAAATGTTGGTTGACACTACTTTCAGAATCACTCCGTGAGTGATGTTGCGTCCTTTGGGGTTCTTTAGTTCGGGAAAGTCGATGCTTTGCACTTCTACTTTGCCCGGCCCCAAGTACACGACGCCGCGATTGTTTGCCATAGTTAGATAAGGTTGTGGTTGGAGGAAAGGCGCCAGAAACGTTGCGCCGGTGTGGGTTCATCAACAATCAGTAAAAAAAGCCCCCCAGTGTACCTATTTCATGCTCTGGGGGGCTTTTTTACTGGCTTACTAGATCGAGCTGAGTGTTACTCCTTCACGGCCTGCACTGCGTCGGCGCCAGCTTGGGCTACGGTGTGGTCATTCTCCACGGTGTCGCCCGATACGCCAATAGCCCCGATGACAGCGCCTTGATTGTTGCGAATCGGGATGCCGCCGGGGAAGGTAATGAGGCCGCCGTTGGAGTGCTCAATGTTATAAAGCGGGCCGCCGGGCTGGGAAAGCTTACCAACTTCGCCAGTATTCATATCAAAAAACCGAGCGGTTTTGGCTTTCTTAATGGAGATATCTAGGGAGCCAAGCCAGGCGTCATCCATGCGCAGAAACGTCACGAGGTTGGCGCCGCTGTCTACAATGGCAATATTCATTTTCACGTTGTGCGCCACGGCTGCTTCGTGGGCGGCGGTGAGGGCTCGTTGGGCTTGCTTCAGGGTAATGCTCATGGGAGAGGTGTTGAGGTTAAAATTAGTTTGAGTACTTCAACAACAGCATTTCCGGCCATTTGTCATACCTAGTGAACTAGAATGAGATGATGCGGGTATGAAATGAGAGGATAGCAGGGTAGACTTTTGCTTGCGTGCCAGTATGATTAGCACTAGCGAAACGGAGAAGCCGGATTTCCTCATACGGTTGGGCTTGAAGCAAAATTTGCCCCCCAGCGCATTCTCTGCCTCAGTTAAGGGCGGCGGCATCACTCAGATAGCTTTTCCGCCCCTTGTTGCCTACCTTTGTAGTTGTAAAACCCTCGCCAGTGAAGCATATCCGCAATTTCTGCATCATCGCCCACATCGACCACGGTAAAAGCACCCTGGCCGACCGCCTGTTGGAGTTCACCAGCACTGTGGCCAAGCGCGACATGCAGGCTCAGCTACTCGACAACATGGATCTGGAGCGGGAGCGGGGCATCACCATCAAGAGCCACGCCATCCAGATGCAGTACCCCTACAAAGGGGAAATGTATACGCTCAACCTGATTGATACTCCCGGCCACGTCGATTTCAGCTACGAAGTAAGTCGCTCCATTGCCGCCTGCGAAGGCGCGCTGCTCATTGTCGACTCCTCGCAAGGCATTGAGGCTCAAACGATTTCTAACCTGTACCTGGCTATTGGTGCTGACTTGGAAATTATTCCAGTGCTGAACAAGATCGATCTGCCACACTCCATGCCGGAAGAGGTGAGCGACGAGATCGTGGATCTCATCGGCTGCGACCGGGAGGATATTATCCCGGCTTCCGGCAAATCCGGTATCGGCATCGAGGCCATTCTGAACGCCATCTGCGAGCGGATACCGGCTCCCAAAGGCGACCCAGAAGCCCCGCTGCAAGCCCTGATTTTCGACTCCGTTTTTAATTCTTACCGCGGCATTGAGGTTCTGTTCCGCATCAAGAACGGTACCATGCGCAAGGGCGATAAGCTGCGCTTTATGGCTACCGGCAAGGAGTACGGCGCCGATGAAATTGGTATTCTGGGTCTTAACCAGGAGCCTCGCCAGGAAATGGGTGCCGGCAACGTAGGCTACCTGATTTCAGGCATCAAGGAGGCTCGGGAAGTAAAAGTAGGCGACACAATCACCCACGTAGCGCGGCCCACGAAAGAGGCTATTGTCGGCTTCGAGGACGTAAAGCCGATGGTATTTGCCGGTATTTATCCCGTCGATACCACGGAGTACGAGGAGTTGCGCTCTAGCATGGAGAAGCTGCAGCTCAACGACGCCTCGCTGGTGTGGGAGCCCGAAACCTCAGCGGCGCTGGGTTTCGGCTTCCGGTGCGGCTTTCTAGGTATGCTCCACATGGAAATCGTGCAGGAGCGTCTGGAGCGCGAGTTCAACATGACGGTGATTACTACCGTGCCCAGCGTTCAGTTTCACGCCACTGGCACCAAGGATCAGTTGCTGACCATCAACGCTCCCTCCGAAATGCCGGAGCCGAACCTGATTAAGCACATTGAGGAGCCCTTCATTAAAGCGCAGATTATTACTGCGGCTGACTATGTAGGGCCTATCATCACTCTGTGCATGGAAAAGCGTGGCATTATCAAAGGCCAGAGCTACCTAACTTCCGAGCGGGTAGAGATGAACTTTGAGCTGCCCCTGTCAGAAATCGTGTTCGATTTCTTCGACAAGCTTAAAACCATCAGCCGCGGTTACGCCTCCCTTGACTATGAGCTGATTGGCTTTCGCGAGTCGGACATGGTAAAGCTCGACATTATGCTCAATGGTGAGAAGGTCGACGCCCTGTCGGCCATTGTGCACCGTTCCAAAAGCTATGAGTGGGGCAAGCGCATCTGCGAAAAGCTCCGGGAGCTCTTACCGCGCCAGATGTTCGACATCGCTATTCAAGCCAGTATAGGCCAGAAGATCATCGCCCGCGAAACAGTGAAAGCCCTTCGCAAAAACGTAATTGCCAAGTGCTACGGCGGCGACATCAGCCGGAAGCGCAAGCTGCTTGAAAAGCAGAAGGAAGGCAAGAAGCGGATGCGCTCAGTAGGCTCCGTGGAAATCCCACAGGAAGCCTTCCTGGCAGTGTTGAAACTCGATTGATTAAAGATTGAAACGCGCCTCTTGGGGCGCGTTTTTTTATGCTTGTCTTACTTTTTTCACCTCATACACTTCCTGACAAGCCGTTGTATGACTACCTCAAACCAATGGCTAACAAACTCACCGAGAACTGTACGACCGAAGTACAGTTAGACAAGATCATTAAAGGACAAGAGCGCAAGTTTCGTTGGCGCGACGATTGGCCCACGATGGAGAAAGAGCTACAGGAATCCGGCGCCGCTGCTATTGCTGCGCATAATGAGGCACGTAAGACCACTACCACTTCTTCCGAATAATATCGCTGATACCCGCATGACCACTGCCCCCGAAGCTACTAGCTACAAACTCATCGACGGCAAGAAAACTGCCGAAGACATCAAAGTAGAAATTGCCGCCGAGGTTGAAAAAATAAAGGCCGCGGGGGGCAAAATTCCCCACTTGGCCGCCATTCTGGTGGGCCACGACGGTGGCTCTGAAACCTACGTGCGTAACAAGGTGCTGGCCTGCGAGCGGGTAGGCTTCGAGTCAACCCTGTTGCGCTACGAGGATGATATCACCGAAGCTGAGTTGCTGGCCAAGGTGGAGGAACTCAACAACGACGACCGCATAGATGGCTTCATTGTGCAGCTGCCACTGCCGGCCCACATCTCGGCTGATAAGGTTATCGAAACCATCAAGCCGGAGAAAGATGTTGATGGATTCCACCCAATGAATATGGGGCGCATGGTGGCTGGCTTACCTGCTTTGTTGCCAGCTACCCCGTCCGGTATAGTGGAATTGCTAAGCCGCTACGGCATTGAAACCAGCGGGCAGCACTGCGTAGTGATTGGCCGCAGCAACATCGTAGGGACTCCGGTTAGTATATTGCTTGCCAAGAACTTAGATACGGGTAACTGCACTGTTACTTTGTGTCATTCACGCACGCGCAACCTGGCTGAGATTGTTCGCACGGCCGATATCGTAGTGGCTGCCATTGGCCGACCTGAATTCGTGACGGCTGACATGGTACGGCCCGGTGCCATCGTTATTGATGTAGGTACTACCCGGGTGGCCGATGCTAGCAAGAAGTCTGGCTTTACCCTGAAGGGTGACGTTGATTTTGTAGGGGTAGCGCCTAAGTGTTCCTACATCACACCTGTACCTGGTGGAGTGGGCCCGATGACTATTGCCATGCTCTTGCTTAATACGTTGCGCGCCGCTAAAGGAGACATATACGCCCGGTAGAATCCTATTCAGCCGAAATAAAGCTTTTAAAGTCCGGGTAGTTCGACTACTTTTAAAAAGTGGGTACGCGGAACGGAAGTCGAGCGCTATAGCGTTTGAAGATCCGGGCCGTGGGCCTCGCTTACTGTTTATTTTACCATATTCTACTGTTTTGCTGCATACAATTCCCCTTATAGCCGGCTCGGCGGCGGCGGCATATCTCAATGCCTCACTGCCCCTGATGGAGCAATTCTATACCATTCAGGGAGAGGGTTATAATACTGGTCGGGCTGCTTATTTTCTTCGCCTGGGCGGCTGCGATGTAGGCTGCCACTGGTGTGATGTGAAGGAATCTTGGGATGCTAGTCAACATCCGCCCGTGGCACTGACTGACATGGTCGCGGCTGTGAAGCAGCATCCGGGCCGCAACGTGGTGGTGACGGGTGGAGAGCCCTTGATGCACAACTTAACTCAGCTCACGGCCAACCTAAAAGATGCCGGCTGCCAAACTTGGCTCGAAACATCGGGTGCGTATCCACTTACCGGCGATTGGGACTGGATTTGTGTTTCGCCCAAGAAATTTAAGGCACCACTGCCTTCCGTGCTTCAGTTGGCCCATGAATTGAAGGTAGTTGTGTTCAACAAGAGTGATTTTGCATGGGCCGAAGAGCACGCCGCGCAAGTAGGTACGCACACTCGCCTTTATCTGCAGCCTGAATGGAGCCGTGCCGCACAGATGACCCCATTAATCGTGGACTATGTGAAGCAAAATCCGCAGTGGCAGGTGTCTTTACAGACGCATAAGTATCTCGATATACCGTAGCTTTCAGCTTCTGCTTATGCGCCGTTTGCTACCTGTTTTCGTGCTGTTGATGCTGTTAGTAGGTGCCATCCTCCCTACAACCGTTGCGCTGGCGCAAGCCAAACTCTCCACGACGAATACGAAGGCCCGCCACCTGTTTGAGAAAGCCCAGGAGCAGGCCAAAGAGCGCGATTTTACAAAAGCCCTTGAGACGCTTTCGATTCTCAATGATAAGTTTCCATCCCAGGGTGAACCCTTCCTTTTAAAGGGCTCTCTGCTCAAAGCCATGGGGGAAAACCAGGCGGCTTTTGAGGCTTACCGGGCCGGCTTAGCAATATTGCCCCCAGCGCTACGCGTTACGCTGACTATTATACCTTGGGGGAATTGGCGATGACCTTTGGTGATTACAAAACAGCCTCCACTGGTTACAAAAATTATGTGAAAATGGCCCCCAAAGGCCAACGCAATGTCAGCCGGGCCCAGCGCCAACTCAAGAATTGTGAGTTTGCCCTCAAGGCCATAGCCAATCCCGTGGGTATGTCACCAGAGCGGCTGGGTGAGCCACTGAATACGTTTCGGTATCAGTATTTTCCTGCTCTGACGGCTGACAACCGCTTTCTGCTTTATACCATTCAGGATGCAGGCGATGAAAATCTCTTTGTTGCTAAGCGTAATGATGATGGGTCTTTCGGGCAGCCAGTTTCTATTTCTCCCCTCATTAATACACAGTACAAGGAGGGAGCCAGCACTATTTCAGGCGATGGCAAGACCCTTGTTTTCACCTCCTGCGACCGACCTGGTTCCGTGGGAAGTTGCGATTTGTATATCTCGCGTCGAACGGGCAACAACTGGAGCAAGCCACAGAACTTAGGCCGCAACGTTAACTCGCCTGAGTGGGACTCACAACCTACTCTTTCGGCCGATGGACGCACTCTCTACTACACTTCTACCCGCCGGGGAGGACAAGGCCAGGAAGACATTTACGTGACCACTCTGCAGCCCGACGATACGTGGAGTGTTGCTCGCAACTTGGGAGAGCCTGTGAATACGCCCGGCAAGGATATGGCACCCTTTATTCATGCCAGCGGAACCACGCTGTATTATGTCACGGATGGCCTTGTTGGCATGGGGGGCCTAGATGTATATCGCTGTGAGATGCAGGCGCCCGGCCGTTGGAGTGAGCCCCGCAACCTTGGCTACCCACTAAATACCTTCGAAAATGAAGCGTCCCTTTTTATTACTTCCGACAATCGTCGTGGCTTCTGCTCCCGCTCACGCGCTACTGAGCCGGGCGTAAAACAGGAGCGCGACCGGCCGGTAGAATTATTCGGGTTTGAGGTTCCCGCAGAAGTTCGAGCCCGTGAAACCAGTACCTACACTCAAGGTCGTGTATTCGATGCGACAACCAAAAAGCCGTTGCGGGCTGATGTGCAGCTCTATGATCTGCAAACGGATGAATTGGTGCAGTACGTAACGTCTGATAGCGAATCGGGTGACTATACCGTAGTGCTTAACGAAGGGCGGCAATACGCGATGTACGCCGTCGCGGACAAGTATTTGATGAAGAGCTTAAGCTTTGACTACACTGACAAGAGACGCTTCGACCCGCTGACCCTAGATATTTATCTGGAGCCTGTGCGGGCAGGACGCAGTATTGTGCTGAATAACTTGTTTTTTGATACCAATCAGTATGACCTCAAGCCTAAATCCCGAACAGAATTAAATCGGCTGATCCAATTTATGCGGCAGTATAAGGATATAGAAGTAGAGATTTCAGGGCATACCGATGATGTAGGAGCAGACAGCGACAACATGGTTTTGTCGCAAAACCGAGCAAAAGCTGTGTATAATTATTTGGTGGCAAATGAAGTGAAAGCAAGCCGACTTCGTTTCAAAGGGTATGGCGAAACCAAGCCATTGCAGCCAAATGATTCTGATACTCATCGCCAACAAAATAGAAGGATCGAATTCCGAATACTCTAGCACTCTAAGTATAAATAGTTCAAAAACGACCCTAGATTTTATAAAATCTAGGGTTTTTTGTGTTGTAGTATTTCTTGCTTATAGAATCATTAAAAGCTTTCCAGTGAATGAATTATCTATTTGTGGTAAAAGTAAAGAAGTAGAATAGTGATAAAAATTATGTTTTTTTTTAAATATTTCCATATACATTTGAGACGTGATGTAACTGTGATCCGCTTGAGCATGTGAGGCTGACACTTTGCAAAACCCATCAAATGTTTCTTTTCCACTTTACCTTCTTTTACCTACCATTATGAAAAAAGTATATTTTTTTGCCTGTTTAATCCTGTGCTTGCAGGGGGCATCGTCCACTGTATTGGCTGCTGATGGATCTACAGCCATTCAAGCTCGCGCAACTACGCTCACTCGCGCTATTGCTAATAAAGCACGACTGGACGAAGGTCAATACTTAAAGGTGAAGCAGCTCAATGTGAAAATGCTTTCGGATATGGACGATTTGAAAGTTCGCTATGCTGCCGATCCCTTGAGCTTGGATCAGAAAATGGCGGAAGTTCAGATTGACTATGATGTTGCACTTGCCCGAGTGATGCGTACTGATCAGTTTGCTATGTATCAGCAGTCGCGGAGTACTATGACTGCACTAATGAATGCCTCTAATTAATCTAGGTTTTAGACTATTCTTATTCCCTTAAAATAGCCTGATTATACCGGTCTATTTTAGGGTTTAAGTGGCATCTGTGAGCTTATCTACTACTTAAGCTAAGTGTGATGCTCACTCATTTAAAGATTTGTTTTTATAGTAAAATTTATATTTAAATTTATTAAATGGTAATTAATCAATAAAATGTGTTGATTTTTATCTAAATCAGTTTATATTTAGGTGTTCTAATTCTTGTCGGCGTGATATGCACTTAATAGCATTTCGGGCCATGGCAGAATAGTAGTAATCAACCGTTCTCTTTTCACTCCTAAATCCCTCCTTTTATGAAAAGAATCTATACTCTGGTTTGTGTCATGATCAGCTTAGCTTCCGCGCTGTCCGTTACCGCGCTAGCTGACAATGGAACGTCACTGAATGCCCGTGCTACGCAACTTACCCGTCAGATGGCGCAGAAGGTTCGCCTCGACGAAGGTCAGTATGTGAAGATCAAACGTTTGAATCTGCAGATGCTCGCCGAAATGGAAGAGGCCAAGACTCGCCTATCGTCTGATCCTGCTGCTCTTGACCAGTATTTGGCGGAGGTACAGTCGCACTATGAGTGGGATCTGGCTGCCATCCTATGGCCAAAGCAAATGGTAGCTTACAATCAGTCGAAAGCCACAATGACGGCTGTGAAGAATTAAAGCTACCAACTATTCTTACCAAGCAACCACAAAAAAGCCCCCCAGATAGGTCTGGGGGCTTTTTTGTGGCTAGTGAACTCGAATCAGTTAGCGTTGCTCAATGCCGACATAATCGCGCTCCAACTCGCCGGTATAAATCTGGCGGGGACGACCAATAGGCTCCTTGTTCTCACGCATCTCTTTCCACTGAGCAATCCAGCCGGGCAGGCGACCCATTGCGAAGAGCACTGTAAACATCTCCGTGGGAATACCGATAGCGCGATATATAATACCGGAATAAAAGTCAACGTTCGGATACAGCTTGCGCTCCACGAAGTACGGATCGGTGAGGGCTGCTTGCTCCAACTCCTGAGCAATCTTGAGCAGTGGATCATCAATACCAAGTGCCTTGAGTACGTCATCGGCAGCCTTCTTGATGATTTTAGCGCGTGGGTCGAAATTCTTGTACACGCGGTGGCCAAAACCCATCAGGCGGAAAGAGTCGTTCTTGTCCTTGGCTTTATCCACCCACTTCTGGGTGTTGCCGCCGTCCTGCTGAATGGCCTCCAGCATTTCCATCACCTCTTGGTTGGCTCCGCCGTGCAGTGGGCCCCATAGAGCGTTCACACCGGCCGAAACCGAACCATACAAGCTAGCATTAGCCGAGCCTACCAAACGTACCGTAGAGGTAGAGCAGTTCTGCTCGTGGTCGGCGTGCAGGATCAGCAGTTTATTCAGAGCGCTTACAACCACTGGATTGATCTCATACTTCTCCGTTGGGAAGGCGAACATCATGTATAGGAAGTTCGAGCAATAGTCGAGGTCGTTGCGAGGATAGTTGAGCGGATGACCCACCGAGTTCTTATACGACCAAGCCGCAATCGTCGAGATTTTAGCAATCAGACGAATGATATTCAGATTAGTCTCCTCTGGGCTCTGATTGGGGTCGAGGCTTTTGGGGTAAAAAGCAGTCAGTGAGCAAATCAGGCTGGACAGAATGCCCATGGGGTGGGCTGCCGATGGGAAACCGTCGAATATCTTGCGCACATCTTCGTGCACCAGCGTGTGGGTCGTGATTTGGTGGGCAAAGTTGTCTAGCTCCGTTTGGGTAGGCAAAGAGCCGTAGATCAGCAAATACGCTACTTCCAGGAAATTCGACCGCTCGGCGAGCTGCTCAATAGGATAGCCGCGGTAGCGCAGGATACCTTCTTCGCCATCGAGGAAGGTAATGGCGCTCTTGGTGGCGCCGGTGTTCTTGTAGCCTGAATCGAGGGTTACGTAACCCGTCTGATCACGCAGCTTGCCAATATCAAATGCTTTTTCGTTCTCGGTGCCTTCAATGACGGGTAAGGAAATGGATTTACCGTCGAGGATAAGTTCAGCAGACTCTGCCATAAGCGTGGGTTAGAGGGTGGTTGCGGGGCGAAACTAAAGAATAACTAGCAAGCCAGAAAGGATAATCGATGTTTGAACACTATACTACAACTTGGCGACTTATGTTGTTCAGGTGAAAACGGGGAATTTGCCCCCCAGACGCGGTTTTATTCAATTTAGCGCTTCGAAACCAAAAAGCGCGGGAATAAGCCACTACTTGCCGATACAGAACTGGGTGAAAATGCTGGTCAATAAATCATCGGAGGATATTTCTCCGGTAATCTCACCCAGCGCCGCCAAGGCCTGACGTAGATCAGCAGCCACTAACTCAGTACCTGCGGCGGTAGCCAGCCCTACCAACACGGCGTCTAACGCGGTATTGGTTTTTTCAAGGCTGCGGGCATGGCGCAAATTGGTGACAATAGTCGAGGCATCTGTTTGATCGAGACCAGTGCCGCGGGCCCGAGCCAACAAATCAGCGCGTAGCTCCTCAAGACCTTCGCCCGTGTTAGCCGCAATCAGAACGGTATTGGGCTGATTGCGGAAGGCCTGTAACTGAGCCGCAGAAGCAACGTCGCGTTTATTGCCAACCGCCAGCATCGGAATTTGCCCCCCAGGATTCAATGCTTCAATCTCTGCTTGAACTTCACTAGGAATACTAGTCGTCAAATCAAATAGATAAATTAGAAGAGCCGCCTGTCGTACACGCTGGCGAGTACGCTCTACTCCGATAGATTCGACTTCATCGGTGGTCTCACGCAGGCCGGCCGTATCGACAAACCGGAAGCGAATTCCCTCAATGCTGACCTCATCCTCAATGAGGTCGCGGGTGGTGCCAGCTACCGCCGATACGATGGCCCGCTCTTCATTCAGCAAGGCATTCAGCAGAGTCGATTTACCCGCATTAGGCCGTCCGGCAATGACGGTGATAACGCCGTTTTTGATAACGTTGCCTAACTCAAATGAACGGAGAAGGCGGCGAACCAATGCCTGTACTTCTTGTAGCAGAACTACCAAACCGTTTCGATCGGCAAATTCTACATCTTCTTCACCGAAGTCCAACTCCAGTTCTAGCAGGGCAGCAAACTGCACTAGGCGGGCGCGCAAGTCGCGCAGCTCCCGCGAAAAGCCACCCCGCATCTGCTGCATGGCTACCTGGTGCGATAAGGCCGAATCGGCGGCAATAAGGTCCGCGACGGCCTCAGCTTGGGCTAGGTCGAAGGCGCCGTGCAGAAAGGCCCGCTTGGTGAACTCGCCCGCCTCGGCTAAGCGGGCACCGCGCCGCGTAAAGGCGGTCAGCACCTGCTGCACAATGTAGTCGGAGCCGTGGCAGCTTATCTCTACGACGTCTTCGCGGGTGTAGGAATTTGGCCCCCGAAACAAGGAAACGACTACCTCGTCAAGAATGCGACCATCCGCTTCGCGCAAGGTGCCGTAGTGCAAGGTGTGACTGGGCTGCTCAGCGAGATTTTTGCCGCGAAATAAGCCGTTGGTGAGAGAGAATGCCTCTGGCCCGGAGAGGCGAATGACTGCAATTGCCCCGGCGCCCGGCGGCGTAGACAAGGCAATAATAGTATCGGAAAGGGAAGGGGGAAGCAGCATAAATAGGAGTACTGGGGGCAAATTTTAGCGCTGCTTTCCGCAGGCTGATGCCAGATAGTTCAGGCCGCGTCACTGGTGACTAGGGGCGTTTCTGCTAACACACAAGTGGCTGCACGAAGTGCCAGTACTGGCTTAGTCAGCTACAAATAAATTGCAGCTTATCTCATTAGAGATCAGTGTAACCTTATTGCTGTTTATTCTGATTTCTAATGAATTATCGAATGCTACTTTATCCAATACTTCAATTCTAGCACCCAGACTTAACCCAGCTTTGTCGAGGTATTGGAGGAAGGGGACAGAGGTGTTTTTAACAGCCATTACAGTCCCTTCTTCACCAGGTTGGAGGTCTGAAACCAGCCGATGCTGCGGCCGAACTATCGCACCGTCTTCGGCCGGGATAGGGTCACCGTGCGGATCCAATTGGGGAAAGCCCAGAAACTCATCAAGGCGACGGATGAGGAGCGGAGACTGCAAGTGCTCCATTTCCTCAGCAACGTCGTGCACCTCGTCCCAATTGAAGCCTAGCTTATTCACCAGGAAAACCTCCCAAAGTCGGTGCTTGCGAATGGTGAGCAGGGCTACGCGCCGCCCGTCGTGGGTAAGCGACACGCCACGGTACCGCTCGTAGTGCAACAGTCCTTTTTCGCCGAGGCGGCGCAGCATATCAGTCACCGAGGCGGGGCGAGTTTGGAGCACTTCGGCAATGCGGTTAGTGCTCACCTCCACGCCGGGCTGCGCTTCCCACAGCTTATAAATGGCCTTCAAATAATTTTCCTCGGTGTGACTGGGCACTTTGGTCGATTGAAGAATGAAAGGTTTAACTCAATATTAAATGAGCTACGAACCAGGAAACGGGAAATGGTTACTTCCCACTTCCTGGTTCGTAGCTCAGCTTACCAGCGAATTAGGGCAGAGGCCCAGGTGAAGCCGCTTCCGAAAGCAGCCAGGCACACCAGGTCACCGCGTTTGATTTTGCCTTCGCCCACGGCTTCGCTCAAAGCTATAGGCACAGAAGCGGCGGTAGTGTTGCCGTAGCGCTGAATATTGCTGTATACTTTATCGTCGGGCAGTTGCATTTTCTGCTGCACAAACTGCGTGATGCGCAAGTTGGCTTGGTGCGGAATCAGCATGTCGATGTCCTGGGGCTGTAAGCCATTCTGCGCCAACGCTTCGTTGATGACCTGGGGGAAACGGACCACAGCGTGCTTAAACACGTTGGTGCCGTTCATGTAAGGATACATCTCCTCTTGGTTTTCCATGGCTACCCGAACGCGGTCTTCGCGGTTCGAGCCGGGCTCTTTCACAATGAGCTCCTCCGCAAATTCGCCTTGGGCATGCAAGTGGGTGCTCAGAATGCCATGGCCTTCCCGTGTGCAAGGGCGCAGCACTACCGCACCAGCGCCATCGCCGAAAATGACGGATACGGCGCGACCCCGAGTGCTTTTATCCAGACCGGAGGAGTGAATCTCGGAACCCACCACGAGCACGGTATCATACATGCCGGTGCGAATAAACTGGTCGCCTACTGAAAGCGCATACACGAAGCCGGAGCACTGATTGCGCACGTCGAGCGCCGGAATGTTATCCTTAATACCCAATTCGCGCTGCAAAAGCACGCCGGAACCAGGGAAGATATAATCGGGGGAGAGCGTGGCGAAAATGATGAGTTGCACGTCGTCGGGCTGCAGGCCAGCTTGCTCCAAAGCGCGGCGAGAGGCCTGCGCGCCCATGTTGGCGGTAGTATCTTTGCCTTCCTCGAACCAACGGCGCTCCTTGATACCCGTGCGCTCTTGAATCCAGGCGTCGGTGGTTTCCATGAGTTGTTCGAGTTCAGCGTTCATTACCACACGGTCGGGTACGTAGTGGCCGACGCCGGCAATTTCGGTTTGGCGGAGGGTGCTCATAGGAAGGGGGATTTTGGGCGAAGAACGGAGAAAAAGGGGCCGAAGTTAAAAAAAATAGGTCCCGGTTTCCTAAACGGGGCGCAAAGGTCAGCAGTTACCAAATAGAATCGATCACCTGATTTAGTTTTTGGGCTTCGGTGTCCCAAAATACTTCCGTCGGAATGCCATTCGGATAAAACCGGTGGCCGGCCATCGTATGAATGGTATCTGTCACGGTTGAGGCAGTAAGTTTAGAAAAGTCAATTACCGCACCGGCTTGGTGCTGATTAACCAGCTCTGCCCAAAGTGGATTAGGCGGAATCAGCACCGGAAGGCCATGAGCCAGATACTCAAAAAGCTTTGTCGGGCGGCAACGCCAGGTGCTGGCATGGGGGCGGTAGGGCAGCAGCCCAAGGTGGCTTTGGCGAATGGCATCCACAATTTGCTCGTGGGGCACCAGCGTATCGCCGCCAATCAACACGACGCCGTCGCCGCTGGCAGCAATAGCCTCCTGTAGGCGCTGAAGTAATTCCGGCTGCTGACAAAATCCGATAATCGTTAGCCGGGTTTGGGGCCAGATGATCCGCAGCTGGCGAGCCAGCTCTAAGGCGTCAATCACGCCATTCAGCTCCGAAATGGTGCCTGAGTAAAGCAGTCGTAGCTCTTGGCCAGGCTGGGGCAGAGGCTGGGGGGCAAATTTGGACGCTTCGGCTTGGGCAGGCTGATATTTGTTTTCCAGAATAACGGTGTGGTTCGACTGGGCAAAAGGCAGCTCATTAGCATAACTGCGCTCGGCCAGCACAACAGCGGAAGCCCGCTGCGCCGCCCAGGTTTCTATCTGCCGCACGAGGCCAGCCAGCGAATCGCGAACCCAGGCTGGATACACGGCCTGCGTTTGGATATTGAGCGCGTAGTTCTCACGCACATCATAGATAAAAAGCCCCCCAGGCGTCAGCTTTTGCCACAGCAACGTAAGCGGCAGCAGTTCGGGGGCGTGCACGAAAACAAGGTTGGGGCGGAGGCGACGCAGGAGCTGCCAGTAACGCCATTGAGCTAGTAACCGTTGCCAGCTCAGGCGCGAACCAGCCAGCAATTCATGAGTGTGGAGGTTGTGGGGGGCTTTTTTGGGAGCAGTTGCCCGCCGGCCCGCTACGTGCACCACTACGCCGGGGTGGGCGAGCAGGGTGCGGGCAAATTTGCCCAGCATTCGGGTGTCATTCAGCGGCTTAAGCACGGAGGCCAGCAGCACCACTCGGCCGCTTGAGATTGATGTGGGCATCAACGCAGCGCCTGGGCGACTTCGAGGGGGCGGTCGGTGGCCAGAATATCGGCCCCGTTCTGTACGAAGGTGCGATACTGTTGGTCGCCGCGGACTTCGGCCTGTTTATCGAGGTTGCCCAAAACGCCCAGGATGCAGGCAATTCCTTTGGTATGCAAAAACTGATACAGCGCCGGATCGGGCTCGGCGGTTCCCACGAAGGCTATCATGTTCTGGTCGGGCACACCGGCCGCGCGTAGTCGCTCGTAGTCTTCCTGACCGCCAATGGACACCGAAATCATCAGTTGAGGATCCAGCCGATACACAGTAGCCGCATCAGGCGCATTGTAGGTAATAACGGCGGCATAGCTGGCCGCGTTGGTCCGATGAATCATGTCTACCACCTTCGTAAAGGGCACCCCACGCTTCACATCCAGGGTAAACAAGCATTTGTCTTTGCCCCAGCGCAAGGCTTGCTCGAGGGTCGGAATGCGGAAATTTGTGGCGGTGCCGAAGTTGTCCTCCAGGCGATATTCCTGGCATTCAGCCCACGTTTTATTGATAAGGGGGCCGGTGCCGTTGGTCGTGCGGTCTAGCGTTTTGTCGTGCAAAAGCACCAGCACACTGTCGCGGGTGAGGTCGATGTCGCACTCAATAATCATGGGCGTCTGACCAACCAGGTAAGCAAAGGACTCCACCGCATTTTCGGGGTAGCCGGGGTAGTTGCCGCCACCTCGGTGAGCACTCACGCGGGCCGGTAGGCCTGGGCGATACCGGAATACCTGCGGCGTCTCGACTACGGATAGGCGGCCGGCGAAGGTGTCGGCTTTGGGCTGGCAACCAGTCAGGAGAGCCGATAGACCGAAAACAAACAGGCTGATTTTTTTCATGATCAATAAGGGATGCAATTTTGTAAGCGGCCAAAGGGGAGCCTGCCTAGCTACTAAACGCGCGCCCAAATATGGAGATTGTGTACCGCTTTGCCCGCTTTTAGCCCGCTTATACATTTATTCTTGGCCAACATTCGAGGGCTTTAAATAGGTGTTTATTCTACTGATTAGCAGTAAGTAAATGCTTAGCTTGCTCCCTTAAAGCCCAACTATAACTTGGATTAATTCCAGCCACGAGAAGTAGTTCGCTGCGTGGTTTTTCCTCTACTATGCGATTTCTTCTCTTGCTGGTGGCCTGCGGGCTGCTGTTCTTGTCTGCCGCAGCCGCCCCGCTGCCCGCCGACACTGCCGTGCTACGCGTAAACAGCTTGTCTCCAAAGGGCTCCCAAAGCGGCTTGCTCCTCGAAAATGGCTGGCGCTACCAGGTGGGTGACAACTCGCAGTGGGCGCGACCCGATTTTGATGACAGCGCCTGGGACACCATCAACCCCGCCCGGCCGAGGCAAGAATTGCCCCCCCGCCTACGTACCGACATCAGCTGGCTGCGCCTGCGCTTTCGCCTCGCCGACAGCCTACGCCAACGGGCGATAATGCTCCAAGTAGCTGGGTACGGGGCCTGGGAAATTTATCTCAACGGGCGGCTACTACAACGCCACGGTAGGGTTCAGGCCAACCCCACCTACGTTCCCGACTCCGACAAACTCCCGCCGGTGGTCGTACCGCGTGGTGGCCCCGCCGAGCAGGTGCTGGCTATCCGCTTCGCGCCCTGGCATTCGCCATTGCTGCGGCTGGCTGGTGGGAAGCAATTGCTGAACGTGTACCTGCGCAGCGAAGCCCAGGTGCAGCAGCGGGTGGACGCACGGGTGAAGGTTGTATTAAGGGAAAGTATGATGGGCGGGATATTTGGCTTACTCACGCTGCTGCACCTGGTCTTTTTTCGCTACTACCCGGCCCAGCGGGCCAACCTGTACTTTGCTTTCTTCACCGGCACATTTGCGTTAGGCTTTCTGGCCGCCTTTAGTCAGTGGGCACTGGCCTTCTCGACCCCAGCGCCGCGGCTGCTCCTGGGGTGGATTAGGAATCCCCTAATCCTGAGCGCGTACCCGTGGGTCGTGCGGGCGGTTTATGCTTTGTTCGGCTTCCGGCCCGGCTGGGTATATCGGGGGTTGTGGGCGCTCTTTGGGGTAGTATTACTTTCTATATATGGAGGTAGCTACTTTGGATTTGCCACACTACCCCTCATGGTCATAAGTGTTGTCGAGCTGCTGCGCCTGACCGGGCGGGCCCTGCGCCAGCAGCACCGCGGGGCCTGGATAATCGGGGCTGGGTTTGCCGTGATGCTCTTGATATTCGTGCTCATATTGGGGCTCGTGGTGGTCAGCGCCCTACTGAATGTTCCCGATCCCACACCCCTAGTATTTCGGAGTGGTTGGGGGGATTAGTGGTATTGCTGATATTCTTGTCCCCGGCGCTAGGCATTTCGCTGTACCTGGCCCGCGAGTTTGCCCTGGATAGTCAGCTGTTGCAAGTCAAGCTAAGCGAAGTCGAGCACCTCTCAGCCCAAACTCTGGCCCAGGAGCAGGAAAAGCAAGCCCTGCTAGCTGCCCAGAACGAGACCTTGGAACAGCAGGTCCAGCAGCGCACCGAGCAGCTACAACGCTCCCTGACGGACTTGCGCGCCACGCAGGCTCAACTCATTCAGAAGGAGAAGATGGCCAGCCTGGGCGAACTGACGGCTGGTATAGCGCACGAGATTCAGAACCCTCTGAACTTCGTGACCAACTTCTCGGACCTGAGCAGCGAACTGGTAGCGGAGCTGCGCGAGGAGCAGGCCAAAGGCGTAACTGCGGATGCGGCCTTACAGCAGGAGCTATTCGAGGACTTGACCCAGAACCTGGATAAGATCGGCCACCACGGGCGGCGCGCGGCGGGCATCGTCAAGGGCATGCTTGAACACAGCCAAACCAGCGCCGGTGAGCGTCGGCCTACCAACCTGAACGGCTTAACGGAGGAGTATCTGCGCCTGGCTTACCAGGGGCTGCGGGCCAAAGACAAAGCCTTCAACGTAGAGTTGACTACGGACTTCGCACCCGAGCTAACGCCCGTAACCATGGTGGGCCCGGATGTGGGCCGGGTGTTGCTCAACCTATTTACTAATGCCTTCTATGCCGTGCGCGAGCGTCAGCAGGTGGGCGAGGCCGGCTACCAGCCCACGGTGCGGGTCTCAACTCAGCGAGTGGAGGAGCAGGTGCATATTCGGGTGCAAGACAATGGCACGGGCATGAGCCCAGCGGTGCGCGAGAAAATCTTCCAGCCCTTCTTTACCACAAAGCCCCCCGGCGAAGGCACGGGCTTGGGTCTCTCGCTCAGCTACGATATTATTGCTCAGGGACATGGCGGTACGCTCAGCGTCGAAAGTAAGCAGGGTGGAGGCTCGACGTTTACTATTATCCTGCCCGCTTAGTTCTTTAGTATCTATGTCAACTTCTCCGCTACCTCTGCTGAAACAGGCCGTTGGGCTTTTGAGCCTGCTGCTAACGTTTCTACTCCTATCCAGCGGTCCGCTAGCGGCCCAAACCTTTTCGCGCCGCTACTGGGAAGCTAACGCCGATTCTCTACGGCAGGTGCTCGCCACCCAACACGCCGACACGGCTCGCTTGCGTATCTTGATGCACCTGTACGACCTAGGAAACTCTACCTCGGCCGAGTACATGCAGCTAAGTCAGGAATTGGTGCAGCTCACGCGCCGGCTCCAGCGCCCCGATGCCGGTGCTTATCGGCTGTCCTATGCTTGGTTAACCTTATCCGAGTCCAAAGCACCGCCGGCCCAACAACTCGACTCGGCCCGGGTAACCCTCGCTGCGTTTGACCAGGTGGGACGGCCCGTGCCTGGAGTGCTATTTGGGATAACTCAGCTGATGAGGACACTCCAGCCACCGGAGGCGTTGTTAGCCTTCGTTCAAGCCCAGGCGGCGTTCTACCAACGGCGTGGCGCGCGGGAGAACCTGTACATGTGCTATCGTATCCTGGGGGGGCATTATGTGCGCCAGGGAGATTATAACCAAAGCATCAGCTACCTGCTGCGCGGCGCCGACTTGGCTGGCACCTTCAGCCGCTATCAGCAGGCAAACGAGCTAAAAGTTGCGGGCAGCACATACGCGGACTGGGGCAACCCAACTAAGGCCCTGCACTTCTTGCGTCAGTCTCTGGCCGTGAGCGCGGCCGTGCCCCGGCGCAACGGGTACGACAGGGCAAACTACACCTACCGCGGCATGGCCCAGGCCTACCGCCAGTTGCACAAATACCCCGCCGCCCTGCGCTATGCCAGCCTGGCTCTAATAGGCACCCCCACCGACACGACTCGCAGCTACGCCGCCAGCCGGCCAGCGGATTACGCCCACTCCTTGGCGCTTAAAGGTGCGCTATTGCTCGACCTTGGCCGTCTGGGTGAAGCCCGGCCGCTACTAGCGCGGTCGCAGCAGCTGGCCGATTCGCTCCAGTTGGCCCTCTACAACACCGTAGGCGGCAACCTAGAGCTGGATGCCAGTTGGGCGCGCTACTATGCCATTCGGGGCGAGCCGGCGCGGGCCGAAACCTACTGGCGCACGGCCTATCGGAAAGCCCGGCAGGTTAAGCGCGTACCCTTGCAGCTGGCTTATCTGCGCGGGCTGGCTGACTTCTACGCCCGGCAAGGGCAGGCCGCGCCGGCTGGCCGCTACGCCCAGGCCGCGCTGGCCTTAACAGATTCGCTCGAGGCCAAGGCCGGAGCCTTTCGCGTAGCTCAGTACGAGTTTGAGCGGGCCGACCGCGCCCAACAGGCGCGCATCACCCGCCTGCGCCAAGCCCAACAACAGGACGCGGCCCGGGCACGACGTCAGCGCCAGGTGTTGTGGGCCGTGCTGGGTGGCGCCGCGTTGCTGGTAGGCTTAGCCGGAGTACTCTACTACGCCTTCCGTCGCTCCGAGCGGCTCAAGCGGCTGGTCACCGAGCAGAAGCAGGATTTGCAAAGCCAACGCGACCAGCTCGACACCTCCTTGACAGAGCTGCGCACGACCCAGGCCCAGTTAATTCAGAAAGAAAAGATGGCCAGTTTGGGAGAGTTGACAGCCGGTATCGCCCATGAGATTCAGAACCCGTTGAACTTCGTCACCAACTTCTCGGACGTGAGCGTGGAGTTGATGCTGGAGCTGCAAGAAGCTCAAAAGGCGGGAGATGGAGAGGAGGTGAGTGCTCTGGCCGGCGACGTAACCGAGAATCTGACCAAAATTCGCCAGCACGGGCGGCGCGCCTCGAGCATTATCCGCGGCATGCTCGAGCACGCCCGTCCCAGCACCGGCGAGCGAACCCCAACCAACGTCAATTCTTTGTGCGAAGAGTACCTGCGCTTGGCCTATCAGGGGCAGCGCACGAAAACACCGTTGTTTGAGGCCGAACTAATCACTGATTTTGCCCCCCAGCTACCACTGGTAAACCTTGTAGCCGCCGACTTTGGGCGCGTGCTCCTGAACCTTTACAGTAATGCCTTCTACGCTCTACATGCGAGGCAGCAGGAGGGCAAGCAAGACTTTACGCCGACGATCCGGGTGAGTATAAAGCACGTGGGGAAACATGTGGAAATTTGGGTAGAAGACAACGGCTCCGGTATGCCCGAGAATGTGCAGGCCAAAATCTTCCAGCCCTTTTTCACTACTAAACCTACGGGGGAGGGCACGGGCTTGGGGCTTTCGCTCTCCTATGACATTATTGCCCAGGGTCATGGTGGTACGCTCAGCGTCGACAGCCAAGAAGGCCACGGCACAACATTAATTATCACCCTGCCCATTTAGCTTGTGCCCAGAACTAAGTGTGCAGGGCCTGCAGCTGCTATTTTCACTACTGATACATCTGCCAACCTGCTATATTAAAGGCTCTGATATAGTTTCTCACCTCGCCAAGTTCCTGAACACTACTCTATGCCAAAACCCTACAAACTGTTGTCTGTAGCAGTGCTGCTCAGCGGTGCTGCGCAGGCTCAAACTTCCCCGGCCGAAACGCTATTGTTGCGCGAACCTGCGCTAAGTCGTGATAAGCTAGCCTTCAGTTACGCCGGTGATATCTGGACGGCGAACCGCGATGGGAGCAACCCGCAGCGGCTAACGGTGGGACCGGGCGTGGAAACTAGTCCGCGCTTCTCGCCCGACGGCCAGTGGATTGCCTACACCGGCGACTATGACCGCAACTCTGATATCTATGTAGTGGCGATCAATGGGGGGCAGCCTCGGCGGCTTACCTGGCACCCTTCGGCCGAAGTGGTGCGCGACTGGACGCCCGATGGTAAGAATATCTTGTTCAGCAGCTCGCAGGAGGCCTATGCACGGCCATTACAGCTGTTTACGGTGCCGGTGGCAGGTGGATTGCCTACTCGCTTGCCGTTGCTCATGGGCGAAAAGGGCAGCTATTCGGCTGATGGCCAACGGTTGGCCTATACCCATATTATGGATGCAACCGCTACCTGGAAGCACTACCGGGGCGGCCGCACGGGTCCTATCTGGCTCACGGACCTGAAAACGCTGGCCACGGAGGAAGTGCCACACGAAAATGCCACCGATACCAGTCCGCTCTGGCTGGGGGGCAAAGTTTACTTTCTCAGTGACCGGCAGCACACCAACAACGTATTTGTGTATGATGTGGCCGCGAAAAAAGTAGAGCAGCTTACCCGCCACACCGATTATGATGTGAAGTCGCTGGGTGGCTATGGCTCAGAGCTCGTGTATGAGCAGGCCGGCCGATTGTACCTGCTCAATACCGCTTCGGGCGAAGCTAAAAGTATCAAAATCAGTATTTCACCCGAGGTATTAGCCTTGCGGCCTCAATACCGCAACGTGGCATCGATGGTGCGCTCGGCCGCCATTTCTCCTACCGGTATGCGGGCCGTGGTAGAGGCGCGCGGCGACATTTTTACGGTGCCCGCCAAGAAAGGAGAAAGTCGTAACCTGACCCACTCGGATGGTGCGCACGAGCGCTACCCCGCTTGGTCGCCGGACGGGACGCAGATTGCTTATGTGTCGGATGCTTCGGGCGAGTACGAGTTGCAGGTGCATGATCAGCGCGGCATCAAGCCGGCGCAGTCCTACTCGCTGGGTCCGCCTTCGTTCTACTATCATCCGCTTTGGTCGCCCGACAGCAAGAAGATTGCTTATACCGACAAAAAGCTGAACTTATGGTATTTAGACTTAGATAAGAAAAAGCCGGTGCGGGTGGCCGCCGATGCGTATGGTCCACTGCTGGACGAGTCGGTGATGGCACCAGCCTGGTCGCCGGATGCGCAGTGGCTAGCGTACTCTGTCCAGATGCCGAACCACTTGCGGACTGTGTATGTGTACCACCTGCCCACGGGTCGGCGCTTCCCCATTAGTGACGGCCGCAGCGATGCTACCTCGCCCGCGTTTAGCCGGAACGGCAAATACCTCTTCTTCACGGCTAGCACCGATGTAGGCTTGCGCACCACCTGGCTCGATATGAGCTCTTACGACCGCGTCAGCAAGCGCACCTTGTACGTGGCCGTGCTCAATAAGAAAGACGACTCGCCTTTTGCCCCCCAGAGCGACGAAGAAAAGGAGGCGATGAACAAACCCGACTCGGTAGCAGTGGGAAAGCCCACCGGCAACCGCGCCGCCCCAAAAGTAGCCGTGAAGGATTTGCGCGGCAAGAAGCCTGATGCTGTGAAGGTTGTAATCGACACGGCGGGGCTGAGCCAGCGTGTGCTGGTGGTGCCCGGCTCGGCAGTAGGCGAACTGAGCAACGTGCAGGTTGCCGACGCCGACAAACTCTTTTATCTGGAAGAAATGCCCCCAGCGCCGCCGCTGGGCCCTCGACTACTGCTCCGGAGCCAACCCAGCGCCTACACCGCTTCGATTTGAAGGACCGCAAAGATGAGGTGTATCTTAGCGACCTGAAAGGCTACGCCCTGAGCGCCGACGGCAAAAAGATCCTCTACCTGGGGCCCAAGGATAGCTATGGCATTGTGGAAGCGGCTGGCAAGCCCGCGGCTGGAGATGGCAAACTCACGCTCACTGCCTTGGATGCGTACATCGACCCGCGCCACGAATGGCAGCAGATGTTTAATGAAGTGTGGCGCCTGGAGCGCGACTATTTTTATGACCCCAAGATGCACGGTCTGGACTGGGCCGCGACTAAGAAGAAGTACGCTGTTTTCTTGCCCCACGTAGCACACCGCGCCGACCTCAACTACCTGTTTGCCGAGATGATGGGCGAAATGGTAGTCGGCCACAACTACGTAAACGGCGGCGACCTCCCTGCTCTGACTGCCAGCCCCGTGGGTTTGCTCGGGGCCGACTACGAAGTAGTAGATGACCACTACCGTTTCAAAAAAGTGTTTAACGGCGAAAGCTTCAATCCGGGGCTACGCGCTCCCCTCACGGGGCCGGGAGTAAGTGTGGCGGCTGGCGACTATCTGCTGGCGGTCAACAATCGGCCTCTGAAGGGCACAGATAACGTGTACAGCTTTTTTGAAAACACGGTGGGCAAGCAGATTACCCTCACGGTAAATGATAAGCCTACGCTACGCGGTGCGCGCGAAGTAACGGTGGTGCCCGTGGCCAGCGAAGCCACCCTGCGCCGCATTGCCTGGGTGGAAGGCAATCGGCGCAAAGTAGACGAGCTGACGGGCGGGCGTGTGGCTTATGTGTACTTGCCCAACACCAGCTCTGAGGGTTACGAGTTTTTCAACCGTTACTACTTCAGCCAGTTAGATAAAGAGGCGGTGATTATAGATGAACGCTTTAATGGCGGGGGCTTTGTGGCCGACTATATTCTTGACTTGCTCAATCGTCCGCTGCTTAGCTACTGGGCTCCGCGGGAGGGAAAAGCGTTTACCTCGCCCGGCGCGTCCATTTATGGGCCTAAAGTGATGCTGGTGAACGAGTTTGCGGGCTCGGGCGGTGACGCCCTGCCCGCGTTTTTTCGGCGCCGCTCGCTCGGTACTATTGTGGGCAAGCGTACTTGGGGCGGCTTAGTGGGCATTTCGGGCTACCCCGTGCTGATGGACGGCGGCACGGTAACTTCGCCCAGCTTTGCCATCTACAGCCCCGAGGGGAAATGGGAAATTGAAAACGAAGGCGTAGCGCCTGATATTGAAGTGGATATACTTCCCAACGCGACTCAAAACGGTGCCGACCCGCAGCTTGGTAAGGCCGTGGAGGTGATCATGGCAGATTTGAAAAAACAGACTTTCAAGGCCGTGCCCATTCCAACGCAATACCCCGAACGTGGGAAAGAGTAATGAACGAGTCACGTAGGGCGGGGGCAAATTTTGCCCCCCGCCCTACGTGCAAACTCACTGGTGATTTTACGCTCACTTTCCTTTCTACTCAACTATGAAAAAGTGTTACGGTTTGCTGCTACTCTTGCTGGCAACGCTACCGGTCTTGGCCCAAACCAAATCCAATCTGGCGTATTACCTGCCCCAGACGGTGACGTACAACCCAGCCATCCCCACGCCGGCTTCGGTGCTGGGCTTTGAAGTGGGGGAGTGGCACGTGAGCCACGACCAGTTGCTCATGTATATGCGGACCGTGGACGCTGCCTCCGACCGCGTTACGCTGACGGAATACGCCCGCACCCACGAGCACCGGCCGCTAGTACTCCTGACGATTACCTCGCCCGAAAACCAGCGCAACATTGCGCAAATCAAGGCGGAGCACCACCAACTAACGGACCCTGCTGTATCGGGCCGACTCGATATCAGTAAGATGCCAGCCGTGCTCTGGATGGGATACAGTGTGCATGGCAATGAGCCCAGTGGCACCAATGCCTCGCTGCTGGCTGTGTATTATCTGGCGGCTGCTCAAGGTCCAGCCATTGACGAGACGCTTCGCAATACCGTGATTCTGGTAGATCCTAGCATCAACCCCGATGGTATGAGCCGTTTTGCTGGTTGGGTAAATTCTCGGCGCGGCAAGAATCTCGTTACGGACCCCTACAACGTGGAGCAAAACGAAGTATGGCCAGGAGGTCGTTTCAACCACTATTTGTTTGATTTAAACCGCGACTGGCTGCCCCTGCAGCATCCCGAATCGCGCGGTCGCTTGCAGCAGTTTCATGCCTGGAAGCCCAACTTGCTGACCGACCACCACGAGATGAGCAGCAACTCTTCGTTTTTCTTCCAGCCGGGGGTGCCTTCTCGAAAGCACCCGCTCACTCCAAACCGCAACTTCGAATTAACCAAGAGCATCGGTAATTACCACGCCAAAGCTTTAGACAAAATCGGTTCCCTCTACTTTACGGAGGAGAACTACGACGACTTTTACTATGGCAAGGGCTCTACTTATCCCGATGTGAATGGGGCAGTCGGCATTTTGTTCGAGCAAGCCAGCTCGCGGGGGCATGCCCAGGAAACCGTCAACGGAGTATTGCGCTTTCCCTTCACAATTCGCAATCAGGTTGTTACTACGCTGTCTTCGATAGAGGCGGTGCAGGCCCTGCGGCAAGACCTGCTCGCTTACCAGCGCGACTTCTACCAAAAAGTCGCTGGCGAAGCCCGTGACCAGGGCGTCCGAGCTTACGTATTTGGCACCGACCGTGACCCTGCTCGCAGCTATGAGTTGGCCCGGATAATCCGGCAGCATCAAATTGCGGTGTATCGCCCCAAAAGCGAGCTCACGGTCGGGGGGCGTACGTTTAGCCCCGCCAATGCCTACGTCGTGCCCACCGACCAGCCGCAGTTTCGACTCATACAAGCCATGTTCGAGACGCGCACGAAGTTTCAGGATAGCATCTTTTACGACATCTCTGCCTGGACCTTGCCCTACGCGTTTGGCTTGAACACCGCGGCGGTGACGAAAGCTCCAAAGGCGGGGCTGTTGGGGCAACGTCTGGACAGCATTAGTTTCCCAGTAGGGAAGATTCTGGGGGACAAAAGTGCCTACGCGTATGCTTTTAGCTGGCATGGCTACTATGCCCCCGAGCGCTGAATACACTATTGGCCCGAAAAGTAAGTGTAAAGGTCGCCACGGAGCCCTTTTATATTGGCGACACCAAAATGGACTATGGCAGCATCATGGTGCCCGTAGCCGCCCAGACACTGCCCCCCGATTCATTATACGCTTTGATGCAGCGCGTTGCGGTGCAAAATGGGCTCGATGTAGTAGCCATCACGACGGGCTTGTCGCCCCAGGGTCTGAAGCTGGGCAGCGTGAACTTCATCGCGTTGAAAAAGCCTGAGATTATGCTCTTGGCTGGTCAGGGCGTCAGCCCCACAGATATAGGCGAGGCGTGGCATTTATTGGATAACCGCTTCGACATGACTCCCAGCTTAGTAGCTCCCGAAGCATTAGACCGGGTGAACATAGACCGCTACACAGTCATTGTCGTGTCCGATGGCATCTATGGCGGTATTACGCCCGCGAGTCGAGATAAGCTGCGGGCTTGGGTGCAGCGCGGCAATACCTTGTTAGCCATTGGAGGAGGAGCCAAATGGGTGGCTGACAATGGCCTGTCGACCACTCGCTTTAAGGCGGCTAGAAACCCAACCACGCCCCTAGCCCCAGAAACGGCAGCCCCTCCGGCAACAGCTAATCAGCCGAATGCTGCGCCGGCTCCCTCGGCTTCAACGCGCCCCAGCGCCCCTAGTCCCACCCTGCTACCGCAGCAGCCATACGTGGGTATGCGCAACACTGCTAGCGCCCAGGAAATATCGGGGGCCATTTTTAATGCTCGCCTCGATTTGACTCACCCTTTGGGCTACGGCTATGAGAATCCCGATGTGCACCTGTTTCGCGACAACAGACTGTTTATGGAACGCTCGGCGAGCCCGTACGCTAACCCGCTTATGTACACGGCCCAGCCGTTAGCCAGCGGTTTTATATCAAAAGCGAATGAGTTAAAGCTGCGTAGTACGGCCGCCGTCGATATTACCGACGTGGGCGCTGGCCGAATTATTTCCTTAGTTGATAATCCCAATTTCAGGGCGTTCTGGTACGGTACCAATAAATTCTTTCTCAACAGCATCTTTTTCGGGCAATTCATGCGGGCCGGCAGCCCAACCCCAAGCGATGAATAGGCACCGAATACTAATGAGCCGACCTGGGGCTAGTCACTGTGGCGCTTGTGCGGCATCCGACATGCATCTTTTCGCCTAGCCTAGCCTTCCCAACTCGTTGCAAATTGTAAGGCAACTCTTGTTGATCATTATGCTTCGCAAAACACCTCTATGGTGTAGTTTTGCTGGCTAGAATCCTTCTTTCCAATTTACATGACCGACCTACAAACCACTATCGAAGCCGCCTGGGACAACCGTGACCTGCTGCGCGACGCTGCCACCATCGAGGCTATTCACGCTATTATTGAGGATCTTGATAAAGGTCGGCTGCGCGTGGCCCAGCCCGCCGCTGACGGCCAGTGGCAAGTAAACGACTGGGTGAAGAAAGCCGTCATCCTGTATTTCCCCATTCAGCAGATGGAAACGCTGGAACTGAAGCCCTTCGAGTACCGCGACAAAATGCGCCTCAAAACCGGCTACGAAGCGCAAGGCGTGCGCGTAGTGCCGCCCGCTACGGCCCGCTACGGCAGCTTTTTGGCCCCCGGCGTTATCCTGATGCCCAGCTATGTGAACATCGGCGCTTGGGTAGGCGAGGGCACCATGGTCGATACGTGGGCGACGGTGGGCTCGTGTGCGCAGGTAGGCGCGCACGTGCATTTGAGCGGTGGTGTAGGCCTGGGGGGCGTTTTGGAACCCGTGCAGGCTGCGCCGGTCATCATTGAAGATGGTGCTTTCATTGGTTCACGGAGCATCCTAGTAGAAGGCTGCCACATTGGGAAAGAAGCCGTCATTGGCGCGGGTGTTACCATCACGGGCAGCACCAAAATCATCGATGTAACGGGCTCTGAGCCGAAGGAGTATCGTGGCCACGTGCCGGCGCGCTCGGTAGTTATCCCGGGCTCGTATGCCAAGCAGTTTCCGGCCGGCGAGTTCCACGTGCCCTGCGCCCTGATCATCGGTCAGCGCAAGCCTAGCACCGATTTGAAAACTTCGCTGAATGACGCTTTGCGCGAGCACAACGTAGCCGTTTAGCTTAATAAGTGTCAGCTGACTTCCGAAGAGAGGAAAGCACAGGAGCCCCCAGAATAGCTCTGGGGGGCTTTTGTGCTTTCTATCAAAGAAACCCATGATTTAAATCAGAGCCAGCAGGAGCAGGAAGCGGTAATTTTCTTTCGTGCCGCTTGCTCGTCGGAGTAAGCAGCCGATTCTTACGAATTTGCTTATGCTGGCTACGCTTCATACCGCTTCTGCTACGGAGCCTGCCCGGCCCGAAGGAATACCCTACGGATTGAGTCCTGAGGAGGTACTTCACCAGAGGCAGCGTTTCGGAAAAAACGTACTGGCACCCGCAACTCGCCACCGGTTTTGGGCTATTGTGCGCGGTATCGCAACGGAACCTATGTTCATGCTGCTGGTCGTGACGGCCGGCATTTATCTCCTTATTGGTAGCTATTCCGAAGCCTATGTTCTGCTGGCTGCCACCGCGCTTGTTGCGGGCATCTCGCTGTATCAGGAGGCGCGAAGCGACCGAGCGCTGCTTGCATTGCAACAGCTGGCGCAGCCGCTAGCTCGCGTGCGTCGGGCTGGTCAGGATGTCGCGCTCCCGGCTGCCGACTTAGTGGTAGACGATATCCTGCTGGTGGCGGAAGGGGAGCAGGTGGGGGCTGATGGCGTACTGCTGGAAGCCCACGACTTGGAGGCCGATGAGTCATTTTTGACGGGCGAGTCGTTGTCGGTGAGCAAAGCGGCAGATGGAGAGCAGCAACTGTTTGCTGGCTCTTCGGTGGTGGGTGGTACGGGCGTTGTGCGGGTGACAGCCGTGGGGAGCCATACGCGACTGGGCCACATTGGGGGGCTAATCTCGCAGGTGAAGACGCCACCCACGCCACTTCAGCAGCAGGTAAGCTCGTTTGTGCGCCGCATGGCAATGGTGGGCGGGGGGCTTTTGTGGTCGTGTGGGCCTATAACTGGTGGGAGTCGGGGAGTCTGGCCCACGGCCTGTTACATGGGCTGACGATTGCCATGGCCGTTTTGCCGGAGGAAATTCCGGTTGCGCTGTCGTCGTTTATGGCCTTGGGCGCGTGGCGACTGATGAAGCAGCGGCTGCTGACCAAGCAGCCGCAAACGGTAGAAACGCTGGGTTCGGCCACCGTTATCTGCGTGGATAAAACCGGCACGCTCACTCTGAATCGGATGGCGCTGAGTCAGGTATATTATCCCGGTCAGCTTGGCTCCATTGCTTTTGAGGAAAATAAAGAAATTCCTGCCCCTCTAGCCGACTTACTGGCCACGGCCATGTGGGCCAGCGAGCCTACGCCCTTCGATCCGATGGAGCAGGCCTTGCATCGGGCCTATGCCCAAACGGCTGTGCTCGACGAGCGCCCGGCTTACCGTATGGTGCACGAGTACCCGCTCGGAGAAAAGCCCCCCATGATGACGCACATAGTTGCTCATCATGATGGCCGCCTCATTGTCGCCTGCAAGGGTGCTCCAGAAGGCATTATTGCCCGCTGCCGGCTACCCGAAACCGAGAAGGCTCAGGCGTTGGCTACGCTTATGCAGCTAGCCACAGCTGGTCTGCGGGTGCTGGGCGTGGCTCGCTGCACAACTATCCCGGAGGTATATCCGGCCTCACAGGCAGACCTCGCGTGGGAGTTCAAAGGGCTAGTTGCCTTCACCGATCCACCCAAGCCCACGGCGGCGGCCGTGCTCGGGCAGCTATACGAGGCAGGCCTACAGGTGAAAATGATTACCGGTGATAATGCGCTGACGGCCGCAGCCATCGCCCAACAGGTCGGACTGCGGCACAAGGAACAAGTGTTAACCGGAACTGAAGTAATGGCGCTGGACCCTACGGCGCTGGAGCAGCGAGTAAGCACCGTCGATTTGTATGCCCGCATGTTTCCGGAAGCCAAGCTGCGCGTGATTGAAGCCTTAAAAGCCAATGGCCAGGTGGTGGCCATGACCGGCGACGGAGTGAACGACGGGCCAGCGCTTAAGGCGGCCCACATTGGGGTAGCTATGGGCCACCGGGGCACGGAGCTGGCCCGGCAAGCAGCCAACCTAGTGTTGCTGGATGATGATCTGGCAGGGATGGTTACGGCCATCAGCTACGGTCGCCGGATTTATGATAATCTCAAAAAGGCGGTGCAGTATATCATCGCCATCCATATTCCGCTGATTCTCACCGTGCTGGTGCCGTCGTTGCTGGCCTGGCAGTATCCGGTGCTGCTGGGGCCGGTGCACGTCATATTCCTGGAGCTTATTATGGGGCCAACCTGCTCCATTATCTTCGAGAATGAGCCCATGGAGGCTGATACGATGCAACGCCCGCCCCGCCCCGTGACTACCACTTTTTTGCAACTCCAAGAGCTTGGTAGCAGCCTTGTGCAGGGACTTGTGATTGCGGCTGGCGTGCTGGGGCTGGCATTTTATGCCCAGCGGCTAGGGTATTCGGAGACACTCACCCGCACCGTTACTTTCACGACTCTGGTGCTGGCCAACGTGCTGCTTACGCTCGTCAGCCGCTCACGCCACCACACGCTGCGCCGTACGCTCTATTACCACAATCCGCTGCTGCCTGCTATGCTGGCCCTCACCCTGACTTTGCTCGTACTTTGCCTTACTGTGCCTTCTCTCCAACAGCTTTTTGAGCTCCAATCGCTTACCTGGCTCCAACTGTTACTATGCGCCGCCGTGGCCGTTATGAGTACGGGCTGGTTTGAATTTTATAAAGCCTTGCGAAGTACTAAGCGCAGATCTCTTTCTGATGAGGCTCAACCAACCACCGGCACCAACTATACCGCTACTGTAAATACGAGGTAAGTAGCTGCTGCTCTTAGTCGTTTGAATGAGGAAACGTGCGCTTAGCGGCGGCCGGATCGTAGCCGGTGCCGCCGAAAAAGTACAGCATTACGGCGCGCGAATAGCGCAGCAATACGGGCGTAAACACCAGCACCGCAATGGACACCGTTACGATATACACCCACGTATCCGGGTCGCCAAAAAAGTTGTAGAGTAGCACCCCAACCATAATTACAATGCCGGTTGAAAAGGCATAGCTGATGTACATGGCACCCCAGTAAAAGCCGGTTTCGGGCTCGTACTGTAGTCCGCAAACGGGGCAGCTGGCGGGCATATCCGAAAATTTACTCAGGTTGAATGCCGAGTGCGTAAAAAGGTCGCCACGATGACAGCGCGGACACTTTTGGGCCAGCAAGGCTAGGAGGGTAGAGTCGTGGGCAGCCATAAGGAGAATATAGGTGAGGTCAAGGGAAAGCAGCAAAGAACGAACGTCTTCGCACTGAAAGTAACAGCCAGCCCTCAAAAAGCTGGGATGGTACAATATTTATCCAAAAAAGCCCCCAAACGTATCTGGGGGGCTTTTTTAACTTGTGAATTATATTAGATAAGTGTGTGACTTAGGCAGTCGCTTTTTTAAGCTTCTCGCCAAATACCGCTTTCACCTTATCCACTTTAGGCTTTACCACAAACTGGCAGTAAGGCTGGCTGCCGTTCAGGTTGAAGTAATTCTGATGATAGTCTTCGGCGCGATAAAACGTGCCTAAGGGCAGAATCTCCGTCACGATGGGCTTGGGGAAAGCGCCCGCATCGTTGAGTTTCTGCTTGTACTCCTCGGCCAAGCGCTTCTGCTCCTCGTTGTGGTAGTAAATGCCGGAGCGGTACTGGTCGCCTACATCGTTGCCCTGGCGATTGAGGGTCGTTGGATCGTGGGTTTTCCAAAACACTTCAAGCAGCTCCTCAAAGGTGATTTTCTGTGGGTCGAAGGTGATTTGCGTCACTTCGTTATGCCCCGTCAGGCCGCTGCAAACTTCTTTGTAAGTAGGGTTGGCGATGCGGCCGCCGGTGTAGCCCGACACGACTTTCTCCACGCCTTCCAGATTCTGAAAAACGGCCTCTACGCACCAGAAGCAGCCGGCGCCAAATGTTGCTTGTTCCATTATCAAAGGTTAGTCTAGGTTAGTTGGTAGCCAATTGCGCTGCTTTTTCAATAAAAGGCAACGGCATTTAGTCTCATTACTTACGTAGTAACAACATTAGAGTCATGAAAGGTTTGAAACTGCCTTTGCGTGAGGTGCAGTATCGGCTTCACGGACAAAAACGCAATGGCTCCCAATAGTTTACGGCAAGAAAAAGCCCCCAGGCTAGTCTGGGGGCTTTTTCTTGCCGTAAACTATTTCTGAAATCGAGTAGCAACTACCAGGTCTTTGCTGCCCGGTGTGTGCGTATAGAAGCCTTCGCCCGACTTTACGCCCAGGCGGCCGGCCATTACCATATTCACCAACAGGGGGCAAGGGGCATACTTGGGGTTACCCAGGCCATCGTGCAGTACGCGCAGGATAGCGAGGCATACATCCAGGCCAATAAAATCGGCGAGCTGCAACGGGCCCATGGGGTGGGCCATGCCCAATTTCATCACGGTGTCGATTTCCTCCACGCCGGCTACGCCCTCAAACAGGGTATAAATCGCCTCATTAATCATGGGCATCAGAATGCGGTTGGCCACGAAACCGGGATAGTCGTTTACTTCCGTGGGCGTTTTGCCAAGCTGGCGCGAAATGTCCATTACCTGCTGGGTCACGGCATCGGAGGTAGCGTAGCCGCGAATAACCTCCACGAGCTTCATGACCGGCACCGGATTCATAAAGTGCATGCCAATCACCTGCTCGGCGCGCTTCGTGGCGGCGGCAATGCGCGTGATGGAGATAGAGGACGTATTGGAGGCCAAAATAGCCCCTCAGGTGCGTATAGGTCGAGGTCGCGGAAGATTTGCAGCTTCAGGTCTACGTTTTCAGTCGCTGCTTCAACCACGAGCTGCGCATTGGTGACACCTTCCGCAATGCTGGTGCGCGTGGTAATGCGGCCCAGGGTGGCCGTTTTTTCGTCTTCGCTGAGGCCGCCTTTGGCCACCTGCCGGTCCAAGTTTTTGCCAATAGTACCGAGGGCCTTATCCAGGGCCGGCTGCGAAATATCAATAAGCGTAACGGAAAATCCGTGCTGGGCAAAAACGTGAGCAATGCCATTGCCCATAGTACCCGAGCCAATAACGGCGACGTGGAGCATACAAAAAAGAAGTGGGTGGGAAGATGTAAGTGAAGGCCGGCGGGCCGGCGCGCAAAACTAATCTGAAAAGCAGCCAGCCCCAACTACAACCCCCAGCGGCCCGCCCAGACGAGGCTATTAGCGAACGATAAGGTCAATTATGTACAATCGTAAAAAAATAAGCTCAACTAATAAATGCGCATTGCAGCCCGTAGAGGGACTTTTATGCCATATATGAGAGCGCTAATAAATAAATTGCGCTATGGAGATATATCTTTTTTGAAAAGCGTCGCGTACAAATCCGCAAATCGCTTGCTACTTGGTTTCCTAACCACAATCAACTAGCTCCCGACGAAATTGTTTTTCCCTCACCCTACACCTCAACCCTAATACCATGGGAAATCTCCTGTACATCATTGCCGTCATCCTCGTTATTATTTGGCTGCTCGGCTTCCTGGGCTTCAATAGCTTTGGCTTAGGCAACTTGATTCACATTTTGCTTGTCATCGCCATCATTGCCGTAGTACTGCGTCTGGTACGGGGCGGCACGGTCTAAATGCCCCTGCGTGAGTAGCTGTTAGGTGCTGCTCAAGCATCAAAGAGTCTAAAAACGAGAAGAGCCGCTGTTCCAGATGGAACAGCGGCTCTTTTGCGTTTCAGCCCTACTGGGGGGGTGGTTACTTCAAATCAAACAGAAAGCTAAAGCGAATGACAGGCTGCCCGTAGATATCGTCGAGGCCATCGTTGAAGTTGTAGAGCACCACAATATCGGCGGCGGCCCGGTCGCTGAATCGGCTGCGGTAGCCTACGCCTGCCAGCGGGGTGTTCACGGTAATCTTACCGGTAGAAATAACGCCCGTATTCTGATCCTGGAATAGCACTTCCGCCCGCGTTACTTCATACTCACCGTGTACAAAGAAGTCTTTGTAGAAGATGAATTGAGCAAAGCCTTTCAAGCCAATATTGTTGGTTTGATAGCTGGAAGGTGTACCCGGCGCCCGGAACTGAGCCGGGATAGAGTAGTTATTAAAAGCATACGATATGCCCGGCCCCACTGCCAGCCGCTCGTTGATACGGTAGCCAATGGCAGGCGCTATGCTGGCACTAAACTGGCTGCCATAGGCTGAACTGCCATTATAGCCAAGGCCAAAGTTGGCGTACAGGAAGTACTTGCGCAACGGCTTGGGCTGCTCCGAGGCACGGCTGCCTTCTGGAAACTCCAATCCCGATGGGCTGCTGCTATTTGGACTTGTCTGAGTAGGTAAGGGCTCGTTCACGGGCGGGGGCGCAGGCACCGGCACCGCTGGCCGCGCCTCATACTCCTTTTGTGGAGTAGGCGTAGGTGTGGCGGGTACTGGTGCGGCTGGAGGAGCCGTGTTCAGCTGTGGCTTGGCCGGCGCGGGCCGGGCCGTCGTATCAGTTTGGGCTAAAGCAGCGGCAGGAGCCATCAATAAGGCGGCCCCAGCTAGGGCCCACGGGAGCAGGATGCGTTTCATAGATAGCTACAACGAGCTTAGGACACAAGTTGGTACATGCGTTGGCGTTGAGCCTTAATGGTCTCATCGGCCAGGTATTCTTCGTAGCTCATACGACGGTCGATGATGCCGTCGGGCGTGAGCTCGATAATGCGATTGGCAATCGTTTCAATAAACTGTAAGTCGTGCGATACGAACAGCAGCGAGCCAGTGTAATCGCGCAGGCTGTTGTTAAGCGCCGTAATGCTTTCCAGATCCAAGTGGTTCGTTGGGTCGTCGAGTACGAGTACGTTGCCGCTCTCCAGCATCATTTTAGAGAGCATGCAGCGCACTTTCTCGCCCCCGCTCAATACGTTCGACTTCTTCAGCGACTCTTCGCCCGAAAACAGCATACGGCCCAGGAAACCTCGGATAAAGCTTTCATCCTTCTCCGTAGAGTACTGCCGCAGCCAATCAACCAGGTTGAGGTCGGTATCGAAGAACTCGTGGTTTTCGCGTGGGAAGTAAGACGGCGTAATCGTGGTGCCCCACTTAAAGTTGCCCGTGTCCGGCCGAATTTGCTCGAACAGGATATCAAAGAGGAGGGAAGGCGCCCGGTCGTCGCGGCTGATAATGGCCACTTTATCCTTCTTATCCAGCGAGAAGGTAACGTTGCGGAATACCGTTTGACCATCCACCTTTTTGCTCAGGTTCTCAACTGTCAGCAGCTGGTTGCCGGCCTCACGCTCCGCTTTGAAGGCGATGTAAGGATAGCGCCGCGAGCTGGGCTTGATGTCTTCCAGCGTCAGCTTTTGCAGCAGCTTCTGGCGTGAGGTAGCCTGCTTGCTCTTACTAGCGTTGGCCGAGAAGCGGCGCACGAACTCTTCCAGTTCTTTACGCTTGTCGTCGGTCTTTTTGTTGGCGTCCTGCTTCTGCTTCATGGCCAGCTGGGAGCTTTCATACCAGAAGGAGTAGTTGCCAGGATACATCGTCAGCTTCGAGAAGTCGAGGTCGGCCATGTAGTTACACACGGCGTCGAGGAAGTGGCGGTCGTGGCTAACCACAATCACTGTGTTTTGAAACGAATCAAGGAAGTTTTCCAGCCACAGCACGGTTTCGGCGTCCAAGCCGTTGGTAGGTTCGTCGAGCAGCAACACATCGGGGTTACCAAACAAAGCTTGCGCGAGCAGCACCCGCACTTTGTCGGAACCACCGAGGTCCGCCATCATGGTGTAGTGCTTGTCTTCGCCAATGCCCAGACCCGACAGCAATTCAGCCGCTTCGTATTCAGCGTTCCAACCTTCCAAGTCAGCAAACTCGCCTTCTAACTGGGCAGCCCGCTCGCCGTCGGCGTCGGAGAAGTCGGCCTTAGCATAGAGTGCATCTTTTTCCTCCATCACCTTCCACAGGCGCGTGTGGCCCATAATCACGGTTTGGAGAACGGGATATTGATCGTAAGCAAACTGGTCCTGGCGGAGCACCGAAAGACGGGCACCGGCAGGCATATTCACGGAGCCAGTATTGGGCTCAATTTCGCCCGATAATATCTTTAGAAACGTGGATTTACCAGCTCCATTGGCTCCAATGAGGCCATACACGTTGCCGGGCATGAACTTAATGGTCACATCTTCAAACAATATGCGCTTACCGTAGCGCAGACTTACATTGGAGGTACTAATCATAGAGGTGTAGATGCTGAAAACGAAAAATCGTTGGTGCCAACCTTGGAATAAGGACAATTCGGCGCGCAAAAGTACGCAAAATGCCCTGCGCATACGCTGTCTGGCTTATTACCAACGTCAAAATAGACAATCAGGCGAAGACAGTGTAGTGCTCATACTCAATAATTTGGCTCTGAAAAAAGCCCCCTAAGGTGTCACAAGCCAAAAAAAAAGTTGGCTTGCACAACATCCCGCCGGATAAAAGAGTATAAAAAGCAATTGGAAATGCTAATCTTAGGCGGGTAACTAACAGTTATGGCTGCCCAAGCAGTTCCTCTACCTCACTGATTCACCTTTTCACCTTTTCCCCTTACCTGTATGGGTGCGTTTCGATTAACCGCCGAAAACAATGGAGTTCGCGTAGGTCTGTTTACGGGCGTTGCGATGATGGCCTATTTCCTGATCGCGAATTTGCTAGGCTTTGTTCGCATTGAATACAGCTTCCTGAATGCTGGGATTCTGGCCGTAGGAGCCTGTGTAGCTATTGCTAGGCTTAAGCGCGAGAAGGGCGATAAACTACCCTATCTGCAAGGCTTTGGTACAGGCATCGTTACGGCGCTTGTTGCCTCCGTCGCTTTTGGCCTGTTCTTTATTATCTATTCCTCCATCAAACGGGATTTTATGGAGCAAACCCAAGCGCAGGATCTTTTTGGGTTCGACTTATCTGTAACCATCGCTTTCTTGGCTATTGTGCTTCAAGGCGCAATGGGCGGTATGATCGTCTCGCTTATTGCCATGCAGTACTTTAAGAGCCCTGATCATAAGCCCATGAAAGGAATTGAGTAGCTGCTAGCTATTCAAATAGACATATAAAAAAGCCCCCAGAATCATTCTGGGGGCTTTTTTGTGTGGCCACAATTAGCAAACGCTTGAGATACGCAGTTTATAGATGAAGTGGATTGGACCCAACACAGAAAATATTTTAAAATCTTTTGTTAGTTATACTAATAGCATATATATTTGTACTATATGTAAGACAGGGCAAACAAAACCTGTTTATTGTCCACTCGTTACAGCGTTAGTTTCCCGATATAGCCTACCACTTACGTTCTCGTTCCCTTTCTATGAAATCAATAGTTTTACTCGCACTTATTCTAGGTTGTTTTTGCGGTTCTGCCGCTGCCCAAAAGCGTGATGTTTATGCTGAGCGTCCGGGGAGCTTAATGCCTTCTTTGGCTCGTGTAGATGACCTTACCCGTGATATGAGTAGCAATCTTCGTCTGAATGAAGCGCAGTATATTCGGTTGCGCTCCGTCAATCAGATCAAGCTCGCCCGTCTGGATGAGATTGAGTACGAATACACGGATGCCGAGCAGCGTCGGCAAAAAGCCGCCGAGCTGGAGGCGCAGTACGAAGCAGAGTGTAGCCGTATCCTGACGCCCTCGCAATTAAGCGTATTCCGCGCCGAGCAAAACCTGCAGCCAGATCAGCCTACTAAGAACGACGCGCACGAAGGCGGATTAGGATAAACTGCTTTAAGTTCCACCTGAAGAATAATCTTTTCAACCATAAAAAAGCCCCCGGAGTCGCTTCCGGGGGCTTTTTTATGGTTGGAATTATGATTTACTGCTCTGAAAATGCTTTTGCGCTACTCTATAATGTCGGCACTGCTAAGGGGCGTTCATACAGAACTTCGGTTACTACCCCCAACGGGCCGAAGCGCAGAGTAAGTTTGTTGGCCGTAGAGCGCCGATGGCTTGGTTCGCATTGCGTGCCGGGCTCCACATAATAGTAATAAGTCTTCTCGGTCTGAGCACTCAACTCCTCCTCATCGGGGCGGCCAAGAAGCTTGTCGATACTGGCAATGCGCGCGCCATAGAGCTGGTCTCGGTAGCGGTTCAATGCAGGCAACTGCGCGGCTCGCTTATTCAGGCAGGCGTAAGGGTCGCTGCGCCACGCTGCATCATCAAAGCCCTCCATCTTGGGTAGGGCATGCCCACAAGCAGTTATGAGTAAAATGGCCGCTCCGGCCGCGAAAAAACGAAGTAGGTGCATAAGCTAACAAGCGCAAAGGGTAAGCAGTAGGTCGGCCATTAACGGGCTGAGTCTCGACGCTATGCCGCTAAGCTACTTGTTAGAAACCGAATGGAAGATGATAGGTTGGCTAGAATAAGTCGGTGGAGGGGGCAGATGGCTTAAAATCGGAAATGGCCTTCTCCTGCTCCCAATACTCGAGCTGGTCTGAGGTGAGGCGAGCTGCCATAAATTCGCGTAGATAGATACCACGCCGCTCCAGGCAAAAAAGCTGAAACTGAGGCAGCAGGCAAGTCATGTCGAGGCCTTGCTGCTTATACCGGCGACGGTTATCTGCGTCCAGCGTGTTGAGCCAGTCGTTAAAATCAGTTTCAGTAGGATAAAGCTCACGGGCCTGTCGGTAATAGGCAGCCGTAGCACGCGCGATTAAGTGCGGCAAGGAAGACATGAATAAGAGAAATGCAAAGGCGGAAGCAGGGAGCGGGGCGAGGTACTGGTAAGCGTACTGGGTAAGCGAATTCAGAAGAAAATTTGGGTAGAAACAGAAAGTAGAAGTTAGAACCAGAGTAAGGATCAACAGTTGGGTGTAGGCCAA
Organism: Hymenobacter sp. HDW8; assembly: GCF_011305775.1. Lineage (NCBI taxonomy): Bacteria > Pseudomonadati > Bacteroidota > Cytophagia > Cytophagales > Hymenobacteraceae > Hymenobacter > Hymenobacter sp. HDW8. The sequence goes on from NZ_CP049907.1 coordinate 298,975, forward strand.
CCGCTGCGTAATATCCTGAAATTAACCTTTAGTTATACTAAATTTCTACTCATACAGGCCATAAAGTTCATTTTGTGAGTGAAATGCTGACTAAATATGAGTATCAAATTTCCTTAATATTGATTAGTAAAAGACAATTTAATGCATAAAATTAAGGATAATTTCTGCATAAACAACAAATAGGCCAGCTTATTAAAGGCGTTATTTAAGAATATAATTATTTTACGCTCATGAGCTTGAAGTTTCTCTTATATAGCTCCTGACCTTTCTTTGTTGCTGAAAGTAGACAAGCAACAATGTTGAATCAAACAAACTATGCTGGCTCTTTAAAAAGCCACGGTAATACTCCGAAATCAGACGTGTCAAGCACTATGATTACAGTAGGCATTAAATACCCTACCTATTTCCCAGCTATGACACGCTTTTTGCATTAATTGCTGACCACGCTGCTGTAAAGTCATCATTGTGTCATACAATTTTTCGGTCGCGGGAGCAATGGTCCGAATATGACGCGTAAGCAGGGTAATCTGCTGGCCATTGCTGTAGTAAAGCGTCAGTTCGGCCCCTTCCAAAGGTTGGGGCACGCGAACGCTAAGGGTAGCAGGAGGCTGCCGAGAAGTAAAAAGCAGAAACAATGTCAGGCGAGCTAGTAGCTGCTGCTGAATGTGAGGCGGAATCTCAGCGGTGTGCATCAATGGCCGTAACTCACAATGTAGTTGTCTGGATAAAGCGCTAAACGTTGTCATAAGTAGCTGTATGACAAGAGTAAACTATAGATCTGCTTACCCAAGCGGACCCGTTGCAGTAGGTGAGAGGAGCGGAGGATGCAAGAATTTTATAACGCTGGGCTAATTATATTGTATAATACAGAGAAAATAATTGAAAGTTGTGTTGTATTTCACCAAATTTTGTAGTAGCAATCTGATCCTTTTTAGGGCTTGACTATTATGGAAAGCAAGCTTTCAGCTTCGTGCTACTAAGAACAATACGCTTTTTTTTACTATTTGATATCCTAGTCCTTCGTATCCATAAGGTGGTTTATAAGTGCTTTACGCAATAATTTCTGACTTATGGTGTTAAGATTGAAAGGCCCGAAGTTTGCCTAAGCCTTGTTTTACCCTATTTCCGCAACAAAAGCTCCAGCCGACAATGCGCACACCGACTGCCTTCGCTTGCCTCTCCTTTAGTCTCTTATCTCTCTTTTGTCCCCCAAAAGCAATTCCTGCCGCCAAAGACAATCCTGCCGCCGACAACACGGCGGAATCAGCTTTGAGCGAAAATCGGCGGGCTATCTACTTAGCGGCTTTTGAGCAGCATACACTGCATACGTACGCTTTAGCTGGCCTCCCAGCATCCGGACTTCCCCTCGATGTGTATCGGCAGGCGCTGATGGGCTATTACCAGCTTCAAAAGCGCGGCTTGGCTAATCCGGCCAAAAACACGCTTACTATTATCGACTTCAATCGCTCCAGTCGGTTGAAGCGCCTATGGGTCATTGATTTACAGAAGTCACGGGTGGTTCATCATACGCTCGTTGCCCACGGCATAAACACGGGCGAGGAGTTCGCGCAAGCCTTCTCCAATCGGGTGGGCTCGGAGATGAGCAGCTTGGGCTTTTACGTGACGAGTCATACGTACACCGGAAAGCACGGCTTGTCCTTACGCTTGCGGGGCGTAGACCCGAACTATAACACGAATGCGGCCAGCCGAGCCGTGGTAGTACATGGCGCTGACTATGTGTGCGAAGAATTTGTGCAGCGCCACGGGCGTCTAGGGCGAAGCCAAGGCTGCCCCGCACTGCCCATGAAAGAAAGCAGCGCCATTATTCGCACTATAAAGGATGGCACTGTATTGTTTGCGCACGCACCTTCCGGTGTCCGCTACGATTCCGACTGGCTTGAATTAGATCCCGCTCTGCAGGCTTTCGCTCAAGTGAAAGGATTAAACTAGTTGATGAGTTATTCTACTAAAAAGCCTCCCAGAACTAGTTCTGGGGGCTTTTTTATGAAGCTTTACTCTTAGAAAGTAGTCTTTCGCTTAGGCTCGGTCGCTGGTGGTTTTCACTAGGTTAATGCCCGCGAAGAAGAAGATAAGGCCTACGATAAAAGGCACTAGGCTGTTAATCTTGCTAAGATTCACGCCAGCTATGCCCAAGAAGCCTAGGGCAGCGTAAATAATGCCGATGATACCCAGGATGGTAAGGATGGCGCCGAAGGTGCGTTTCTGATTCATAAGAGAGGGAGATTAGGGAGTACAACTGAACAACAGGAACCGGTTGCGGACCAGTTTTGCGCCTGATACGCTAAACATCGCAAATAGGGTGCCTCGCTGCAAGCAACCCTACTGCGGAGTGCGCGTTAGAAGCCCGGCGGCCCACTTTAAAGTCGCCTTTTCCCTCCCTTAATTCTCCCTACTACCATGAGAGGAAGCCTTCGTTATTTGATTGCCCTGGCCGTCGCAGCCTTTTCTTTTGTGACCTATTACTGTAACCGCCAGACGAACCCCGTGACCGGTGAAGTGCAGCACGTGAACATGACCACGGAGCAGGAAATTGCGCTCGGTTTGCAGGCCGCTCCCCAAATGGCCCAGCAATACGGCGGCCTGCACCCCGATCAGCAGGCTAGCGCGGCCGTAAAGCGCATCGGTGCCGCGCTGGTGCAGTCGTCCAAAGCCGACCAATCGCCCTACAAATTCGATTTTCATCTGCTGGCCGATGAGCAGACTATCAACGCGTTTGCCTTGCCTGGCGGCCAAGTATTTATCACGGCCGGCTTGTTGAAAAACATGAAGACGGAAGGGCAGGTGGCCGGCGTGCTAGCCCACGAGATTGGTCACGTGATTGGCCGTCACTCTGCCGAGCAGCTAGCCAAATCGCAGCTGACGCAAGGCTTGGCCGGGGCTGCTACCATCGCCGCCTACGACCCCGATAGCCCTGGTAGCTCCATTGGCAAAGCGGCCGTAGCGGCGGCTATTGCCAAAGTTGTATCGTTACGCTTTGGGCGTGAAGATGAGCTGGAATCGGACCGCTTGGCGGTACAATACACCGCCGACGCTGGCTACGACCCTCGCGCCATGATTCAGGTAATGGAGATTCTGGCCCAGGGCGGTGGCCAAAGCCGCGGCCCTGAGTTCATGAGCACACACCCCGATCCGGGCAACCGCGTGGGCGTGCTGGAGAAGGAAATCACGGAGCGTTTCCCCAGCGGCGTCCCCAGCGGACTGAAGCAATAATCACCTAACTCTGAACTAGAAAGGAGGAGATGTAAGGCGGAGTTTAGGAAACTCATTATCCGCCTCACGTCTCCTCCTTCTTCTTTATTTAAACACTATTGTAATGGCTGCTGAATCAACTCCCCACCTGCATTCGCTGCTGTTTGTCCTCAATCCGATTTCCGGCGACATTGATAAGCAGAACGTAGAAACCACCATCACGGAGTTCTGCTCGCAGCGCGGACGCCAAGCCGAATTTTTCCATACATCCGGCGAAAACGACCTCGACAAACTCAAAGCTCATTTAGCTGCCAATACTTATGATGCCGTGTTTGCCGCTGGTGGCGATGGTACCGTGAACTTGGTGGGCGAGGCGCTGCTGGGGGCAAAATTCCGTTGGGAATTCTGCCTCTGGGTTCCGGAAATGGATTGTCCAAAGACCTAGGCATTCCGCAGGATATGGACGGCGCGCTGGACGTAATTTGGCAGCACAAGCTACGCGCTCTCGACACCCTGCATGTAGGCGGCAATTTCTCAGTTCACCTCGCTGATTTGGGCTTTAATGCGCTGGTCGTAGAGCGCTTCTGCAATGGTGACACGCGTGGGCCAGGCGCTTATATTCGGATTGCCCTGCAGGAATACTTGAGCTACGAGCCGGTTACCTATCGTATCGAAACTGACCGCGAGCAGTTTGAAGGGCCGGCGTTTATGCTCACCATTGCCAACGCCACTACCTTCGGCAGCAACGTGGTAATTAACCCCGATAGCCACCTCGACGACGGTGAGTTTGAGCTGTGCCTGATTGAGCCATTTCCGGCCACGGCATCCCTAGGCATTCTGTATCATCTCTACACCGACGCCTTCGATACCTCCGTGTACACTCGCCGATTGCGCTGCCGCCGCGCCAGCATTCAAGTGCCAGGACAGCCGCGCGTACTGGTGCAGGTAGACGGTGAACCTCTGGAGTTGGATACGCCCGTTGAAGTGAAGATTAATCCGCGGAGCTTGCAGGTGCTGACGCCCGCGCTGACGTAGACACCACACCAGAAATGCCCCCCAGTCCGCTTAGTAGGCGCCGCCGAAATGGTTCGAGCGCGCGCTCGGTGCCGTCGGCGTTGCCGGGCTCCAGCGTACGTAGCCAAGCTTCCCCATTCTCATAGAAGTCGAGCGTAAAGAACCCCTTGTGCTCGTGGGTGAAGGTAGCTTTGCCGCCCTTGCCCACGTACGCCGTTTTGCTGCCCGAGCCACTAACTAAGTAGTGACCATTCTTGTAAGCAAAGTATTGCAGGTTGTGGTCGTGGCCGGCGGCGTAGATGATGTTCGGGAACTGATGCAGCACGCGCAGCAGACGGCGGCGCATCTTGCGATAGCGCGGGTGGGCCATATCCTCCTCCGCGCCTACCACCCGCCGATACATCGGAAACAGGGAGCCAACCCCCGGCAGGGGCACATACGCTCGCTTGTGCACGGCCGTGAGCGGAAATACGTGCTGCTTGGTCGTGAATTGCCCCCCGTGCATGGCATTTGAGTAGAGCGGGTGATGACCGGCCACCACAATCTGCTGGTGGCGGTTGGCTTCCAGTAGCAGCTGTAATTGCTGAAAGGGCATGCGGCTATCCGTGGCCTTGCAGCCATAGGCCGCTCCCAGCGGGCGCGTGCCGTGCTGCACCCACCATTGCGTATTCAGCACCACGAGCAACAGGTTGTCGGCGAGTTGCACGGTTACGGGGTCGGGGCAGCCGCCGGGGGGCAAATATTGGGCTCCGGGCAAGTGTTCGCGCACGTAGGCCTCTTGGCGCAGCAGGTATTGGAAACCGTCGCTGCGGCCCTTGTTCCAATCGTGGTTGCCGCTCAAAAACACCACCCGACCAGGGTAGCGCAAGGCATCGAGCTGAATATCTAGGCGTCGCTCAGCTGCCGCCCGGCCGCTGGAGGTTTCGGCTGGCAAACCCGTTGGGTACACATTATCGCCCAGTATAACCACAGTGCTATTCTCGCCAGCTTCCTCCAGCCAACCATGCAGCAGATTCAATACTGGGTCGCGGCCGTCGGTGGCTACGGCACCTAAGTCGCCAACCAGCGCAATGCGGTGGCGCAACGGCGACGCTGGGTCGGGTTGGTGCTGTTCCCAGTCGCGCACGGCCGGGGCTACGTAGGGCAGGCGTCTGTAGCGGCGCTCCTGCAAATAGCGCCACAGCAGCCACGCCACCAGCACTAGGTTGATCCCCAGCAGAATGTAGAAAAGAAGGGTAGGAGTTGGCAAAGCGAATAATCAGATGTACAGAGTCTTATACGCACCACTGGCAGCGTAGTATAGAAGCATATGGTATGAGCAAGTGTTTCAGGCAAGTTTTAAGCATCAGAGCCACCTGCTGACCGCCTCGAAGCCAGCGCATGACGTCAGTTTTCGTAATAGTGACTGAGAGCCCTAACAAATACTCACTAATCAACGCTTTAAAAAAGCCCCCCAACCACTGTTTGATCAGTTGCTGGGGGGTAATAGAGAAGTATGCTGCTCAATTATTTCCACCGACTGATAAACTGGTCGAAGGCCTCACGGTACCCGTCGCTGACGGGGATTGTTTCCGCCCCGATCTGCACCGTGCCGCGCCCAATAGCGGTAATATGCTGCAGCCCCACGATATACGAGCGGTGGATACGCATGAACTGCCGCGCCGGTAACCGCTCTTCCAGGGCCTTCAGGCTCAGCAGCGACAACAGCGGCCGGGCCTCACTGCGGCGGTGTACTTTCACGTAGTCCTTCAGGCCCTCCACGTACAGAATATCCTGATAGGGAACCCGCACCAGCTGATATTCAACTTTCAGATATAAGTAATCTTCCTCCACCGCCGCCGCTGGCGCCGGTACGGACGGGGCATTCGGAACGGAGGAAGTAGCCGACTGCTTGAGGGCGGCGTAGGTTTGTGCTTTTTGGGCAGCCCGCAAAAATTCCTCGTAGGTGAAGGGCTTCAGCAGGTAATCCAGCGCATCTACCTTGTAGCCCTCCAGCGCATAGTGATTGAACGCGGTGGTAAACACCACCCGCGGTCCGTTGCCGCCCGGTCCCCGGTCCAGCACGCGAGCCAGTTCCAGCCCATTCAGGTCAGGCATCTGAATATCCAGAAAGAGCAAGTCGACCGGCGTGGGTTGCTGTTGCAAGCCCCGTAGCGCCGCCACCGCACTGCTATAAGTGCCCACAAGCTGCAAAAACGGCGTTTGCTCGATAAAGTGAGTAACCAGTTTGAGGGCCAGGGGTTCGTCGTCGACAGCAATGCAGGTGAGCGTCATAGCGGGGAGGTTAGCGGAGGCGCAGCGTAAGGTGCACCCGATACTCATGCTCGGGCGTTTGCTCGGTCACGGTCAGCGTGTAGCGGCCCGGGTATAGTAATTCGAGCCGCCGACGGGTGTTTGTCAGCCCAATACCGCTGTTTTCATCCAGGGCCACCGGCCGATCCGAAAATACGCTATTCTGCACGGTAACTTCCAGCGTATCCGGCGTGGGTTGTTGCATGGCAATATGGATGCGGCTGGAAGCCACAGTGCTCACGCCATGCTTAAACGCGTTTTCCACGAAGGTGAGCAGAATCAGGGGGGCAATGGACGCCTCCTGCAGCGGGTGAGGAATCGTGAATTCAATGCGGACGTTATCGGTCAGGCGCAGCTGCATGAGGTCAATGTAATCCTGCAAAAACTGCACTTCCTGACTGAGTTGAGCGGTGCCATGCTGGGTATCATAGAGCACGTACCGCATCATACGCGAGAGGCGGTGAATGGCCTCGCGCGCCCGTTCTCCATCCAGCAGCGTGAGGGAGTAGATATTATTGAGCGTGTTAAAAAAGAAGTGCGGATTGATCTGCGCCTTTAGCCAGGAGAGTTCTGTGGACACCTTTTCCTGCTCCAGTGCTTGGCGCAGCTGGGCTTCACGCTGCCCGCGCTGCACGGCCGCCACACTGGTGCCCAGCCCCACCACCAACAGCGTAGACAGCACTACTGCCGGATTGACCCAGCCTACTATTCCCGATTGCTGCCTTATCGGACCACCCGGCCCACGGTCGCGGGGCCGGATCCAAACCGGGGGGGCATTTCTCGGCGTGGTATGCCCGCCAAAGTTTCTAAATAGGTCTGAAGGCGGCGGTGGGCTGCTACTATGCCAAGAACAATTACTACCACAAACCCGATGTAGAGCAGCACGCGGCGGTGGTACAATAGTCGGGGTACGGCCCAGTTGATATTGAGATAGAAGATGCTCAGCGACGCAATGAACAGAGTCGTTTGAAGCAGGTAATAGGGTGCCCCCGACAATCGACCAGCCGGTTGGGTAAAAAATAATACGCCCAACAACACCCAAATGACGGCATGTAGCAACCAAGACTGTGCCTGACGCGGTGTAAAAAAGGCCATCCAGACTGGTTGCGGTGAATACATGGATTCGCCGCTTGGCTTCGTGACAAGCGGCAAAGGAGGAATAAACGTGTTCAAAGTACAGAGGTTTGCTGAGGATTTTTTGAGGCTGGGGGGCAAAATTGCGCTCACGAAACCACCAAGTGAGCGTACCGGATCAGCTGGCCTCCAACTCGATAGCCACTAGCACAGCCTCATTGCTCAGGGCTTCCAACTCTACTTCCTGCGTATCCCACAAGGCCAAGCCGTCTTTCTCATGCAACAGCCGGCCTTCCACCTCAAACGCTCCCGCCAGTACAAAAAAGAAGACCTGCGACGAAGGCTTTTTCAAGGTGCACAGCGTCTCCCGTCGACCCGCAAATCGGCCTATACTTACCTTAAACGGCAGCGACATGCCCGGCTCATCTGCTGACTGAGCAGGAACTACCTGTTTTACCTCCACCAGCAGATTTGGATGATCCTGGCAGTTGAAGGTAAATAGGCGGTTCAGAGCGCCGGCGGCCGTCTGGGGTACTCGTATCCAGAGGTGCAGGAACGTAATTAGCTCGGTGTCGTAGGGGTTGGCAAAGTACAGGGTGCTGCCCGCCGGCACCGTCAGCAGGTGCATTTCTTCCACGTGGGTTAGGGCCGAAGTTCCCGGAAGTAGCCCCGCCCTGACAGCGCCGGTTACCGGAATGATGAGTACATGGGCCGCTTCCGTAACCTGCAGGGTTACTTGCTGGCCACCACCCAGCGTTTCTTCATTCACGGCCTGTAGGTTGCCGAATGCTTGCTTGTCTTGGTGCACATAGGCGCCAAACTGCAAGGTGCTGTAGCGCCGGTATTGGTGCGTTTCGGCTACGCCACGCTGGTCGCTAAGGAAGATCTTGCCAGGAGTCTGCTTCATCCTATTAGTCGCGCGTTTGCAAGGAATAAATGGACAGAAAAGGCGGCAGCGCCAGCTGATTTGTCAGCATTTCGCCCCCCGCACCTGCCGCCTCCGATACCAGTAGCTGCGTACCAATCGTATCGTGCCATACCAGCGGGTCCGAGTAGAAGTTTATAGCTACTTGATGCCGGGCTTTGTCGAAGAGGTCCGAGTTGATAATCTCGAACTGAAACTGGCTGAACTTCAGGAAATGCCGGCCCAGGTTGTCGAGCACGTCGGGCACCAAGCCATTGAGCTGCTGCACATAGCCCCGCACCGCCGCGCTTACTAGAAAGTGAAGCTGATTGGCGCCAGGCGCATAGTGGAGCAGCTCGCCAAACGAGCGATATTTCTGCTCCTGATTGAACAGCTGCGCCTGCATCCGAAACTCCGTGTAGGTATCGTCAAACACCATTTTCTCCCACGGCCGGCTGGCGTTGGCATCCATGATTTTACGGTAGCACAGGGTAATGGTGCGGGTAGACATGCAGTGAAAACTATACCGTTACAAAAGCTCATTTGTCGCGCCGGGGGGCAAATTTCGATTCCCCTTAGGCAGCGACCCCGAAGGTGATAGACAACTCGAAGCCAGCCGTGGTGCTGCCCGTTACGGTGGCTAGTTCCTGCGTCACGCCGTCGCTGAACACGTTGTCGCTGCTATTGTAAGTGTAGCCATTCAAACCCTTGCCGTAGCCGTTTACCGCCGCTACCGCCGACCCACTCCCCTCGGGGAAGGCAATCTGCGTGACCTTCATCGACGTGCCGTTGGCGGCGTACACGTGCACATGAATGTGCGTGGCCCGTCCGTTGTACCAACCCGGAAAGATGCTGGTAAACGTTACTTGTCCGTTGGCATCGGTGGTTTGGCGGCCCCGCAAAAAGTGCACGTTGGTATAGTTCGTCGATTGCATACCGCTGCCGCCGTACTCGGAGTAGTTCCCCTCCGCGTCGCAGTGCCAGATATCGACCAAAGCGCCGGCCAGGGCTGCGCAGCTATTGTTGGTGTTGGTGATGGTAATCTTGGCGGTCATTTTATGGCCAGCTTTGCCATCTGTGATGTCGCTGCGCACATACGAGGCGGGCGCTTTGGTAGGAAATGGGCCCTCAGTTTCGGTAGGTGCCACGGCGCAACTGCTCGAACCGGTGCCGGTGCCCGTGCCCGTCCCGCCGGTTGAGGGCGTAATCGAATCTGATTCTTTGCCGCAGGCGCTGAGCAGCGCAGGAGTAGAGATGGCGCCTACTAATAAGCTTTTGAGGAAGTTCTTTCTTTCCATGATGTTGCTGTCGGGGAAGGAGATGCTGAATGGATGATCGAATTTCGTTCGCTCCCCCTTCTGCCATAGCACACAATCGACAGTTCGGGCCTTTGTATCGACGGATCACCCACGGCGGGCTCAAAGCAAACTTGAAAAAGCCCCCAACACTTGCAAAAGCGGAGCTTGCGGCCTCCTAAAGCTGATAAATATCATGGCTGATCATGATTTGCCACATGGCTTATTCTCCGGCGGCATGCAACATTTGATTGTCCAACAAAGCCTTACACGATTATGAAGCCTGCCATCCTCGTCCTGACCGATTTTTTTGCAGGTGCCAACCGCGCCTTGGCCCTTGCAACGGCTATTGCGCAGCCGCTCGGCGCCCGGTTGGTGCTATTGCACGTTGAGCGCACCTCCCTGCTCGACCCGGAACTGCTGACGGGTGAGGTGGCTGTCCAGTCGAAGGAAGACACTGATTTGGCCTTAGACCATTTAATCCGCGACCTGCCCGTGTTTGCTGAGGCAGAAGTAGCTTCGGGCCGCGTGGAAGAAGCCGTGCTGGAGAGCACGAAGCAGCATAATCCGATAATGATTGTGCTCAGTCGCCCTCCCGATGAAAATACCCCCGACGAGCTAGTGACAACTACCGCGCTTAACCTGCTGAAAATGAGTCCCTATCCACTGCTCATTGTTCCTCCGCATATGCAGTCGGTTGGGGTGCCAAAGCGGATAGTGCTCGCCGCCGATGGCGACGGGTTTGAGCTGAGTGAGCATGCGGCCCCCATCCGTGACTTATTCAACGCCTTGCAGATTGATCTTACGGTGGTTCACATCACCGAATCCGCCACCCGCCACACCACCAGGCAGGCAATCCAGACGGTGGAGCGTACCGGCCTCACCCGCGACCTTCCGCAGGTGCACCCCTGCCACGTGTGTCATGCCGATGCCGGCGATGGCATCTTGCAGGCGGTGGCGGAGCAGCGGGCCGATATACTGGTGATGATTGCGCGCCAGCACCGATTCCTGGAAAGGCTATTTCGTAGCAGCGTAACAGGAGAAATGATTTTGCACAGCCCGGTTCCGGTGCTTGTGCTGCCCGCCCAGCGTGAATCCCACCGGGTTGGGCAGGGCCTGTCCAGCATGGGAAGTATAATGAGTCGGTTTATGTAGCCTTCTGTAGCCCGGCGCAGGAAGCCGATAATTGCACTACATTCAAACAGCACGGCCCCGAAGCATATGCTTCGGGGCCGTGCTGTTTGCTTAGTACTAGCTCTTAGAATGAACCAGCATAAGAATCCCGGATATTTATGTTTCGGGCTATTCCCGCCAGTTCCGTCACTGTGTCGTTGAGTTGGTGATTTACCTCGCGATGGTCTGAAACGCCATAGGAAGGGACATAGCGTGACCGGCCGCGCGACCCTGCGTGCGCGCGGCTTGGGCGCGCCCCCGACGGATACGTGGACTGATGCGCGGGATACATGAATGGCTTGTTCATAGCAGCAGAAGGTTGGTTATCAGGTCGGAAAGAAGGTTGCCAGCGCGGCGCAGCAAGGACCAAACATGCAATTACTTACCGGGGCAACCGCATAAGTGCTGAAAACACGCGCGGGGGGCTTTTTTGGGCGTGAATCCAGCTAGCGCGGCCCGGCAACACCACAAAATTCGGAAAAGCGCCCGCTCGCAGCCATGATTTTAATCATAGAACAACCTGTTTTAAATCATGCAGTTAGAGAGCTGCTACGACTGGCGCGCCACGGCTGCAAGCGCGCGGCTGAGCGCCTTGTCGCGCTGGTATATATCGGGGTAGAAGCGGAGTTGGCCATTCTCGGCGGCGCAGGTGAAATAGCGCACGTGCAGCGGCATGGACTTGGCGAGACGAACTTGCTGTGGCTTCGACTGGAGGGCGCACTCCTCCTCGGTTGGTAGCCGCCTGAATTGCCCCCCACGCTCTAATAAATAAGTAGCCAGCTGCATCGGATTCTGGAGCCGAATGCAGCCATGGCTGAGCGCCCGCATCGGATAGGTAAACGCTTGGCGCACGGGCGTATCGTGCAGATAGACGGAGTAGGGATTCTTGAACCGAAACACGATGTTGCCCAAGGCGTTATCGCACCCTGCAGACTGCCGAATAGTGTAGGCAAAGCTTTTGGCCGATACCTGCTGCCAGTTGATTTGGTACGGATCAAGTTGGCGGCCGCGCGCGTCGTACACGGCGAAGTTATTGCGCGCCAAGTAGCCCACGTCTTTTTTCAGAATGGGCAGAATTTCTTTGGTAGCAATGGAGCGGGGCACGTGCCAGTCGGGGGCCAGGGTAAAGTGGTCGATGGTGCTGCTCAGGGTAGGTGAGGGAGTTTCGGGCTTACCAATAATCACGCGGTGCTGGCGCACTACACTGTCGCCGCTCACCAGCTCAAGCCGGTACGCGGGCAGGTTTATGAGCAAATATTCCGAATCCGAAATAGCTTCTTGCCGCCAGCGCTCCAGATTCAGGGCCACCTGCTCGTACCGCGTTTCATACTGCACAACCGAGTCGGCCGGAACCGGTGTGCTGAGCCATTGCGCCAGCGCCCGTTGCAGCTGCCGATACTCCCGGTTGCGGGGCTGACACGCTAACACACCAGCCTGTAATTTGCCCCCCGCCAAGCTTTCCCGCAATATGTGGGCTGGCTGAAAAATCTGCCTGGCGGCTTGCTCCTGCGGAGAAACGGCGTACGTGCGCAGCCGACCACGGTGCAGATCGAGCATGAAGCGCAACACGGCGTCGCTCAGATAGACATCGAAGCGCGCCCGTTGCTGCGGTTTTGAAGGAGAAGGGCGGCGTAGCGAATCGCGCAAGGCTTGCAGTTGGGCCGCGGCGTAATTTTCGGGTCGGAGCCCATAGGTGCGAGCTTGGCCAAATAACGCCAGCACTTCCTTGGCCTCCGTAGTGATGCTGTCGTTGGGCTGCGTCCAGGCAGGCTGCGGGGCAGCGCCGTAAAATGCCCGTACATGAGCCCCGACCTGCAATCCGAGGTGTTCATCCGCGGCAATTGGGCCCGCAGCGGTAGTATCGAGCAGCGCCAGAATGAGTTCACCTACGGGCGTTTCGGTGGGGGGCAAAAAGGGAACAATACTAGCTATACTGGCTGCCGTGTTGGTCACGGCTTGCTGCCGGCTGCCGCATTGTAGCAGAAAAAAGAAAAGAGCAGACGTCAGGGAAAGGAGGCGAAAATGCATTGGGCGGTGAAAAGAGCAAAAGTCAGAGTGTTAACTCATGTAGCTCTAACTACTGCCTCAAAAATACGGGCTACTTCAGCCGCGCTGATATGACGGCAATCATCGTTGTCCCTGAGTAAAGTCATAGAAAGTGCCGGCGGCAAAGCGAAACTTTGAGCCTGCAATCTGCTCACTCCCCAAGTATCGTATAAGCAGCAGATTGGAGTTGTTCACACGTACTTTATGCTGCATCCTCCGTTCCGGCAATACTCTATGAAACAATCCTTCAAGGCCGTCAGTCTCTCTTACAAAAAAGCCCCCTGGCCATTCGCGAGCTACTGACGCTGGATGAGGCAACGTGCAGCCGCTTGCTGCACCAGCTGCATAACTACCTAGGCCTGACGGACGTGCTGGTGCTCAGCACCTGCAACCGCACCGAGGTATACTATACTGCCGATACCGACCACAGCGCCGCCATTGTGCAAGCTCTGGGCGAGTTGAAGGAAATGGATGCCAGCCGCTACTATGAGCACTTCACCGTATTCACTTCGGCGGCCGCCGCTGTGCAGCATCTGTTTGAAGTAGCCTTGGGCCTCGATGCGCAGGTGGTGGGCGATATGCAGATCAGCAGCCAAGTGAAAAGAGCCTATCAGCGCTCGGCGGAAGCCGATGTCGCGGGACCATTTTTACATCGACTGCTACACACTGTATTTGCTGCGAACAAGCGTGTGCAACAGGAAACCGCCTTTCGCGACGGCGCCGCTTCCACGTCATATGCTACATTGGAACTGGTGCAGGAATTGACAGCTAATATCCCTCAGCCCCGAGTTCTTATTGTGGGTTTGGGCGAGATTGGGGCCGATATCTGCCGTCATTTTGGCAAGAGCAAGCGCTTCGCGGAAGTAACTATTTGCAACCGTACCCCAGCTACAGCCCAGGCGCTAGCTACCGAATGTGGGTTGCAGGTACTTGATTTTGCCCACCTCACGCAGGGCTTACAGGAGGCTGACATCGTTATTTCAGCCATTGCTACTCCCTCGCCGTTTTTCACCCAAGAGCTGCTGGCCGGACTAACCATCCTAAGCCCCAAGTTCTTTATTGATCTGTCGGTGCCGCGCAGCATTGCCGCCGCCGCCGAGCAGGTGCCGGGCGTGCTGGTGTACAATATTGATGCTATCCAGAACAAGGCTTCCGAGGCCCTAGCCCGCCGGGTGGCGGCCGTGCCCCACGTGCGCGAAATCATTGCCGAATGCATGGCGGAACTGCACGAGTGGAGCCGCAATTTGCAGGTGTCGCCGGTTATTCAAAAGCTGAAAACCACGTTGGAGCAGCTGCGCCAACAGGAGGTAAACCGCTTCAAGAAGAATATAAGCACCGAAGAAGCATCCCGCCTCGACGCCGCCACCAAGTCCCTGACTCAGAAGTTTATGAAGCTGCCCGTGTTGCAGCTAAAAGCCGCCTGCCAGCGCGGCGAAGCCGACCAGCTGGTGGCAATGCTCACGGAGCTTTTTGCCCTGGAAGACGAACTCGTTGAGGCTGGAGCTTAGCGCCTAATCAGCAACAGCAAAAGGGGTTGCTGGAGTAAAGACCAAACGGTCCTACTCCAGCAACCCTTTTTGCTATAATCTCAAAGCTGGGTTAGCATAAAAAAGCCCCCCGGCCAAGAGCTACGACGGACAAGCGCCGCGCAAATCAATAAAAATCAGGCGCCAGCGGCCACCCGCCCCCGCCGATTTAGCGAAGTGAAATTGGTAGCCAGTGCTCGTCTGTAGTACCGAGCGAACGGTGCGCCCCTGTGCCGCCTGGCCCTGATTGCGGTTGCCGCCTTTTAGCGATGCCCGCGCCCAGAAATCCAGCGCACGAAACGCAGTAGAAGGTCCGGCGAAGCAGCCTTCGCGGGTAAATTTGCCCCCCGGACAGTTCGGCGTGGGCAGTGCGGCTACCGTTTGTGGCGCAGCACACGTCATGAGTTTCTTATCCAGCGCAAAAAGCGGTCGTTGCTGCTGGTCGCGAAACTGTTCGCTATCCGCCACCCGCGTTACGAGCGGCACACTCCCGTTTTGCTCCAGAATCCAGAGGCCGTACTCTGGATCCAATAATTGGTTGAGCACCTGCGCATCATGGCTTCTGAGAGCACCATCGAGCAGCAGCCAGGCACCCGTCATAGCCGTGTCGGCGGGCATTACGGGGTTTTCAGTTTTGGCTGCGGCTGAGTCAGGCTTGGGTGGGTTGGCCGTTACCACCTTGACTGGGGCGCTGCTGGTAGGCTCGTCGGGCATGCCATTGGGATTTTTGACATCGCCACAGGCGGCCAGCACCAGGGCCAAGCCAGGAAGTAAGGGTTTGAGATTCATCGTAGGGCGTTGGTGCTGAAGTCTGCGTGGAGGTTAAGAATGAAGCTGCTTCTAGACTAAAGGATAGTGGCAGCACTGCGCTGAATGGTCGTGCTAATTAGGGTCTACACCCAATTGATTCCCTGCCGGAGCCACTCCTGTGTTGCCGCTTCAGCCGAGCCGGGCGCGATTTGATAGTCGTAATGCCAAGCGGCCAAGGGCGGCAAGCTCATCAGAATAGACTCCGTGCGCCCGCCGGTTTCCAGGCCGAATTTGGTGCCGCGGTCGATGGCTAGGTTGAACTCCGCGTAGCGCCCGCGGCGCACTAGCTGCCACTGCTTTTCGGCCTCGCCGAAGGGCAATGCGGCGTTGCGCCGCATAAGCTCGGAATAGGTGCGGCCATACACTTCACCCACGGCCTGCACGAAGGCGAATAACTCGTCGAATGATCCGTCTTTGCCAACCGTTAAGCGGTCGAAGAAAATGCCCCCCACGCCCCGGGTTTCCTGGCGATGAGGCAAGTAGAAGTACTCATCGGCCCACTGCTTGAAGCGCGGATAGTAGGATGGGTTATGTTGGTCGCACGCCTCCAGAATCTGCGCGTGAAACCAGCGAGCCTGGGCTTCATCCACATAAATCGGCGTCAAATCCAGCCCGCCACCAAACCAGGCCTCGCCGTTGCCGGCCTCAAAGTAGCGCACGTTCATGTGCGAGATGGGCACCATGGGGCTGCGCGGGTGCTGCACCACCGATACGCCCGTGGCGAAGTAATTGGGGTCGGGCATAAGGAGCTGACGGGCGGCGGTTTCGCTCATCTTTCCCCACACGGCCGAGAAGTTTACGCCGCCTTTTTCCAGAATAGCGCCGTCGCCAATAACCCGCGTGCGGCCCCCGCCGCCCCCTTCATGCACCCACTTATCCTCCCGGAAAGAAGCGCCGCCATCAGCCGTTTCTAGCTGCTGACAAAGCCAATCCTGAAAGTGGCGCATCCATGCCTCAACGGTAGCGCGGGTATTCATGGTGTCGGTGGAGGAAGTGGTTTCGGTGAGCATAAGCGGAGAGGTAAGATATATTCTTAGGTATATAAAGCTTAGAAAGTGACGGTGGAAATACGGGCGGCCAACCGGTTTTCGGCAGCCTGCCGCAGGGAGCACTGGTCGCAGCAGGCTTTGGTGGGAAGTGTGCTGGTGGGGAGCAACAATACCGGAATGTGCAGGTGGTAGGCGTCCGTTTTGATGTAGTGTGGGTTGAAAAACCGGCGAGTCAGGCAGCCGTCGACAGTGGCTAACACCAACAATTGCGCTTTTTGCTGGGCGCAGAACTCGCTAATGTCTTCTAAGGCATCTTCTTCCTGGAGCAAATGCACGGTGGCATTAGACAAGGTTGCGCGCGCGGTCATTAAGGCTTTCTTCAGAGGCACCAGCCCGGTAGTGGTAGGTGGGTGAAACTGCACCAGATCAAAATGCGCATCGGCGGAGCGGGCCAAGGAGGCAAGCGGCGTCAACTGGCTAGCATGAAGGCGAGAAAAGTCACCGGAAACCACCACCTGACTAGCCAGCTCGTGGCGGCCCGGCGGCACGATGAGTACCGGACAGCTGACGTGCTCCGGCAGCAGCGTAATTGGGTTGCCGGCCGCCGTGGCCGTAGCGCAATCCATTAGCGACAAGCCCGTTACCACAAGGCTGGCGTGATACCCACCCACCAGCACTTCCAAGCTATCGGCGAGGGAGGCGGTGGCCATATGAAAATGGTAGTGGATGCGGCGGCCACTCTGGCGCGTGAGGTGCTGGTAGCGCAGACGTTCGGCCAAGGCTTGCAAACGACTGAGCAGGGCTACTCTCCGCTCCGGAGTAAGCGTTGCGCCGGGGCTGGAGTGCACCAGCACGATTTCGGCCGGGAGATGGAGGGCCAGCTTGTTGGCATAAACCAGCGCGTTTTCGGACGCAGCCGAGAAATCGATGGGCACGAGAATGGTTTGCATGGCAACAACGCGTTAAGAAGGAAGAATAAACCGGAGTTATTTGGAAGAAGGAGTAGGCTTGATTTCCGCAACTGCAGCTGGCCCGTGGCAATAGTGAACTGTGGCCGGCTGCTGCATGGCGCCTCTCGTGGTGACTCTGGCCGTGCCATTTAGCTGCGGACTCAGGTAAGGAATGCCTAAACTCAGTCCGCGCACAATAAACAAGAGGGCCAGGCAGGTGGCCATTACCGGGACTGCCCGCCGCATACGGCCGCGCCATACGCTGGGCACCAATTGCCCGGATAAGGAAAGCGCCAGCATAAGCGGCAGCGTGCCCAGTCCGAACAAGGCCATATAGGTGGCCGCGCCCGCTGCACCGGGCACGCTCAGTGCGCCGGCCAGGGCCAAATACACCATGCCGCAGGGCAGCAAGCCATTGAGTAACCCCGTGATATAGAGGGCGCTAAGCGAGGGTTGCTGGTAATAATACACCAACTGACTTTTTACCCGGGCCAGCACGCCATCCAGTTTGAGGAAAGCCGCGGCCCGGCTCAGCCAACGCTCCGGTGCCACCACCAGTACCAAAATAAGCCCCCCAGATAACAGCGACAGGCTTTGCTGCCAGCCGGCCAGTTGCAGGCCCCGGCCCAGCAAGCCCGCTACCGCCCCGAGCGAGGCGTAAGTTGTCACGCGACCCAGGTTGTAAAGCACCCGCCCGGCTACGTAGCGCCAGGTGGGGCCACTTGCGCCGGGCAGCGCCAGCGCAATTGCGCCGCACATGCCCACGCAGTGGAAGCTACCCAAAAGCCCAAATAGAAAGCCTGCCCAGAGCATGGTGTGATATTAACGCAGACCTTGAAATCTGCTTATGAGGGGTGAAATCGTGAATTGTTAGGTCTGAACTTGATCAGATGGAAAGCTCTTGTTCGACGTAATACTGCTGGCTACCGGCCGTAAAATCGATGCGCAGGCGCCAGTAGCCGGGCTGTAGCTTGCTGGTATTCAGCTGCTGTTGGGCTGGCTCGCCGGTGGGGGCAAAGGGGAGATTGAAATCCAGCTTTTGGTCGGAGGGGCGGAAGAAGTGCACGGTGCCCTGCACGGCTTGGCCGGCGAGGCTGGGGGGCAATTTTAGCGTCAGGCGCTGCGCCGCTTGCTCGTAGTCTACCTCTACTGGCGCCGGCAGGGCCGCCGTGCGGGCCACCGACTCGATGCGCTTTTGGTAGGCCAGCTCCTGCTGGTAATAGTCGGCGCTAACCAGATCGACGCTGGTGCTCATAGCCTGCTGCACCATGTAGCCGATGTAGCTGGCAAACAACACGAAGGTGGCAATGATGGCGTAAGGCCAAAGATTGAAGCGGGAAGTGGTCATACAAGCAAGCGAAATAGGTCGGACGGTGAAGCCCGCTGATGAGAAACTCGGGGCGGCGGGCTATTGAGCGGGTCCGAGGAACTTGGTTTTGGTTTCCGCAATCAGTTGGCCTTTGCTGAAGATGCCGATGCGGATTTTCTGGTTGGTAGTCAGCAGGGCCGACTTGGGCAGCTCGGCGAAAAACACGCCTTCTGTCATGCCCTGGGCCGGCAACGTCAGTTTTTCGTTGCCAACCAGCGAAATTTTGCCCCCCAGCGGCTCCAATACCTTGAGGGTGATAGGATAAGGCTGATTGGTTTTGTTAATGACCGATACATTGTACAAGTTGGTAATGGTGCCGTGGTCGGTCTTCTGGAAAAGCTGACCCGGTGTGCGCAGCACTGTTGCCTGTACATTGGAGCGCGACACCAGCAGAAACGTAAGGCCCATCAGCAACACCATCAGCACACCCGACAGCACCTTCACGCGCCCTCTCAGCTGGAATTTGGTGCCTTGGGCGATGTTGTTTTCGGAAGCGTGGCGAATCAGGCCGTGCGGTTTGTTTATCAGGTCCATGATGTTGTTGCAGGCATCAATGCAGGCAGTGCAGTTGGTGCATTCGAGCTGCTGGGCACCGTTGCGGATGTCGATGCCGGTGGGGCACACCTGCACGCACTGGTGGCAGTCGATGCAGTCGCCGGCGGTGCGCGTCTGGTTTTTGCGCAGCTTCTCCCGAGGCTCCCCGCGTTGGTAGTCATAGGCTACCACGAGGCTGTCTTTATCGAGCATCACGCCTTGCAGGCGGCCGTAAGGGCAGGCGATGGTGCACACTTGCTCCCGAAAGCGAGCAAACACGGCGTAGAAAACGCCCGTGAACAGCACCATCGAAGTCAGGCCGCCAAGGTGCTGGCGGGGCGGATCGGTAATGATGCTGACCAACTCATCTGTGCCGATAATGTAGGCCAGAAACGTGTTGGCAATCAGAAAGGAAATCACCAGAAACAGCGCGTGCTTGGTGGTTTTGCGCCAGATTTTGTTCCAATCCCAATCGGCCCGGTCCAGGGCTTTTTGCTGAGGCGCATCGCCTTCCAGCCAGTACTCGATGCGGCGGAAAACCATTTCCAAGAAAATGGTTTGTGGACACACCCACCCGCAAAACGCCCGCCCGTACACTACCGTGAAGAGGATGATGAACAGCAGAAACGTGAGGGCCGCCAGCAGCAGAATAAAGAAATCCTGGGGCCAGAAGATCTGACCGAAGATGATAAACTTCCGCGCCGGCAGATTCAGCATCAGCACTGGCAGGCCGTTGATGCGCAGCCAAGGACCAGCAAAAAGCACGATGAGCAGGCCGTAGCTGATCCACTTGCGGGCGCGGTAAAAGGCTCCGCTAGGCTTCTTAGGAAATAGCCAAACGCGCTTGCCCGCCGCATCCACCGTAGCGATGGAGTCGCGAAAGTCGTCGTTAGGACGGAACGTGGTAAGTGACATTGGCTAGGGCGCCGACGGTAAAATCGCGCTGAAATGAAGAAAAGTGGGGTGGGCAGAGGGCGGGTGCTACTTGGCGGCAATGGATTTGCCAGCAGTTGCTTTCTCGCCCTGGGGCTCCTTGGCATTGGCTGGCTTCGACCCTTGCAGCGACTCGATGTAAGAGGAAACCTGCAAAATCTGCTTGGCGCCAAGCTTGCCTTTCCAGGCAACCATGCCCTTGCTGGTGACCCCGAACTTGATGGTTTTATACACTTGATTTATTTCGCCGCCGTGCAGCCAGTACTCATCCGTGAGGTTGGGGCCTACTTTGCCCTCGGCGTTGGCCCCGTGACAGGGCGCACAGTTGGTGGTGTAGATAGACTTGCCGGCGCTCAAATCGGCCGGCGCCATCAGGGCCGTGTAGGTGGTGAGCTTGTTGGGGTCGTCGGGCTCGTTGGAAACCAGCAGGGCCGCTTGGCGCATTTCGGTTTCATACTCGGCTATCTGTAGCTCACCGGCATTGGCCACGTGGTAGTAGCCCATGTAGGCCACGGCAAACACGATGGTGAAATAGAAACCATACTTCCACCACGGCGGCAAATCGTTGTCGAACTCCGTGATGCCGTCGTACGAGTGGCCCATGTCCTCCTCTTTGTAGCCGCCGGTTACCAAGCGGGTGTCGCCGATGAGCAGGCCGAGTACTTTGCCGCTCCAGGTGTCGTGCACCGTGGGTAGCTCGTACACCTTGCGCAGCTGCGGCTTCATACGCACGATTATCATCGTGAAGAGCAGCAGAAACACCATCAGGACCAAAGCTAGTGTGCTCAGCAAAAACCAGAACAGCATTATCTGCGCATCCTGGCCGCCGGCCGCCGGGGCGGGCGTGGTGGCTTCCGCTGTTTGGGCTACCGTTGTGCCAACGGACAGCGCCAGCAGAGCGGTCAGGGCCCCAAAATTCATTGTGCGGTGCGTTAACATGTGGGTGCTCCTTCCTCAGCTTGCGTGATAGATTGATTGGTGGCTGGCGCTGCATGTTGGCGCACTTGCCGGGTGGCCGAAGCCAGGGAGGCGCCGGCAACCAGCACCATCAGCAGCACGAGGATCAAAATGCCCCCAGCAGCCAGAACAGCATATCGGAGCCGGTAGTAGTGGGCGCGAGCGTTTGCCCCAAGGCCAAGTTGCCAGACGAAAGCCCGGCGGCTAGTATTAGAAAAGTGCGCTTGGTTAACATACTGCGTCGGGTTCGAGGTGGGCTTTCAGGGTTTCGTCGTCGCTGAGCAGCGGTAGCTTGCTCATCTTATCCAGATGTTGGCGATTGGCTATTACCACATAAATCAGTAGGCCCAGAAAGAAGAGGAAGAAGATGGCAAAGGAGATAAGCGGATAGATCTCGACGCCGGCAATGGACTGCAATACTTTCTTATCCATGAGTTTTGACTTGAAAAGAGGGTCTGAACCTGTCTATTGGGCTGAGGCAGCTACCTGCTCGGGCTTCACTTTGATATCGGTGCCGAGGCGCTGGAGGTAGGCAATCAATGCCACGATTTCCTTCTCCGATTTCACCTCTATGTCCTCCTTCTTTAGCTCCTGCACGATGCCTTCGGCCTGGCGGCGCGCATCAGCTACGGCTTGCTTGTCGTAGCCTGCGGGGTAAGGCGTGCCTAGCTGTTGCAGCACCCGGATTTTAGCCGGCAGTGTGGAGTAGTCAATCTCATTTTCGAACATCCAGGGGTAAGGCGGCATGATGGAGCCAGGCGACATGCTGGTGGGGTCCATCATGTGGTTGTAGTGCCAGGAGTGCGGATATTTGCCCCCCAGGCGGTGCAAATCGGGGCCGGTGCGCTTGCTGCCCCACAGGAAGGGCCGGTCGTACACAAACTCACCCGCTTTGCTGTACTCGCCGTAGCGCTCGGTTTCGGAGCGGAAGGGGCGCACCATCTGCGTGTGGCAGTTTGAGCAGCCTTCCTTGATATAGAGGTCACGGCCCTGCAATTCCAGGGAAGTATAAGGCTTCACCGAGGCAATGGTCGGCACGTTGGACTTCACTAGGAATGTAGGCACCATCTCGACGATGCCACCGATCAGGATGGCGACCGTGGCGCCAATAGCCAACTGCAAAGGGCGGCGCTCAATCCAACGGTGCCAGTGGCCGGCGTCGGCGTGCGGATCTTCGCTGGCGGGCAACAGGGCAGGAGCGTGGGCTTTTTCGGAAGCCAGCAACGTACCCGCGTTGGCCGTTTTTATCAGATTATACATCATCAAAAACACGCCGCTCAAGTACAGCACTCCACCGATACCGCGCATGTAGTACATGGGCACAATCTGGAGCACGGTTTCGAGGAAGTTGGGGTATTGCAGCATGCCTTCGGCATTGAACTGCTTCCACATCAACCCTTGGGTAAAGCCGGCCCAGTACATTGGCAGGGCATAAAACAGGATGCCGATGGTGCCCAGCCAGAAGTGGGCATTAGCGAGTTTCTTGGAGTGCAGCTCGGTGCGGTAGAGGCGGGGCCACAGCCAGTAGAGCATGGCGAAGGTGAGGAAGCCGTTCCAGCCGAGGGCGCCAACGTGCACGTGGGCTACTATCCAATCGGTAAAGTGGGCAATGGCATTTACGTTTTTCAACGAGAGCATCGGCCCCTCAAACGTGGCCATACCGTAAGCCGTAATGGCCACTACCATGAACTTCAACACGGGCTCTTCGCGCACTTTATCCCAGGCGCCGCGCAAGGTGAGTAGGCCGTTGATCATGCCGCCCCAGCTGGGCGCAATCAGCATGACGGAGAACGCAACCCCCAGACTTTGGGCCCAGTCGGGCAAAGAGGTATAGAGCAAGTGGTGAGGACCGGCCCAGATGTAAATGAAGATCAGCGACCAGAAGTGAATAATGCTCAGGCGGTAAGAGTAGACCGGCCGGCCAGCTGCCTTAGGCAGGAAGTAGTACATCAAGCCCAGGTAGGGCGTGGTCAGGAAGAAGGCTACCGCGTTGTGGCCGTACCACCACTGCACCAGCGCATCCTGCACCCCGGCGTAGGCCGAGTAGCTTTTCATGAAGCTCACGGGCAACGCCGCCGAGTTGACGATGTGCAGCACGGCCACGGTGAGGAACGTGGCGATGTAGAACCAGATACCCACATATAAGTGCCGCTCACGCCGCTTGGCAATGGTGCCGAACATGTTCCAGCCAAACACCACCCACACCAGCGTAATAGCAATGTCGATGGGCCACTCCAGCTCGGCGTATTCCTTGCTGGTAGTGTAGCCCAAAGGCAAGGAAATCAGGGCGCTAAGAATAATTAATTGCCAACCCCAGAAGTGAATCTGGCTGAGTTTTTTGGAGTACATGGCCGCTTTGCACAGACGCTGCAAAGAGTAGTACACCCCCATAAAAATACCATTGCCGACGAAGGCGAAAATGACGGCGTTGGTGTGCAAGGGCCGGATGCGACCGAACGTCGTGACGGCCGTATTCATGTTGGCTTCAGGCAGCGCCAACTGAAAAGCCGCCAGAATTCCGACGATCATGCCGGCAATTCCCCAAAACACGGTGGCAATGCCGAAGTCGCGAACAATCTTGTTATCGTAGAAAAACTCGTCGACAGCGCGGGATACTCGGGTCTGAACCTGGAGCGGCTCAGCGGTGATAAGGGGCGTAACGGGTGCGACTTCCATAGAGTGAAACAGTAAGTGTTTTTACTGCTTCAAAGGTCATAGCCGGCTCCTTCGCAACGCATGACGGATATCAAGCGCGGGCTTGATTCATATCAATTCAATACTATTTCTCTTCTTCCTCATCGAAGAGCATGCGCACGGACGGCGTGTATTCGTCGTCGTACTGACCGCTGCGCACGGCCCACAAAAAGCCCCCCAGAAACGCCAGCGCCACGAGTAGGCTAATACCAATCAGCAAGAAGATAATAGTCATGTTATGAGGCTTATAAATGGTAACGGTGCGCGGCCCAGCGCACCAGTAGCGTCGATACAATCATCACGCTCAGGGAGCTGATAGGCATTAGAATAGCCGACACAATAGGCGTGAAAAGGCCCTGCACAGCCAGCGCCAGCCCGAAGCCATTGTAGCAAAAGGAAAGCGCAAACGTGACCAAAACCACGCGCAGACAAGCCCGCGAAAAGCCCAAAAAAGTAGCGAGGCGCTGAAACTCGCTGGCATCCAGAATGGCGTCGCAGGCGGGGGAGAAGTTGGTGAGCGTGTCCGTGAGGGCAATGCCGGCGTTGGCGGCGCGCAACGCTCCCGCATCATTCAGCCCGTCGCCTACCATGACCACCGTGTGGCCTTGGGCGCGTTGGGCCGCGATATACGCCAGCTTGTCCGTAGGCGACTGCCGGAAATGCAGCTCGGCATCTTCGCCGAAAAGCGTTTGTAAACGAGTGCGCTCGGCGTCGGTGTCGCCCGACAGCACGGCCAAACGGTAGCGGCGGCTCAACGTAGCGAGCACGCTGGCCAAGGCCGGGCGGTACACATTGTGAAAAGTGAAATAGCCAACCTGCTCCCCATTCAGCGCAATATTGACGCGCGTTTCGGGTGCTTCAGGCGGGGCGATTTGGGCTAGCTGGGGGGCTTTTTTAGCAGAAATAGCTTGTTGTGCGCTGCCTGAAGAAACAACCTGGTTTTCACGCACGAAGGCTACAGAACCTAACCGCACTGTATCCCCTGTTTCGGCCGTAGCGCTGATTCCCAGGCCGGGATGCTCATGGCAAGTACTAAGTGGCAAGGGCTCCGTAGCTAGCTCCTGCGCCAGCCGCTGACTTAAGGGGTGAGTCGATTGTGCGGCAGCCGTGGCAACAAGGCGCTTTTCCGGCCTAGACAGCGGACGGCCGTGATAATGCACCTCCGCCTGGGTAGTGTCGGTGAGGGTGCCAGTTTTGTCAAAAATCAGCGTGTCGGCGCGGCCCAGGGTTTCGATTACGGCAGAATTTTTAAGGTAAAATTTGTGCCGACCCAGCGCCCGCAGCGCGGCCCCAAGGGTAAACGGAGTAGCCAAGGACAGCGCGCACGGACAGGCAATAACCAGCACCGACGTAAAGGCCCGCCACATCATGGACGTGTCGCGCGGCCCCCAGTAGAGCAGCGTGCCCAGGGCCAACAGCAGCGTTATGGCCACAAAATAGCGCCCGACGCGGTTGGCGTAGGTTTCCCAGGTGGCATCATTTTCCTGCTTGGCAAAAGCGGGGTTGTTCCAAAGCTGGGTGAGGTAGCCCTGCGACACATCCCGCACGACTTCCAACTCCAACGCTTCCCCCAACTGCCGACCACCCGCAAACACCAGCTCACCCGAAGCGCGGGCCACCGGCGTGCTCTCACCTGACACGAAGGAATAGTCAATCTGGCCGGCACCGCGCAGCACCACGGCATCGGCGGGCACTACTTCCTGGTGCCGCACCCGAATTCGGTGGCCTACTTTCAACTCCTTGACCGAAATAGACTGGTCGCCTTCCGGCGTCAGCCGCGTCACGGCAACGGGGAAGTAAGAGGTGAAGTCGCGGTCGAAGCGTAGGGCGTCGTAGGTGTGCTGCTGTACCCATTTTCCAATCAGCATAAAGAAGATAAGCCCCGTAAACGAGTCGAAATAGCCGGGCCCCGTGCCGGTGACGACCTCATAAGTGCTGACGCTGAATAATGAGGCTAGCCCCAGACTGATCGGAAAATCGAGATTTATGTAGCGTTGCCGCAGTCCTTGCCAAGCTGAGCTAAAGAAGCCCCGTGCGCTGTACAGCAGCACGGGCAAGGCTAGCAGTAAGCTTAAATAGCCAAAAAACTGCCCAAAACCTGCCTGTAAATCTTCTACGAAAGAGAAGTAGTCGGGGAGGGCCATGAGCATGACGTTGCCGAAGGCAAAAGCTGCCAATCCCAGCTGGTAATAAAGCGTGCGGCCGGTCCGGTGTGGTTGCGCACCAAGTTCGGCCAGCGTAATCTGCGGCTCGTAGCCCACGGAAGCCAATAGCCGTATTACTTCTTTCAGGCTGGTGTCGGCCAGTAAGTAGGTGATGGTGATTTCTTTACGCAGAAACTGCACCCGCGCTTCCACAATGCCAGGGTTCAGGCGGGGCAGATTTTCCAAGAGCCAGATACACGATGTGCAGTGCATTTGGGGCACCTGCAACGTCAGCCGTGCCCGCTCTTCTGACCGAAATGACAGCAGTTGGGCCTGCACGGTTTCGGAGTCGAGGTAATCGAACCGGCCGGGCAGCTCCACTTCTTTTACTTTGAGGCCGGGCTGCTCATCGAGTTTGTAATACGTGCAGAGGTTGTTCGTGTCGAGAAGCTCGTACACGGTGCGGCAGCCGGCGCAGCAAAAGTGCTTATCGGCGAGTAAAAGTGGCTCTGGGGGGCATTTATCGCCACAGTGAGCACAGACAATATGAGTAGCGGGTTGTTCGAGAACGGCAGGCACTGGCAGCTACAATAGGTTCAGCGACAAAGCTCCGCCTCGTGGCCCGCCGGAACGATGACATCAATCAAGCCGCCGCTTGATTGATGTTAGACTTGCCCAAAGGAACTCCTCCGACCTTTGTGCAGTAGCGCGACTGTGGCAGCTCGCGCCTCTATTTTCTAATCGGCTGCGGTGCACGCGGCTCCTACGTTACTATGCGTAAGTTACTTTCTCTCGTGCTTGTTGCCGCCCTGTTTCTGTGGGCTGGTATGGTGGGGGGCATTTCTTTTCTGGAAGCCCCGCTTAAATTCACGGCCCCGCATATCACGTTGCCATTGGGCGTGGGCATAGGCCGCATCGTGTTTCATGCCTTGAACAAGGTGGAAATCGGGCTTTGCGCCCTAGCTGTTGTCAGCGTCTTGTATCTGCGGCCCGACCGGCGCGTGGGAGCGGGGCTGGCGCTACTTAGCTTGGTGCTGCTTCTACAAACCTTCTGGCTGCTGCCGGCGCTGGATGTGCGGGCCGAGGCGCTGCTGAGCGGCAACCCGCCGCAACCCAATTCCCTGCATCTGCTGTATATCGTGGCCGAGGTGGTAAAATTATTGCTGCTCCTAGGCACCGGTGCCCTGGCCTATTTTACCCTCAATCGGCAGACGTTGAATACGCAGCGTCGACGCGTCCAACACGCGTAAAAAAGCCCCTCGCTAGCCATTTTGCGTTTTTTCATTAACTGTTACATGCCTACTTCCCGCCCCGATATTCAAACTGAGGACGACATCAAGCTGTTGGTCGATACCTTCTACAATAAGGTAAATGCGGATGCTTTACTGGCGCCCATCTTTAATGATTTCGCCCACGTTGATTGGCCAGCGCACATGCCGCGCATGTATGATTTCTGGAGTGGCTTGCTGCTGCACACTTCGCGCTACCGCGGGCAGCCTTTTCTCAAGCATATTCCGCTACCCATTGCCGGGGAGCATTTTCAGCGCTGGCTAACGCTATTCCTGGGCACAGTGGAGGAGCTGTTCGCCGGCCCAGTGGCGGAGGAAGCCAAGCTGCGGGCTCAGAATATTGCTCATGTATTTGAGAGCCGCCTGCGTCCCAATCCGCTCTCTATTCTGTAACTTAAACTTCAATACCGCTGTCCTCAGCCTAACAACTGCCACAAAATCCACTCTTTCTATGAGCACCGAAACCACTGCTTCGAAAGCAACAGCAAACGCTGCCTTCGATAGTCCCGCACAGGTAATGGATCTGGAGCATGCGATAGTGCAGGCCAAGCAAACCCAGAGCTGGACATCCAGCGACCGGCACGCCGTTACGCTTTTCAAGTCGGAGAGCCTGCGCTTAGTATTGTTAGGGCTGCACAAAGGGGCCGAACTAAAAACGCATACTGCTCCCGGCATAATCACCGTGCAGGTGCTCGAAGGCCAAATTACTTTCCGCACCGCTCAGCAGTCATTTATCCTAACAGCCGGCCAGCTACTGATGTTGCCCGCCGGTGTTCCGCATAGCGTGTACGCCCACCAGGATTCCTTTTTCCTGCTGACCGTGGCAGTAACGGCAGCTTAGGGAATAAAGATTACATGACTTTACGTGGTCTGTTTTCGCGACTCTATAGAACATTTGGCAGCAATAATTTTGGCCTATATAACTCTATATAACATCCGCTAACACTGGCGTATCAGACTGAATTGGGAGTAAGCGGTAATCTGCTTTTCAATCGTTGCAAGCTTTATATAAAAAGCAGAATTGTTGGAGCAGTGCCTTAACGCTTACATTCAGCCCTGTAAAGTCACCTCCAACGGCCCAAGCAACCAATCCATGACTAAGGAAGACTTTGCTTATCATCTGGAGTTAGCTACGAAAAGTGCGTTGGTCTTTACTCGGACCGTGTGCTGGAATCGCTTAGCAGATACGGTGGATTTCGTGATTCGGCCCGATACAATGACCGAGGATGCCTACTATCTCAGTCCTCTCGAGTTGGCGCGGTTTCAGAAACGGAAACTAGAAATTGGCCGACGATTATCGGCCTCGGAGGTAGTGGAGCGATTGTGGGTGGAACAACATGTGCCCGTGTATATCGACCTGTCTGTTTACTTGGCCCGAGCCAGGAAGACAACGCTTGAACTATGCATTGACCGACGGTTACGTCAACGGGCCGGTGATATCTATCACCAACAGGAGGGGTATCCACCCTTTCATGTCGTTGTACCCGTTCCCCCATATGTGTTGGGGCAAGGCTCGTTCCACAGCAATTGGCAACGGTGGCCTTGGCGAATTAAGTTGTTCTTATGGCAACGGTGGTGGGGAATGCGCTATCGCTGGACGGGTAAGTTACCCACCATTAAGTAAGAAGACTGCCATCGCTACCCCAACTCCACTGTCGCCCCGCTGCTGAACGTCACCCTCAAGAAGGAATGGCTGCCATCCTGTTCGCCACTGGGATAAAACCACTAATATTACTGTTCTTATCTCAACGGTAATTTACTCCGGACGATGCGTCAGACTACTACCCTTGCGGCCTTGCTGCTCACGGCTGCCTCACTTGCGGCTACTTCCTCCTGCAAAACAGCCCAGAAGCCTTCGGCTACCAAGACAAGTTCGTTTTCCTTGCCTTACGAAAAGTTTGTGCTGGCCAATGGCCTCGAGGTGGTGCTGCACGAAGACCACTCAGATCCTATCGTGGCTGTGGCCACGATTATGCACGTGGGCTCCAACCGTGAAAAGCCCGGAAAAACTGGCTTTGCTCACTTTTTTGAGCATATGTCCTTCAATGACTCGGAAAATGCGCCGGTGGGTGCCAATCGCAAGCTCATAGAGGAGTGGGGTGGGCAGCGCAACGGCAGTACCTGGAACGACGGCACGCAGTACTACGAAGTGGTACCGAAGGACGCGTTCGACAAAATCATGTGGATTGACTCCGACCGGCTCGGCTACATGATTAAGACGGTGACCGCTGAGGCTTTGGCCCGCGAAATTCAGGTAGTGAAAAACGAAAAGCGCCAGAACTACGACAACGTAGCCTATGGCTTTACCAACGAAGTACTGCGCAAAAATCTGTATCCGGCCGACCATCCCTACAACTGGACCGTGATTGGCTCGCTGCCCGATTTGCAGGCCGCCACCCTGGCCGATGTACAGGAGTTTTACCATCAGTACTACGGCCCTAACAACGCTACCCTGGTTATTTCCGGCGACATTAACATTGCCGAAACAAAGGCCAAAGTGGAGCGCTGGTTTGGCGAGATTAAAAAAGGACCGGAGGTAAAGCCCCTGGGACCCAGACCCGTCACCCTGACTGAGGTAAAGTCGCTGTATCTGGAAGATAACTTTGCCCGTCTGCCCCAACTGCAGATGGTATTTCCCAGCATCCACGAGTACCACCGCGACACTTACGCCCTGGATGTGCTGAGCCAGTTGCTGGCCGGCAACCGCAATTCGCCCCTCTACAAGGTGATTGTGGAAGAGCAGAAGCTGGCGCCCAATGTGAATACTTATCAATACAGCAGTGAGCTGGCGGGCGAATTTATCCTTCAGGTGCGGGCAAACCCGAACACCAGCCTGCAGCAGGTTCACAGTGCCATTCAGGAGGGTTTGCAGCGTTTTGAAACGCAGGGCTTTTCGGATACGGAGCTCCAGCGCATCCGGGCCAAAATTGAAACCGACTTGTATTCCGGCGTGGAGTCGGTACTGAGCAAAGCCCTGCAGATGGGCCGCGACAACGAGTTTGCCGGCGACCCGGCCTACCTGACCAAGGCCGCGAAACTAGCCCAGGCTGTTACCCGCGAAGACGTGATGCGGGTGTATAACCAGTACCTGAAAGGCAAGCCCTATGTGATGACCAGTGTAGTGCCCAAAGGCCAGCAAAATCTCGTGGTGCCGGGCGCGCAACTCGCGACGGTGTATCAGGAAAAGGTGATAGCTGGCGTCCAGAATGAGGATGTAGGACAGGGTAAGGAGGCCGAGTTTGAGAAAACCGTGACTAAAAATGACCGTTCTGAACCGCCTTTCCTCGAAACGCCTCTCTTCAAGGTGCCCACCATCTGGAACACCTCGCTGGCCAATGGTCTGAAAGTATACGGCATCGATAATCGTGAAATCCCGCTCGTTTCATTTGATGTTACCATTCCCGGCGGCCATACTCTGGATCCTCTGGCTAAGGCCGGCACGGCATCTTTAATGGCCCAGCTACTGATGCAGGGCACGGCCCAGAAAACCCCAGCCCAGCTAGAGGAGGCTATTGACTTGTTGGGGGCCACCATTTCGGTGAACAGTACCAACGAAGAAATCCGGGTGCAGGCCCGCTGCCTAGCTCGCAACTTTGCGCCTACCCTGGCTCTGGTGCAGGAAATGCTACTACAGCCGCGCTGGGATGTGGCCGAGTTTACTCGCCTGAAACGCTCATTGGCTACCAGCCTGAAAGGTCAGGAAGCTAATCCAGCGGCCGTGGCAAGCCAGAATTTCTTTAAACTGCTTTATGGCCCGAACCACATTCTAAGTACCCCGGCCAGTGGTACGCTGGAGACAACTGCCGGCATTACTCTGGACGACCTGAAAGCGTACTACAACACGAATATCTCGCCTTCCGGAGCAGCCGTGCACGTAGTGGGCGCCATCGACCAGAACACAGTAGCCACCGCGCTGAAGCCGCTGGAAATCAGCTGGGCCGCTAAAACGGTGAGTATGCCCTCGCAGACTATCCCTGCCCAAACCCTGGGGGGCAATGTTTATTTCATTGATGTGCCCGATGCCAAGCAATCGGTGCTCTACATCGGGAAGCTGGCGCTGGCCGGCACTGACCCCGACATGAGTAAAGCCACTTTTGCCAATACCCTGCTGGGCGCCGGCACCAGCGGGCGCCTGGGCCAGCTGCTGCGCATTCAGAAAGGCTACACCTACGGCGCCAATTCCACGGTGCAGGAGCTAAAGGAGGTGGCACCCTTCGTAGTGACGACGAGCGTACGCGCCAATGCCACCGGAGCCTCGCTGCAGCTTATTCGAGAGCTACTAACCAACTACGGCCCTACTTTTAGCCCAGCCGACGCGGAGACGGCCAAAAGCAAAATTATGAAGAGCAACACGCTGGTGTATGAAAGTCAGGGCGCCAAGCTGGGCATCCTGCGCCGCATCAGCAAATTCAATAAGCCGTCGAAGTTTATTGAGGACGACCAGCAGCTGCTAATGCAGATGGGGGTGGCTGATTTTAAGGCCACCATCGGTAAGTACATGCCCGAAAAAGAGATGGTGTACGTCGTGGTGGGCGATAAAGCAACGCAGCTGGAGGAGGTAAAGAAGTTTGCCAATGGGAGGGTAACCCTGCTGGATGCGACGGGTAAGCTGGTAAAGTAGTCTTCGGTTTCGGCTGAATAACGGGCCTGGCTAGCATTGGGGAAGTGGTATCCGGGTCAATTCTTACTTCGGCAGGAGCGAGTAGCATCCCCAACAAGTAGCTAAGTACCCTGCGTTATTGAGACGTCTGCTTGTGAAGCGCTGACTGATAAGAACGCTACTCTGCATTACCAGGATGAGCTTGCCCTTGAACGCTCTTTACGTGCTTGAGAAAGAGAGGGCTTGCCCTTGGCCAAAGCCCGCCGTCAGCGAGATGAACTTCCCAATAATGCATGCTGGGTCGGCGGCGGGCCCAGCAGCGCCGGTGCTTGCAAGGCCTGGTACCAGCGCGCGGCCATCTTAGCTTCGCCCTGGGCATTAGGGTGCAACCCGTCGTGCAGGTCTACACCCGCTTCCTGACTGAAACCCGAGTTGTGGTCCACAACCACCACAAGGGATTGGGTGCTCGTTTTCACGCGGGCCAGGGCAGGTAGCAGTGCGTTTAGGGCCGTAATCTTTGGGTTAAGGTCTGCATAGGGCGGCGCACTCGGGATTAACTGCGCCAGTAGCACTTTCACTCGGGGATTTCCCCTCCGTAGCTCGTCGATGATGCGGCCGAGGTTGTCTCGGATATCCTCAACTGGTTGCTTGGCAAAGCAGTCATTCGTGCCCGCGTGCAGTAGCACAATGTCGGGTTGGTGATCGAGAGCCCACTGCCGGCTTTCCGCCAGCAGCATGGCCGTGGTCCAGCCCCACTGTCCCTGATGGTCCCAATCAAAATCGAAGTTTGGGGCCAACCCGCCTTTGTTGAGTATACGCCCGCCCACGAAGTTTACCGCATACGGCACCTGCTGCAGCGAGTGCCATAAGGGGCGACGGTAGCTATTGTAGATGCGGTTGCCGTGGGTGATGGAGTCCCCCAAGGGCATAATCTTGATCGGTGCCTTGCCTTGGAAGGAGACCATAACCCACATGGCCAGCAGAAAGACAAGGAGTAGGAGGAAGGGACGAAAGCTACGGATTGCCCGCATGACAGGAGAAGCAGAGAAGGCCACGAAGCCGCGAAGGTATACGCTCGGCTGTAGAACTGTCTGGTTTTGGCACCCGGTTCTGCCTGGAGTCACCAACGCGGGAAGCCGATTTAGGCTCTGTGTGGCATGCGTCGGCATCCATTCCCCGCGCAAATAGTAACGACTCCATTGCCTATCTATAGGGCATGATCGGGTTTTACATCCTGACCTGACCAGATTTGGCGGGCCGTCCAGTCCTGGGGCGCACTGGCCCAGAACGCGGCCGTGGTGGGCAGCCCAAGCGGCAAAAACGCGGTGGTACACAGGTAAAGACTACCAGTAGAAATGTACCGTTCGCCAATGCTTGGCTGGTGGCCACACAACCCAATCTGTAGCCATCCTTTTGCGTCGAAAGTCCCCCGCGGCTCGAGAGTGCGTCGGATCACTGCCGTCAGGGCGCTGCGCACTTGGCCGGGGGGCAAATCTGGCGGCAGCTGCTGCTGTAGCGCTACATGAGCCAGGTGCTGGAAGGCGCCGCAGCGGTACGCCAGAGAGCGGCCAAAGGCGGCAAAGGAACCATCGGGCCCAATTAAGCGCTCCTGTACGACAGCGTAGCGCTGCGCGCGCGCCTGCAGCTGCCTCAAAAGATCCGGGCTTTCTTTGCCGGCGGCAACGAGGGTGCTAACTATCTCCAGCAGCATGGGCTGAATGACATAGCTGTTGTAGTAGTCCCAGTGAAAGTCTGGGCCGTCGCCGTAAGTCCCATCTCCCTTGTACCAGGTCTGATGCTCCTTGATGGCATAATCCATACGCATCAAATCGCCGTTGCCCGTAAACTTCAACAGCGCTGCTTCAATAATGGCGCTGAACAGCAACCAGTTGCTGTATACGGGCTTGATAACCCGGGTACTCTGCAAGGCCTGCACCAGCTGCTGCTGCGTGGTGGGGGGCAATTTTTCCCACAGTTGGGTAGGAGCCCGCAATAAGCCGTGCGCCAGAAAAGCCGCATCAACCACTGGCTGGCCACCCTGCGTGAAATTCAAAAAATCGCTTGACTCGGGGTTCGTAGCATGACCGATTGCCTGCCGAGCCATCTCGGCATAGCGCTGCTGCCGGTCCTGTTCGGCTCGCGGTACCTCTGTTATTTCCAACCAGGGGGCGAGGCCGGCCAGAGTGCGGCCCAGCGCCTCCAAGTGAGACACCTCGCGCCGCCCTTCCTGCTGCCCGGGCGCCGCCTCGATCGGCATCAGGACCTTCAACTGGCCTCGCGCCCCCGCCGCCAGCACGGGCTCCACTAGGCGCAGGAGTGTGTCCAGCCAATAAGCACGGTCGGTGGCTTTCCCGACGGGTAGTAATGCTGCCCCCTTAGGCGCGGGGCCGCTACTTGCCCAAGCCGGGAGCGTACAGGCCGAGAGGCCCGTGAGGGTGCTGGCAACAAAAGCACGTCGTTTCATGCAGTCAGGTAAGAGGCAACGCAAATATGGACGCCAGTGGGAGCTGAAGGCGAATGACTTCGGAGCCAGTCAGCAGGAAGACGTAGTTTATACGGTATACAGCAGGCGAGAAGCATAGGGCCGAAAAAGCCCCCCGGCCGAGCCCAGCAAGCTAAAGCAAACCTAACAAAATCGTCCCGGAGGGTGGGGGGCTTGTTAGGATATAACAGGGGCCGTACTCATCACAGAAAAGTACTCTCCGATTAGGCGATGAAGGCCACAGGCATCATAATTACTTTGTTTAAAGCTAGATACAAGAGTCAAGGCGTATCCGCTCTCCGTCAGCCATACCTTAGCCCTGATTAGGCGCGGTAGCGGCTTCCCGGCTTTGTCGGTGTTGTTTGGCGTATTCGGAAGGTGATAGCACGTATATCTTTTGGAAAGCTTTGCGGAAGTATTTCGCATCCTCGATGCCTACCTGAAAAGCTACTTCGGACACCCGCATCTGGGTTTGGGCCAGTAGCTGAGCCGCACGCTTCATCCGCACATCCCGGATAAATTCCACCGCCGTCTGGCCGGTAATGCTTTTGATGCGGCGGTAGAAAACGGATTGGCTCATGCCAACTTCCCGCACCAGCACCAGCACGCTGAACTCGGCGTCCTCTAAGTGCATTTCCACCACGCTCATGGCATTTTCCAAAAACTGGCGGTCGGCGTCGGCCACTACTATCTCGGTGGGCTCCAGCAGGATCTGCCGCTGGTAATACTCGAGCAGCTTGCGGCGGTTGCGCAGCATGGTGGCGGTCTTGGCCTGCAGCAGGGTCGGATTGAACGGCTTGCTCACGTAGTCGTCGGCGCCCATGCCCAGGCCTTCGAGCTCGTGGGTTTCGGCCGTGCGAGCGGTGAGCAGCAGCACCGGAATGTGCGCCGTTTTGGGATGCTGCTTAATTTTCTGACACAGTTCCAGGCCGTCGCTGCGCGGCATCATTACATCGCTAATAATGAAATCGGGCAGCTGGCTTACCGCTTTTTCCCAGCCTTCGACGCCATCTTCCGCCGTGCTAACGTCATATTCCGCCTCAAAAAGTTGTTGCAGATACTGGCGCACCTCCTCATTGTCCTCGACAATCAGTAGCCGCGGTGGCCCGGCCGGAATCTCAGTGCCCGCCAAACTTGGGGGCTTTTTTCCAGCTGCTCGTCTCCGGGCAGGTCCTCCTCGTGGACGAGCACATCCTCTTCCTGTATATCATCGGGCCCCAGATGCTGGCGGCCGAAGGGCAGGCGCAGCTCAAAGGTGGTGCCCGCCCCCTCCCGGCTGGCTACCGATATGCGGCCCCCATGGCGCTCGGCAAATTGCTTGGCCAACGACAAGCCAATGCCCGTGCCCTTTATCCGCAGGGTGCTGGTATGACTGGCCTGATAGTACGGGTCGAAGATGAGGTCGAGCTCCGTGGCCTTGATGCCCACGCCCGTATCGGTCACATTTATTTTCAGGTAGTTACCCGTGAGCAGGCCGTTGCTAAACACCGCTTCGCCCCCTGGATTGCCGACAATAGTTGCCGATAGCTCCACCCGACCCTTGTCGGGGGTGTAGGTAAAGGCGTTGGCCAACAGGTTGGTGAGGATGATTTCCAGCTTGCTGCGGTCGAAATACAAAAAGATAGGCTCAGCAGGTACATCCAGTACATATTCAAGGGCGCGCTCCTGAGCTTTAAGCTGAAAGATGGAAAACAGGTCTGTTAGAAAGCGAACCGCGTCGCTGTAGCTGGCGCGCAGGGGTACGTTGCCCGTTTCCACCTTGCGAAAATCGAGGAGCTGATTTACCAAATCGAGCAGCTTACGAGCTTGTTTCTGCATGAGCTGCACCTTGGGACGCAGGTCCGCCACGGGGCCGGGGCTATTGATAATTTCCTCCATAGGCCCCAAAATGAGCGTGAGAGGGGTGCGCAACTCGTGGGAGACAT
Organism: Hymenobacter sp. HDW8; assembly: GCF_011305775.1. Taxonomy (NCBI): domain Bacteria; kingdom Pseudomonadati; phylum Bacteroidota; class Cytophagia; order Cytophagales; family Hymenobacteraceae; genus Hymenobacter; species Hymenobacter sp. HDW8. The sequence continues at coordinate 335,185 of NZ_CP049907.1, forward strand.
TAGTGAAAAACCCGAGCTTCAGGTCAGTGAGCTCTTTCTCCTTTTCGGCCTGAAAGTGCTCCAAGCGCAGCTTATTCTGGAGCTCCTGCTGGCTCATCTCAAAGCGGCGATACAGCGCCACGAAACCCAGCGCCACGAGCCCGTACAGCACATAGGCCCACCACGTTCGCCACCAGGGGGCCAGCACCTCAAAGCGCATGGTGGCGTAGCGCTTGGTCCACACGCCTTCCCCATTGTTGGCTTTAATGTGCAGGGTATAGGTGCCCGCCGGCAGGTTAGCGAAGCTGGCCGTGCGTTGCCCGGGTGCGGGGTGTACCCAGTCTTGGTTGTAGCCCACCAATTGGTAGGCGTAGCGGTTTTTCTGGGGGTTGGCGTAGTTAAGAGCCACGAATTCCACCGCAAAGTCGTTCTCAGCATCGCGGATGGTGATCGTCTGGGGAGCCGACAGGGCCTGCCGCAGCAACACGCGGCCGTTCAGCGTGTCGCCTACGGCCACGGGCTTGTTGCTGACCCGCAGGCCCGTAATCTGCACCACTGGGGGAAAGGGATTGGCTTGAATTTCCTGAGGCTGGAAATAGTTGATGCCGTTGATACCCCCAAAATAGAGCGTTCCATCCTGGGCACGGGCCGCGGAGCCAATCTTGAAGGCGTTGCTTTGCAGCCCGTCGGCCACGTCATAGCGCAGGTGCTGCCCCGTACTTGGCGTAAAGCGATAAAGCCCCGTGCCCCCGATCCAGAGGTTGCCTGCATCATCAGCCAAGATGCTTTCTACGTCGCTTTCCGGCAGCTTTTGATCATAATAATGCATGGTTTCGCGCCCCTTCGCATCGGTACGCAGCTGGTGCAGCCCCCCGCCAATGGTACCGATCCATAGCGAACCCTGCTCATCCAGCAGCAGGGGCCATACATAGTTGACGCGTAAGCTGTTGGGGCGCTGGGGAGCATATTGGTATTGGGCCAGCACCAGCAGGGAGTCACCCCGAATGCGGAGCTTGAGCAATCCAGCGTCGCGGGTGCTGGCCCACATTACGTCGCGCTGGGAATCGAACAGCAAAAACGTAAACTGATCCGTCGGCAGTGCGCTGTTGTTGGTGTGGTAAGTACCCAAGTGCTGGCCGGTAGGGCTGAAGCGGTGCAGGCCCGTGGCAAAAGTGGCGGCCCATATCGTGCCGTCGCGGTCCTGAACAATGCGTTCGATGCTTTCTGCGCTTAGGTCGGTGCCATCGGCCAGTTTGGTGTAGGTAGTGAGCTTCTCGCGCCCCCCTGACTGCGAAAGAGTGACCAAGCCATCGGCACGTGTACCAAACCACAGCATCCCGTTCCGGGCTTGAAAAACCGCGGACACATCCACGCCGCGCGGGCTGCTTGCCTGCTGATTAAGGTAATGGTGGTAGGTCTGCTGACTTAAGTCATAGCTCGTCACGCCATTGCGGCTTCCAAACCACAGGGTGTTGCGAGCTTCGTCCTTGTAAATAGCATTGATATAGTTGTTCGACAACGCCCGCCGGCCAGTTAGCTGCTGACGGATCAGGCCGAAAGGCTTCTGGCGCAGGTCTACCTTATTTAGCCCCCCAGCCGAGGCGCACAGCCAGATAATCTGGTTGCGGTCCTCAAAAATTTGGTGAATGCGCTCGGAGTTAATGCTGAACGACTCATCATCCTGGGGCAGAAACAAGGTAGGTGCGACAGAGCGCAGCGGTGGCGCCCCGGCGCTGACCACGCCCGCCTGCCACACATACAACCCGTAGATGGTTCCTACCCACAGCTGCCCCATGGAGTCGAGAAAAATGGACTGCAGAATTGGGAACTGCTGCGGAAGGGGATGCGTGTCAAGCTCCCGCATGGTGCGGCGGTTGGCCGCCGACACCCACAGCACCTGATGATCGGTGCCCAGCCACAGATCGCCGCGCCGGTCCAGGTGCAGGGCCCGGATGGGCGTCGTGGCCAGAGGGGTCGGCTGTACGGGTAAGGTCGCTTCGGTGGCGCGAATTACTTGTAGCCCAGCGTCCAAGGTGCCCACCCACACCTTTCCCTCCGTATCGATGGCCAACCCCGTTACGCGCGATAGGGACGGCCGGCCGCTGGCGTGCGGCGGCAGCTGTTGCAGCTTTCGTACCCGGCCCCGTCCATCGAAGGTGAGCACGAAAACACCTTCTTGGGTGGTTCCTACCCACAGTCGGCCCACGCTGTCCGAGGCCAAGGCCGTCACGTCCGATTGGGCTAATTGATGGGCCTGGGCCTGATAAGCGACGGGAACGTGGCGTTCGTCGAAGCTGAAAAAAGTGTCGTGCGCTGCATCGTAGAGGCTCAGCCCCGCCCGTTCCGTTCCTACCCACAGGCGCCCATCGGAGCCCACATAAACCACTTTGATGCGGTTGCCGGAAATGCCATTGCGGGGGTTGACGGGCAAGGAGTACTGCTTTAAGCTATAGCCATCGTAGCGGTCCAGGCCGCGGTTGGTACCTACCCAGATAAAGCCCGCCCGATCCTGCGTTACGGCCATCCCGTCGCTGTGCGACAACCCCTGGTCCACGGTCAGGTGCTCAAACCGAAAGTCCCGGGGGGCAATATTCTGGGCTGGACTGTGCTCCACCCGCAGTAGCCAGAGCAGAAGAACAGGAAGTATCCGCTTGAAAAGGAGAGGAGAGGGCACGAGGAGAGGAGCGTATTGTAGCGTGGGAGAGGAAAGCGAATAGGAGTGGGAGTGCGTGAGGGGCCGCTGCAGAGTCGGCCGGGCAGCCGAATTTAACAATTGCTCGGTATTCAAAGCTTACGCCGCGCCCTGTAGGCCATCCTAACCATTTTGCCCCCCCTTTTCAACCAAAACACCCCCGCAAGGCGGGGCAGGTCGTCAGTACTTTTAGTCTCTCTACCAGGCTTAACGCGGCGCTGCCCACCGCCCGGTCTTGGGCTGATACCCGCTGGGCCTCCTCCGTTTCATCCTTGCTCGTCATGCGCAACTGTTTCCTCGCTCTGCTTCCTCTGGCCTTCCTGCTGGCGACTCCTGACGCCCTAGCACAGCCTGCCCCAGTGGGGGCCACGCAGAAAAAGCCCCCCGCCCGCTACACTTCCTTCAGGCCGGGCGAGCTGTGGTACGACACGGAGGGCAACCTTATTAATGCCCACGGCGGGGGCATTTTGCTGGTAGGAAAAACCTACTATTGGTACGGGGAGAAACGCGCGCAGCACCAGGAGGAAGGCGTGAACGTGTATTCCTCGCCGGATCTTTACAACTGGAAGTACGAAGGCGTAGCCCTCACCCCGTCGTCAGATCCGGCACACGACATTGCCCAAGGCTGCTTGATGGAGCGGCCTAAGGTCATCTACAATAAGCGCACGGGCAAGTACGTGATGTGGTTTCACCTGGAGCTAAAAGACCAGGGCTACAAGGCGGCCCGCGCGGGCGTAGCGGTAGCCGACAAGCCCACCGGCCCGTTTCGGTATGTGAGCAGCTTTCGGCCCAACAACAACATGTCGCGCGATATGGGCCTGTATGTGGATGATGACGGCACGGCTTATCATATCTACTCCTCCCGCGAAAACTACGACCTGCGCCTAGCCCGCCTGGCCGACGACTACCTGACCCCAACCACGCAGGACTCGCTGCTCTTTGCTAACCACCGCGAAGCCCCAGCTTTATTCAAACGGGGGGACAAATACTACCTGATTACCAGCGGCTGCACCGGCTGGGCACCCAATGAGGCGTCGCTGCACGTAGCCAGCTCTCTGTTCGGCCCCTGGCAACTGCTGGGCGACCCCATGATTGGCCCCAACGCCAAACTCACTTTCGGCGGGCAGTCCACGTTTGTGCTGCCGGTAGCAGGTGAGCGGGGGGCTTTTATTTTCATGGCCGACCGCTGGAACCCCAAGGATCTGAAAGACAGCCGTTACCTCTGGCTGCCTGTGCAGTTCAAGAACAACCAGCCCAGCATTAGCTGGCTGGAGCAGTGGAACCTGAGTTTTTTCAATCAATAACGATACGTCACTATGCGTAAGCACCTTCTGCGGGCTTTGCTACTAGGAGCGCTGACTTTAGCTGCGGCTTCCACTCACGCGCAAACGCCCAAGCACACCTTCACGCTGGGCGACGAGAGCTTCCTGCTCGATGGCAAGCCGTTCCAGATGATTTCCGGCGAGCTGCACTACCCGCGCATTCCGCGGGAAGCGTGGCGCCACCGCATCCGCATGGCCAAGGCTATGGGCCTGAACACCATAGGTACCTATGTGTTCTGGAACGCCCACGAACCCGAGCCCGGCAAGTTCGATTTTGCGGGTAATCATGACATTGCCGCCTTTGTGAAGATTGCCCAGGAAGAGGGTATGTGGGTGGTGCTGCGGCCGAGCCCCTACGTGTGCGCGGAGTGGGAGTTTGGTGGCTATCCATACTGGCTGCAGAAGGATAAAAGCCTCGTGGTCCGCAGCAAAGACCCCAACTACCTGGCCGCCTACGGCCGCTACCTGAAGGAGGTAGCCAAGCAGTTGGCGCCCCTGCAAGTCAACCACGGCGGCCCCGTGCTGATGGTACAGGTGGAAAATGAGTACGGTTTTTACGCCAGCGACAAGGACTACCTGGCCCTGAACCGCAAGATGTTCGAGCAGGCGGGCTTTGATGGCCTGCTTTACACCTGCGACCCGGCCGAGAAAGTAAAAGAAGGCCACTTGCCCGGTTTGCTGCCCGCCGTGAACGGGCTGGACAAGCCCCAACAGGTCAAGCAGCTGGTGCGCACGTATCACGGCGGGAAGGGCCCATTCTATATTGCCGAGTGGTACCCGGCGTGGTTTGATTGGTGGGGCACGCCCCATCACACCGTGGCAGCCGAAAAATATGCCCCCCGCCTCGACTCGGTGCTGGCGGCCGGCATCTCTATCAACATGTACATGTTTCACGGGGGCACCACCCGCGGCTTTATGAATGGGGCCAACTACAAAGGCGAAGGCACCCGCTTCGAGCCCCAGATCAGCAGCTACGATTACGACGCGCCCCTCGATGAGGCCGGCAACGCCACGCCCAAGTTCCTGTCGTTCCGCAGCGTTATTGAAAAGCACCTGCCGAAAGGCACGACGCTGCCCCCAGTGCCCGCGGCCAAGCCCGCAATACGCATTCCAACAATCAGCCTGAATAAGATAACTACCCTGACGGCGGCGCTGCCCAAGGCCGTGGTCAGCCCTAAGCCCCAAACCTTTGAAGACCTGAACCAGGATTATGGATTCGTGCTGTATCGCACCCAGGTACCCGGTGGCCGCAAGGGTACGTTAAAAATTAAGGACCTGCGCGACTACGGCGTCGTGCTGGTGAACGGGCAGCGCGTGGCTACCCTGGACCGCCGCCTGGAGCAGGATCAGGTGGAGCTAAATTTGCCCCCGGCCGCGTGACGCTGGAGATTTTGGTCGAAAACCTGGGCCGCCTCAACTTCGGCCCCTTTCTGAATCAGAACCGCAAGGGCATCACCGAGCAGGTCACTTTCGCGGGCACAGAACTCACTGGCTGGCAGCACTTCCGCTTGCCGTTCAACGACATTTCTACCGTCGCTCAGGCCCCGGCGGCTAAGTCGGCTGCGCCGGGAAATGGACCCGTATTGCGCCGCGGCTCATTTACCCTGGACAAAACCGCGGACACCTACTTTGATATGAGTCAGTGGGGGAAAGGGTGCGTATGGATCAACGGCCGCCACCTGGGCCGCTACTGGGAAATTGGTCCCCAACAAACCCTGTACGTGCCTGCCGAGTGGCTAAAAAAGGGTGCCAATGAAGTTGTGGTGCTGGAGTTATTGAAGCCCCAGCAGGCCACGCTGAGCGGCGTGGAGAAGCCTATTCTCGACGTAGTGCGGACGACCGGGACCGCCCCGAAACCCAACTAACCTAGTTGCTCCAACCAATAACCGGGAAAGTAAAAGGCTGCCCGGTGCGGCTCATCGACAGCAAGCCAGCATTTTTTCGCGCATGGCTGTCGGCTATTACAAAGATTCACCTAAGCAGCTTTCCTAATGAGGGAGCTGACGGCAACGCAACGGGCGGTACCAACCGGAGCAGGGCATAAGCACGTCTTTCCTTCGTGGTGGGAGAGGAGGACGTGCTTATGAAGCTATCCTGCTTCACTTCTGAGGAAGGAGAAACTCGGCAGGCGTGGGAACCTGCCGAGGCACTGGAGGGTACCGCCCGGTTGCGGTTTTTAAACAACGTAGTATCTATGCGCCATTTTATTCTGCTTCTGCTGTGCTGCTGGGTTGGCGTGTCCAGCCTCGCGCAACGGGCACCGACCGACACCCTGCACGCCCCGCCCACCGCGCTGCCTGGCTTATTCGCCGACCCGCATATTGCCGCATTTGGCACCACCTACTATCTGTACCCCACCACCGACGGTATTCCGGGCTGGGGGGCTTTTTCGTTTACGTGCTGGTCCTCGAAGGACTTGGTAACGTGGAAAAACGAGGGAGTGATTCTGGACTTGCCCCGCGACCTGACCTGGGCTGCGAAGAATGCCTGGGCGCCGGCCATCGCCGAAAAGAACGGCAAGTTTTACTATTACTATTCCGCCGCCCAGAGCATTGGCGTGGCCGTGGCCGACCAGCCCACGGGCCCCTTCAAAGACCCGCTGGGCAAGCCCCTAATTGCCAAAGCTCAATTCAAGGGCCAGATGATTGACCCGATGGTACTACTAGATGACGATGGCTCGGCATACTTGTATTTCGGGCAGGGCCAGGGACATGTGGTGAAGCTCAACCCCGACATGATTTCCTTTGACCCTGCGGCCGTCGTCGACTTCAAGCCGCCGGGCTACAACGAGGGTGCTTTCGCCTTCAAGCGCCAGGGCCAATACTACCTCATGTGGAGCGAGTACGACACCCGCGACCCGCGCTATTCCGTGGCTTACGCCACGGCCAGCTCGCCCATGGGGCCATTTACGAAGGCCGCGCAAAATCCGGTGCTGAAGGGCCGGGGCGTGGTGAAAGGCGCGGGTCATCACTCCGTACTGCAAGTGCCCGGCACCGACCAGTGGGTGATTGCCTATCACCGCTTCCGTATTCCGGACGGCAATGGCTTCAACCGCGAAACCTGTATTTCGCCCCTGCGCTTCGACGCCCAAGGGCATATCTTGCCAGTTGATGTGTTTGAGCCCGTGGGCAAAACGGTAATTCGGAAAAAGCCCCCCAGAAAATAAAAGCGGAATTCTGGCGCCCATTGTGCGTTTGAGCCCCCGACCTAAACCAGCCGAAAGCAGTCGATTTCTCTTAGTCCCAAGCTTTATGCCCCCCTACAAACATTTGCTAAGTGCCGCCTTCCTGGCCATCGGAACGGGGCTGCTAAGCGCCGGCTGCGCCACTTCCAATACCCGTGCGCAAGCGGCCCAGCCCCAGAAAGAGGAGGTGGTGGCTTTCATCACGAAGGTAAACGACCACTGGCAGGCCACGCATCCGCCCCAGGTGTGGTCGTTCTGGGACGCGGCTGCCTACCAAACGGGCAATATGGCCGCATACGCCGTGACCAAAAATGAGAAGTACCGCCAGTACGCCGAAGCCTGGGCCGAGCATAATGAGTGGAAGGGCGCTACCTCCGACGACAAGGCTACCTGGAAATATAAGTACGGCGAAACAGCGGACCATGTGCTGTTTGGCGACTGGCAGATCTGCTTTCAGACTTATATCGACCTGTACAACCTAAAGCCTGAACCTCGGCGCATTGCCCGGGCCCGGGAGGTGATGGAGTACGAGATGAGCACCGACCGTTCCGACTACTGGTGGTGGGCCGACGGGCTCTACATGGTGATGCCGGTGATGACCAAGCTTTATAAAGTGACCAACAATCCGCAGTATCTGACGAAGCTGCACGAGTATTTCAGCTACGCCAACAGCATCATGCACGATCCCGAAACGGGGCTTTATTACCGCGACGCCAAGTACGTGTACCCCCAGCACAAGTCGGTGAACGGCAAAAAGGACTTCTGGGCCCGCGGCGACGGCTGGGTGCTGGCGGGTCTGGCCAAGGTGCTCCAGGATTTGCCCCCCGATGATCCGCACCGGGCCGACTACCTCAGCAAGTATCGTGGCCTCGCTGCGGCCATCAAACAGGCCCAGCGGCCCGAAGGCTACTGGACGCGCAGCCTGCTCGACCCGGAGCACGCGCCCGGCCCCGAAACCAGCGGCACGGCCTTCTATACTTACGGTCTGCTCTGGGGCATCAACCACGGCGTGCTGGATGAAAAGGACTACTTGCCCACTGTGCAGCGCGCCTGGCACTACCTCACCACCACAGCTTTGCAACCCGACGGCACCGTGGGCTACGTGCAGCCTATTGGCGAGAAAGCCATCCCCGGCCAGGTAGTCAACCAGAACTCGACGACCAATTTTGGGGTAGGGGCATTCCTGCTAGCCGCCAGCGAGATGTACCACTATCTGGATAAGAATTAACCCGCTCCTGGTTACTCGGCTTTTCAGGAAGTTGCGGGGGGGCTTTTTTACAGACCTGCCAAAAAGCCCCCGCCCTAATGTATGGACGTCATATGTCAGCTCTGGCCGGAAAGCATGCCGAGTCTCCGTTAGCCGTATTTCTCGTAAAGTTGACCGCTGGTTAGGGGAAGAGTAACCCGCTCCAAACGAATCTATGAAGGACTTACTTCGTGCCCGGGGCCGGTGGCTCCCCTTTCTATTTCTGCTCAGCGGCCTCTATCTGGAAAGCTCCCTTCCAATTGCCGCCCAGACGCCCGTGGGCTTGGGCTGGGCAAAAAACAACGTCAACGGGGCCATTTTTCGTAAAAACTCCGTCGTGAGTCACCAACGAGAGCAGTACACTGCCTACTACGATTCCCTAGGCTATGTGGTGCTGGCCAAGCGCCGCCTGCCCGCCGGACCCTGGCAGGTGCAGCGCACGCATTACCAAGGTAAGGTGCAGGATGCCCACAATGTCATCAGTTTGATGGTGGATGGGGCTGGCTACCTGCATCTATCTTTCGACCACCACGGCAATCCTCTGCGCTATTGCCGCAGCGTGCGGCCCGGCTCCCTGGAACTCACGCCCTTGCTGCCCATGGTTGGGAGGGGAGAGCAAAACGTGACTTACCCTGAGTTTCACCGCTTTCCCAGTGGCGACCTGCTCTTTCTCTACCGCGATGGTAGCTCCGGCAACGGCAACCTTGTGCTCAACCGCTACAGCCCCCGGACGCAGCGTTGGACGCGCGTACACGATGTGCTCATCAATGGGGAAGGCCAGCGCAATGCCTACTGGCAGGCCTGCATCGACCCGCGGGGGCAATTCATGTGTCGTGGGTGTGGCGCGAGTCGCCCAACGTGGCCTCCAACCACGATATGGCCTATGCCCGCTCTCTGGATGGCGGCCTGACCTGGCAGAAAAGCACCGGCGAAGCGTACCAGCTGCCCATCACGGCCGCCACCGCCGAATACGCCGCCCGCATTCCTCAGAACAGTGAGCTTATCAACCAAACCTCCATCACTACCGACGCGGCCGGCATACCCTACATTGCCACGTACTGGCGGCCCGCCGGCACCCAAGTGCCCCAGTATCACTTGATTTACTTGGATGGCTCGCAGTGGCGCACGGCGCAGGTAGGGCAGCGCACTACGCCCTTTAGCCTGAGCGGGGTAGGTACCAAGAAAATCCCGATTTCGCGCCCCCAGCTGCTGGTGGCAACAAGGCAGGGCACCACGGCGGCCTACCTGCTCTTCCGCGACGTGGAGCGCCAGGACCGCGCCGCCGTGGCCCAGTGCGCTGATCTGCGGCAAAACCAGTGGACTATCACTGACCTAACCACTACCTCCGTTGGCAATTGGGAGCCGAGCTATGATACCGAAGAGTGGCGCCGCCAGGGCATCCTGCACCTATTCGTGCAGCGCACGGGCCAGGGCGACGGCGAGACCCTGGAAAACCTGCCAGCTCAGCCCGTTATCATTCTCGAGTGGCAGCCCCCAACCCGCCGGGGGGCAAAATAATTGGCTCCGCAGCCGCGACCATCCCAGGCAAGGCAGCGGTGAACTCAACGGCTTAAAGCTCTACTAAGGGAAAGCAGAACATAGTCATTTTCGGACGCGAGGCGGAAGCAGTACGCGGGCACACACGGGCAAAGCCATTGTGACCACGCCGCCGGAAGTAATCCGGGCGGCGACGGCTGCAGCCCACGCGCAAGGGAAGCCTGTATTTGCTCACCCCACCGACAATACGGGGGTAGCTGCGGCCGTCGCCGGCGGGGTAGACGTGCCAGTGCACGTCGCGCCCGAAGACCGCAAGAATTGGTCCCCTGCCCTTATTTAAGCCCTGCGCGCGCAGCACGTAGCCCTAATTCCTACGCTTAAGCTCTACCACTGGGAATTAGAGCGCACCGGCCACGCCCCGGCGAACCATCCCTTGTTGCTCACGGCGGTGGAGCAGTTGCGTACGTACGCCGCTGTTGGGGGGCAAATTCTGTTCGGGACGGACGTGGGCTTTATGTCGGACTACTCACCGGCCCAGGAGTATAAGCTGCTGGCTCAGGCCGGGCTGTCGTTTGCGCAGATTCTGGCCGCGTTAACTACCAACCCCGCCCAGCGCTTTGGGCTAAGCCAGCAAACCGGTACCATTGCCGTGGGCAAACGGGCGGATCTGGTGCTGCTGACGGCAGATCCGGCCGTTAACATCGAGCACCTGACGAAGGTGGCCTATACCATTAGCAAAGGCCGCATCATTTACCAAAGTAAGTAAGCCAAAAGGACCAGAACCGCGGCCGGCACGGGCGTGGTCGTATTCCATAATCATCCATAAAAAAGCCCCCAACGGCCGCGAATAGCGGCCTGGGGGGCTTTTTTATAGCTTGTTAGCCGATGCTAAGCTTAGTAACCCGGGTTCTGGACGAGCTGGGCGTCGCTGTTCAAGTCAATAGAGGTCTGAGGGATGGGCAGCAGTACGTTCTTGGCCGTCAGGCCAGTGACGGAGGCCCCGTTCAGGCGCTGGGTGCGCTCAATCAGGGTGCCCGTGCGCATGAGGGTCAGGCGGCGCTGCTCCTCGCCAATCAGCTCGCGGGCCCGCTCATCCAGAATGAGGTTGAGAGTGACCTCGCCGGCCGTGATCTGGGCGGCGCGGGCCCGGGTGCGCAGCACGTTGAGGCTAGCGGCGGCCCCGGCGGTGTTGCCTTGCTTGAACTGGGCCTCGGCCAGCAACAGGTAGGTTTCGCCCAAGCGCATCATGGTCAGGTCCTTGATGGTGCCAAAGCCGAAGGTATCGGAGGGGTCAAACTGGTTCCACTTAGTGGTGTAGGGCGTGATGTTGAAGATGGTATCCGAGCCCCGCAGGCCCGTGACGGGCCGACCAAAGAGGGCCGTTTGGGCCGGGTCGTTGTAGTAAAACCGGCGCTTGAGGTTGTACTTGGAGTTGCGGATATCCTCCGGCGAATACAGGCGGTAGTCCACCCAGTTGCTCAGGCGCAGGCGGCCCAGGCCACGGCCCCCCAAGGAGTCGGCCAGGGCCATGCCCCGGATGTTGTAGTAAGCGGGCACCCACATGCGGCGCTGCTGGGCACTGGTGGTGCCCCCAGGCACGAGCAGCTGCTGCTCAATTCCCCAGATCAGCTCCGTGTTGCCCTGGCTGCGGCGTTGGTTGCCGATGATGAACATGTCGGCAAAGTAGTCGCCGGGCGCGCTGGCCCGCACCCCGTAGCGGGCCGTGATGAGCCGGTACTGCCCACTGGCGATGAGCTCCTGCAGCACCTTCTCGGCCAGCGCGGGCTGGCCCGCGCGCAGGTACACCTCGCCGAGCAAGTGCTGGGCCGCGCCCCGGGTGATGCGACCAGAGGCGGCCCGGCTGGCGATAAACATGTTGGGAATGGCCGTAGTCAAGTCATTGATGATAAAAGCGTTGACATCAGCCACCGGCGTGCGGGTGAAATCGGTGCGCGGGGCCGTAATGGCCTGCTCAATCAGCGGCACATCGCCCCAGAGCGTCGCCAGGAAGTTGTAGGCGTAGGCCCGGAAGAAGCGCGCCTCCCCGCTGATGCGGTTTTTGTAGCCCTGGCGCAGGGTGGCCGGGGCCGTTTCTGCCGCCTGAATAATCTGGTTGGCGTTGTTGATGGTGCGGTAGGCCCAACTCCACATCACGGCGCTGGCCTGGTCTTGGGCGTTGAGCAGGCCGTAGTTGTAGTAAGGGATTTCCGCGCCCTGCACCTGGCCCGGAATGGCCACGTCGGTGCCCAGCTGCATCATGCCCAGCAAGCCCTGCTCGTCGGAGCGAGTGTACTGCTCGCGCACCACCGACTGCAGGCCAGCCATGGCCGACTCAAAGCCTAGGGAGTCCACGAGCACCGTTTGGGGGGTGTAAAGGGAGGCCGGATTTTCTTCCAGGTACTCATCTTTACACGAGCTGACCAGCTGGGAGGTAATGAGTAAGGCCGTAAGAGCTATCGTAAAACGTTTCATATATCGGAGTGCTAAGTCGGGTGGGAGGGTTAGCGCAACCCAATGTTGAGCCCAAACACGAAGGAGCGAACGGTCGGGAAGTTGGGGTTTTGGCCCGCGGTGCCGCTGTTGACGCTCGTGGTGGGACTGAAGTTGGTGGAGGAAGTAAGCAGGCTGACGGGGTTGTCGATGTTGCCCGTGCCGTTGCCCAACGTGTAGGTCTGCTCAGGGTCCCAGCCCACCCAGTCGGTCCAAGTATAAAGGTTGCGCCCGCTCACGTACACCGACAGGGTGCCCAGGCGCAGCTTATCCAGCAACGGAGCTGGGAAAGCGTAGTTCAGCGTTAAGTCCTTAAGGCGGGTGAAGCTGCCGTTGGTGGGGAAGCCGTAGCCGCGGGGATTGATGTAGCTCAGGCCAGGCCGGTCCTGACTCTGGTTTTGGGGCGTCCAGTAGCCGACCTCGCGCGGCACGTTCAGGCGGCCGCCCAAGTCCAGGAAGTTCAGGTTGTTGTTGTTCTTGAGAACGCCCTGCACGGTCTGGATAAACACCCGCAGGCTTATTCCCTTATAAGTAAAGGTGTTGGTAATGCCGCCTTGCCACTTGGGCAGGGTCGAGCCCAGGTACTTGCGGTCGAGAGTCGTGATTTGCCCGTCGCCGTTCAGATCTTCAAACTTGAGGTCGCCGGGCTTGGCCGTTGGGTCCAGGCCGGCTGGGTCCTCGCCCACCTGCCAGACGCCGGTTTTCACGTAGTCATACACGGCCCCCAGGGAGCGGCCGATGAAGAGGCGGTTGCCGATGTCATCGGCGTCGGTGTAGCCCAGGCTCAAGAGCTTGTTGCGGTTGCCCGAGGCGTTCAGGGTTGTTTCCCAAGTGAAATCGGGCGTCTGCACGTTGGCCGTGGTCAAGCTCATTTCTATGCCCCGGTTACGCACCGAGCCCACATTGTCGAGAATGGTGCCGTAGCCCGAGATAATCGGAATCTGGCGGTTCAACAGCAGGTCTTCGGTTTCGGCGTTGTAGTACTCCACGGTGCCCGTAATGCGGTTTTTCAGGACCCCAAAGTCCACGGCGTAGTTACTGCTGGTGGTTTGCTCCCACTTCAGCCGGGTGTTGCCGATGCGGTCGGCCCGCAGGCCCGTGGCCGCCACGCCTCCGTAGGCGTACTGCAGCAGGGCGTTGCCCGTAATGGTCTGGTAGGGGTTGATGCCCTCATTGCCCGTGGTGCCGTAGGAAAAGCGCAGCTTCAGCAAGTTCACCGCCGCCTGATCCTTCAAAAAAGCCTCGTTAGCTATGTTCCAGCCCAGGGCAATAGAGGGGAAGACGGCGTACTTGTCGGCGTCGGCCCCGAACACGGAGGAGCCGTCGCGCCGGGCCGTAACGGTGAGCAGGTAGCGGCTGTCGTAGTTGTAGTTCAGGCGGCCCATTTGCGAGACCAGGGTCCGCCGCTCGTTGAAGGAGCTAATGGTGGGCGCGTTGGCGCCCGAGCCGATGCTGTTGAAGCCGATCCGGTCATTGATAAAGCCGGTGGCCGTTTCGCTGGTCGTGAAATAGCGGTTCTGCTGGGCGCTGTAGAGGGCCGTCAGGTCGAAGTTATGCTTGCCGATGCTCTTGTTGTAGAACAGGATGTTCTCGACCGTGTAGTTCTGGCGCTCGTCGTTGATAAGCTGAGCGGTGCCGCGCAGATCCCCCGCGGGCCGGCCGGCATAGTTGGCGAAGCGGCCCGGCCGGTAGGAGTAGGTGCCGTTCACCCGGTACTTCAAGCCTTCCAAAAAGGTCGGCTCCACCTCGGCGTAGCCCGTGCCGGTGAGCTGATTGACCCGGTCCTCGCGCTGGGTGGTTAGCCCGAGCAAAGCGTTGTTCACCAGCTGCTCCGGGGGCTGCGGGAAAATGGTGTAGGTGCCGTCGGGATTGAAAGGCGTGCCGTAGGGGCTCAGCACCTGCGCCAGGCTGAGGCTGGCTCGGCCCCCGTCGTCGTTGGAGGTGGAGTAGAAGGCCGAAGTGCCAATGCGCAGCCAGGGCGTCAGGTTAGCATCGATGTTTGTGCGCAGGCTGATGCGCTGGAACTGGTAGCCCTTGATGATGCCGCGCTGCTTGAAGTAGTCGCCCGACACGAAGTACTTCACGTCCTCGGTGCCGCCCGAGATGGACGCGTTGTGGTTCTGAATGGAGCCCCGCTGGGAAATCAAATCCATCCAGTCGGTGGTTTTACCCGCCTCGTAGTTGGCCAGTTCCCCAGTGTTGGGCACGGGCGTAAGGTTAATGCCCCGCTGGCGGGTAAACTCCTGCCACTTCTCCGAGAAGGCCGGTCCGTCGAGCGGGTGGAGGTTGTTGACCATGTACTCGGGGCCGCCGTAGCCGTTGTAGCGAATCTGGGGCTTGCCGGTTTTGCCGCGCTTGGTGGTCACCAGAATGACCCCGTTGGAGCCCCGTGTTCCGTAGATGGCGGTGGAGGAGGCATCTTTCAGAATCTCAATGGAGGCAATGTCGTTGGGGTTGATGTCGTTGAGGTTACCCGGAAACGGCACCCCATCCACCACCAGGTAAGGGTTGGTGCCGGCCGTAATGGAGCGCACCCCCCGAATCTGAATGTTGGGCTGGCTGCCGGGCACGCTCGAGGGCGCCGTGATGGTGACGCCGGCCACCGCGCCCTGCAGGGCCTGGGCCACGTTCGAGATCGGAATTTTCTCCAGGCGGTCCGTGGGCACGGAAGCCACGGAGCCCGTTACATCCTCCCGCTTCTGGGTGCCGTAGCCTACCACCACCACTTCGCTTAGAGCCTGAGCATCGGGCCGGAGCTGCACGCTGATGCTGGTGCGGCCGCTAATGGGTATTTCCTGGGAGGTGTAGCCCACGAAGCTGACCACCAGGGTGCCGCCGGCGTTGGCCTCGGGCACGGTCAGCGTGAACTTGCCCTGGGTATCGGTGCCGGTGCCAATGGTGGTGCCCTTCACCACCACGGTCGCGCCGGGCAGGCCCTGGCCTTTCTCATCGGTGATGGTGCCGGTGATGGTCAGGTCGGGAGTGCGGGGGGCTTTTTCAGGGATGGTAGAGGAGGCGAGAGCCCACGCGGCGCCGTCTCGGGAAGCGGGGCTCGGGGCGCTGAAGGCGTCCGTCCCTTTGAGGGATAAGAGCGTACCGCACAGGAGTAGCCATTCTCGTTTCATAGAGTGAAGTTTGGCATTCCGGGGTGAACCGGAACAGGTGGGAAGATGAAGAAAGTGAAAGCCTACTTAGCTCGGTCAGTGGACTTCTCAATGGCAGGAAGAACCTAGCGTAGGCCCTGAAAAAGAAATCAGTAAATGCATTCCCTTTTCTGGGTTGACTAGGATAAAAGTAGCGCCGCAACATCGGGAAAAGGCGGGTTTATTTAGTCGAAATAGGGGGTGGAATTAAGCCAACGTAATCGTTTGATGCTATTTTAAACTACAGATTGACGTTTAGCATAAAGGGTATCCAAGGCACACTGCTTCCACTCGTACTCGTTACACTAGGGGCACTGACATAACTGTCCATCTACTCGGCCCAAGGCGCTTCAATCTGTCTCTCCACAGAGGGCTTGTGTATGTCGGCGTGCTGCTAGAAGTGGCCGTCGTCGGTACGGAAGTTTCTCAGGAGGAGCATGCGTAAGCACTTCAGTGCTGCGGGCAAGCTCAAATCGGTAGCTCCGATTTGAGCCCGCGAAGCTCTGACCTAAGCTAGAGCGGCAAACGTACATCGGCCTCCTTCCTTAGCTCAGTTAACCGATCGACGATAAGGTCATAAGAGCAGTCGGTAATTCCTCTCTGCTTTATGGTTAGGCACTAAGAATATAATTTATATAATGATCCACCCGAAAGCGGTGCAGACTGTCGCGAAGTATATGTTTTTATGATTCCGACCTTGAAACTAGCTACCAAAAAGAAGGGCATGGCCCCTGAAGAGTATCAATCTCCAGGGGCCATGCCCATAGTGTAATGACTAACTGCTTCTGCTTCCCAATAGTCTCCTGTTTTAGAGGAAAGTGAGGGCAGAGCGTAAAAGTGGTTTACTGCGCGTGCGCCGCTTCCAGCAGGGCAGAGAAAACGTCTTCATCTTCTGGCAGGCCGTGCTGCCGCCACAACTCCACTCCCTGTCGTACCAGCACGCAGGCGGGCAGTTCGGGCGTGCCGAAGCTGCGCACCACGGCCGGATGGCTGGCTTCGTCAATCCTGAGTACTCGTATTCCGGGACCAAGTCGCCCTTGCAGCGTGCGAATCGAGGCGTTGCTGTGTGTCCCGGACGAAGCTTCGCCCGCAGAAACCAGCGGCAGCAGCACCAGCAAAACGGCCGTGTCGGGCTGCAGCACAGGTGGGGGTGAAGAGGGGGACATGATGGGATATGTTAAATGTATGTCGTAAAATTAGCCTCGTGCCCTCCTGTTCCTCCATGAGGGTTGTCAAGTATCGTCTTGACATTTGTCACGTATCATTTCTACAGGCGATTTTTGACCACCTTTGACTGACTCCAGTTCCAGTCAACGCACTCCAAAATGATACC
Source organism: Hymenobacter sp. HDW8 (assembly GCF_011305775.1). NCBI lineage: Bacteria > Pseudomonadati > Bacteroidota > Cytophagia > Cytophagales > Hymenobacteraceae > Hymenobacter > Hymenobacter sp. HDW8. Next base: position 352,071 of record NZ_CP049907.1, read on the forward strand.
CTTGAGCGGCTGCGGGGGGCAAATTTTGCCCCCCGCAGCCGCCCTTCGCTTGCATTTTCTTTTACTATGCCAGACAACCCTTTTGCACTCGCCATAAATGATATTCTGCTCAATCGGGCTACCGAATTTGTAGGTGTTTATGACGCCACCGAGAAGCGATTCGCGCGAGTAAATCCGGCGGGAGTAAAGTTGTTAGGCTATAACTCAGAGGAGGAGCTATTAACTGAGCCCGCCCGCACGCTACTTACCCCCAGTTTTACGGAAGCTGAATGGACTGCCCTGCTTGCGAAAGCCCGGCAAAGCCACCGTCAGGAAGCCGAGGTGGAAATCAACCGGCCAGGAAGGAATTTGTTGCAGGCCCACATCGAGCTCACCTATTTTGAGGTGGCTGGCAAGCCGTATTATATGGTTCGTCTCACGGAGCAGAATCGCCTGCTGCAGGCCGAGCGCGAACTGGCCCAGAGCGTACGCCGTTTCGAGGCCGTATTTGCCAACGCCACCATCGGTATTGTCGTGTGCAATCGGAGTGGGACGATTATCTCGGCCAATCAGATGGCTCACCAGCAGTTCGACTATTCTGAGGGCGAGCTGGTTGGGCAGAAAATTGAAGCCCTAGTGCCAAATGCAGGTGGCCGCCGCCACGAGAATCTGCGCGAATCATTCAATGCTCAGCCCCAGGTACGCTCCATGGGCGCGCACCGGGGCGATTTGGAAGCGCTGCGTAAAGACGGGTCGGTATTTCCAGTAGAAGTGAGCCTCAGCTATTTTTACCTCGATGAGGAGCTGTTTGTGGTGTCCTACATTCTTGATATCACCTTCAAAAAGAACGCCCAGCAAGCCCTGATTTCGGAACGGCAGCGCGTGGAACGGCTCAACGCCGAGCTGGAGCAAAAGGTGGCCGACCGTACGCATGCGCTGCTGAGCACGCTGGAGCAGTTGGAGCAGCGTAAAGATGAGCTGGCAAAGGCTCTGGCCGCTGAGCAGGAGCTGGGTGAGCTAAAATCCCGTTTCGTATCCATGGCCTCGCACGAGTTTCGGACGCCGCTTACGGCCGTGCTTACCTCCGCTTCGCTTATTGAGAAGTACCCCACCACCGAGCAGCAGGATAAGCGTCTGCGCCACCTCGAGCGCATCCGCCAGTCGGTCAATCACTTGAATGATATTCTGGAGGAGTTCCTGTCGGTGGGGCGTATTGAGGAAGGCAGAGTGGAGGCCCGCCCCGCCCGCCTCATCTTGTCGGCGCTGCTGAATGATACCATTACCGATGTGCAGGGCTTGTTGAAGCCGGGACAAACCGTTATTCAGCAATTCAATTGCCCCGAGGCTGTCTGGCTCGATCCTTCGCTGCTGCGCAAAATTGTGGTGAATTTACTCTCGAACGCCATCAAATATTCTGGGCCAGATACTGTAGTCGAAATAGCAGCCGAGTGCGCCGGGGAGCAGCTCACGCTGGTGGTCCGGGACCACGGCGTAGGTATCTCGGCAGAAGATCAGGAGCACTTGTTTGAGCGGTTTTTTCGGGCTCGCAACGTAACGAACGTACCGGGCACCGGCCTGGGCCTGTATATTATTGCCAAGTATTTGGAGCTAATGAATGGCACCATTACCCTGCAGAGTACACTCGATGTAGGCACTACCGTCACTATTAAGATCCCTTATGAAAACCATTCTGCTGATTGAGGACAACGATTTCATTCGTGAGAACACCGCCGAGATTCTCGAAATGACCGGCTACAATGTTATCACGGCGGAAAATGGCAAGGTGGGGATAGAAAAAGCGCTGGAAACCAAGCCTGATCTGGTGGTGTGCGATATTATGATGCCCGTGCTGGATGGCTACGGCGTGCTGCACATTTTTAATCAGAATCCGCAGCTCTCGGGGGTGCCCTTTATCTTCCTGACGGCCAAAACAGAGCGCACCGACCTGCGCAAAGGCATGGAACTAGGAGCCGATGACTACCTGACCAAACCCTTCGATAGCAGCGAGTTGCTGAGTGCCATTGCTGGTCGTCTGAACCGTTTTCAGCACCTAAAGCCAGAGTATGATTTGCACGCTGGGGGGCTCGATGAGTTTTTGCACGATGCCCAGAAAACGGGCAGCCTCACCGCACTTTCCGCCGATCGGAAGCCGCATTCGATACCTCGCAAGCAGATTGTGTATGCTGAGGGAGACGAAGCTACGCGGCTATATTTTGTGCAGTCGGGGAGAGTGAAGACCAGCAAAACTACCGCCGCCGGCAAGGAGCTAATTACAGGTTTGTATCAGGCGGGGGACTTTTTTGGCTATAAAGCGCTCCTCGAGGGCACTGCCCACCACGACTCGGCGGTAGCCGTGGAAGATTCCGTTCTGCTTTACATTCCGGCCGACGACTTTACCCAGCTGGTGATGCGGAATCCGGAGGTAAGTCAGCAGTTTGTGCGCCTACTGGCGGGCCGGGTGCGCGAGCAAGAGGATCTGTTGCTTGACATGGCTTATAACTCCCTGCGCAAGCGCGTGGCCGATACGCTCCTGCGCCTGCACGAGCAGCAGCGCGCCATTAACCCCACCGACCCCCAGATTCAGCTGTCCCGCGATGACATGGCGGCCTTGATTGGCACGGCGCCCGAGTCATTGAGCCGCACGCTGAGCGAGTTTCGCCAGGATGGTATTATCGAGCTGACCAACAAATTTATTCGGGTGCAGCAGCCCGAAAAGCTGCGCCGCACCAACTGGTAAAGCCCCTGAACCCGTTAAAAATTCGGCGGCGTCAGGTTCTTGAAGTGCCCATTGAGGCGGGCGCGCTCCTTCAAACGCTCAGTTTCGAGGATGATAGGGAGCACGTTTTCGAGGTGCTCCAGCACCATCGATTGGCGCTCCAACTCGCTGGTGGCCTGCAATAGCTGGTACTCCTGCTCGGTGCTGAAGCCTAGGTTGTGAGCAATATCGTAAATGCGGTAGTTGGGGGGCAAATCCAGAAATATCTTGCGCAGGCCCAGCGTATCGTAAAGTTGGCGCACGTATTCATTGATGCGCACCTTCAGCGTAGGGTCTTCTTCGGGGTCGTCCTCAATCGTGTCAACCTGGCCAGCGGCGTAGAGCTTGCCGGGGGCTTCGCGGTAGAACTCGCGGATGCGAAATACCCCGATGCCCTTCGTTTTGATATCTAGCTCACCGCTGTCGTAGGCCTTTTCTACGCTTAGCAGGCGTACTTCAGTACCCAGCTCACTTACGCCATCGTTGAGATAAGGCGGGATGCCAAAGGTCAGGTCCGACTCGATGCAGTCGCGCACGAGCTGGCGGTAGCGCGGCTCGAAGATGTGCAGATTGAGCTTCTCGCCGGGAAATACCACGAGGTTCAACGGAAACAGAGGAAGGATACGGGGCATAGGAGCTCAACAATATTGGCGACGAAAATAGGCTAAAAACGCTGGTATCGGGTTGCTGCGCGCCCAAATGCGTTACTTTTGCCCTTTCAGTGCCTCTCATCAGAATGGATGGGAAAGAAGAACGGCTTTATTTGATGAAAACAAAATTCCGGCAACATGGGCGGCGGGTGTGGCGGATATTGCTGCAAATTGTCGCGGCTCTGTTTCTTACCACGGTAGCTTGGGTGCTTATATATCGGTGGCTCTCCCCGCCGGCTACCTGGCTTATGCTCGACCGCCGCGCCCACGCACCCATTGGCCGCGGCTACTACGGCATCCGCGAAGACGACCGCCGCATCAGCTACAATTTTAAAACCCTGGATGAAGTATCGCCGCAGGTACCGCTGGCGCTGGTGGCGGCTGAAGATCAGCGCTTTTTGCAGCATCGGGGCTTCGATGTGAAAGCAATTCAACAGGCCGTCAAGCGCAATTCCGAGGGCGGTAAGCAGCTGGTTGGCGGGAGCACCATCAGCCAGCAGGTAGCCAAAAATGTGTTTTTATGGTCGGGGAGGAGTTATGTGCGCAAGGCGTTGGAAGCCTATTTCACCATTCTCATTGAGACGCTCTGGAGCAAGCGCCGCATCATGGAAATGTATTTGAGCGTGGCCGAAATGGGCGACTGCACGTTCGGGGTAGAAGCTGCGTCTCAGCGCTATTTCCACAAATCGGCCGCCAAGCTTACTGCTTCGGAAGCGGCGCTGTTGGCGGGCGTGCTGCCTAATCCGCTGCGCTTCCGAGCCAGTAATCCAGGGCCGGTAGCGCGGGCCAAGCAGCGGCGGGTGCAGCGCAATATGCGCCGCCTGGGGGGCATTTCTTACGTGCGGGCGCTGCTGGAAAAGTAGGCGCAAACTCCGAAGTGCGGCTGGTTCCTACATTTATTCAGGCTATCGTAAGACGGTTTTACGTTTCTCAAAAAAATATCATGAAGCAAATCATCGGAGTAGTGCTGAGCATGGCCTTGTTATGTAGTTGCGCCGCCACGCGCCCCGGCAGTCAGCGCCAGGATATCAGCCAAGTGCTGACAACGCAGACTGCGGCCTGGAATCGGGGCGATGTTTCTGGTTTTATGCAAGGTTATTGGCAGTCCGATTCGCTCGTGTTTATTGGTAAAAGTGGACTGACCTACGGCTGGCAGCCAACCCTGGATAACTACCGCCGCAGCTACCCCGATGCCGCCGCTATGGGACAACTTACGTTTTCCAACTTGCGCATTACGCCCATCAGTCCCGACGCAGCCCACGTTGTAGGTCGGTGGCAGCTCGCCCGCCCCGCCGCCGGCGACCTTGGGGGGCATTTTCTGCTGGTTTTTCGCCGCATTGCCGGTCGCTGGGTTATCGTAGCGGATCATTCCAGCTAGGGCAAAAACGATAATAAAGCCAAAGGCGCTTGGGCATAGCACAGCTATATCCAAGCGCCTTTGGCTTTATTCCCTCATCTACGCGGCAGTACGGAGCATGTGCAGCACCATGTGTTCGGTAGGAGAGAGGATGTCGTTTTCGGTTGGGTCGATGTCGTGCTGACGGAGGTAATCGATGAGCTTATCGGACTGAAAAAGCTCGACTACCTGCGGGTGAATGTAGTATTTGCTGCACACGGTGGGCGTGTTGCCCAAGCCCGAGGCCACATCTTTTACGGCTCGCTTCAGCACTTTGTCCTTGGGCAAATCCGGCTCTTCGTGCAGCACGCTTTCGAGGCACTCCACCATTTTGACCGTACCGCCCCAGGTCCGAAAATCCTTAGCCGACAAGGCTATGCCGGTGACATCCTGCAAATATTGGTTCACGTCGCCAGACTCCAACTCCTGCCGATGACCATCCGCGGCGTAGTACTGAAATAAATGCTGCCCGGGAATCTCCTTGCATTTGCGCACCATGCGCGCTAAGCGGCGGTCGTGGAGGGCCACATCGTGGGCGACACCTTTTTTGCCTACAAATGAAAAGCGCACCTCATCGCCTGATATCTGCACGTGCCGGTCGCGCAGGGTGGTGAGGCCGTAGCTTTTGTTCTTCTTGGCGTATTCCTTGTTGCCGATGCGAATAAACGACTGGTCCATCAGGGTCAGAACCAAGGCAATAACCTTCTGCTTATCCAGTCCCTGGCGCTTCAAATCCTGCTGCAGACGCTGGCGCAAAGCGGGTAATGCTTCGCCAAAGGCCAGCAGGCGGCTAAATTTGGTCAGGCTGCGGGCCTGGTCCCAGGCGGGGTGATAGATATACTGCTTGCGCCCCTTGGCATCGCGCCCCGTTACCTGAAGGTGGGCAGACGCGGAAGGCGCAATCCAGACGTCAGTCCAGGCCGGTGGGATGACAAAGTTCTGCAACCGGGCCAGCGACTTTTCGTCGGTGATTTTTTCGCCTTTTGCCGTCAGAAAAGTGAAGGTACCATCGGGGCCGGGCTGGCGCCTGATGCCGGGTTTGGTATCTGCCTGATAGCGCAGGCCCGCCAGCTCTGCCTGACGGGCCGGGTCTTTATACAGTTCGTGCGCCTCTTCTAGGGGGGGCAGGTGCTTCTTTTTGGTTTTGGGTCGGAGGGTGGAGGTGGTGGGCATAAAGGGCTAAAAAAGCCCCCCGGCCAAAAGCAGTCGGGGGGCTTTTCTGTACGCAGATGAGAGGAAAAAGTAGCGCTGCCTTGCCGGGCCAGAGTGTTGAAGCAGGTATATGCTGAGTAGGCGCAAAGCTGAAGCGCAGGAGGAAGGATTAATAATTGCCAACTGCGGCAAAATAAAATTTCAGGTTGAGCGTCTGAGTTATAGCCGTAATATCTGCGTATCAGCAACGCCGTGCAGCCTTGGCCCGTATGGGTAGCCGCCGGCTTTGGCACCGTTTTTAGACGGTTAGTTCTGCCCCTCTATTCTCCCTACACTCCTATTTGCAGTATGCGTCGTACTTGGCTCAAACCCTGGATTTTTCTTGCTCTTTTGACGACATTAGGCACTACGGCCTGCTCCGGTAATGGGGATGGCGTAGTGTTGTTTTCTGTGGAAGATGATATTGCGCTTGGTCAAAAAGTAGCCGAGCAAACGGACTCCACGTACCGAGCCAAGAACCAATTATTGGAGCGCAACGTGACGGCCAACCAGCGTGCATATGCTCTTCTCGACGGAGTTGTTGCCAAAGTGCTCAGCTCCAACGAGCTACAATACCGTAACCAGTTCCCGTGGGATGTCAAGATCATTAAGGACGATGAAATCCAGAATGCCTTTGCCACGCCTGGGGGGCATATTTACGTATTCTCGGGTCTCATTAAATTCTTGGAAACCGAAGATCAACTGGCTGGTGTGTTAGGCCACGAAATTGCCCACGCTGACCGCCGCCACACGTCGCGCTCTTTGCAGAAAGAGTTTGGTATATCTTTCCTGTTGAGCCTATTGTTAGGCGAAAACCCCAACCAGCTGGCCCAAATCGCTACTAGCCTCGGCCAATTGCGGTTTAGCCGCGAATACGAAGTCGAAGCCGACGACTACTCGGTGCGCTACCTGAACGGCACCCCTTACTCCTGCGATGGTGCTGCCGGCTTCTTCGTGAAGGCCGCTGCCCAGGCTGGTACGACCGTCCCCGAGTTTTTGAGCACTCACCCCAATCCCGGCACGCGGGTGGAGGCAATTCAGGCCAAAGCCAAGGAGCTTAACTGCGCAGGCCGCACCACCGACAATGCGGGTTTTAAAGAGCTACAAAGCCGCCTCTAAAAGCCTCTACTACCTCTTTATTTCGTGAGCGCCAGCCCCAATAAGGCTGGCGTTTTCGTGTGATATAATTCAACCATTGGCGCGTGAAGTGCGGCCTACAATGTAAGCAACTACACACTGAGGCAACTCCGCGGCGGGTTTTCCTCGTACGCTGCTTTCTACCCTTTTAGATTTTCTATGCCATCATTCCTCAACAAACTTAGTAATCTGGCGGAACGGGCCGATGATCTGGTTACGAATACCCGAGCCCGTTTGGGCCTGCTGCACCCGCTCCAGCTGGTTACGTACCGTAGCTACGGCACCACAGGCCGCCTGTATGTAAAAGGCCGGTTGCTGACCGACAAAGGCATTGGCGAGCCCGGCGAAGGCGATTCGCGCTGGCAGAACCTGCTCAATATGTATCGACGCTTCGGAAGTAATGAGATTCCGGGCGCCGAGTTGGTTATCCGGCCGGGTGATGGCAGCGAGCACCATGTGACCACCGACGAGGAAGGCTATTTCACGTTGAACATTGAACCCAAAAGCTTGCCGGCTCCAATTGATTTTCTGTGGTACCCGGTGGAAGTGGAGCTAAAAAAAGCCCCCCAGCACCTCCCCATGCCCGCCGATGTCAAAGAGCCTGCGCACGTACTCATTCCGCCCCTCGACGCCGAATACGGCATCATCAGCGACCTCGACGATACCGTCATTCAAACCTCTGCCACCAACCTGGTGCGCATGGCGCGCACCGTGCTAGTGCGCAACGCGCACTCCCGCCTCCCTTTTGAGGGGGTAGCCGAGTTCTATCGGGCGCTGCAGTTGGGGCGCAATGGCAAGCGCAATAATCCGTTTTTCTACGTTAGCAGTAGCCCCTGGAATCTCTACGATTTGCTCGATGACTTTCTGGAGTTGAATGACGTGCCACCTGGGCCGCTGCTGCTGCGCGATATGTCACTGGTCCGCAAAGCAACGAAGGAGCCCGAAGCCTCGGCCCATCATGGCCATAAGCTGCACGAGATTGATAACCTTCTGCTCACGTACCCCGAATTGCCCTTTGTGCTCATCGGCGACAGCGGCCAGGAAGACGCCAACATCTACCGCGAGGTGGTACGCCGCTACCCCGGGCGCATTCTGGCCATTTATATCCGCGATGTGCAGCACCCCGGCAGGGCCGCTCTGGTGGAGAGTGTGGCGGAGGAAATCAGGCAGGATAAGGTGGAAATGCTGCTGGTGAAGGATACGGTGCAGGCTGCCGAGCACGCCGCCAAGATTGGCCTGTTATATACCGAGGCTATTCCAGCAATTGAAGTGGAAAAGAAAAAAGACGAAACCGCACCTGAGTCGACGTTGTAACTGCCCAATTCTTAGAAGCTACTGAGGGCATAAAAAAAGCCCCCCGCTGACGTTGCGGGGGCTTTTTTAGTTAATTGAATGTAAGTTGACAATACTATCAACTCACGTTCCTTCCCGGTCGTAGGCGTGCATCTTTACACCTTTATCCGTTCGATCCCAGGTTTCTTTGCTCTTGGTCAGGTCGTTATCCGAGTGAGTATCGTAGTAGCGAGTTTTTTTGCTCAGACCCTGCACCCGGCTTGAATCGGTGACTTTATCCGAGTTGGGGCCGCCATATATGTTGATGCGGGGGCCGCGGCGCACCTCGCCGTTTATCTCAAATACGTCTCTGCCTTCGAGGCCATGCAGCGTAATTTCTTTGGTTTCGTTGGTCCGAAATACGCGTTGGTAAAACACGGAATCTCGGTCCGATTTGCCCCCCAGCGTGTACACCGTTACTGCCGTAGTAGAATCGCTGAGGCGGCGCACCACAAAGCGCTCATCCAGGTCGGTGCCCACGACCGTAACGTGGCGGGCTAGTAGCCGGTAAAACTCGTTGGCTGCCCACAGCAGCTTCGCCCGCCGGGCTTCCAGCGCCTGGCCGATATAGGCGCCTTCCTGCGCAAACACCGGCGCTGGAAAGCGCTTGAGGGCATTGGCAATGGCGGCATCATCGACGGACTTTTGCAACTCGGTAGCTAAGCGCTGGAAGTCGGCCGAAGTTACTTCATTCAGAAAGCGCTCGTCCACAAACCGGGAGTTCTGCGTCATGCCTTCAATGCTCTCATATTCGGGCCGAAAGGTGCGAAACTTTCCGACGAAAAACGGCCGACTCACAATCCAGGGAATGATGCCATCCTTGAACCGGAAAAAAGCCTGGTCGCGGTCCTGGGGTACGGGTCGATAAATGGTGGGGCCGTTGGCATCCGGATAAACTGCCCAGCTCCACTGGCCCTCGTGGCGGTCCCAGTCGCCAATCCACAAATCGAAGAGGCGAGCACGGGCAAAGGCAATCTGATCGACGCGGTGGGCGGGGTCGGCAAACCGATCGCGCAATACATTGTCGCTTTCCAACAAGTCGGTGGCGTTGCCGAAGGCGGGCGTAAGGCTGGCTTTATCCTCAAATTTCTCTTCCAGCAACACCAGCTTTCTCTGAAAAAGCTTCGACTCCTCGCCCAGCCCATCTTCATCAGGGCGCACATAAAAGGGCCGGGGCGTGGTGTGCAGCAATCCAGCCGCCTCAGCCAAAGGTGCCACTACAAAAGAGCCATAGGGGTTAGCAGCTGAGGTTGCATCGCGCACCAGATTCAGAGCAAACGTCTTCCGAAATATCTTGGGCAGCGTTTTAAACGGGTCTTTGTCGATGCTGCGCAGGGCGTACTCGCGTCCACCGGTGCCAAGCACCGTCATACTGGTGCTCTGAAAACCGCCCCCCAACTTGCCGGGCTTCAGGCCTCCGGGCACGGCGGTGGCAGGGTCGAAAACGGGCACCCACACTGGGGTAGCCCACACCGGGCGGTAATGCTTGCCAAGTAATAGGTTGTGAATGGGGCCACGCTGGTAATGCCGACCCGCGGTGACAAGCACGCTGTCGGTAGCAACAGGAGTGGAGTCGGTGACCAGACGGGCGTCTGGTTGGAAAAAGTTTTCACGTACACAGCCCGATGAAATGGCTAGTAGCAGCAGTAGGGTGGAGAAGCGTGAGGGCATAAAATGTGAATGTGGCGCAACTTACTGCCTTCAACGCAACAGTAGGCACTAGCGGATAACAATTGCATAATTTCCCAACGCAATTGCTCTTTTCCCGTTTGCGCTATAAATTATGCTATCGACTGCATTCGCAGCCGGCTCACACTGTAGCGCTATTCCTGTATCTGTGCACTTTCTACTGAAAGCTTTCCGGCCGGGCCGCTTATTGGGATTAGGTGCTAGCTGGCTGGTGCTCGTTGCCTGCTCGGCCCGCGAGATGCCAGCGGGTGCGCTGCCTACCATTGGCCCCGACTCCACGGTCCGCGTGGCCGCCGGGCCCCAGTACAAACGTGGCGCAGTGCATCAGTTTTTCTGGGGCGACCACTACCGCCTCGAATGGGCAACGCCGGTGCAAGCGCCAGTGTTTAACCTGCGCAACGCGGTGCCGGGTGGTTTGCGCCCGCTACAGGCTGGGGGCAGCTTTCAGACCAAAAACCTGCGCCTCGTCGACTCGGTAGGGCAGGAGTATGTGCTGCGCTCCGTCGACAAAGATGCGACGAAGGCTTTGCCCCCCAGATTACAAAACGGCCCCATTGGGCGCCTGATGAAGGATCAGACCAGCGTTATTCAGCCGTATGGCGCTTACATCGTGCCGCGCCTAGCGCAGGCAGCGGGGGTATATCATACCAATCCGCGGCTGGTGTGGCTGCCGGCTGATGCGACGCTGGGGCCATTTCGCGAGGAATATGGCAACGCGCTGTATCTGTTTGAGGAGCGCCCCGAGGGGAACCAGATCAATAGCCCAAACTTTGGCAATTCTTCCTTAGTAGAGAGCTCCCGGAAGGCATTTACATCCCTTTTTGTCACGCATAATTACCGGGTGGATGCCCGCCATTACTTACGCTCCCGTTTGTTTGATATGTGGCTGGGCGACTGGAGCCGGCGCGAAGATCAGTGGCGCTGGGCCAGCTTTCCGGGGCCAGGCGGCACGGTAACGTATCGAGGCATTCCGCGCGACCGTGACCATGCTTTCTTCAAGTTTGACGATGGCCTGATGACTCGGATAATAAGTTGGTTTAAAACTAATTACCAGACCTTTAAAGAGAATATTCGCCTGCAGGATGTGGAAGGCCTCAACAAAGCAGCGCGGCCCATGGACAAGTCGCTGCTGGCGTACTTAACGGCCGATGACTTCCGCCAAATCGCGGATTCCCTGCGCCTGCGCCTCACGGACGTGGCCATCAAGGAAGCTGTTGGAGTTTGGCCGCCTGAGATCTATGCGCTGTCGGGAGCGGAGTTTGAGCACAAGCTGCGTAGTCGGCGCGAGCAGTTGCCGGCCGTCGCCACCAAATTCTACGAGCTGCTGGCCCGCGACGTGGAATTGCCCGGCACCGATCAGCCAGAACGTTTTTTAATTGAAGCAGTAGCGCCGGGCGAAGTGCGTATCAGTATGCTGGCCCGACGGGTGGCAATGGAAGATAGTTTGCTAAACCAACGCACGTTTAAAGCCAGTGAGACAAGCACCATCAAACTCTTTGGCTTGGGTGGCAACGACGTATTCGAGTTCAACGGCTTGCCTGACCCCACCTTCGGAATCAGCATCTACGATGGAGCAGGACAAGACTTGGTAATTAGCGGAAAAGCCCCCCAGACCGATTCCAAGACCGATGTCACTATCTACGACAGCGGCGATGGTAACCTGCTGCAGCTTGCTCCCGACAGCGACATTAAAGTAGAAGCGTACCAGCCGCTAGCCAACGAATTTGATGCCGCTGGCTGGCTCCTGCGCCACCGCTTATACTAGCTGTTCCTACTTGTCAGAAGGAGCTTATTTGAAGATCTTGACCTTGTCTTTGTGCTTGGTGCGCAGGTATTGCCGGATAATCTGCTGCACGTCTTTGTTATCGCCGTAGGGTTTGATTACCTCCCGGAAATCGGACAGGCGGCGGGCGGAAAACTCACCGTCTACGTAGCCAAAACCCAGATAGCGACCGTTTTCAACGACCACAATCGACTTCTCATCCGCGCGGCGCCCTTTGCCAATAACCACAAAAGAACCGTGCTCAAAGGTGAAGCTCTCGATGGCCTCATCAACCCGCAGGTTGTACTCCTCCGGCGACTCAGCACCCACGCAGGCACCTTTGCAGCGGTGTACCTGATAATCGAAGCAAGCACCCTGCGTTTTGTACAGGTCGCAGAGCTTCTGGCAGAGGTTGAACTTGGAAACTTTGTGAAACAAAAAGCCCTTGGCCTTGAACTGATTGGCTAGCGCGATGAGGGGCGTGGCGGGGTTGTCAGCGTCGGCGCGGCCATAATAGAGGTGCTTGTAGCCTTTTTCATCCTGCCGCAGATAAATGCCGGCCGGAAAAATAGAGCGCCGCTGCTGACGGTTATAAAACGGCTTCATGCGCTTGATTTCGGCCGATTCATACAACAAAGCTACCAACTCCGAACCCGTCAGCTCCCAGGTAATGTCGGAGATGCTGTTCTTAAACTCCAGCGACTTGCGCGACTTATAATCGACGGCAAAGTGCTGCTGAATACGCTTGTAGATGTTGATGCTTTTGCCCACATAAATCACCTCACCCTGCTCATCATGGAAGTAATACACGCCCGCCTCCTGGGGCAGCGTGGCTACTTTCTCGGGGGTGATATTGGGGGGCAAAAGGGCAGTTTTGATGGCTTCCTGCACGGCCGTCACGCGCTTGGCGCTGGGCTTTTTGGTGGCGGTGGCGGCTGGTCGGCCGCTGGGAGCGAGCGCATCTACCGAAGCCAGTGTATCGGCGGCACTGATGGCGGGATTGGCCAGAGCCTCGTCCTGCTGGGAAATTTTGAGTAGCCGATCAAAGAGAATGGCGGTGGCAGCGGCATCGCCGGCGGCGCGGTGCCGGCCTTCCAGCGGAATACCAATGTTTTGGCACAGCTTACCCAAGCTATAGCTCGGTTGGCCCGGAATAAGCGAGCGGCTGAGCCGCACCGTACACAACGTTTTGCGTGAGTAATTGTAACCTAAGTCCGCGAATTCCTTTTTCAGAAATGAGTAATCGAAGCGCACATTGTGAGCCACGAACACGCAGCCATCGGTCATTTCCACCACTTTGCGCGCAACCTCGTGAAAGCGGGGCGCATCGCGTACCATATCGTCGGTGATGCCGGTGAGCTGAGTAATAAAGAAAGGAATCGACCGGCCCGGATTGACCAGCGTCTCATATTGGTCTACCACCTTGTCGCCATCGTGAATGAAAATGGCCAACTCAGTAATGCGGTCCTGCGTGGGCTGGCCACCGGTAGTTTCAAGGTCAATGATAGCGTACAAAGGCGGCGCGAATTTGAATTCTAATTTGGCTAATGATATTGGTAACAAAGATAAGCCCTACTAAGGTTGCAAAAAGAAATCGTAGAATGAGCAGGTCAGTTGAACGTCAGGCAGAGGCGGAGCGGAAGCATCTTACGTACTGACATTGCAGTACTAATGCACTTACCGGGAGTGAGATGCTTCAGCTCCGCCTCTGCCTGATGGAATATTCATTAAAAAAGCCCCCCAGATTCGTCTGGGGGCTTTTTTAATGAATTGTGGAAGCGAATTAATGCTTCAACGAAGTAATCTGGTTCTTAGCAGCTAGGATTTCGCCGTGCTGCTTTTGGATGATCGACTTAGCTTCAGCGGGAAGGCCTTCAGCTTTCAGCGCTTGCTCGTACGCTTCGAGGGCTACTTTATCGCCAGTTTCGCACTCGCCTAGAATGGCGTTATCATCCTGGCCGGTGATGGCCGATTTGATGTTAATCCAGCCGCGGTGTACAGCAGCAGCAGCGTCGGCTACTACACCTTCCACTGTGTTGCCAGCTTCGGTATTGATGCCAAACTGACGAGCCTGCTGCTTCAACTCGGAAGCGAACTGGGCGCGCTGCTGGCTGAACTGGCTCAGTTGCGACTTCAATTGTGGACTGGTAGCGCCTTCGGCAGCTTCCTGGTAGCCCTTGGCACCAGTTTCGTTGATTTCGACGAGGTCGTTGTAGGCGCGGGCAGTGTTATCGCTGATAGAGGCCATGATAAGTTTGTTTTAGGTTAGGTCAGAGTGAGTAGCACAGCCACGTCTTGTAGCTGATCAGGAGTTTATACTACCAAATTGCCCCCCAGGTTACGAAGCTCCTCGCAGGCGCTGCCAAAGCCGCCCAAAAAAGCCTGGCTCAGCCTTTCTGTCCACGATATCGTCGCCATCGGCCACGTCGCCCAGCAAGAAGCCAAACGGCTCCGTGGCTTTCGATGCGTCCAGCACTACCTTAATCACGGCTATCAGGGGAATGCTCAGAATGATGCCCGGCGTGCCCCACAGCTCGCCACCCAGAATAAGCGCAATGATGGCCGCCATCGGGTTGATACTCACTTTGGAGCCCGTAATCATGGGCGTAATAAAGTTGCCCTCCAGGAATTGCACAAACACAAACACACCAATAACGCCCAGCGCTCTGGCTGGCGAGCCGGTTTCTACCAGCGTAATAATAGCCGGCAGGGCCGAGCCAATCAGAATACCGATGTAGGGAATAATGGTCAGAACCGATGCGAAGACAGCAAAGAAAATGGCGAATTTGACGCCCAGAAGGAGCAGGCCAATAGCATTCAGGATAGCCACAATCACGATAACCGTCATCAGCCCACTGATATAGGCCTGTACCACTGTTTGGATGCTATCCACGGTGTGCAACACTGATGTCCGCTTCTCAGGGCTTACAAAGCGGAACATAAACTGCCGCATATGGTCGCGGTAATACAGAAAGCAGAACATATAAATAGGTACCAGCGTGACCACGCTCAGCACGTCGGCCGTCGTGTTCAAGGTAGCGCCCAGGTAACCGCCCGCGTCTTTCTTCGCGCTCTTCAGCGACGAGTCAATGAACTCATCTTTGCTGATCGGCTCAATGCCAAAGCGCTGGCTCAGCATCTGCTGAATCTGGTCGAAATACTGCACCAGTTTTTCCTGCAGCTTGGGAAGCTCGGCTTTAAACTGTGTCATCTGCGAGCCGAATGCGAAGACGATGGCGGCTAAGCCCACAATCACCAGCAAGAGGCAGAAGAGGATGGCCAGCACCCTCGGCCAGCCCCACCGCTCAAAGCGCTGGCATAAGGGCAACAGCAGAATGGAGAAGAGGGCCGCAAAGGTGATGGGCAACAACACACTGTCGAGCTTCCAGAGCACGAATACGAGCAGCGACAGACCAATAAGCAGGAAGGTATAGTAAATGACGGGGGGCAATTTTACCTCGGCCGGAGTCGAGTTGGGCCGGGGACCGTTGAAATGTTTCGAGGGGAAAGCATTAGCTAAAAAAATTAGGAGAGCGAGGAAGGGGTAAAATTCAGAATCAGAGCAATGGGTGTTGTTTTTGAAAGGAACTATGTGCGTATAGGGCTGGTTTTAATCAGGAATTTTGCTAATATTTATGGCTAAAATCAGCGCGCCGGTCACACGAGCAACAGTCTTGCGCCCTCCTACGGGTTACTGTTGAGAAAAGGCCAATTTTCTGCGTTATTTTACCTCAAATTTGATTACCTAGTTTCTATGGCTGACGAACAACTTCCCATTGCCCCCCAACACGCGTACACCGAAGACAGCATCCGCTCCCTGGATTGGCGCGAGCACATCCGTTTGCGGCCCGGTATGTACATCGGCAAGCTCGGCGATGGCTCAGCCTACGACGACGGTATTTATGTGCTCGTGAAGGAAGTTATTGATAATTCCATTGACGAGCACGTGATGGGTCACGGCCGCACCATCGACATCAAAATATCCGACCAGCGCGTGCAGGTGCGCGACTACGGCCGCGGCATTCCGCTGGGCAAAGTGGTGGATGTGGTCAGCAAAATCAATACCGGTGGTAAGTACGATTCCAAGGTCTTCCAGAAGTCGGTGGGCTTGAATGGCGTGGGTACCAAGGCCGTAAATGCGCTCAGCAACTACTTCCTGGTGCAAAGCGTGCGCGACGGCCTGATGAAATCGGCGGAGTTCTCGCAGGGCAAGCTCGTGCAGGACCCCAAGCCGCAGAAAACGTCGCAGCGCAATGGCACCCTGATGGTGTTTCAGCCCGACGACACGGTTTTCCGCAACTACCGCTTCATTCCGGAGTACCTCGAAAATCAGATCTGGAACTACGTTTATCTGAACGCCGGGCTCACGATTAACTTCAACGGGCAGAAGTATTACTCCGAAAATGGCTTGCTCGACCTGCTCAGCCGCAAAGCCGACCCAGAAAGTCTACGTTATCCTATCATCCACCTCAAGGCCCCCGATATTGAGCTGGCGCTAACGCACGGCAATGACTACGGCGAGGAATACTATTCCTTCGTAAACGGCCAGTATACCACGCAGGGCGGTACGCACCTGGCGGCCTTCCGTGAGGCGGTGGTCAAAACCGTGCGTGAGTTTTATAAGAAGGAATACGACGCGGCCGACATACGCGGCTCTATCATCGCGGCCATTTCGGTGCGGGTGCAAGAGCCGGTGTTTGAAAGCCAGACCAAAACCAAGCTTGGCTCCATCAACATGGGTGAGGACGGCCCGACGGTGCGTGGCTTCATTCTGGATTTCGTAAAAGAGCACCTCGATAATTACCTGCACAAAAACCAGGCGGTAGCGGATGCGCTCAAGCGCCGCATCGAGCAAAGTGAGAGGGAGCGCAAGGACATGGCGGGCGTCAAAAAGCTGGCTAACCAGCGCGCCAAGAAAGCAAACCTGCACAACCGCAAGCTCCGCGACTGCCGCTTCCACCTTGGCGAAGGCAAGCAGGAAGCCGAGGCTTTGACCACGCTCTTCATCACCGAGGGCGACTCTGCGTCGGGATCTATTACCAAAAGCCGCAATGTCGAGACCGAGGCTGTATTCAGCTTGCGTGGTAAGCCGCTGAACTGCTTTGGCTTGAAAAAGAAGATTGTATACGAAAATGAGGAGCTGAACTTGCTTCAGCACGCGCTCAATATTGAGGAAGGCATCGAGCACCTGCGCTACAACCGCGTAGTCATTGCCACCGACGCCGATGTAGATGGCATGCACATTCGCTTGCTGCTGCTTACGTTCTTCCTACAATTCTTCCCTGATTTGGTGCGCAACAATCACGTTTTCATCTTGGAAACGCCGCTGTTCCGCGTCCGCAATAAGAAAACGACCATCTACTGCTACAACGAGCAGGAAAAGCAGGATGCCATGCGCAAGCTGGGCCGCAACCCGGAAGTAACGCGCTTCAAAGGTCTCGGTGAAATCAGCCCCGATGAGTTTGGTAAGTTCATTGGCGACAACATCAAACTGGAGCCCGTCATCCTGCAATCAGACCGCTCTATTCAGCAGGTCCTGACGTATTATATGGGTAAGAATACGCCTGCTCGTCAGGAGTTCATCATTGACAACCTACGTCAGGAGAAGGACATGATTACCTCCGATGTGCTGCCGGTTGAAGAGGTTGCCGAAGAGGATATGGCATTCGCCTAGAATAAGCAGGAGTCCATACGCCACCAAAAAAGCCCCCCAGGATTATTCTGGGGGCTTTTTTACGGAAAAAGTAGTTTGAATCCAGCGCTACTTGGCGTCTTGGATTTCTTTCACCGCTGCATCTACCAACGACTTGGCTTCAGCGGCGGTTGGTCGTGCGGCCTGCTGCTGCTCAATCTGACGCAGCCCTCGAGTGATTGGTTCGGCGACGCCGTAGGCTTTAAATTTCACGGCCAGATCCTTCATGCGCTTAATACCTTCGGAAAGCGCCGAGGGATCTTCAAGGCGGCTGAGCAGGGGCACCATGCCAGCCAGCATATCGAATTGTGCGTTTGGTTCGGCCGCATCGAACTTGCGCAACACTAGCGGCCACTGGGCTTGGCCGCCCGCCTGACCATATACGCTCACCAGCGCCGTGGTTAATGCTCCTTTGTTATCGGCCTCAAAGGCGGTAGCGCGGGCCAGGGCCTGCTTGGGTTCCAGCGGCAGCAGGGCTTGCAGCGCCGCCCCCTGCACCCGGTACGATTTGCTTTCGAGGGCTTTGGTAAACAGCTTGGCGTAGCGCTTCTCCTCCAACGTGCCGAGCGCTGTAAGCGCCGCCGCCCGCACCTGCACCGACGAATCTGTGGTGGCTAGCTTGGCCAGTATGGGAGCCGCTGCTTTGCGCTGGGGGGCATTTTTGAGGTCGAGTGCCTGCACGGTCATCTCCCGCAGAGCAGGCGATTTATCCTTTAAGCCGGCCAGCAGCATTTTTTGGGCTAATGGGTCCGTGGCATTGGCCTGGGCGGCAGTAAGGGCTTCGCGCCGGTCGAGGTAGTGTGTGGCGTGGAGTTGCTGATACGCATATTCGGCCAACGACTTATTATCCTGTTTCTGCCACACCAGCACTTTAGCCGCATCCACGTTTACCAAATCTGGTTTGGTAGCGGCCGGGAAGTACAGCGTATCTACGGCCTTACGTAGCGTAGCAGGGTAGCGCTGGGCTTTGCCACCGGTATACACATCTACCAACAGCGGCAGCTCAAAAAGCCCCCGGTCTGCGTTTGGCGTACTACCACCGCTTGGCGCTTGCGGGGTGCGTCCCACTGATAATCGATGGTGACAACGGGATGGCCCGCCCGATAATACCACTGATTGAAAAACCAGTTCAGATCCTGCCCGGATACTTCCTCCAACGCCAGCCGCAACTGGTGCGGCTCACCGGTACCAAAAGCGTTTTGCGTCAGATAACGCTTCAGGCCCTGAAAGAAGACTTCCTCGCCCAACGTGGCGCGCAACATGTTGAGAATGCTACCGCCTTTTTGGTAGGACACACCATCGAACATGTCCTCTTTATCGGCATACTGAAAGCGTACCAGCGGCTTCTCATAATTGCTGGGGCCACCCCGCAGATAGTTGCGCAGGCTTCGGTCAGCTTGGGCGGCGCCGGCATCAGGGCCATAGGCGTGCTCAGCCCAGAGTACTTCACTGAAGTTGGCAAACGACTCGTTCATGGTCAGATTGCTCCAACTTTCGGTCGTTACGAAGTCACCAAACCAGTGATGAAATAGCTCGTGGGCAATCTCGCGTTCTACACCGGCGTATTCCCAATCAAGTAATTCGCGCGCTGTTCCCTGGGCCTGCTCGCCGTACAATGACGCGGTGGTATTTTCCATAGCCCCACTCACAAAGTCGCGAGCTACAACCTGAGCGAATTTATTCCACGGAAAATCGACGCCCAGACGCTTTGAAAAAAACTCCATCATCTGGGGCGTTTTACCGAATACAGCCCGGGCTTGATCAGCGTATTTAGGCTCCAGATAGTAGCTCACTTCCTTGCCCCGCCAGGTATCTTTGGTAATGCGGAAGTCGCCAATGGCCAGCATGAACAGGTAGGGCGCGTGGGGCTGCTCCATCTTCCAGGTATCGGTGCGTAAGCCGGCGCCAGCGGGCTTCTGACTCACCAGGGCCCCGTTGCTCAGCGTCACATACTTGCTGGGTACGGTCAGGCTGATTTCGGAAGTTGTCTTTTGGTTGGGCCGATCAATGGTCGGAAACCACACCGACGAGCCCTCCGTTTCGCCTTGCGTCCAGATCTGTACGGGTTTTCCGGCCACGGTACTGTCGGGATTGATGAAGTACAAGCCCTTTGCCTCCGAAATGGCGGCGCTACCCTTCACCTTGGCTTCGTCGGGCTTAGCTGTGTACTCAATGTAAATGGTATAATTAGCGCCGGGGGGCATTTTCTTGCCCAGGTTCACGCGGAGGTTTCGCTCGTCGTTGTAGCTGAACCTGAGTGGTTGTGCAGTGCCATTGCTCATCAGTGCCACAGTCTTGATGTCCATACCTTTGGCGTCCAAGCGGAGCGAATCGGTGGGGTAGGCGTGGGGCTTCAGCGTCAGCCATTCCTTTCCATAGGCATAGCGCTTTTTGTAGTCGAACTGCAAGTCAAGCTTGGTGTGAACGAGGTCATTAATCCGCCGTTCCGTGGCCCGATATATTGTAGCAGTTGGTTGTTGAGCACTAACAGAAGCAAGGGTGGCCAGAGTCAGCAAGACTGGCAGGGAATTGTGGAGGAGACGCACAGATAGAGTAGGATAGGAGCGTGGGATGGCTAACGCAAGCGGCGTATATGCAAATGACGCATTTCTTAGCGCTTCACCAGCCAGACGCCGCCCTTACTAGCAACAGTTGCCTGCCACAAGCAATAATTTGCCCCCCAGCGCAGATACCTGCTTTCACGACAGCGGTTCCGGTGCCGCCGATTGGGCCGGACGAGAGTTATCCATTGGTAGCGGGATAAACACAGCGTTATCGGTCGGCGGCAGCGCAATGCGGCCCGCCTGCCAGTCGGCCTTGGCCTGCTCAATCCGTTCCCGCCGCGACGATACGAAGTTCCACCAGATGAACCGCGGGCCTACATGCTCGCCACCCAGCAGCATCAAAGTGGTCGTTTCCAGAGCCACCATTACCGGGTCCTGACCCGGTGTAAACACCAGCAACTGCCCCGCCGAGTAGCGGGTGCCGCTCACCTCAATCTGCCCTTTAGCCACGTAAGCGCCGCGCTCCCGGTGGCCCTGCGGCATACCAAACCGAGCGCCCGGCTGCAACACCACGTGTAGGTAAAACAGGGGCGAATGCGTGCGCACGTCGTTGCGCAGCCCAAAAGCGTTGCCCGCAATCAGGCGCATCCACACCCCCGAATCGGTGAAGATGGGAAGCTCCTGGGGTTGATAATTCCGGAAACTGGGAGCACTGTCCTCATCGGCTTCGGGCAAAGCCACCCAGGTCTGAATCATTTCCAGCTGCCCACCGCTCAGCGTAGCTGGGTCTTCAAACCGCTCCGAATGCGCAATGCCACTACCCGCCGTCATCCAGTTTACCTCACCCGGCCGGATGATTTGCTCCACTCCCAAACTATCGCGGTGCGTCACCTGGCCGCCAAACAAGTAGCTCACCGTGGACAACCCAATATGCGGGTGCGGCAGCACATCCAGACTTTGCAGCTGCTCAGGAGGAAGCCCCACCGGTCCGGCATGATCCATAAAAATGAACGGCCCCACCATGCGCCGCTCCCGAAATGGCAGAATACGCCGCACATCAAACCCAGCGCTAATGGACGCCTGACGCGCATTTATAACCAAATCAATCATAAAAGGTGACTAATTGAATAAAGGGAAACAGTACGGCGGCCACTTGACAAGTCAAGATAAAATTTATCCGACAGTTCTATTTGAGAGCATCAGTTATGGTAAGCCTCCAAAAACGAAGATTTATTATTGATTGTATTCTATGATTAGCTAAATTTATTAGTATTAATGGCGTTGATTAGCAATTATAATTAGTGAATAAAAGCGGTTTGAAGCCACAGAAAGTTGTGTTCGTGCTTGTGTTTAGCTAATATTATTGGGAACTTTATGGGCGTGTCAAGCATTACAAATATTGCGTTCTGCGCAGCTAACGGTACTTTTGATACGCAAGCTCGTGGTGCCAGAAGCCTGCGCCCCGTTGATACTCTTCGTAGCTTTTACTCGAACTGCATGAGTTGAACAATACGTTTTTTGCCTGTTATTCATTTTCAGGCGTCTTTAGTGAAAAGCCTTTCAGTTCTGCGGCTGAAAGAGAGGTACAAGAACATTAACCGTGGCAAGCGCCACACCCCACTGTGTCAGAAGAGAAGAACCCCCAAGACCCGAACCAGGAAGAGCAGCCAAACCTATTTGGCGCCGGCGACTCCTTTGAGTTCGAGTCTACGTCGGCCACACCCGAGGATGCTGATGCTGCATCGGAAAAGAAAAAGGCAGAATTTGTAGTGAGTGCCTCCGGCGAATTGCTGCTGTCTGAGTCGTCCGAGGATGTGCATGTTACGACTGAGCCCACGCCGGTGACGGAAGAAACGGAGGAGGAGCCCAAGTTTGCCCCCGGCGAAACCATTCATGACGTGGCCACCGTGGCTGGTATGTATCAGAACTGGTTTCTGGACTACGCGTCCTATGTGATTCTGGAGCGGGCTGTGCCTGCCATTGAAGATGGTTTGAAGCCCGTGCAGCGCCGCATTTTGCACGCCATGAAGGAGATGGACGATGGTCGCTTTAATAAAGTGGCCAACGTTATTGGGCAAACTATGCAGTATCACCCGCACGGCGACGCTTCCATCGGCGACGCGATGGTGAATCTGGGGCAGAAAGACTTACTGATCGAAACCCAGGGCAACTGGGGTGACATTCGCACCGGCGACGGAGCTGCCGCGCCGCGTTATATCGAGGCGCGCTTGTCCAAGTTTGCGCTCGACGTGGTGTTCAATCCTGACATCACCGACTGGCAGATGAGCTACGACGGCCGCAAGCGCGAGCCGACCACGCTGCCCGTCAAGTTTCCGCTGCTGCTGGCCCAGGGCGTAGAAGGTATTGCCGTAGGCCTGAGCACCAAGATTATGCCCCACAACTTCCGCGAGTTGTGCAAGGCCAGCATCGACGTGCTGCGAGGCCGTGACATCCAGTTGTTTCCTGATTTTCCGACTGGGGGGCTTTGTGACATTACTAATTACAACTCGGGGCAGCGGGGGGCAAAAATCCGCCTGCGGGCCACCATCGAGAAGGCCGATAAAACCATGTTGGTCATTCGCGATATTCCCTACGGCACCACCACCACGGCGCTAATGGAAAGCATCGTGAAGGCATCGGAGGCCAACAAAATCAAGATTAAAAAGGTAGTCGATAACACGGCCGCCGAAGTCGAGATTCAGGTGCACCTGCCCACCGGCGTGTCGCCCGACCTCACCATGGACGCGCTGTACGCCTTCACGGACTGCGAAATCTCAATTTCGCCCAATACGTGCGTTATCATCGAGGACAAGCCGCGCTTTGTAGGCGTGGAGGATATGCTACGGCTAAGCACCCAGAAAACGGTGCGGCTGCTGGAGCGAGAGCTCGAAATTCGGCAGGATGAGCTACACGAAAAGTGGCATTCGGCTTCGCTGGAGAAGATATTCATCGAGAATCGCATCTACCGCAAAATTGAGGAATGCGAAACCTGGGATGAGATTCTGGAAACCATTGACGCGGGCCTGAAGAAATTTGTGCGCGTGGAAGGGGAGAAGCAGAAGGCCAACGACACGCGCATTGTGCTGCGCCGTGCCATCACCCAAGATGATCTCACGCGCCTGACCGAAATCCGGATCAAGCGCATTTCGAAGTTCGACGGCTTTAAGGCGGATGAATACATTCAGAAGCTGGAAGCCGAGCTGGCCGAAGTAGCTGACCACCTAGCCAACATCACGCGCTACGCTATCAGCTATTTTGATGGCTTGCTGAAAAAGTACGGCACTGGTCGGGAGCGCAAAACCCAGCTTCGCACCTTCGACGTGGTAACGGCCCAAAAAGTAGCCGTAGCTAACCAGAAGCTCTACGTGAACCGTCAAGACGGCTTCGTCGGCTTCGGCTTGAAAAAGGATGAATTTGTTTGTGACTGCTCCGACCTCGATGATATCATCGCTATTCGCCGGGACGGTTCGTTCATGGTTACGCGCATTGCGGAGAAAACCTTCGTTGGCAAGGATATTCTGCACGTGGGTGTGTACAACAAGAACGACGACCGCCTGGTGTATAATATGATGTATCAGGATGGACCGTCGGGTGTAACTTACGCTAAGCGTTTCCTTGTGACGGGCATTACCCGCGACAAAACCTACGATCTGACCAAGGGGGGCAAAAACTCCAAGGTGCTGTACCTGACCGCTAACCCAAACTCCGAGTCGGAGATTGTGAGCGTGCAGCTAACGGACAAAGCACCGGCGCGGGTGAAGCAGTTTGAGTTTGACTTCGCTGAACTGGCCATTAAAGGCAAAGGCTCGCAGGGCAACATCGTGACCAAGCAGCCGATTAAGCGAATCAAGCAGGAGGCCCTTGGCGACTCCACTTTGGGTGGCCGCGAGATGTTCTTCGATAGCGTAGTAGGCCGCCTCAACACGGCTGGCCACGGCCGCTACCTGGGCACCTTCGACACAGATAATACGGTGCTGGTAGTGTACAAGGACGGCAGCTACGAGCTGAAGTCGCCCGATACCGCTCATCACTTTGATGTGCCCAATATTGTGCTGTTGCGCAAGCTGGAGCCCGATACCGTGCTCAGCGCCGTGTACGTGGAAGGGGAGACGAAAGTGCACTACGTTAAGCGCTTCAAAATCGAAACCAGCACGCTGGAGAAGCGATTCTCCTTTATTTCCGAAAGCAAAAGTTCCAAGCTGTTGGTTGTGACGGCCAACCCAGAGCCGCTGGTAGAGATGAAAGTGCAGCGCGACAAGAAATCGGACCGCGAAACCGAAAAGCTGCCGCTGCACACGTTTATTGACGTGAAAGGGTGGAAGGCGGCTGGTAACAAGCTAGCATACTATAAAATCCACTCCCTAGCTCTGCTCACCGACGAAGGTCCAGAGCCGGAGCGCCGGGCAGCGGCCAAAAAGCGCGGCCCAGCTACGATTCCAAGACCGGCAGCGCCCACGTCCGCTGAGCCGCTGCCGGAGCTTACGGGCCCGGTAGAAGTAACCAGTGAAGACGTAGAACGCGCCCAAGCCATTCTGCGACAGCCAAAATCACAGTTGAAGCTGTTTTAGATGAGAAAAAAGCCCCCCAGAAGCAGTCTGGGGGGCTTTTTTTGCTTAATTCTGCAAACTTAGCCTTGAAGGAACATCATAGGCTGCTTTTGTGGTTTGCCAGGTGTAGTCATGAATGATTAAGTTTCGGATTCCAACCCCAAATTACAACGCTGGTAGTAATGCCAAGCTATTTACTAGCCTATGTTTTTGCCCCGTATTGACAGGCCATTCATACTGCTAGGAATGCTCATGTTAATTGGGTCGGAAGCATTGGCTGCCACGCTTTCAGTGCCGGATGTAGGTAAACTATTAGCCGAGGCACGATTGCTTCAGCGAAAATACCTCGATTCGGAAGCGCTGGCGAAGTACGAGCAGGTGCTGGACGAAGATGCCAAAAATTATGAAGCACTCTGGCAGGCCGCAGCGCTCAGCGTGCGTATCGGTACGCGCTATACCGACGAAACGCGTCGGTCGGCATACTTCACGTCGGCCGGACAATATGCATATCGGGCTTTTGTAGCTAAGTCGGATGGGGGAGAGGCCAATTATGTCGTAGCCTTATCCTTAGTCAATCAAGCCACGCTGCTGCACGCTCGGGGGCGTTTGCTGATGTACAAAGAAATGCAGCCCTACGTGTTTCGGGCCGTCGCGCGCCGCCCCGACTGGGCCGATACATGGCAGTTACTCGGGCGCTGGCACTATCGCGTAGATCATTACAACGTGTTGGAGCGAGTGTATAGTGAGTTGATTTTGGGCGGGATGCCCGGCGGGGCAAGTAGCAATAAAGCGGTGGACGCACTCAAGCGCGCCCATGAGCTTGACCCGAAGCGCATACAATTCTGCTATGATCTTGCCCGTGTATACCAGAATCAGCGCCAGTTCGACGAAGCCATTACGGTGTTAGTCGCTTCGCAGAAACTGGAGCCTGTCACGAGTGAAGAGCTGGAGGTGAGTCGGCGCTGTCGGAACCTGTTGCAGCAACTGGCGCGAAAGAAACGCGGGCGCAATGAGGTCGAGTAAGGTCTTGTGTGGCTGACGGAATCGTTGTTGGCTTTGAGGTTATCTTTGTAGCCGGATAAGTAGTCGAGAATAGCGTTGATTGACTTTGTTCCGCTCGTTGTGGCTTATCTGTATTTCTTTCTAAGGTTCGTAGCTACTGTGGCTGTTTTTCGCCGTTTTCTGCCTTTGTTTTTGTGCGTCGCTGTCGCCTCCGCCTGCGACCAAGCACCTACTGGCCCACCGGCCACGATGGTAAACTTGGCTACCGTGCAAAGCGGCCCTCAATTACAGGCCAAGACGCTTGATGGTGCTATCGCCCGGCAACCCCGCAAAGCTTCGTTATACGCTCGCCGCGCTACATTTAGTCTCGATGCTGGTCAGATTGCTCCCGCATTAGCCGATATTGACCAAGCCCTCGCCCTCGATGACTCCCCCGGTGAATTTTACTTCATTAAGGCTCGCGCCTTACGCGCTCAAAATCGGCTCGAAGCCACGTTAAGTGCAGCGACTGAGGCTTCAAAGCGCGGGTTCTCTTCGCCTGAGCTGAATCTGTTGGTAGGTGAAACCCATTTAGCTGCCCGCCACCACCAGGCTGCCCTCGACCATCTCGACCGTGCCTTACAGCAGGAGCCGGAACTAGTTGCTGCTTTATTCTATAAAGGCTTAGCTCATGCTGCCTTAACTGATACCGCTCAGGCGCTGGATTACCTCCGCGCTAGCTTGGCCCGCGACCCTCGGCAACCCGAAATCCTCCATCAGTTGGCTTTCTTATCAAACGCAAACCGCCGCCCGACCGCCGCTGCGGTATACGCGACGCGTGGCCTGCGCCTAGCGCCCACGAATGGCTCCCTTTGGTATGATTACGGACGCCAGCACGAACTGCAAAGCCGGCCTGATAGTGCCTTACGCGCTTACACTCGTGCCGTAGCGTTGGATACTACGCTATATCGTGCCGATTACCGTCTGGGCTTAGCGGCATTTAAAAAGCGGCGCTACGCTGACGCTTTACCCCATCTACAGCGCGCTCTGCGCCGGGCTCCCCGCTTGCCGGGTGGCCGTCAGATGGTAGCAGAAAGTTTTGAAGCTCTGGGCCGATCCGCTGAAGCAGTTGCTCAGTATCGCATTCTGGTGGCCGAAAATCCAGGTAACAAACATTGGACTTATCGCACCTGGAAAGCGGGAGAACGGGCGCGTCAGTTACGTGGTGACACTGTCCGTCGTCCAAGTCGTCAGGCCATTGCTCCTTTGCCTGAGCGAGCCTTGCCTACGCTTCGCTAAGCAACGCGGGGGGCTTTTTTGGTGAAACTAAGACCTGTCATTAGTTCCTGACGCCAAGAGCAGTGTAGCTGTTTACCTAAAGATTTGGGGTGGTTGCTCTAATAAATGCCCCCCACATTCGGCCTAACCCACTAACTTGCGGCCTAACGCTGTTTGTAGAGCATTTTTCCCTAACCAATGATTGAAATCACTCTTCCCGATGGCTCCGTGCGCCAGTTTGTAGATGGCGCGACGGGCTACGACGTAGCCGCTAGTATTAGCGAAGGCTTGGCCCGCAATGCTTTGGGCGTGCGCGTAAATGGCGAGGTCCGCGACCTGCACCGCCCTATAATGCAGAATTCTGCCATCGAAATCCTTACTTGGAATGATGACGCGGGCAAGAATACGTTCTGGCATTCTTCGGCGCACCTGATGGCTGAGGCCTTGGAGGCATTATATCCGGGTGTAAAGCTTGGTATCGGTCCAGCCATCGAAAACGGCTTTTATTACGATATCGACCTAGGTGAAGGCCGCACTATCTCAACCAACGACTTCCCCCAGATTGAGCAGAAAATGCTCGAGCTGGCCCGCAAGAAAAGTCAGTATGAACGCCGTGAAGTGCCTAAAGCAGAAGCTATAGCCTATTTCACGGAGAAAGGCGACCCATATAAGCTTGACTTATTAGAGCGCCTGGAAGACGGTACGATCAGCTTTTATACGCAAGGCGATTTCACTGACCTTTGCCGTGGCCCGCACATTCCTGACACAAGCCCTATTAAGGCAGTGAAGCTGCTGAACGTAGCCGGCGCCTTCTGGCGCGGCGACGAAAAAAATAAGCAGCTTACTCGCGTCTACGGTATCACTTTTCCTAAACAGAAAGAGCTGACCGAATACTTAGAGCGCCTGGAGGAAGCTAAACGCCGCGACCACCGCAAACTGGGCAAAGAATTAGAGTTGTTCGCTTTTTCTGAGAAAGTAGGAGCGGGGTTACCGTTGTGGTTACCCAAAGGTACGGCTCTGCGTGAGCGCCTTGAGCAGTTCATGCGCCGTGCACAGGTAAAAGCGGGCTACCTGCCCGTAGTGACCCCTCATATTGGCTCAAAGGAGCTTTATGTAACGTCGGGGCACTATGAGAAGTATGGCGCTGATTCTTTTCAGCCCATCAAGACGCCTAATCCTGGTGAGGAATTTTTCCTCAAGCCAATGAATTGCCCGCATCACTGCGAAATCTACAAAACCAAGCCTCGCTCATACCGCGATTTGCCTTTGCGCCTGGCGGAGTTTGGGACAGTTTATCGTTACGAGCAAAGCGGTGAATTGCATGGCCTCACCCGCGTGCGTGGCTTTACACAAGATGACGCGCACATTTTCTGCCGCCCAGATCAGGTAAAGGAAGAGTTTATCAAGGTTATCGATCTTGTACTGTATGTGTTCCGGGCGCTTGGCTTTGAAAACTATACTGCTCAAATATCCCTCCGCGACCCCGAAAACAAGACAAAGTATATTGGCTCCGACGAAAACTGGGCTTTAGCGGAAAGTGCTATTCAAGAGGCAGCGGCAGAGAAAGGATTGCCTACGGTCACAGAATTAGGAGAAGCGGCTTTTTATGGTCCTAAGCTTGACTTCATGGTACGTGATGCGCTAGGTCGTAAGTGGCAGCTAGGTACCATTCAGGTTGACTATAACCTGCCCGAGCGTTTTGAACTCGAATATGTGGCCCCTGACAATTCTCGCCAGCGACCAGTAATGCTGCATCGTGCTCCGTTTGGGTCATTAGAACGCTTTGTAGCGGTGCTTATTGAGCATTGCGCCGGCAATTTCCCGCTGTGGCTCTCGCCTGAGCAATTTGCTGTATTACCTATTTCTGAGAAATATCAGGACTACGCACAGCAGGTTTATGACCGTCTAGTGCAAGCGGAGTTGCGAGGCTCGTTGGATAGTCGCGATGAGAAGATAGGGCGTAAGATCCGCGATGCTGAAATAGCCAAAGTGCCGTATATGCTCATTGTAGGGGAGAAGGAGCAGGAAAATGGCATTGTTTCACTCCGTAAACATGGAGAAGGCGATCTAGGAAGTATGCCAATTGAAGCATTCATTCGCAGCTTTAATAGTCAAGTAGCTGAAATGATAGTAGGCAATTAGGGAGCTTAAATAAAAACATGCCCATCATGGTAAATGCTCTGATGGGCATGTTTTTATATAGTCACTTTTTTAGATTCAAAAAATAAGCGGATATTTGCCCGCTGATTGAAACTCATCGCGGCTCGCTGTGTTGGGTTAAATAGTACCTAAAGATTATTCGCTCACCTTTCAGAAGGAGGACCAACTCATAGCAACCCCAAATCGCCGCTACATCCCCCGTGCTCAGGTGGAGGAGCCGTTTAAAATCAACCAGAAGATTACGGCCCGCGAAGTGCGCCTGGTCGGTGAAAACATCGAGCAAGGTGTTTATCCAATTGAGCAAGCTCGTCGCTTAGCTCAAGAGCAAAACTTGGACTTAGTTGAAATTTCGCCTACGGCCGTGCCGCCTGTATGCCGTGTTATCGACTACTCTAAGTTTAAGTATGAGCAGAAGAAGCGCACGCGCGAAATGAAAGCTAAAGCCACGAAGGTGGTGCTAAAGGAAATTCGTTTCGGTCCTAATACTGACGAGCACGACTTCGCTTTCAAGCTGAAACATGCGCAAGAGTTCCTGCGTGAGGGAGCGAAAATAAAGGCCTATGTGCACTTTGTAGGCCGCTCAATCGTGTTCAAAGAACGCGGTGAAATTCTTCTGCTAAAGTTTGCCCAAGCATTGGAGGACTTAGCTAAAGTAGAACAGTTGCCTAAACTCGAAGGTAAACGCATGTTCTTGTATCTGGCTCCTAAAGTGGCCGTAGTTGCTAAGCCTAAAGCACCCGCCACCAAAGAGGGGGGGAAAGAAGCTGCATCCAAAGAGCCTAAAGAAGTTAAAGCCAAAGAAGAACAGGCTTAAAGTAAGTCTAATTGATTGTTGCCTTAGCAATTGATTAATCAGATGCTTTATCAAGCATTTCCTTTTTCTCAATTTATACCACAATGCCAAAAGTAAAGACGAAATCCGGTGCTAAGAAGCGTTTTACGCTCACCGGAACGGGCAAGGTGAAGCGGAAGCACGCCTTCAAAAGCCACATTCTCACTAAGAAGTCTACTAAGCAAAAGCGCAACCTAACGCATGTTACGCTTGTTAGCTCGGCCGATATGAATCGGGTGAAGGATATGCTGAATATCTAGTAGCGTTTGGGACGCTGCTATGTGATAATAGTTTGGCCCAACTCCCTATTTGTAAATTCAGCATTTTAATAGTTTTCCACCAGGTACCCGGTTTGCAAGACAAGCATTGTCACCGGTCACCAAAAAAAGTAGGTTATGCCAAGAAGTGTGAACAATGTGGCTTCACGCCACCGTCGTAAAAAGGTAATGAAGCTTGCGAAAGGCTATTTTGGCCGTCGCAAGAATGTTTGGACCGTTGCAAAAAATGCCGTCGAGAAAGGTTTATTATACGCCTATCGCGACCGTAAAACCAAAAAGCGCGAGTTCCGCGCCTTGTGGATTCAGCGTATCAACGCAGGTGCCCGTGAGCACGGGTTGTCATATTCGCAATTCATGGGCGGCCTAAAGAAAGCAGGTATCGATTTGAATCGCAAAGTATTGGCTGATCTGGCATTAAATCATCCAGCTGCTTTTCAAGGAATCATCGAGAAGCTTAAGTAACACTTCTTACTGATTAATTAAAAAGCGTTCACCTTTTATAAGGTGAACGCTTTTTTTCTTTTGGATCATATTTAGTACTTAATAACACCTAAAACTAAAGCGAATTCTGTTATAGGAATGCTCCTTGTATTAATAATTGGGGGATTCGTACGCTTTTATGTGTAAATAAAAAAGCTTCATATTCATGAGCAGTGGCGAAATACGATATTGCTACTGACAGTTTTAAGCAATGATTTAAATGAGCAGCATGCTGGCCAATATATGTGTATTTGTACTCAATAAAAAGGACACGCCCAGCTGATCCAAAGGCTTCTTTGAGCTCTATTACTTAACTATAGGCTACCAATCACTTATTTACCTGCTCACCCTAATGTGTACAATTAGGAGTAAACTGCCACATAACACTATGATATGAATAGGTATTTATCACATACTCTACACAGTAATTGAAATACTACTAACTACTCCTGAAGTTATGCTAGTAATTCAGACTAATTATATAAGCAGCTTCGAATACGAAACTTAGGCTGAACGATCTGTGAGGATTCTGGCAAACCAAATGCTTCTGTAGCAATGTTATACATCATGTGAATGCCCATAGAGTTCACACCTTAATCATTGAGTAAACCTTTATGCTATGAGTATATGGGCCATTAAATAGTCCAGTGTCAGAGGGGTAGGGAAGGTGGAGCAGGAATGGCTAGAAACGCGAACAGCCCCCCGCATCCGCTGATCGGGGACGCTGGGGGCTGGACTGAAAGTAAGGTTGGCGGCGACCGACTCTCCCACCGGTGAAGGTAGTACCATAGGCGCTCCGGGGCTTAACTGCTCTGTTCGGAATGGGAAGAGGTGAACACCCGGGCTAAAGCCACCATTACTGGCGGTCGTGGCTAATGCACAGCCACAACAAAAAACGTTGACGTAGAAAACGAGTAAGAAGCCACAGAAAAGAGCTGGTAATAGGTAAGTGTTCGAGTCATTAGTACTACTCGGCTCGGCCATTTCGGACCTTCCACCTGTAGCCTATCCACGTGGTAGTCTACCACGACTCTTCGTATATGAGAGATCTCATCTTGAGGTGAGTTTCGCACTTAGATGCTTTCAGCGCTTATCTCATCCCAGCGTAGCTACCCGGCGCTGCAGCTGGCGCCACAACCGGTGCACTAGCGGCTGGTCCATCCCGGTCCTCTCGTACTAAGGACAGGTCCTCGCAAATCTCTAACGCCCACCACAGATAGGGACCGAACTGTCTCACGACGTTCTGAACCCAGCTCGCGTGCCACTTTAATCGGCGAACAGCCGAACCCTTGGGACCTTCTCCAGCCCCAGGACGTGACGAGCCGACATCGAGGTGCCAAACCTCCCCGTCGATATGAGCTCTTGGGGGAGATCAGCCTGTTATCCCCGGCGTACCTTTTATCCTTTGAGCGATGGCCCTTCCATGCGGAACCACCGGATCACTATATCCGTCTTTCGACCCTGCTCGGCTTGTAGGCCTCACAGTCAAGCCCGCTTCTGCTATTGCGCTCTGCGTACGGTTACCAAGCGTACTGAGCGGACCTTTGAAAGCCTCCGATACTCTTTTGGAGGCGACCACCCCAGTCAAACTACCCACCAGACACTGTTTCCCCGTCTCGGAGATTAGGCACCGAGTAACACAAGGGTGGTATTTCAACGTTGGCTCCCCGAAAGCTGGCGCCTCCGGCTCATAGCCTCCCACCTATCCTACACATGTGTTACCCAGCGTCAATGTCAAGCTATAGTAAAGGTGCACGGGGTCTTTCCGTCCCGTGGCGGGTACTCGGCATCTTCACCGAGACTACAATTTCACCGAGCTCACGGCTGAGACAGCGCCCAGATCGTTACACCATTCGTGCAGGTCGGAACTTACCCGACAAGGAATTTCGCTACCTTAGGACCGTTATAGTTACGGCCGCCGTTTACCGGGGCTTCGATTCAAACCTTCGCCTTGCGACTAAGTTCCCCTCTTAACCTTCCGGCACCGGGCAGGTGTCAGACCTTATACTTCCGCTTACGCGTTCGCAAAGTCATGTGTTTTTGTTAAACAGTCGCCTGGGCCTTTTCACTGCGGCTTCTTGTCTTGCGACAAGGAAGCGACCCTTCTCCCGAAGTTACAGGTCCATTTTGCCGAGTTCCTTGGCCGTGATTCACTCGAGCCCCTCAGGATACTCTCCTTGACTACCTGTGTCGGTTTGCGGTACGGGTTACAATAAGATTAAAACGCTTAGCAGGTTTTCTTGGCAGTCTGATTAGGTACACTATCCCCGTGGCCGAGGCCGTAGGGTACTATCACGTTTCAGCAAAGTCAGCGGATTTACCTACTGTCTCTATACCTACGCGCTTCAACGGGCACTTCCGTCCGCCCGCGGTACTTTCACTTCTGCGTCACTGCATCACTTCTCATTGTAAGTGCTGGAATATCAACCAGCTGTCCATCGACGTAGCCTCTCGGCGTAGCCTTAGGTCCCGACTAACCCTGCTCCGATTAGCGTTGAGCAGGAAACCTTAGTCTATCGGGGGGCGGGTTTCTCACCCGCCTTATCGTTACTCATGCCTACATTTGCTTTTCTAGCCGCTCCAGCACGCCTGACAGCATACCTTCACCGCTGCTAGAATGCTCCCCTACCACTTGCATATAATGCAAATCCATCGCTTCGGTACCGGACTTGATGCCCGCGTATTATCGATGCCCTCTCGCTCGACCAGTGAGCTGTTACGCACTCTTTAAATGAATGGCTGCTTCCAAGCCAACATCCTGGCTGTCAAGGCAAGTGGACCTCCTTTGTTCAACTTAGTCCGAATTTAGGGACCTTAGCGGATGGTCTGGGTTCTTTCCCTCTCGGCATGGGACCTTAGCACCCCACGCCTCACTGCCGGCTATATTACGTGGCATTCGGAGTTCGTCTGGATTCGGTAGGCTTTGACACCCCCTAGTCCAATCGGTAGCTCTACCTCCACGTAACTCAACGCCGACGCTGTACCTAAATACATTTCGGGGAGTACGAGCTATTTCTCAGTTTGATTGGCCTTTCACCCCTACCCACAACTCATCCAAATCCTTTTCAACGGAAACTGGTTCGGGCCTCCAGTTGGTTTTACCCAACCTTCACCCTGGTCATGGGTAGATCACAAAGTTTCGCGTCTACCCCCCTGACTCTGCGCCCTATTCAGACTCGCTTTCGCTGCGGCTCCATGACTTGAGTCATTTAACCTTGCCAGGGAGGAGTAACTCGTAGGCTCATTATGCAAAAGGCACGCCGTCACCCCACAAAAGGGCTCCGACCGCTTGTAAGCACACGGTTTCAGGTTCTTTTCACTCCTCTATTCGAGGTTCTTTTCACCTTTCCCTCACGGTACTGGTTCACTATCGGTCTCTCAGGAGTATGTAGCCTTAGCGGATGGTGCCGCTGGATTCAGAGGGGATTTCTCCGGTCCCCCCCTACTCAGGAATCCTCTACCGTGCTTGATTCTCTCGCTTACCGGACTCTCACCGTCTATGGTCGACTTTCCCACGTCGTTCAGCTAAAATCAAACAATCAGATGTTGAGGTCCTACAACCCCGCGCTGGCCGTAACCAACCCGGTTTGGGCTCGTCCCCGTTCGCTCGCCACTACTTAGGGAATCATTGTTATTTTCTGTTCCTCCGGGTACTTAGATGTTTCAGTTCCCCGGGTTTGCCCGTCTACCACTAAAGATAGACGCCCCTGTGCTTCACACAGGTGGGTTGCCCCATTCGGATACCCGCGGATCACCTCGTATGTGCCAATCCCCGCGGCTTTTCGCAGCTTATCACGTCCTTCTTCGCCTCTGAGAGCCTAGGCATCCCCCGTGTGCCCTTGTTTACTTACCTTATCTCCTTCCGCAAGGAAAGGAGGGCTCATAACAAGAAACCACTAAAAGTAGTCCTCGCTTCTTTCTTTTTCTTCTTACTCGTTATCCTACGTCAAAGAACAGTTGATCTACTACTTAGATCAGAGTAGGAGGGAAGTATTACTACCTCTCTCCCTAATAATATTTGAATGAGAGGAAAAGACGTGTTGGTAAGTTTGTCGTGTAGCGACTAAAGTTCGAGAGTTGGATCCGCTCCAGAAAGGAGGTGATCCAGCCGCACCTTCCGGTACGGCTACCTTGTTACGACTTAGCCCCAGTTACCTGTTCTACCCTAACTGGCTTCTGTGACGAGCACCAGCTTCAGGTCTACCAGACTTCCATGGCTTGACGGGCGGTGTGTACAAGGCCCGGGAACGTATTCACCGCGTCATTGCTGATACGCGATTACTAGTGATTCCAGCTTCACGGAGTCGAGTTGCAGACTCCGATCCGAACTGAGACCGGTTTTGTGAGATTGGCGTCTGCTCGCGCAGTAGCGACCCTCTGTACCGGCCATTGTAGCACGTGTGTAGCCCTAGGCGTAAGGGCCATGATGACCTGACGTCGTCCCCGCCTTCCTCACTGCTTGCGCAGGCAGTCCTTCTAGAGTCCCCGGCATTACCCGCTGGCAACTAAAAGTAGGGGTTGCGCTCGTTGCGGGACTTAACCCAACACCTCACGGCACGAGCTGACGACGGCCATGCAGCACCTTGCTTTGTGTCCCGAAGGAAAGCCTGATCTCTCAGGCGGTCACGCGCATTCTAGCCTAGGTAAGGTTCCTCGCGTATCATCGAATTAAACCACATGCTCCACCACTTGTGCGGGCCCCCGTCAATTCCTTTGAGTTTCACTCTTGCGAGCGTACTCCCCAGGTGGGATACTTAACGCTTTCGCTAAGTCACCAACAGTCTATCGCTGGCAACGAGTATCCATCGTTTACGGCGTGGACTACCAGGGTATCTAATCCTGTTCGCTCCCCACGCTTTCGTGCCTCAGTGTCAGATGTAGCCTAGGCAGCTGCCTACGCAATTGGGGTTCTGGACGGTATCTATGCATTTCACCGCTACACCGTCCATTCCGCCACCCTCGACTACTCTCAAGCTTGCCAGTATCCAGGGCAGTTCCACAGTTGAGCTGTGGGCTTTCACCCCGGACTTAACAAGCCACCTACGCACCCTTTAAACCCAATAAATCCGGACAACGCTTGCACCCTCCGTATTACCGCGGCTGCTGGCACGGAGTTAGCCGGTGCTTATTCCTCAGGTACCGTCAGTTTAGGACGCATCCTCTTTTTCTTCCCTGAGAAAAGCCGTTTACAACCCAGAAGGCCTTCATCCGGCACGCGGCATGGCTGGGTCAGGCTCTCGCCCATTGCCCAATATTCCCTACTGCTGCCTCCCGTAGGAGTCTGGCCCGTATCTCAGTGCCAGTGTGGGGGATCACCCTCTCAGGTCCCCTAAGCATCGTCGCCATGGTGGGCCGTTACCCCGCCATCTAGCTAATGCTACGCAACCCCATCTGAATCCAATAAATCTTTACCGTCTAAGTGATGCCACTCACACGGCTTATGCGGTATTAATCCGCCTTTCGGCGGGCTATCCCCCAGATCCAGGTAGGTTGGTTACGCGTTACGCACCCGTGCGCCACTAGTGTATTGCTACACCCGTTCGACTTGCATGTATTAGGCCTGCCGCTAGCGTTCATCCTGAGCCAGGATCAAACTCTCCATTGTATAAATTCTCTTCACCTATGCGAACATAGGCTGCTGTCATGGGCTTGATCCAACTCTTTGTGTTGAACTCGTCTGGTTACGCTTGCTGCCCGCGGTAGTTACCTACTCAGGGCAGCCTTACCAATTTGTCTTTTCCAATCATTCAAAGAACGTGTGCCAGTCCCAATTGGACTAACCCTGTGGCTACCCGTGTAGCCTTGTTTTGCTGCCTTACGCCGAGCGTCTTTTCGTTCGGGGTGGCAAAGGTACAAACTGTTTCTCCTTTCGCAACTAAACAAAGAAATTATTTTTTGCCGCTGCTTCCGATTGAAGCGTCTCTGCGTTGGGGCTGCAAAGGTAGAAATGTCTATTGGTAATACAAGAGACTCTCTAATTATTTTTTATGGATTGTACACCTTAATATAACATGATGCACTTTTGAGATGCCCATACATGTACATTTCTATTATGTAAGCACATCAGCATAAAAACTTATGTGTGTTTTATCGATACAATAAAACCTAATATATGCTTAGGCTAGAAGACATAGCCAACGATGAAAAAGTTTAATGCGCAATCTTGAAAACAAAAAAGGCCTTCCCGTTGTAGGAAGGCCTTTTCTTGTAGCGGGGACGAGAGTTGAACTCGTGACCTCAGGGTTATGAATCCTGTGCTCTAACCAACTGAGCTACCCCGCCGTTTTTTGATGGCGCAAAGGTAGGCACAAGATTTGACCCGATGCAATCCTTAGTAAAAAAAAACCCGTGTATATTGCCCGCTGCCTGCCATGTATTCCGGGTGGGTGTAATGCCGTTCTTTAATATCTCTGCTTTATGCCGCTCTCTGCCACTCGCTCGAAACACCGCTTTTCGGTTGAATACCCTATTAATGCCTCAACTAAAATTCTGTATCCATACTTGGCTTCAGCCTCAGGACTGACGCAATGGTTCTGTCAGGACGTGCGCATAGACGAGGATCACCGGTTTAACTTTATCTGGGACAATCAGCCACATTACGCCGAGATGAGCTCACACCGCACTAATCGTTCGGTACGGTATGTATTCCTGGATCAGAATAAACGCCTAACGCCGGATGCGAGCTATCTTGACTTTACATTGGAGGAATCGCAACTAACGCAGGAAGTGTATTTGCGTGTGTTAGACTACTCGGAGGAAACAGACGAGGAGGAGCTCCAGGAAATGTGGGATAGTCTAATCGTTAAGTTGCGGGAACAAGTAGGCGGCTAAGTCGAGTTTGATATAAAAAGTGAAGGAGCAGAAGCTAAACGGGCAGTAGCTACGTTTACTTACTGCTCCTTTTTTAGTAGAAATGCCCTCCAGGGGTTCATTTCTGACCAAACAATGAAAAAACTCGATAAACTGATTCTCAAGGCCTTTGCTGGCCCTTTTTTGCTGACTTTCGCGGTTGTAGAGTTTATCCTGCTGACGCAGTATATGCTCAAGTATATGGATGACATAATTGGGAAGGACCTCGGTTTTGCGGTCATTGGCCAGTTGTTATTCTTCTTCAGTGTGCTGATGGTGCCAATTGCCCTTCCCTTGGCAGTGCTCTTGTCGTCGCTTATGACTTATGGCACTTTAGGGGAACACCAGGAATTGACTGCGATTAAGACTTCCGGAATTTCGCTGACCCGCATTCTGAGACCTGTACTGCTAGTGAGTCTGGTATTGGCCATTGGCGCTTTTTGGTTTAACAACACTATTGTTCCCAAAGCCAATCTGAACGCCTATAGCTTGCTGTGGGATGTGCGCCAACAGAAACTGTCCTTAGATATTCGGGAAGGGGTTTTCTATAATGGTATCCCAGGGTACACTATTAAGGTGAATCAGAAGGCTGGCGAGAATGGCGACCTTCTTAAGGGCGTTATGATTTATGACCATACTAATACAGACGGCAACTCCAAGGTTATTCTGGCTGACTCAGGTCGGATGTTTATGCGCTTTGGGGGGCAATATTTGGGGCTTGAGCTATTCGATGGCGTCATGTATCTGGAGCAGCCCGATGTTCGAAATAGGGCAGGAGCAAGCTTCGTGCGTCAGGCTTTTTCGCGCAACTTGATTACATTCTCCTTAGCTTCTTTCGACTTGAATCGGACGCAGCAGGAGTTGTTCACGGAGAACAAAATGATGATGGATCTGCCACGTCTGCATCAATACACCGATTCGCTGCATAAGCGCTTAGGAACTGAGCGACAACAGCAGGTACGCATGCTGAACCCGTATTATGTGCATATGCGCCTTGATACTACAGGGCGAGCGGCAAATCAGCGGGTATCTAACTTGCAGGTACCAACCAACGAATTGCCCCCGCTTACGCTCAATCAGGTGCAGCAAGCCACCAACCGGGCGCGCAACCTACGTGGCTATCTAAGCAGCTCGGTAGAGCGTCTTACCACACTGGCCCGTGAAACAGGTAACTACCGAATTGAGATTTATCGCAAATACACACAGTCGGCTGCTGTATTAATCATGTTTTTGATTGGCGCACCGCTGGGGGCCATTATTAAGAAAGGTGGACTGGGCGTGCCAGTGCTGATCTCTATTCTATTCTTTATTATTTATTACGTGGCTTCGATTATGGGAGAGAAGTATGGTCGAGAAGGTGTGCTGCCAGTAGGATTAGGGATGTGGATTGCCGATGCGCTGCTACTGCCGGTCGGCCTGTTCTTCCTTTACCAAGCACGTCGTGACTCAGGCGTATTAGAAGTCGATTTCTGGCGCCGACTACCGGCCAAAATTCGCTGGCCCTTCCGTGGATACCGGCGTGCAGCCTAAAAGTAGTAATGGCTTACTATACCTTGGCTACGATCCTTCAAAGCAAAAAGTACTGATTCGGACTCGCGAAAACGAACAACGAGCCATAAAAACCCTTACCTTTGCGGCCACTCCGAGATGCGGGGTGGCCTTTTTTCTCATATTTTAATTCCAGACGGGTAACTCCTATCTGCCGATGAAACTCACTACCGAAGCAAAACAGACTATTTTCGCAGAAAATAGCCTCTCCAAATCTGCCACCGACACTGGTTCGGCTGAATCGCAAATCGCGTTGTTCACGCACCGCATCAATCACCTGACGGAGCACCTAAAGGTTAACAAAAAAGACTTTTCGACTCGCTTGGGCTTGCTCAAGCTTGTAGGTAAGCGTCGTCGCCTGCTCGACTATTTGCAGCACCGCGAGATTAACCGCTACCGCGCAATTATCAAGGAGTTGGGTATCCGTAAGTAATCCCGCCCATAGGAGCAGGGAGCCCTCTTTAGAGGGTTCCCTGCTCTTTTTTTGACCCCTTTGGTCACTATTTGGGTAGGGTAGTTTGTTTGTAGTAAAAAGCCCCCCAAACGATTATAGAGTAAAACAGTGCCGGAGGCCGGCGCTATTTTTTTGGCTGCTCGCCCGCTGTCGCTTTTCTAAGCAATTTTCCGATGCCTAATTACCACGCTATTACCAAAACTATTACGTTGCCGGACGGTCGGCAGATAACCCTTGAAACGGGCAAGTTGGCCAAATTCGCCGATGGGGCGGTAGTGGTACGCCTTGGCGATGCCATGCTACTGGCTACGGTAGTCTCACAGCCTAGCCAGCGCGGAGATGTTGATTTCCTGCCATTGTCAGTTGATTACCAAGAGAAGTTTGGCTCGGCTGGCAAGATCCCTGGTTCATTTCAGCGCCGCGAAGGCCGCTTGTCAGACTATGAAATCCTCGTTAGTCGTCTCGTAGACCGCATTTTGCGTCCTATGTTCCCCAAGGATTATCACTACGAGGTACAGGTGATGATCTCGCTGATTTCAGCTGATAAAGATGTACAGCCTGATGCACTCGCCGCCTTGGCTGCTTCAGCTGCATTGTCTGTCTCTGATATTCCATTTGCTGGTCCTATCTCGGAAGTACGGGTGGCGCGCATCGATGGTAAGCTGCAAATCAACCCCAAAACTTCGGATATTGCCCGTGCCGATATCGACCTCATCGTAGGAGCTACGGCCGATTCGGTGGCAATGGTGGAGGGCGAGATGAATGAAGTGAGCGAGGAAGAAATGGTGCAAGCCATTGCTTATGCCCACGAAGCCATTAAGGAGCAGGTGCGTGTGCAGATGGAACTGGGCGCCGTAGTAGAAAAAGCTGCTGTTAAGCGTGATTATCCAAAATACGAAGAAGATGCAGAACTGAAGCAGCGTATTACCGAAGCTGTCTATCAGAAAGCCTACACTGTCGCTTACTCGGGTAATACTAGTAAGGCCGGCCGTAAGGAAGGTTTTGGTTCTATTAAAAAGGAGCTGCTTGAAACGCTCTTGGCTGAGCAGCCCGAACTGAACATGAAAATGTTCGGTCGCTACCATGCATCTGCGGAAAAGAAAGCGATCCGCGACATGATGATTAAGGAGCGTACCCGCTTAGATGGTCGTAAACTCACGGAAATTCGTCCTATCTGGAGCGAAATCAACTACCTACCGGGTGCTCATGGTTCGGCGTTGTTCACGCGGGGTGAAACTCAGTCCCTGACAACGGTGACTTTAGGCACCAAACTGGATGAGCAAATTATCGACTCGGCTATGCTATCGGGCTACAGCAAGTTTATGCTGCACTACAACTTCCCGGCCTTCTCGACTGGCGAAGTAAAGCCCAATCGTGGCCCAGGCCGTCGGGAAATTGGCCATGGTAACTTGGCTTTGCGCTCTTTGAAGCGAGTTTTGCCAAGTGAAGAAGAAAATCCCTACACCATTCGCATTGTGTCGGATATTCTAGAGTCAAACGGCTCTTCATCGATGGCTACAGTGTGTGCGGGTTCGCTGGCGCTGATGGATGCAGGCGTGAAAGTTCGTGCTGCAGTATCTGGTATCGCCATGGGCCTTGTTCAAGACAAGGAAACCGGTGAATATGCTGTGTTGTCTGATATTTTGGGTGATGAAGATCACTTGGGCGATATGGACTTCAAAGTGACAGGTACGGAAAAAGGTATCGTGGCTTGCCAAATGGATATCAAAATCCAGGGCTTAAGCAGCGAAATCCTGACTGCTGCTCTACACCAGGCGCGCGAAGGTCGTCTGCACATCCTAGCCGAAATGGCGAAGACTATCAGCCAGCCAGCCGCCGACATGAAGCCACATACTCCTCGCTCGCACAAGATGCTGATCGAGAAAGAGTTCATTGGCGCTATTATCGGACCTGGTGGTAAAGTCATTCAGCAGATCCAGAAGGACACCAACGCCACGGTAATCATCGAGGAGAAGGACGAAAAAGGCCACGTAAGCATCTACGCATCGAACCAAGAAGATATGGAAGCAGCCATTGGCCGCATCCGTGCTATTGCAGCTCAGCCAGAAATAGGTGAAACCTACAAAGGTAAAGTTCGCAGCATCCAGCCTTACGGTGCTTTCGTAGAAATTATGCCTGGCAAAGACGGCCTATTGCACATTTCAGAAGTAGGCCATGAGCGCCTCAACAGCTTGGAAGGTGTACTGGAAGTTGGTCAGGAAATTGACGTAAAGCTGCTTGATATTGATAAGAAGACCGGCAAATACCGTCTCTCTCGCAAGGCCTTGTTGCCGCGCCCAGAGCGCACGGTTGCTGATAATGGTGAAGCTCAAGCCTAGTCAGTCGAACTTTCGCGGGTACTGGCATGTTGCCCAAAACTAGCCGGTACCCGTAAAAGGTATCAGTAATGTCAAATAACTATCATAATACAACTCTTTCGCGCCCGCAATGAGACAGCTTAAAATCAGCAAGCAAATCACCAACCGCGAAAGCCAGTCGCTGGATAAATACCTCCAAGAGATTGGCAAAGTGGATTTGCTCACCCCCGACGAGGAGGTAACGCTGGCGCAGCGGATTAGGGAAGGCGACCAACAAGCACTGGAAAAGCTTACCAAGGCTAACCTACGCTTTGTGGTATCAGTTGCCAAGCAGTATCAGAACCAGGGCCTATCGCTGGGCGACTTGATCAACGAGGGCAACCTTGGTTTGATTAAGGCGGCTAAGCGCTTTGATGAAACCCGCGGCTTTAAGTTCATTTCTTACGCCGTATGGTGGATTCGTCAGTCCATTCTGCAAGCCTTGGCCGAGCAGTCGCGCATTGTGCGCTTGCCGCTGAACCGGGTTGGTTCCCTCAACAAAATTTCGAAATCTTTCTCTGAACTAGAGCAAAAATTCGAGCGGGAGCCCTCGCCTGAAGAAATTGCCGAAGTGCTGGAACTGACTACCTCTGAGGTAGTTGATACGCTCAAAATATCCGGTCGCCACGTATCCGTAGACGCGCCGTTCGTGCAAGGTGAAGAAAATCGCTTGCTCGACGTGCTAGAAAACGAAGACGAGGAATCGCCTGATACGGGCCTGATGAACGACTCTCTGCGCAAAGAAGTGCAGCGCGCCCTCTCCACGCTAACCAAACGTGAGGCGGACGTGATTACTCTTTATTTCGGCCTAAATGGCGAGCATTCGCTCACTTTGGAAGAAATCGGTGAGAAGTTCAGCTTGACTCGGGAGCGGGTTCGCCAGATCAAAGAGAAGGCTATTCGCCGTTTGCGTCACACGTCGCGCTCCAAAGCTTTGAAGCCTTATCTGGGGTAAACTTTGCCCCCAGCTTACAAAACCCCAGCCTATTCGTTGGGGTTTTTTGTTACACGTGGTAGTAGCGTACCCGCAGTTGTACTTTGAAACAATAACTGGGGGGCTTTTTTGCTACTATTGCTTCGGCGTTTGAAGAAAAACTCACCGCCAGCGCCACACTCACTTTTTATTGCATCTCCGCTTTCACCAGAAATGGAAAATACTAATTCAGAGCACATCAAGTGTTTGATTATAGGTTCGGGACCAGCTGGCTATACAGCAGCTATTTATGCTGCCCGTGCTAACATGCAGCCCGTCATGTATCAAGGTTTACAGCCTGGCGGACAGCTTACAATTACGAATGATGTCGAGAACTTTCCTGGTTATCCGGATGGGGTGATGGGGCCAGCAATGATGGAAGACTTGAAGAATCAAGCGTCGCGCTTTGGCACTGATGTTCGATATGGTCTGGCCACGGCAGTAGACTTTTCGGGTCATCCACATCGGGTAACCATTGACGAGCATAAGACCATTACTGCCGATACCGTGATCATAGCTACTGGCGCCTCTGCGAAGTGGCTAGGCTTAGAGTCGGAAGCACGGCTAAATGGCTCGGGTGTGTCTGCTTGCGCTGTCTGCGATGGTTTCTTTTATCGTGGTAAGGAAGTGGCTATCGTGGGTGCTGGCGACACGGCGGCTGAGGAAGCTACTTATCTAGCAAATCTGTGCTCGAAAGTGTACATGATTGTGCGAAAGGGGGAAATGCGCGCCTCGAAAATTATGCAGAA
This sequence comes from Hymenobacter sp. HDW8, assembly GCF_011305775.1. Lineage (NCBI taxonomy): Bacteria > Pseudomonadati > Bacteroidota > Cytophagia > Cytophagales > Hymenobacteraceae > Hymenobacter > Hymenobacter sp. HDW8. The sequence goes on from NZ_CP049907.1 coordinate 395,644, forward strand.
GCGGGTAATCGATAACCCCAAAATTGAGGTGTTGTGGAATACCGTAACCGACGAAATTCTGGGTGAGCATGCCGTAGAGGCCGTGCGCGTTAAGAATACGCTAACGCATGAAACGCGTGAAATCCCGGTTGAGGGATTCTTTGTGGCTATTGGGCATGAGCCCAACTCGAAAATTTTTCAACCCTTCTTGCACCACGATGAGCAAGGGTACTTGAAAACGATTCCTGGCTCATCCAAAACTAACGTTGACGGCGTGTTTGCCTGCGGCGATGTGCAAGACTATACCTATCGGCAGGCTGTAACAGCGGCTGGCACAGGATGTATGGCTGCGTTGGACGCTGAGCGCTATTTAGCTGCTTTAGGCGAGCATTAATTGATTATTTACCTTACCGAGCTGTCGAGCCAAGCAAATCATTTTGTTTTGCTTGGCTCGACAGCTTGTTAATTTTTCTGCACGCTCTCCCTTTAAGCTACACACTAGCCACTACGCATTCACGTTTGGTTGCTTAACTTGCTATCTTGAAAATTGCCCCCTAGGGGGTGAGGAACGCCTCAACGTCATTCGCTTTTGTTGAATTTTTTGAAATATGGGCTACTGCCCCTGTTGATAATTGGGTTGCTGCTTGCGTGGCCCAACTCAGCCCAGGCCCAACGCCGAAAAGCCCCCCAGCCAAAAGCTAAAGGTGGCTCAGCGGGCCAGCGGAAGGATTTCTTCCGCATGAAATCACCCACGATCCGCTACGTGCGGCCAGATACGACCGTACTCATCAAGACGGAAGATCTGCCTGATGATAATTCGGAAGCAGCCAAATCTATCTTCTTTAATCCTGCTAAAAAGCTGTCGATGGTCAGTGAGGATACTACCTCACTGAACGAAGGCGAGCAGCACATCGTGGAAGTGTCTGATGAGGTTCGCATCGACAGCTCATGGGTGAAAGTAGCTGGCTATTACGCCATCTGGGATACGCGCAACATCAACCCATATCAAGTAGACGGTCGTCGGTTGCGTGACACGCTAACGCTGAAACTGGTGGATGCGCCACGAAAGCGCTATGCCAAAATGCCTCTTGAAACGACACCTACAACCTCTGATTTTGGGTTTCGTGGGAGCCGCTGGCACTACGGCGTTGACTTGGATCTGAATACCGGCGATACTGTGCGCGCAGCCTTCGATGGGGTAGTACGGATCTCGAAATGGGATGGAAGCGGCTACGGTAACTATCTGTTGGTGCGTCATTACAATGGCATTGAAACCTTGTATGGCCACTTAAGCAAATCACTCGTTACGACGGGTACTTTTGTAAAGGCTGGGCAGGTTATCGGCCTGGGGGGTAATACGGGACGTAGTACAGGCTCGCACCTCCACTACGAGGTGCGCTACGAAGGCAATCCTATTGACCCCGAGCGGATGTATGACTTTCCGGATTACAAGCTGCGCCAAGATAATTTTCAAATAACGTCGGCTTTATTCAACTACTATAGCCGGGCCATACAGAGCCGTTCTCGGTCTAGCTCCACAAGTAGCAGCAAGCCAACGGCAGCACGGCGCATCGTGACGCACAAGATTAGAAGTGGCGACACGCTGTCGGAAATAGCCGATAAATATGGCGTATCAGTTAGTCAAATTAAACGGCTGAACGGCGGCACATCAACCTTGCGTATCGGTCGTACGTTGCGTATTAAATAGGCTGCCTATTTAAATTCTTCAGTGGCTTAGCCGGTAAAGCGCTGGTTGTTTTGCTAAGTAGCAAACGACTTGCATTTACCGGCTAAGTCATTTGACGTTTTAACCATCCATCGAACATGAAATTAGATATTCTGGCCATCGCCGCCCACCCCGACGATGCAGAAATGTCCTGTGCCGGCACCTTATTAGCCGCCGCGGCCCAAGGCAAGAAGATAGGAATTGTAGACTTAACGCGAGGAGAGCTAGGTACGCGTGGGACGCCTGAAATACGGGCCGCAGAGGCGGCGGCGGCTTCAAAGATTATGGGTTTGCACGCGCGCGCAAATCTAGGCTTGGCGGATGGCTTTTTTTATAATGATCGGGAACACCAATTGCCAATCATTGCTGCCGTGCGCCGCTATCAACCCGATATTGTACTGCTGAACGCTATCCACGACCGCCACCCCGACCACGGTCGGGGTTCCCAATTAGCCTCCGAATCGTGTTTTCTGTCAGGGCTGAAAATGATAGAAACATTGGACGAAAACGGTGAGCCCCAAGCAGCCTGGCGACCGCGCCTCGTGTATCACTACATCCAGGACCGGCAGATTGCCCCCGATTTTGTGGTCGATATATCGGACTTCTGGGACAAGAAATGGGAGGCAATTCAGGCGTTTAAAAGTCAGTTTTTCGATGCCAATAGTACCGAACCCGTTACTTACTTGTCTACGCCTGCTTTTTCTAAGTTTATGGAAGCGCGCGCGCGTGAGTTCGGCCATTTGATAGGAGTGGAGTTCGGAGAAGGCTTCACCCGCGAGCGGACACTGGGCGTGCGACAGTTATCAGATTTGGTATAACGCGGCTGGGACTTCGATTCTCTTACCCTTCATAAGCACAACAAAAAGGCCCAGCCTATTCGGCCGGGCCTTTTTGTTGTGCTTAACTCCATTTCTATTATCGCACTCCCAACCGGTTCCGTTTCCACCCCGAACCCGTTCCTGAAGCTTCCGTTGCGGCAGTAGCTGATGGCGCTTTCTTCTGGGTGAGCAGCATAGCGCCGAGTACGGCGGCTAACTTGGTGATTTCCGCTTCGTCATCTGTTTTGAGGGACAAATCGGCGGGCGTGAAATGGTCGCGGATAAAATTTGTGTCAAAATTGCCCCCCACGAAGGCTGGGTGCTGAAGTACATAGCGGCCAAACGAAAGCGTGGTTTCGATGCCCGTAATCTGGTACTCGTCGATAGCGCGGAGCATGCGGGCAATAGCTTCCGCACGGTCTTTACCAAAGGTGACGAGCTTGGCAATCATGGGGTCGTAATAGATTGGAATGTCCATGCCCTGCTCAAAGCCGTCGTCGACCCGCACACCGGGGCCCTGGGGACGCACATAGGTGGTGAGCGTACCAATGTCGGGCAGAAAGTTGTTAGCTGGGTCTTCGGCGTACACACGGAGTTCGAGGGCGTGGCCGGTGATCGTTAGATCGGCCTGTTGGAAGGGGAGAGGCTCGCCCTGTGCCACCCGAATCTGTTCTTTTACGAGGTCAAGCCCAGTAATTTGCTCCGTCACAGGGTGCTCTACTTGGAGGCGAGTATTCATCTCCAGAAAATAGAAATTATGGTTCTCGTCGAGCAGAAATTCTACTGTGCCTGCCCCAGTGTAGTTGCAGGCACGAGCTACATCAACGGCCGCGCGGCCCATTCTTTCGCGTAGCTCGGGCGTAAGCACTGAGGATGGTGCTTCCTCGATTACCTTTTGGTGGCGACGCTGAATGCTGCATTCGCGCTCAAACAGGTGCACAATATTGCCGTGCTCGTCACCCAGCACCTGAATTTCAATGTGGCGGGGCGAGCCGATATACTTCTCAATGAAGACGGCACCATCGCCAAAGGCACTGGTAGCCTCCGATACGGCCAACTGCATCTGCTCCTCAAACTCATTCTCGGCATTCACGATGCGCATGCCCTTGCCGCCACCACCAGCGGATGCTTTAATAAGAATAGGGAAGCCAACTTGACGAGCTACTACTTTAGCCGCTTCCACATCCGTGATGGCCTCCTCGGTACCGGGCACCATCGGGATGTTGAAATTGGCCACGGCGGCTTTGGCCGCCAGCTTAGAGCCCATCAGTTCCATGGCTTCCGGTGAGGGACCTACGAAGATTAGGCCCGCCTCTTTCACCTTTCGAGCAAAGGCGGCATTCTCGCTTAGAAAGCCGTAGCCAGGGTGAATGGCATCTACGCCAAGCTGGTGGCACACTTCCAAAATCTTGTCGCCGCGCAGGTAGCTCTCGCTCGATTGGGGGCCACCCACGCACACTGCCTCATCGGCATAGCGCACGTGCAGGGACTGGCGGTCGGCTTCACTATAGATTGCTACGGTCTGGATGCCCATCTCGCGGGCCGAGCGCAATACGCGGAGTGCGATTTCGCCCCGGTTGGCGACCAGTAGTTTTTTGATTTGCTTCATGAAGTGGGGTGGGATTTGGCTCGTAATAGTAAGGGGCTGCCAGCTTAGACGGACAATAAAGTCAGTTTTTTGTGCTATACTGGAAACTGACAAGGCAGGATTTACCGCTAACTTAGCCCAAAGAAACACCATTCTGTCGGCTCGGGGAAATGCTGGGGGGCATTTTTGTGCTGCTCTAGCCAAGTAGAAAGCCGCGTCTTTGGCAGTTACCTCCGTGAATTGCCATAACTTTGCACAAACCCGGTGGTTGTGCCCAGTATGCTACTGCCGTATTCGTTTCACATTTAATTTATTCCTCCGTGGATCTTTTCGAGAAGATTGCTTCCAACCGCGGCCCATTGGGCAGCCACTCGCATTACGCGCACGGCTACTTTACCTTTCCCAAGCTAGAAGGCGAAATCAAGCCCCGCATGATTTTCCGCGGGAAGGAAGTGCTCACCTGGAGCCTCAATAACTACCTAGGCCTTGCCAATCACCCGGAGGTGCGCCGAGTAGATGGCGAATCGGCCGTTGAGTGGGGCATGGGCACGCCCATGGGTGCTCGTATTATGAGTGGCAACTCCAACCTGCATGAGCAGCTGGAGGCTGAACTGGCCGACTTCGTGAAGAAGCCCGATGCATTGCTGCTCAACTTTGGTTATCAAGGCATCGTGTCTATCATCGACGCCGTGGTGAACCGCCACGATGTGATTGTGTACGACGCCGAGTCGCATGCCTGCATCATTGATGGAGTACGACTGCACCAGGGCAAGCGCTTTGTGTATCCGCACAATGATATGGAAAGCTTGGAGAAGCAGCTACAGCGGGCTACCCGCATGGTGGGCGAAACCGGCGGCGGTATTCTCGTAATTACGGAGGGCGTGTTCGGCATGTCGGGTAACCAGGGCAACCTGCGCGAAGTGGTTGCGCTGAAGGAGAAATACCAGTTCCGGTTGCTCGTTGACGATGCGCACGGATTCGGCACAATGGGCGCTACAGGCGCTGGAGCGGGTGAAGAACAGGGCGTTCAGGACGGCATTGATCTTTATTTTTCAACGTTTGCGAAGAGCATGGCGAGCATCGGAGCCTTCGTAGCGGGCCCTGAGAGCGTAATTGAATATTTGCGATACAATATGCGTAGCCAGATTTTCGCCAAATCGCTGCCTATGCCGCTTGTAGTGGGTGCAATGAAGCGTTTGGAGCTCCTGCGCACCCAGCCGGAGCTGAAAGAAAATCTCTGGACCGTAGTGAGAGCTTTGCAGAGTGGTTTGCGCGAAAAGGGCTTCAATATCGGTACTACCCAGTCGCCAGTGACTCCTGTGTTTCTGAGCGGTGAGATACCCGATGCAACCCAAATAACCTTCGATTTACGCGAAAATCACGGTATTTTCTGTTCTATCGTAGTTTATCCGGTGGTTCCAAAGGGCGTAATTATGCTCCGCCTGATCCCAACGGCTGTGCATACGCTGGAAGACGTGCGCCAGACCATTACAGCCTTTGAAGCGGTAGCGGAAAAGCTCAATAAGGGCCTATATTCCAAGACAACTGCATCGGTGCAAGCCTAGTCATTTTAGCAAATAAGAGAATAATAAACGCCGACAGCCTTAAGGGTTGTCGGCGTTATTTTTTGTATTATATTGATGTGAGCTCGTCTGTATTTGGGGTTTGGTTTGGGTGTATGAGGGGTAAAAATCGCCTTGGTAAGCGTTGGGGGGCGTTTTAGAAAAAAAATAGAAATATTGCTTGTATTTGAAATCCCTGTATATTAGGGCCAGTCAACAACAACCTTTCTTCCCCCATAAACCCATTTCCAATGAACAATTTTAGCAAGCTCAAGGACCTAGTAATGTCACTCGAGGGTGACTTCGACAAGTTTTACGACAAGCAGAACTCGGCCGCCGGTACCCGCGTGCGCAAAGGCATGCAGGAGTTGAAGAACATGGCCCAAGAGATTCGCACGGAAGTGCAGAACATGAAGAACACTGGTGGTGAGGCAGCCAAAGCCGCTCCAGCTGCTAAGAAAGCCGCTCCAGCTGCCACCAAGAAAGCTGCTCCAGCAAAGAAGAAGTAATTCAGCGTATTCGGACTCTTCGGATTCCGGATATGCTAGTGCTTAAAAGCCCCCCAGATGATCTCTGGGGGGCTTTTTTAGTTACTTCAAAAGTTTGAATGGATTGTCAGGTGGGAGGATTTGTGACGAATGTGTATGTCTGTTCCCTAGCATTAGGTGGTGTATACAACAGTTTAGATATTGCGGCATTATCTAATGGCTTAAGCTACCTGATATGCCTACTAAACACACGTTGCCTCTGTGGATCGGTGCTTGGCTCCTGTTCTACGGCGGTGTGCTACCTTACACGGTGCCCTTGTTTCTTGACTGGCTTAGCCGCCCTTCCGACTGGTGGTTGGGTTGGGGAGTCATAGGGCTTTCGGTGCTGGCTATAAGCGTAGCTTTCTCGGTTTATCAGGCCGCACGGGCCCTTGTCCGCTTCTTATCGCATTCATCTTCTACTCCACCATCTTCCTTTAATGACCGATCTTCTACAAAATTCTAACCGCCGCTGGCTTAAGCCTGTCGTTTTTGGCAGCTTATTATTAGTAGCGACCATTGCGGGCTGCAGCTTGATCAAAGTAGAGCGCATCGACGCCGGCAATGTGGGTATTAAAGTAAATCTTGCGGGCTCCTCCCGTGGCGTTGACGATATCACATACACGACGGGATGGGTATTTTATACGCCGTTGAGCACCGCCGTGTACGAGTTTCCGGTGTATACCCAACACAAGGAATACGAAGAGTTTGAAGTGCAGAGTAAGGACGGCTCGGGCTTTGGCGTGGCGCCCAGCCTCAACTATTTTATCCAGTCGGATAAGGTGGATGATATCTTCCGGCAGTATCGGAGGCCATTGCCTGATATTGAGGACGGTTTTTTGAAAACAGCAGTGTACGAGGCCTACCGCGTCGCTACCAACCGCTACACCGCCGACAGCCTCATCAGCAACCGGGGCAGCTACGAGGCGCAAGTGAAGGCTAACCTCGTAAGTCAGCTCCAGACTATGGGCTTCACCGTGCAGCAAATTACTACCAAGTTGGAGCCACCAGCTAGCCTGAAAGCCGCTATTGATGCTAAGAATACAGCAGTGCAAACGGGTCTGCAAACGGAGAACCGAATTCGGCAGGCGGAAGCGCAGGCACGCATCAATATTGCGGAGGCTGAAGGCCGGGCCAAATCAATTCGCATTGCGGCTGACGCCCAAGCTTATGCCAACGAAAAGCAGCAACAGTCACTCACGCCCCTGTTGGTACAAATGCGCTGGATTGAGGCCTGGGAAAAGGGTGGAAGCGCCGTACCGGCCTATACTTCGGGTAGCGGTGGCAGCGGTAGCCAGTTCCTACTGCAACTGCCTGCTGGAACAGCAGGTAAATAATTTGTATTACTTAATATGTAACAAAGCCCCCAGATGATTACTGGGGGGCTTTTTTGTGCTGGTAGAAATAGTTCTTCGGTCTACATACGAAGCAAACCTGAGTAGATCACTGTCCTAGACCAAAGCAATGAGGAAGTAGTTCTTCTTGCCTTTCTGGGCCACCAGATACTTATTCTGCAACAAAGGAAGCTCCGATACAGATTGATCAGCAGCGGCTACTTTCTGCCGGTTTAGACTCACGCCGCCACCTTGAATCATCTTTTTAACCTCGCTTTTGGAAGGAAAGATTTGATACTGCGTGGCTTCACTGAGCAAATCGGCGACTAGTAGGCTGCTGGCTTGCTCACGCGACACCTCCAGGCGAGGTACGCCGGCGAATACGTCGAGCAGCGTAGCTTCGTCGAGGCGCTGCAAGTCTTCCAGTTCACCTTTGCCGAAGAGGATTTCGGAGGCAGCAACGGCGGCCTCGTAGGCCTCAAGGGAATGCACGCGGATGGTTACATCTTTGGCCAATGCTTTCTGCAGAATGCGCTGGTGCGGGGCCGGAGCATGCTGGGTTTCCAGCTCCAGAATTTCGGCCTCGCTGAGCAAGGTGAATACCCGAATAAGGCGGCTGGTGTCGGCGTCGGCAGCATTGAGCCAGAACTGGTAGAACTGGTAGGGCGACGTCATCTGCGGGGAAAGCCAAACGTTGCCGCCTTCCGACTTGCCAAACTTAGTGCCATCGGCCTTGGTGACCAATGGGCAGGTTAGCGCGAATGCCTTGCCACCGTCAAGGCGACGGATAAGCTCAGTGCCGGTGGTGATGTTGCCCCACTGGTCGGAGCCGCCCATCTGCAGGGTGCAGTTCAGGGTTTTATACAGATGACTAAAGTCGTAGCCCTGCAACAGTTGATAGCTGAACTCAGTGTAGGAAAGGCCATCGGCGCGCTGCTCGCCTTCGGCCTCTGGAGTGCCTAGGCGGCGCTTCACTGAGTCTTTGGCCATCATGTAGTTCACGGTGATGTGCTTGCCTACATCGCGCAGGAATTGCAGGAAGCCAATCTCCTTAAACCAGTCGTAATTATTGACCACCACGGCTCCGGTGGGGCTGTCATTAAACTCCAGGAATTTTTCCAACTGCGCCCGAATTCCAGCCTGGTTGCCCCGCAGCGTGTCTTCGTTCAACAGGTTGCGCTCTGCCGACTTACCCGATGGGTCGCCAATCATGCCGGTGGCGCCGCCTACCAGCGCTACCGGTCGGTGCCCGGCGCGCTGCAAATGCACCAGCAGCATAATGGTGGCCAGGTTGCCAATGTGCAAGGAAGCCGCCGTGGGATCAAAGCCAATATAGCCGCTGATGGGCTGATTTTCGGCTAGGTGCTCAGCGGTGCCGGGCATGGTATCGTGCAGCATTCCGCGCCAGCGGAGTTCGTCGAGTAAGTTCAAAGCAAGAAAAAATTTTGTCTGTTATAATGTCAAATGATGGCAGTTTGCCAACATTCAACCATTTCTGAGGCAAAGGTAAGCGGTGGGGCGCGTCGTAGCTTTACCTTTGCCGGGCTTAGAAGTAAAAGTGTTTAAGCAAAAGTTAAACCCGACATTTTACCGAAGTGCCCAACTTCAGCCCCGACGAGATCTTAAAGCAGCTCCAGCAGCGGCAGTTTGCGCCCATTTATTTCCTGCAAGGGGAGGAGCCCTATTACATTGATCTGATTGCCGACATCATCGAGAAAAGCGTGATGCCGGAGCATGAGCGCGGCTTCAACCAAGTGGTGCTCTATGGCAAAGATGTGGACACGGCCACTATTCTGGGGCAGGCGCGGCGCTTTCCGATGATGGCAGAGCGCTCGGTGGTCATTGTGAAGGAAGCGCAGTCGGTAGCCGACTTGGAGCGGGAGAGCAGCTATCCGTTTTTTGAGGCTTACCTAAAAAATCCGCTGGCCAGCACGGTCCTCGTATTTTGCTACAAGCATAAAACCCTGGACGGTCGTAAGGCGCTGGCCAAAGCGATGACCAAGCACGCGGCGGTGCTGACTAGCAAAAAGCTCTACGATAACCAAGTTGCGCCCTGGCTCACAAGCTACGTGCGCAGCAAACAGCAGCAAATTGCCCCCCAGGCCGTGGCGATGCTCAGTGAATACATCGGGCCCGACTTGGGGCGGCTGACCAATGAAATCGACAAGCTTTTGCTCAATGTGAAGCCCGGCCAGGCCATCGACGAAGACTTGGTACAGCGCCTTGTGGGCATCAGCAAAGACTACAACATCTTCGAGTTGCAGCGGGCTCTGGTGCAGCGCGATGTGCTGAAGGCCAACCGAATTCTGCATTACTTCGAGGCGAATCCGAAAGCCAATCCAATTATTCCAAACCTGACACTGCTGTTTGGCTTTTTTACCAAACTGCTCGTGCTGCACAAGATCGGTACTCCCTCCGACGCCGACTTTAAAAAGCTGGGTATGGTCAACAGTTTTCAGCAGAAAGATGCGCAACTGGCAATGCGCAATTACAGCTTTCAGCGCACGCGCGACATCATTCATCTGCTGCGCCGCGCCGATGCGCAGAGCAAGGGTATCGAGTCGGGCTCGATGACGGAAGGAGAGATTTTGCGCGAGCTAGTATTTCTGATGCTACACCCTGTCCCGCTGAGTGCCATAGTAGGCTAAAGGCATAAGGGTTATATTGTTAGATAGTAACGAATCTGCTGTTCAGTTTAAACCTTAGATTTGCCCCCTTAAGGAGTCACTTTCAAGGGAAACAACAATCCTTAATTTATCCCAACATCTATAATTAGGTATTTGCGTGGAGAAGCTACCGTGTATCCTTTTAGTGGACGATGACCCCGTTAACAACTTTCTCAATCAGCGGCTTCTGGAAGATTTAGCCATTGCCGATCAGCTAATGGTGGCGCTTAATGGGCAGGAGGCATTTGCTCTACTGGAGCAGCACTGCCCTGATGCTGCCTGTCCGGCCCTGATTCTGCTGGATGTGAATATGCCCGTGATGAACGGCTTCGAGTTTTTGTTTTCCTACCAGCAACTGCCCCTGGAGCGAAAAGAGGCCATTGTTATCATTATGCTGACTACTTCTGTGAATTCTCAGGATGTGGAACGAGGACAGCAGCTCCATGTAGCGGACTTTCTGACTAAACCGCTGACCAAAGAGAAAGTGAGGGATATGCTCAGCAAACACTTTGGGTGGCAGTTGACGGAGGGCGAAACGAAGCACCGCAGCTAAACAATTGGCTTGTGGATTGCCATAGTAGACTTTCTTGCCTTTTGCATGTAACGGCTGCAGCAAAGGCAGACATTCTATTATCTGTTTACTACTTGGATTGTGACTCGTAACTCACTTTTTGGCTTGCTTGGGATTACTCTGCTTACCTTTTTAGGGGCCTTCATGCTGGGAAGATGGACGCGGCCCGCTCCGACTCAGGGTACACGTAGGGTAAATACCGCTGCGGGAGCCTACGCGGCGGAGCTGTCGGAGGCAAGTGAGAGAGAAGCGGGCCGACTGCTGGCAGCCATGCGCACGGAAGCCTACGAGGAGGAGGAGAGCGACGAAGAACAGGCACTCAACGCGCCAACGCCCGCGAAAAAGCTAGGCGCTACCCTTAATTCTCGTTCAAACAAGCTAAATAATAAGTTACCGCTCGCATCTGCTGCGTCGGCTAACCTACCTGATACAATGCAGCAAGTTGCCGCGTCGGTGGGAGCAGCGAATACGCCCCCTGATTCAGCTTTGGCTACGGAAAGTATTACGCCCAAAACGGTTGTAGCTAAAGACGTTGTAGCCATGGAGGAACGCCAGAACTATGCTGCCCAGCTACCGAACGTTCTACTACAAAAAGGGGTGGAGGCCAAGGTTAGCGTGGTAGGAGAGCAGGCCGACGTCATTATTATGTCGTCGCCATCCTTTGATGCTCAGAGCAAGGATTCGGTCATAAAGCAGGTGTGTATCGACCTCAAAGCCTTAGGCTTTAAACGCGTGCACGTCACCGACGGGAAAGACTATACTATGCATTTTGGCTTGTAAAAAAGCCCCCAGCGGGCTTAGAAGCCCTACTACTTAGTGCTAACTTGAGACATGTCTTCTTGAGTCGCGATAAGTCGGGCCACGCTGCTGGGCAGTAGCCACCGCGCCGACATCTATACCAAAAAAGCCCCCCAGCGCGTTGCCAAGGTGCGAGAATGCCTTTTCTGTGCAACCTCCACCACTTTTTCGCTACTTTTGGCCACTCCCGGGCCCGCAGCGCCCTTTCTTGTAACGCCCCGCAATGAAGTTATTTCCCCGCTTGGCGCTGGCCGCCACGCTTAGCACGGCGGCCCCACTGGTGGCCGCAGCCCAGCAAACCCAGGTTTTTGCCGCCGACGAGCGCTATTTCCAGGAAGGCCTTGAACTCTTCGACCGTGGCAAGTATGGCGCCGCGCAGCAGTCTTTTCAGCGCTACCTCGACCTTACGCAACGTCGGACCGGTGAACAGCGCGACCGCACCACCGACGCCGAATACTACTATGCCGTCTCGGGGCTCTACCTATTTCACCCCGACGCCGAAGACCGGATTCTAGCGTTTGCAGCCAACAATCCGGCTCACCCAAAGGCCGCTGAGGCATTTTTTCAGCTCGGCAAGTTTTACTTCGACAAGAAGAACTACGCCAAGGCTGCAGAGTATATGCAGCGCGTCGGGCCCGATAACCTGACGCTGGAGCAGCGCGAAGAATCGGAGTTTAAGCTGGCCTATAGCTACTTCGCCCAGAAGGAATTTGATAAGGCGCGTTTGCTGTTCGACCGTACCAAGCAAGGTAGCTCGGAGTATCGCTACGCCAGCAGCTACTATGCGGGCTATCTAGCCTTCCGGGCGGGCGACTTTGCCGGCGCCCGCCGCGATTTGGCGGTTGCGGAGGAGAGCGACGGCTACCGCCTCGTGGTGCCGGCCGTCATGACCCAGATTTATTACAAAGAGGGTGATTTTGATGGTCTGATTGCCTATGGCTCGAAGGCAGTGGCCCAAACCCCGCCGCCCCAGGGCGCGGATGAGATTCAGTTGCTCGTGGGCGATGCTTACTACCAGAAAAGCGACTTTCAGAGTGCAGCGGAGTACTTTAACCGCTACGCCGCCGGCCGCAAGAAGATGGACCCGACAGTGCAGTACAAAATTGGGTACGCCAATTATAAAATGGGCGACTTCAAAGGTGCTGTAAATAGCCTGAAAGGAGTGGCTGCCCGCAAGGATTCATTGGGCCAGAATGCGGCCTATCATATGGGCCTGAGCTACCTACAGCTTAAGCAGAATCAGCCTGCCCTGAATGCTTTCGATGCGGCCCGCAATGCCACCTTCGACCGCAATATCACGGAGAATGCGATCATTAAATATGCGCAGATAAACTATCAGTTGGGGAATGGCCGGGAGGTAATTACTTCCCTAAAGGATTTCAACAAGAAGTTTCCGGGCTCCAAGAATGCGGCCGCCGCTGATGACATTTTGAGTGAGAGTTTTCTCAACTCATCTGATTACGCCCAGGCTATCACTTACCTCGAAGGGCTTGATAACCGTAGCAGCCGTTTGAACGCGACTTATCAGCGCGTGACGTACCTGCAAGCCGCCACGCTGTATAATAACAGTAAGTTCAATGAGGCCCTGCCCTTGCTGGATAAGTCGCTCAAATATCCTCAGGACGATGCGCTGCGTGCTGCGGCCCAGGTTTTGCGCGGTGAGATTTATAGTATCGGACAAAAATATCCGGAAGCTATCCAAAGCTACACGGCTGCCGCTCGCACAGCGCGTTCCGGTAGCGCAGCCGATACCGACTTCGATCAGAAAGCCCGCTATGGTTTGGGCTATGCTTATTATAACACGAAGCAGTATGATCGGGCGCGGCCGCAGTTTCAGGCTTATCTGAAGGATGCCGAAACGCGCCAGCCCGCCAACGACCCCAACTATTACGACGTAACCCTGCGCTTGGCCGACACTTACTATGTGGCTAAAGACTACAAGCAAGCCCTGACCGGCTACGACAAGGTAATTGCTTCAAATGCGCCTGACAAGGACTATGCATATTACCAGAAGAGCGTAACGCTCGGTCTGCTCGGTCGGCAGTCGGAGGCTACTAACACGCTAAATACGCTACTCAAAACTGCCCCCCAGTCGCGCTACGCCGATAATGCCGTATTTCAGCAAGCTCAATTTGAGTTCGAAGCGGGTAATTTTCAGCCAGCCGTTGATGGATTTTCGCGCCTGATTCGGGCCCGGCCAAATAGCGCCCTGATTCCGCAGGCGTTGCAGAAGCGAGGCGTAGCCTATGCCAACCTCGGCCAGCACGACAAGGCGGTAGCCGACTTCCGTCAGGTGTTGGAACGGTATCCGCGCACCAAGTCGGCCACAAATGCGCTGTCGGGCTTGCAGGAAAGCTTAGCTGCTTTGGGCAAGACCGAAGAATTTGATCAGGCGCTAGGGCAATACAAGCAGCAGAACCCACAGAGTGGGGCTACAGAAAGCGTAGAGTTTGAAGCTGCCAAGTCGCTGTATACTGCTGAGAAATACGCTCAGGCTATTCCGAGACTGGAATCTTACCTAAAGCAGTATCCTAATACAGCGTTGGCCGCTGATGGCCGTTACTTCCTCAGTGATTCGTATCTGAAAACCGGCAAGCAAGCCGAGGGCCTTGCTGGGTTAAAGAATGTGGTAACCGAAGGCAAAAGCGAGTTTGTGAACCGGGCCGCGGGCCGCATCGCTGACTTGGAGTTTGCCAATAAGAATTACCCAGAGGCTATCAAGTACTACACGCGCCTGCGGGAGGTGTCGCAGAACAAGCGGGAGGTCGCCGACGCTGGCATCGGGCTCATGCGGAGCTACTACGAGAGCGGCGACTATGAAGGCACCCGCCGGGTTGCTCAAGATCTGCGGGCGTTGGGTAGCGCTTCCTTAAACGCGACCAATGCGGCGCTGCTTTATCTGGGCAAAGCCAGCTACAAAGCCGGCAATCTCGATCAAGCCATTCCCGAGCTAACGACTGCCGCCAGTACAGCCACAGATGAAAACGGAGCTGAGGCGCAGTACCTGTTGGCCCAAGTATTATTCGACCAGAAGAAATACCCAGAGGCGTTGGATGCTGCATACAAAACCAATGCTTCTAAATACGAAATATGGCAGGGCAGAGGCTTCCTGCTGATCGCCGACATCTACGCGTTGCAGGGCGATAATTTTCAGGCGCGTGCTACGCTGAATTCCATCATCGACAACAAATTCCCGGTGCCGGAAATCATTGAAGGCGCTAAGCAGCGACTGGCTAGTTTGCCTGCCGATGGAGGAACACCTGCGCCCGCTACTAGCTCTCCCAAGCCTGCAACAACCCCGCCTGCGGGCACCAAAACAACGCCCGCCAAGCTAGCTTCGCCCGCTGCTCGCCGGGCTGCTGCGCGCCAATCTTTGCAGCCAACTCAGACTCAGCCAACTGACTCTACAACTTCTCCAGTTTCTGTGGAAGAGTAGAGGTGACCTTTTATTGCTGAAAATAAACAATTGATTTACAACTGGTTGTATAAGCTAACCTTAATCTAAGCTTATATCTGACCCAACTCTGTTGCTATGACGCTTAGTTCGCCTTATACCCTGGCTCTGGCCACATTGCTAGCCGTGGCCGCGCCCCGTTTCTCGTGGGCGCAGCAGCGGCCGGGGGGCAAAATTGAAGATGCTGAAATTGAAATTGTGAAGGAGCGCGTGAACGAATTGCCTGAGGCGACGCGCAACTTTGATAAGATTAAAGTAGAGGCGCCAACTCCGCAGGCTCAAGCCGTGCAGTACACCTATCCCGACTTCCGGCTGCCCGCCGACCGGCTTAACCCATCGGTGCGCGTGCTCACCATCAAGCAGGAAGAATTAGCTCCCCAGACCGGCAATTACCTGAAAGGAGCGCTGGGCAACTACGGGACCATCTACGGCAAAGCTTACCTGCACAACACGCGTAGTGAGGCGGCTTCCTATGGCCTCGACTTCAGCCACATTTCTTCCTCGCGCGGCCCCGTTGACCGCAAGAACTCCAGCCTCAGCCAAACCAGCCTAGGCCTGAATGGCGAAACATATAGTGGTACGGCCGCGCTAGGCGCGAAGATTGATTTGGGTCGGGAACGGTATAATTTTTACGGCTACAACCGGGAGACCCAGAATTTGCCCCCCGATGTCGATGACATCAAACAAGTGTTCACGCGCGCTGCAGCCAAGGTGTATGCCCGCAACCGCGCTACGGATGCGGCTCTCCAGTATGACCTGGGTGTAGGCTTTAATTATTGGAAAGACCGGTTTGCCGCTAGCGAAAGCAACTTTAATGTTGCCCTTCGTTCGGGGTATGCGCTAGGTGAAAAAGGGCGTATTGCTTTGAATGGTGATGTTTCCTTTATTTCTCATAAAGACGCGATAGGCACTACTAGTCGGCCGTTTGTGCAGGTTACACCAGCTTTTGAAGCTGACCTGAACCGGCTGGCCGTATCGGTGGGTGCTACGCTCGGCTACACCGGCGATACCATCGGGACGGCTTCGCAATTCAATGTGTACCCAGCAATTCGCTTGGGTTACACCGTAGCCGAAGATAAGTTCGTGGTGTTTGGCGGCTTGGGTGGGGCGTTGCAGCGCGTAACCATGTACGACCTGACTACCGAAAACCCTTGGCTGGCTCCCAACCAGCGCGTGGCGGATACGCACCGTGGCCCCACTATTTATGGCGGCTTCACGGCGACCCCCGCTCGCGGTCTGTCGGTGAGTGCAAAAGTTACGGCGGCTAACGACCGCAACTTGTATTTCTACGCTAATAGCCCCACCGATACTTCCCGCTTTGATTTGGTCTACGACCGCAAATCAACTCAATTGCTCAACGTGCACGGGGAAGTGATTTATAATGCCGCTGAGCAGTTTCGGTTGGGAGTTAAGGCTGATTACAACGGGTATAACACGAAGACCTTGGCCGAAGCCTTTCACCGTCCAGCTTTTCAGTCAGTACTGTTTGGGACCTACAACGTAGGCGATAAGCTCCTGTTAGGGGCAGAGTTATATACCTATAGCTCTAGTTTCGGAGTAGGATATAAGCCCGGCGGGATTGCTGATGACTTGGTGCAAGTGGTGCGCCCTACAGACACGGTGGTGGATTTGAACCTGCGTGGTGATTATCGTTTCTCGGAAAATCTGTCAATCTTTGCTTTAGGCAACAATCTGCTGGGCCGCAAGTATGAGCGTTTCCTGAACTACCCGGTGAAGGGCATCAACGTACTGGCGGGCGTGACCTATGACTTTTGATTTTTTACTGCGCTGATGTACATGAATGGAATAGGATATTCCGGAGCTTACCTGCAGAGCGTAAGGCGTTAACGGCAGCAAGCGCAGTAAAGATTAACGCACCACAAACACAACCGACTTTGCCGATCTCCAACCATATTCTCAGCTTACTTCGGGACCACGATTGCGTGATTATTCCCGGTTTCGGCGGACTTATCGCCGATTATGCGCCGGCTCGGATTCACCCGGTGCGCCATACTCTCACTCCACCAACCAAGACTGTCGCCTTCAATGGCGCTCTTACCCGCAACGATGGGTTGCTAGTGGATGCGCTGAGTCATGCACTACGCGTGCCTGCTTCGGAAGCCCGTCAGATGGTGCGCAACGCAGTGGCTAATCTGCAGGCGGAGCTGGACAGTGCGCAGCGCACTGAACTGCCTGGGATTGGAGTGTTTCGCCGCGCTGTTGGGAGAGGGTTGGAGTTTGAGTACACAGGCACGCAAAATCTGCTTTCAGCCAGCTACGGTTTGCCTGAATTGGTATCGCGGCCGGTGCGGGCAACGGATGCGTTGCTCGCTCGCGAGCGGCAGCCTACCGCGCCTCAGCTCACGGTTGCGGGTCGCTCGCGCCGGGCAGCTCGGGTGTTTAACGTAGCCGCCGCTACCGTTCTCACCGGCTTAATGCTGTCGGCTGGGTATCTGTTTGCGCTGCGTTTGGGTCATTTGCCCGACAGCGTACGGGCCGTGCCAGCTTCGTGGGTAGCGCAGGAGCAAAAAATGCCCCCCAACGCTACTAAATCACAATCCAGAGCCACACAGCAAGCTACGTTGGCTAATCATGGTTGGAGTGAAGAGTTCGTGCCCGATGGCGCGGCCGATGCTACCGATGCGGTTGCACTAAACACAACCGAAGGAGCGGAGTGGGATAAAGCAAAGTCGACAGCCTCACCTGCTGTAACTACAGATACGGCAGGAAAATCCGTAGTAGAGACTGTTGCAAAGCCATTAACCCCAACAAAGCCAACGGAGGTAGCCAAACCGATTGCCTCCTCGGTACCAGCTGCTACCCCAGCGCCAGTAGCCAAAGCTACCACAACGGCGACACCTGCTACAGCCGCTTTAACGCCTACAATTAAAACCCGAACAGGTCGTTTCTATGTGGTAGCTGGTAGCTTTGACACTCCTCGGAGCGTGGAGAAAGCCCGCGCCGCTTTGGCCCGCAAAAACCGTCCAGCACAGATATTGTGGCCAGTTCGTCCGACGCGTGCGTCTGCTGGCAGCCGTTTTTACCGCCTCACTGTAGGTGAATTTGCTGATCGTGCTTCGGCCGACCGCAGCCTCTCTCAATTACGCAAACAATACGGCTCAGCACTCTGGGTTCTTAAGTACTAAAATGACATCGTTGCTCCTGCAAATTACCACCACTGCTCCCCTCGATACTGCGGCTGTTGCCGCTAATGCTGC
Source organism: Hymenobacter sp. HDW8 (assembly GCF_011305775.1). Lineage (NCBI taxonomy): Bacteria > Pseudomonadati > Bacteroidota > Cytophagia > Cytophagales > Hymenobacteraceae > Hymenobacter > Hymenobacter sp. HDW8. Next base: position 413,885 of record NZ_CP049907.1, read on the forward strand.
GGCCAATGCAGCAGCTCCCGAGCTTTCCCTGATTGATTTGGTGTTGCAAGGTGGATGGGTGATGATTCCCATTTTCATTCTTTTCTCGATCTCGATTTTCATCATTCTGGAGCGCTACATCACTATTCGTAAAGCCACCAGCAACCCCGACTCGTTCATGGGGGGCATTCGGGGGCTGATGGTGAAAGGTGATTTGCAGGGGGCCAAAATGCTTTGCGCTCAAAATGCTTCTCCTTTAGCCCGCATGATTGAGAAGGGTATTCGCCGCATTGGCTTGCCCCTGAAAGACATCGAAACCAGCGTCGAGAATGTCGGCAAAATCGAGATTGCCCGTTTAGAGAAGAACATCAGCATCTTGGGTATCATTGCTGGTATTGCGCCTATGCTTGGTTTCGTGGGTACCATTATTGGTGTAATCAAGATTTTCTACGCCATCAGCACCACCGGCGACTTCGGTATCGCCCAAATTTCGGGCGGTTTGTACACCAAGATGGTTACTTCAGCAGCCGGTCTTATCGTCGGTATTATTGCCCACGTCGGTTACCACTGGCTCAGCATCATGGTCGAGCGTCTGGTTTTTCGTATGGAAAACTCGGCCATCGAGTTTATGGATATCCTGCAGGATAATTAATTTTTGAGTTGCCACTTAATGAAGTCTTAAGCCTTTTTGGGCTCGCTTTTAAAGCCAGATTCTTCATCAAGGCAACTTATTTAGCTAACAAAAATGGATTTAAGCCGCCGCCGCAAGCTTTCTTCGCACGTCGAGACCAGCTCGATGAACGACATCATGTTCTTCCTGATGCTGTTCTTCCTAATTGTGAGCACCATGGTTAATCCCAACGTGATCAAGCTGCTCCTGCCTAATGCCCGCTCCGGTAAGGCTGTCATGAAGGAGACCATTAACATCTCAGTTGATGCCGCCGGGCAATACTTCCTGGACCGTCAGCCCGTAACCTCTACCGATTTAGAATCGGCTCTTAGCAAGCGCATTGCTGGCCTTGATCAGCCTACTGTTGTTCTGCGCGTTGATGCATCGTTGAACGTGCAGAAGCTGGTCGACATTCTCGAAATTGGCAACCGGCTGAAGGTGAAAATGGTGATGGCCACGCAGGCACAGCAAAGTGCAGCACGCGGGTAGGAACGCGCCATTCGTGGTTTGCGTTGAACAACTCGATACTTAATTATAGATAACTCATGGCACTCGATTACCGCGAACATCACCGCCGAGAGGCGCTAGTCGGGACGGTGATCGTTCATGTCTTGTTGTTGCTACTGTTCATATTTACCGTTTTCAAAGGGCCAGATCCGCCCTTAACGGAAATGGGCGGTGGCGGCGTAGAGCTTAACTATGGCGTAGATGAAGCCGGGTATGGCGATATTCAAACCCTGGCTCAGGCCAATAACTCACGCAATACCGAAGACAGCCGCCCGCCCGCCCGCAACCCTGATCCGCAGCCTGTGCCACAGCCCGCACGGGCCGCGGCACCCACGCCGCCTGATGCTGCCGAGGAGAAAATCGTGACTAGCGATGCGGAGGAAAGTCCTGTGAAAATTCCACCAGTAGAGCGCCCTTCGCCACCTAAGCCGGTTGTGCGCGAAACACCACCCGTGGAAAAGCCAGAGCCGGTGAAGGAAGTTGTGCGCGAAGCACCTCCGGCGCCCAAGCCCCGCACCTTGTACACACCCAAAGGCAGCGATGATGGCGGCGGAAACGGTTCTGCTGGTACCAGCAACACGCCTACTGGCAATAATAATGGTGATCGGCCCGGCGCTACCGGCGACCAAGGTAATCCGAAAGGCAGCCTCGATGCCCGCGCTCTTTATGGTACGCCCGGCAGTGGCGGCGGTGATGGTGGCGGCTCAGGTGGCGGTAGCGGCTCCGGCGATGGCTTTGGCAATGGTGGTTGGGCTTTTGCCAATAAGCCGCAGCCGCCTCTCGTCGATAATCAGGGTGGTTACCTGCGGTTCAAAATTACCATTGATGGGGAAGGCGAGATTATATCCGTCGGTAAAGTAGCCGGCACTATGTCGGCCGCTCAAGTGCAGGCCTGCATCAAAACGATTCGCGAGCAGTTCTCCTTCCGCAAAACGCGCCCTGATCCGGGCGGGGGCGTAGGGTATATCACCTTCCGTTTCCGCTTAGAATAAGTCGCCATCTTCTTTGTTTACTTAGCCGCCGGTCGGATTTATCCGGCCGGCGGCTTTCTTTTGCGCTCAGATCAGTGCTCGTCAATCATACAAATAAGCTTGGCGGCTGCACCCACCTATTCATTCTGCCCTTATGAATTACGCTGAAACGCTAGCTTACCTCTATGAACAACTGCCCATGTTTCAGCGGGTAGGAACCGCGGGCTACAAAGAAGGGCTAGGGAATACGGAAGTGCTGGCTGAGGCCCTTGGGCACCCGGAGCGGCGCTTTCGCAGCGTGCATGTGGCCGGCACCAACGGGAAGGGAAGTAGCTCACATATGCTTGCTGCGGTATTGCAGGCGGCGGGTTACAAAGTAGGCTTATATACTTCACCGCATTTGCGCGAGTTTACGGAGCGCATCAAAATTAACGGCCAGGAATTGCCCCCGACTATCTGGTGGCGTTCGTGGAGCAATGGCGTCCGCTGTTTGAGGAGGTAAAGCCTTCTTTTTTCGAGATGTGTGTGGCACTGGCTTTCCAGTATTTTGCTGAAGAGAAAGTGGATATCGCCATTGTGGAAGTGGGCTTGGGCGGACGACTGGATTCCACCAACATTATCACGCCGCTGGTTTCGCTTATTACCAACATCAGCTTCGATCATCAGGCTTTGCTGGGGAATACGCTGCCGCTTATTGCTGCTGAGAAAGCTGGAATAATCAAACCGGGTGTGCCCGTTTTTATCAGTCAAACGCAGGCGGAAGTGGCTGCCGTTTTCGCGGAAAAAGCACAGCGATTGGGCGTACCACTAACGTTTGCCGACCAGCATTATCAGGCTTCTAAAATTGCCCCCCAGCCAGCAGATACTGAAACACAGCGCTTTCGTGTGAAGCTAGATGATGCTCCAGTATTTGATGAGATTGAGGTGGGTTTGCTAGGTGAATATCAGCGGTTTAATTTACCTGGTGTCTTAGCTGTTTTAGCCGATTTACAACGCCAGGGATTCCAAATTCCTGAGGCAGCTGTGCGCCAGGGGCTGCGTGAAGTGAGTCAGCTTACGGGCCTACGGGGCAGGTGGAGCATCATTGGGCGCCATCCGCTGGTGGTGTGTGATACGGGGCATAATGAGGCTGGTCTGCGCCTCGTAACTGCCCAGTTGGCTCAGCTTAGGTATCGCCAGTTGCACATCGTGTTGGGCGTCGTTAATGATAAGGACGTGACCAAAATGCTCGCAATTTTGCCCCCCACAGCCATCTATTACTTTTGCCAAGCTAGTATTCCACGAGCATTACCCGCTGCTGAACTGGCTGAACGGGCCGCAAGTGTAGGACTACATGGCGCTGTATATGGTCCTGTGCAGGCAGCAGTACAGGCGGCCCGCGCCGCTGCTGCGCCCGACGATGTGGTTTTTATTGGTGGCAGTACCTTTGTGGTTGCCGAGGTAGAAGAGTTGTACCAATAGGAGCGAGGGCTGCGCGTGCGTATCTATTATTTGCTTCGCAACCGATCTGCATGACGGCTAATTCCGCAAGACGATCCAATACGATAAATCAATAAGTCAATTAAATGAGTCGAGTGAAACTAGCGCGCTTCGCCCACAACGCGGAGCGGGCCGATATTGTAGAGCCGGGCAAAGCCAACTATGAGCAATTAGGTGGGCGTTGGCACCAAGAGTTCTTTCAGAATGATAATCCGATTACGTTGGAAATGGGTTGCGGTAAGGGTGACTATACTGTCGGCTTAGCAGCCCGCTACCCCGAGCGCAACTTCTTGGGCCTCGACATCAAGGGCGACCGAATCTGGCGGGGAAGCACTCGTGCGGAGGCACTAGGCCTGACTAACGTGGGCTTCCTGCGCACGCGGGCCGAGTCGCTGACTGCCCATTTTGCCCCCCAGGAGCTGGCTGAAATCTGGGTGACCTTCCCCGACCCGCGACCCCGCGACCGGGATATTAAGCGCCGCCTTACGTCGCCACGCTTCCTCAATTTGTATCAAGAAGTATTGCGCGCTGAGGGGCTCGTTCACCTCAAAACGGACGATACGCCGCTCTATGAATACACGCTTGAAACGCTGCAAAATCGCCCCGGTGCCCGCATTTTAGCCCACACCGCCGATATTTACGCTACGCCCGAGCTATTGCCACATGCCGAGGATATTCAAACCCACTACGAGCGTCGCTTCCGCAGTGAGGGCATTGCTATAAAGTACATTCAGTTTACGTTGAGCTAAGCCTATCTCATGTCTGCCGAGCGCCCTGTACCCATCGAAACGTTGCCTTTATTTTCCAACCTGGATGAGAAGCTACTGTCTTTCCTTAGGAGCTTGCAGCCCGCAGAATGGGAACTTCAAACGCTGGCGCCCAAGTGGAAGGTGATGGATGTGGCTTTGCACTTAATGGCCGGCAACCTACAAACGCTATCTATGCTGCGCGATGGGTATTTTGGGGTGACGCCCGCTGATCCAACCAGCTATGAGGGCATCGTACAGTTCCTGAACGAGCTGAATGCGGACTGGATAAAAGCCACCCGGCGGCTAAGTCCACGCATTGTGATGGAAATGCTGGACTCGACGGGGCGAGAGTACACAGCTTTCTTGCATACCCTTGATCCTTGGCAGACGGCGGGCTTTTCCGTGGGGTGGGCTGGGGAGCAAACGTCGCTCAACTGGTTTCACATTGCCCGCGACTACACCGAAAAGTGGCACCACCAGCAGCAAATACGACAGGCAGTAGGGCGGGGTGAAGACGAATTACTAACGCCAACATTATATCAGCCCTTTCTGGCGACTTGCATGAGGGCCCTACCTCACCACTACCGCCACGTATCGGCTGAGCCTAGACAAACGCTGCAATTCACGGTCACTGGCGAAGGTGGTGGCACCTGGTTTCTAAGGTATAGCAGCGCCGGGCAGTGGGAATTACAAGAAAGCGCGGCCAGCCCTAGTGTGGCAGTTGTTATTATTGATGGGGCCGTGGCCTGGCGCTTATTTACCAAGAGTTTGCCGCGCACGCAGGCCGAAGCCCACGTACAGCTAACCGGCGACAAACACTTGGGTGAGCAGGTGTTTAACCTAATAACGATAATGGGCTAGAATCGCTCCACTTTATTCCTCTTCTAGCGCCTCAAACACGGCCTCCAACTCGTCGAAATCGCGTAGGCCCGGCTTTATTTCGTTGCCACCTTGCAAGATGAGGCCGGCTGGTTGGATAGCGCTCAACAAGTTGCCTACATTCTCGGCGGTAATGGCGCCACTCAGCCACAGAGGGAAATGCGTAGCCGCCTCGGCCAAAGCTTCCTGCCGGGCCTCGGGTAAGTCATCCATATCTAACGAGGCAGCAACTCCTAAGCCGGCGGGAAAAATTGGGCTGTAGTGGAGCAGCATTTCGTTTCTCAAACTATTGGAAGTAATGAGAAACAGGGGCGCGTGCAGCAGCGCCGGCACCGAAAGTGGCGCTTCCGGGCGCTGATGCAGCAATACTCTCTGTAAACCGCACTCCTCTACCAGCCGGTTGATTTCGGATACGGGCATTTCGTCAAATTCCCCAATTAATTCCACGCCGGCTACCCAACCGGCCAGCTCTTTCACGGTAGCAGCATCAACCGCGCCGGGCAGGGCCGGATCGAGGGTAAAAATGAGGCCGTCGGCGCCCATGCCGGCGCAATAGCGGGCGTCGGAGAGGTTGTTGATGCCGCGCACTAGCACGGAGGTAACCAGAGCCATAAGTAGAAGTATTGAAAGCAGGCGGGAAGGCCAGTTCGTAATTGGCGAAGCGCGAAAGTAAGGAATCTGGGCTATTGCAATGCGCGGCATGTACTTTGTACGGCTTAAAGCGGCGGCACTGAACTGTGGGCAGGCGTCGGCTGTTATCTTTGCCATCGCGGCCGGAGCCTTGACCTCACGGGCGCTTCTTTTATGACTGAAAACACACTTTCAACGTCGTCCGCTCGCGGGCGCGTTCTCGTCGCCATGAGCGGCGGCATCGACTCATCCGTAGCAGCCGTGCTTTTGCACGAACAGGGCTACGAAGTGGTGGGCATGACCATGAAAACCTGGGATTATGCCTCGGCGGGCGGCTCCAAAAAAGAAACCGGCTGCTGCTCCCTCGACTCCATCAACGACGCCCGCCAAATTGCCGTTGAACTCGGTTTTCCTCATTATATCATTGATATCCGGGATGAGTTTGGGGACTTTGTCATCAACAACTTCACCGACGAATACCTGGCCGGCCGCACGCCAAATCCGTGCGTGCTCTGCAACACCCACATCAAATGGGATGCACTCTTGCGCCGCGCTGATCAGCTGGGTTGCCAGTTCATTGCTACGGGTCACTATGCCAATATTCGCCAAGAAAACGGTCGCTACGTGGTGAGCAAAGGCTTAGACGAAAATAAAGACCAGTCATATGCCCTCTGGGGGGTATCGCAGGAAAACTTAGCGCGGACAATGTTTCCGCTGGGTGGCATGCGCAAAACTGAGATTTATGACGAAGCTCGTCGGCGCGGGTTTACTGAACTGGTCAACAAGCCGGAGAGCTACGAAATCTGCTTTATCCCTGACAATGACTACCGCGGCTTTTTGAAGCGGCGGGTGGAAGGGCTGGAGGCGCGCGTGGCTGGGGGGCAATTTGTGCTGCGCGACGGCACTGTCGTTGGTACGCATGAGGGCTATCCTTTCTATACGATTGGACAGCGCAAAGGACTCGGTATTGCCCTGGGTTTCCCGGCCTACGTGACCGAAATTCGACCCGATTCGAACCAAGTCGTACTTGGCAACTTCGATGATTTAGCTAGCACCACGACCGTGGTCGGCAAGCTTAATATGGGTAAGTATGCTTCGCTGGAGGGGATGGGTTTGGTGCCCTCTACCACGAAGATTCGCTATAACCACGACGGGGCCGCCGCGTTCCTCGAACAGATCGGTGACAAAGTGTATGCTTATTTTGAGGAGCCTGTTCACGCTGTTACGCCCGGTCAGGCCGCCGTTTTTTACGAAGGCAATGACGTGCTGGGTGGCGGCTGGATTGAGCGCCACGTGATATCTGATCCTACTTCTCAAGCTGCGGCGCTTGCCGGTTCAGCCCTGTAATTCTGCTTCTGCATGAGCTATTTCTATCGTCTGCGCTTCGCTAAATTATTCATGAGCCGCCTTGCACTTGTGGCTGGTTTGCTGGCGGTAGGAGTAGCGGGGGCCTGCACCCGCGAAACGGAGCCCGGACCGGATATGGGTCTGGAGTATTATCCGGTGGAGGTTGGAGCGTACCGTGTGTATGCCGTGGTCGATTCCATTTATCAGAATAACACGGGCACGGCTACCCGTTTTCAGTTTCGGGAGCGAGTAGACGAAACGTTCATCGATGCCGCGGGCGACTCCGTTTACCGGGTGGTGCGGTCGCGTCGCACCACTCCCGCCCAGGCCTGGCGCGACGATAGCGTATTCATCATCAAGACAACTCCGAACACGCTGCTGCTTACCCGTAGCAATCGCCGTACGGTAGAACTCGTGTTTCCGGTGCGTGCTGGCCGTAAATGGAATTCCAATGCCTTTAACTCCGGCGATACTATTACGGCTGAGAAGCGGGGCTATGACCGGGTAGGAGAGCCTTTCGAGCTAACCGCAGCCACTCAGCCCCAGCGCTACGAGCAGACGATTACAACCGCTGACACGACCGCCTACGATTTGTTTAACCTCAATATTCAACGCCAGGTGTACGCTCGGGAAGTGGGACCCATCCATCGGTGGCGGCGTCGCTACCAATATGGCTGTCCGCCCGGCTCGCCTGCTGATTGCTCTTTGGTACCTGGCTACCGCTTGGCAGGTAGCTCCCGAGTCGAGACGCTAATTGAGGCTGGAAAACTGTAGTCATTCGCAGGGTGATAACCTTTAAGAGCAGCGCCCAACAATGGTAGATTTTTATAACTACCATTGTTGGGCGCTGTTATATACGTTATGCTGCTGGGGGGCTTTTTGCCGAGCCCGCTGATGCAACGACCTTCCCCGTATCCGTGTTATTATTCTACTATTTCCGGTTAGCCTCGTAGTGCATTAATTCATTGTAGAGCATATGCTGTACGTGGCCTGGGGAGCTTTTTTCTGTGAATCAGCAGTTGTGTTTTTTCCTTTTTGATTCTTTTACTCGTCTTACTTAATGCGAATTTCTCTGCTTGTCTTATTCTGGATGGGGCTCAGTAGCCACCTAAGTAGTGCTATGGCCCAATCGAGCCCAGGCAGTCCGCCGCAGGCGACGGCCGTGGTGGGCAGGCATTTGATATTCTTTCGCGACAAAGCTAATTCTCCGTTTAGCATAACGCAGCCTCAGGCGTATTTGTCGGCCCGCGCCATCACCCGCCGGACACGCCAGAATATCGCCATCCAGCCCCGCGACTTGCCCGTTAATCCGGCCTATGTAGCCCAAATAAAGGCGGTTTCGGGCGTGCAAGTGTGGTACACCTCACGGTGGTTCAATGCCGCCGTGGTGGTCTGCGACTCTGCTACACTGGCTACCCTCCGCAAACTGCCTTCCGTAAAGGGCACGCAAACCCTGATTCGGGCGCAGGCGGCGCCTGCCTCACCTATTCCTACAAATCCACCGGCCACTCTACCGCCCGCCACGACTACGGCACCGGGCCGGCCTACCTACGGCCCTGCGTATGGGCAAGCCCAAATGCTAGGGGCCGTGGCTATGCACGACGCTGGCTTTCGGGGGGAGGGAATCCAGATTGCCGTGTTCGATGGGGGCTTTTCGGGTGTAGACCGCCTACCGGCTTTTGCGCCGTTATTCGCGGAAAAGCGCCTACTGAGTACCTACAACTTTGTGGAACACGATAAGGCCGTTTACGGCCGTAACGAGCATGGTACTCAGTGTTTATCAACGATGGCAGCCAACCAGCCTGGTCTTTTTGTGGGCACTGCTCCTAAGGCCAGCTACCATTTGCTGGTTACGGAAGACGTGAAGTCGGAGCACCCGATTGAGGAAGCCAACTGGCTACTGGCCGCCGAGTACGCCGATTCGGTGGGCGTGGATATTATCAGTTCTTCCCTTGGCTATAATGACTTCGATCAGCCCTCGCCCGACTACGCCTACGCCGATTTGAACGGCCGGACAGCGCTCTCGTCGCGGGCGGCTACGGTAGCGGCCCGCGTAGGTATCTTGGTGGTAAATAGCGCTGGCAACGAAGGCAGCAGCCCATGGCGCTATGTGAATGCCCCGGCCGATGCTGACTCCATCCTAACTGTGGGCGCCGTCGATTCGGTGTTGTTGCAGCGGGCTGTGTTTAGCTCCGTCGGGCCCACGGCCGATGGGCGTATCAAGCCTGCGCTTGCAGCGCAGGGGCGGGCTTCGGCTGTGATGACGGCCGCGGGTACAGTAGTCAACGGTAACGGCACTTCCTATGCGTGTCCTACGCTGGCGGGCTTGGTTGCTGGCTTCTGGCAGGCAAATCCTAAGCTGACAGCACAGCAGGTAATTGCCACCTTGCAGCGCTCCGGCTCCCAGGCAACTCAACCCGATAATGAGTTGGGGTACGGCATCCCTGATTTTGGCCGGGCGCAAACGCTCGCGGCGGGTACGCTCCTCCCCGTGGCCGCGCCAGCGCCTGCTCGCGGACAGCTAGCCCTTTACCCCAACCCAACCCGTGATGACGCTTTGTTCTTGCAGCTCACGCCCGAGTTTCAAAATGTAGCACTGCGCGTACGCATCATCGACGCTCGCGGCCGGGTTGTTATGGAGCAAAAAGTGCCCGCTACTTCAGCTCAACAGGTAGAATTGAGGCCCGGCGTTTTAGCTAAAGGTGCCTATACGTGCTCTGTAAGCGCTGGTCGCGTCCGCCGTTCGGTGCGCTTTATTAAGGAATAATATTTCAAAAAAGCCCCCCCAGGTAGCAGGCATACTGTGTCTGGGGGCTTTTTTATGCACTTCTATTTCCAATAAAAACCCTTATCCTTAACCAACTATTCCGCTCTCACCCTTTAATGTATTTGCTGTGCTTCAACTCATGATTACTAAGCGCATCGGGCGCCGGCAGTTTCACTTCACCGTGCAGGGAGGCAACTTCCACGACGTGGTGTCGGAGTACGACCGCCTGAGCTTTGCCGATGTGCCCGCCTGTGGCCTCTGCGGCTCCGATAACCTCGATCTTACCTCGCGCGTGGCGCAGGATAAATTCAAATATACGTCCGTCAAATGCCTCGATTGCCGGGGCGACGTGACCTTCGGAAAAACCCAAAAAGATGATCAAACGGTATTCCTACGCCGCCGCGAGAATGGTGAATTGGACTGGCAGCCGTGGAAGAAAGGGGAGAAGTAAGGTTGATAAAGTTTAGTTTGAACGTAGCTCGAAGCATTTGCTTCGAGCTACGTTTTTTTAAGCACTATCTTAATAAGGCGGTCATGCCGAGCGCAGCGAAGCATCTCGCGTGCTGATGGATGATTACTAATTCAACGACTGCACGCGAGATGCTTCGCTGCGCTCGGCATGACCGTCATGATGCTTTTGTTTCCACTATCGTAGCGAAACGGCAATCCAGAGGACATGCTACAGAACAAAAAGAAAACTTTCCGAGTTTAAGGGAAAATATTCCTAACTTTGGAATGACACCTAGAACCACTTCGATTATGAGCAGCATAGCAACAACTCGCAAAGCAAGCGGACTCGCCAGTCTTCCCATGGCTGGGTCGGAGCTGACGGCGCTTAAGAAAGTGGTAAAGGATTCCTTTTCTTTAGTAATGGCGGCGCGGCAGGGCGTTTCGGCCGCTACGGCTATTGCGGTGGCCGGCTTACTTCATCTGCATCCCGAGCAACTTGCTGATATTCTCAACATCACCACCAAAACCTTGCGTACCTACCGCCAAGAGCAGAAAAACCTGAACCCCGCCCATAGCGAGCAGACCCTGAAGCTGCTCGCTCTGCATCTGCGCGGGCAGCAGGTTTTTGGCGAAGCGGATGCCTTTGTCCGGTGGCTCGAAAAGCCCTCCTACGGCCTCGATGAGCAAGTGCCACTCACATTGCTTGAAACCAGCGGCGGCATTGATCTGGTGCTGGAAGAGTTGGATCGGATTGCCTACGGCGACTTGGCTTAAACGAGCAGTAGGGTGGAAGTATACCGTATTTGCTTGGCGGAGTACGCCCAGGATTTATATGCCTCAGGCAACCGCGGGCGCTGGAATTCCAAAGGACATTTCGTGATTTATACGGCCAGTAGCCGGGCGCTGGCGTGCTTGGAAAACGTAGTGCACCGAGGCGGGGAGGGATTAAGTCAGCGATTCAAGGTACTCGTTGTGCAGATTCCAGACGACTTGGCCGTAGAGACCATTACGCTGAAACAATTACCCCCCAACTGGCACAAAACCCGCAACTATTCCCTCTGTCAGCCCTTGGGCGACGCGTGGTATGAACGCAAAACGGCACCTGTGCTGCGGGTGCCGTCTTCCATTATTGCCAGCGAGTTCAACTACATTCTGCACGCCCGCCACCCCGACTTTGCCCGGATCCGCATTAGCAGTCGGGAAGAGTTTGCTTTCGACCCACGGATCAAAGCGGAAAATCAGGAGTAAAGAGAAGTTGGCGGAAAAAGCGAAATCAGCTGAGCTTCGCCTCATCCAAGCTCGCGCCCAAACGCTTACCTTCGCGGTATGACTTCTACCCGCCGCCTAGCCCCATTACTGGCTCCTTCGCTGCTCGCCGCCGATTTTGCCAACCTGCAATTTGAAATCGAGCGCCTTGCTGGTAGCGCCGCCGACTGGCTGCACTGCGATATTATGGATGGTCGGTTTGTGCCGAATATCTCTTTTGGAATACCAGTATTGCAAGCCATTGGCCGCCATGCCAAGCAGCCGCTCGATGTGCATTTGATGATCGAGGAGCCCCAAAATTATCTGGCCGCCGTGCGCGACGCGGGTGCAACTAACATCACGGTGCATTATGAGGCTTGCCCACACTTGCATCGCGTCATCCAGCAAATCAAAGCACTAGGCTGCAGGGCGGGCGTGGCCCTCAATCCGCATACGCCGGTGTGGTTGCTAGAGGATATTGCCGCCGATCTGGATTTGGTATGCGTGATGTCAGTGAATCCCGGCTTTGGTGGGCAGGCGTTTATTCCAAATACCCTGCGCAAAGTAGCCGCACTGAAAGAGTTGCTGGTGGATAGTGGCTCTTCGGCTCTGATTGAGATTGATGGCGGCGTGAGCCGCGACAACGCCGCCGCTTTGGTAGAAGCCGGCGCCGATGTGCTGGTGGCTGGCAACTTCGTGTTTGGCTCGCCTGATCCCGTAGCTACGCTGGCTGACCTGCGTGCGCACTTGAGCGAAAGCGAGCTGCTGGAGGATGAATCGGAGGAGAGCCTAAACGCCTAATGCATTTGCTTACTCGCCTGCGAAACAAGCTTTTTTCCCTACTGCTGACCTTACTGCTAGTACTGGTCGGGACGGGGGTGATGGCCCAACAAACTGCCAACCGCATCCTAGTCAGCGGTACCGTCCGCGACGCGGATGGGCAACCCCTAGAGCTTGTGGATATAGGCGTTGAAGGGCAACCCGACGGCACTACTACCGATACTGGGGGGCAATTTTCGCTGCGCGTAACGCCGCCCGGGCCCGGCGCACCAGCTCTTGTGCTCGTGGCGCGTCGTCTGGGCTACAAGGTGTTGCGCACGCCCCTCGATTTAACCAAAAATGCCCCCAGCGGCTCACGCTCACTACCGATGCCCGCGCTCTGGGCAACGTAACCGTGCGCGGCCGCGGCGAAAGCGCGGATACGCGTGAGCAAGTCAGCCTAACACGCATTAACCCGCGGGCGGCCAAGGAATTGCCTTCGGCCTTCGGTGATTTCAATAAGATACTCACCACGCTACCCGGTGTGGTGGCTAATAATGAACTGACCAGCACCTACTCGGTGCGAGGCGGTAACTACGAGGAAAACCTCGTGTACGTGAACGGCATTGAGGTGTACCGGCCGTTTCTGGTGACTGCCGCGCAGCAGGAAGGCTTGAGCTTTATCAACCCTGATTTGGTAAGCCAGGTAGCGTTTTCGACGGGTGGTTGGCAGCCAAAGTTTGGCGATAAACTCTCGTCAGTGTTGGATGTGGAGTACAAAACGCCCGCGCGCTTTGGAGCCTCGGCCACGGCTAGCTTGGTGGGCGGCACGGCCCACGTGGAGGCCACGTCGCCTAACAAGCGGGTGAGCTACCTGGCTGGTATTCGCTACAAAAATGCTCAGTACGTGCTCCGTTCGCTGCGGCAGGCGCAAGGTGGCTACAATCCGACTTTCTACGACGGTCAGCTCTATATCAACGCGGCACTGGGGGGCAAATCGGAGCCAAACCGAACGACTTTAGGTTTGCTGACTTCCTTTGCCCACAACGATTACCGCTTCACGCCCGAAACCGGCCAGAGTACCTTCAGCACCGCTACCAACCAGTTTACGCGGCTTTTTATTGCCTACGATGGCCGCGAGCGAATGCAGTACGACACCTACCAAGGTGGCCTAAATCTGCGCCACGAGTTTAGCCCTAAGTTTACGGGGGAGGTGCTGGCTGGGGGGCTAATTTCGCGGGAGCTGGAGTTTCGGGACGTGGAAGCTAGCTACCGTTTCGCCGATATCAACGTTGACCCAAACTCGCCCGATTTTAATCGTCCCGTCCGTATCCGCGACCTAGGCTCGCGCTACGACCATTCGCGCAATACCCTGAGCGCCCGCCTCGCTACGCTCGAAGCCCGCGGCACTTGGTCACCGACTAGTCGCCACACGGTACGCTGGGGGGCAAAAGCTGGCCGCGAGCACATTGAGGATACGCTGAATGAGTACGGGTTTGTCGATTCGGCGGGCTTTGTGCCCGATGCCCGCTTCACTCGCCTGCGCACCGATCTGACGCTTGAGAGTGAGCGGTACCAAGGCTACGCCCAACATACAATCACCTTCGACTCGTTGCGCACGCTTACTTATGGGGTGCGCGCGCACTACTGGAGCGTAAACCGCCAACTGGTCTTTAGTCCCCGGGTGCAGTATTCGTTTGTAACCCGCCGCAACCCAGATCTGGCGTTCAAAGTGGCAGCGGGCGTGTATTACCAGCCGCCGTTTTATCGGGAGCTGCGCAACCAGCAAGCCATTCTGAACCCGGAACTGCGGGCCCAGCGCTCTTTGCATTTCATCGCTGGGCAGGATCTGAAGTTTGAGCAGTGGGGTCGGCCTTTCCGCTTCACCGGCGAAGTCTATTTCAAATACCTCACCGACGTCGTACCCTACGACCTCGACAATGTGCGCCTACGCTACTTTGCCCGCAACAATGCCACTGCCTACGCCGCCGGCCTCGATGCCCGCGTAGCTGGCGAGTTCGTGCCCGGCACCGAGTCGTGGTTTAGCCTGGGCGTGCTCACCACCCGCGAAAACCTCGACGACGACTTCATAACTCTGCGCGACGAAGATGGCACCGAGATCGGCCGGGAAGAGAAGGGCTATATCCGCCGCCCCACCGATCAACGCCTCAACCTGGGCATTTTCTTCCAGGATCATCTGCCTAACAATCCCTCGGTGAAAGGCTACGTGAACTTTGTGTTTGGCTCGGGCCTGCCCTTCAGTCCGCCCAACCTACCTGAGGAGCGCGGTACTACCAAGCTCAGTCGCTCCTACAAGCGCGTCGATTTAGGCGTTTCCAAAGTGCTTACCCTGCGCAATAACACCAATACTCCACGCCGCGTAGGTCAGCTGGAAAGCCTGTGGCTGGGCCTGGAGATTTTGAACGTGCTGGCCGCCAACAATGTGGGTGGCTACAGCTACCTCCAGGATGTGAACGGCGACACCTACTCCGTTCCCAATTACCTGTCCCAGCGCTTGGTGAATCTGCGCGTAATAGCGCGGTTTTAGGAAAAAGATCTCTGTAGCACTGATTATATGAGTCCGCTTCCATTCCTTCCGTTATTACTGGTAGGCTTGATATTCATGAGCGCGTGCGAGCGGAACTCGGAGTATCGAAAATACCATAGTAACGGAGCATTAGAAATGAAAATACCGTTACGTAATGGGGCGCAACACGGAGTTATGGAGAACTATTATCCTAGTGGTGCGCTAAAGTCTACGGTCGAGTGGGAAAATGATCATCAGCATGGCGTGGCTAAATCATATTATGAAACGGGGCAACTAGAGGAAATAAGTCACTGGCGCAATGATTCATTGGCAGGGCCTTACATGTTCTTCTACCCTAACGGTAAGCTCAACGAACTAGGCCAATATGAGCATAATGTTAGTGTGGGCGACCTGTTCATATTTGATAATAAAGGCAAGGCTGTGCAAAAGCAGATATACGATGCTCAAGGTCGATTAATTTATGTTGCCGAGTACGACAAACGCGGCCGGCTGCAGGATGGCATTATTCTTCCTGTATTTACCGACAAAGCCGATACTATCACGCTAGGGCAGACCTTTGAGACTGTAGTTAGTTTAGGATTTACTTTATCCGGTGATATATCAATGATTGTGGGCAGGATGAATAATAGGACAGGCGAAATATTAGACACTGCTCAGGTGCTTACCCCTAATTCGAAAGGGCGTTTTATTATTCAGGTAAAGCCTGATAAAACGGGAGAAGCCAATGTATATTATAAGCTTCAGCACCGCCCAATGGATAGCAATGACACCTTATGCGTGAATAATCAGTTTGGCAATCATAGATATTACGTGCGCCCGAAATAAGTTGAGCCCACGCTGCCTAATTGCCGACGTTCATAAATCAATCTTACTTTCGCCTTTTTTCTACTTCTAATTTGTTTGTAGGATTCCAAAATGGCCACCTTTCACGTCCATGACGACAGTGTGATGCTCAAACGGAGCATTGCCTAGCATGCCGCCCATCCCGCTAACTCGCATCATCAGGTTCTGTACAAAGCTGGTGCCCTCGATATTAGTGACCGTTCCGAGGGCTACCTGTTGATCACCAAAGCCAAGCTGAGCAGCCGTAGGGGCAGTATGCGCGGTGAGGGACTTGCCCCAGGAGTTAACCGTCGTCGTTTGAACAAGAGCCTTCGGCTGGGCCAACTTATCCCATATCGTCCGGCTGGTTAGTAGGGCGAAGGCGCTGCTGCCAGAGTCGAAAAGCAACTGCTGGGCCTTCCCCTCTACCTGCGGCGTCAGCAACACCCGGCGACTCTCGAAGGTGAGTGGCACCGCTACCATGCGCTGTTTCAGGCTGTCGGGCACGGCGGTTGCGAGGGTAATTTGCTGCTGTGGATAGTTAATGATAAGCACCCGGCCGTCCATAAAATCGGTGCCTAGGGTACCAATAATAAAATGCTCGTTGCTACTCGCCTCCGGTAGCTGCTTCGCGCCAAGGGGGAGCACTTTCACCGTGCGGGCCAGCACTTGCCCGTTGCCCAGGCTGCACCGGAAGTTTTTCAGCGTATCGCCCCCGGCTGAAAAAGCTAGGCGCATAGTGGGGTATTGTTGCTGCAGCGCCGCCAGCGGATTGGCATACAGCACGGAATAAGGGGCACCCGTATCAAACTGCAAATAGCAGGGGCGGGAGCAGCCTGGCACCTGCACTGGTACCAGGAGCCCGGCATGGGCCACGGGGCCGCTGCCCGTATCTTCCGCGTGCCAGACGAAGGGGAGTGTAGCGGGCAGGCCCGTTATCAGCAACTGATTCTGGGGTGCCCGAAACAGCTGACGAGCATAAAAATACCCGCCTATTCCGCCCACGATGAGCAGGACTGCAATGCTAAGTACAATTTTGTGGGAGGTCTTCATAAGACACTAGACAAGGGTGATTGACTGAGTCGAAAGTACTTCCACTGCTGCCTTGAAGCGTGCGTCATTTCTGCGCCATTTCCCCGCCATTAATCGTAAAGCATTTAAGGTCAATAGATTGTAATAAACTGTTTTTACAGCCGAACTGGGTAGATATCGAGATGCCCTTGACGGAGCCGAAAAGCATAGTAGCAAATAGCCCCGACGTTCACCGCGTAGGTGGTAAACAGGATGCTGAGTAAACTAACAGGCAACGTTGATTTAGCAGAAATGCCCCCCACCAAGTGCACGGCCACTGCTAGAAGGTAGAGGCAGACGCTGCCCACTTGCCAAAGAATCTGAAAGCCCACAACGCGGCGCCCGACCTCTCCCACGTCTTGCACGGTGCGTTTGCGGGCCCGCCACAGCACCACCGGGAATAGGATATTAAGGAGCGGAAACAGCAGAAAGCTTAAAGCGCTCAGGTTGAGTATCTGTAAAAACTGAGGATCGGAGCGCAACTCGGGCGGCGAGGAAGCCGGCGCCTGACCCTGAGTCGGTACAGGCGCCGGTTGAAAATCCTCAATTGCTACTTCCAGGGCCGTGGCCAGGGCCAGCAGGGTATGACCGCGGGGAATAGTTTCGCCCCGCTCTACCCGTTGAATTGTACGCAGACTTATACCTGAACGCTCTGCTAACACCTCCTGGGAAAAGCCTTTCTCTTTGCGAATGGCTACAATATGACTAGAGGAAAACATGAAGCGTAGAGACGTGAAATCGAAGAGTGCGCAAGTATACACGATTCGGTTGAGTCAACTCTTGAAGCAATTGCGGCAGCGATTCTACGCGAAAGGTTGGTTGAAGCGGATTGCCCCGGTAGCTGAGTTCGCTCTACGCATTTTCTTCCTTATGCACATCCCGAAATCCGAGCATAGGCAGGAGCTGCTCTTCCTTCTCAGCGTCGAAGCCGCAGGTGGCGCGGAACTCGCGAGGGTTGCGGTAAGTACCGAAGAGCATATCCCACCACACAATGTCGCCGTAGTTGTGGGCGTGTTTTTGGTACTCGTGGTGAATGCGGTGCATTTCGGGACGCTGAAAAATGTAGCCGATCCACTGCGGAGTGCGCACGTTGGTATGGTAGAAAAATTCGCCTAGCGCCGTGCACAGCGTATAAATGCCCCCCGCCGCCGGCGATAAGCCCAGCAGGGTATAAATCAGGAGGCCGCCGAGCAGCGAGTTGGCCGTCATTTCCAGCGGGTGCTTATAAAAGGAGGTAATGACTTCCAGGCGCTGCGGACTGTGGTGAATCTGATGAAAATGCTGCCACAAGAAATCGACGGTGTGGCGCCAGCGGTGCCACCAATAAAAGATAAACGTGGCCACGAAGTAAGCCACCATTCCGCCTACCACGGGGCTCACGTGCTCCGACAAGTGAAAGACGGAATAAGCCGAAAACCATTTTTCCCAACTTACGCCCGCCAGCAACACCACCAGCAGCTGTAGAAAGTTGAGAGCCAACACCCGCCGCGTCCAGGTGGGAACGGAGGGCAATTTCCAGCCTGGCACTAGCCGCTCCAGCAAGAAGCAGCCAGCAAACACGAGCAGGATAATAAGTAGGATCGGTGGATTGCTCCAGCTGAAGCTGGGAAACGTGATGCCGCACAGGAAAAGGGGCAGTTGCATGACCTTTGGGATTAAGTGAATAAGTAACCCAAAGGTGGCCGCCTGGCACCACGCTAAAATTGATATAGATCAAGTTCGGCACCTGGCTTTTTACACGGTGTAGAACTGAGACTACGCGGCTCTACACCGTGTGGGGGGCAAATTTAGCGCCGGGCGCGCAGACGACTCAGGGTCTCGGGCGTCAGGCCGAGGTGGGAGGCAATGTGCTTGAGCGGCACGCGCTGGAAAATAGCCGGAAAGTCGGTTAGTAGCTGCTCGTAGCGGGCCGGGGCCGATTGCAGGCGCAAGTTGAGGGTGCGCCGCTCGCTAAGCACGTAGTAATTCTCGGTGAGGCGGCGCCCTATAGCATTGAACTCCGGAAATCGCTGATACAGGTGTTGCAGTTGGGCATAGCTCAACGACCACAGCGTGGCATCTTCCAGCAATTCCACATATTCCAGCGAAGGCGTTTGGGTGAAGAAACTGACGATGGAAATAATAAAGTCGTTCTCTTTCATAAACCAAGACGATACGTCGCGGCCATCTTTCAGATAAAATCCGCGCACTACGCCGCGCTCCACAAAGTACAGGCGATGTGCCACCTGTCCCGGTTGCAGCAGCTGCGTGCCACGCGCCAGGTGCTCTTGTCGCATCAGTTGCTCTAGTTCCTCCCGCAGCTCCGTCGATAGAGGCTGCATGATTTCCAGCAAAGCTAAAAGGGGCGAGGTCGGCAAGTTGGGCATGGGAAGCTGCGGAGTGGCAACGTTAATAGAGTTGAAAAAGGGTTTAAGCCAAACAACTGGCTCAGATGAAACGGACGCTGGGGGGCAAAATCACACGATTTTGCCCCCCAGCGTCCGTTTCATCTGAGCTATTTAGTACGCCTTCGCTTGCCAATCGGTGAGGGCCACGCGCATACTGGGCAGTTGTGATTTGAATGTATCGTCGCTCTTGTCGCCGAGTTTGATGGCCTTACGGGCGTAGACAATGGCAGTGGTATAGTCTTGCTTGGAAGCCAGCAAACGAGCTTTTATCCAGTTATTGGTGTACACATCCTTGAGCCGGATCGACTCATTGATGTAACGCAGGGCCAACTCCCCCTGCAGATTATTCTGCACCAGATAGTCGGCGGCCTGCGCCAAAAGTTGCCAGTTGCTGGGCGCGCTAGCCAGCGTTTGCTGAATGCCCTTGACAACCTGCTCGTGCACGTCCGTTTCGATAGTCATACTCACGGTGCGCTTTTCCCAAGATAAGTTGAGGCGGGCCGTGGTCGGCTTCACTTCCGAAAACCAGTACACCAGCGTCTCGTAGGCGGGGGAAGTTTCGGCGGAAGCCGGCACCCGCAGCAAATCGTCCTTGGCATCGTATTTCTCGCTGCCCCAGTGCGTGGTTACGCGGTTCAGAATCAATTGCCAGTCTTGGTTATCCTGGGGTATTATATAGAAGGAGTACTTTCCAGCTGGCACGGGCTCACCATTTACCTTTACCGGCGCCGAGAACGTGATGAGGGTATTTTCATTGGCGCCCGCCCTCCACACCTGCCCCCACGGCACCAGTTGCCCCCAGATCTGCCGACCCCGAACGCCGGGCGCGTGGTAGTCAACCGATACGTCGGTCAGGCCAATGGTTTGCAATACATATGCGTGCGGACTGGCTTGGGGCAAAGGCAGTTGCGGGGTGTCAGCTGCTGGCTGCTGCGCCATGGCTGGCACACTGGCTAGCCCCAGCAATAGGCAGCAGGCACCACTAGCCAGCAGCCGGGAGAACGAGCGAGGAAGCAAAGACAACATAACAAGCAAGGCAACAGGGTGGAAGAATAGGGCAGAAGCAGGAATCTATTGTTCTTTCCGTAACAATAGTGCCAAAGTACTCGCCACACCTACCATATACGCAATAGCAGCTCGACAGAAAGTTTTTAGGCCAAAAGTTTTCAAACCTCGTATCTGCGTGTACTTTTGCTCCGCAATCTGCCTTTATGCCCTTCGCCTCGCGCCAGTTTTCCTCCCTAAGCCCCACGGCAGCCCTGCAATCAGGGGCCGTTGCTGGCGTAGGCGCGCCGCATCACCGGCATCATTCCTCTTTCTAGAGGAATTATACAAGCATATCGTCCCCGTGGGGTGCGCCGCAGTTGGCCACCCGGTCACCCATTCAAGGTGGCCCTGGTCGTTTTGACCTTTTCTGCCCGATTTTCAACCACGTTGTAGCCATTTCCCGGCTTTCGTGGTTCTGTTCAGAGAAGTACGATTTCGGCCCCGCGTCCAATCCGGCTTTCCCATTCTCCATTTTTATTTGACCCCATGATTCGTCTGGCCATCCAGAAGTCAGGCCGCCTCAGCGAAGATTCTCTCAATCTGATTCGTGAGTGCGGTATTTCCTTCGTCAGCAGCACCTACAAGCTCAAGACCGAAGCCACCAACTTCCCCCTCGAAATCCTGTTTTTGCGCGACGACGACATTCCCGGCTATGTTCAAGACGGCGTGGCCGATCTGGGCATCGTAGGCCAAAATGTGTTGGTGGAAGCTGGCCACCCTGAGTTGGAAGTGGAAGCTTTGGGCTTCAGCAAGTGCCGCCTGTCGTTGGCCATTCCTCGGGGGGCAAATTACAAGTCGGTAGCCGACTTGCAGGGGCTGAACATTGCCACGTCGTATCCCGCGATTCTGGGCCGCTACCTGGCCGGCGAAGGCGTGCAGGCTCAATTGCACACCATAAGCGGTTCCGTAGAAATTGCGCCCAGCATTGGTCTCGCCGATGCCATCTGCGATATCGTTTCCTCGGGCTCCACGCTACTCGGTAATGGTTTGCGCGAGGTAGAAACGGTATTTCGCTCGGAAGCGGTTCTGATTGCTACCCAACATCTGTCGGCTGAAAAGCAGGAGATTTTGGACCAGCTGCGCTTTCGCATGCAGGCCGTGCGTCGGGCGCGCCGCAACAAGTACATTATTCTAAATGCCCCCCAGAGTGCTCTAGAGTCTGTTTTTGCTCTGTTGCCGGGCATTAAGTCACCGACCGTTACACCTTTGGCTGAAGAAGGGTGGGTTTCGGTGCAATCAGTGGTTAATGAGGACGACTTCTGGCACATCACCGGCCAGCTCAAGGCCGTTGGCGCCGAAGGCATTCTGGTACTGCCCATTGAAAAAATGATTTCCTAATCAGCCAAACGTCATGCAACTCATCCGCTATCCTGACATGGCCGAGTGGCCGGCTTTGCAGCAGCGCGCCGCCGCTGGCGAGGCCCGCGAACTGGAAGAACGCGTGCGCCTTATTTTCGAAGATGTGCGCCAGCGCGGCGACGAAGCTCTACGCGAGTATGGCGCTCGATTCGATGGGGCCACGCTCACCGATTTGCGCGTCCGGCCCGAAGAATTGGCCGCGTCGACCGCACAGGTGCCGTTTGCGCTCCAATCCGCTATTCGGCAAGCGCATGCCAATCTGGTCACGTTTCACACCCTTCAGCGTCCGGTTGAAGAGCGCGTTGAAACCATGCCAGGCGTTGAATGCTGGCGTCGGGCAGTGCCCGTGCAGCGGGTGGGCTTATATATTCCCGGCGGTTCGGCACCGCTGTTCAGCACCTTACTGATGCTGGGCGTGCCCGCCCGCTTGGCCGAATGCCCGGAAATTGTGCTGTGCACGCCTCCCGCTCAGGATGGCTCCGTGAACCCCATCATTCTTTTCACGGCCCAGCTTTTAGGAATCACGACAATTATCAAGGCGGGTGGCGCGCAAGCTATCGCGGCTTTATCTGGGGGGACTGAAAGCGTGCCGGGCGTGGACAAAATCTTCGGTCCCGGCAACCGCTACGTCACGGCCGCCAAGCAATTGGCGACCCGCTACGGTGTCGCCATTGATATGCCCGCCGGCCCATCGGAAGTGCTGGTTATCGCCGATTCGTCCGCTAATCCAGCCTTCGTCGCCGCCGATTTGCTTAGCCAGGCCGAGCACGGACCTGATTCCCAGGTGTTGCTGCTCACCACTTCTGACACTGTATTGGCGGCCGTTACGGAGGAAGTGGAACGCCAGCTGGCTACGCTGCCGCGGCGCGAAGTGGCTGCTCTAGCCTTGCAGGAAAGCCGCGCCATTTTGCTGCGTACGCCCGAGGAAATGCTGTATTTCTCCAACCAATACGCGCCCGAGCACTTAATTCTGGCCGTGGAGGGCGCCGAGCAATATAGCGTGGGCGTCACCAGCGCCGGCTCGGTTTTTCTAGGTCATCTCACGCCCGAAGCCGCCGGCGACTATGCCTCAGGCACCAATCATACGCTGCCCACCAACGGCTATGCCCGCAACTACAGCGGCGTTTCGCTCGATTCCTTCCTGAAAAAAATCACCTTTCAGCGCCTCACCACCGAAGGCCTGCGCAACGTGGGCCCCATAGTCGAGACGATGGCCGAGGCCGAAGGACTGCACGCCCACGCCCGCGCGGTTACGCTGCGGTTAGAAAGCTTGGAGGCTTCACAATAAAATAGACCGTCATGCAGAACGCAGTGAAGCATCTCGCTCGCGGTAGTAGGATTACGAAGCCATCGTCGGTACGCGAGATGCTTCACTGCGTTCTGCATGACCGCCTTTCTATAATCATTTATTAGAGTAAAACACGAACATGTTCGATTTAGAAAGCCTTGTTCGCCCCAATATTCGGGCAATGAAACCTTACTCTTCGGCGCGTGATGAGTTTCAGGGCGACGCGCAGGTGATGCTCGACGCCAACGAAAACAGCCTCGGCAGCGCCGGCCCCGCCACCTTCAACCGCTACCCCGATCCGCAGCAGCGCGCCGTGAAAGCGGAGCTTGCCAAAATCAAGAACGTATCAGGGGGGCAAATTTTCCTCGGCAACGGCTCCGACGAAGCCATCGACCTGCTCGTGCGCCTCACCTGCGTTCCGGGTAAGGATAGCATCCTGATTTTGCCCCCCACCTACGGCATGTACGAGGTGGCCGCCAACCTGAATGATGTGGCCATTCAGCGCCTGCCGCTGACCGCCGATTTTCAACTTTCCGATGAAATCGTGGCCGGTATCATTGCTTCCGACGCCAAGCTGGTTTTCGTTTGTTCGCCTAACAACCCGACCGGCAATCTGCTGCACGGTTCTGCTATTGAAGAAATTTTGCGTGGCTTCCGCGGCTTAGTCGTGGTGGATGAAGCCTACGCTGACTTTGCTTCCGCGCCCAGCTGGACCACGCGCCTGGCCGAGTTTCCGAACCTAGTGATTCTGCAAACCTTCTCCAAAGCCTGGGGCCTGGCCGGTCTGCGCCTGGGTATGGCCTTCGCCTCCCCGGAAATTATTGGTTTTCTCAATAAAATCAAGCCTCCTTATAATGTGTCTGAAGCCACGCAGCAACATGCGCTGGCGGCGTTGGCGGCTGGGGGCATTTTGACAATTTGCGCAACGACTTGCTGGTGGGCCGTCAGTGGCTGGCCGAGCGTTTGCCGTCAGTAGAAATTGTAGACGAGGTATTTCCTTCTGATGCTAATTTCCTGCTGGTGCGCTTCCGGCCCGATGCCACTGCTGTGTACGACTATTTATTGGCGCGCGGCATTGTCGTGCGCAACCGTACCACGCAGCCCGGTTGCGCCGGCACGCTCCGCCTCACCGTAGGCACGCCCGCCGAAAACGAGCAGCTACTGACGGCGCTGCAGGAGTTTGCAAACAGCTAACCCTAACTATGCAGCTCGTTTTGTTCTGCGGCATTCAAGCCACTGGTAAATCCACCTTTTACCAACAGCAGTTTTTTCATTCGCACGTACGCATCAGCATGGACTTATTGCGCACGCGCCACCGTGAGCAGCGTTTGTTGCAGGTATGCTTGCAGACTCAGATGCAATGTGTAATTGATAACACAAATCCTACGCAATCAGAACGAGCCGTTTATATAGCGCCTGCCCGGGCAGCGAACTTCGAAATAGTCGGATACTTTTTCGAATCAAAAGCAACCGATGCAGTTATCCGCAATCTACTGCGTCCTACGGAACGCCAAATACCCGAACGGGGAATTCGTGGTACCCGAAGCCGACTTGAAATTCCAGCCCGTGCCGAAGGCTTCGACCAGCTGTACTACGTGCGCACTTTAGGAGATTACAAATTTGAAATAAGCGAATGGCAAGATGAAATTTAATGATCTGGATGCACGCTTACGTGTTTATGAAACTGCCCATGACCATTGTGCTCTGCCGGGGCTTTATCTGGTAGCGCGTCTTGACGGGCGCGGCTTTACCCGCCTGACCAAAGAAGTGTATCCATTTGAGGCGCCATTCGATGAGCGAATGCGCGACTATATGATTGCAACTACCCAGCATTTGCTGGAGTGTGGTTTTCGGATGTTGTATGGTTACACGCAGAGCGACGAAATTTCTCTGCTATTGCATCCTAACGAGGATTCATTTGGTCGAAAACTGCGCAAGTATACCTCAGTGCTTGCCGGTGAAGCATCAGCAAAGTTTTCGTTGCTACTAGGATCTGTAGGTGTGTTTGACTGCCGTATTTCTCAATTGCCTCACCAGCAAAATGTGCTGGACTATTTTCGGTGGCGTCAGGAAGATGCTAGCCGAAACTCGCTTAACGCACATTGTTATTGGTTGCTGCGTAAGCGTGGGCGTACTGTTTCAGAAGCGACTAGTCAAGTTAAAGGGTTATCTACAGCTGCCAAACACGATTTGCTGTTCGAGCATGGAATCAACTATAATACCTTGCCGTCCTGGCAAAAACGAGGCGTAGGACTCTATTGGGAAGAGTACGTTAAAACGGGATTCAATCGATTAGATCAGCAGAATATAGAAACCACACGCCGTCGCCTCGCAATTATGCAGGAACTGCCTTTGGGTGATGCGTACGATCAGTTCATTAACTCCCTGTTAACCATAAGCAAGTAATCACTGAGTTACTTTTACTCACAACATCACCGCCGATTCCATCCATAAGATCAGCGGCACCTTACATTTTATGAACAAAGTACTCTTCATTGACCGCGATGGCACCATCCTCATCGAGCCACCCACGGATTTTCAGATTGACTCCTTAGAGAAGTTTCAGTTTCTGCCCGGCTCTATCAGCAATCTTGCTCGCATTGCCCGCGAACTGGACTACAAGCTGGTGCTGGTCAGCAACCAGGATGGCCTCGGCACCGCCAGTTTTCCCGAGGAGACATTTTGGCCCGCCCATAATCTCATGCTCGATATTTTGCGGGGAGAAGGAGTGGAGTTTGCCCGCGAACACATCGACCGCAGCTTTCCCCACGAAAATCTTCCCACCCGCAAACCCGGTATCGGTATGCTCAGCCAATACCTGGGCCCGGATAGCGGCTACGACCTCGCCAACTCTTTCGTCATCGGCGACCGTCTCACGGATGTAGAGCTGGCCCAAAATCTGGGTTGTCAATCAATCCTGCTTCGCGAGCAAGCCGACGAGCGCGCCGCCCTTACCACACTGAGCTGGGATGAAATCTATCGCTTCCTCCGACTGCCCGCTCGCACTGCCCTCGTGCAGCGCGACACGAACGAAACCAAAATTCGCGTTGAGCTAAACCTCGATGGGCAGGGGCGACCCAGTATGCACACCGGCCTCGGATTTTTTGACCACATGCTGGACCAGCTCAGCAAGCACTCGGGCGTCGATATGAAAATCGAAGTACAAGGCGACTTGCACATCGACGAGCACCACACCATTGAAGACACGGCGCTAGCCCTCGGTGAAGCCTTCGCCCAAGCACTCGGCGACAAGCGCGGCCTCGCCCGTTACGGTTTTTTACTACCCATGGACGACGCGTTAGCCCAAGCCGCTATAGACTTTTCGGGTCGTCCATGGCTGGTCTGGGACGCCGAGTTTAAACGCGAGAGAGTAGGGGATATGCCCACCGAAATGTTCTTTCACTTCTTCAAAAGCTTCTCCGATGGAGCCCGCTGTAACCTCAATATTCAGTGCGCTGGCGACAACGAACACCATAAAATCGAATCCATATTTAAGGCTGTTGCTAAAGCAATGAAGATGGCTCTGGTTCGTGATGCCTCTAAAATGGAAATCCCAAGTACTAAAGGTGTTCTGTAGCATTACCCATTTGTTTAAACAAATGGGTAATGCCTTTCAATGCGTAGTTGGGTTAATAAAGTGCTCTGTTAGCAAGAATTAAATAAATGTCTGGTTAACGGGCTACAACATATTGTGCGGTAAACCAAATGTGTAAACAAATGGGTATCGTTTGAAAATACTCAAATGGAAATAGCAGTCATTGATTACAAAGGTGGTAATGTGCAGTCGGTGTTGTTTGCGTTAGAGCGCTTAGGATGCCACCCAACCCTTACCGCTGACCCCGAAGTCATCCAGCGGGCCGATAAGATTATATTCCCCGGCGAGGGTGAAGCAGCCTCTGCCATGCGTGAGCTTCGAGCACAAGGACTGGATAAATTACTGCCTAGTCTGACCCAACCATTTTTGGGGGTATGTCTGGGTATGCAATTGCTTGGAACGCATAGCGAGGAGAACGACGCTACCTTACTTGGTATATTACCCTTCGAGGTCAAGCGCTTTCCCACGCTGCCCGAGTATAAAGTCCCGCACATGGGCTGGAACACATTGCAGCGACTCCAGTCCCCGCTCTTTGCCGGCCTGGGCGCGGAGGACTACGTATACTTCGTGCATAGCTACTACGCGCCAGTTGGTGACTATACTATAGCCGAGGCAGAGTATCCCACGCCTTTTAGTGCGGCCGTGCAGCACAAGAACTTCTACGCGGTCCAGTTTCACACCGAAAAAAGCGGTCCGGTTGGCACGCGTATTCTGGAAAACTTCCTGCAACTCTAACCTTCAAGTAAGCCTCAGGTCGAACTGCTGGCCTAGCTAGCCGCAGTTGTGCGACCCGAATGACGCAGACATATGAACCCGGCGCTTACTTATACCCCATCGCTTATGCATATTATCCCCGCCATCGACCTCATTAATGGGCAGTGCGTCCGCCTTACCGAAGGCGACTTCGCTCAGCAAACCACCTACGACGCCGATCCGCTGGCCGTGGCGCAGCGCTTCGAGCAGCAGGGCGTGCGCCGGCTGCACCTGGTGGATCTGGATGGGGCGCGGGCGCGGCATCCGGTTAATCTGCCGGTGCTGGAGAAAATTGCGCGCCAAACCCAGCTGCACGTCGACTTCGGTGGTGGGCTGCAAAGCGAACAATCAGTCCGGCAGGCCTTCGATGCGGGCGCGGCGCAGATTACGGCCGGCAGCATTGCCGTCCGCGAGCCCGGCGTGGTGCAGCGCTGGCTGACCACCTTCGGGGCCGATAAAATTATTGTGGGGGCTGATTTCCGCCATAATCACATTGCCATCAACGCCTGGGCCGACCAGTCGGAGTGGACGCTGAGCGCGTTTATCGGTGAATACCTAGAGGCCGGCGCCACCACCTTTATCTGCACCGATGTGAGCAAGGATGGCAAGCTGCAAGGCCCCTCGCTGCCTATGTACCAGGAGCTACGCCAGCAATATCCGCAGGCCCAGCTCGTGGCCAGCGGCGGCGTAACCACCATGCAGGACGTGGAGGCGCTGGCCAGTATTGGGATGCACGGCGCCATAATCGGCAAAGCGTTGTACGAAGGTACCATCACGCTAGAGCAACTACAGGCTTTGCTGTAGTTTTTTCTTTACAAAAAAAGCCCCCCAATGCTTACCAAACGAATTATTCCCTGCCTCGACGTGAAAGACGGCCGCACCGTGAAAGGCGTGCGTTTCGAGGGCCTGCGCGACGCCGGCGACCCGGTGGCCCTGGCTTCCCGCTACGCCCGTGAGGGCGCCGATGAGCTGGTGTTCCTTGATATTACTGCTACCAACCAGAAGCGCGCCACCCTGGTAGCGCTGGTGCGCGACGTGGCCCGCGAGCTGGATATTCCCTTTACCGTAGGCGGCGGTATCGGCACCGTGGCCGACGTAGAAGCTTTACTCATGAACGGGGCCGATAAAGTCAGCATCAACTCCGCCGCCCTGCACCGCCCTGAATTGATCGACGAGCTAGCCCGCCGCTTTGGTTCCCAGTGCATCGTGGTAGCCGCCGACGCCCGTTTTCACGAGCCCGAAGGCTGGCAGATCTACACCCGCGCCGGCACCCACAACACCGGCCGCGACGCCGTGCAGTGGTGCCGGGAAGCCGCTGAACGTGGCGCCGGCGAAATTCTGCTCACCAGCATGAGTAACGACGGCACCAAGGATGGCTTTGCGCTGGACATTACCGGCGCCGTGAGCCGGGCCGTATCTGTGCCGGTGGTGGCGTCGGGCGGCGCGGGCAGCAAGCAGCACTTCACGGAAGTATTTCAAACTGCCCATGCCGACGCGGGCCTGGCGGCCAGCATTTTTCACTTCGGCGAAATCGGCATTCGCGAATTGAAAGAACACTTGCGCCAGGATGGGATTCCGGTGCGACTATAAATCAGATATGACATTCGATTTCGCTAAAATGCCCGATGGGTTAATTCCCGCCGTGGTGCAGGACGACCAGACGGGCCAGGTGCTGATGCTGGGCTACGTGAACCAGGAGGCGCTAGCCAAAACCCAACAGGAGGGCCGCGTGACCTTTTTCTCGCGCTCCAAAAACCGCCTCTGGACCAAGGGCGAAACCTCCGGCAACTTCCTCACCGTAGTAAGTCTGCACCCCGACTGCGACGGCGACGCGGTCCTCATCCGCGCCCGCCCCGACGGGCCCACTTGCCACCGCGGCACCACCAGCTGCTTCGAGCAACCCGACCAAACGGCCCTTCCCGCCGCCCCGGTCGGGTTCCTGGCCGAGCTGGAGCGCCTGGTGCAGCGCCGCCGCGACTTCCCCGAGGAAGACCCTAAGTCGTACACAGCCTCGCTGTTTCGCAAAGGCATGCCCAAAATCGCCCAGAAAGTAGGCGAGGAAGCCGTAGAAACGGTAATTGACGCCGTGGGGGGCAATTTTGAAGGCTTGAAAGGCGAAGCCGCCGACTTGCTCTACCATCTGCTGGTGCTGCTGGCCGCTTCGGGCCTCACGCTGGACGATGTAGTAGCTGTACTACGCGAGCGGCACAGCACGATCTCGGCGGGAGTACGGCGGGAGTAAGGCTTTACATTTAATGATAAGTCGGTCTCCATTATAAGGCGGTCATGCGGAGCGCAGCGAAGCATCTCGCGTGTTGAACGTTGAGTTACTACTGCAACGACCCCGAGCGAGATGCTTCGCTGCGCTCTGCATGACGGTCTCTATGTTAGAAGCACTTTGGGGGGCTTTTTCACGCTCCTTATCCTTACTGACAAGCCGCTGGCGCTAAATCCTTTTTACCTTGCGCCCCGCTTATCTGCTTTTCTATGTCTGCTGCCCCCTCCGCTTACCTCGCCACCCAGTCGCTTACAGTGCTAGTTCCCGTGTATAACGAGGAAGAAAGCCTGCCGCAATTTGTGGTGGAGATGGATAAATTTCTGGCCCAAACGCCTGTCGCGACCACCGTCTTATTTGTCAACGACGGCTCCACGGATGGTTCCCTGGCCCTGCTGCGCGATATCTGCCGCGCAGGTACTCCATACGAGTTCATTAGTCTGGCCCAAAACCGCGGCCTGAGCACGGCCATCAAAGCCGGCATCGACCACTGCCGCACGACGCTCATCGGCTACATCGACAGCGACATTCAAACCACGCCGCTCGACTTTCTGACCTTCTTTGAGTTTCTACCCGAGTACGACATGGTAAATGGCATCCGAGCCAAGCGCCAGGACACGTTGGTCAAAAAACTGTCCTCGAAGGTAGCCAATACCGTGCGGCGCACCCTCATCAACGACGGCATTCAGGATACGGGCTGCCCACTCAAAATCATCAAAATCGAGTTTGCCCGCCGGGTGCCGCTCTTCCACGGTATGCACCGCTTTCTGGGGGCGCTGGTGCAATTGCAGGGAGGCAAGGTGAAGCAGCTGCCCGTGCGCCACTTTCCGCGCTTCGCCGGCACGGCCAAATACAACCTCTGGAATCGCGCCTGGAAGCCCCTAGTCGATACCTTCGGCTTCCGCTGGATCAGGAGCCGCTGGCTGAACTACGCCATTGGGGAGGAGCAGCGCCAGCAGCAGGCCCCAGCCGGGCGCACCCTCGAAGGCTAGCCCCAAGGCATGAAGACCGAAATCGTCGCGTACGGGGTGGGGCTAATTGCCCAACTGCTGTTTTCGAGCCGTATTATTCTGCAATGGATTCAGAGCGAGCGGGCCAAACGCGTGCTGGTGCCGGTGCTATTCTGGCAAATCAGCCTGGTGTCGTCGTTTCTGATGATTCTCTACGGCATGCTCCGCCACGACCCGATTATTCTGGCAGCCCAGCTTATCAGCTACGCCATCTATATCCGCAACTTGCAGCTGCTGGGCGAGTGGGGTAAGCTCCACGGCGCGTTTCGGGTGGGGGCATATGCGTTTCCCTTAGCAGCTATTGCCTGGTTTGTGTCCGGCACTGCTTATTTTAGCCTGCAAACCATGCTCGCTAACCGCATTCCGGGTGGCGTGTTGGCGCTGGGCGCGGTGGGACAAACCATTTTTCTGCTGCGCTTCGTGTATCAGTGGCTGTATTCCGAACGCAAGGGTGAATCGGTGCTGCCGCTGGGTTTCTGGCTCGTCAGCCTCATTGGCTCGGCGCTTATTCTGGCTTACGCCGTGCTGCGCCGCCCCATTGATTACGTCCTGATTCTGGGCAACGTGCCAGGCATTATCGTGTACGCCCGCAACGTGGTGCTGCTGCGCCGGGAAATCAAGGGGCTGCGGGTAGAGGAAATTGAGAAGTGAGCCCGAGCGTCCAAGGCCACGTTTATACAGCCAAAAAGCCCCCCAGATATTTCCGGGGGGCTTTTTTGTCAGCCATGATCAGAATCCATAGACATTTTTCTTTCCGGATAGTTAATTACCAGCTAGCAAAACGAGGTGAATGTGCAGCTTCGTGGTTGTTGCCAAGAGCTGCGCTATTCTCATTATAATCACACAGTATCTTAAGCTGATCATCTGTGCCTGAATCAACGCTACCAGTCAAACGCAGCACGCTCGGCCGATTGGCGTCCGTGCTGCTGGTCTGCATATTTAGCTTTTTTGTTCACGTAGGCGCCCCGGAAGTTAGTCTGATGGAAGCCCGCAATTTTGTGGCTGCCCGCGAAATGGTAGCCGGCGGCTCCTGGCTGATTCCTACCCTGAACCATGAGTTGCGGTTGGCCAAGCCCCCACTGCCCACCTGGGCCGTAGCGGCTACGCAGCAACTAGTAGGCCCCACCAACGATTTGGCTTTGCTTCGACTTCCGGCCGCTGTGATGGCTACGCTGCTGGTCCTGATGTTCTGGGGCCTGGCCCGCGAGCTAACGCGCGATGCGGCTTTTGATACCGATAATCCCGGCCGCACGGCCTGGTTGAGTGCGCTGGTTTTGGCCAGTAGCCTGCTGGTAATTGTGAGTGGCCGGGAAGGGCAGTGGGATATTTTTGCGTACGGGTTCGTCGTGGGGGCGCTGTGGCTGCTGGTGCGGGGCTGGCGGGGCGCCGGCCAAGGCTATGGCACCTTCAGTGGAGCCGGACTGCTGCTGGGTTTTTCAATGCTGAGCAAAGGTCCCGTGGCCTTGTATGGAGCGCTATTGCCATTTGTGGCGTGCTATCTTTCTCGGCTAAATCTGGAAACGCGCGGGGGAGTGCGCGGGCATTGGCGCGGCACCTTGCTGGCCGGGATGGTGGCGCTGGTGGTGGGCGGCAGCTGGCCGCTGTATATTCTGTATCATGTGCGCCGGGCAGCCTTGGCGGTAGCTCAAACAGAGGTGACGGCCTGGAGCGAGCGACATGTCCAGCCGCTGTGGTATTACTCATCTTTTTTTGTCTTTACCGGCGTGTGGGTGGTGGCTACAGTGGCCGCCCTAGCGGTGCCCTACGCGAAGCGGCGTCTGGGGGTCTTTTTGCCGTATGGATTGGTGCTGGGCTGGCTGCTAGCCGCTCTGGTACTTCTTAGTCTGGTACCCGAAAAAAAAGTGAGGTATATGCTGCCCTTGCTGCCCCCGTTGGCGTTGCTGACTGCCGGAGCCCTGCGCTACTGGGAAACGACCTTCCGCTATCAGCAGGCCACCCGCTCTGACCATCTGCTGCTGCGCTTTTGGGCGGGCCTGCTGGCCGTGATTTGTCTGGCCGTGCCGGGAGCAATGCTGGTTATCAATCTGCCGGGCTTTGGGCCGAATACGCTGCGGTTTGACGTGGTTGTGCTCGTCCTGGGTAGCTTGGGCATTATAGCTGTGCGCGCAGCCTGGCACAGTCGCCGGCCGGAGCTACTCATGGCCGCATCGCTGACGCTCATGGCCGCCGTCCTGAGTATTCTGCAGCCAGCGTATCCTGTTTGGGAGGAACGGCACGGGGAGCGGGG
Source organism: Hymenobacter sp. HDW8 (assembly GCF_011305775.1). Classification (NCBI taxonomy): domain Bacteria; kingdom Pseudomonadati; phylum Bacteroidota; class Cytophagia; order Cytophagales; family Hymenobacteraceae; genus Hymenobacter; species Hymenobacter sp. HDW8. Next base: position 446,720 of record NZ_CP049907.1, read on the forward strand.
CCTGCGCCAGCTAAGCATGGCCCGGCGGCAGCCCGCTATCCAGCAGGTGCCCTGGTATAGCCTCGATACAATGCAGGTAAAGCAGGTATGGGCTGCCGGCCAGGCGGTACCTACCTGGAACCCCGCCACCGATTCGCTCCCGCTGCAACAGCTCCCCATCGCCGTCTTTTCCAACTCGCTGCCCTACACCAAAATTCCGGCCCGCTGGCGCCGCCACTTGCAAATTAAAGTTGTAGACGGGTACTACCTGGGGCGCGAGCGAAAGAAAGGACACTGGTTTATTTCCATTCTACGCCCCCTGTAGCTGTGCCATTCTGAGGTTACTTCTGGCTACTGAGGGCGCCAGATAAAGCATATCCCCGTAGCGCCCCCGTACAGGGTCGGCGTCAGGGTCATGCCTTTCGGGAGGCGCGGCTGCCGACCCCAGCGGTTGCGGTGGGTCAGGTAGGCGAGGTGGGCGGAGAGAATGCCGAAGCCAGCCCCGGCCACCACGTCGCTCTGCCAGTGCTTGGTGTTAATCATGCGTAGCGCCCCCACGCCCGTGGCAATGGTATACGCCCCAATGCCGTACCACTGACTTTTGTCGCGAAACTCCGTGTGCACGATGCTGGCGGCCAGAAAGGCCTGAGCCGTGTGGCCGGAGGGAAACGATTCGTTGTCAGATCCATCGGGGCGGGGCCGGCGGGTAATGTACTTTAGGGCGTAAACAGAGGTAAGCATAATCGCCTCCGCTTTGACAATAACCAGCAGCGTGTTTATCCGGTCGCTACGCGACTCCACGCCGGCCAGCGCCACGAGGCCCAGCTCCGCGTAGGGGGCCAACAGGAGATAATCGTCGAGGGAGGTGCGGTAAGTAGGAAACAGCTTGTGGATGTCACGGTTGGCCTGTTCATTGGTATAAAAACCGCCACCCTTATGGGTATAAAAACCGTAGCCAATCATCACGGCTGGCACAATGGTGGCGCGCACCAGCTTGCCCTGATACCAGGGTTTCTTGACGGCCGAAGCCTGGGCGGGCGTTTCGTACTTACGGAGAGTATCGGCGGGCGCGGTTGGCGTAATCTGGGCCTGCACCGGAGCTGCCGTGCCCAGCGCCAATAGCAGCCCAACGGTGCGAACGCGCCAGGAATGAGCAAGGGTAAAAGTAGATACCATAGGGTGCGGCTAGCTACCTACAGGCGCAGGCAGTTCTCTGAAAATCAAGCAAGGCGGCCGGTTACCTACCGGCCCATGCTGCCATTACTCACTTTTCAAGGCCACAGTTGTAAAGAAGCGCATCCCTCATCCTCGTTCCTGCCTTATTGGTGTGTCAAGGTAATTAGCCAGACTTATGCCTGCGGATATATTATTTAAAGATATTTTATTACTATTATACGTCTATATAAGGTACAGACACAGAGGTGATATTCCCGCTACCATTCTGTCTTTCCTTATTGGGTAGAGTTTCAGCGTACCTAAGCTTACTGCATATGAAACTGATGTCAGGTCTTTACGCAATGGGCGTGGCCGCGCTGCTGGCCCCTGGGGGGCTTTTTGGATGCAGTAATTCCTCTGCTAGTCAGGCGGCGGCACAGTTGGCCGTGCCGGTGCACTTCGCCTTTCATAGGGCAGAAACTCCCGCGGCCAAGAAACCCAAGCCGGGTCGCAAGCCCAAAACCAAAGCTGATTACGATAATGCCATTGCATCCGTAAAGAAATACAGAGAAAACCACCCGTCCGGTGGCCTGCACAATGGTTATATCAGTAAGCAGCTAGTGAAAGACCTGCTGGCCAACGGCAAATGCGAGGGCCTGCGCATGTACCTCGCCGACAGCGCGGGGCAGGAAAGAATGGTGGTGATAGGGGTGGATAAGGATGGCGCTGACTTAGTCAATCCGATCAATCTGGAGGAGCAATCGGGGCTGAGAACCCAGGGCAAATATCTGTTCGGGATAAGCGAAGACAAATGCCCCGAGAACTGCGTAGGAGCCGCCTTATATCAATAAGTAGCTTAGCCAATGCCTGTAGGCAGTAAGGCCAACAGCACGCCCAGCATCGGCTTTGTTTCAGCAGCCATTTATTTCACTTTTCACCAAACCTTACCTTGTATGAAAATTTATACGAATCTGCGTTGGACTGGCTGTGTACTTCTCCTGTTCGCCGGGGGGCTTTTTGGGTGTGAAAACAAGTCTAAGCCCACAACGCCGGGCTCGCAGAATGCGGTAGGGGGAACCCAGACCGAACAAGCGGAGGTGGATTCAACGATGAGTATCACGGATCCTGCGTTTGATCCGAACGCTGGCAAGCTCATAACAGATCCAGCTAAACGTAAAGAGGCCATTGAGGATGTGAAGCGCTACAAAAAAGATTATCCCCAAAATGTCTCAAGCAATTATTTTAGCAGAGCACTCGTAGACTCGCTCTTGAAAGATCCCCGGGTTGTAGGTATCCGGGTTTATCGTAGCCAGGAGAAGAACAGGGGGCGATTAAAAGTTGTTGTAACCGGCGTGGACAAAACAGGCAAGGAGATACCCCTCAACAAGGAAACCTCACCGGGCGTGTTTGATACTGACTACAAAATTGGAGAAAGTTATGAGAGATGTCCTACTAACTGCGGAACCTTTGATCAGAATTAGGTAACGCGAATGGATGCTTGGGTTGTCGTTCATGTGATGAATCGGGTACTGGAGGCGGCACCGATCGTGCCGTTTGCCAGTGCCTGTTTGCGGCGGCAGCACATTCCGTATCGCTTCCGGTTGGTATTTTACTACGTGGCCGCCAAAGTGGTGCTGTTTCCCATGGATACGATCAGCCGCATTTCCATTCGCAACAACATCTACCTTTTTCACCTGTCCACGGTGCTGATGGTAGTGCTGCTGGCGGGCACCTATCAGCGCCTCTTACCCGCCGGGCGGGTGCAGCAGATTATCCGCCTCTGCATCGGCGTGTTTCTGGGTGTGGCTCTGCTGGATGCCACTTTCTTTAATGGTCTACTTACGGATGTAAACAGCTACGCCCAAGCCCTAGGCTGCACCATTCTGGTGACGCTCGCCATTATCCATGTGGTGTATCTGACCCGCAGCTCGCCTTTCGAGCTGGAAAAGCAGCCGGAGTTCTTTTTCAGCGTCGGTATCCTGGTGTACTGCTCGTGCTCCGTAGTGACGTACGGGGCCATCAATGTCATCTACAGCGCTGATTACGACGTGGCCACCACCATTCGCCTGGATACGCTTCTCAGCAGTCCTGATACGTTTTTAGCCGCTGTGCAAATGGGCTTATTTGCCTGGATGTTCCGCTTCTTTCCTATTAGTGTGCCCGCGCGCCGCGCCCTGCCGCGGTGGCTGCACTATAGTAGCTGGGAGCAGCGGCCGTATCGTTTGCTGGGGCAGCCGCTTTCGGCCTTTAGGTCAGCTGTCTCGCATCCGCAGCCCTCCCCGGCAGCTCAGCCTTGAGGCTCCCGATGGGGCTGCACTTCAGAATAGAGTGGGGGCTTTTTTGGCCCCAAGTTGCGTATATTAGTTTGCTGGTTACGTCTTTATCTTTCTCAGCTCCGCTGGCTCTCGCCATGCCCGACGTCCTGATTCCCTTTCTGCTCGTTGGCCCCATCCTGCTGCTGCTGGCCCTGGGCATCGTGACCATTCTAATTCGGGAGCAGCGGCGGCGCCTGGTGCAGGAGCAGGAAAAGCAGCTGCTGCTGGCCCAGCAGAATGAGCAGCTGGAGCAGCAGGTGGCGGCGCGCACCTCCGAGATAATTGCCCAGCGCAACGATCTGGAGCAGGCCCTGGCCGACCTGCGAACCACCCAAAGCCAGCTGGTGCAGCGGGAGAAAATGGCCTCGCTGGGCGAGCTGACCGCCGGCATTGCCCACGAGATGCAGAACCCGCTGAACTTCGTCACCAACTTCTCCGACCTCAGCGTTGATTTGGTTGCCGAATTGGAGGAGGAACTCGCCAAAGAACAGCTCTCGGAGAAAGGCCAGCACAGTATTCAGCAGCTCTTGCAGGAACTGATTCAGAACCAAAGCCGCATTCACCAGCACGGCCACCGGGCCGACCGCATTGTGAAAAGCATGCTGGAGCACTCCCGGGCCAACAGTACCCAGCGGCAGGCTACTAACATCAACACCTTGGTGGAGGAAAGCTTGCGCCTGGCGTATCATGGCTGGCGGGCGAAGAACAAGGATTCCAACGCCACGCTCCTCACCGAACTCGACCCCAGCCTGAAGCCCGTATTAGTGCTCCCCCAGGACCTGAGCCGGGTGTTTCTGAATCTGCTGACCAATGCTTTCTACGCCGTGGCGGAAAAGAGCCGGCAAGCGCCGCCCGGCTATTGCCCGGAGGTATGCGTACAAACCCGACAAGTGGGCAATACGGTGCAAGTGCGGGTGCGCGACAACGGGAACGGGATTCCAGCGACGGTGCGCGAGAAAATATATCAGCCCTTTTTCACTACCAAACCCACGGGGGAGGGCACCGGCTTGGGCCTCTCGCTCAGCTACGATATCATCACCAAAGGCCACGGTGGCACCCTTTCCGTGGACAGCAAGGAGGGAGAGTACACGGAATTTACCATTTCTCTGCCGCTCGACCCTAAAAACCGGTTGGCTTAGCTGAAGTATTATTTTGCGATTTATTTAAATTAATTCGATATTTTCGAGTAGTGCCCCTTAGTCTAGGCAGACTGGAAATGGGCACCGAATCAGATTCCGTTCTTCGGTGTCGGTCCAAGCCTTGCGCTCGTGACTGGCGTTTTTGCATTTGCCCGGCAGCGGCTCCTGACCAGCTGGCCGCCGGAACCTATATCGGTAGTGAACATCTGGCTTTTGCTGGCGGCAATGTTGCTCGATCACCTGATTCCTTCTCGCTTTCGCACCAAGCGCTATGCGCAGCAAGTGGTCGCGGCTCCCGTAGACGAGGCGGCCACTGCGTCGGCCAACTATAATGTGTTCTATGCCCTGTCGCAGCGCTGGGTGCGCCGCACGATCGTGCAAACCTTGCTGCTGCTGGCGGGCGTTTTTTCGGCGGCGCTGGGCTTGAAAGGCTTTCTGTTGCCCAACGAATTCATTGACGGCGGCGTCACGGGTATTTCGCTGCTGGTAAGGCACCTGACCGGCATGTCCTTGTCGGTGCTGATTCTGGTTATCAATATTCCCTTTATAATCCTGGGCTACTATCAGTTGGGGCGAAAGTTCGCGCTTAAAACCCTGCTGACGATTATGGCCCTGTCCGGGGCGCTGCTGATTGTTTCCTTTCCCAGCGTCACGGATGATAAGCTGCTGATTGCGGTGTTTGGCGGATTTTTTCTCGGGGCGGGCATTGGCCTGGCCATGCGGGGCGGCGGCGTGCTCGATGGTACTGAAATTCTGGCGCTTTACCTCAGCCGCAAGCTGCCGCTGTCTATTGGAGATATCGTGCTGATTATCAATATTATCATCTTCGGCGTGGCGGCGTGGCTGCTGTCCATTGAAACCGCTTTATACTCCATCCTGGCCTACTTGTCGGCGGCCAAAACCGTGGACTTTATCCTGGTAGGAATTGAGGAGTACACCGGCCTGACGATTATTTCCTTCCATAGCACTGAAATCCGGCAGATGATAACCGACAAGTTGCGCCGGGGTGCTACCGTGTTTGAAGTCACCCAGGGCTACGGCTCGCACGGGCATCAGCACCTAAAGGTAGAAGCCATTTTTACGGTCGTTACGCGTCTGGAGGTCGTGGGCCTCACCGATGAGATTCATAAAATCGATCCGAACGCTTTTGTGGTCATGCAAAGCATCAGCGACACCAAGGGCGGATTGGTCAAGAAGCGCGCCTTGCACTAAGCGGCCGGCCCTCGAATAGGCCGACAGCGTCCGTTGGGGGGCTTTTTAACGGAAGAATTTGAATGGAAAAGCTAACCCGGTATCTGGGGATACGGCCCGGCGAGACGAAGACGGTTGGGTTGTTTTTTGCGCACAATTTCCTGCTGGGCATCGGCACCATTCTGGTGTACGTGACGGCCAACGTGCTGCTGTTGGAAGAGCATCCGGAGCGCAATCTGCCCCTGGCGTATTGCGTGGGGGCGCTAGCCATGATGGCCGTAGGCAAGCTGTACGCGCACTTTGAACACCACTGGCTGTTGCAGAAGCTGGCCGTCCGGGCCTTGCTGGTGGCCGTAGTGCTCACGCTGGTGCTAGCGCTGCTGCTCCTGCTGGGGCCGTCCGTCACAACGGCAGTAGCCATCATGACGGGCTACCGCCTCATTTATCTGCTCACCAACCTGGAGTTCTGGGGGATGTCGGCCGTGGTTTTTAACGTGCGGCAGGGGCGGCGGCTGTTCAGCATCATCAGCGCCGGCGATATGCCCGCCAAAGCCGTCGGGGCCGTGCTGGCCGTCGTTGTGCACGCCTATAATGAGCTCTACGTGCTCTTGTTGACCGCCTGCGGGGCTTATATACTGGCCTCCTTGATTCAGCGGGCTACGTTTCAGACGCGGGTAGTGGAGGCTCGGCCGGGGGCGCCGAGGGTAGCGCGGCCGGTGCAGTCGGCGCTGGTACGCCAAGTATTTGGGGCCAGCCCTCTGATTCATGCCATGGGCCTGAGTTTGACTGCCATTGCCGCGGTAGCGGTGGGCGTGGAGTATATATTCTTTGTGAATGTGAAGTATAAGCTCCAGGATCAGACCACGATTCTGCAGTACGTGGGGGGCGTTTTAGCGCTTACGTACCTCCTGGCTATGCTCTTTAAGCTGCTTTTCACGCGCCACGGCATCGACCGCCTGGGCGTGCGCTGGACGCTGGCCTTGCTGCCGATGACGGCTCTGGCGGGTGTTCTACTGTTTGGGGCTTTGGAGCTGGCTGCTGTCGGTCCTGCCATGTTGCTGGTGTATTTTGGGGGGCTTTATCTGACGCTGGAAGTGCTGCGCCGGGCCTTGTTCGAGCCGGTGTTCCTAGTTCTCTTTCAACCCCTCACGCCCTTAGAGCGCCTAGAAGGGCACACCTTAGCCAAAGGCTTCTATGAGCCGCTGGGGTTGGGGCTGGGGGGCTTATTGCTGCTGGGCCTGCACGACTCGCCAGCGCTGAACCAGTGGGTGCCGTTTGTGTGGATGGGGCTGCTATTGTTGGGCGCTGTTTTTCTATTGCAGCGTACCTACTGGAAATACCTCGATGAGTTGAAAGACGCGCTGGGCTTGCGGTTTGAGGCCAACCCAGCGCCAAATTTGCCCCCCAGTGGCTCTACTGTAACAGATGCGGAAGAAGCCGATAATAGTGTAGAGGAAGCCTTGCAGGCAATTGAGGATCTGCTCAAAGCCGGATCCGGCACTTTGGTACAACACGCCTCGGCCTTGCTTTCGCATACCGATAGTCGGGTGCGTACGCGTGTGCTAAGTCTGGTGGGCCATCAGGCCGATGCGAGCCTACTGCGGCGCCTGGCGCTCGACGACCCCGATCCGAAGCTGCGCGAAACCGCCAGCACCCTGGCCGGTGGCCACCCCGAGGCCAATGACTTACTGCATCATCCGGATACCGTGGTGCGGAGGGGAGCTCTGCGGGGCCGGCTGGCACAAGCGCCCGACGACGTGCAGGCCAGGCAAAGTCTCAGCAGTATTCTGGCTTCTTCCGATACCAACTCCCGCATCATGGCCCTGGGACTCATCCGTTTTTTGGCTCCCGAGCAACAAAGCGAACTGTTGATAACCTGCCTGCATAGCCCGGCGCCGGAGGTAGTGCAGGCCGCCGTAACCGCCGCCGCGGAGGCGACCAATCCGACCCTTACTGATGAGCTGCTGCGCTTGCTGCGCAACAAGACGGTAAGACATTCGGTGGCCAACAGCCTAGTCGGACTAGGAGCTGCGGCCTTGCCCCAGATCAAGGAAGTATTGACGAAGGAATCAGATGGGCACTACCTGCATTTGCTGGCGCAGGTGTGTGCCCGGTTGGCTACCCCGGAAGCCCGGCAAGTGTTGGTGGAGGTAGCGCAGACGTCCAATCTGCACGCGCGCGCCGCCGCATTACGGGCCCTGAGCAGTTATCCCACAGTGCCTGCCGATGCGCCTATGTTTCAGCGGCTGGTGGAGAAGGAAATGCGCTTGGCCCAGCAAGTCCTGCATGGTATGAGCAGTGCCAATGCGGAGCTACGCTCGGCCTTACGCTACGAGCTCAAGAAAGGACAACAGCGCTTATTCTGGCTGCTGATGCAAATTTATGAGCGCCAGCATATTCTGGACGCGCAGCGCGGCGTAGCCCACTCGGCGGGCGAACGGCAGGCCAATGCGCTGGAAATTTTGGACAACCTAATTCCCCGGCCGCTTTATCAGGGCCTGCAAGCGTTGCTCGATACCGGACGGTTGCGGGATAAGGTACAAACCTTCGATAGCTTATTAGGCCCGCTGAGTTCCGCGGAGCCTATTCAAACCTCCATCGTGCGGCGCGGTTCTGCCTCTTTTTCAGCCTGGACGATTAGCGTGGCGCTACTGCAATGGCATTCAAGTCCGCAAACGGTACTGTATTTACATCCACACCTGCTGTCAGCCAATGTTCTGATTCAGGAGAGTGCCATGGCCATACTCCGGCAGCTGCCCCAGCAGCGTCCCGCCGCTTTCGATCAACTGATTTCTGTGTATCCGGATTCCCATCAACTGCTTATGAACACGCCGCACGCTTCCGCTTCCTCGGTTTCGGCGCGGGAGCGCGTACTATTGTTGAAAGGCACCGCGCTCTTCGCCGAAACGCCCGAGAACGTTCTGGGTACCATTGTGCCGATTATGAAGGAAGTCTCTTTTCAGGCTGATCAGGAGATTTTTGTCAAAGGAACCCTGGGCAACTCCCTGTTTATTGTAAGCGAGGGAGAAGTCGGAATCTTCGATGGGCCGCTTCAACTGACGACTTTCCGGAAGGGTGATTTCTTTGGCGAGTTAGCCTTGCTGGACGCTGAAGCCCGCTCGGCCACGGCCGTTGCGCTGAGTCCCGTCGTGGCCTTTCGCATCGATCAGGAGGACTTCTACGATGTGATGGAAGAGTGCTCCGAAGTGGCCCGAAACATTATGCGCATCCTCTGCCAACGTCTGCGGCTTCAGAATGAGAAGATGCTGCCCGGCGTGGCTGCTTAGGCCTGTAGCGGTGAGGTGCTGGTCTTCTGCTGCCAGTTGATAAATAGCGTTAAACCCTCTGCCAGGGAGGTCCGGGGGGCGTACCCCAGCAACTCTTGGGCTTTACGGATGTCGGCGTAGGTCACATCTACATCGCCGGCCTGCATGGGCTGGAAGGCTAGCTGGGGGGCAATTCCTACGGCGTCACCGACTGCCTGAATCAACTCTAGCAGTGGTATCGGGTGGCTGTTGCCCAGATTGATAGTATTGAAGCCGATGGGCTGGGATACTAAATACGCTACGCCCCGCGCGATGCCATCCACGGTATCGCCCACGAAGGTGTAGTCGCGAGCCGTGGTGCCGTCGCCAAACACCGGGATGGGCTCACCTGCCCGCAGCAGGCGCACAAATTTATGAATAGCCAGATCGGGGCGTTGGCGGGGGCCAAATACCGTAAAGAAACGGGCATTCAGCACGCTCAGGCCATAGAGGTGGTGGTAGGTATAGGTCAGCTGCTCGCCGGCTAGCTTTGAGGCAGCATACGGCGAGATGCAGGCTTGCAGCAGGTCCTGATCTTCCCGGAAGGGCCGTTGGGGAGAGTTGCCGTACACGGAGGACGACGAGGCGAAAAATAATTTCCCGACGCCTTGCAGCCGCATCCATTCCAGCAGGTGGGTAGTACCCAGCACATTGTTCTCCAGATAGGCCGCCGGTTCACGCACCGATGGCCCCACGCCGGCTTTGGCCGCCAGGTGCACCACTATGTCGATTGGTGTATCCGCCAGGGCACGGGTCAGGGCTTCGGTGCCGGCGCGCAGGTCGAACTCGAGAAAGTGAAAGTCGGAGTGCTGAAAAAAGCCCCCCATATTGTCCTGCTTCAGGCGGCGGTCATAAAAGGGGTCGAAGTTATCGAGGCCAACAACTTGGTAGCCATCAGCTAACAGCCGTTCACAAAGGTGGGACCCAATAAAGCCGGCGCAACCCGTAACCAGAACCGAAGGCATAAGCAAAGAGGTAAAAAAGCAGGAAAGCGAGGCTAAAGGTAGAATGAATTATGCAGTTCAGACTAGCTAGGAAGCCAGCATAAACTGCGAACTTGCGAGCTATGCGTCTATCAAACCGAGCCCACCGGATAGGAGGGAGTATACTGCTTTTGGCTGGCATACTGGGTGCCAGCCGCTTGATCTGGGAAGCCAATGCCTCCGTGCCCGGCCCCATTACGAACCGTCATGGTGGTCATATTCAGGTAATTGGTCACGCTGGCTCCGGGTTTTTTACTCCGCTCAATCCTTTCAATCCCTTGCCCCCAGCAGCCTGGCAGGTGTGGAGAAGGCTCTTGCACAGGGCGCTGATGGTGTGGAGATTGATGTGCAGTTAAGTCAGGATAGCATACCAATGCTATACCATGATCCTACGCTTACTTCCATGACTACTGGCAGCGGCTGCGTTAGTCAACAGCCCGCGGCGGCCTTGGTAAAGCTCCCGTACCGGGGTGGGTGGGGCTACGATCTGTTTCAGAGCGAGCGACTCATAACACTCGAAACCCTGTTAGCACGCGTAGCGCGCTATCCACGGTATCCGTATCTGCATCTCGACCTGCACGAGCATGATGTCTGTGGCGGCGAGTATACCCGCTCACCCGCTTTGGTTCGAGCCCTCGCGGCTTCGATTCGCCGTTACAAAGTACCCCCGGAGCGTTTGCTCATTCTTACAACCTATCAACCCACGCTGCGCCAACTCAAGCAGGAACTCCCGCAGGTACCGCTGGGCCTGGAAGTTACGAAAGGCGAAAACCTCAGCGACGGATTGGCTGCCGCCAGGGCCATCGGGGTGCAGGCCATCGTCATTCCCAAAGCGATGGCAACGCCTGAGCAGGTGGCGCAGGTGCAGGCAGCAGACTTCGATGCCGTGCTGTTTGGTGGGCGTTCGGCCGGCTCCATACGGCGTTTAGTAGCCGCCCACCCCGATGCCATTGAAGTGGATAACGTTCCTCAACTGCTGCGCACGCTCCAACGATAGGGTGCGGGTGCAGCAATTGAGTACACGTAGTTAAGGATTGGTCGTCGCCAAGGAGTCGGGAGACGATGGGCGGGCGGTGGGGGGCATTTCTGAGCGAGGCGTCATGCGCTCGCTTTCCAATAATTTTTGAAGGCTGTCATTCTGGCTTTTAAGTCGGTCGTTCTCCCGTTGCACTGCCTGAGTGCTGTCTGAAGGGGTAGAAGTCGAGGTTTGTTGTGGCTCGCAGGCAACCAGTAAAGTCAAGCTTAAAAACGAAAAGAGTATGCGGGATTTGAAAATCGTCATCAGGAGGGAAAATGAAAAGCAGAAGATTATTAATTAACATAATTAATATATAGAGTGATGGGCAGCCATTTATGTATGACTGCCAATAGGGCAGAAGTTGCCAAGATTACCCAGCCAACTGCTTCCTAATCTTTTCCAACAATATCCGGACGATTTCTACATCATCCAGATCTTGAATGCTAAACTGTGTATCCATGCCCGGCCCGGTGATATGGATGGAAAATGAGGTTCCCGTAGCTCGAGTAACCGCTGGCGTCTGAGGAGGTCCACTGACTGCCCGTGACAACGTACTATGGCTGGTGACGGTCGGCTTAGGCTCTACGCGGCCAGCCGCACTTGCTACACTAGCTGCCCCTGGCTCATTCTCAAAGGCGAATGGTGTAGGTTCAATCGAGCTGGGGGGCTTTTGTTCTGTTTCTTCCTCTAGATCGTCAGTATCGTCAGTATCTAGTCCAAACAGCGCGGACACGGCATCCTTTGATGCCCCTTTTGGTACAAGACTTCCCTTGGAGTTAATACTATCGGGAGATTGAGATGTAGGTGTGTCTGCTGTTCTGGTTGTAGTGGATGTCCCTGCAGCGACTGATGTATCGGGAGTGCCTGCCGCAGGCCCACGGAATAAGTTCATAGGCATGTCGGTGCTGGCCAGTTCACGTCGCGGAGGTTGTTGGGCGGCTAACTGGTCAATATCAGCTACTACGTTTCGTTCATCCAATACGCCAACCATTCGAGCCCCTTCCACAAAAGCCTTTGCTACATTCTGGGCATTAATCTCTTCAACACCGAATTCTCTGATTAGCATTACATCAAGCATATGTACCGGCAGTTCTCGACTCCGAAACTTTCGGCAGATCTGCGTGAACAACGGTGGATGTAAAAACGCCTCCCGATGAAATACTTTCTCCTCTTGTTTATCATAGGCGTGCTTAATGCGCCGAAACAAGTTAGTAGTAGTAAGCAACTCCCGCTTACTGGTTATGAGCCCAAACTTGACAGCGGATCCTATAATAGCCTTGAAAGACCCACTTACTTTTCTGTTAAGCTTGCGTGCGCATGTATCAATAGCACACTTACCACCAGTGTCATCGACTACTTCAGCTACTTCCCAAGCACTCAGATAGCTAGTGCGAGGATAATCAATGGTCTTGGGCATATAATATGATGGTATATATAGTGTGAGTACAAGTATAAACAATTTAAGTATATAAGAGTAGTATAAAGTATAAAAAAGTAAAACTATTAACTACTTTTTTATACTATTTTATACTTATATGGGTTATTTATATAAACTCAACTAATTATCTACTATAAACTACTTTTAAATAATACCATCTCAATATAAGGCCCGGGCGGCGGGTGGAAGCGATAAGTAGGGGGGATACAGTAGCTTTAGAAGCTGTATAATCGATTTACCGGCACTAGGTGACAGTTATTTCCCTATAACTTCGAACTACTTGTCAAGGGCCCTAAAACAGATTGAATCTGCAGGGTTCTCTCAAATCATTGTAAAGTCTATGTATAATAACTATTCTGTCAACCGCAATCTTATCTAGGTCAAAGCCTAATTTATCACACAGAATATCTTAAGATGCTTCAGTTACTTGCCGTGGCCTAGTCTGATATGATTTACTGATGCACAAATTATTTGACTTTTTGGCTCCCTATAATCAAGCTCGCTCGTAGTATTGATCAATTATGAAGCATCGACTGAGAGTATTACTCACATAGTTATTGGATAAGGCCCCAGCAAGCGCAGATTCTTTCAGAGCCGGATAATTCGCAGCACTCGCTGATTGTTAATGCAGCTGCTGTGAGTTAAGATTCCGAAGCCTATAGAGAGCATAGATCTGGGCCCCAAACCATCATTATACTTTTGTCTTATAATTTATATTATGTTAAGTAGTGTTTTCAAAAAGCAGCCCGGGCACTAATCTGATACCCGGGCTGCTAAATTTTACTCCCCCATTGCTGGCGGCCTGTGTGGTTTATTTCTTCAGTGTCTCAAGCTTCGCATTCATTTTCTCAGCATCAGCATTTCGCCCTAAGCGAACATAAACTTTCTGCAAAGACGAAATGGTAGCACGATCATCGGGCTGCAGTTGCAAAGCCTTTTCAAAATGTGGTAACGCCTGCTCAAAGTATTTTTTGCCATCGGCTTCCAGCTTCTTACCCGATTTCTGGTAGCTCGCCATGTCCATCTTGCTGGCCTTCGTGAAATTCTCAGCAGCCTTATTATAGTTGTAAACGCCCATATTAAATTGAGCATCAAAGTTGTCAGGATTCACCTCAACTGCCTTGCGATATGCGGCTAACGCTTGTTCTGGCTGTTTATTCTGGTCCAGAATTGAGCCTTTCACGGCGTACAGGTTCGAGTTCGTTGGATCAGCGGCAATAGCGCGGTCGATTTTGTCAAGGGCTTCTTTACCACGGCCGGCAGCCAGGTACATGTTTAGCTCTTCCAGCATGAATGCCTTGTTGTTCGGATATGCCTGCAATGCCTGCTGAACCACTTTCATAGCCTCAGCATCATTCTTCTCCTCGCGAGCAATTTGCAACAGGCGGCCATACATCTGTGGCGACTTGTAGTTCATCGCCTGCAGCTTAGCATAGGTACTCTTTGCCGTAGCAAAGTCCTGCTTAGCTTCGGCCGCATATGCTGCATAGAGGTATGCGGTTGTGTCTTGAGGACGAATCTGCTGAGCCATCTGGTACGACTTAATGGCTTCGTCGAAGTTCTTACCATTATAGCTTTCAACGCCGGCATTGAGGGCCAATCCGTACAGGTTATCCATTTTGGCAACGGCCTGCTTGCCGAATTCTCCGTCCTTGCCGTCCAGCTCAATTGCCTTCTGATAGGATTCGAAGGCAACTTTGGCCCCCTCACCCGGTGCTAAGGCTTTACCGTAGATCGGGCTGGCAGCCATGCCGTCGTACACTTCACCCCGCGTAAACCAGGTTTTAGCCTTGGTAGAGGTCTTTGGATTTTGAACAGCCTTATCGATTTCGGTACGAGCCTTATCAAGGGTACCCTGACGTTGGAAGAGAATGGCGTTGGTAACGGCCGAGTTCTGAGCCGATGCAGTGTGGAGTGTCGCTGCAGCAACCAGGGTCAAAAGAATCTTCTTCATAAAGATGAAACTCAGGAATTAGGGTGAAAGAAAGGAATTGCTGGCCAAACGCGGAAAATATGTACTTGGTTCAGCGAAAGGTTGTAAGTAAGGTGGTTGAAAAACAAAAATGGCTGAAAAAAGACAGTAACGACAGAAAAACCATCATTACTATCAATTTTCAGCCATTAAAATATGCTTAGTTATCGCTAAGCTGCTCAGAATCAGTTAATGTAGCCAAATCAGCAGAGGCATCTACGTTAAGCGGTTGTACCTCGCCATCTTCGCCAACACCATTCAGAATCTCTTCTTTCTCCTCCGCTGCTACTTTAGCAACAGATGATATTTCATCACCAGCGCTGATTTTGAGCAGCCGTACGCCCTGCGTGGCCCGACCAATTATCCGCAGATCGGCCACCCGCAAGCGAATAATGATACCTGACTTGTTGATAATCATCAAATCGTCGGTATCGTTTACGTCCTTGATAGCTACGAGTGCACCAGTTTTATCCGTCACCTTCATGGCCTGAACACCCTTACCACCGCGGTTGGTGATGCGATATTCTTCCAACTCAGAACGCTTGCCGTAGCCGTTTTCGGATACAACCAACAATTCCTGAGATGGATCGGATACGCACACCATACCAACGACCCGGTCATTCGCATTAGCCAACGTGATACCGCGTACACCGGCAGCGTTGCGGCCCATTGACCGCACTTTACCTTCAGGGAAGCGAACAGCTCTACCGGAACGCAACGCAACAACAATTTCGCTGCTGCCCGTGGTCAGCTGCACATCCAGCAAACGGTCACCTTCATTAATGGTGATGGCGTTGATACCAGCCGTGCGAGGACGCGAATAAGCTTCCAATGGAGTCTTCTTCACGGTTCCTTGCTCAGTGCAGAACATCAGGAAGGTGTTCTCCAGATAATCCGGGTCGCGCAGACCCCTCACGTTCAGCACGGAGCGCACCGAATCTTCGCGGGGAATCTCAATCAGATTCTGAATGGGACGCCCTTTGGCGTTCTTCCCTCCTTCTGGCACTTCGTATACTTTCAGCCAAAATACGCGACCCAGCTCTGTGAAGAACAAGAGGTATTCGTGGGTGGTTGCTACGAAGAGATTTGACGTAAAGTCGTCTTGCTTGGAGGCCGCGCCGCGGGAGCCAACGCCACCCCGACCCTGTGCCCGATACTCGTCAAGGGCAGTACGCTTGATGTAGCCTTCGTTGGAGATAGTGATTACCATGCTCTCGTCGGCAATCATATCCTCCATGCTGAAGTCGCCACCAGCATACTCAATCGTGGTCCGGCGCTTATCGCCGTAACGCTCGCGAATGTCCAGCAGCTCGTCTTTGATGATTTGACGCTGCAACTCATCCGACGCCAATACTGCCTTCAGGTGGTCGATGAGTTTCATCAGCTCATCATATTCCTGAACAATTTTGTCGCGCTCCAGGCCCGTAAGGCGCTGCAGACGCATATCCAGAATAGCACGGGCTTGTATTTCGCTCAGTTTAAAGCGTTCGATGAGTTGAGCCCGAGCTACTTCGCCGTCGCGGGATCCACGAATCAGCGCGATTACCTCGTCCAGATGATCCAAGGCAATAAGCAGACCCTCAAGAATGTGGGCGCGCTTCTGTGCTTCGGCCAACTCATAGCGAGTCCGACGTACCACTACATCAGCCCGGTGCTCAACAAAGTAATGAATCAGTTCTTTCAGATTCAGCGTCATCGGGCGGCCTTTTACCAGGCACACGTTATTGACACCGAAGCTGCTCTGTAGCTGGGTATAGCGGTACAGGTTGTTGAGCACCACATTGGGCATGGCATCGCGCTTCAAATCGTACACGATGCGCAGACCGTCGCGGTCCGACTCATCCCGTAGATCCGAAATGCCTTCGATACGCTTCTCGTTGATCAGAGCAGCTGTTTTCTCAATCATCGACGCCTTATTCACCATATAGGGAATCTCGGTAACGATGATCTGCTCCTTGCCGCTGGGCAGGGTTTCGAAGTGAGCTTTAGCCCGCATTACCACCCGGCCCCGGCCAGTTTCGAAGGCTTGCTTTACGCCTTCGTAGCCGTAAATAATGCCCCCCGTAGGGAAGTCAGGCGCTGTCACGTGCTCCATCAGCTCCGCAATGGTAATCTCGGAGTTGTCGAGGTAGGCAATAATGCCGCTAACCACTTCCGTCAGGTTGTGGGGCGCCATGTTGGTGGCCATACCCACGGCAATACCCGTTGTGCCATTTACCAGCAGGTTTGGGAACTTGGCAGGCATTACCGAAGGCTCTTCCAGAGAGTCATCAAAGTTGGGCTGGAAGTCAACCGTTTCTTTGTCCAAGTCACCCAGGAGTTCATCTGCCAGACGCTTTAACCGAGCCTCCGTGTAACGCATGGCCGCCGGCGAGTCGCCGTCAATGCTACCGAAGTTACCCTGCCCGTCAACCAGCGGATACCGCAGGCTCCATTCCTGGGCCATACGCACCATGGTATCGTATACTGAGGAGTCGCCGTGCGGGTGGTATTTACCCAGCACTTCGCCCACGATACGAGCACTTTTCTTGTAGGATTTATTATAGGATACGCCCAGTTCGCTCATGCCATAAAGCACGCGCCGGTGCACGGGTTTCAAACCGTCGCGCACATCTGGCAGAGCGCGGGATACAATAACCGACATCGAATAGTCGATGTAGGCCCCGCGCATCTCATCTTCAATGTTAATCGGAATGATCTTTTCGCCTTCCGCCATAGAGAAATCTAAGTAAGCCGAAAAAAAGCCCCCTGGGGGGCAATTTCGGCACCAGTGAATGAGTACTTTGTGAAGCCCGCAAGTTACGAAAAAAGGCCCGTTTTGCCTAATTGCAGCCTATTTCAGCGGTTTGCTTTTATCGGCTTTCCGGCGCTTGCTGTTGCCCTCGTTGTGGACCTTGATTTTCTCGCCAATAGCGGGGTTTTGCTTCTTAAAAAAAGGCTGCCCCCGAAACTTCGTACCATCGTGGAAATGCTGCTTACGGGTATGACACGAGACAATCGGACAGGTTCGACACGAGGCCACGGCGACGAACAGGAACATGGCCACTACTAACCGAACATAGAGAAAACGTAGATTCATGCCCTAAAAGTAGCCATCTGCAGCGAGTTACATAATCCCTTATTTACGGTTCAGCTTGCATCTGGTGAAAATTATCACCCTACCGGCGCGCTGGCCTTCACGTCCTCCCCTTCCCATTCGCGCAGAAACTGAGCGAGAAACACCTCCATAAACTGATGCCGCTGCTTGGCTACTACACGCGCCGCAGGGGTATGAAGCCGATCCTGCAAGTGCAGCAGCTTCTCGTAAAAGTGATTGATCGTGGGGGCAGTATTCTGCTTGTAGCTCTCGAACGAGTCGTGAGCGATAGGCGCTACGGCTGGGTCGTGGAGCGGCCGCCCTTTGTGGCCCCCGTAGGCGAAGGCTCGTGCTACCCCAATAGCGCCAATAGCATCGAGGCGGTCGGCATCCTGCACCAATTCCCCTCCGGTGTACTCATGGGGGTAGGCACCCCTACTCCTTTGAAGGATATTTCCCGAATAATGGCCTCCACACGCCCAATCACGGCCTCCACCACGCCCAGGCTGCTTAGCCAAGCGCGCGCCGCTCGTGGCCCGGCTTCCTCATCACCGGCATGAAACTTCCAATCAGCGACGTCGTGCAGTAAGGCACCCAGTTCCGTGACGAACGGATCGGCAGCCGGGGTTTGGGCCGCAAGGGCCTGGCTGGTATGCCACACCCGCTTAATATGAGCCCAATCATGACCGGAGCCTTCATTCAAGAACTTAGCTTCAATATAGTCCGCGGTGCGAGCAACAACCTCTTTAGTATCCAAATGCTGTAGTTAGTCAAAGGTTAACAACAGAAATGCTGTTGCCTGCAAAGTTAATGTCCTGGCTCAACAACCCCCAAGGCCTTGAGTTGGGGGGCATATTTTGCGTAAATCGCTCGTAAGTCTTCTCCATGCTTCTCGCCATCTACCCCTATGCTCACATTGCTGGTATGAAACCGGTGCAAGTGATTGATATGGGGCGAAACCACTGGCAAATGGCCAGCCAGCAGGAACCGGACATATAAGTCCAGATCTTCCGCCATAGGTAACTCCCCATCGTAGCCTCCTACCTGATCAAACAGGCTGCGGCTGTAGCAAACGTTGCCCTGAATAAAATGCTCGGCCCGAAAAATGGCCCCCAGCATGTCTACGGGCGACTCAAAGCGCCAGGCGTAATAATCTTCGTTGGGTAGGTAGCGGCCATCCTGATCAATGCGCAGGAAATCGGCGACAAACCAGGGAGTGTCGGGGTGGCGCTGCACCAAGTCGGCGTAGTGGTAGAGGGTGCGCTGTAGCAGAATATCGTCATCATCGAGAGGCACCAGCCAGGCATCGGGGGGCGTTTCGCGAATAATACGGTTGCGGGCCTCCCCTGCTTTCAAAGGCTCCGGATGGCTCCACGTGCGCAGATTAGGGGTGTCGGCCGCGGCCTGATGCAGCCACTCGTCGGTGCCGTCGGTAGAGCCGTTGTCGTAGATTAGATGGTCAAATGAGAAGTCGAGTGGGGCGCTGATGCTGGCTCGTACGCTGGCCACCGCTTCGGGCAGATACTGGCGGCGGTTGTGGCTGGGAGTAATAACGGAAAAGTGCATGGCTCTCTATTCTGTTTTTTGCGCTAAAAAGTTGCCAGCAACGCTGTAAAACGTCAACTTTCTGCTGGCGCCTGGCGTTCAGCAACGGTAACCTACTGCTTCCTCTCTGTACTCCTGCTTTTATGCCCAAATTCGTCGTTAGCTTGCGGCTACCCGCGTTGTTCACCCAAGAGTTCATGGCGCTCATCCCCTCCCATTGGGCGCTTATTCAGCAGCTCATTGAGGAACACGTTATTGAAACGTATGCTATCAGCGCTGATCGAACTCGTGGTTGGATTACCATAAATGCGGACGATGCGGCGGCAGTACAAGCCGTGGTCGAGCGGTTCCCCCTGTATTCGTTTCTCACAGAAGTTGAAATTGACGAACTCTTTATTTTTGATTCAGCTAAATCGCGTTTCCCTCGCCTCAGTTTGAATTAACTTGTTCAGAATGATAGTTCGCAATCAAAATTACGTGGTATACCCATTTGTATTACCCATTTGCAAAAGCCATTAGCGCTTCGTTATGTCTCTACATCATCGGCTACTAGTGCCTGCTGCCTGTTTGTTAGGCGCTACCCTAATTTTACGGCCGGGTGCGGCACCAGCGGCGGCTCCCACGGAAGGCATGACCACCGAGCAGCTTGTGTTGCGGTTGCGAGCAGCTATTGATAATTTGAAGACGCTGCGCTGCACCGTGCACGCCCAGGAACGCTTGGGGGCCAAATACACCCAGGCTAACTCCACCATGAAATTGGGGTATGCTCCCCTACGGATATTCCTGCGCAATAAGAAAGGGGTAGAAGTCCTCTGGGTAACGGGCCAAAACGACGGCGACGCGTGGGTGTATCCCAATAGCTTTCCGTACGTCACGCTAAGCCTTGATCCTAATGGCACGCTCATGCGCCGCAGTCAGCACCATAGTGTACTGGATGCAGGCTACGGCATGATAGCCGATATTCTGCGCGGCTCAGCCCAGCGCCCGGATCGTTCCTACGAACGGTCGTTTCGTTACGCCGGCGACACGGTGGTGGCGGGCCGGCCCTGCTACCAGCTCCGCTCCGACTTTCCCAAGTTTCGCTACGTGAGCTATACCGCCGGCAAGGGCGAAACGGTAGCCCAAGTGGCCGACAGATTTGGCTGTGGTGAATACCGAATTATGGAGCAAAACGGGGTTGCCGCCGACGCGCCCATTCCGACGGGCAAGGTGCTGCAAGTACCCAATAGCTACGGCTCGCGTACCCTGATTTGCGTAGACAAAAAGCTGTATTTGCCGCTCTTAATCCGCGCGGAAGATGATAAAGGCCTGTTCGAGGAGTTTAAGTTTTTGGATGTAGTGGCCAATCAGCCCATTCCAACTCTGGAGTTCACCAAAGATTTTAAAGATTATAACCTGTAACCCTCCCGTTAACTGAACTCATCCCAACATTCAGCGTACATAAAAAAGCCCCCCGGACGTAATCTGGGGGGCTTTTTTCAGCCAAATCCTTTTGCTGCCGATTTTACCGCCGCATGGCTTTCTCGATTTCGTCCCACATGGGGGCCGGAATCAGCTCCAGCTTATTGAACTCGCCAGCCCCATTTAGCCACTCGCCGCCGTCGATGGTGACAACTTCGCCGTTCATATACGCCGAGAAATCGGATACGAGATAAGCGGCCAGGTTAGCCAGTTCCTGATGATCGCCTACACGCTTGAGCGGCACGGAAGCGGCCGGATCGAGCTTTTTGGCGAGCGGCTCGGGGAATAGACGGCTCCAAGCGCCTTCTGTGGGGAACGGGCCGGGGGCAATGGCGTTGGAGCGAATACCGTATTTGGCCCATTCCACGGCCAAAGAGCGCGTCATGGCCAGCACGCCGGCTTTGGCGGCCGCCGAGGGCACTACGTAGGCCGAGCCTACGGAGGCATAAGTAGTTACAATATTGAGAATGGTGCCGGGCTTTTGATCAGCAATCCAGCGTTTGCCGAAGGCGAGCGTGCAATTGTAGGAGCCGCGTAGCACGATGTCGACAATGACGTCGAAGGCTTTGTGGCTGAGGCGCTCCGTAGGCGAGATAAAGTTGCCGGCGGCGTTATTCAGCAGCACGTCTACGCCCCCAAACTCGTCGATGGTGCGCTGCAGCATATTTTCCACCTCATCGTACTTGCGTACATCGCACTGCACGGCCAACACCTTGCCGCCAGTTTGCTGGCGAAGTTCCGCGGCGGTTTTTTCCAGCACATCCAGCTTGCGGCTACTGATGGTGACATTAGCCCCCAGCTGAAGAAAATACGTGGTCATGGCACGGCCCAGGCCAGTGCCACCACCAGTCACGACAATGGTTTTGCCTTGCAGGGCGTTGTCACGAAGCATGGGTTGGGTGTAGGGAGCAGACATAGATAGAGTTGGTGGGGTCTTAGAGGAGAAAAATACAGAAAGCTGTCACAAGCTACGCCCGTAGCTCAAATAAACCAGTTATTCGCGTAATGGTCCCTTCGGCCACAATCCTAGCCCCCTCACAGCAATAGAACGAAGTGCCTGGCCGCGCCATTTTCTGGTGAATGCTACTCCTTACTTTGGAGTTAACACCATACATCCGGGCATAGAGCCACTCATTTACTGGCAGCCATTCATCCCGAAATGAAGCGCCAGTAGCTGGGTCATAAAAGTCGGGGTACAACATAAAGTGGTGTTTAGAATACTCGCCCTGGGCGTAGCGAAAGTCCCACCGAATACCATTGTAGGCGGGTACCGTACGGCCACCTTCTTCGGGAGTCAGAATACGAATTCGGGCTTCGAATTCATCGGGCAGGTGATCGTAGAGTCGATGGCCAGCGAGCATAGAAATGATAGAAGGAGGCCGTAATGTATTCGATTTATGAATTTCAAGCAGCCAACTTGCCCCGGAAGGATTTTTTGCCACCTTTGAACCGCACATGGTTAATACATCTCAAAGTCCTCGTCCGACGGTGGCCGTGCTGGGTTGCGGCTGGCTGGGGTTGCCCTTGGCTAAGGCCCTCGTGGCCGAAGGCTATACGGCAGCCGGCACCACCACCACCCCCACCCGCGTACTCACCCTACGCGACGCAGGCATTCGGCCGTATTTACTGAGTTTGGGGGGCAAATTCACGGCCACCGACCGCGACACTCTCCACACCTTACTCAGCGGTACTGATGTATTGGTGCTCAACGTGCCTCCGCGCCGGAGTGCTACCGCCAGCAGCTACGCCAACCTGCTTCAGCCCGTAGCAGAAGCTGCCCAGGAATGCGGGGTCGGCCATGTGCTGTTCGTCAGCTCAACCAGCGTATACCCCGACGAGCCCCGCGCCATGCGCGAAACGGATGCCCACGCCACCTCCGAGGCTGCCTCCGATATCCTTCGGGCCGAAGAGCTTTTTGCCCCCCAGCCCAATAATACGGTGGTGCGACTGGCGGGCTTGTTTGGCCCGCAACGGCCGCCGGGCCGATTTCTGGCCGGCCGGCACGATGTGGCGCAGGCCAACGCGCCCGTCAACCTGATCCACCTAACCGACTGCGTGGGGTTGCTCACCGCCATCATTCGGCAGCAAGCCTGGGGCTTTACGTTCAACGCGTGCGCCATCTCCCATCCCGTGCGCGGCGATTTCTATCCGAAAGCTGCGCAGCAGTTGGGTTTGCAACCGCCCGATTTCCGCATGGATGATGCTCTGGGGGGCAAAATTATTGATAGCACCTTGATTCGGCAGACGCTGGGGTATCAATTCAAACACGATGATATAGAGGTGGCGCTGGCCGCCTGCTAGCTTCACTCCTATCAGCGCTGAGAGATTTAAGCAGGCGGGGTTCGTACCTTTGGGGTGTGCAAACTCCTTCACATTCTAACACCGTAGCCGTACTGGGCGGTGGGGCAGCGGGCTTTTTCGGGGCCATTGCCTGCGCCGAAGCCAACCCTCGCCTAACGGTTTATCTCATCGAAAAAACGGGTAAGCTGCTGAGCAAAGTGCGCATCTCCGGTGGCGGGCGCTGCAACGTAACCCACGCCTGCGAGTCGCCGACCCAGCTGGCGCAACATTACCCGCGCGGGGGCAAGCAGCTCAAAGAAGCTTTCCGGGAGTTTGATGCCCGCGCTACTATTGCCTGGTTTGAGGGGCGCGGCGTGGCGCTTAAAACGGAAGCCGACGGCCGCATGTTTCCCACCACCGACTCTTCCGAAACTATTGCCCAGTGCCTGCTCGACGCAGCCCAGCAGGCCGGTGTGCGCATCTTGCAGCAAACCAACGCCGATGAAATTGCCCCCAAGCCCGGTGGCGGCTTCCGGTTGCGGCTTACGGGCACGCACGCTCAGGAAATGCAGGTAGCGCGCCTGCTCATTGCCACAGGTGGCGCGCCGAAGTCTGAAAGCTACCAATGGTTACGCCAGCTGGGGCACACTGTAGCCGAGCCGGTGCCGTCGCTATTCACGTTCAACGTGCCCGATTCGCCGCTGCGGGAGCTGCCGGGCGTGAGCGTGCCCAACGTGCGCGTGCGGGTGGCGGGAGAAAAACTGGAGTATGAAGGGCCGATTCTGGTAACGCACTGGGGCGTGAGCGGCCCGGCCGTGCTCAAGCTGTCGGCCTGGGGGCGCGCCGCCTCCACGAGCTCAAGTACGAAAGTACGGCGTTGGTGAGCTGGGTACCCGCGCATACCGAGGAAACCCTGCGCGCATGGCTGCACACTTTTCGCGACCAGAACGGGCGTAAAACGGTTGAAAGCAACCCGCTGTTTGGTTTGCCCCAGCGTCTGTGGCGCACCCTCACCGACCAGGCCGGTATTAGCGCGGACATGCGTTGGAGTGAGCTGCCCGCCAAGCTGCAAAACCGCCTAATTGAAAGCTTGCTGCGTACGCCATTACCTGTGCGGGGCAAAACCACCTACAAAGAGGAATTTGTAACCTGCGGGGGCATCGTGCTCAGTGAGATCAATATGCATACTATGGAGAGCCGACGGGTGCCAGGCTTATACTTCGCAGGTGAAGTACTGGATATTGATGGTATTACTGGGGGCTTCAACTTTCAGGCTGCCTGGACTACCGGGTACCTGGCGGGCAAGGCAATGGCGGCGAGTAGTACTTAGCTCCCTAACCTGATGGGCATTCTCGCATGTGGTCTAACTTCATAAAATAGAGCGAGATACGAAAACACGGTCAGATATAGTGGCTATACGTCAGCTCAACCGTAGTACCACGATTTTTTATTTCAACGACAATTAGGGCGCTGTTGCCTTGTAGGCGCTTAATGCATTCCTTTTGCTTTGCAACCAAAGTAGAATTGATACGCCTTTGTCTTGTAATACCGAATCATTACATATTTTAGAAGGAAAGTACCCACTGGTACTAGCTTAACTAGTTTGCATTGGATTATGGATGCATGCATACGGAACAACGTCAAGGTTATTGGGAAGGGTAAGCAGACAATGGTGTTGGTCCACGGCTTTGGCTGCGATCAAAACGTGTGGCGCTACATTACGGCCGGCTTATTAGCCAACTATCGGCTGGTGCTGATAGACCAGGTGGGCGTTGGAAATTCTGCGTTGGCCGCCTACGACTCAGATAAATACGCTACCCTGCACGGCTACGCGGCCGATATTGTGGAGGTGTGCCACTCACTTGCGTTGCAGGATGTCATTCTGGTGGGTCACTCCGTGGGAGCCATGATCAGCTTGTTGAGCGCAATTCAGGAGCCGGAGCTATTTTCCAAGCTGATTCTCATTGGCCCCTCTCCGTGCTACATCAACGACCACGACTACATCGGAGGGTTCGAGCAGGCTGATATTAACGCCATATTAGCCATGATGAACAAGGATTTTCGGAGTTGGGCTAACGCGTTTGCGCCCCTAATTATGGGGAATCCCGAATGTCCTTCACTAGCGCATGAATTAATAGACAGCTTTTGCCACGCCGATAGCGCTATTGCCAAGGAGTTTGCTCGGGTTATGTTTCTCTCCGACAACCGCCAGGATCTACCCAAAGTCATTACCAAGACGTTGATTCTGCAATGCTCTGAGGATATAATTGCGCCCGCCGAAGTAGGCGCCTTCGTGCACCACGCTATCCCCGATTCTACTTTAATCACGTTGCGCGCCACCGGACACTGTCCGCACTTAAGCGCGCCCATCGAAACCCTGGCGGCCATCGAAACCTTCCTGCATCAGGCCGGGCCAGTGGAGAACCACGCCAGCGCCGTAGCGGGTATCGCATAGCCGGATTGCAACCTTGCGGGTATGGACACAGTAAAGCATAGCAGTTAATGTTTTACCTACCCAACCCTACTCCTCATGGATTCCAAAGCAACCCAAGCCCTACTCAACGAACTCGTTCAAACCCTCAAAGACGGTGAAGTAGGCTACGCCACCGCCCTCACCGACGTGGAAGATCAGGACCTGAAAGAGGTATTCAAGAAATACGCCGCTCAGCGCGATGGCTACCTCACGGAGATCGAAGACCAGATGCATCAGCTTAATCTGAAGGCTGAGGAAGACACGTCTATCACTGGCACGGTGCACCGCGCGTTTATCAACATCAAAGCAGCCATAACCAGCAAGGACCGCGAAAGCATCCTCAACGAGTGCGAGCGTGGCGAAGATTACGCCGTAAAAGCCTACCAAACGGCTTTGAAGGCAGAAAACCTGCCCGGCCAGTTGAAGTCTATCATTGAAAAACAATACCAAGGCGTACGCGAAGCCCACGACGCCATCAAGTCACTGCGCGACGCGAGCAAGAAGTAATACTGGTTGCACAACCACAAAAAAGCCCCCCAGACGTTGGTCTGGGGGGCTTTTTTAGTACTACTCACTGCTAAAAGCT
The DNA here is from genome assembly GCF_011305775.1 of Hymenobacter sp. HDW8. Classification (NCBI taxonomy): domain Bacteria; kingdom Pseudomonadati; phylum Bacteroidota; class Cytophagia; order Cytophagales; family Hymenobacteraceae; genus Hymenobacter; species Hymenobacter sp. HDW8. The sequence goes on from NZ_CP049907.1 coordinate 472,636, forward strand.
GCGAGTAGTACTCAGTCTTAACGATCTACTCGTCGAAGTCGTTGGTGCTGCGGGGCTTGTAGCCACCGCCGGTGCTGCCAGCGTTGCCGGCACCACTGTCGCCATCGCGCTTGCCTTTGTAGCCGCCGCCGTAGCTGCTGCCACCGCCGTCGCGGTTGCCCTTGTAGCCACCACCGTAGCTAGAGCCACCGCGGTTGCCACCAAAGCTGCTGCCACCACGAGCACCGCCGCCATAGCTAGAACCACCTTCACGGCGGTCGCCGTAGCTGCTGCCCCCACGATTTCCGCCGTAGCTCGAGCCGCCTTCGCGACGCTCACCGCCACCGTAGCCACCTGGGCCACGACGAGCAGGACGATTCTCATTGGCACCGCCGAAGCCGCCTGGACGGCCACCTTCCTGCTTGGCATCACCTTCCTGCACGGGCGTAGCCACGTTGAAGGCAACTGGACGGCCATTGATGCTGGCGCGACCGAGGTTGGTTACGATTTCTTCGGCAAACTCCGAAGGCACTTCCACGAAGCTGAACTTGTCATAAAGGGCGATGTCGCCTACTTTACCAGCAGTCAGGCCTGTGCTCTCAGCAATCAGGTCAACGATATCACGTGGGTGAATCCGATCCTTCTTGCCCATGGTCACGAACATGCGGGTGTAACCAGCGCGGGGTGCACCTTGGGTGCGACCAGCGTCGAGGCTTTGCTCTACGCGCTTGTCTTCCTTCATGCTCATTTTAAGCAGAGCAGCAGCGATGTCCAGCGAAGTGATTTCTTCGCTCTGATCTAACAAACGCTGCACGCGGCCAACGTACTTCTCTAGGTTGCCTTTTTCGATGACATCCTTGATCTGGGTCAGGAACAGCGTGGTTTTCACCTCGGTCACATCTTCAAACGACGGAACGCGTTCCTGCTTGATAGTGGCCTTAGTAAAGCGCATGATGTCGCGCAGCTTATAGATGTCGCGGCCACTCACGAAAGTGAAGGCGCGACCCGACTTGCCGGCGCGGCCCGTGCGGCCGATACGGTGCACGTAGTATTCCTCGTCGGCGGGCAGGTCGTAGTTGATTACGGCCTCCACGTTCTCCACGTCGATACCACGGGCGGCTACGTCGGTGGCAACCAGGATTTCTAGGGTGCCTTTGCGGAACTTGTCCAGCGTATTCTGACGCTGCTGCTGGCCCATGTCGCCGTGCAAACCTTCGGCGAAATAGCCTTTGGCTTGCAGGTCGCCCACGATTTCGTCTACCATGCGCTTGGTATTCGCAAACACGATAGCCGACTTCAGATTGAACATGTCAATCAGGCGAGCCAGCACGTCTTTTTTCTGTGGTCCACGCACCTCGTAGTACGACTGCTCGATGTTCGAAACAGTCATCTCCTGGTGGTTTACCTTCACGATCTGCGGATCTTTCTGATACCGCTTCGTCATTTCCATGATCGGGCGGCTCATCGTAGCCGAGAAGAACACCGTCTGGCGCTCCTCAGGCATACGCTTGAGCACCGTCTCAATGTCTTCGCGGAAACCCATGTCCAGCATTTCGTCGGCTTCGTCGAGAATGATCATTTTGCAATGATCCAGCTTCAACGTGCCGCGCTCCAAGTGGTCCATTACGCGACCAGGCGTACCAATTACGATCTGTACACCACGCTCCAAGGCGCGGAACTGACGGTCGTAAGACGAGCCACCATAGATCGGCACGACGGCCAAACCTGACTTGTACTTACCTAGCTTCTGAATTTCGCCCGATACCTGCACGGCCAGCTCACGCGTGGGGCAGAGTACGAGTACTTGAGTATTGCGTGAATTCGTATCAACGCCTTCGATGGCGGGGATACTGAAGGCCGCCGTTTTGCCGGTACCCGTCTGGGCCTGGCCAATCACGTCGCGACCTGCAAGCAGCGCGGGAATTGCCTCTGACTGAATCGGCGAAGCCTCTTCGTAGCCAATTTCGGTAATTGCGCGTTGCATTTCTGTCGATAACGACAGTTCTTCAAATTTTACTTTTTCCATGTTGTCTTTAGATGGAATGAGATGAACTAGCTCTGAAAACAGCAGATTCAGCGACGTTCTTCACCCACACTCTCAACAACGACAAGCGACGGAAGCAACGGACGGAAGACGGTGACGGCCAGAAATTTACAAAAAGCAGCCGTAGCTGCGCGGAACGGGGCCATTCTCAAATGCGGGTGCAAAGATACGATTTTATTTCGTAAAAAAGCCCCCAGCGAGAAGATTAGCTCTTTGAGCCAGCCTTGGGGGGCAAATTGAACGGTACGCCAACGCTCTGCTTTACCTACTGTGAGGTGCTATAACACATTATAAAGATTCGCGTTCCGCTATAATCCAGCATATTTATATAAAGACAGAAGTGGCTAGGAAATCACTTAATTATTAGTGATTTAGGATTAAGATAAAATTGCGTTACACCGCCCATCTTTAGCTCAGTCTACTTTCCAACCGAGTTTCGTATTCTTAAATGCCCGCCGCCATTTTCTCTTTCTATGAATTTTGAAGAAACTATTGCTCAGCTCCGAGCTCTAGGCTCGGAACAGACCCGCAAAACCTATCAGCGTCACGGCAGTGGGCCAAATGTGTATGGGGTGAGCTTCGCCAGCTATGGGACCTTGAAAAAGGAGTTTGTGGGCCGTGGCAAAGACAAAGCCCACGCGCACGCCGTAGTCCGACAGCTGTGGGCCACGCAGAATATCGATGCGCAGTCGTTGGCTACCATGATTGCCGATCCGCAGCAGCTTTCCGAAGCCGAGGCCGATAGCTGGACCCAGGATATCCATTACCATGCCCTCGCCGATTTATTCGCCGGCCTGGTTGCCCAAACGCCCTTTGCACCAACCAAAGTAGCGCAGTGGACTACCGCGCCCGACGAAGGACATCAGCGCATCGGCTACTCCTTGCTTAGCCGCCTGGCACTATATAAGAAAGATCTGCCGAACACTTACTTCGAAGGCTATTTGCCGCAAATGGAGGCAGCCATTCACCAGGCGCCTAACCGCGCCAAGGAAGCCATAAATACTGCGTTCATCAGCATAGGAAGCCGCTCGGAGGCCCTGCGGGAGCAAGCCGAGCAAGCCGCCGACCGCATAGGCGAAATAGTCATTGACCACGGCGACACCAGCTGCCAAACCTTCGATATCCGCGACTATCTGAGTCGCGTGTGGACCCGAAAGGCGAAAGTGGCGGGCCAGAAATAGCCAACCTAATGAACGCCAGAGCGTGCCAGCCGTTGTTAGCGTTAACCATCCTCTCACGCTCATGTCTGAACCTACGCCCGCCTTCCGCTTTTCCCGCCTGCTTACCGTCGTGGCCTCCGACATTGACGAGCTAAACCACGTCAACAATGTGCAGTACGTGCAGTTTGTGCAGGATACGGCGGCGGCGCACTGGCTGACAGCCTACCCGCCCGGCGAAGGCGAGTCCTATATCTGGGTGGTGCTGGAACACCGCATCCGCTACCACAAGCCTGCGTTTCTGGGCGAGGAGCTGCGCTGTACTACCTGGGTTGGGGAAGTACGCGGGGCCCAGTCTCAGCGCTTCGTGCGCATCGAGCGGGCCGCTGATAACGTGCTGCTCTGCGAAGCCGAAACTCAGTGGGTGCTCCTGGACCCGAAGTCACAGCGGCCCAAGCGCGTGGAAGAAGACGTGAAGAAGCGGCTGTGGGAGCCGGTGGGGTGAGGAAATAAGAAAACTTGTTTTCCTGTTTATTGAGTAGCAATAATAATTGGCCCAACAGGCAGCGTTTCCTTATTCAAATATTCATGTACTCTCGGCGTCAGTTTTGTTAACGCCATGTAAGTATTGTTAACGGCGGAAAGGACAAAAACGCTTATTATGTATTTCTTGAAATTCTGTTGATGCTGTAGATTTTTATCGAAGGTCAATAGCGCATGAAAATCGTTTTCTACCATCAATTGCATCAACTGGCCGTTCTTGATGCCATTCCAGCCCTTGTCTCTCACCGTGTAAATCTCATGCTCAGGAAAGTCCGCCTTTAGCCGTTTAGGTAGATTTTCGTCAAGCAGCAATTTCATAGAGTTTGGCGATATTTTTTGAAGTCATGAGCTTATTGGCGATTTCGAGCGTCGTAATAGCCTGCTCTTTAGTAACCGTCGGAAAGTCATCTAGAAACTCTTCTAACGATACTCCAGCCTCCAGATGATCGAAAAGCGTCTCGACAGGAACTCGTGTTCCTTTGAAGACAGGCTGCCCTCCTAGGATATCGGAGTCAATGGTGATAAGATCTTTCAGTTCCATGTCTTAAAGTTACAAAATGGGATTAGGACTTAGTAGAAGGCAGTAAGTTCTTGGGCTATATACGCGGGCCCAGTCCCAGCGCTTCGTGCGCATCGAGCGGGCCGCCGATAACGTGCTGCTCTGCGAAGCCGAAACCCAGTGGGTGCTCCTGGACCCGAAGTCGCAACGGCCTAAACGGGTGGAAGAGAAAGTGACGAAACGGTTGTGGGAGCCGGTGGGGTGATGCGTGCTATACTATTTCCATATGGCTTCAAACTCTCCCTGGTCAATTCTAAACTCTTTGTATTCTTCAGGCTCTAACGAAACGTCAGAAAGCATTCCGAATTCATCCTCTATATAATTTAAACTATACTTTAGTTTCCGCCCGTTTTCAAAAAATTGAATTTGACGCAAAACCTCGCCGTTCTCGTCCACTTCAAAATAAAAGATTGAGGTCCCCCAAGAATCCGATAACGGGTCTCCTGTGCTATCATCCCAAGGTCTTCTGTAATAAATCATCATAATTTATTAGAGATCTAGTCCTGATATATTGCCAATCTTATCTCTCTAAATCCATGAATGTTTCCAAACATAAACAAATAAGCATTTATTCCACTTTCACTTAACCAGTTTACATCATCTCTAAAAGCATCTTCCTTTGTCGTATATTGTTCAATATTTACTTCAGATGGTTCTCCAAGCTCTTCACATAAGACATTTTTTATCGAATTGAATTTATTTTGAAATATCTTATTTTTCGTTAATTTCTCTTTTGCGTAAAACATAGAGTTTTTCTCTGATGAAAGCTCCCAACTATACAATATTACTTTGACTGAGCTGTCTTTAGCAGTGTAGAAGTATTCAGTCTCTACTTCAAAGTTTGACGTTTCTTGCCACTTATACGTTTTTGGAGTAGCCAAATTAAAATTCAATTTATTTGGATATATTCCTTCTCCTATTCCGATCAAGTGGTAAGGTGTAATATCTAAGGAACCATTCTTTTTCTCGATATCAATAATCTTATTTAGATTTAGTGTTTTAAAATCTTTAAAATTATCAGTTTGAGTAAAATGGGTTTCTTTTCTACATGAACTCAACAAAATAATTATCAGCAACGAAATAACTTTTTTCAAAGCATTCATTCTTTTCAAAAGTCTTAATATTAGTATGTCACAATAATAATATAGTATTTCCTACTACTGACTAAATTAAGCGAATTTACTTTCGCATAACAAGCTTCCCTCCCCCAAAATGCCCGCCACCTTCCGCATCTATTCTTCTTCCGCCGGCTCCGGCAAAACCTATCAGCTTACCAAGGAATACCTGAAGTTGGCGCTGGGGGCCGATGATCCGGCTTACTTCAAAAGCATTCTGGCCATCACATTTACCAACGATGCGGCCGGGGAGATGAAGGAGCGCATTATTGGGGCGCTGCGGCGGTTTGCGTACCCTACGGCCGAAAACCAGGAGGATGCCCTATTGCGCGATATTGCGGCGGAGCTAGCCGCCGAGGGTCAGTTTTCGCGCCTCGCCGAAACGCCCCAGGAGCAACAGCAGGAACTGCGGCGGCGGGCGGCGGCCACGTTTCGGCTGGTGCTCTACCACTACGCCGATTTTGCCGTCAGCACCATCGACTCCTTTGTGCAGCGCATTGTGCAGGCCTTCACGCGGGAGCTAGGCCTGCCCGCCACCTTTGAGGTGGAGCTGGACGGCGACGCGGTGCTACAAAGCGCCGTGGCCCTGCTGCTCGACAAAGTTAACCGCGACCCCAACTCGGCCCTGCTCTCCCGGTCCCTAGCCGACTACGCCCTGAGCAAAGCCGAGGAAGGCCGCAGCTGGAATACTCTCCCCGATGAGCTTGTGCAGTTTGGCCGCTTCCTGCTTTCCGAGCCCGTGCATGAGGCCGTGGAGCAGTTGCAGAAGATGTCGCTCCAAGATTACCGCCGCCTCCACGAGACCCTGCGCAAGCGCAAGGAAGCCATTGAGCAGCAAGTACAAGCCGTAGCCACCCGCGCCCTGGCCACCCTCGACGCGGCCGGCGTAACCGACGCCGACTTATACCAAGGCAAAAATGGCATCATCGGCTACTTCACCAAGTGGGACGAGCGTCTGCAACCCGACAAGGAAGCCAACAGCTACGTGCGCGCCACCATGGAGCAGGACAAATGGTACAGCGGCAAAGTAAAAACCGCCGCCGACAAGCAGCGCGTGGACGCCGTGAAGTCGGACCTGACGGATGCTTTCGTGGAGCTAGAAACCCTGCGCGCCACCCTCTTGCCCGATTATGTGCTGGTGAGCGGCATGATGCCTTACCTGTTTCATGTGTCGCTGCTGAGTGAGCTGAGCAAGGCCGTGGACCAGCTCAGCCGCGAGCGGGGCGTGGTGCTCATTGCCGAATTCAACCGCCGCATTGCCAGCATCGTGCTGCGCGAGCCGGTGCCGTTTCTCTACGAGCGCATGGGCGAGCGGTACCTGCACCTGCTCATCGACGAGTTTCAGGATACGTCGGTGCTGCAATGGAACAACTTGCTGCCGCTGGTCGAGAATGCCGTGTCGGGGGGCAATTTGAGCCTCGCCGTGGGCGACGCCAAGCAGGCCATCTACCGCTGGCGGGGCGGCGAGATGGAGCAGATTCTGCGTTTGCACAAGAATGAGACAGAGTACCTCTACGGCCGCGTGGCAGACGACGAGTTGCGCGGGCTGTTGGAGGATCGATATTTCACCTTGGATCAGGCCTTGGAGCCGCAGAATCTGAACGTGAATTATCGGTCGGCGGCGCCCATTATTGAGTTTGATAACTCGTTTTTTGAGTTTGTGAGCAAGGGACACGCGGGTTTGCCGCTGGTGGGGGGCATTTATGATGAGGAATTTGGGCAGGTGAGTCCCGAAGGGGAGCCTCACCCCCCGGCCCCCCTCTCCCGCGGAGAGGGGGGAGCCCGACGACTTCAACGAATTCTGACGGTATCACTAATGCTGGTAGTTCTGAGCGGGTAGGCGGTGAGGGAGCAGTTGGAGAGTACGTGTTTACTGCTAACTCAAAGGGCTGGGAGAAGACTGCTGCTTTTGCTAAAGAGATGCGCTCTAATCCAACGGAGGCGGAAGACATACTCTGGCAGGCATTACGTAATCAAAAGCTGGGGGAGAAGTTTCGGCGGCAGCATGTCGTCAATTCCTTTATAGTGGATTTTGTGTGTATTGCCAAAATGCTGGTGGTAGAGGTTGATGGTGATGTCCATACCGAAGCTGACCAAGCCGAATATGACACTGGTCGTACTTATGATTTAAATCAGCTAGGATATAAAGTACTGCGGTTTTCTAACTCGCAAGTTTTAAATGATTTACCTACAGTATTAACTCTTATTCAGGAAGCCCTCGCTGGACTCCCTCCCCGCGTGGTAAGCCCTACCCCTGCGAGTCAACAGCAGTCGTCAGGCTCCCCCCTCTCCGCGGGAGAGGGGGGCCGGGGGGTGAGGCCTCGTTAGGCCACGTTGAGCTACTTTTCACCGAAGATGCAGCTCCCGCCCGGCGCTATTCTCCTGCCACGGGCACTTACTCCGACGAACCCCTCCCTGGCCTGCCGCCCACTCATCTGCTCGATTACGAGGAAAGTACGCTGTATCTCACCCTCCAACTTGTAGAGCAAGCCTTGACCGATGGGTTTCGCCTCCAGGATATTGCCGTGCTCTGCCGTCGTCGCGACAGTAGCCGGCGCGTCGCGAAGTTTCTGAAGGAGCGCGGCTACCCCATTATTTCGGCCGATTCGTTGTCACTGGAGTTTGCGGAGGTCGTGAATCTGCTGGTGGCGGTGTTTCGGGTGTTGAACCAGCCGGCCGATACGCTGGCGCGGGCGGAAGCTTTGTTGCTGGTCGATAAAGTTGTGCGGCATTTGCCCCCCACGCCCGCCCGCGCCCGCCATATTGCTGAGCTGGCCAACGACGAGAAGGCCCTGCCCTTCTTCGACGAACTGCGCGCCCTGGGCTACGATGTACAGGAGCGCGAAACCGGCAACCTCGGCCTGTATGAGTTAACGGAGCGCCTCATTGGCACCTTCGGGCTGCTGGGCCGCAATGCCGAAAGCGAGTACCTCTTCCGCTTCCTCGATCTGACCCTGGAGTTCAGTCTGCGCTTCGGCAATAACCTGAACAACTTCCTAGCTTACTGGCAGCAGAAGAAAAGCGCCCTGAGCATCAACGCTCCCGCTGGCCGCGACGCCATTACCATCACCACGGTGCACAAAGCCAAGGGTCTAGCGTACGGCGTAGTCATCGTGCCCTTCGCTGACTGGAGCCTGACGCCCCACCGCAACACCTTACTTTGGGGGCGGTTGACGGAGGAAGAAAAGCCCGTACCGGAAATGCCCCTATCGCCGTAGTTAGCCAGACGCAGGCCTTGGTGCGCACGCCGCTGGCTCATCAATACACCGAAGAGTTGGAAAAGACCTTTCTGGAAGGCTTGAACATGCTCTACGTGGCCTTCACCCGCCCGCGCCACCGCCTGTACGCTATCAGCCGCCGTCCGAAGCCTACCAAAAGCAGTGCGTCGCGCTCCGCGGAGGCAGAAATGCCCCCCAGCGAGCAAGCCAAGACCATAGCCGAACTTTTGCACCGCTACTTGCTGAGCACCGAGCAGTGGGACGATGAGCGCACCGCCTACGTGCTGGCTGATGCCCAGCACCGCGTTCCGGCAGTCAAAGATGCGGCGGCTACCACCGGCAATTGGCAGCTTCATAACCTTACCAGCACGCCTTGGGAAGAGCGCTTGCGCTTGCGTCGGCACGCGAATACGGTTTTTGATTTCGACGACCAGCAAATACAGCGCGAATGGAGTCGCAAGCTTCACTACGCTCTACGCCGCACGATTCTGGCGTCCGATGTGGAGCGCGTGGCTACGCACCTCGTGGCCGAAGGCTTAGTGAGCACCAAGGAGCGCCCCGCCCTGCTGACCCTTCTTAGCCGGACGGTTCAGAACCCGCAGCTTGCCCATTATTTTAGCCGCGAAGTATCGGCTGAAACCGAGCGGGAAATCCTGGTGGGCGGCGTGCCACGGCAGGAGTATAAACCCGACCGTATTGTGTTTGAGCCCACCGTGGGGCCCGCGCCCGGCCGCGTAACCCTGCTCGATTTTCGGATTCCACCGCCCGAACCCCAGCACCGCCGCCTGCTGCAGCAGTACGGGGGGCTTTTTCAGCAGCTCGGCTACCAGGACATTCAGCACGTGCTCTACTACTTTGATTCGGAGGAGGTTATGGTCTTTTAAGCCCGCAAGTGCTTTCCATTTAATTTAGTATCATTACTATTATATTTAGCAATTAATGGCGTTATTTGGGCGTTAGGTTTTCTTGTTGCTCACCCATAAAAAAGCTTCCAATGGCCGAAAACCGTAAAGCCGCGCTTGGCTTCATCTTTATCACGCTACTCCTGGATGTTATTGGGTTCGGCATCATCATTCCGGTGCTGCCCACGCTTATCCGGGAGTTGATTGGCGGTACCCTGAGTGAGGCAGCGCAGTACGGCGGCTGGATGCTATTTGCCTTTGCCGGGATGCAGTTCCTGTTTTCGCCGGTGCTCGGCAACCTATCTGACCAGTACGGAAGGCGGCCAGTGTTGCTGTTTGCCCTGTTCGGATTTGGGCTCGATTACCTGTTTCTGGCCTTTGCACCTACCGTGGGCTGGCTGTTTGTGGGGCGCATTATTGCGGGTATTACCGGTGCCAGCTTCACCACGGCCTCTGCCTACATCGCCGATATTAGTCCCCCAGAGAAGCGGGCGCAGAACTTCGGGATGATTGGCGCCGCCTTTGGCCTGGGCTTTATCATTGGGCCGGTGATTGGCGGCTTGCTGGGCCAATATGGCCCGCGGGTGCCGTTTATTGCGGCCGCTGGCCTCACTTTGCTCAACTGGCTCTACGGCTATTTTGTCCTCCCCGAATCATTAGCCAAGGAAAACCGGCGGCCCTTTGACTGGAAGCGGGCCAATGCGGTGGGCTCTTTGAAGCAGCTGCAGCGCTACCCGGTTATTCTGGGGCTGGTGGGCTCTATGCTCCTACTTTACATCGCGGCCCACGCTACTCAAAGCACTTGGTCGTATTACACCATGTATAAGTTTGGGTGGAATGAAAAGTGGGTTGGCTACTCCCTCGGGGCCGTGGGCCTGATGACGGCGCTGGTGCAAGGCTTGCTCATTCGGGTTATCAATCCACGATTGGGCCCTAAGCGTTCGGTGCTGGTGGGCATGACGCTGTATGCCATTGGTTTTACCCTGTTTGCGTTTGCCTCGAAGGGCTGGATGATGTTCGCTTTTCTGGTGCCCTACAGCTTAGGAGGCATTGCGGTGCCGGCCTTGCAGGGCATTATGTCGGGGCAGGTGCCGGCCAATGAGCAGGGCGAATTGCAGGGCGCCCTCACCAGTTTGGTCAGCGCCACGTCCATTGTCGGCCCGCCCCTCATGACCAACCTGTTCTCCTATTTCAGCGGGTCGCAGGCGCCGGTGCACTTTCCGGGGGCCGCGTTTCTGACCGGGGCCGTGCTCACGGTGATCAGCACCATATTCGTGATGCGCTCGTTGAGAAACTACATAGCCCCGGCCGCCCCCAAGCCAGTTGAGGCCCTGCACAGCGAAGCCACGGAAGCGTAGCCTGATCCGACCGGAGCGGAGATTGGCGGTTGGGTTCTGGCCTATTAGCTATCTTGCAAGCCTTTTACCGCCAGTTCAATCAGGAAACCAGTAGCACCGATGGATTTAACCGAAGCACAATTAACCGACTATCAAGTAACTGGCCGCCACCCGTGGGAGCTAGCTCGTATCGAAGTCGTTGTGCAGTTATTAAAAGAGCATATTCCGACTATTACAACCCAGAAAATAACGATTCTGGACGTCGGCTGCGGCGATACTTACCTTATTGAGCAGCTATCCAAAAAGCTTCCCCTCACCAGCTTTGTAGCCGTAGATACGGCCTTCACCGAGCAAATGCTGGAGGAATACACCGCCCGTTTTGCCAAGGCGAATACTCCCATCCGCGTGTTTCAGTCGCTCGATGACGCTGCCGCTAGCCTGCCCGTTCCGGCCGATGTAGTGCTGCTGCTCGACGTAATTGAGCATATCAGCGACGATGTTGCTTTCCTGCGCTACTTGCAGTCGAGTTCTTGTATCACTCCCAACACCCATTTTTTCATCACTGTGCCAGCATTCCAGTCGCTGTTCTGCGCGCACGATGTGTTCCTGAAACATTACCGGCGCTATACCAACGACAGTCTGCAAAAGGCCGTCACGCAGTCGAATCTGCGAGTGGTGGAGAAAGGCTATTTCTTCACGTCACTGCTGCTGCCACGCTTTATTCAGGTGCTTCTGGAAAAGAAAACCAAGCCCGACTCCGCGAAAGGAATTGGCGCTTGGCAAGAAAATCCGGTGAAAGACAACCTCATTAAAGGGGTGTTATTAATGGATTTTAAAATCACGTATCTGATCAAGAAGCTCGGAATTACCATTCCTGGTCTCTCCAACTTTATCGTTTGTAAAAAAGCGGTTTAAAGCTGGCTTTCATTCTCACAAAAAAGCCCCCAGTACTTTCTGGGGGCTTTTTTGTGGCTACAGGTGTACTTCCGATGCTTTGCGGTTTGAGTGTAACCTCTTGACATAAAGGTGTTGCAGCCCTTCGCCCACCCCGAATACTGCCAGCGCGATGCCCGCTCCCAGCAGCGTATCTAGCAGGCGTCCTTCCACTGGCACCAAGGAGCTGCCTACATGCCCGGCCGTGGAGTTCATCAGGGCTAGCGGGGTAATAAAGAGCAGGGCCAGCGCATAATTGCGGGCTACCACCACTTCCGTTGCCGCTTGTAATAGCACGAGCAGCGCCACCAACCCCAGGCCCGAAGGCTCAGCCAGGGCCATCAACTCGAATACGCCAATGCCGATCAGCGTGCCCCCCACGCGCTGCACTGCCCGGATAGCAGTCAGCCGCCGCGTGGGGCTCGATTGTAGCACGGCCACCGCCGACAGCACCACCCAGTACGACCGGTAGGCCCCCAGCGGGCGACTGACGAGGGAGGCCACCGCCACGGCCACCACTATCCGCACCGTCAGGACTACCGTGTCGGCATCGAGGTGAAGGCGAGGAAACAGCGTACGCAGTCCCGTGGGCGGGCCATTGCGCTGCCGCACCGAAGGCCACAGCAGCGGCAGAATAACAACCAGATACGCCAGAAATGAGCCCACCGCCACCAGCCCGATAAGCGGCAGACCGGGCAGCCCCACGCCCCCTAGCACTTTAGGCATGGCTAAGTGACTACTTACGGCCGCTACCAACACAAACATCATGGGGCCGGGAGGGCCGAGCCGCACACCCAGGGCCAGCGTGCACGCCACGGCACTCACGATGACCAGGCACGCGCTGGTCAGCCATACATTGCCCGAGCATGCTACGCCAAGGGCTGCCGCTAACACCAGGCCCGCCGCCACCAGCGGCAGCAGGTGCAGGCGGTCGCGGCGGCTGAGGCTGGCTCCGTAAAGGGCAGTAAAAGCTCCAAGCGCAGCCTGCAATCCCCAGCCCAGCTGGCCAATAGCCGTAAATAGCCCCAGCGGTAAGCCGAGCGCCAGTCCGGCCTCTAGCCCTACCTGCCACCGCCAGGGTGCTGGGGTAAGCTGAACCACGCTACGTAAAGCGCGCCGCGAGCGGACAACATTGCGTCGGAGAGGTCTGCGCATCAATCAAGCATTGGGCGGGCACTAGTCGCTACATTATTCTGATTAAGCAGGCTGAGCCCTGCCATTGCTCCCACCAAACGCTTTGACCGCCCTTATAACCTCCGGCACCGCTAAGGCTACCGACGCTACCGAGGCCACGGTAGCTACCTGGCAGTAAAAGCACAGCGCCTTGTTCTCGGCCCATTCTTCCTGCCCCAGCTTCACGGCCGTTAGCGTGTCACCCAGCGTTTTGAGGCCCATAGCAATGGGTAAAGCGGGAACCTGCGTTGCCCGATTTTTGCCCCCCGCGCCCGCCAGCCAAGCCGTGATACCGTAGCTCACGATCATCATCAGGGCATCGGGCGTGTCGAAGCGCTTGTAAGCGTAGTCGGAGGCGTCGACTTTGGGCGAGTTAAAAAGCCCCCCGAACGGCGGATCAGGCAAAGTTTTGATGATACCGGTTTGATAAAGACCCACGATTTGCCCGGCGGCAGCGCCCAGCATAGAGAGGCCAACAATCCAGCGGCGGCGGTTCAAGTCGGGGGTGTCGGCGTTGCGGAGCTCGTCGCTCAGTTGGGTAGGATTCATAGCATTACGATTATGGTGAGATATGATAAGCTTTGACGTACGCGCGCCGTTGAGGGGAAGTTGGTAGTAAGATTTTGGTCAGATCCTGCCCCAGCCGCCTGAGCTGATTTGCCAAAACCCTGAGCTGGGGGGCTTTTTTCGGCGAAATAAGGCTGGGACCAAGTCAAACTACTGAAGCGCCAGTGTAACAGTCGAGCTTTCTGGTATATCCTTTTGCTGCTGGTCGGAGTATTTCCTGGAAACGCCTCGAGTATGGAAGCCGAATTCACTCTACACGTCAACGGCCAGGCGCGCACCGTGCGCGTCGATCCGGCCACGCCCCTGCTGTATGTCTTGCGCGACGATCTGGGCCTGAACGGGCCCAAGTTTGGCTGCGGCTTGCAGCAGTGCGGCTCCTGCATGGTCTTACTCGATACTATTGCCTGGCCCAGCTGTCAGTTGCCGGTAGCCAACGTGCAGAACGCGGCCATTACTACCCTGGAAGGTCTCACCCGCCCCGACGGCAGCCTTCATCCCGTGCAGCAGGCCTTTGTGGATGAGCAGGCGGCCCAGTGCGGCTATTGCCTAAATGGGATGGTCATGTCGGCGGTGGCTTTGCTGACGGTGCACCCCAAGCCCGATGACCAGACGATTCGCAACGCCTTATTTCGGGTGCTATGCCGTTGTGGCGTGCACTCGCGGGCATTGGCCGCTATCAAAAAGGCCGCAGATTCGATGAAATCTTAGACATACAGGCTTTATCCATTTGTATATATGGCAGCGCAATACCCATCCCAACTCTCTCCTTCCCGCCGAGATTTTATAAAAAGCGTCGGCTGCCTTACCATTGCCTTTGTGCTGGGCAGTGGGGCTGACGTGTTGGCGGGTGAAAGCGTAGTAGCGGACGAGTTGCCGGAAAGTCTGGCTAAAAATCCGCGTATTAATGCCTGGTTGGAAGTGCTGGCCGATGGTCGTGTGCGGGTGCTTACCGGCAAAACCGAAATTGGTCAGGGTATTCGCACAGCCGTGGCTCAAATTGCCGCCGAAGAGCTAAATATGCCCATGGAGCGTGTGGAAGTAGTGTTGGCCGAAACCGGGCGCACCCCCGACGAACGCTATACATCAGGCAGCGCCTCCATCGAGAGTAGTGGCATGAGCATTCGCTACGCCGCCGCTGCCGCCCGACAACAATTGCTTGGCTTAGCTGCACGTCAGCTCCGAGTAAAAGCAAGCCAGCTCCGCCTCACTGATGGCATGATACGCACCACCGATGGAAAGCGCCAGATCTTGTTTACCCAATTGTTAAAAGGACAACAATTACAAGGAGAAGTAAAATTACCAGTCCAGCTTAAAGCGAAAAGTGAGTATCAGCATGTAGGCAAACCAGTACGACGCGACGATATCGAGCGCATGGTGCGGGCCGAAACAGTATACGTGCAAGACCTGCGCTTTCCGGGCATGGTACACGCCCGCGTGCTGCGCCCAACTTCCTATGGGGGGCAATTAGCTAAGCTGGACACCGCCGAAATACAGCGGCAGATACCAGGCATGCTCAAAACTGTGGTTGACGGTAGTTTCGTGGGATTTATTGCTGAAAAAGAGTACCAAGCCAAGCGGGCTCAGGACTACGGCATCCAGCACGCCCAGTGGTCCAATGGCCCTGCGCTTCCCACCAAACAGACCCTTTCGGAGTTGCTGACTGCCCTGCCGGCCATTACCAAACGCGCCGTGAATAAGGGCGACATGAGCAGCTTTAATACAGCAACTATCGGCTCCGCTCCTACCGCTGCATCGCTTAGTGCGCGCTACTTTAAGCCCTACCTCATGCACGCTTCCGTGGGCCCAAGCTGCGCGGTGGCACTGTTTGACCAGGAAGAAAATTTACACATTTGGACACATAGCCAGGGTGTATATCCGCTGCGCAATACTCTGGCTGTGTTACTAAAAATGCCCCCGAGCGTATTCATGTGAAGGCGGTGCCGGGCTCAGGCTGCTACGGTCACAACGGCGCCGATGATGTAGCCGCCGACGCGGCGCTGCTAGCCCGCGCCTACCCTGGCCGCCACGTGCGCCTGCAATGGTCGCGGGATGATGAGCACGCTTGGGAGCCTTACGGCAGTGCCATGCTCATGCAGCTCGACGCTCGGCTTGATTCGGAAGGACGTATAACGCACTGGCAAAATAATATCTGGTCGGATACGCATAGCACGCGGCCGGGGGGCAAACCCGAGTCGCTGCTGGCCGCCCGATTGTTGGCCCAGCCGGCCTTGCCAACGCCAGCGACGGAAGTGAGCAGTGCCATTTACCGCAACGGTGAGCCGCTCTATGCCATTCCCAATCAACGCCTCGATGCGCATTACGTGCAGGGACCGCTGCGTGTGTCGGCGCTGCGGGGCCTGGGGGCCTTCGGAAATGTGTTTGCGCTGGAGTCGTTTATGGATGAATTGGCCTTACAAGCCAAGCAGGATCCGTGGGAATTTCGGTTGCGCCACCTCACGGATGAGCGCGCCAAAGCCGTAATTCAACGGACGCGGGAGATGATTAAAAACGAAAAGCTGGGCCCCGGCGAAGGGTTTGGCCTTGGCTTCGCCCAGTATAAAAACCAGGCGGCCTACTGCGCGGTGGTGGCTAAGGTGCACGTGGCCGAAGAGATGGGCACCATCCGCGCCCTGCACCTTTGGGCCGCCATCGACGCGGGCGAAACGATCAACCCCGACGGCCTGAAAAACCAAACGGAAGGCGGCATGATACAGGCCTCCAGCTGGACGCTGAAAGAGGAAGTGCTCTTCAACGAGCAGCACGTCACAAGTCGGCAGTGGGAAACCTATCCTATCTTCCGCTTCGACGAAGTGCCCGCCGTGACGGTATCTATCATTGATCGGCCTACTAAAAAGCCCCTCGGCGCGGGTGAAGCTGCTCAAGGGCCTACGGCCGCAGCCCTAGCCAATGCTGTGTTTCAGGCCTGTGGGAAACGTATTCGGTCGCTGCCCATTCGACCGGAAAAGCTGGTACAGATCAAGGAATTCTAACTGCGTATGACGTCCCAACTGTTGCTTACCGTAGCGGAAAGCTACCGCCTGACCGGTTTGGGCGTGCTGGCCATTGGTCAGCACCCGGCGCCCGTATTGCAGCAATTTGCCTTACACACCAAGCTCGAAGTCCACGTCCATTTTCCGGACGGCCACCATAAGATGGTCGTTGCTAGCGTGGAGGAAATGTCGCGGCCCGCTAACACAGCTTCGCCCAACGCGGAACCTGCAACACAAACGGATGCCGTGCTGCTGTTAGAGTCGGATGTAGTAACAGATTTGCCCCCCGGCACCGAAATCTGGTGGTCCGGTGAGGCGGATTTGCTTTGATCCGCATTCAGTTGCCCCCAAGTTGTGAAACACTAGCTTTTTTCATTGGGCTAAGCTCCAAAAATGAGTAACCGCTTGAAAGCATAAGCCTGCAGAAGTTACGGGTCTGGACTAAAGGTTAAGGGCTTCGTGATAAGAGCAAACTAATACGTATCATAGCTGCATCTCATATTGCAAAATGCAGGTACACTTTGCTTTAAATTAAATTTTTTATCTGATTGCTTTATAAGTATTTATATATTAATTTAGGTTTATCTAATAAGCGTCGCACGCATCACGTAAAAGACAACTGGCAAGAACAGCATGGTTGAGCTTTGCCATCTCAATAGTTGAGTATGATGTTACCAGCGTGTGTATTTACCCATCATCATTTTATATTTCTCCTCTGATGCTCCTGAGCGAGCATAGTAATGAAAGCATACCTACTGGGTATTATGCTTTGGAGGAGGCTTCTGCTCGAATGGCCTAAGCAGCTGTTCCGGTAATGCTGCCTTGACGTTTTGTTCGAGGTGCAGGAGGCGGGTGCTTTGCTGTAGAATGAATCATTCTCAAGCATCTGGTTGATTCGCTAGCTCCTTCATTCTAGCCTTTTTTACTCACGCATGGACGTGAGAATGCTACTGCTTTGCCTTTTTTTACTTCCTAGCGGCTTATCCTAGCCCGACTCCCGGCTAACAGGCTGTGCTTGTGATTAGTGGAAGGCATCAGTAAGATTATTTAAATCCGCTCAGGCTTTACGCTCCTTTGGTCCAGGGCTAAAAATCAATTATTGGTGCCCCGGTATGCCGCTTTCCGCTTCCTACCTCATTCCTCTCTATTGCACCCACCAAAAATCATGAAAAAGCTCTTCCTTCCTTGTGTAATGCTTTTCACTACTGCAGAGAATGGCAGTAGTAAAGTGTCATCAGCAAACAAATTCTCTACTGGTTTCCTGCAAAAAGCAACGTGGCGGGTTGCCTTGACATTTGTGGCCTTTTTGCTAACGGCTGGTACTTCTTTTGCCCAGGTGGTATTACCCTCTGAAGACAGGTGTACCTCCAAGGATTTGGAACTGGTGAGTGCCAGGCTGAATGTGCCTGCCTGTCAATCCTGTGAAGCTAATTCATTAATAACTGCACCCTTGTTGCTGGCCATTGACAACAAGACAGGCTCCACCCGTACCAGTTTTGCTTTTTGGGGGGACATAGTAATAAAGAATAGTGCTGGTGTTGTGACTTACCAAGCTGAGGTAACCGGTTGTAACGGTAAGATAGAAAAAAACACCACTACCGAATTGCCATATGATGTAGTTCAAATCAGAGTAATTACTGACTTATCTACCTCTGGCTCTGGCATAAGTAGTACTGGTCAAATTACCTATGAGTGTGGTTCAACACTAGATCTAACAAATCTATTTTTAGCCTGGACGGATGCTTCGCCAAAGAGCACCTGTAGTACTTTAAAATCTGAACTCATTGCACCTAAATGCGGGACCTTAGATGCCATTGCCATCTCTACTGGTTTATCTGCCGGGGCTGTCGTAACACAAATGGCTTGTAATGGCAGCAAGGGTGCAATTGACTTAAGTGTTTTTGGCGGTGTAGCTCCCTTTACGTATGACTGGGCTGACCTTTCAGGCACAAATAATCCACAAGACCGCTCTAACCTTGGCCCCGGAGATTATTCTGTAACTATAACTGATTCCAAAGGGTGTACTGCACAATATTCCACAACTCTCACCGAGCCAGCAGTAGTAGACAGACCAGTTATAAGTATAACAGAGGCTACCCTTTGCGGACCAGTAGCAAAACCCTATATAACAATACTCTGTCCCATAACAGGAGCAACCTATTCACTTATACAACCAGGTGGTACTGCTAAAACTCCTACGGTGAACGCAACCACGGGCGCGCTGGAGTTTAAAGATTTAGTAGCGGGTATAGGCTTCAGTGTAACCGCAACCGTTAATGGTTGTACTTCAGAAGCTACCACTTGTGATAATAAAACAAACACTTGTCCCGTAGCTAAGACCGCTATTGTCGCCCCAACGTCGGCAAAAGCATCTTCGCAAGCCGTCACCAGTTCTAGTTCGGTTAAAGCAATTTCACAGGATGCGATTCGAACCGAAGCTTACCCCAACCCCACAGGCCGCAATGCTACTATTACCTTTTCAGTTGCAAAGAGTGGCTACGCGTCGGTGAAAGTGTATAACTCAAAGGGCGCTAGCGTAGCTACGTTGTTTGATGGGCAGGCTAAGGCCGGAGTAACTAACACGGTCACTCTGAATGGATCTGCCTTACCCAGCGGTATTTATTACTACAAAGTAACTGCGAACGGCAAAACCCAATCCAAGCGTATTGCGGTGAGTAAATAAGGTATCCTATACCTCCCTCTGCTAAAATACCCGTCCAGCTTGGACGGGTATTTTTGTACAATAATATTATGCCGACAAAAACCGAGTATATCACAAATGCCGTGATAGGTTATCCATTGATATCCTATCGTGTCACCAATGAAGTGGTGATTTGACAAAGTGTGGTTACTTTTTTAACCAGCCATTCGCTCCCAGCCAGTTTTGCAAACTGGCGCTCCAGTCTTCCTGCGTGGTTTTGTTTTTCAGCCCAAACCCGTGGCCGCCGTGCGGGTACAAGTGCATTTCAGTGGGCACTTTATGCTTCAGCAATGCCTCATAGAATACAATGCTATTCATTACGGGCACGGTTGAGTCGTCCTGGGCGTGCACCAGAAACGTGGGGGCGTTTGGGCCGTCACCTGCGTCTCGTTGGAATAGAGCCGGATCTGGGCGGCCGTGGGCTGCTCGCCAATGAGGTTGGTGCGCGAACCTTTATGCATTAGGCTGTCGGTGAAACTGATAACCGGATACATCAGCACCAGGAAATCGGGGCGCACAGACGTGGTTTTGTCGGTAGGCTGGCCTATGGGCTGCGCAAAGTGAGTGCCGGCCGTAGATGCCAGGTGCCCACCGGCCGAAAAGCCCATTATACCCACGCGGTTGGGGTTAATGTTGAACTTGCTGGCTTGCTGACGTACCAGTCGCAAGGCCTGCTGGGCATCCAATAACGGCGCAATGGACTTGTCGGGCTGGCTTTGGTCGTTGGGCAGGCGGTATTTGAGCACAAAAGCCGCGACGCCCATCTCATTCAGGCGCTTGGCTACATCGTAGCCTTCGTGGTCGATAGAAAGCCGCGTATAGCCGCCGCCCGGGCAAACAACGACGCCCGCGCCGTTGGCTTTGTCGCTGGGGGCAAAAATACCGTGAGCGTAGGTTGCACGACGTTGGAAATGCGCACGCCGCCATTAGGCAACGTAGTGCTGGTTTCCTGCACACTGCTCGGCTTGGAATTCGGGATGGTGCCCGTGTACAGCGGCAGGGTTTGTACCTGGGCAATAACGGATTGTGCAGCCAAGCACAGCAAAACAACAGCAAGCAGCTTTCTCATAAGTGGCGGTTTGAATGCGTAGGCAGAGGTTGTTATATATAAATCAGCAGTAAAGTACGAGGACGACAGCACTCAGACCGCGTTTTGTGTTGCAGAAACCCGATTTTGTATAGGCCCGGCCGCAGGTCCTACCCAGACCTTTGTAGCGTAACAAAGCAATTAATTCTTACGCTAACCAAAACATAAGATGAGCACACTGAAAAAAGTATCCTTAGGAAGTCAGGGGTTAAAAGTACCCGTGGAAGGGCTGGGCTGCATGGGCATGACCAGCGGCGTGAGCGGCATGAGCGTGTACGGCGAGGCCGATGAAGCTGAAAGCCTGGCCACTCTGCACCGGGCGCTGGAGCTTGGTGTAACCATGTTGGACACCGCCGACTTATACGGCCCCATGCACAACGAGCGGCTGGTGGGCAAAGCTCTCGTCGGCAAGCGCGACCAGTATATTGTGGCCACCAAGTTTGGCTTTGAAGTCGACGACAATGAAAATTGGACCGGCCAGTACAACGGTCGCCCCGAGTACGTGCGCAAATCCATTGAGCGCTCCCTGCGCAACCTGGGCACTGATTACGTAGACCTCTACTACCTGCACCGCGTCGACCCGAATACGCCCATCGAAGACACGGTCGGGGCGATGAGCCGGTTGGTGGAAGAAGGCAAAGTGCGCTACTTGGGGCTTTCCGAAGTGCCCGCCGACACGTTACGTATTGCCCACGCGATCCACCCCATCACGGCTTTGCAAAGCGAGTACTCGCTCTTCGACCGCCGCGTGGAGGAAGAAGGAATTATAGCAGCAGCTAAGGAAATGGGTATTGGCTTCGTGGCTTACTCGCCGCTCGGCAGAGGCTTTTTATCGGGTGAAATCAAAACGCCCGATGACCTTGAGGCCAACGATTCCCGCCGGATTTTTCCGCGCTATCAGGGCGAGAACTTCTACAAGAATATTGCCCTGGTAGAAAAGTTGAAAGCGCTAGCCGAAGCAAAAAGCGTGACGCCAGCTCAATTAGCTTTGGCTTGGGTGTTGGCCCAGGATGTTGTCGTGATACCCGGCACCAAGCGCCGTAAATACCTCGAAGCCAACGTAGCCGCCGCCAGCATGCAGCTAAGCCCTACGGAGCTGGCTGAACTGGACGCCATTATGCCGGTAGGTAGTGCAGCGGGCGCGGCGTATCCGGTTGGCTTTTAGTATTGATTCCTCAACTGCCCTTTTCCGTCGTTCAGCAACAGCTAAATAAAGCCGAACGGCGGAAAAGCAGTTATCTTTTACGATTATGAAACAGCCCACAAAAGAGTTTCGGGTACTGTCTACCGTCACCGACTATACCCGGTTTTACGGTCTGCCCGCTCCTGCGCATCCCCTGCTCACGATCATCGACCTGGCGGCTTGCCGTAACCTGCCGCGGGTGATGACACCCGTGGTACAGCAGCTCTATACTGTTTCGTTGAAGCGCAACCTGAAGGGGCAGCTATTTTACGGACACCAATCCTACGATTTCAGTGAGGGCGTCATGGTCTTTCTGGGGCCGGGCCAGGTGTTTGCGGTCAGCGAAACTCTCGATACCTCCGAGATAAGCGGCTGGATGCTGGCCTTTCACCCCGACTTATTACTGAAATACCCGCTGGGTAAGAAAATAGACAGCTACGGCTTCTTTTCCTATGAGCTGCACGAAGCCCTGCACTTATCGGCCCGCGAGGAAAGCTTACTGGATGGACTCCTACACGGGATGCAGAGTGAATACGAGCAGCCCATCGATACCTTTAGCCAAGATGTGCTAGTGTCGCAGTTGGAAGTGCTGCTCAACTACGCCAACCGCTTTTATCATCGGCAGTTCGTGACGCGGCGCACAGCCGAGCACGACCTGCTCACCCGCTTCGAGTCGCTGCTCACCATGTACTTCGCGCAGGATGGCAATCGGCCGCTGCCCACGGTGCAGCATTTTGCCGACGAGCTCAGCGTATCGCCCGCCTACCTCAGCGACATGCTGCGCACGCTCACGGGCCAAACTACTCAGCAGCATCTACACCACGGCCTGATTGAGAAAGCGAAGCGCCTTCTGCTGACCACATCGCTTTCCATCAACGAAACCGCGTTTCAGCTGGGATTCGAGTATCCTCAGTACTTCACCCGCCTGTTCAAAAGCAAGACGGGCGTTACGCCGGCCGCATTTCGGTTTTCCGCTCAGTAGAGAGCATTGCCGCCAAGTCCTCGTCAATCAGTTCTCGGTTTATCCAGCTGCCGGCCTTCACGCCGCTGGCACTGGCCAAGGCTATCTGGCGCATCGGACTACTATTGTCCCCTGCCGCATACACTCCGGATACGCTGGTCTGGCCAAACTCAGCCACGGCAATCAGACCGGTAGCGGTAAGCTCACAGCCTATCTGCTCGGCTAAATTGGTGTGCTGCCGAAACGGGACGCGGGCAAACATGGCACTCAGCGGCAACCGTGAGCCGTCTTGAAAGTAGACAGCGCGCATCAATCCGTTTTCATGCTCAATACGCGAGATAGGGCTTTCAATAAGCGGAATGCCCAGCTGCTGTACTTGCCGCTCTTGCTCGGCGCTTAGCGTCGATGGGCCATTGGTGAACAGCGTGAGGTCCTTGCTCCAGTTCTGAATAAGGCGAACCAACTCATAGCCTGCGTCACCATTTCCCAACAAGCCCAACGGTTGACTATGCACTTCATAGCCATGACAATACGGGCAGTGCAGCACCGACTTGCCCCAGCATTTGGCGAAGCCCTCGATGGGCGGCATCAGATCCTCTACGCCCGTCGCCAGCAGGACCCGACGCGCAAAAAAAGCCCCCCGCTCGTCAGTCTGCACCACAAACCCGCTTCCATTCTGGGCGATATTCGTCACAAAGCTTGGCAGGAACGTTACTGTTGGATAAGCTAGCGCCTGGGCTTTGGCTAAGGCCAAAAGTTGCGCAGGCGTTTCCCCATCCCGCGTCATAAACCCGTGCGAATGGGGCGTATAGCGGTTGCAAGGCCGGCCGCCGTCAATGACTAATACCTTACGCAAGGAACGCCCCAGCATCAGCGCTGCACTTAGTCCAGCCGTACTACCGCCAATAATTAGCACGTCGTAGGTTACTTGTAATGCGGGATTGACAGAGGATGAAGCCATGGGTATATATATAATAGTGACAGGGCATCTGCTTAAGCTATGCAGCCGCTAGGGTGCTCTTTAGCCTAAAAGTAGAGAAGCCCGACCATAAATGCAACTTTGTTGCATTTATGGTCGGGCTTCTCTATAATTGTCAGCTTACAACTGCCTTACCGAACCTACCAAAAGCTTAGGTTCCAATTTCGGGTGGCGTCTGCTTCTTACGCTTCCGCTCTTCGCTGTCGTGGCCGTTGCTGCTGGGCCCAGCCGGACCTGTGGGGGGCGTATTTGGCTCTTTTGAGCCGTGCTGCTCATGACCGTGGGCTGCTGGGTCGTAGCTGGCTTCCAGTTCGGCCAGCCGGGTTTTACCGTAGGCAAACTTGGTAATGAGCACGTAAAGCACAGGCACGATAAAGATGGCCAGAAAGGTGGCCGCCAACATCCCACCGGTTACCGTCCAGCCAATCGTCTGGCGCGACACGGCGCCGGCACCCGAAGCAAAAGCCAGTGGCAGCACGCCCAGAATAAAGGCCAGCGAGGTCATAATAATTGGGCGCAGGCGAAGCTTCACCGCATCGATTGTAGCCTCAATGAGGTTCATGCCCAAATCGACGCGTTCCTTAGCGAATTCCACGATCAGAATGGCGTTTTTGGCCGCCAAACCAATGAGTGTAATCAGGCCAATCTGGGCGTACACGTTGTTGGTTAGCTTGGGCAGGAAGATCAACGCCACCATCGCCCCAAACGCGCCCAACGGCACCGACAATAGCACCGAAAACGGCACCGACCAGCTTTCGTACAACGCCGCCAGCAGCAGGAACACGAACATAATCGAAAGGCCGAAAATGATGATGGTGCTGTTGCCTGAGCTTATTTCCTCCCGGCTCAAACCCGAGAAGTCGTAGCCATAACCGGCGGGCAGCACATCGGCGGCCACTTCTTCCAGGGCTTTAATGGCCTGGCCCGAGCTGTAGCCGGGGGCTGCGTCGCCGTTTATCTCGGCCGAGCGGAACAGGTTATAGTGGGAAATTAGGGGGGCATTTTCTACTACTTTGGTCGTGATGATGGAGCGCAGCGGGATGTTCTGCCCCTGCTGATTCATCACATAATAGCCCCCCAGATTCTCAATATCCTTGCGGTAGAAGGTATCGGCCTGGGCCACGACGCGGAAGTTGCGGCCGTACTTGGTGAAGTCGTTGATGTAAGCCGAGCCCATATAGGTCGACATGGTGGTGAACACGTTTGACAGGGACACGCCCAGCTTCTTGGCTTTTTCCCGATCTACGGTCACCTGATAACCAGGCGTTTTGGCCGTAAAGAAGGTGAACGCCCGCCCGATTTCCGGCCGTTGGTTGGCGGCGGCTACGAACTTATTGACGGCGTCCTCGAAGGCCTTGATATCCGTGGAACCCTCGCGTTGTTCGAGCTGAAAGCTGAAGCCGCCGGTGTTACCCAAACCTGGAATAGCGGGCGGCGGCACCACCACAATGTTGGCTCCCTTAATCACCGAAAACTCCTTCTGCAGACCGGCAATAACACCCGCCAGCTGCAACGACTCATCCTTGCGCTCATCCCAGGGCTTGAGTTGGATAAAGAAGGTGCCGCTGCTAGGTTTGAAGGAGAAGTTCAAGGCATTTAAGCCCCCCACAGCCGTATACGTGCGCAGGGCGGGCGCTTTCGTGCGCATTATCTCCGACATCTGATCGAGCACCTGCTTGGTGCGGGCACTGGAAGCCCCCTGCGGCAACTCCACGGATACAAACAAGCGGCCTTCGTCCTCCGTCGGAATAAAGCCCGTAGGCTTGGCCGTGAAAAGGCCCACGGTACCGGCATAAATACAGGCCAGCAGAATCATCACGAAGGGCGCGAAACGAAGGGCTTTGCGCACGCCCATGGAGTACGATTCGGTGGTGCGGCCAAACCACATATTGAACCGGTAGAATAGCTTGTTTAGGCCCTTGGAATCGGGATTTTGCTCGGTGGGACGCATGAGCAGAGCGCACAAGGCCGGGGTGAGCGTCAGGGCGATGAAGGCCGATAGCACCACCGAAATAGCGATGGTAATAGCAAACTGCTGGTAAAGCTTGCCCACGATACCCGGAATAAAGCCTACCGGAACGAACACGGCTGCCAGAATCAGAGCAATGGCGATAACCGGGGCCGTGATGTCCTTCATGGCCTTTATGGTCGCTTCGCGGGCCGATATTTTCTCGTTGTCGATGTAGTGCTGCACAGCTTCCACCACCACAATCGCGTCATCGACCACAATACCAATGGCCAGCACGAAGCCGAAGAGCGTCAGCGTGTTGATGGTGAAACCCAGCGGAATAAAGAAGATAAACGTGCCCACAATAGCCACCGGAATAGCCAGAATCGGGATGAGGGTGGCGCGCCAGCTTTGCAGAAACAAGAACACAACGAGCGTCACTAGTAGCAGCGCTTCGCCCAGGGTTTGGAGCACCTCCCGAATGGAAACACGCACTACCGTAACCGACTCAAACGCCGCTTGATAGGTTACGTCTGGGGGGAATTTTTCCTGCAGCGCGTCCATGGCCGCGTAGATGCCATCGGCCGTTTGCAGGGCGTTGCCGCCGGGCGTTTGGTTGACCAGCAGCAGCGTGGTTGGGATGCCATTGGTGGTGTTGTAGCGTGAGTAGTCAAACTGGCCAAGCTGCACGCGCGCTATATCTTTTAGCTGCACCACTGAGCCATCCTCGGGGTTGGTACGCACCACAATCTCCTCGAACTCCTCCACCTGATTCAGGCGGCCATTGACAAAAATCGTGTACTGAAATGCCTGGGAGCTGAACTGCGGGGCCGTGCCTACCGATCCGGCGGCCACCTGCACGTTTTGCTCGCGCAGGGCATTGGTTACTTCCGTTACGCTGAGGCCAAGCTGGGCCATCTTGTCGGGCTGGAGCCAGACGCGCATACTAAAGTCTTGGCCCAGCGCAGTTACGTCGCCGACGCCGGGCACGCGCAGCAGAGCGTCGCGGACGTACACGTTGGTGTAGTTGTCGAGAAAAGCGGTGCTGTGGGTACGCTTAGGCGAGTAAATGGCCAGCACCATCAGAATGGTTGGGTTACGCTTTTTCACCGTCAGGCCCAGGCGCTTTACCTCATCGGGCAAGGTAGGCTGGGCCACACTCACGCGGTTTTGCACGTCGAGAGTGGCGATGTCGATGTTGGTACCAATGTCGAAGGTGACGTTGGTGCTCATGCGGCCGTCGTTAGTAGCGTTGGACTGCATGTAAGCCATACCCGGCGTCCCGTTGATCTGGGTTTCGATGGGCGTCACCACGGTTTGTTCCACCGTCTGGGCGTCGGCCCCGGTGAAGCTACCCGCTACCTGCACTACCGGCGGCGAAATATTGGGGTATTGGCTGACGGGAAGGTTCAGGATAGAAAGGGCCCCCAGCAGCACAATCACTATCGAAATGACGATGGCCGTGACCGGTCGCCGAATAAAAACGTCAGATATCATACTCTAAAAATTAGTACACCAAGCGTCAGCTAAGCTGACCTTCAGTTGGTGAATCGTTGCGGTCGTTATGCCTTCCATTTCTAAAGGCGGTCATGCAGAGCGGAGCATCTCGCTCGCGCCGGTGGATTACTAACCTAATGTCAGCACGCGAGATGCTTCGCTCCGCTCTGCATGACGTTCTAATGTTTTACTCACTACTTATTACTTTGCTGGCGTGCCCTGGGCTACCGGCGCGGTAGGCTCGTCGATTTTTACCACTGCACCTTCGCGCAGATTCTGCATGCCTTCGCTGACAATTACTTCGTCGGCTTTGAGGCCCTTGCGCACTACTATTTTGTCTTTTAGCCGCGTGCCGGTCAGCACTTTGCGCTGGTTTACTTTGCTACTGTCGCCAACCACGTACACAAAGAATTCGCCCATTTGCTCCGTCACGGCCTTGTTCGGAATGACAATCTGGCGACCGGTATCCTCGTTCAGCACGCGCACGGTGGCGTTCATGCCGGCCCGCAACGTGCGGTCGGCGTTCGGGAATTGCAGACGTACCGTGATAGTACCGGTTTGTGGATTTACGGCCCGGTCGATCGTGTTGATCTTGCCGGGTGCGGGGTAAACTTCCTCCCCTCCTAGTATCAGCGTAAACAACGAGTCAGAATTGCCCCCCGACGGCCGCTGGAACTTCGCAAAGCGCGGAATAAGCTGCTCGTTGACCGGGAAGTCCACGGCAATCGGGTTGTCGGAGGAAATCGTGTTCAGCAGGGTCGTGCCGGGCGTTACGAGCGAGCCCAGCTTCACCTGCGCCAAACCGATAGTGCCGTTGAAGGGCGCTATAATTACGGAGCGGCGCAGGTCAGTGGCGGCATTGGCGAGGCTGGCCTGGGCCGCGCTTATCTGAGCCCGCGCATTGGCTACGTCGGTAGTGGCATAGTCGACGCGCTGGCGGGCAATGGCGTCTTGCTCGGCCAGGCGGTTGTAGCGCTCCGCATCCTTGGCGGCCTTCTCGTAGTTGGCCTGCGTGATGCGCAGCTGCGCCTGCGCCGACTGGTAGGCCGCCGCGTACCGACTCTGGTCAATCTCGTAGAGCCGTTGGCCCTTGGTTACCCGCTGCCCATCCTGCACGTAGCTTTTGGTCAGGTAGCCACTCACTTCGGCCCGCAGTTCTACCTCCTGGAGCGGCACCACCGTCCCGGGATAGGTATCGATGCCCACCACGCTTTCCTCGGTCACCTTGTACACCGTCACGGGCACTGCCGCTGGGGCCGCGTTCTGCGCAGCTTCCTCTTTCTTCGCGCCGCAGGCAGTAGCTGCCACCGAGCCGATAACAAAGGGTAACAGCCGGACTAAATTCCACTTCATGGGGTAGATGTTTGTAAAGTAATAAGCCATTTTAAACACCCTGGGGGGCATTTTCGATTAGTTTTTAAACCACTAAAACCACGCAAATGCACGGCGTTACTATGGTTTCAGGTTAGTTTAGCGCGATGGTGCCCAAGGCCCGCTCCACGTCGAGCTTGCTGGCTAGCACGGCAAAAAGTGAGTTGTAATAGTTAAGCTGTGATGTCCGTAAATCGGTTTCGGCCACAATTACTTCCAGGTAGGTTTTGATGCCTTCGTCGTATTGCAGCTTCACAATGCCGTAGATTTCCTGAGCGTCGCGGGCGTTTTCCTGCTGCGTCGCCAAGTCGTTGAGAGCACTTTTATACGTGGCCAGCGCCTGCTCGTACTCCGAATTGATCTGGTTTTTGGTGTCGAACAGATCCAGGTCTAGGCGCTCATCCTGTAGCTCCGCGATTTTCAGATTCTGAGTGCGGCGGGTGCCCGTAAAAATGGGTAAGGCCAGTTGGAAACCAGCCTGGGAATTGGGAAACGCCCGGTCATACAGCGCCGAGAAGTCGTTGTTTTGATACACGCGGTTGTAGTTGACAAAGCCCGAGAGCGAGGGTAGGAAGCCCAACCGGTAATAGTCGATGTTGATGCGCTGTAGCTTTTTCTGGGTTAATAGCTGCTGCACCTCAATGCGATTCTCAAAACTCAGCTGCCGCGTGGTATCGAGGCGGGTTTGCTGAATCATCTGGGCCGTGTCGTAAGCCAGCGCCAGGTTGTTTTCGGGCGCGTAGCCCATGAGCTGCTTGAGCGTGGCGTACTTACCCTTCAACGATTCGGCCGTGGTCTTGCGCTGGGCGCGGGCGTTCTTCACCGAAATGGAGGCGCGCTTGTAGTCAATCTTGTCGGTGATGCCTACTTCATATTGCGCAAAGGCATCTTTCAACTGCTTTTCCTGGCGCACAATAGCCTCATCCAGAATGCGCAGCTGCTCCTGGGTCAGCAGAATATCGTAGAAAGCCTTGCTTACGTTGGTGACCACGTCAATCTTGAAGGCAGTGGTATTTTGGCTGTTATTCAGCCGAACGAAGCGCATGGAGCGGGCCGCTAGCAGCACATCGTTGCTGTACAAGAGCTGCGTACCCTGCAAGCCGACGGTAGAGGTATTCTTCAGGCCGATGCGTACCAGCTGCTGCCCGGCCGTGGGGTCCTGAAAGTTGGGCAGCACGGTGGTGGGCAAAATCAGGTTGCGGGTATACGAGCCCACGCCCTGCACTTGCGGCAGCCAATCAGACAAGCCAATGCGGATTTGACGCTCCCCAATGGCCTCGTCAATCGTCGCTTGCCGCACCAACGGCTGATTGCGGAGGGCAAACTGCACGCACTCTTCCAGGGTGGCGTTGGCGGGCAACGCCGCTGGCGCGCCCGGTCTTCCGGATTGAGCCCAACCAAGCAGTGAACTACACACGAATGCTACGCTTAGCACGAATATACGGCCTGCAAACCGCTGGGGGGCAAATAGATGCTTCATCTTGTAATCAGTATTCAAACTAAAAAGGCGACCGCCGCAGCGCTGGCTACACCAGCGCCTACAGCTTGGGGGGCTTTTTTAACCTATAAAGAGATAGTTCATCAGCATATCAATAACGATGTCCTTATGACGACGCGTGAATTCCGCGTGGGCTGCCTCATCCAGCTCAGAAATTTCCATGGTGATGGGCCGCGACAGGTACATGAACTGAATATTGGCCATTACCAGCTGCAACACATGCATCGGCGCCACCGGTCGAATCTGGCCTTCGTCGGCAGCTTGCTGTAGTTGGCGCAGGAAAACGAAGACCGGCCTTTCCTTATTTGCATAGGTAGCAGGCGTGAGCAAGTCGGGATGACGGCGCATTTCAGAAAGCAGAAACAGAGGCAGATCCGGGTTCTGATGGAACAAGGTGAAGTGCGCCTCTACCAACTGCGGAATCTTGACACGTAGCTCTAAAGGCTGAGCCATGATGCAGAAGATTTCCTGAAAGTATTCCCGGTATATATCCTCAAAAATCAGTCGAAAGAGCTTTTCCTTGCTACGGAAATAATAGTTCGTCAGAGCTTGATTGATGCCAGCTACCTCGGCAATGTCGCGGGTAGTAGTACCGTCGAACCCCTTCTCTATAAACACCTTGCGCGCCGCTTCCTTAATTCTTTGTTCGGTGCACTGCGGGTTTTCGTCGGACATATAATGATCGGTGGGTATAAGTTCTGCCTAGTCTGGCAGCCAGTTTCCTGAACCAAGAAGCTACTGGCTTCGCGATTCAGCCGTTGGAGTTGGAGACTTAAACCTGATTTTTATGATAATGTTTTAAATGTTTGATTAATTTATTTGATAACACTGGATCAAAAAAGCTCGCCGGGGCAAGCTCGCATAGTTTGCGAAGCTTGCCCCGGCGAGCTTTTTTTGATTATTTATCTAGCTAAGAGATTCTCAGAAAGATAGTTACAAACATACTTAAGTCCTTACCGAAGATTATTGCTTCACCCACACGCCCAGTTTCTTTTTCTGGGCGTAGAGTTCAGCTAACCGGATTTGGCGCATAAACTCTTCATATTCCTTTTTGCTGATATAGGTCTTCACGTCCGTCTTAGGCTTCTGCATCGTGCCCCCGGAAAGTAGCCGTTGCGGATCAGGTACACATTCAGGTTTTCCTCTTTATCGACCATCCAGCAATAAGTCATGCTTGAATTGGCCGCGCCAATCATCGTTGATTGAATAGTTGATACAGGTATTACCCGCGCCGCGGGGTGCTGCTTTATCCATCTGGCAATCAGGGTGTCGGCACCTTGCGCCTGCCGACTTTTGAAAAAGCCCGTTCCCAGCAGACAGTACGCAAGGGTACTATCTTTCTTGGGCGCACCAAAAATGGATTTAAATTTAAACTCCTCAACGGACCTGATAGCCCCCAGCCGGCCCATTTGCGCATAGCTATTGAAAGCAGCCAGAAGTAAGACAATAAGCAGTAAGCAACGAACCGGACGCATAACCAACGTGTTCAACAATTGTACTTTATCGGACTGACAGCATATTTCGTGCCTCCTCAAGCAAGCTCCTCCTTAGGCCACTCAAGGGGATAATCAGCAAACAGGCGTTTATCATTTTTTACCTCCATGTCTTTTACCTCCTCTCCTGCTCTTGCTGCCTATCCTTCGCCTGCTGCTACCGATGCCGCTCCGGTGGCCTTCCTCACTCAGGCGGCACGCGACTTGGTGGCGCGCTTTCCGGGCTCCGAACTATCGGATGTAGTGGTGGTAGTGCCCACGCGACGGGCCGTGGTATACTTAAAAAACGAACTGGCCCTGGCCACGGAGGTAGGTACAGCCTTGTGGAGTCCGCGCATCGCGGCCATGGAAGACTACATGGTAGAGCTGGCCGGCGTGCAGGTAGAGGAGCCGATTGCCTTGCAGCTCATGCTGTTCGATATTCTGCGCGATATTGATAAGAAGCTGGATTTCGATCAGTTTGTGGGTTGGTCAGGGCTGTTGTTGCAGGACTTTTCCAACCTCGACCAAAATCTGGCTTTCCCCGCCAAAGTCTTCGACTACCTCACCGAGGCAAAAGCCCTGGAGCGTTGGGCGCTAGAGCAGATGCCTACGCCCGCCAGCACCACCGTGGCCTACTTCCGCTTCTGGGACGACCTGGAAAAAGTGTACTGGCGCCTGCGCAAACGCATGGAGCAGCAGGGCGTAGCCTACCCCGGCCTGGCTTACCGCTTAGCCGTGGAGCACGTGCAAAACATGTTAGATAACGGCCAAAAAGCCCCCCAGCACGTGTTTTTAGGCTTGGGCTCGTTATCTAAAGCCGAAGAAAAGCTTATTCGTCTGCTCCTCAAGCAAGGCCGCGCCGAAGTACGCTTCGATGGCGACGCGTTTTACTTGGAGCAGGACTCGCCCAACCGAGCTGGCCAACACCTGCGCCGCTACCGCCAACAGTGGGATTTGCCCCCCGAGAGCTTCGCCAGCACCACCGGCGCCCTCCCCGACTTGTTGCGCACCTTATCCCGCGAAATTCAGTTTGTGGGCGTGGCCAATGCGAGTATGCAGGGCAAAGTAGCCGGTCAGCTGCTAGCGGCGTCGCGCCTGCAAAACCCGCAAGCCAAGGTTGCCATCGTGCTGCCCGACGAAACTCTCTTGTTGCCCGTGCTGCACGGGTTGCCTCCTGAGGCCGTGCCCGAGTACAACGTGACCATGGGTTTGAGCTTTCAGAGCACGCCCCTGTTCAACCTCGTTGATTTGCTCTTTGAAGTGCATTTGACTGGCATTCGGGAAGGCTCACCCGAGACGGGCTACGGCGTGCCGCGCTACCATCATTTGGCCGTCACGAAGCTGCTTCAGCACCCGTTTCTGCGGCGCTACCAGCAGTGGCTCGACAAGCAAGAAAATGCCTCCCAGTACCACGGTTTGCTCGAGCACGTGTGCAACCAGATTGTGAAGCGCAATGCCGTGCTGCTCCCCGCCAGTGAGTTGCTGCACCTTGGCAAACAGCACCCGCTGGTGGAAGCCCTATTCGCTACCTGGGACACGTGCGACGATATTATTGCCGCTTGCTACACGCTCATTGATCTACTTAAAAAGGCATACCAGGATCAGCACTCGGCCATCGAAGCAGAATATCTGTACCTATTTTTCACCTTGGTCAAACGGCTCGATTCGGTGTTCGACTGCCGGGAGCAGCGTCTATCGGTGCGCTCTTTTCGGCGGTTTTTGTACGAGCAAATGGCCCGCACCCGTCTGCCTTTCAGCGGCGAACCAATTGCTGATGTGCAAGTCATGGGTTTGCTGGAAACTCGCGCTCTCGACTTCGACCACGTCATTATACTGAGCTGCAACGAAAACGTACTGCCCGCACCCAAGCGCAGCAATTCGCTCTTTCCCTACGACGTGCTGCGCGAGTTCAACCTACCCACCTACGCCGACCACGAAGCCGCTACCGCCCACCAGTTCTGGCGCCTGCTTCAGCGCGCCCGCAAAGTAGATTTGCTCCACGTGCTGCCGGGCGCCGAAGGCACGCGCACGGGTGAGCGCAGCCGCTTTTTGCTTCAGATTGAGAACGATTTAGCCCCCCAGAATCCAGGATTGGTGCTGCGCGATGTGGTAGCCACGGTTATGGCCGACAGTTCCGATAATGAGCCAGCGGCAGCAGAAGGCGACACAATCACCCAAACGCCCGTCGGCGACCTAGTGCTGGAAAAGGACTTCGACATGCTCACGGCTCTGCGCGGCGTGCTTATTCGTGGTCTTTCGCCTTCGGCCCTAAATCAGTTTTTGAACTGTTCCCTTCAGTTTTATTTCGCTCGCCTGGCCAAATTTCAGGAAGCCGAAGAAGTGGAGGAAAAGCTGGGGGCCGATGGCTTCGGAACGGTAGTACACGAGGTACTAGAAAACTTGCTCAGGCCTTTCGCGCAGGAAAAACGCCCCCTGACGACCGCCGAACTACCCGCTCTGCTTCAGCAAGTGCCCGATGAAGTAGCCCGCGCCATGCGTCAGGAAGAAGACGAGCGCCACGCTCGTCCCGATGAAGGTCTGAACCACGTGCTTGGTCAAGTGGCCGCGCAGCTCGTGCGCCGCTACCTTGAAGGCTTACCGGAGCAAGCCGGCGCATTGCCTCTACAAGTCAGCGGATTAGAAGAAATTCTGCAAACCGAGATTCCCATCACCTTACCCAATGGCGACACCCTGCCCCTACGCCTCTACGGCATCGCCGACCGCCTCGACGAGCTACCCGACGGCCGCCTGCGCGTGGTAGACTATAAAACCGGCCTTGTGCAAGCCCACGAACTGCGCCTGCAAAAGCGCGGCGAAGACGCGGCCGCGGCCACCCAGCGCCTGCTCACCGACGCTACGCCTTCCGCCGATAAAGTGCGACAGCTCTGGCTCTACCGCTTCATGCTGGAGCGCTCGGGCCGTCCCGCCGCCGATGCGGCCATTATTTCGTTGCGCAACCTCAGCGCCGGCCCGATGACGGCGGAAATGGGGTTTCTGACAGAAGACGGTACATCCTTCCTCGATAAAGGCCAGGAACTGCTCACCAACTTCGTGCACCGTATTCTGGACCCTGCCGAACCCATTCGCAAAACGGATGACCTAGTGCGGTGTCAGTATTGCCCCTACAAAGGCATTTGCGCGCGGTAGGGAAAGTACTGTTGAATACAGTAGAAACAGATATAGATTAATAATGCCGCTCAAGCAAAAGCTACCCGGCGCCGATGCCATTCACGCCAAAAAAGCGCATATCCTTCCGCGTCATGAGGATCAGCCGGAATATTCTTTGGTTGGCTGCGTTGATAAAAGTGCTCTACGGCGTCAACGAATGCCAGAACCTTTGCTTGGTATTGTTTATCGGAGAGTAGTACCGTAGCCCCATCAGCAGCAGTCAGGCGAACAGCATCAGGCTCGTGCTGCACATTCCAGTCTATTCCATTCGTACATCCAAAAATCAATACATCGTCGCTAGTTGGGTGTGGCCACATTGTGAAGCCGCAGCACGGTAACAATTGGTCACAGATCGGGGCCTCCGGCAAATGATTCTGAGTTAAAGTTCGCAGCAGATATAGAGCACCAGCGCTTACCGTCCACTCGTCCAAGGTTGCATCGGAGAGAATGGAATTACCGATTCGGACGAGCACATGACCATGAGCACATAAGTCGCCGTCTTCGGGTAAATCTGGCAGCCAGCCAATAGTTAGAAGCTCTAATTGAAATTCATCTACCATTATTTTCTGCTTTATAAGCGGGTAAAAATACCTTTGCAGCTTTACTTTCAACCTACCCCCTGAAACTTATGGACGAATTCATGAAAGCTGCCATCGACGAGGCGCGACAAGGCCGCCAGGAAGGTGGTATTCCGATTGGCTCTGTGCTGGTGCGTGGGGGGCAAATCGTGGCTCGCGGACGCAACAAGCGAGTGCAGGAAAACAACCCCATCAAGCACGGCGAGATGGACTGCCTCTACAACGCCGGCCGCCAGCGCACCTACCGCGACACAGTGCTCTACACTACGCTTATGCCCTGCTTTATGTGCGCGGGCACCATCGTGCAGTTCAAAATCCCGAAAGTAGTGGTGGGCGAGTCGCGCACGTTTGGCGAGTCGAAGGAGTTTCTGGAGTCGCACGGCGTAGAGGTCGAAATCGTGGATCTGGACGAGTGCGTGCAGATGATGCAGGAGTTTATCGAGGCGGAGCCCACGCTGTGGAACGAGGATATTATGGAGCTGTAGCCGCGGAAGGATAATCTGAGGGCGGCCGGCGGCTACACTAGTGAAGCACAGCATTTACTAGCGTAGCCGCCGGCCGCATTTGCTTACGCGTACCGCCAAATCAACAGTAACTCACTAGTACTGATGATTGGTTTTCCTAACTTGTACAGATGGCAGACTCACCTCTACTTGCCTCCAAAAAATGTCCGCACTGCCAGCAGTGGTCTACGTGGCAACATAGGGCCGATGACCGCTGTGAGCACTGTGGCGAGTTACTCGACCCGCGGGCGCAGCAGAGCGCGCTGGAGCGCGAGAAACTGGAACAGCAGAAAATGCCCCCATGTTCCTGATAGAGATAAAGCCCGACGACAATGCGGCCGTGCGCTTTTTCAAGACCATCGTTCGGGGCGGACAGTTCGCGTTTGCCGCCATCCTTTCGTTTATCATTTGGCTGGTGACACTTGCCGCCGGCTAAAATGAAGCTATGGCCTGAGTTTCGTCACCCGCTGTTTGTGGGCGCAGTGTTAGTGTATGCCGCCTACCAACTAAACCGCTACCTTCTACACTGGCCGCTGCCGCTGCTGCTTACCTCCTACCTGAGTGATGTGGCCAGTATGCCTGTTATACTCAGCCTTGCACTGGCCGCCCAACGCCGGCTGGTGGCTCGCTCCTTAACCTTTATTTTTCCTGATTTGTGGCTGCTGGCTGCCTGGCTCTACGTGTCCGTCTGGTTTGAAGGTGGGCTGCCTTACTTTTCTGCCACCGCCGTCGCCGACCCAGTTGATGTGCTGGCGTATGCCGTCGGGACTGTTGCTTTCTGGTATTGGCTTAATAAGCCAGCCTTATCTATTTAGCTTTGCTTCTGCCTGATCGAGTGGTGTTGTTTCAGCAAACAATTCAGTACATCTAGTTTACGATATTTATCAGATCGGTAGCTTGCTTTACAAGGTACTGTACACTTTATTTGTAGCAAACCTTAACCACCCTTCTATCTCATGTTACTATATCCACTGCGAAGCCGCTTTTCTCACAAATTAATTGGATTACTCAGCTTCGTTCTACCACTTCTATCTGCTCAAGTTCAGGCTCAGGACAGCAAGAAAGACCGGACGGAAATTATGGTAGTCGGCTTTGTTCACTTAGCGGGAATCTACAATAAGGAGCCAAAATCAGATGTGCTCAACCCCAAGAGGCAAGCAGAAGTAGCAAAGTTGCGGGAGCACCTGCTCAAGTTCCGGCCCGACGCTATTATGATTGAAGCCGAGCCTTCGGAACAAGGCCGTATAGATAGCTTGTATGCCCTGTACCGCGATGGAAAGCTTGATTTCTCGACGCTGCCCGAAGGCACTGGCCGAAGCGAGCGTTATCAAGTAGGCTTTGTGATGGCCAACCAACTGAACCTCCCCAGCCCTTCCTGCATCGATTACTACGCCTCCACCTCCCAATCGCTGCTAAACTCTGGCGACAACATCGACTACTTCAACAAAGGGCTGAAGGAAATGCAGGTCACTTCGCGCCCCCTGCATCGCCTGGCCCAGCACGACAGCCTCTCAGTTTATGATTACATCGCCCTGGCCAACCACCCCGATCTGGTAGCAATGAGTCACCGTGTGGTGTTCAACAACCCGGCGATGGTAACCAATGGCGGGTTTTCTGCTACCGGCACCAATACCAATGACTTAGGCAAAGTGGATACGGCCTACATCGGCGCCCACTACATCAGCTTGTTCTACAACCGTAACCTAAAAATCTACTCCAATATTCTGCGGGCCCAGCAGAAAACGCAGGCCAAGCGCGTGATGGTGATTTTGGGCCAAAACCACGTGGGTGTGCAGCAGGAGCTGTTTGCGGTCAACCCGAATTATCATGTGGTGCCCGCCTCCACCTATCTAAAAACAAAGGCGACGAAATACCTCAAGCCTAAAAAAGCAGCCACCACTCCTGCTTCCTAAATCAGCAAGGCTGCGCAGCTTCGGGCCGTCATTGCAGCGGGTGAGATAAGCTGGCGGGGGGCAAATCCTAACCTTCTGGTGAGTGCTTCCCGTACAGAGAGTTGTTCGGTCTTCTAAAAATGCCCCCCAGCGCCAGTTGGGGGGCAAATTTTGTTTTTTACTCTCCCCTATGCTCGACGAATTGAATGGGGTGCTGCGCGACTATTGGCACCAATTTTTGCACCTACTTCCTAAGTTCCTTATTGCCCTGATCGTGCTAGCCATTGGGGTGGCCATTGCCAACCACGTAAGCCAACTACTTGGAACCAGACTCCGAAAACGCTCCCACGACGCGCTCCTGGCCGATTTTCTGACCAACTTTACTCGCTGGGCTCTCCTGCTGACGGGCGTTCTGCTGGCCATGCACGTACTGGGGCTGTCGGGGGTGGCCAGTGGGCTGCTGGCGGGGGCCGGGCTGTCGGCTTTCATCGTGGGTTTTGCCCTGAAAGACATTGCCGAGAACTTTCTGGCCGGCGTGGTACTGGCCTTCAACCGTCCGTTTCGTATTCACGATACGGTGCAGGTAAAGGATCTGATGGGCGAGGTAGAAGCGCTGAATCTGCGCACTACTCTCATTAAGACCTTCGATGGCAAGCACATCTTTCTGCCCAATGCCCTCGTGCTACGCGAGCCCCTTACCAACTACACCCGCGACGGCTTCATTCGGCAAGACTTTCTGATCAGCGTCGATATGGGCACCGAAACATCCTCTGATCGGATTGAAGAGAAACTGCTTCAGTACGTGAGCAGCCACAAAGGTGTTGAAACGAAGGACCCTCACTCTCCCTACATCATTGTGGAGAAGATGACCAGCACCTCCGCCGACCTGCGTGTATTTCTCTGGGCTTATTCCGAGGAGTACCGCCGCGGCACGCTGGAGCTGAAAAGCGCGCTGCTAAAGGGCAGCAAAGCCATGCTGGTAGCTGATGGATACGCCGTATCGGGTGCTAATTAACCTGTAGTCCGCTTGACGCTGCTTATTCCTGATATTGCGTGTACCTTGTATTAGTGGCCGGTTTCTTGCGGGTTGAGCGCTGCTTGTAGTTGTCGTTTATCATGCCGAAAAGTGTTTTTCACCGTTTATTAGGCCCTTTGTTGCTGTGGCGACTACGCCACGTCAACGACCGGGTTTACCTGATTCTGGTGAGCGTGCTGGTCGGACTGGGGGCGGGTTTGGCGGCGGTAGCACTCAAAGGATCCGTTCATTGGGCCCAGAATCTACTTTATTCTTGGGTACCGGAGGAAAACAGGGTTTTTGCCCTCTTCCTGTATCCCATGCTTGGCATTGGGCTCACGGTGCTGTTTACGCGCTACGCGCTGGGCGGCACGCTGAGCCGGGGTATCGGGCCAATTCTGTATAACATTGCCCGCCAGGGCAGCGTGGTGCCGCGCAGCAAGCTGTATTCACAGGCTATTAGCTCTTTCCTGACGGTCACGTTTGGCGGCTCAGCGGGTCTGGAGGCGCCTATTTCGGTTACGGGTTCCGCGTTGGGTTCTAATATTGGGCGCATTCTGCGAGTGGGCCGCCGCGAGCGGCGCCTGCTGGTGGGCTGCGGTGCGGCGGCGGGCGTTGCAGCCATCTTCAACAGCCCCATTGCGGGCGTGCTGTTTGCAGTAGAGGTAATACTCTCGGAGCTGTCGGCTCCGTTTTTTATTCCCCTGCTTATCTCGTCGGCTACAGCCACCGTAGTTTCAAAGGCGCTCTACGCCGGCCAGCCCTTCGTGCTGATTACCACGACATGGCCGGTAGAAGCGGTACCCTCCTACTTGATGCTTGGCTTGTTCACCGCGCTGCTGTCGGTGTACATGATTCGCATCTATTTCGCTTCCGACAAGTATTTTGAGCGGTTTCCTGGCACCTTTCGCAAGGTCGTTTTTGGCGGCTTTACGCTGGGCATCATGGTGTTTTTGTTTCCGCCGCTTTACGGCGAAGGCTATAACATTGTGGAAATGCTGCTTAATGGCCGGCCCGAAGGATTAGTAGAAGGCTCCATTTTCGCCGTTTACCGCGATGAGAACGTGTGGCTGTTGCTGTTGGTAGTAGCCAGCAGCATGTTGCTGAAGGTATTTGCTACCTGCGTCACCATCGGCTCGGGAGGGAATGGCGGTATGTTTGGTTCGTCCTTGTTTACGGGGGCGCTGGGGGGCTTTTTACTGGCCCGCCTGATTAATATGAGCGGCTGGTATCCTGTATCGGAGGTGCATTTTGTGGTGCTGGGCATGGCGGGTACGTTGGCCGGCGTGGTACACGCTCCACTCACGGCCATCTTCTTGATTGCTGAGATTACCGGCGGTTACGCCTTATTTGTGCCGCTGATGGTGGTTACGTCCAGCTCGTATTTGATTACCAAATACTTCGAGCCCTACTCGGTGTACACCCGCAAGCTGGTGCAGCGCGGTGTGCATATGCACGCCGACCGCGACCGGGGCCTGCTCGCGCAGCTGGAGCCACTTTCCTTAGTTCAGAACGACTTCGTGCCCGTGCATCCTGAGACTACCTTGGGCGAGTTGGTCGATATTTTCCGTCATGCCACCCGCAACCTGTTTCCGGTAGTCGATGCAGACAACAAACTCGTGGGCATCGTCTCCCTCGATACCGTGCGTGACGCCCTCTTCGACGACGAGCATTACACCACCACTTACGTCAGCGACCTGATGACGCCTCCCGTGGCCGTAGTCCAACCCGAGGATAGCTTGCTCGACACGCTCAGCGAAATGGAGCATCATGATGCCTGGGCGCTGCCCGTGGTTCGCAATGGCCTATACTTAGGCTTTCTGCTTAAGTCTACCATTCTGGCCAACTATCGGCGGCAACTGCTCAAGGAGATTGAGTAACAGCCTTCAACTTAGTAGTAAGCAACAACCCTAGCGTATACTCGGCAGTACCTACCAAGGTATGAACCGACTCCGCGCGCTTTGGCTGAATCTGGATGCCAGCTTATGGTTTATCCCAACTCTGATGGTTGCGGGGGCCATTTTGCTGGCTTTTGCTTTGGTGTTCATCGATT
Source organism: Hymenobacter sp. HDW8 (assembly GCF_011305775.1). NCBI lineage: Bacteria > Pseudomonadati > Bacteroidota > Cytophagia > Cytophagales > Hymenobacteraceae > Hymenobacter > Hymenobacter sp. HDW8. The sequence goes on from NZ_CP049907.1 coordinate 513,062, forward strand.
TACGCATTGAGCACGACTGGCTGGAGGAATACCCGTTGCTGTTTGGGGCGGGCTCCGACGGCGCGCGCGGTGTGCTCACGGCCATTGCCGGCTCCATGATTACGGTGGCTGGTCTGATTTTCTCGCTTACTCTGAGCACACTGGCGCAGGTATCCAGCCAATACACCCCGCGGGTACTGCGCAACTTCATGAGCGACCGGGCCAATCAGATGGTGCTGGGCTTCTTTGTCAGCATTTTCGTGTACTGCCTCATTGTGCTGCGCACTATCCGGGGTGGCGACGAAGGCAGCTTTATTCCTTCCCTAGCTGTACTGATGGGATTGGTACTGGCCCTAGTCAGTATTGGTGTATTAATCTTCTTTATCCATCACATAGCTTCTTCTATTCAGGCATCCAACATTGTGCGCAACGCAACTGAGGAAACCGAAGCGGCCATCAAGCGTCTATTTCCTGACCAGTTGGGGCAAGAGGCAGGCCCTGATGAGAAACACGATTTACTTCGGCAAGCCGGCCAAATGATATGGTTGGCAGTGCCTTCGCGCACCAATGGCTACGTGCAGAGTGTGGATGAAGACACTCTCATGGAGGTAGCCCGCGACCTAGATGGCGTGGTACGAATGGAGCACGGCATCGGTGGCTTCGTAGCCCGTGGATCGGCCTTGATATCAGTTGCGAGCTATCAGAAAAAGACGCTGACCCTCAACGCAAAGCTATCTGCTCGGGTTAATGCTGCTTTTGGAATAGGTAGCCAGCGAACCATCAAACAAGATGTTGGCTTTGGGCTGCGGCAAATAGTGGATATTGCTCTAAAAGCTCTCTCACCGGGTATTAATGACACAACTACTGCCATTATTAGTGTCGACTACCTTGGTGCCTTGTTGGCTCAACTGGCCGACCGAAGTTTGGCCAGCTCGCTTCGAACAGACACGGACCGTGTGCGCGTAATAGCTATACGTCCCTCGTTCGAGCAGTTTGTAACCACTGCATTTGACCAGATAAGGGTCTGTGCCGACGGTAATGTGGCCATATACTTGCACCTGCTCACTGCATTGGCTACCATCAAGCAACGTACTCAGGCTCCTGAGCGAAACAAAGTACTGCGCCAGCAAGGTGCGTTGATTGGGGAGGCAGCCACACGCACGCTTCAAACGGAGTACGAGCGCAGCCAAGTACGGGACCGCTTAGCCGACCTTTGGCGGCTGGACAAGAACTAACCAACCTGAGTTTTTAAGAGCATAGAGCGTACCCAACCCTAATGATTGCAACCAGTTGAGCCGCAACTAGTGTATCAGTACTCGCCTAGTTCCGGCTCTTTACGCGCCAGCAGCAAGCCAACCATCATGAGCAACCCCGTCAGGAGAATCACAACAAACAGCATGTTTTCGCTGACCTGTCCAATAAGATGAGCTTCGGGAATGCTGTAGAATAACAGAATGGAAATCAAGCCTTTGGGAGCAATAAACAGCTCGGGTATCAGGTCTGATTTGGCGATGTAGCGTAGGTAGAAAAAGCGGATCAGTGTGAGCACCCCTACTATCAGCAGCCCCTGCCACAACAGCGTGACGCTGATAAGATTAGTGAGGGTAATGGAATAGCCAAACAGCAGGAAAAAGAAAGTGCGGATCAGGAAAGCCGACTCGGCCGTAATGCTTTTGAATTGATGCAGTTCCTCGGTAAGGCGCTCAGGGTGCAGCAGGCGCTTGAGAGGGCCTTTGAGAAAGAGTTCGGCGTTATTCACTGCTAGCCCGAAGGCGAGTACCAGCAGCAGGGACGACAGATGCAGCTTTTTGGCCAGGCTATAGATCAGGACCAGAAAGGCGAAAATCAGGAAGAACTTAATGTGCAGCCGGATGCGGTCAAGCATAAATGCCAGTATGGCCGTGCTAATTACAGCCACTATCGAAACGGCTATGACATCCCGCAGAAATGTGACAATGGATATACCCTGCGCGAAGTTATCCTGCAAGGCAAAATTGAAGAGCATGATGCCCAGAATATCTGAAAAAGTGCTTTCGTAGACAATAAACTCTTGTTTTTCTCCCCCTAAACTAGATACGCTCGGGATAGCAATGGCTGAGCTGATCACGGCCAGCGGCACCGCATTTATTAAACAGGTCTGGAATGAGACACCCAAATAAAGCTGAAGCAACTCGGCAATAATAAGGGCTTGTACTACAAGGATAAGCGCGGCCGCAGCGAAGGAACGTCGAATTAGGGGAGCCTTTTCGCGATTAATCTTTAAGTCGAGCGCGCCTTCCAACACAATGAGTATTAACCCAATAATACCGAATATCTCTAGTACCACTTTCGGAATCAGAACACCAACATCGCCATAGTCGGCAGCCTGCTTCAGCGCAATACCAGTAAACAGCAGCATCAGCACCGACGGCACTTTAGTAGCTCTTGCCGCTAGGTCGAAGAGGTAAGATAAGACGACGGCCAGGCTTAAGCCAATGAGGATAGTATATGGACCCATGCGGTGGAAATGAGTGAACAGGACTCTCTCCTATACGTTGATGTTGGGATTTGAATGAGTCCGAAAGCGGATAAAATAGCGAGTTAAGTGTCTCTTGCAAGAGACACAGAGCCAGATTGGACAGCCAATGGGTCGGAGCGAAGGCACGAATGGCGTGGCACAAGGTCGTATCTTGCCAGCTGCTACTTTCCACTTTGCTTTTATGTCTGACCATCCCAGCATCGCCATCATTGGGGGCGGCCCGGCGGGCTTGCTGGCCGCTCAGCATTTGGCGGAGGCTGGCCACCGCGTAACGGTGTATGAGGCGCAAGCTACCGTGGGGCGCAAGTTTTTGGTAGCCGGACACGGCGGCTTCAACCTGACGCACAGCGAGCCGCTGCCCACCTTTGGCAAGCGCTATGGCGCTCACCACGAGTTATTTGCTGCGTTTCTCACTCACTTTGGCCCCGAACAGCTGCGCGCCTGGGCTGCCGATTTGGGCGTAGCAACTTTTGTGGGCAGCAGCGGCCGCATATTTCCCACGGCTGACTACAAACCTGCTCAACTACTCCGTGCCTGGCTGATGCGACTGGCAGCATTAGGCGTAGTTATCAAAACGCGGCACCGCTGGCTGGGCTTCGTGCCCGACTCACCCAACGGCCTGCTCCTGCGCAATGAGCAGACCAACGAAGTATTCGAAATTTGCCCCCCAGCGGTGGTGCTGGCACTAGGTGGGGCTAGCTGGGCCAAAACCGGCTCCGATGGTGGCTGGACGGCGGCCTTCTCAGAAATAGGAGTGCGCTACACTCCATTCGCTCCCTCCAACTGCGGCGCAGAAATAGCCTGGGGGGCTTTTTTCAAGGAAAAGGTGGGCCGCGCTCCGCTCAAAAACATTGCTCTGACCTGCGAAGGCCAAACCATACGCGGCGAGCTAATGCTAACCGAGTACGGCGTGGAGGGCACGCCAGTGTACGCCCTCACGCCGGCCCTACGCACGGCGCTCAGCCGCGAACAGCCCACAACCCTGTGGCTTAACCTCAAGCCAGATCTGACGCATGACCAGCTCGTGCAAAAACTCAGCAAACCGCGCGGCAGCAAATCCTGGGGGGCTTTTTTGCAGCAGACCTTGAGCTTAGGACCACCCATTCCAACTCTTCTGCGGGAGGTAGCATCACCCGAAGCCCTTACCAGTTCACCCGAAAGTCTGGCCCAGCTGCTTCAGGAGTTACCCTTGCCCGTAAGTGGTCTGCGGCCGTTGGATGAGGCCATTAGCACCGCGGGCGGCGTTGCGTGGGAAGAGCTAGATGAAAACCTTATGCTGCATCGGCGGCCCGGCACCTTTGTGGCTGGCGAGATGCTAGATTGGGAAGCGCCCACAGGCGGCTATTTGCTGCAAGGTTGCTTTAGCACGGGCGCTTGGGTAGCTAATGCCATTGCAAAACAGCTGGCATAGCGAGGAAATCCTCCTTACTTATTGATGGCCTTTTGCTCGGCTTCAGCCAGAATGGCTTTGGCTTCGTCCAGGAGGCACTCGCCGGGGTTTAGCTGCTTGCGGCAGATCAGGGCGAAAAGCAGGAAGAACGAGACAATCGGTAATACCCAGCCCAGCGCAAACCACAGCCAGAACGAACGGCCATAACTGTGGGCGCAATACCCGGTGGTGAGGGGCAGGAACGACATAGCGCACAAAAAGCCCAGCAGTAAATCAACAAACATGGCAGTGGCAGCTATGGGATGAGCGGTATTGTGAAGATACTGGATTGGCGAGAGTTTCCCAATGCTGAACCATCCGCAGTACAATGACTATAACATAGGTTGGCGGTGGGATGTTGCCTTAATCTGGCCGGAATGTTGCCGCCTGTTTACACCACCCTGGGGGGCTTTTTCGCGTACTCCGTAATGTTTTCCGCCCCTTCCCTTCTCCTGACCGCCCAAATTACCCTATGTGGGAGCACCAAAGTCTGTTTCGCGTCTCGGCCCAGCTGTTTGCCGAAGGCGTCTTTAATCTGCTGGATAGAAATTTAAAGCCCGAAGTTTTTTTACTTGGTCTGGCCTCGGCGAAAGAACCCGACGAGCCACAAGCCGTCGTAATTGAGCCCGCCAACCACCGCTACCCCAGCTCGGAATTCACGGAAGTGAAGGTGCGCGCGGCGGCGCTAGAATCGGCCGAAGGGCCGCGTGAAGTCGTCTATCACCTGCACCCCACCGACCAAGACCGCTTTGAGAAGCAGCGTTGGTACGAGCTGCTCCGCCAGGCTACGGAGCTGACATTGAATGAAATGCCCCCGAGCCGATGCCGCGGATTTCCTTCTGCTCGCTGCCGGTCAGCTTTAATGGCTATTTGGTGCTCGTGGTCTTGCAGCTCTCCTCCGAAGCTTACCACGGCTATTATGCCCTGCCCGACAAGATTGTGGCCCGCGCCAACTCCTTGCTGGCTGCGGCAGTGCAAGAGTTTTTGCAGGATTGTGCCCGCGCCCTGCGCGAATCCGATTCCGACGACGCCCACCCCGTCCTCGACCGTGACTACAACGAGATGCTACGCGCTGCTGGTCGGCGCTTTATGCTGCGGGCGGCGGCCGGAACTCATGGCCTGTATGATGCCTGCAACGGCGTGGCCGCGCTTCGGCACGAAGGCGACGATGGTATCGGGCTGATGATTGTGGCACGCCGCCACCACCCCGCCATCGTGCCCGTGTTGACCCTCGAAACGCCCATTACCCTGCGCGACCACCGCTCCATTCGGAAGCTCTTGGAGTTGAGCGAAGACAATACAGCGCTGATTACGGATGCCACGCATGTCTTCGGCCTGGGTTATCTGGTGGAGGAAACGCACCCGAGCTACGAGCCTTTGTTTATGGTGCACTTCACCAAACACTATAGCTGGGAGCTGACACACGCCGATCATATTATGATGAAGGTGGTCTCGAACTCCCCCCGCCTGCCCCAAGGCCGCGTCGATGCCGATAATTTTGCGCATGCCGTGCGCTTGCAGTGGCCCGAACTGCTTGATGCCGGTATTGCGTATCTGTGGCGGCTCACCCAGGAAGCCAGCACCCAGTCGACCGGCACCATTCTGGTGATTTCTGCGGGTGCGGCGCAGGAAGCCCAACGCCTAACCCGCCAGTGTTTTCGGGTTGCACCTCGCCTAATGACGCCCGCCATTCTCCGTTTGGTCACGAATATTGATGGGGCCGTACTCGTAGATCAAAACGGCATCTGCCATGCCATCGGTGCTATCCTCGACGGCCTGGCCACCGCCAAAGGCGACTCCTCTCGCGGCTCCCGCTACAACTCTGCCTTACGTTACGTGGAAAGCAGCCAGTACCCTGTGCTGGCGGTAGTGGTCAGCGAAGACGGCCTGATTGATCTGCTGCCACCAGTGAGTTAATAAAAACAGAGAGGGCGAAATGAGATTATCATTTCGCCCTTTGATGTTCTTCTACAGATCATTATTCAGCAACCTGAACCAAATAAAAGATACCTTCCGCCAAGCTTCGCAGCATGGCGATTCGAAACATAATTCAGACTAATTCTTATGCAAAAATTTACTCTTCTCCTTTTTGATGTAATGCAGTTCATGAGGATCTGGCAACTCTTTATGCTAGGCATGTTCTTCTTAGGAGTCTATGTACTTTACCTAATAATTCGCGCTTCGAGGAAGTACTTACGAGAAGATAAGTCACGCATAAATTAATCTAAAGTCTAGGTTCATACGCTGATATTCTGCTAGATGTTAATCAGCCATTTACACTTCCCATCATAGCCTCCGGATAACGCAGTCCGGCAATAGCACTCTGGGGGGCAATTTCATTTATCTGGGCTAGTTCGGACGCGGATAGATGGACCTCCAGCGCACCCAGGTTTTCCTCCAAATATTCGATGCGCTTGGTGCCGGGAATCGGTACGATGTCGTCGCCCTGAGCCAGAACCCACGCGAGTGCTAGCTGGCCTGGAGTGCAATTTTTCTGCGCCGCCATTTCCTTAATTCTCACAACTACATCGAGATTGCGCTGGAAGTTTTCGCCCTGAAAACGGGGCGTGTTTCGGCGGTAATCATCTGCGTCCAAATCCTCAAAGCGCTGAATCTGTCCCGTCAGAAAACCCCGGCCCAACGGGCTGTATGCTACCAAGCTGACGCCTAATTCGCGACACGCAGCTAATACCCCATCTTCGGGGTCACGACTCCAGAGTGAGTATTCGCTTTGCAGAGCCGCAATGGGGTGCACAGTATTAGCTCGGCGCACGGTATCAGCGGCGGCTTCGGAAAGCCCCAGGTAGCGCACCTTGCCTTCTTCCACCAACCGGCTCATCGCCCCGACCGTCTCTTCAATGGGCGTATTTGGGTCGACACGGTGCTGGTAGTAGAGGTCTACGTAGTCGGTACCAAGGCGGCGTAGGCTGCCTTCACAAGCTTGGCGCACGTATTCGGGGCTGCCATTTATGCCTCGTTTGGTTGGGTCGTTCGGGTCGCGCTGGATACCGAATTTGGTGGCAATGATGGCCTGCTCGCGCCGGTCGCGTAAAGCACGGCCTACCAATTCTTCATTGGTGTACGGCCCGTACATATCGGCCGTATCAAAGAAGGTAACGCCCAGATCCAGAGCACGATGAATAGTGCGCATACTCTGCTCATTATCGCGCTTTCCGTAAAAATCGGACATACCCATGCAGCCCAAACCCAGGGCTGAAACTGCCAGACCAGAGCGGCCTAATGTGCGCGTTTGCATAGCGTTTATTGTTAGGTAAAAAGTGGTGTGAATAGATGAAAAGCCTAACGCAGAGAAAGGCCGCCGAGGCTAAGTTTAGCGAGGATAAAATTTGGCTTTCTCACCACCAGCGAGCCTGCCCACCGACACTGGTTTCCTGAAAGCACCCACTCGCGTCGTTCTTTCGTTTAACGATTAAATCTCTCTCCCTATGCAACCCAAAATGCCCCCCAGAACAGTAGATCAACCTTTTGAGACGGACGAGCGCCTGCGCTGGGTGCAGGGCATTGCTCACCTCATGGACAGCCAGTTTACGCTGCCCGGCACGCGCTTTCGCTTCGGCCTAGACCCCATTTTGAGTCTGCTGCCCGTGGTTGGCAACCTAACGAGTATGGCCGTATCGGGGGCACTGGTGCTGACCATGATGCGCCACGGGGCCAGCGGCAGCTTGGTTATTCGCATGGTACTCAATATCCTGCTCGATACCATTATTGGGGCCATTCCGGTGCTGGGCAACATTTTTGACTTCGCCTATAAAGCCAACGACCGCAACGTACGCCTGCTACGCCGCCATTATGCCGAGGGCAAATACCAAGGCAGTGGCAAGGGGCTGCTGGCGGTGGTGCTGGTGGGGATGCTCATCATTTTTGGCCTAATGGCGTGGGGCCTGTGGGTGGCGGTAGACTGGCTGTGGACGTATGGGGGGCAAAACTGGTGGTAGTCGGGAGAGTTTTTGGTGGTTGACTTGTTAGTAGGGTAAATAGGCACAGCGCAAGCATTCGTGCCGTACTTTTGCCTCGTGAAATTCCTCCAATCAACCTCTTTTGGCTCCCTACTGGGCACTTTGCTGCTTTCGTCCTGCTTGTCGCTGCAAAGCGAGGAGCAGCAGGCTGAAGCCGCTGAAAAAGCCGTAATGGCCAAGCACGATGAGTTTATGGCCCAAATGGATCAGCTCTATACGCTACGCCAGCAGCTTCAGCGAGCCACGCTGCCCGATACCACCGAAGCTGGTCGGCGGCGCCGCGCCCTGCTCCGTGCCGATGCTGCTATGATGGGCTGGATGCACCAGTACCGCCGCCCCGCCGACACGGTGGCGTACGAGCAGGTAATGGCTTATTTTGCCGCTCAGGAGCACAAAATCGATTCTGTAGGTCGCCTCATGCGCAACAGTATCGATTCGGCTCGCCTGGTGCTTGGTACAAAGGCTGGTAACTCGTCTAATTCATCCACCAAATGATATCTTCCCTCATAGCCCGCGCACGTCGGGGCACTATATTAGCGGGCAGTGCCGCGCTGCTTCTGCTCGCAGCCTGCCAAAGCCAACCTGACACTGCTGCTGTTGACCGTCTGCCGTATCTGGGTGAGCGTGAGGTAGTACCCAGCACCAACGGCGGCCCGGCTGACACGCTCTACGCTACCATTCCCAGCTTTACGCTCACCAACCAAGACAGCGCCACCATCACCAATGACACCTTCAAAAACAAGGTGTATGTGGCCGATTTCTTCTTCGCTACCTGCCCGAGCATCTGCCCCAAAATGCAGAGCGAAATGCTACGCGTGTACGAGAAGTTCAAGGATGATCCGCGGGTGCTTTTCCTGTCCCACACCATCGATCCGGCCCACGATTCAGTAGCCGTGCTACGCGATTATGCTCAACGCCTGGGTATTAAGGATGCTAGCCGCTGGCACTTCGCTACCGCCTCCCACGATACCATTTTCAGCCTCGCCCGGGCCTATTATGTGCCGGCCGAAAAAGACGATAAGGTAGCTGGGGGCTTTGCACACAGCGGAGCCTTTACCCTCGTTGACTCCAAGCGCCGCGTGCGGGGCCTCTATGATGGCATGAATCCCGCTGAGGTCGCTCGCCTCATGGAGGACTTGCCCGTACTCTTGAAAGAAGAAGCCGAAAATGCTTCCCAAGCTGCTCTATGAGATGGCGCGCGGCAAATTTGTTGCGGCTGGGGGGCTTTTTGGCGGCCGGGACAATGGCTGCGGGCTGCTTCACTGATCGTCAGAATGCCGGTGCCCGCCTCTACGCTACACACTGCTCTCACTGCCACGGCGATGAAGGTCAAGGACTGAAACGCCTTATTCCGCCCGTAGCCGGCGCCGACTACGTGGCTGAAAACCGCAACTTTCTGGCCTGCTTGGTGCGCCGTGGAGTGAATGGCCCCATGGTGGTCAATGGTATTGCCTTCAACCAAGTAATGCCTGGCCATCAAGACCTCACGGATTCCGAAATCACCAACTTACTGAACTTTGTGCAGTCGTCCTGGGGTAATAAAGGGAAGCCATTTACCATTCGGGAAGTATCAAACCAACTCCAGGCCTGCGCTGGCAGCGACGGGCAGTAGCTGCCGTCTGCATTCAATAAGTGGAGCAGTGTTGGGGCAAAACCGCTCCGTTGTATTGATCTATAAGTTTGATACCCAATACTGTATTCTTCGAGCCGCTGATTACCCCTATTTTTCCCGTTTATCCTCAGCTTTCCTCCTTAGCTTGCCATCTCAAATTCTTTTAGTGCTATGGGTCTGTTCGACTTTCTGAAATCCAAAAAACAACCTGTTCAACCCCAGGCGCCTGCCGATGCTACTCCTGCCAGCACCACGCCAGCCGCTGGCCCCCGCTATAAAGGCTCGAATTTTACCTCGCCCGTAGCACCCCCACCGCCGGCTCCGGTACTGCCGCCCCCACCGCCCCCTATGCCTTCCTTCGAGCCCGTCAATCGCCTCGAAGAGATGCTTTTGCATGCCGCCGCCGACCCCGATGCGCGCCCCGGTTTCTACCAGGCTTTGTTGCAGGAAGATGTACTGGTGCTTACCCAGCCCAAGGAAGGCGAGCCGGGGGGCGAAATTCCCGTAACGGAGAATATGGAAGTGCAGCTGCAGGTATTGCACGATGGCAAAATTCCGGTTTTTACGTCACCAGGACGCATTTTCGATAGCAGCGTTGTAAAGGAGGAAGTACCTTACCTGCGGTTGTCGGGCTTCGATTTGTTTCAAATGGTAAAAGGGGCCGATTGTGCCCTAAACCCATTTTCCAGCTTAGGCAAGCTGTTGATGGCCAACGAGCTAGAGGATTTATTGGCTGGCCATTTGTTTGAGGCCCCCGCCCACCAAATTCCACCCGATACGCAGGTTCTCCTGGGGCAGCCTGCCGATATGCCCACGGCCCTGATAGAATCGTTGAGCACGTATGCCGCCGATCAGCCGCTTATTCGCGCTATATATCTGGCCCAAATGCAGCTTCCTGACAGCCCAGAGCCGGCTCGTTTGCTGCTGGGCTTTGAAGTGGAAGGCGATGATACTTCGTTTCTGCAAGAGATAGGCGCCGTCATTCAGCACCACCTCGACGCCGGCCATCAGTTCGTTGATATTGTGATCATTAGCCCCGAGTCGGAAGAACCGCTGAGCCATTATTTCTACCAGAATGAGCCCATCTATAAGCGTAGTGAGTAGCCCGAAAGGGCTATTTTGCCTTCTGGCGCGCTATCCGGTCGAACACGGGCCGCAACCCATAAAACAGACTTGGCACTAACACCACCGAGCCTAGCAGCCACAGTAAAAAGCCCCCCAGCGTCGCGCGCCAGAGCAAACGAGCTGCTTCCATCCAGTCTGTACTAAGTAGGTGCTGCAACTGGGTCAGGGTTAGCTCCGTATCCGTTCCGTCGCCAACCACGCGGGCTCCAAGTTGGAGCAGGGGAATGAGCAATAGCAGTTGCAAAGGGCTCATCAGGTGGCTGATTAGCAGCAAGGCCGCTACATTCAGGCGCAGCCTTACCGCCGCAAAGGTGCTGAACAGCGTAGTTACTCCCAAAACCGGTATAAGCCCGAATACAACTCCCAAGGCAACGGTGAGGGCAAGTTGCGTAGGGGAAAGTCCTTGCTGCAATAAGCCTAGCAACGGCATCAGCACCCTGCGGCGCAGCCAACTCATTCGGCGCGGCGCAGCGGTGGTAGGTGGTGATGCCTGCGGAATTATTTGCTCACTCATACAGCACTACAACTAACGATGAAAGACTTGGGTAGCTACGCTTATTTACTAGAAAAGAAGCCCTTGAAAGTTGCTTTAAGCATTGTTTCCGCTTACTTCATTTTCAAAGCTGGGAGTAGCCTAGGTGAATTCGTTTATTATCTAAATCGCTAGCATTCTCAATGGGCGCCGTAGAGAGCGTAAATAGCATGGCCGCACAAGGATGAGATGAGGCACTTGGCAAAAGTACGCGAGCCGGGTCAGCCCCGGCGCAAAGTTTGGACTGATTTTTTTGTCCTGCTCCGGCGTGCTGCCCGCGAGTTGGGCGCCAACGACCCGTTGCGCTTGGGCGCGGCTACGGCTTTTTTCACCACGTTTGCCCTCCCGCCCATCCTCATTATTCTAATTCAGGTGCTGGGGAGCATTTATTCGGCCTCCACGGTGCGCGGGCTGCTGCTACAAAAGATATCGAATCTGCTGGGCTATCCGGCGGCCGGTTTGGTAGAGCAGATTCTGCAAAACGTAAGCAACATTGAGCGCAGCCGCCTGATGACGTGGTTAGGGTCAGCGTTTTTGGTTTTTATCGCTACTACCCTTTTCGTCGTTATTCAGCACTCTCTCAACCAGCTTTGGAAGGTTCGCCCTCAGCGTACGGAGGGTCAGTTTCACAAAGTGCTGCACGAGCGAGTCCGCTCGTTGGGCGTGCTGCTGGCCACGGCGTTGCTTACGCTGCTAGCCTTTCTGACCGATGCCGTGCTGGCCTTCCTAGCCGACTACACCCGCGATTTCGACGCTACATTCGGCTACTACTTATTTCAGGGCTTGAGCCTGCTGACTTCATTGCTAATCCTGTCCACTTGGTTTGCTGTCACGTTCCGCAACCTGAGCAGTGCGTATGTTCCCTGGCGGGCCGTGCTGCGGGGGGCAATTCTGACGGCTGTTTGTATTGATATCGGGGAGCTAATCCTTGGCTATCTGCTAGTACCCCGCAACTTAGGTCCCATCTATGGGCCCGCCTCTAGCATTGTGCTTGTGCTGCTGTTTGTGTTTTATTCGGCGATGATCTTCTATTTCGGCGCCTGCTTCACAAAGGTGTATGCCCATTATGTGGGTATGGATATTCGGCCCAAGAAATCGGCAGTGCGCTACCGTTTAGTTGATATCAGCGACGACGGCGTGCGGCGGATTAAAGGCTAAAAAAGCCCCCTAGCTTTCTGTGCGACCATAAAACCGGTTAATCAGAAAGGCCGCTACCACGAAAAGCAGGCCCGTAGCACACACGCCCGACCACTGCCAATGCGCCCACGCAAAGCCACCCGCCAGCGACCCCAACGACCCGCCAATAAACGAGCTAGTCATGTACACCGTATTCAGGCGGCTGCGGGCCTCGGGTATCAGGGAGAAAATCCGGGACTGATTGGAGATGTGCGTTACCTGCTGGCCCACATCCAGGATTATCACTCCCAAGATCAGACCTATTAAATACACCCCAGTCAGGCCCAACAGCAGGTAAGCACCCAGCGCCAGCAGAATCCCCATACTCAGCGCATAATCGGAGCCGCGCTTATCAGCCAGCTTACCTGCTAAAGGGGCCGCCAAGGCGCCACAAGCGCCAATTACCCCGAAAAACCCGACTACATCACTCTTATAAAAATAGGGTTCACCCTCCAAGAAAAACACCAGCGTCGTCCAGAAAACGGTGAGGCCGCCAAACATACAAGCGCCAACCAGGGAGGAGCGTCGCAGCGTAGGCAAATCGCGGGTCAGCGTCAGCAAAGACTTCATGAGGCTGCCGTATGTCCCTTTGAAGGATGGTTGGTTGCGAGGCAGCCGCAGTGCCAGAATAGCCACCAGCACCAGCATCATCAAGGCGCCGCCTCCAAACATAGTGCGCCAGCCAAAATGTGCTCCTACGTAACCACTCAAAGTGCGCGAAAGCAGGATGCCAATCAACAAACCGCTCATCACTTTGCCTACTACCTTGCCCCGCTCGGCGTCGGTGGCCAGTGAGGCAGCCATGGGCACCAGCAGCTGAGGCACCGCCGAAAAAATACCAATCAGGAGGCTAGCAGCCACCAGCACCACGAAGGAAGGAGCCAAGGCGGCGCCAGCCAAACAAGCCGCTGCGCACAGCAGCAGCAGCAGAATTAGCCCTTTGCGCTCTACTTTATCACCGAGCGGCACGGCAAACAGCAGCCCTAGCGTGTAGCCCACCTGCGTGATGGTGGCAACCCAGCTCACCCGGCTATCCGATACCTGAAAGGTGCGGCCAATCTCGACCAGCAGCGGTTGGTTGTAGTAAATATTGGCTACCACCAAGCCGCAGGTAATGGCCATCAGCCACACGAGTCCGCTTGTGAGCGGAGCCTGAGTTGGGGGTAATACGGGGGTGGGGTATTGGGTTCTATTTTGAGTAATCACAACTTCATTCTTCACGCTACGCGGGTAAATCCAAGCACACTGCGTCTATTCAACAGACCTTTAAAGCGGCTGGGGGGCTTTTTTGTTGGCAGCTTTTGTTTCTACCAGTGCAAAGGTACGGAGCGCAGGTACGGGGTAGCGCATAAAGGGTTGCGGCTGCTGCCGTTGGGCTGCCTACCTTTGTGGTATCCTTTTGTGCTTTCTATGACTTCTTTTTCCGACCTCGGCCTCGCGCCCTCGCTGCTCCAAGCCCTCGAAGAGCTAAATTTTACCGCTCCTACGCCCGTGCAGACGGAGGTAATTCCGATGGCCCTGGCCGGCCAGGATGTAGCGGGCCAAGCGCCCACCGGCTCGGGCAAAACGGCCGCCTATGGCCTTTCCGTGCTCCAGCACATCGATGTCACCCAGGATACCATGCAGATTCTGGTGCTGGTGCCTGCCCGCGAACTGGCCTTGCAGGTGCGCGACGCGCTCAAGAAGCTAGGCAAATACATTCCAAACCTGCGCGTTACGGCCTTTTATGGCGGTCACGCTATGCGCGAAGAAACGCAGTCGTTGAAGCAAACGCCCCATGTGGTAGTAGCCACGCCCGGCCGCTTGCTCGACCACTTAGAGCGCCGCACTATTATTCCCAATCAACTTAAAACCTTGATTCTGGACGAAGCCGATAAGCTTCTCGAACTAGGTTTTCAAGATGAGTTGGTCGAAATTATTAAACGTCTGCCTCGCCGTCGCCAGACAATGCTGTTTTCGGCCACGATGTCGGATAAAGTACTGAATCTGATTCGGGCTAACCTGACCCGGCCGCGCGTGGTAAATGCCGGCGAGGATAGCGATGAGCTGCCCGAAAACCTGACGTTGCTGGGCCAGGTTGGTCCTATTGAGAAAAAGCCGGCCGCATTGCTGCACCTACTGCATCAGCCCGAAACTGGCCGCGCCCTCATTTTCTGCAACACCCGCGACCGGTGCGTCGAGCTGTCCCGCTTCCTCGTGGGCCGGGGCGTGGCTGCTGAAGTATTACACGGTAAAATGCCCCAGCCCGAGCGCGACAAAGCGCTTATGAAGCTGCGCAATGGCTCGGCGCAGGCCTTGGTAGCCACTGATGTAGCCGCTCGCGGCCTCGACGTAACCGCCCTCGACACCGTTATCCAATACGACGCCCCCGATAAGGCCGATTCTTTCCAGCACCGCGCCGGTCGTACGGCTCGCGCGGGCGCCGTGGGTACGGCTCATATTCTGGCTACTCCCCACGAGCAAAATCACGTGCAAAAGTGGCCCGTGGCTGAAAGTATCAAGTGGAAAACGATGCACGCGCCAGCTTTGCCCCCCGCTGCGCCCAAAGCACCGCGCCCCGAAAATGTTACGCTCCACGTATCAGCGGGCCGCAAAGACAAGGTGAGCGCCCACGATTTGGTAGGCACCTTTGTGGCGCACGGCGGCTTGGAGCGCGACGCAGTAGGCCACATCGAAGTATTCGATCACTACAGTTACGTGGCTGTACCTCGCCAGTTTGCCCAAGATGTAGCGCAGCGCGTAACCGGCGCCAAAGTAAAAGGACGCAAAATTCGGGTCTCCGTGGTGCTGTAGCGCTTGGCGACAGCTTGGTTTTATCTTGAATGGCGCGCCAACTCCTCTTCATCTGTAGCCAAAACCGCTGGCGTAGTCTCACGGCTGAGCGTCTCTTCGACGATCATGCTCATTACGAGGCACGCTCCGCAGGTACGGAGCCAGGCGCGCGGGTGCGTGTCACGGCTGGACATTTAGGGTGGGCCGACATCATTTTTGTGATGGAGCGCCGCCATACCGATCGGCTGCGCGCCAAATTTGCCCCCCAGCTGGACGGCAAGCCCATCATCTGCCTGCGCATTCCTGATGATTATCAATTTCAAGATCCAGCGCTTCAGCAGTTGCTGCGGGAGCGACTGCAGCCTTTCTTGGCGGATCTTTGATGGGCATTCTTTGAAGGCAAACCTTAGTTAAGTTAGAGCTAGAAAACCCATCAGATGACTCCTACCGACTGGCTGACCGTTGCGCAACGCTTGCAGGCGCTTGCCCAGGCAGGCTTAGCTTATGCGCCCAATGCCTTCGACACCGAGCGTTACCAAGAAGTACACGCGTTGAGCCTCCAGCTGATGGCCAGTTTGGCCGACGAACCAGTAGCGAAGCTTAATGCGCTGTTTGCCAACGAAGCAGGCTACCCTACTCCCAAAGTTGATGTGCGGGCGGTGCTGTTTCGCGGCACCGACGAAATCTTGCTCGTGCAAGAAAAGATTGACGAAAACCGGTGGTCGCTGCCCGGCGGCTGGGCCGATGTGGGCTACACACCATTTGAGGTAGCCGTAAAGGAAGCTTGGGAAGAAACGGGCCTCGAGACCCAGGCGGTACGCTTACTGGCCCTATTCGATAAGAAGCAGCATCCGCACCCACCGCAGCCCTGGTACGTATACAAAGTGTTCGTGCTGTGTGAGATAGTAGGCGGCAACCTCCTAGCCGAAACGCCCGAAACGTCGGGTGGGCGGTGGGTACATCGCACGGAATTGCGCCACCTTCCCTTGTCCACCGACCGGGTCACCCTGTCTCAGCTGGAACAGATGCTGGACTTTGCCCAAAATCCCAATCTGCCTACCCTCTGCGACTAACAAGTGGGGATGGAGTGAGCAGCGAGAATGCTGTCGAGTTGGTCTTTTTATATAGCCTAGAATAAAAAAGCCCCCCAGTTCAGCTACAAACGCCACACGTGCGTACACGAGGCCTGTTTATTTACCTGAACCCTCATGAGCTACGCTATTTTTTTGGCCATTATCGGCGGCCTTCTCTTTCTATTTTACCGCTACATCACCCGCAACTCACGCGTGCGGACGGAGGCATTGGCCGAAGAGTTCCCCGTGGAATGGCGGCGCATACTGATGGAGCGCGTGGCCTTTTATCTGTCGCTCACCAAAAATGAGAAGCTACGGTTTGAGAGATCGGTGCAGGTTTTTCTGGCCCAAACGCTCATCACCGGCGTTCAAACCGAGGTAGATGACACCACTCGGGTGCTGGTGGCCGCTTCGGCTATTATTCCAGTTTTTGGGTTTCCCGATTGGGAATACGGCAATCTAAGTGAGGTGCTAATTGTACCGGATGCCTGGCGCGAAGCCCGCGACCCAAACAAGGAAATGACACCATTGCAAGGTCAGTTACTGGGTAGCGTACGCAATTTCCAAACGTCTCATTACATGCACCTTTCCAAGTCTTCCTTAGAGCAAGGCTTTAAAGATTCATTGGACAAACAAAACGTTGGTATCCACGAGTTTGCTCACCTCCTTGACCAGGCCGATGGCGTGATTGATGGCGTGCCTTCGATGGCTTTGCCCCCCGAACTGCTCCAGCCCTGGGCCGAAGTTATGCAGCGTGAAATTGAGGCAATCCGGGATGGGAAGTCCGACATCAACTCGTACGCGGGCACCAACGAAGCAGAGTTTTTTGCGGTTGTGACGGAATACTTTTTCGAGAAGCCCGAGAAGCTTCAGGAAAATCACCCGGAGTTGTATCAGCTGCTTAGCCGAGCGTTGCGCCAAAACCCCAAGAAGCGTTTTCTGCGGTCCGCCATCGACCCGCGCGAATGGCTGAAAACGCTGCGCAGTCGGCGCAAGTTTGGTCGTAACTCTCCGTGCCCGTGCGGTAGTGGCAAGAAGTACAAGGATTGTCATCTGCTGCAGGAACAGGCGACAGCCGCATAAGCCTTTATCTGGCAATAGGTTGGGTTTAACGTGAAGCCGCTGCGGGCACTTGTCGGCTAGTTATTACTTTAGGGGCATTACTCCACCCACCTCTGTCCCTATTCCAGCATTTATGAAAAAAACGCTCTTCACCGGAATGGCCGGCGTTGCCCTCGGCAGTGCCTTATGGTCGTGTGCGCCTACGGCCAAAACGCCCCCCACAGCCAGCGCTACCACCGAAACACCCGCAGTAGCGCAGCCAGCTGCGCCCGACTGGCGTGCTCAGGCTGATGCTTTTTTACAGCAGTATTCCACTCAATACCAGCGCCTTTACACGCAGTCATCTGAAGCAGAGTGGCGCTCGAATACCCACATTGTACCCGGCGACACGACGAACGCAGCCGCTACGGCCCGCGCCAATCAGGCAATGGCCGCCTTCACCGGCAGTACCGAGAATATCACCCGTTTGCGGGAACTGCTCGAGCACCTAGCGGACCTGAGTGAGTTGCAGGTCAAGCAGTTGAAAGCGGCCCTATATAACGCCGCCAACTCGCCCCAAACCATTGCGGACGTAGTTACGCGCCGCATCAAAGCTGAGACGGCGCAGGTGGAAAAGCTGTATGGCTTCGATTACAAGTATCAGGGTAAGTCGGTGACCACCAATGATATTGATGAGGTACTGCGCAAAGAGAAAAACCCGGCCAAGCGCCAAGCTGCATGGGAAGCCAGCAAAGCCATCGGGCCTACGCTAAAAGAAGGCTTGCTGAACCTGCGCGGCCTACGCAACGAAACGGTAAAGGCCCTCGGCTACCCCGATTATTTCACTTATCAGGCTTCGGATTACGGCCTTACGCGGGAGGAAATGATGCAGTTGGTGCGTCAGATTAATGAGGAGCTACGGCCCCTCTACCGCGAGCTGCACACCTACGCCCGCTACGAATTGGCCAAGAAATACGGCCAAAAGCAGGTGCCCGATTATCTGCCTGCTCACTGGGTACCCAACCGCTGGGGTCAGGACTGGAGTTCGATGGTCGATGTGAAAGGCTTGAATCTGGATGCTGTATTGGCAAAAAAGGGCGCTGAGTGGCAAGTCAAGCAAGCTGAGCGCTTCTACCAAAGCTTGGGGTTCGCCGCTTTGCCCCCCAGCTTCTACGAAAAGAGCAGCCTGTACCCCTTGCCCGCCGGGGCCAACTACAAAAAGAATAACCACGCTTCGGCCTGGCACATGGACCTGGAGAACGATGTGCGCAGTTTGATGAGTGTGGAGCCAAACACGGAGTGGTATGAAACGACCCACCACGAGCTGGGCCACATCTACTACTATATGAGCTATACGAACCCCGAAGTGCCGGTGCTGCTGCGCAGCGGAGCCAACCGCGCCTACCACGAGGCAATGGGCAGCCTGATGGGCCTAGCGGCAACGCAAAAGCCTTTCCTGGTTGGTCTGGACCTAGTGCCTGCTTCGGCCAAAACCGATCAGACGCAGACCTTGCTAAAAGAAGCCCTGAATTACGTGACGTTTCTGCCGTTTGCTTCGGGGGTGATGAGCGAATGGGAAAACAGCTTCTATGCCGAGAATTTGCCCCCGACCAGCTCAACGCGAAGTGGTGGGAGCTGGTGAAGAAGTATCAGGGCATTACGCCGCCTACTGCTCGCGGCGAAAACTTCCTCGACCCAGCCACCAAAACCCACATCAACGACGATCCCGCGCAGTACTACGATTATGCCCTCTCCTACGTCATTCTGTTCCAGCTTCACGACCACATTGCCAAGAAAATCCTGAAGCAAGACCCGCACGCTACCAACTACTACGGTAGCAAGGAGGTGGGCACTTTTCTGCGCGATATCATGGCGCCTGGTGCCAGCAAAGACTGGCGTACCGTGCTGAAAGAGAAGACCGGCGAAGACTTATCCGCCCGTGCTATGGTCGATTATTTCCAGCCCTTGATGGCGTATTTGAAAGAGCAGAACAAGGGGCGCAAATACACGATGTAACGCTGCCTAAATCAGCCCTAAAAATGCCTTTGCAATTCTATTGGGGGGCTTTTTCTGGTATTCGCAGAGATTTTACTTCTCACTCGCCTCGCTAAAGGCATCAAAAAAGCCTGAGCTAAACGCTCAGGCCTTTTTTGATGCGTACTTCATCTAATAATTCGCCTCTTTGGCGGGCAAGTCGATCAAAATAAACTGGGCGTCCTTCTCAGCCCGAATTTCTATTACGTGCTCATCGGTCAGGCGGGCTTGGTCGCTGGGGCCGATTTCGGAGCCGTTGACGTAAATAGTACCCTGGCGCACGTAGATAAAAGTATTACGGATGGGAAAGGTCTTGAAAGTAATCGTTTTTTCGGCGTTCAGGTTCGCCCAATATACCGTCGAGTTGGAGTTCATGTACACCACATCTTCCAGTACTTTCTGCCCCGATACCAGCGGCACTAGCTCATTCTTGCTATCCAGAAAGTCGAGGTCTTTTTGCTCGTAGCTGGGACTCAGGCCTTTTTGATTTGGGATAAACCAGAGCTGATAAATGCGTAGCTCCTCGTCCGTTTCGTTGCGCTCCCCGTGCGCAAGGCCCGTACCGGCCGTCATACGCTGCACTTCACCCTTCTTAATCACGGCCCGATTACCCATGGTATCCTCGTGCGTTACCTCGCCGCTAAGCACCAGAGTCACAATTTCCATATCGGAGTGTGGGTGCTGCGGAAAGCCGGAATTAGGTGCGATAGTATCGTCGTTGAACACGCGCAGAGGACCAAAATGCATGTTGTCCTTGTCGTGATAATCAGCGAAGGAAAGCAGGAAGTAACTGCTGAGCCACTGTACGGGTGCGGCGTGGTGGCGCTCGGTGGCGGGGATATACTTAAGCATAGGGGCAACGTTGGGTTGATGGCGATGCTTGCGCATACGCGACCCAGCGTTGGTAAGTTAACTTCAGGGCTTCGAGAAACACTGGGGGGCTTTTTTAGGCATAAAAGCCTCCATCTGCTGTAATAGAGCATTCATCACAAGAAGGCAATTATTCCTTTCTTAGAGGTATGAAAACCATAGCTGACATCGTCTTACTGGGTGACCCGCGCCTTTATGAGCAGTGCGCTCCCGTGGTGGAAGAAGAATTACCACTGGTCGCCGGCTGGGTGGCCGACCTGCACGCGGTGATGGAAGATATTCGGGCTACTTACCATTTTGGGCGTGGCATCGCCGCGCCGCAAATTGGTGTGATGAAGCGCTTGGTGTACCTGCACCTCGATGGGCAGCCTCGCGTGCTGCTGAATCCGGAGCTGGTAGAGCTAAGTCCTACCATGTTCGAGCTGTGGGACGATTGTATGAGCTTTCCTAATCTGCTGGTGCGCGTCCAACGCCACCAGCAGGTAACCGTACGCTACCGCGATGAACAGTGGCAGCCGCAAACCTGGACTGTGCAGGATGGTATCTCTGAGCTGCTCCAGCATGAGTGCGACCACCTCGACGGTATCCTCTGCACCATGCGCGCCCTCGATCCGCTGTCATTCCGCTGGCGCCCCACCCCTGCTCCTGCCGAAAGCAATTTACGTATGGGCTAACTGATTAATAACCACTTATGATAAAATAAAAAGGCACGAACCAAGATTGGTTCGTGCCTTTCTTATACCAATTACGGATGAAGAAGCGCTTATGCTTTCTTTAACGTTGTCATCTGTTGCTGCAAGTCCAGCACGATGCTGGCCAAACGGTTGAGTGAGAGGTCGGCAATAGGGAACGTGCTGCTGATGTAAGCTTTGGCTTCCCAGATTTCGAGAACATCCTCTACGTCAATCTCATAGGGCGAGTACACTGGGTTATCGGAGTGCAACGACAGCATTGCACCCTGCTTAAGACGATTAAAGATGCGCTTAAACACAATGCCTTCCTTGCCGCTTACCACCACGCAGGGCGTGCCGTCCTTAATAGTTAACCAGTCGTCGACATAGCGCCCCACGATAACGGTACCCGAAGCAATTGGCAGCATCGAGTCGCCCTCAATTTCGAATGCACGGTACGTACCACCTGTGCCCAGCATCGGCAAGCGAAACTTGGGCAGCTCCTCAATGAATTCAGCGTCGGCGTAGCCGTTGAGATAACCAGCGCTGGCCTTCAACGGCACCAGCTCAATATTCTCATTCTGGTCTTTATCAACAGTCAGGGCCAGTACGCGCAGACGGTCAGCGGGCCGGGGCGGCTCGGGCACTTGCAGCGCCGGATCGAGGTGACGCATCGCCGCTTTCGCGACGCTCTTTTTGCTAAAGTCAGTGGTTACGAGCGCGTCCAGCGTAATGCCAAACAAGCGAGCCATGTTCACGAGGGTCGTGAGCTTAGGCTCTGCGCGACCTTCCTCGTAGGCGCCCACCAAAGAGCGTTTTATAGTTAGCTTCTCGGCCATTTGCGCCTGGGTGAGGCCCAGCTCACGGCGCCAGAATTTTAAGTTCGTGTTGATCATCGCTAAAGAGAGGCGGGAAAGGCTTCGACATCAAAACATTACCGGCTCGTGAAATTAGTAACAAGCAAGGAGCTTTACTAATTCAATTAGCTATTATTTTTTTGAATAAAGACAGTAAGCTAGGCCGTTGACCATGATCGTATTGTGCATAGATAAGTATAGCAAGTGGGAGCGCTCTTTGTGCTAGGGCTATCTGTGACAAACAATATTTTTTCTTTAAATCGATATACCAAAATATTATCGGATAGAGTTTTTAGTTTTTAGTTTATCCCATTCCAACTTATTCTATATATGCGGTTTAAGTGGTTATTGTGCTGGGCAGGATTGGTAGGGATCGTACAAATAAGCGCAGCACAAGCGCAATCTGTTCCGGTGGGTAATGGGCTGAAGGCGGTTTATTATCGTGGTGAAAACTTCGAAGAGCCAATTCACACACGCATAGACCCCGTTATTGATTTCGATTGGAAGGAGGAATCACCCGCGCCTGGTGTCCCGGCAGATCATTTCTCGGTTCGCTGGACGGGCAGGATTTACGCACCAGCCACAGGCGTGTATACCTTCCGTATTATTGCCGATGATGGGATGCGGGTATGGGTTGGAGGGCGGCAGTTGATGGAGGAATGGCGACCCCAACAAGCATTTGTAGCAACCGCACGTGTGCGCCTTACGGGGGGCAAATATTACTCTATACGGGTAGATTATTACCAAGAGGGAATAGAAACACGGGCTTTCTTGGGTTGGGATTTGCCGGGGCAAGAAGCCGCTTTCTCGCCCGATGATCTTACGAGAGAAGGCCGCAGCCGAACCGGTTTTTTTGGTAAGCCTGTCGCAACGCTAGTGCCAGTACAGCGGCGATTCTTATTTACTCCTGTGCCTTCTGTGGTACGCCCGCTGGTGGCGAAGCCTGCAAAATCTAAATTGCCGGAACCTGAGAAGGTTGAGAAGACGAAAGTAACTGTATCCAAAGCCGTTGTAGCCACGCCAAAGCCACCACCCCAACGGCCTGTGCGGCGTGTTGTGAAGCCGATACCAGTCTTGCCGCGACCTACTCCTGCCCCGCCATTAGTTTCTGTGCCTGCGCCCACTCTGCCCTCCGATTCGCTGCTTACGCTGGCTGCGTTGCCGGTTGGCACCATCGTGCCCTTGCACCAATTGTACTTCACCCGCGGCACCGCCAACTTACTGCCCTCTTCCCGGCCCGAGCTGACTCGTTTGGTTCGGGCGCTTCAGGCGCAGCCCAAGCTGAATCTGGAAATCCGAGGCCATACCGACAATGTGGGTGACTCCATCCTTAACCGCCGACTCTCAGTGCAGCGTGCGCGCGTCGTGCGGGCCTACCTTGTGCAGCGCGGGATTGATTCACTTCGCCTCACTACCCAGGGCTACGGCGGTACTCGTCCCGTTGCCGATAACCAAGACCCCAATCAGCGTCCGCGAAACCGGCGGGTAGAAGTAGTGCGGCGGTAACGTAGCAAGCTGGAATAAGCCACTTACGGTCGGGGCAAGCTTGACGATTCTTTTTCTTGAGAACAGCCTTATTTAGCCATCTCCACGCAGTCGCTTCTGGTAATGCACGGCCAGCCGTAATTTAAAGTAATCGTGTTTTTCGCGCAGGTGGTCAAATAAATCGCGCAGCAGTGGCTCGCCGCCGAGCTGGTCGCGGGCAGTTTGGATTTCGGCAAACTCATCCATCGTCAGAAACTCCTCCAATCGAATCTGGTAGCCTTTGGCATACAGCGTTTCGATATGGGCGCGCACCGTGCCAGTACTCAGACTTCGCTGCTCGGCAATGGCCTCCACACTCAACCCCACCCGGTGCAGCTGAAACGTGGTTTCGTGCGTATCGCCGACCTCACGCTTGCGCGGAGCGGGCGTGGGGGCATTTCTTCCAAGTTGTCGGCAATGTCGGCGTACGTGGTGGTGCTGGAGTCCGGTGCGCCGCCACCCCGATGCTCCAATATTTCCTTGATGAACGCCTCGCCATAGGTTTCAAACTTTTTCATACCCACGCCCGAAATCGCTAGCATGGCCACCCGCGACACGGGTTTCTCCGCAGCCATTTCCTCCAGCGTGGCATCCGAAAACACCACATAAGGCGGCACGTTTTGCTCGTCGGCGATGCGCTTGCGCAGCTGCCGCAACCGCTCGTACAGCTTGGCTGTCGCATCGGCAGGCTTCGTGGCGGCTTGCGCTGCTTTGCGACTGGCACGAGTGGGTTTTTCGGCCTTTTCGGCGGGTTTAAACTGCTTAAGTGGCAGCTGACGCTGGCCTTGCAGCACCTCTTTGCCTAACTCTGTGATTTTAAGCGCGTAGCCCTCTTCGTAGGCAATGTAAAGCAGGCCGTCATTCAGCATCTGATGCACGTAGCTGTACCAATCCAGATAAGGCAAATCAGAGCCGGCGCCGTAGGTTTTTATCTGGTCGTAGCCGCCGCTGAGCACGGCTTGATTGCGCATACCGCGCAGTACGTCGATGAGCAGACCGATGCTGGCCCGCTCCCGCATCCGCACTACCGCCGACAGTGCTTTCTGGGCGATAAGCGTGCCGTCGAAAGTGGTTGGTGGGTTGCGACAAATGTCGCAGTTGCCGCAGTCGGTGGGCAGGATTTCGCCAAAGTAATTCAGCAGGATTTTGCGGCGGCAGCTGGCGGCTTCGGCAAATTGCTGCATGCGCTCCAGCTTCGTCAGGTTTAGCTGGGTAAGATTGGGATTGTCTTTAGTCAGCATTTCCCGCAGGCTCATCACGTCGCTGAAGCTATAAAAAAGCAGCGCTGTGGCATCCGTCCCGTCGCGGCCGGCCCGACCAATTTCCTGGTAATAGCCCTCGATATTTTTGGGCAGATTGTAGTGAATCACCCAACGCACGTTGCTCTTATCAATGCCCATCCCGAAGGCGATGGTGGCAATAATCACCTGCAAATCATCCTTCAAAAAGCCTTCTTGCACCGCTGAGCGCTGGTTGGGCGTCATGCCGGCGTGATAGTGACCGGCGCGGTAGCCCTTGGCAATCAGCTTTTGCGAAAGGGTTTCGCACTGTTTGCGCGAAAGGCAGTAAATGATGCCCGGCTGGTCGGGGTGACGGTCTAGAAACTCCAAAATGCCCCCCACGCGGTCTTGGCCAGGGCGCACGATGAGGTTGAGGTTGGGCCGGTCGAAGCTGGCCACGAATACCTGCGGATCCTGCAGGCGCAGTTGCTGCTGTATATCGCGCTGGGTAAGGCGGTCGGCGGTAGCGGTGAGGGCAATAATTGGCACCTGCGGAAACTGTTCACGCAGTAATCGTAGCTGAGTGTACTCCGGCCGAAAATCATGGCCCCAGGATGAAATGCAGTGGGCCTCATCAATCGCAAACATGCTGATCTTGAGGCGTTGCAAGAATTGTAAGAAGCCGGGCGAGAGTAGCTTTTCGGGACTCACATATAGTAGCTTCAGATGGCCACTCATGCAAGCCGCCCCAATGTTGTTTTGCTCGCTCTGTCCGATGCTACTGTTAATGCCCGCCGCCGCAATACCGTTAGCCTTGAGCGCCTCCACCTGATCTTTCATCAAGGCAATCAGTGGCGACACCACCACGCACACACCCTCGCTCACCACGGCTGGCACTTGGAAGCAAACCGACTTACCGCCCCCGTGGGCATGAGCACTACCGTATCGCGTCCACCTAAGATAGAAGATATAATCTCCTCTTGCATAGGCCGAAATGAATCGTATCCGTAGTATTTCTTTAAGACTTGCCGAGCAGATTCTAAGGTCGGCGAATAGGTTTGGGGGGCAAATAACATTTGGTAAAAATACGCCAGCTAGGCGGGAGTTGAAAGGCGCCGGATCGGATAAACAGACTAAAGCGCCGCGCCATTCAGCATTGGTTTGTGAGTGGCTATTGCTGCGCGAGTCATGTAACGACCACGCTCCTAAGCGCAGTTCCGATGAGCAACATAGGATTCGCATCGGGCTGGCGGGGGGCTTTTTTTAGAAGCGTAAGCCCAAATTGTATTCGCCGCAAACTCAATCCTGTATTACCGCTTGATCCATAATCTGCGTAGAAAGGGTCATCTCATCCCGTACCTAAACCAATTGACAATGAGCCAGTCCCGTACCTACGCCACCCAGAACCAAGAAGCTCAAGCCGTGCTCGACGCCCTCAGCCGCTGCGTTGCTGCCTGTGAAATGTGCGCCGACGCCTGCTTAAGCGAAGAGGACACCCAAATGATGGTTCCCTGTATCCGTCTCGACCGCGACTGCGCCGATATCTGCCGACTTACTGCCGCTTTCATTGCCCGCGGCTCCGATCATGCTCAGCATGTCCTACGCGAGTGCATCGAGATTTGCCAGAAGTGTGCCGAGGAGTGCGGCCGCCACAGCCACGACCATTGCCAGCAGTGCGCTGAGGCTTGCCGCTCTTGCGTGGAAGCCTGCCGTAGCTATCAACAGTAATTTTATAGTATTGTCATCCTGACGCAGGAAGGACCTTATCACACCTGAACATTGTAGCAATATGTTCAAGCGAGATAAGGTCCTTCTGCGTCAGGATGACAACTGGTTTCTACCGCATCAGCTCCAACACCATCGCGGTTTTGGCTGGCACCTGAATAGTCGTGACACTATTCAGCGACTCATTAGTGAGAACATTGCGGGCTTTGGTAAAGCCATTCATACGCTCGGAGAAGCGGGCCGTAGGCATTGCGGTAGGCTTATCAGTGGCATTGGTGGCGACCATTACCGTGCCCTTGTCGTCGTAGCGAAAGTAAACGTAGAGGCCATCTTGAGGCAGATACTGCATGAGTTTGCCGGAGTGCAGCACGGGATGATCGCGGCGGTAGGTGGCCAGGGTGCGCACGAACTGGAAAGCTTCGTTTTCTTTCTGGGTGCGGCCTGCGGCCGTAAACTTATCCTCCTTGTCGCCGGGCCAGCCCCCAGGAAAATCTTTGCGCACTTCAGCGTCGGTAGGGTTTTTAAGATTCTTCATCAGAATCTCGGTGCCATAGTACATCGATGGAATGCCGCGGGTGGTAAGCAGCCAGGTCAGCCCCAATTTATACTTGTTGTAGTCTTCACCTACTACCGATAGAAACCGGTCGTGGTCGTGGTTGTCGAGGAAGGTCACAAACTTGGTTGGATCCTGATACACTGCGTCTTGGGCCAACGCTTCGTACATACGCTGAGGGCTACCATCGTGCTTCAGGCCGTCCACCATGGCGCCTTCCAACACGAAGTCTAGCCCGCCCGGCTGGTTCGACTTAAACTTGAAATCGATGTTGTTGCGCACGTAGTACGCCTGATCGACCACATTATTCACCGATGACTCTCCGAAGATGTGAATGCGCGGATATTCGGTGAGCAGCGCTTGGTTGCAGCGGTTCATAAACGGCTGATCATTATACATGTAGGTATCAATGCGCCAGGCATCTACCCCAAAGTTCTCCACCGACCAGATAGCGTGCTGAATCAGGAAATTGGCCACGTAGGGGTTCTCCTGATTGAGGTCGGGCAGAAAGGGTACAAACCAGCCATCGAGGGTAATCTTCTTGTCTATCTGAGAAGAGTACGGGTCGGTGATGGGCTGCTGCCGGTAGGACGTATTGGTGTAAGAAGGCCACTGGTGCAGCCAGCTTTTCATCGGCAGATCCTGGATAAACCAATGTGTGTTGCCAATGTGGTTATACACAGCATCTTGCACCACCTTCATACCGGCCGCGTGGGCTTTTTCGACAAAGGCTTTGTAGGCAGAATTGCCCCCCAGACGGCGGTCTACGTTATAATGATCTGTGAAACCGTAGCCGTGGTAAGAAGCCCGCATGGTGCCGCCTTCATTGGTTAGAGGCTGGTTATTTTCGATGACAGGTGTAAACCACACGGCCGTGATACCCAGATCTTTAAGATACGGGAGGCGCTGCGTGGCGCCCGCCAAGTCGCCACCGTGGCGCAGGAATCCATTGCTCCGGTCATGGTTGGGGTCGCGCATATCGGCAAACTTGTCGTTGCTCGGGTCACCGTTGGCGAAGCGGTCGGGCATCGCCAAGTAGATAAAGTCTGCCTGCGTGACACCCTGCCCTTTTGGTGCGTTGTCACGGGCTTTCAGTTCCCAGGCTTGGGTTATTGTCTGGGAGCCTTTTTTGCCAATGATTTGCACTGTACCAGGCTTGGCTGAACTCGCAATGGTTAGGTCCAGAAATGCATAGTTCGGATTCTCGACGGTGTTCGTTTTCACCAGCTTCACGCCTGGGTAGGCGATGCTGTAGGTAAGCGTACCTGCATTAGGGCCGTGCACCAGCAGCTGGAGTTTCGGCTCCTTCATGCCCACCCACCAGTTGGTTGGGTTCACTCGTTGAATGGACGGCGTTTGGGCAGCCGCCCACAGGGGAACCAGTAGCACCAGTAAGAGCAAGAGCAGGTTTGAATAGAGTTTTTTCATGTTGAGCGGTGGGTTTTTTGGCAGAAAAGTAATTGGCAGCATGTGGTGACGTCTACTAACAGTCAATGTAAGAAAACATCAGAACGTCATGCAGAACGCAGTGAAGCATCTCGCGTGTTAATCAGGATTAGTATTCCTAAACAAGCACGCGAGATGCTTCACTGCGTTCTGCATGACGTTTTGGTGAAGATTTTATGAGTTGGTTTACTACTCTGGGCGAGCTACGCGGCGCGAGCCTTGATAGAGTTCGTACTTCAGCAAACGGCAGTCAATGGGGCCGTTGAAGAGGGGGATGCGGCGGGATGCTTTCAAGCCCACGCGCTTAGCTGCATCCAAGTTTCCCGTAAAGATATAGGCGTCGTAGCCTTGGAAGTTCGTTTTAAGCGTGTCGCCGATCATTTTATAGAGTTCGGCCATCTGCTCTTCTTCGCCAATACGCTCCCCGTATGGCGGGTTCATAATTACAAGACCAGGATCCCCTTTCGGCGCTTTCGCCTCGCGAACATCGCGCACGGCGAGCCGGATGTAATCTTCCAAACCAGCAGCTTCCACGTTCTGACGAGCTAGCTCCAAGAACTCAGGAGAGATATCGGAGCCGCCGATATAGGCTTGTGGTTCTTCAATCTGAGCATTGCGGGCGTCGAGCTGCACCGACTCCCAGAGGGCGCGGTCAAAGTCAGGCCAGTTTTCGAAGCCGAACTTGCCCTGGTGATACAGGCCGGGCGCGATGCGCTGGGCAATGAGCGCCGCTTCCGTCAAGATGGTACCCGAACCACACATGGGGTCAATGAGCGTCTTTTTGCCATCCCAGCCAGTGAGCAGCAACAGACCAGCGGCTAGCACCTCGTTCAGCGGGGCCGCGTTGGTTTGCTGGCGGTACCCGCGCCGGTGCAACGACTCGCCCGAAGCGTCGAGCGACAAGGTTACTTCGTTGTCCAGCATGTGCAAATGCAGCCGGATATCGGGCTTGTTTACGTCTACGCTGGGCCGTGAGCCGGTGCGGTCGCGAAACTGATCCACGATGGCATCCTTTGTCAACTGGGCCACGAATAGGGAGTGCTCAAACGTGGATTTATTCACTACCGCCGTAATGGCGAAGGTTTGGTCGGGGCGGATATAGCGACTCCAATCAACGCGGCCTACCTCGCGGTAGAGGGCTTTTTCGTCGGGAGCATAGAAGGCGGCGAAGGGTTTGAGGATTCGCATGGCCGTGCGGCACCACAAGTTTGCCTCGTAGAGCAGCTGCTTGTTGCCCATAAACTCGATGGCGCGGCTGTGCACCTGCTCAATTTTGGCCCCCAGTTGCTCTAGCTCTTGGGTCAGCACATCTTCGAGGCCAAACTGCGTGGTAGCCGTCATGAAAAAGGGTTCGTCGCGGCGGTTGTCGGCCATAGTCGGAGTTTTTAAGGGTGTAGGGGCAAAGGTCGAGAAAAGCACCGTCAGAACGACAACTCTTGGCGTTGCATCGTGCTTCGCCCACTATTTCTATCTTTAAGGCCCACAACTTTCCCCTTCCTGCCCGCAATGGCTGTCCCAACGTCTACCTCCTCTCCCGCTGCCACCGGCGCGCCCGCCACTACCCGCAGCTTCGTCGTGCCCATGATGGCTATGACGGCCCTATTTTTCCTCTTCGGGGCCGTCACCAATTTCAACGACGTGCTCATGCCCTACCTGAAGGACGTGTGCCAGCTCACAGACTTGCAGTCGTCGTTGGTACAGTCGGCCTTTTTTGGGGCTTATTTTCTGATGTCGCTGCCGGCAGGCTTTGTGCTGAAGCGCCTCGGTTATAAGAATGGGATTGTGCTGGGTTTGCTAGTAATGGCCTGCGGCGCGCTGCTGTTTGTGCCCGCCGCCAACTCCCGCACTTTTGCCTTGTTTCTCACTGCTTTAGGACTGCTAGGGGCCGGAATTACGCTGCTACAAGTGGCGGCCAATCCGTACGTTTCGGTATTGGGCCCGGCGCGCAATGCGGCAGCGCGAGTGAGTATCGTGGGTGTAGCCAACAACTTTGGTGGCGCTTTATCACCCCTAGTCGGCGGCCTCATCTTATTTGGTGGTTCGGTGGCCCTAAAGGCTCAGCTAGCGGCCTTGCCAGTGGCTCAACGCCTTGACCAAGAGGCTCAGTTAGTAAAAGGACCGTACTTGGGCTTGGCCGCTTTTCTGGTCGTATTGGCAGGAGTTTTCTTCTTGTTAAAACTCCCTGAAATTGAAAGTCTGCCTGCTGAAGAGTCGGCGCAAAGCGCTGACGGCCAAGCCACCACCCGCACTAGTGCGCTGAGCTTTCCGCATCTGGTGCTGGGCGTCGTGGCCATTTTCGTGTACGTGGGCGTTGAGGTTGGGCTAGGTTCGTTTCTCATCCGCTACGGCGAGTCGCAGGGGATTCAGCAGCTGAGCAACTTCACCCAGAATCTGGTGCAAGGACTGAATGTTGCGACCAACTATGCTCTAATGTTCTTCGGCCAAGAGCCTGCTCCTATCGACACATCGGGGGGATTTACCAAAGCTGTGGGCGCAGTACTGGTATCGTCTTATTGGTTTGGCTCGTTGGTGGGTCGGCTGGTGGGCATTCCGCTGCTGCTGCGCTTCCACAACCGCGGTATGCTGATTGGCGTGTGCGCCGCCGGCGTAGCGCTGGTAGTGGCTTCCATTCTGACCACGGGTGAGGCAGCGTTGTGGCTGATTGTGCTGTGCGGCCTTTGCAACTCCATCATGTGGCCGGTTATTTTCCCATTGGCTATCAATGGTTTGGGTCAATTCACCAAGCAAGGCTCGTCCTATCTCATTATGGCCATTGTGGGGGGCGCCATCATTCCACCCCTGATGGGCTGGCTGGCCACCGACGGCGGTGGGCTGCGTGTGGCCTTTGTGGTACCTGCGCTTTGCTATGCGTATCTGCTGTATTACGCCGTGAGCGGCTACCGGGTGCGGTAACAAATCAAATTTAGCACTCGGCTGCTGGGGGGCTTTTTAGCAGCCGCGGCGTTACTTTTACCGCAGCATTACCTTTTGCTTTCTCTATGTCTTCGGCCTTCCTTCTCGAACACGACGTTTCTCTCCGCCCCTACAATACCTTCGGCATCGACGTCAAGGCGCGTCTGTTTGCCCGCTTCCGCAATGTAGACGAGCTGCGCGCTTTGCTGGCTTTGCCCGAGGTGCAGCAGGCGGAAAAGCTAGTACTTGGCGGCGGCAGCAACCTGCTTTTCACGCAGGATTTCAATGGTGTAGTACTCAAAAATGAGATAGCCGGCCTTGAGATAATTGATCAGGACGAAGACACAGACACCGCGCTGGTACGCGCGGGCGCAGGCGAATCGTGGCACGGCATGGTGCAGTATGCGCTGCAGCAGAACCTGAGTGGCATCGAGAATCTGTCCTTAATTCCAGGTACGGTAGGTGCCGCGCCCTTGCAGAACATCGGCGCCTACGGGGCGGAGCTACAGGACACGTTTGACCACCTAGAAGCACTGGAAATCAGTACGGGGCGCTTGCGCACATTTACGCGTGAGGAGTGTGGTTTTGGCTACCGCGAAAGTGTATTTAAAGGCCCACTCAAAAACCAATTTATTGTGACCAGCGTGGTGCTGCGGCTCCAGCGCCAGCACCGGCTCAATATCAGCTATGGCGCCCTGCGTACAACTCTCGCCGATATGGGTATTGAGGCTGACCCGACACCTCAGGATGTAAGCGAGGCAGTCATCCGCATCCGTCGCAGCAAGCTCCCCGACCCCGCTCAGATCGGCAACGCAGGCAGCTTTTTCAAAAATCCGGAAATCTCTCAGCGCCGCTTCGACGAGCTAAAAACCCAATACCCCGACCTGCCGGGCTACCCCGTTCCAGGCGGCGTAAAAGTACCCGCCGCCTGGCTTATCGAGCAGTGCGGCTGGAAAGGTCGCCGCTTTGGCCCCCACGGCGTCCACGAAAACCAAGCGTTAGTGTTAGTGAACCACGGCGGCGCGCAGGGGGCAAATATCCGGGATCTGGCCCACGAAATTATTGCTTCGGTGCGAGAGAAATTCGGTGTGGAGCTGCACCCGGAAGTGAATATTATGTAAGAACGAAATTCCCCTCCTCAGCTGAGGAGGGGACGCTGGGCCGCAGGCCCGGCTGGGGTGGTTGGCTCGGTGCTGATGTTGTTTAGGTGAACGAAACACCAAGCCTTCAAAAAGCGGTCATGAGCATCGTTCTTTTAAACAACTAAACAACGTCCTCAACCACCCCCGCTTTGGCTTCGCCAAAGCATCCCCTCCTCGTCTGAGGAGGGGAGCTGGTCGTTCTTACAGAAAGAGGTGGCTACTTCAGCACGGCCACCGTTGCCCCATCTCCGCCACGTTCGGCGTGTTCGTCGGCGACGCTGGCTACGGAGCGCACGGAGCGCAGGTAGTCGCGGGTGATTTGACGCAGTACGCCATTGCCGCGGCCGTGCACGAACTTGATTTCAGGTATGCCGAGCATCACCGCATCGTCAACGAAGGCCATAACTTTTTGCAGGGCGTCTTCGGCCCGCTCGCCTCGCAAATCAAGATTAGGACTGAAGTTGGCTATGCGACCGGTCATGTCCATGCCAGAGCCCTGGGGGGCATTTCGTTCGGCTTTCTTCTCCCGCTCCTTTATTTCGGCGCGGCCCAGCTTTTCGAGTTGAGCGATCTTGACAATGGTTTTCATGCCACCAAACGACACTTCGGCCGTTTTGCCCTTCAGGCTCATGATTTCGCCGTAGCCATCTTGCCCGATGAGAGCCACTTTATCGCCGGGCTTGAGGGTAGCTGCATCGGCGGTTTCGCGGGTCGCGCGGGCTTTGGGCGGCTCGATTTGCAGCTCCTTTTTCACGTAGTCATCCAGCTTCTGGCGCGCCTGCTTGGTTTGTTCCTTATCGGCCTGGGCCGTGCGTATTTCCTGGATAGTGGCCTCGATTTGCTGGTTTGTATCCTTGAGCAGCAGCTTGGCTTTGGCCTTCGCGTCGCGCAGTACATCGAGGCGGGTCTCCTCCAGATGGCGCTTGAGGTCCTGGTATTCCTGGGCAGCTTTTTTGAGGCGCCGCTCCTGCTTTTCCGCTTCGGCAGAGCGCTGTTCAAGGTCGGCTTTTTCCTTTTCCAGACCTTCTAACAGACGGTCGTAGCGAATTTTGTCCTTGCCCACAAGCTGGGTAGCCCGCTCTACAAGTTGAGCTGGCAAGCCAATCTTACGCGCAATTTCAATCGCAAACGACGAGCCCGGCTTACCGATTTCCAGACGATACAGCGGCTGCAAACGCTCGGGGTCGTAGCGCATGGCGCCGTTCACGATGCCGGGCGAGCGTTCGGCGTAGTTTTTCAAATTGGTGTAATGGGTCGTAATCACGCCGAAGCTGCGGGCGCGGTTGAGCTGATCGAGCACGGCTTCGGCAATGGCACCGCCTAGCGCGGGCTCCGTACCGGTGCCAAATTCGTCGATGAG
Organism: Hymenobacter sp. HDW8; assembly: GCF_011305775.1. Lineage (NCBI taxonomy): Bacteria > Pseudomonadati > Bacteroidota > Cytophagia > Cytophagales > Hymenobacteraceae > Hymenobacter > Hymenobacter sp. HDW8. Next base: position 546,611 of record NZ_CP049907.1, read on the forward strand.
CACTAGGCTTTTCTTGCCCGCGAAGAGTAGAAACTGCTTCATGTTCAGCAGGTGCGACGAGTAGGTGCTCAAGTCATTCTCCAAGCTTTGCTCGTCGCCGATATCCAGGAAAATATCCTCGAACACGCCCGCTTCCGAGCCGTCGCCAGCCGGAATGAGCAGGCCGCATTGCAGCATATACTGCACCAGCCCCACGGTTTTCATGGCCACGGATTTGCCCCCCGCGTTCGGTCCCGAAATCAGCAGAATGCGCTGATCAGGATTCAGATCGATGGTCAAAGGCACCACCTCGCGGCGGGTCTCCTTGGGTTGCTCCCGAAACGTGAGATACAGCAGCGGGTGGCGCACCTTCTGCCACTTGATCAGCGGACGTGGATGCAGGGTTGGCAAGGACGCTTCCAGACGACTAGCCAGCAACGCTTTAGCCCGAATAAAATCCAGCAGGCCCAGATACTGATACGCTTTGCGCAAATCCGGAATGTGGGGCCGCAACTGGTCGGTGAGTTGGGTTAGGATGCGGATAAGCTCGCGCTGATAAGCGTTTTCGAGGTCTTTGATGTCGTTATTCAACTCAAAAACCGCCTCTGGCTCAATGAATACCGTCTGGCCCGAGGCCGACTCATCGTGAATCAGACCTTTCACGCGCCGCTTGTGCTCGGCAATAACGGGCAGCACCAAACGCCCTCCCCGAATGGTCGGCTCGGCGTCGCCGGGTATCCAGCCCTCAGTTTTGGCGTGGCGCAGGATGCCAGAAATTTGCTTGCGTAGCTGGGCCTGGCGGGCAATCAGCTCCTGCTTTAGCTGCATGAGCAGCGGCGAGGCGTTGTCGCGCACCTGGCCTTCGTCGTCCACCACTTTGTCCATCGCCAGAAGCAGATTTCGGTCTACCTGAACCCCAATGCCAAGCAGGCGCAGGGTGGGATAAAGGGTTTCTTCGGCCTGGGTGAAGAAAGTCAGAGCTTGCCGGATGGTACGCAGACTCATTTTAACGGCAAAAAAAGCCGTCACCTCCAGGTACGCGCCGGGAATGCTGGCCCGCACCAAGTGCGGGTGCACATCGTGGTAATGCTGGCTGGGGAAGTCGGCGCCCGACTGGAGCAGGACGCGGAACTCGTCGGTCTGGAGCAGCAGCTTCTGCAGTTGGTCGTGTTTGGTTTGAAACTGCATCTTGGCGACAAAATGCCGGCCTAATGCGCTCAAACACAAGGAATCCAACATGTCGCGAAGTTGCGCGAAACCTATTTTATGTTCGAAATTGGAAGGTAATAGCAAAGAAAAAGCAGCGGTTGCTGTTTATAAGGTAAAAGTAGGTTGCGAAGATAAACATCAGCAGACGGCAGAAAGATTCGTGCACTGTAGTATAGAGATTAAAATGTAAGCTGCTATTTCGATTACTTACTCATACTGTGCGCTTTAAGCAGCAAGGCATAGAACAAAAAAAGCCCCCAGCACATTGCTGGGGGGCTTTTTACAGAATACAACAGACAGTCGCGGCTTACTTCTTCTGCTCATTCACCGACCAGTCGTAGGTCATATAAGTGAGCGTGGCATCAGGGTTAATTTTCTGAGTTGCGTAACGGTTTATGGTTTTTTGAATGGAATTGTCGCCGTTGGCGAAATCTCCGGGATAGAAGTTGAATATGCTCGATAGTTCGGGCTTATCGGCGGGCGTGAGCTTGTTCTTCGTCGGATCATTGATGAAGGTAGTGGCTTGATCATCAAGCTGCTCATTGAGGCGAGCTGCTACGTAAGCCTCGTTGCGCAGCCTGGGGCACGACATAGCGGCGCACACCAACGCGAAGTGAATGCGGGGCTCATCGAACTTCTTGCGGATGATGCGCTGCTCAATGTCGTTGAGCGTGTGTTTGTCGTCGCCGAGGCGGATAAAAGGCTGATCCCAAACAGTATTCACTAGCGTTTTGTCGCCGCCCAAATCCCGAATGCTTTTAAGCGGATAGGCCCGAATGACGCGCTGAATAGTGAAGGCATTATAGGCATTCAGCCAGTACGCCAAGCGCTCCGACTCGCTCCAGTTGTCATTGGGCAGATTGTCACTGAGCGCCGTCAGATAAGTATTAAGTGTGGTACTATCAGCTTGAAAGCCAGTATAGTCAACCATACCCTGCTCGTTTACGTGCTTTTTCAGCAGCGCGTCCCACGGCTCGTGGCTCACGGGGCGGCTGTCTTTAGAAGTAGGATTGAGCGGAGTAAAATAGCGCACATAGGCGCAGCCGCTCTGGCAGGCTGAGGTAAAAAGAAGCAGGCCGAATACGGCCGCGCGAAAGAGAATTCTCATGAAGGAGGAAAGGAAAAAGACATATTCAAGGTTGGACAAGATCTACGCGAAATACCCCTTTGTTGGGTTGAGGGGGGCAAAGTAATCTACAAATTCAAGGGAACAGCGAATAGAGTACGGCTGAGCTAAGCAAAACGCAGGTCCTCACTAACTACACTCCTACTTCATTGTTTCTCTGCTGGTTTGTACAGAAAGCAGTAGCGCCAAATAACAATATAGCTCTACCGTAAGTCTATGGCTGTGGCACACAGTCTACCCTAGTCAATCCATTCGAGTTTGCACTGCGTATTTCGCCCATCTGTTGCTTTCCAAGCACATTTCCTCCTTCCCTTTTATGCACCTAATCTCTACCTTCTACCAGCGTTTGCTTCCGGGTGCCGCTTTGGTATGCCTAGCCGTGGCGCCTACCCTGGCGCAGGACACGGCTGGCCGCGTGAGCGGCCAGATTCACGATGCCAGCGGCCAGCCACTTCCCGGCGCTACTGTTGTACTTCAGCCGTCGGGTAAAAACACGGCCACCGATGCCCAAGGCCAGTTTGAGCTGACGGGCGTACCGGCGGGCACTTACACCCTCACCGCCCGCTCTCTGGGCTACCGCGCCGCCACCCAAACCGTTACCCTGGATAGTACCCAGACCGTGGTAGTGAATGCCACGCTGGCCTCCGATGCGCTCAACCTCAACGACGTAGTCGTGACGGGCACTTTCAACCCGCAGACCAAGCTGGAAAGCTCGGTGGCTGTGACCACGCTATCTAATCGGCAGATTCAGAACCGCGTTTCACGCGGCACCGCCGACCTGCTCATGGCCGTGCCCGGCTTTCGGGTAAACTCCGATGGCGGCGAGGCGGCCAACAGCGTGTCACCGCGGGGTCTACCCTCAAATGCGGAAGCTGGCTTTGGCTTTTTGCAACTGATGGAGGATGGACTGCCCATTCTGGAAGCAGGCTCCCTGACGTTTGCTAAAACCGACATTCACTTCCGCGTCGATGAAACAATTGACCGGCTGGAAGTGGTGCGGGGTGGCTCGGCGGGCATTTTTGCCAATAATGCCCCCGGCGGCATCGTCAACTTTTTGAGCAAAACCGGTAGCGGCGACAAAATTGGCGGCATCGTGCGCCTCACCGGTGGCGACCAGGGCTTCTACTCCGACCGCTCAGGCTTGGCCCAGCTCGGCGGCTTGCAACGCCTCGATGCCAACGTGGGCGGCCCTATTGCTGGCACGCCGCTCAAGTTCAACATCGGCGGCTTCTACCGCTACGACGTGGGCGTGAAGTACGCAGGCTTCCCGGCCAACGTGGGCGGGGGCGTGAAGGCCAACGTGACCTACAACTTGAAAAACGGCTACGTGCGTCTCTACGGCAAGTATTTGAATGACAAAGTAGCCTACTACACCAGCATTCCTTACCAGAACCTCAACGACCCACAGCGCATTCCCGGCGGGCCTGATCTGCGTCGGGGTACGATGTATTCGGAATATCAGCGCCGCACCAGCATTCCCAACCCGTTTAATAATGGCCAAGGCCGCCTGGACCGAGACTTGGCTAACGGACAGCATACCCGCTACAAGGCCATTAGCTCCGAGGTGTTCTTTGATCTGGGCAACGGCTTTACCCTCACCGATAACGCCCGCCTGCTCGACGCCAACCTGAGTACCGACGGCGTGTATGACATTCAGCCGCCCGTATTAGGTACGTCATTCGCGGCCCAGTTTCGCGCCCTGGCTCCATTTGGTGTGCAGGTAAATTCGCCCCGCTTCTCCTACGCCGATGACCCCACGAATACGCCCATCGATATTGCTACGCTCAATGGCAACGGGCTGGTGAACATTGCCGGTATCTTCCCCGACGACAAGCCGGCTACCAATGCCATTAATAATTTGCGCTTGCAGAAAACCGCTGGCCAGCACCAGCTCACTGCTGGTTTCTACGCCAGCCGTTACACCATTAAGGAGCGCCTGAGCTACAACTTGGTAGTACAGGAAGTAGCCGACCGTCCCCGCTTACTCAATCTAAGTTTTCCAACCGCTGGGCCGCTGTTTGGCGGTCAGCCCATTGAGGTGACCAACAACGGTTTCCTGTACTATAGCTTCGGCGACGGTATTCTTTTCAACTCGACTAACACCACGCAGGTACTAAGCTATTATGCCGGCGACGAGTGGAAAATCACGGACAAGCTACGGCTAGATGGCGGCCTGCGGCTGGAAACGACGCACGCTGAAGGCAGCTCGCCCAAAACGGCTCTTCTAAACAATCCGGATGCACGCTTTACGCCATTCTTGGGCGCTCCGTCGGCGGCTAATCGTTTTGCGGGTTCCAACGGCGGCTTAGACGGACAGTACCGCACCTTCTACGATAACCGCTTTTTACAGAACACCAACGAGCTGCGCACCTGGAGTTTCCGCTTTCACACCGTGAACTACTCGCTGGGGGGCAATTATAAGTTCTCCGACAAGTTGGCCGTGTTTGCCCGCTACAGCAACTCCGGCGTGGCTCCCTCCAACGACCAATTTGCCTATGGCAACGATCCCACCGATGCCACCGGCAACAGCACCTTGCGCGGCGGTGTGCAGCGCGTCATTCAGGCCGAGGCAGGCGTGAAAGTTGCTGCCGATAAAGTGAGCTTGTCGGTGGTACCCTTCTACAGCGAAAACAACAATATTCCCTTCACCATCCAGCTTTCCAACCCCAACGGCGGCTTCACCCTAACTCAGGAGCGCGGCAAGGTAGACAACTTGGGCGTGGAGTTGGAAGGCACCTACTCGCCCCTAGCCGGCCTAACCCTACGCGGCATCGGTACGGTGCAGCGTCCCCGCTTCGTCGACTTTAACTTTGTTGATAATAAAGGCACCAGCACCAATGCCAGCGACGACGAGGTAATCGATTTTGAAGGTAACCGCCTCGAAGACACGCCCGATCTGCTGCTGGAGGGTGGCGCTGAGTATAGCTTCAAAGGTTTTGATGTATTTGCCAATTACCGTTGGTTTGGGGAGCGCTACGCCAACAAGCGCAACACCATTGAGCTACCCTCCTACGGAGTCGTATTTGCGGGTGTAGGCTACAACTTCGGCGGCAACTTGCAAGGCGTGCAGCTGCGTATGCAAGCTTCTAACTTGTTCAACACCTTAGGCTTCGGCGACGCGGCGGCCCGCAACGGCGAGAACCTATCACAGGAGATTCTGGACACAGTAGATGCCAACGGCCGCACCCGTGCCGAAAACAGCTACAATCTGGTTCGCCCCATTTTGCCCCGAAATATCACGGCTAGCGTTGGGTATGTGTTTTAAATAAGGCGGCTACCTCACCATAAACCCCCCCCCCCAGAATAATCTGGGGAGGCTTTTTTATGTCTATAGTTTTACTCAACCTTACCTAATAATTGGGGCTCGCTTAAACTCCTTTTCCCGATCAAATAGGTAACGAAACGTGGCGTGCGTGCGCCAGATTCGGCCGCCGATTTGCTCGGCTACGGCCATCATTCGGGGATTGAAATCACCAATCCAGTTCATCACAAAGTCCTCGTACTGCACTTTGCTGCGGTCTTGCACTACTTTGGCAACGGCCAGCACCATGGCAGCTTCTACGCCGCGGCGTTGGTGCGCGGGGGCAATACCAAAGGCGATGCCGGTGAGCGTGTGCACCGAACCGCGCCAGCGGTGGTAGGCAAATTTGAGCTTGCCCCACCAGTTTAAGTTGCCGTTTACGTGCCGAAACAGCTCATTCAATTCAGGCAACGCAATAAAAAAGCCCACTGGCTCACCTTCGTAATAAGCGAACCAACAGCCTTTTTCGTCAATAACAGGGCGCAGCTTTTTCATAATACTGTGCGACTGCTCGGGCCGCATTTCCTTCACTCCGTCGTGCTTCACCCACGCCTGGTTGTACACGATTCGAAAGTCCTCAGCGTACTTCTCTAGCTCTTTTAACCGCAGATGCTCAAAGCTATACTTTGAGTTATGTAGCAGCATCCGCTGGGCCTTTTCCTGATATTCCGGCGTGAGCGGATCGCCCACCTTGCGGAAATAGGTAAACTGCTCGAAATACACCTGAAAGCCGTACGTTTCCAGCAGGCGGCGATAATACGGCGGATTGTAGTTCTGCCCGTAGAGCGGCGCGCCAAAATTATCAATGAGCAGGCCCCACCATTGGTCCCGGTCACCGAAGTTAATAGGGCCGTCCATGGCCTCCATGCCGCGCTCGGCCAGCCAGGTGCGGCAGGCGTCGAACAGTGTATTGGCGGCCGTCTGGTCATCGATGCACTCAAAAAAGCCCATACCACCGGTGGGTTGTTCGAATGTTTTGGCGGTGCGCTTATTGATGAAAGCCGCTACGCGTCCTATTGTCTGGCCCTGAGCATCCTGTAACAGCCAGCGTGTGAGCTCACCAGCGCGGAAGTACTTGTTTTTCTTGGTATCAAATACCTGATCAATATCCTTGTCGAGAGGGCGGATGTAATTGGGGTCGGAGCGGTAGAGACGCACCGGAAACTCCCGAAACTCGCGGGCGTGCTCGGGCGACGTAACTTCTATGAGGTGTAGCGGAGCAGTCAAGGAGTTAGAAATTGAGGTGAGCGGCTATTTTGGAGTGGCACGAAGGTGTCAAATTTAGCTCCTCCAGTCAACAATGTTTCGGGTGAGGTACAATTAGAAGCTGATTATTGTCCGAAGGACGGCGTAAAAGTCATTCCTCCGTAAAGATATTCTTACTTCTATATCTCAATTGTATGCATCCCGACTTATCCTGCGTCTTTTCTTCGCTATGAAATTCTGGCCTCTACTCCTTGGTTTGTTAAGTTTGCTGTCCACCGGGCCGGCGCAGGCCCAAACAGAAATACCTGTTCCTGATTCAGTTCAAGCTGTGCCTAAGCCGCTCACCTTCTACGGCTTCCTGGACGCATATTACGGCTTCGATTTCCCCCCGCCTCCTACCCCCGACCGTCCCACCTTTCTTTACTCCCACGACCGTCAGAATGAGTTTGCAGTCAATAATGCGTTGCTGGGTGTGCGCTATCAAAATGTTCGGGTCCGGGGGGCTTTTGGCCTGCACGCGGGCACGTATGTAGCGGCCAATTATGCTGCCGAGGACCCTGTTCTTAAGCATATATACGAAGCGTACGCCGGGTTCCGCCCATTCGCCCGCACCTGGATTGACGCCGGCATTTTCACGTCACACTTAGGCTTTGAATCGGCGCTGAGCAAGGATAACTGGACGCTCAGCCGCTCGCTGATGGCTGAGAACTCGCCGTATTACGAAGCCGGCGTGCGCATCACCTACGAATTTGCCCCCCAGCTTACGCTCACTGGTTTGGTCCTTAATGGATGGCAAAATATCCGTGAAAACAACCGCAGCAAGGCATTGGGAACGCAGGTCCAGTGGCAAATCACCGACAAGCTGCTGCTCAATTCAAGCGCGTTTTTCGGCAATGAGCAGCCCACCGACTCTGTGCGGCGTCACCGGTTCTTTCATGACTTTTACCTACGCTACACTCCTACCTCCGAGGTCAGCTTAGCACTCGTTTTTGACGTAGGCAAACAAGAAAAAGCCCCCCAGCGCACCGGCCACGACACTTGGCACACGGCGGCACTACTGGCCCGCTACCAACTCAGCGAAGCTTGGGCCGTGGGCGCTCGGGCGGAATACTATGCTGCCGGGCACGGGGTTATTATTGCTTCCAGCGCCCCTGCTCCCACCGATTCTGATGTTTTGGTAGCGGGAGGCTCGCTCAATCTGGATTTTGCGCCCAGTCCTCAGGTGTTGGTTCGGTTGGAAGGCCGCACGCTCCACGCCGACGAGCCAACCTTTTCACGCGCTTCGAAACGCTTGGTCAGCGGGTACGCGAATCTTACCTCCTCCATTGCTATCTCCTTTTAGGTAGCCGGGGGCCAAAAATGTGGCTTTAGACACGACGTTGTTCAAGGTTTATACAACCCCAAAAAGGCTTATCAGGATTGAATTGGCAGAAACTAGATAGACAAGGGAAAATATTTCTGCTTCGGGTAAATCCGGTTGCTATAGCTGGGGCGTAAATGCTTTCAACTTCAACAACCCACCTTCAATTCATCCTAAATAATGAAAAGCAAAACGCTTTCAATCGCTCTTGTATGCCTATTGGGCGCCACAACTGTACAATCAGCTCATGCGCAGGCGCAGATGGCTATGACCAACGTAATGGTCGGCGGCCAGGCTATGCTACCCAGCAAAACTATCGTAGCCAATGCGCTTAATTCTGCCGACCACACTACGCTCGTAGCCGCAGTTAAAGCTGCTGGCTTGGTTGAAACGCTGCAGGGTAAAGGACCTTTCACCGTATTTGCTCCTGTGAATGATGCTTTCGAAAACCTGCCCGCCGGAACGGTTGAAACGCTTCTGAAGCCCGAGAACAAAGCGCAGCTGACGAAAGTACTGACGTACCATGTAGTAGCCGGCAACATGACCGCCGACAAAATTATGGCAGCCATCAAGGCAGGCAAAGGCACCGCTACGCTCAAAACGGTAAGCGGCGGCACTCTAAAAGCTACCATGAATGGTCCTAAAAACGTAGTTCTAATGGATGAATCGGGCAATACGTCCACCATTTCTACCTACGACGTGATGCAAAGCAATGGCGTAATTCACGTCATCGACAAAGTGATGCTGCCAAAGTAAGCATTGTCCCTAATTCGCTGATGTACAGCAAACAAAAAGGGCCTTCCCGTACGGGGAAGGCCCTTTTTGTTTGCTAAAGTTTCTGTCTACTAACGCTTAGCTTCATGGACTCAGCCTATCGTTTAAAGTACACGGTGAAGGTAGAGCCGACGCCCACCTCGCTTTCCACCTCAATTTTGCCCCCCACATTCTCTACCATCTTCTTGACCATGTACAGGCCAATACCGCTACCATCCACGTGGTCGTGGAGGCGCTGAAACATGCCGAAGAGCCGCTTTTCATTATTAGCTAGGTTGATGCCCAAACCATTGTCCTGCACGGTCAGCACCGCGTAGTCATCCGCTTCGCGGCACTGTAGTCGCACCACTAGCAGACGTTCGGGCGAACGATATTTAATAGCATTGCTGAGCAGGTTGTAGATGACACTCCGCAAGTTTTTCTCGGCAAATGATACCGCCGGACAATCGGCCACATTTACCTCCAAAATGCCCCCCGCCTCGCGCAATAGCGCCTCTAAATCCAAACGTACGTCTTCGATAACCGGCTCCAGCCGCACTAGTTCCGTGGGCTGAATCTGTTCTTTTTGCAGCTTGGTTACCTCAGTCAGATGCTCAATGGTGCGCTTAAACCGCTCCACTGAGTCTTGCATCATGGCCATGATGGGTTGCACTTGGTCATCCTGGTGCCTTTCAGAGTCGAAAGGCATTTCTACCAACAATGCCTGCAACAGCCCTTCAATATTGCTGATAGGAGCTTTTAAGTCGTGGGAAGCCGTGTAAATGAAGTTGTCCAGATCCACATTGGCACGCGTAAGCTGGTCGTTGTTTTCGTGCAGTTGGCGCTGGGCCTGATCGATGCGTTCCAGTGCCAGCTTGTGCTCGTGAATATCGGTGAAGGTGCCAATCCACTGCATAATTACCCCCTGATCATTATAAGAAGGCAATGCCCGCCCTAGCATCCAGCGGTAATTATCGGCACCGTCGCGAAAGCGGTATTCAATCTCGAACGCTTCGCCGGTGCGCAAGCTGTGCTGCCAGCGGGCTCTGGCCAAGCTAACATCATCCGGGTGCAGACGACTTTCAAACCCCTCATTAAAACTCGGGCGGATAGGTTGATTGATAAAATCAAACCAGCGACGGTTGAGGTACGTGTTCTTGCCCTCAATATTAGCCGTCCAGGCAATTTGCGGAATGCCTTCCAGCATGCGGTTTGCTTCGGCGGCAGCCTGCTCCATCACCAGGCGAGCGGCTTCCTGCCGTTTTAGCTCTTCGTTTTTGCGGTCAATTACCTCGTTCTGCTCGGCCACCCGCGCCTTAATGGCCTTGATTTCCCGTTGGGCCGACAGGTTGGTTACAATCATGGCTAGGGCGGGCGCATCATTGAATTCCAGCACGTTCATCGACAATGAGAAAGGCACGAGCACTCCAGTCTGGGTTTGCAGGGGCAGTTCACCCTTACTTTTACCCGCCCAACCCGCTACCAGCAACTCATTCCAGTAGGCGCGAAAGTCTGCAGGTACAAAGTCGTTAAAAAAGCCCCCCATCAACTCCTCCAGTGCGCAGTCGAGCAAACGGGCCAGACTGGCGTTGCAATAGAGAATCATGGCGTCTTGGCTAAGCAGCAGCGCCCCTTCACTCATTTGCTCAATCAAGGTGCGGTACACCTGATCGGCGCCTTGCAGGGTATAAATCCGAGGGCCATCGGTCCCCTGTACCGCCAGCGCATCTACCGACCCCGACCGGATAGCCGAGATGAGTTCCTCAGCTTCCTGTAGCTGATAACGTAGTTCCTCGTTTTCACGAGCTAGGTCAGTAGATGTGGGCGGCAAGCGTTCAGCCATCGATGCTGTTGCTGTCGGACGGCGAGGTCAGCCCTAGCGCGGCCAATACTCGTTCCCGATTCGAGAGGTCACCTACCAGCCGGCGGATCAGGCCGGGGCGTTTTTTAACTAAAGTGGGTACGCCAATAAGCTGCTCTTGCTGAGCTAACTCGGGCTGCTGGTATATATCCACGATAATCAATTCGTACCGGCCTTTCAGATACAGTTCACAGATGTCCTTGATATTCCGTACTGCCCGCGTCGAATTAGGAGTAGCTCCGGTAATGTAGAGATGAAGTACATACTCAGCCTGTTCCGGCTCACGATCCAAACTTCCTTCTGCCTCCATTCTATCGGGTTAGGTTGCTTTCAATAGGCCGGATGTCAAGGCCTACCAACACGCGCTCTTCGTTAGAAAGGTCACCAATAATTTTGCGAATAGGCACCGGCACCTTCCGTACCAAAGTAGGAATAGCCAGTATCTGGTCGCCCTCCGCAAGCTGAGGATGTTGCAGCAGGTCAATTACTTCAAGCTTATAGCGCCCCAACAAATGCTGTTCACAGTATTTTTTCAGGTTGGCTATGGCGGCTACCGATTTGGGGGTTTGCCCGGCCACGTATAGCCGCAACTCCCAGTATTCCTGGTCCATCCCCTCTGTCGTTATATCCGGGTTCGTTTCCATAGCAGGATAAGGGGCTTAATGTTGATTTGATTTGGTGTCCTGAGCAGAGTAGCCCCGGCCCGACATTTCACTGACGGCGGCAGCTCGGCCTTCCGTAAACGTCTGCTGGCGGCTGAGCTCCTCACTATTGATTTGCCGCAACTCTTCTTCGACCGACTCAAACTCCGTGCGCAAATTCGCAATGGTAGCCTCCAGCACACGCCGCCGACGCTCCAACTCCCGGTCTTTGCGCTCCAGCTCCTGCTGAATGGCCAGCTCTTGTGCCTGCATCTGCAGCTGTTGGGTAAGGCGGCTGGCCCCCGTTACAATGCCCGATGGCCCGATTACTACATCCAACAGCTGAATACCGTGGTCGGTAACCACAAACTCGCGCACCTGATTGGAATGTGACATGCCCCGTGATTTTAGTATGCTGAGGCCGCGGTTGCGCTCTCCTACCCCTTCCAGGTCCCGCACACTAATCCACGTATCCACTAACGAGGATACACCCTCTTCGGTCATGTCCATCTGGTTGGTTCGGCCGCTGATAAGCGCCGTGAATAAAGCCGTGATGTTATTGACTTTCAAGAAATCGATGAGGCGCGTGAGCATGCTGCGTACCTCATTTAAATTACCGACGTTGATCAAATTACTAATCGGGTCAATTACGACTGCATCGGGCTTAAAGTCCTTCACCAGCTTGTGAATTATAACCAAATGCCGCTCCAAGCCATTCAGCGTGGGCCGCGACGCTTCGATGTGCAGCAAGCCTTGCTCGATCCAAGGAGTTAAATCGATGCCGACAGAGCGCATATTGCGCACCAACTGCTGCGGCGACTCCTCAAAGGCAAAGTAAAGACAGCGGTTACCCTTGCTGGCGATTTGGTTGGCAAAACCGGCCGCCAGCGTCGTTTTAGCCGTGCCAGCAGTACCCGTCAGTAGGATGCTGCTCCCTTGATAGAAGCCTCCTCGACCAAACATTTCATCGAGGGCCGGAACACCAGAGGAAACAATCTGGTCCGATACTTCATGCTCCAGCTTGAGGGAAGTAACGGGCAGCACGGAAATGCCTTCTTCACTGATCAGATACGGATACTCATTTGTGCCGTGGGTACTGCCACGGTATTTCACTACACGTAGTCGCCGGGTTGTAATCTGGTCAATAACGCGGTTATCCAGTAGAATTACGCAGTCCGATACATACTCTTCCAGCCCCTGCCGGGTGAGCGTGCCATCGCCGCGCTCAGCCGTAATGACGGTGGTTACACCCTTATCCTTAAGCCAGCGAAACAACCGCCGTATTTCGGACCGCAACACAGCCTCATTTGGGAATCCACCAAACAACGATTCAATGGTATCTAGCACGACGCGCTTGGCCCCGATTGAATCGATGGCGTATCCCAACCGGATAAATAAGCCCTCCAGATCGTACTCGCCGGTTTCCTCGATCTCTGAGCGGTCTACGTGCACGTGGTCAACCCGCAGCAGCTTCTGGCTCTGTAGGGCCGGCAAGTCGAAGCCTAGGGAAGTAACATTTGCAGTGAGTTCTTCGGCTGTCTCCTCGAAAGCCATCAGTACGCCAGGCTCCCCGTACTCCAGTGCTCCTCTCACCAAGAACTCAATACCCATCAGGGTTTTGCCACAGCCGGCGCTGCCACAAATCAGCGTCGGGCGACCTTTAGGAAAGCCACCTTCCGTAATTTCATCTAACCCCTCAATGCCCGTCGGCGCTTTGGGCAAGGTGGGTAACTTAGGAGCGGAAGCAGTTTTTTTGTCTTGCATGAAATCAAATATTTAGCAGAAGCAGGCAGATTTGCGCAGGTTACTTACGCATCTGAAGGCTGCATAAGTATCAAATACGTGGTATGACTCAGATAACCAGACTATACTGCTGAACTTAGCAGAATTTCTTTTTACTGGCTAAGTCCATAATAGTTGAACCAGAGGCTACAAATAGTGCAGCCCAAACCCAAAGATGAAGCATTAAATTTAATGAGCCATCGGCAAGCAGCCGATGACGTTGCTTTGAACATGAATGCGATGGGAATAAACCCAAGCATTAAGAGCCTTTCCTTTCTATAGTCAGGGTCAAGTCAGAAGTCAATATTCTGAAGAATAAGTAGTTGTCAGAACATCTTCCAAGGTAACCCAGGATGACTAAAAAAGCCCCCCACTCGTATAGTGGGGGGCTTTTTTAGTCATCCTGGGTTACCGTAGATGTACTTATTTACTGTAAGGGTTACTGGTAACGCACCCGAAAAGAGCCCTGCTCAAAACGGATTGTTTCTTCTTGCTTTGACCAGCGCTCATCACGGCGCAGAGTCGCGTCAAAGGTGCCCTCTATCACCTTTTGAACGGTATCAAGCCGCGTGATCAGCAGCTGCGTTTCTGACAGAGAATCGGCCGTGTAGCCGTCGACTATCACATCACCCCCAACGAGCACTGTCCAAGTGGTTGGTAGTAGGGTTGGTGCCTTGGTAACCGTTGGGAGGGGCTGCTCTGTGGGCACCGCAAAGCCCAGCCGCAGGGATGCCTGCGTAACCGTACCGTCTCTTTGCTCCCCAAACACAAAAAACTCGTTTTGTGATTTAGCGTAAATACCAGAGCCAGGCACGACCCACGGGTTTCCGTCCTTAGTAGCCTTCACATAGAACTCAGGCTGCGGCTCCACTGATTCGGCTGTGCATGCTCCTACTCCACTTAGAAGAATCAGACTGGCTACTGCGCCATATAAAATACGTTTCATGCTTGCTGCGATAAGAATACAGGATTAAGATTCGAAGAGAGCCTGAAAGGTTGCAAGTAGCGTCATGTATGAATAAGCCTAAACGGAAACGTATTAAGCAAAAGGCGGTTGTGATCCGCAGCTAACTAGGTACAAGCTTGATCATAGTTTTGATTCACCAAGTTTTGAATGTCCCCTAGGGCTATGTCTACCTCCATAAGTATTGCACTTAAGGGCATTCAAATAAAGTTAATGTCGTAGCATTGATGACTAAGCGCCATTTTATGGCAGTAAATTTGCACTTATCTACTTTGTCATTTATAAAATACGCCCCTCTTTATGCACGAGTATTTACCCTACGCATTGGTTATCTGCCCACTGCTTTTATCAATTGGTTGGATGATTCGCCAAGCTTCGACTCCCACCTATGAGGCCAGAGCGTATATGCTTGGGGCTACTCGGGCCCATCAGCGAGTCCTGCGACCCATTGTACTAGTACCAAATGATATCCGTCAAAGAACCTGGCACCTGTCATATGAGCCGCAGGCTTGGATGTAGCTGGCAATCTTGGTGAATAAAGCGTGTGGCACCTATTAGGCCCTACTTCTCCTCAGTGGAGGAAAACTGGCTTTTATGCAAATCAGGTGATTTGTTAGCCGCGTTTTTGCCTTGAAGAAGAGTAACATTACCTAGGATGCGAAGAGTGCAGCAGTCCGTAAAACGCCAAGATCTTCACTTTTAACTGATTAATACCTCAAAACAAAAGCCCCTTCTACATGCTGTAGAAGGGGCTTAAGCAACATTTGAGCCTCCTGCCGGGATCGAACCAGCGACCTACTGATTACAAGTCAGTTGCTCTACCAGCTGAGCTAAGGAGGCGAAATGGTGGCGCAAAACTAGTGCTCTGCGTCCATTTTGCAAACTATGAGCGAATAATTTTTAATTGTTTCTTCAAAGCATCGATGCGCAATTTGGCTTCGTCGATGCGGCCTTGGTACTCTTCGCGGAGCTGATTGGCATTTTTGGAACGCGCAAAGAACTCAAGATTAGTCTGTAACGTGGCGATGTCGTTTTCCAGCTCGTTGATGTCACGACGCAATCCTTGCTCTTTTTTATAAAGCGCCTGCTGCGCATCGGGGCCAGCTTTGAGGCGCTCCACCTGAAGCTGAAAGAGTAAATCCGCCCGCTCGGCATAGGGAAGTCCCGGCACCGTGTCGAGGTATTTGCCCATAAGCGTCTGGAACTTCTCCTCTGCTCGTGGCCCGCCCGAGGCACCGTAAGCACGCCATTCTGCTACGAGTTCCCGAAAGCCCTCAATGGTTCCGGGGTTATCGGGCGTGAGAGCCGCTACAGTATCGGCAAAACGGTCTAGATGAGCGGCCTGCTCCTGCGACACAAGCTGAGCTTTAACTTCACGCTGCTTAGCTTCCTGATTTTTACGGTCAAAGAAGGCGTCGCAAGCGGTGCGGAAACGGTTCCATACTTTATCGGACTGCTTTTCAGGCACGCGGCCAATCAGCTTCCACTCCTTTTGCAGACGAATAACAATTTCACGGCCTTCCTCCCAATTAGGATTTTCAAGCGCTGCCTCGGCTTGGTCGCAGAGTTCCAGCTTACGCTTCAGGTTCTGGCCTTTCTCTTCGTCGAGGGCTTTGAAAAACTGATTCTTACGTTGGAAAAAGCCCTTATAAGCCCCCAAAACTGTTTGTTAAGCTGGTCAGCTTTTTCGCGCGGCACAAGGCCAGCGGCATCCCATTCTTCTTTCAGCTTTTGTAGCTCATCGGTTTTGCTGCGCCACTCGTTTACCCGCTCCGTCTGAAACTCACCGAAAGATTTGATTTGCTCTAGCAGGGCCGTTTTACGGGTCAGATTCTCGTTTTCCTGAGTTGAGCGCGTGTCGAGGAAGCTTTTTTTGCGGTCGTGTACCTGCTCAGAGGCTTGCAGAAACCGCTGCCAGATGGCGTCGCGCTGCTCATTAGGCACCGGACCAATGTGCTTCCATTCTTCGTGCAGCTGCCGTAGCTCCTGCAAGGCCTTATTAATACTAGGCTGCTCACTAAGGGCTTCGGCACGGCGCAAAAGCGCTTCCTTCGCCTCCAGGTTTCGGCGGCGGTCTAGCTCCTTCATTTCAAAGAAGAGGCCGCGGTTGTTATAATAAATGTCCAGCAGCGCGTGGTAGCTGTTCCAGAGTTCCTGGGCATCCTTCTGCGGCACCGGACCAGTTGACTTCCAGTCGTTTTGCAGAGCCTTGATCTTGGCTGAGCTATCCTTAGTTTCGGCCGACTCTACTAGCAGCCGTAACTGAGCCAGCAACTCCTGCTTGTGCGCCAGGTTTTTAGCACGCTGTTCATCTTCGGCACGGGCGTCGCGGGCGCGGCTTTCGCGGAATTCCTGCATGGCCTTCACCAATTCGGCGTGACCAGCCGGCCCATGATACGTTGCTTCCGCATCGGGTGCGGCAGCCGCTTCCACCCGCTGACGGTCAGCGGCCAACGCAGTTTCGTATTGGCGATAAAAATCAGTAATCTGCTTGCGATTACGCTGGGCATCAGGTCGATGCACCATATTAAGCAAGAATGCTGCTTGCGCCGCCAAGTCAAGCTGACTAAAGTCAGGGCCATGGGTTTCGACAACCAATTCCTCTTCGTCTTCGCCTTCGTGGGCCGTTGCGGCCTCGTGCGCTACTGCTGCCGATGCCGTAGCGGAAGTAGGCAGCGAAGCAACCATATCAGGAGCATTTTCCAGATCTTCAGCGGAGTGAAGGGCAATGGTAGGGGCAGCTTCTATCTCCGGCTCCTGTGGGTCCGTGGCTTGTCCGGTTAAGGCTTCCGGCTCGGGCGTACTATCGGCTTGGGGGGCATTTTGACTTGCTGAGTCATCGGCTGCGCTTGTTACACTAGCCGGCATGGCCTCCGGGTCGGGTGTAATGGGCGCGGCAGCTTGCGTAGCGGATTCTACGCCCGGGTTCTGAAGTCCGTAATGAGCCTCGGCCCGAGCCAGCGGCTCAGATATTGGCTCCTGAGTTAAAGCAGCGTTAGGGATTGCCGGACTCGGAGCCTCGGCCTCAACCACGGCGGCGGATGCTTCAGCGGTACCAGCTCCCTGGGGGGCATTTTCGATGGGTGGAGTACCTAAGGCTGGGCGTTCCGTAATTTCATCGGTAGACGTGGAAGGAGCCGCAGCAGTTGTTTCGGCCAGGATGTTCGCCGCTGGGGCAGGCACATCTGTGGGTGGCACGGGCTGCGCAGCAGGGTCTTCTTTGGCACGAATCTCGGCCAGACGGCGCTCCAGGATGCTCATCGGTGACTCCGACGATTCGTCGGAGTGCAGGGGGTCGGTGTTGGGATTATCAGGTAGCATAGTTCGAAGAAAAAGGCCGACGTTGAAAGAACGATAACGCGGCAGTGGGGGGCTAATTCAGGCGTGGATCTGTGGGATAGTTAGATAAAATCCGGTACCGACCGCCTTTTTCGCGCAGAATAGACTGCCAAAAGGCATCAGTAGTCAAAGTAAAGACTTTCTCGGCAGCATTGGGGTGCACGATCCAAACATTTTCGCGCACTTCCTCCGCCAACTGGTCGGCCGTCCAGCCCGAATAGCCAGCATACAGACGCACATCATCCTCACCAATCTCGCCGCTCAGCAATAAGCCCAGCAGCACCTCAAAGTCGCCTCCCCAATACACATCATGCCCCAGCGATACCGCATTTGGTACATCGGCGCGGCGGTGCAGATAGTGGAGCGTATCGGGCTGCACGGGCCCGCCTAGGCCCAAGGGCAGGCGGGCAGCGGGCAGTACATCGCCACCGGGCAGCTCCAGTACATCGCCCAGCAGCAGGTTGGTGCCTCGGTTGAGCACTAAACCGAACGAGCCTTCATCGTCGGTATGGCGGCACAGCAGTACCACGCTGCGCTCGAAATTAGGATCGCCCAGGAAGGGCTGCGAAATTAATAGGCTTCCAGCTTTCATAGATCAAGCTTCATTGTAGCATGCATTCAGGTTAATCAGCCTAACCTTGCAGACCGCTAAAATCCAGCGTACGCTACGATTCTGCAGGCTGCACCAGCTCTCTAATGTATGGTAATGGTACGTCGGGAGAATAGGCTTAGGTTCCCGGAAATAATACGGCCGCGCAAAATAGTGAATGCCGCCGGTGAACAGTAGAACGGTGCGCAGCTCGATAAATGGTAAAGGTGCCCCAACAAATTTCTGAATAATTTGCGCCCTGTATCAAGTGCGTATTAATCTGCTAATGCCCCCCCTCCCCGCTTCACCCCTTCCGCGCGACCGTTCCTTTGATCCCTGGTTCGTGGGCAGCGTTCTGCTTCAGGTTCTGTTGCTACTCATCGTATTTCGCTCGCTTATCTTTAATCCTGGTGAATATCTGATTGTTACGCACTACGACGGTATCAAGAGCTACTTTTCCATTGCTTCCTTTTTGCGGCAGCCGCTGAGCGATGGCATGCTGGTAATGGGTCACAACTACCCATTTGGCGAGTACATGTACTATACAGATTGTACGCCTGTGCTCACTCAAAGTCTGCATGTACTCGTGCAGGCTTTTCCGGCGCTGGAGCCCTACGGCCTGTATTTGTATGATCTGTTTATCCTGGGGGGCTTGGCGCTCAGCACGTTGCTGCTGTACCGCATTATGCGTCCCTTGGGGCTGCCTGTCTGGTTGTTGGTGCTGCTGAGCGTGGCATTGCCCTGGCTGGGGCCCCAAACGATGCGCCTGCGCGTGGGCCACACTAGCTTATCTTACACCCCGGCCATCCTGTTCACCATCTGGGTGTTGCAACAACTCTACTACGCTTGGGTGCAGAATAGGCCGGTGCGAAAATGGTTTATCATATTGCTGGGGGGCATTATTGTGACCTCGTATTTTCACTTTTATTACCTGGGCATTCTGGGAGTACTGGGGGGCTTTTTCTTCTTGTTTTGGATAGTAGAGAATGCCTTAGCCGGTAAGCCTTGGTTTCGGCTGGCACTATATGGCGGCCTGACCCTAGGAGCCGCGCTACTCATTACAGCCGGCTCGCTTATGCTACTGGACCCCCGCTACCACGAGCGACCTGTGTCTAGCAGTGGCTATGGTGTGCTAGAATGGAAATTCCAGTTTGGAGCTTTCTTCCGGGGATATTCCTTCAACCAGCTGCGGTTTCCGCTGGAGCGCACGGCCGATATTCCGTATGAGTCGGTGGCTTATCTCGGCGGCTTTGTACTGTACGGACTGTTGGTTACGCTGGTGCTGGCTGCATTGCGGCGCCTCCCGTCGGTGCAGCTTATTGACACTGATCACGGCCGCTTCCTACGCTTGTTTTTACTGGCTAGCATCCCAATGGCCTTTATTGCCCTGGGCGAAACCTATGATTTGGATAACGGCGCCTACGTATTCAACAACTACTTAAATCCGTTTTTCTGGCTGCACAAGCTCACCGATCGGGTTACTCAGTTTCGAGCCTTGGGCCGTTTTGTCTGGCCTTTCTGGTGGGCCTTCGTGCTGGGCTTCAGCTATTATGTAGCGCGATGGTGGCAGCATCGTACGCTGCGTTGGGTGCTGGTAGCACTCTCCCTGCTTCTGGTGCTGGACACCCGCGATGCAATGCGTTTCTACCGAACTAATACCCAGTTGCCTAATTTTCTAACGGCCAACGCCCCTACACTGCCCATGCAGCAGCTTACTGGCTGGCTCGATCTTAAAAATTATCAGGCGATTCTGCCTCTTCCTTACTTCAACTCAGGTTCAGAAGAAGAAGGTTATCGCTTGACCATCGACCCCGATGAGGTCCAGAATAATAACACCTACCAGCTTTCCATGGTTACAAGGCTGCCGTTGATGTCGAACAAGACTGCCCGCCTGCCCGCTCATCTAGCCCAAAAGCTGTATTCGGTAGTGAGTCCCGGCGGTCCTGACCCGGAGGTGCTGGCGCTCATGGACCGCCGCCCTGTGCTCGTATTTCTGGACACCGCTTACTATAATGGGCAGAACAACTTTTACCGCGAGACGCTGGCAACCAAGCCCGAAAAGCTGGCCATCTTCGAGCGTAGTGCTGACTTTATTCGCGAGCAACATCTACAATTACTGCACCGGCAGGGCAATTGGTTGCTTTATGCTTGGTATCCCAAGGGCCGTTAACGCTCTCTAAATCCTCATTCAATGACTGACCAGCAACTGGCCGACCTGCGCAAAACCTACGCGCAACGCACCCTCACCGAAGCCGATGTGCTCCCCGACGCCGTGCGTCAGTTTCGGGCGTGGCTAGATGAGGCTATCGCTGCCCATCTCGATGAGCCTACGGCTATGACGCTGGCCACCGTCGGCGCCGATGGCCAGCCCACCACGCGCGTGGTGCTCCTCAAGGGCCTCCCCGACGATGCTGGTTTTCTGTTTTACACCAATTACGATAGTCGCAAAGGGCACGAATTAGCCACGCATCCACAGGCAGCCCTTAACTTCTTCTGGCCCGGCTTAGAGCGCCAAGTACGGGTGGAAGGAAGCGTAGAAAAAGCCCCCCAGGAGTTGTCGGACCAGTATTTCCAGAGTCGCCCGCGCGCTAGCCAGGTAGGCGCCTGGGCCTCGCCGCAAAGTCAGGTAATCGGGAGCCGGGAAGAGCTGGAGCAGCGAGAGCAAGAGATAGAGCAACGCTTTGCGAATGAAAATCCGCTGCCGCGCCCACCGCATTGGGGGGCTTTATTTTGCGTCCGCACCGTGTGGAGTTCTGGCAGGGTCGCCCCAGTCGCCTCCACGACCGCATTGTGTACGAGAAGGTTGGCGATGAGTGGAAGCGTAGCCGCTTAGCTCCTTGAGCATCAAATCAACTAAAATCATACAGTCAAACGGCGCCTACTACCTTTACTGCCTCATTTCTACCTTTTTCGAGTGGCTGAAATTCAACCCGTGCGCGGCTGGCGCTACAATCCGCAGTTAAGTCAGCATATTGATGATTACGTGTCGCCGCTGTTTGATGTAGTGTCGGCGAAGCAGCGGGAGGCGCTGTACCGTAACCCGTTAAATAGCATTCATTTATCGGTGCCACGAGGCGAGGACGCCGCCGCCGAGGCAGAGCGGCGGCTGGCGGAATGGCAGGCAAAGGGCGTGCTGCGCCAGGATGAGTTGCCGGGTATTTATGCGTATTATCAGTATTTCCGGTTGCCGGGTAGTAGTCAGGAATATTGCCGCAAAGGCTTCATGTGCCACATCCGAGCGTATGATTGGAGCGATGAGGTAGTGCTGCGTCACGAAAACACCTTACCCGCGGCCGTAAATGACCGCGCCGAGCTGCTGGCCCGCACCGAGTTCCAGACCAGTGCCACTCACGGCCTCTACCGGGATGAAGATTTTGAGTTGGAGCACTACCTCGACGAGGCCATGCACGACCCGCTTTATCAAACCGAAGAAGACTACCAAGGTGCCCGCGATGTACTGGCGGTCATTCAAGATGCGGCTATTATTCGACGATTTCAGGAAATACTGGAAACCCGGCAGGTGATTCTGGCCGATGGTCACCACCGCTACGAAGGCAGCCTGGCTTACCGGCAGGCCCGCCTGGCAGCCGACCCGCAGGCCACGGGCAAAGAACCGTGGAATTATCATCTGATGTACCTGACCAACTCGGCGGCCAACGACCTGCGCATTCTGCCTACCCACCGCTTGCTGCTGGAGATGCCCAATGGTCTGAGCGATGAGGATTTTATGATCCGCCTAGAACTCTATTTCACCATTCTACCCAAGGATGACGCTTACGATTTGCCCGAAATCATTGCCGGCAAACCGTGGGCCTTTGGCCTGTATCTGGGGGGCAATTCTTATAAAATTCGGCTGCGGCCCGAGGTACATGCGCAACTCACGTGGGATACTACGCCCGAAGTAAAAGCTCTGGATCTCACTGTATTACATTACTTCGTACTGGAGCGCGTGCTGGGCATTGTGGGGCCCGATGCGCAGCGTTCGTGGGCGGGAATTGCGTACGTGCGCAACTTTACCGAGTGCCTTACCCGCGTCGACCGCGGTGAGGCGCGTGCCGCCTTCATAACCAACGAAGTAACCATGGCCGAGGTAGAGCGCGTGTGCCATAGCGGGGCCGTAATGCCTCCCAAGTCCACTTTCTTTTATCCCAAAACCATCGGTGGTTTCCTGTTCACTTCTATTCACGACGAGGAGTCAGACCACCCGTTTCAGGTATGAGTGTAGTCACCAAACTAGTCCTGGCGTCTAACTCGCCGCGCCGTCGCCAGCTGCTCACCGATCTGGGGCTGAACTACGAAATTCGCCTGCGGAAAGTAGACGAAACCTACCCCTCGCATCTGCATCGTGCCGAGGTTGCTGAATATCTAGCTGCACACAAAGCCGCCGCTTACGCCCCCGATTTAGCCCCCCACGAGGTGGTACTGACCGCCGACACCATCGTCTGTCTGGAGGATGATGTGCTGAACAAGCCCGCGGACGAGGCCGAAGCCAAACAGATGCTCACACGCCTGCAGGGCCGCGCCCACGATGTATTTACGGGCGTTTGTTTGCTCACCGGTGATGGCCAGCGCACTATTTTCTCCGACCAGACCCGCGTTCATTTCCGTGCTCTCTCCCCTGCCGAAATCGAGTTTTACGTGCGCAACTTTAGCCCCCTAGACAAAGCCGGGGCTTACGGCGCCCAGGATTGGGTAGGCATGGTAGGCGTCACGCGGCTGGAAGGCTCCTACTTTAACGTAATGGGCCTACCCGTACATCGGGTATGGGAAGAACTAGCGAAACTGGGGGTAGTATCCGTTTAATTTTCCTAGCACGCGGACTTACTTTGGCTGAGGCCCCTGTCCTACCCGAGCATAGGCGTAAGCGCCAATTTCCTGAGCGGTGTGATAGGTATCGAGGCCAGAAACGCAGGCGCTGCCAGCACCATTCAAGTTGAGAGAACCATCGGCAGCCAGCAAGTCGCCGGGTAGGTAGATTTCTTCTATTTTGCCCACGAGCAAGGTAGTTCCGGTGGCCTTTATGGGTATTTCCTCAACCAGTTGCAGCCCCATTTTTATCTGACTTTCGCGGACGTATGGCGCCGGAAAGTTGTCCAGAAATTCAGCTCCCAATCCACATTTCTCAAACTCCGATTCGTCCTCCGGGAAAGGCGCCGACGTATAGTGGGCGGCCGCCGTGAAGTCGGCGTGTACGTGGTTGATGGTGTAGCAGCCGCTGGCCTTGATATTGTCGTAGGTGTGGCGCGCCACGCTGGTAGGGCGGGTAAAAATACCGATGTAGGGCGGATTGGAGCCTAAATGCACTACGGAACTGTACATCGCCAAATTGGTGCGCCCATCAGGCGCCGCCGTCCCGACGAGGTTAGCGGGCTTGTAGCCCGTAATAGAATTAATCAGATTAAGACGGAAAATCTTTTCCATCGTCTCAATATCCTGGGCTTGAATGCGCTTCATGTAATGCTGGTTGGCGTGTAATCTCAGTGATGAAATAATTCCAAAAACAATTAGATACATAACCGCTAAAAGCCGCATTCGGCATGCTTATCTATTTAAATTGTTTGAGCAGACAATAAACTAGAAGGCACTGTGCAAGTAAAGGGTACCCAGTTGGTGGGCGGTACGTTCGTTGTGGATATTACCTCCCTAAAGAACACAGACCTCACTGATGCCGATTACAACGCCAAACTAGTTGGTCACCTCAAGTCGGATGACTTCTTTGGTGTGGAAAAATACTCTACGGCTACCCTCGTCATCACCAGTGTCAAGCCGCTGAAGGGTAACTCCGACGGTAACAACGCCACTGTTACGGGTAATTTGACCATTAAAGGCAAAACCAACCTCATTAGCTTTCCAGCCAAAGTAGGCGTGAAAAACGGTGTGGCTGCCGCTTCGGGCGTAGCCACGGTAGACCGCACCAAGTACGATGTCAAATTCGGATCTACCCTATTTGGCACTGCGGCCGACAAAGCTATTGATGATACGTTTACGCTGAGCTTTAACATAATCGCCAAAGCCAAAGGTGTAGCCACCCGTTAAGGCTTCAAACCTCTAGCTTAGGCCAACGGCTCTCCCCAATCCAGGGAGAGCCGTTAGTGTTCTTTCTGTTCACTTGCACTCTTACTACGGGGAAATACCCCAATAAAGAACCTCCTCTATGGAAATTGGCATTGATAGTTTCGCGGCACTACTGCTCAGCAACAGCACCGGCAAAACACCGACTGGCGTGGAAGCCATGGGCCAATTGCTCGACCGTATTGCATACGCCGATCAGGTAGGCCTCGATGTATTTGGTATGGGCGAGCACCACCGCTCCGAATATTTGGACTCTGCCCCCGCCGTTATTCTGGCCGCTGCGGCTGCTCGCACCAAGCGCATCCGCCTGACCAGCGCTGTGACAGTACTCAGTGCGGCCGATCCAGTGCGCGTATTTCAGGAATACGCCACCCTAGATTTAATTTCCCAAGGCCGGGCGGAGTTGGTAGTGGGTCGCGGCTCCTCTATTGAAGCGTTCCCCTTATTTGGCTTTGACCTAGACGATTACGATGCATTGTTTGCTGAAAAGCTGGATCTCCTGCTTCAGGTACGCGACCAACAGCGCGTGACGTGGTCAGGCAAGTTCCGGCCGGCCCTCACGGGCCAGGGAATTTACCCGCGACCCGCGCAGCCCCAGTTGCCCATCTGGCTGGGCGTGGGCGGTACCCCGGCCTCGTTCGTGCGGGCCGGTCAGTTGGGACTACCGCTGATGGTGGCAATCATCGGCGGCGATACGCACCGCTTCCGGCCCCTGGTGGACCTGTATCGGGAAGCCGGGCGCCGGGCTGGGCACTCGCCCGAAACGTTAAAAGTGGGCCTGCACTCGCTCGGCTACGTGGCCGAAACCACCGAGCAGGCGCACGAGGAATTCTTTCCCGGCTACGCCCGCACCTTCACGGCGCGCGCCCGGGAGCGCGGCGGCTCCCCAGTGACACGGGGCCAGTTTGATGCCCAGGCGGGTCCGCAGGGGGCGCTGCTGGTGGGTAGCCCCGAGGAAGTAGCCGCCAAGATTCTTCGCCACAGCGAGGCGCTGGGGGCATTTCGCGGGTCACCTTCCAGCAGGATGTTGCCGCTCAAACTCATGACAAAGTATTACAGTCCATTGAGTTGCTTGGCACCCGGGTAGCGCCCTTGCTGCGGAAAGCTGAACTGGCAGCTCAGGCTTGATAACTGGTATTTGCGGCGCTCTGGTTAAATGAATTTACCTATTGGTGGGCGCTTTATAGGCCCTTATCGGTTCTGGTTACGTAGTATCTGACCAGGCCGATAAGGGCCTGTTTTATGCCATTCGTACTCTTTCTATGACTCTACGTCCATACCACGCCCTGGTAGGCGGCAGCACGCAGGGCATCGGCCGAGCCACCGCTGAGGCACTGGCCGAGGCTGGTGCCACCGTTACGCTCTTCGCCCGCGACGAGGCCCGACTGCGGACAGTAGCCGCCGCTCTTCCCACTCCGGCCCAGCAGCAGCACAATTTTTTGGTGGCCGACTTTGCCCAGCCAGCCCAAGTAGCCGCAGTCGTGGCGGGCTTCCTAGCCACGCACCCGCATGGCTTCCAGATTCTGGTCAACAATACCGGTGGGCCACCGGCCGGGCCACTGCTGGCGGCCACTCCCTCAGAATTTGAAGCAGCCTTTGCCCAGCACGTACTCTGCAATCAGTTCTTGGCGCAGGCACTGGTGCCAGGCATGGTGGCAGGCGGCTACGGGCGAATCATCAATATTATCAGCACGTCGGTTAAGATACCCCTAGCGGGATTAGGGGTAAGCAACACCATTCGGGGTGCCGTGGCCAGTTGGGCCAAAACCTTGGCGAATGAGGTAGCCGGGCAAGGCATTACGGTGAACAATGTCCTGCCCGGCGCAATTGTGACGCAACGCCACGAGTCGCTCATTGCACAGAGAATGAGCAATACGGGCCAAACAAAAGAACAAGTGGAGGCCGCCATGCTCCAGCAGATTCCAGCCCACCGTTTTGGCCAAGCCAGCGAGTTGGCCGCGGTGGTAACCTTTCTTGCCTCACCGGCGGCAGGCTACATCACGGGCACCAGCCTACCCGTTGACGGCGGGCGCACAGGCAGTATTTGATCAAGGGCGGCATACCTTACAACTTCGCTGTAGGCTAGGCCGCGAAGCACTTGGCTCAAACACGATGCTGCCCACATTCTGGCGCCCTTGGTGGCCGCACAGTAGCTACGCTGGAGCAGTAGGGATTTGCCATCGAATGGGCCGTAATTACTGGCGATAAGCACCTTGGGGGGCTTTTTAAACCCTAATAGGTGGCAACGACCAGCCTTTCTTCATAGCTAGTAGTCGAAAGCCCGTAATCACCCCCACCGACAATAAAAAAGTAAGGGTTGGGTCCAGATGTAGGCGTAGGGCCAGAATATACAGTACAGCACCGGTCAGGCATGGGGTGGCGTATAGCTGCCGCTCAAAGACTAGCGGCATCTCGTTGGCCAGCGTATCGCGAATGACGCCACCAAATAGCGCAGAGACGATGCCCAGCAGGACCGCAGCCCATGGATTGACGCCCACATTCAGCGCTTTTTCCAGACCCAGAATGGTGAAAATACCGATACCCAGCGTGTCAAATACCAGTAAAGGGCGCTGCAAAATGCCCAGCCACCACCGACGGCAGGCAACGGCAATCAGGACGCTGGCCGTAATAACGAATAGATAGTTGACGTCGCTGATCCAGACCACCGGGTACGCCTGGATGATGACATCGCGTAGCGTTCCGCCCCCAACCGCGGTGACAAAAGCGAAGATAAACAGCGTGAGCACGTCGTGATCTTTCTTCTTGTGTAACGCGGCCAACGTCCCCGATATGGCAAAAACGCCGGTCCCGATTAAATCCGTCACATAAATTACATCCATGGAAGTCTGGCCTAAATGATGGCTTGGTAAAGACGCTACATAATCACTTCCTGGCCGCCCCCAGCCCATAAAGTAACCGATAAGCAAGATAGCGCGGAGCCTCGCAACTTGTGGGCCGCGGTTAGGACAATAGGTTTGATGCCAATCGCCGAAAGTATACCTAATTAGCTCCAGATCCCTTACAGCTCGGCGGTTTGATTAACCAGTGAGTGGTGCAGTTGGTAATGCTGGGCTAGACTGGTAAATTCCGTAACCTGCCGTTGCTGCCACTGGGCATCGTACCCAAGTTCTTCGGCCAGCAACGCCGCCACTACGGGGGCGCAGCGCACAGCCGCGGCAGCGTCGAGGAACAGTATGCGCACGCGGCGGGCCAGTATATCTTCTACCGTGCGGGCCAGCTCGTAGCGAGCGGCCCACACTACCTCCGCCTTTCGGAATTCGAGCGCGGCATCCAGTTTTTCCCCCAACTCCGGCCGCTCCATCATTAGCTGCTGCAAGCCGGGCTGGTCGGAGCCGTACACGTAGAAATGGCTCTGACGGTCGGGGGTGGGCTGGGCTCCGTGAATAGCAAGGTGAGCAGTCCGGCTTGGGACATTGGGAAGTTTTCCCAGCTTAATGGCCTTGTCTACCGTATCCTGGCCCATGCGACGGTAAGTGGTCCATTTGCCCCCCGTGATGGTTATCAGGCCCGTGTCGGAGACCACTAGCTTGTGGCGGCGCGATAGTTCCTTGGTATGACCAGTGCCGGCCGCCTTTGCCGCTAGGGGGCGCAGACCAGCGAAGATGCTGAGCACATCGTGGCGCTGGGGCGCCCGACGGAGGTAGCGGCCGGCGGTGCGGAGGATAAACGCTACCTCTTCCTCCAGCGCCTGGGGCTCCAGACTCGGCTCGGGGATGGCTGTATCGGTGGTGCCCAGCACTACTCGGCCCTGCCAGGGCACGGCAAATAATACGCGGCCGTCGTCGGTGCGGGGAATAAGGAGCGCGTCGTCGCCGGGCAGAAATGTCTTATCCAGCACCAAGTGTACGCCCTGGCTGGGGCGTACCAGCGGCCGGGCGCCGGGCGTGTCCAGCTTCCGAATCTCGTCAACGAAGATGCCGGTGGCGTTGACCACAACGGTGCCTCGCAGCTCGTAGTGGCGGCCGGTTTCTTCATCGGTGGCCCGCACGCCGCACACGATGCCCTGCTCATTCTTCAGCAGCTCCCGCACGGGAAAATGATTCAGCACCGTGCCACCGTGCTCGATAATCGTTTGGGCCAGGTTCACGGCCAGGCGGGCGTCATCAAACTGCCCGTCGTGGTAGAGTACGCCACCTTTCAGGCCCTCAGGACGAAGGTTGCTTAGTCTACGCAGCGTTTCGGCGCGGCCAAGAAACACGGAGGAACCCAGGCTGCGACGGCCAGCCAGCCGGTCGTAGAGCTTCAGGCCGATGGTGTAGAAGGCCGTGTCGGCCCAGGAGTAAACTGGAATGAGGAAAGCCTGGTCGGTTACAAGGTGGGGGGCATTTTGGAGCAGCAGGCCCCGCTCGATGAGCGCCTCGCGTACCAGCCCCACGTCGCCTTGGGCCAGGTAGCGCACGCCGCCATGCACCAGTTTGGTACTGCGACTGCTCGTACCCTTGGCAAAGTCAACTTGCTCAAGCAACAAGGTCCGGTAGCCCCGGCTGAGTCCATCCAGGGCCACGCCCAAGCCCGTAGCTCCGCCCCCAATAACAATTAAATCCCAACTGGCCTGGCTCTCCAGCTGGGTAAGGAGTGTGGCACGGTGAAAGGGTGCTGCAGTAAGGGGAATGGGCATAGCTGGCAGTTATTCGCTCGGACAGGGATATTGGGGCAAAGAAATCTAACTCCGGTTCACTTCAAGGTTCAGGACTGATTATGAAGCCGAAATGAAGCGTGTTATAGCGAATCAGACCAATGTCGACTTATCAGGAAAAGAGGAATTGAGCGGCCCGAACGTGGCGACCCAGAACAACAGCGGGGATTGTGATAGAAAGCGTTTCCGTCGCCAATGTCGCGCAATTCCGCAATATCTGGCATGCCCGCAACTAGTACGGCTCCTGGTCTATCTTAAAAAAAGCCCCCCAGCATTGCGGGACTATTTTGCTAGGTTTGTTCTAGCCTCCTGGGCTCGGGCGGGGGGCTTTTTTCGGGTCTATTCCTTCCTCCCTGCTGTATGATACACAAACTACGCCTTACTCATCTGCTTACTTGTTGCGCGCTGCTGGCGCTGGTGCATACTGGCCAAGCACAGTCGGTTTCTGCTTCTGATAAAGCTTTTTTTAAGCCTAAATTCATCAGGAAGCAGCTGCTACGGGCGTCGAAGTGGCAGCTGGCGCATCCCAAGCATACGCTGACCGACTGGACCAACGGCGCCTTCTACTCAGGCGTGTTTGCCGCCTATCAGACCACTAAGTCGTCCCTGCTGCTAGACTCTCTGATGGCTATGGGCGAGCGCAACCAATGGCGGCCCGGCCCGCGCTACGACCACGCCGACGACATCGTCATCTGCCAGACCTACCTGAATCTGTATCGCCTGAAAAAGGAGCGGCGCATGATTCAGCCCACCCTTGACGTGGTTGAGAAACTGCGGACGGTGCCGGGCCCCGAGGTGCAGGCTCACGGCATTGCCTGGTGGTGGTGCGACGCCCTATTTATGGGGCCGCCGGTGCTGGCAAAGCTGGCCGCGATTGAAAACCAACCCCAGTACCTGACTCTTACGGATACCCTATACCACCAAACCTACCGCCGCCTGTACAACCACCAGGAGCACCTGTTTGCCCGCGATGCCAGCTACCTGTGGAGCGAGGCTGGAGAAGGCAAAAAGGAAAGCAACGGCCAGCGCATTTTCTGGTCGAGGGGCAACGGCTGGGTGATGGGTGGGCTGGTGCAGCTGCTCCAAGAGTTGCCCCCGAACCACCCCAGCCGAGGCTTCTACCTGAATGTATTCAAAGAAATGAGTGCCCGCTTGGTGCAGCTCCAGCAGCCCGATGGGCTGTGGCGCTCTAGTCTGCTCGATCCGCAGGCCTATCCCGGCGGGGAGGCGTCCGGTTCCGGCTTCGACTGCTACGCCTTGGCTTGGGGTATCAACCAGGGGATTCTCGACCGGGCCCAGTACCTGCCGGCTGTGCAAAAAGCGTGGGTTGCGCTCAATAAGTGCGTCTCGGCCGACGGCCGCGTGGGCTGGGTGCAGCCCATTGGCGCCGACCCGCGCCGCGACTTTTCGGCCAACAGTTGGGAAGTGTACGGCACCGGCGCTTTCCTGCTGGCTGGCTCGGAAGTCATTCAGCTAAAACTCCGGTAGGCGCTTATTCTTGCTTAGCTAGTGAGGGCAAATTGCGGGTTGAATTGATTCTTTGGCGTTTCGTGGGCTACGTTTCGACTCAGGGCCTAGCTTGGGGAGCATTTTTCCAGGTCTGCTTGGCGTTCCGCGGCCACTGATACCGAGGTGCCTGCCAACTCATGCAGTTCAGTTAAATTCTGCTGCTGAATGGCCCGTTGAATTTCTGCTAACGCCTCCTCCTCGCTCAGGTGCAGGTCAGAGTTTAGCTTTTGACTTAGAGTATGATAGTTCATCTTGAAGTTGTTTGAGGGAGTAATTCGGGGCGGCCAAGGCGGCGGCGGGGTTGCTCGCCATACGGCTCATCGCCCCCGAATCCTTACTTGGGGTGGTGGTACGTTGCTTTTAGGAAGAAGGTGGCTTGGGGGGCTTTTTTTACGGCAATAAAAAAAGGCGCCCCACCCAGAGCGCCTCTTTCCGGAATCAAAACCGAATGAATTCCCACCCATTTCCGGCTTGAAATCTATCCCCTCGTGGCGGCATGCTCTCTAAGCAATTGTCGTCCTCGTTCGGGGCTTACTACACTTGGGTAGCACGATACTTAGTCCGATATCGGAATGAAGCCGCTAGCCCTATATTCCTATTTATGTTGTTGTTAAGTCAAAGTGCGATGCAAAGGTAGCTATACCCCCTCATCGGTCTTCTTTTAGAAGAACAAAGCTAGGAAGTAGTGAAGGCAGGTACTACGCCTACATTGTCTACTATCGGTGCTGTATTATCCATAACTCTATTATTCACGCCCGCTAACGGCTAATTTAGGGTACATGAAACTGCAGTTCGAGACCATACAGCCCCTGGCGGGCAGTTCCTTTACCCTGCTGCACACGACTAATGTGGAGGGTAGCCAGCATGTGCTCTGGCATTACCACCCCGAGTACGAGCTAGTGTATATTCCGTACGGGCGCGGCCGGCGGCATATTGGTCAGCACCACTCCCAGTATGAAGATGGCGAGTTGGTTTTTATCGGGCCCCATGTGCCCCACCTGAGTTTTAGCTACGGCCGCCAGAACCCGTACGAGCAGATTGTGCTGCAGCTGCCCGCCGACTGGCTGGCGACGGCCTTTGGTCAGCTGCCGGAGCTTGAGCCCATCAAACAATTGTTCCACCGCGCCCAGCAGGGGCTCTCGTTTGGTGCACAGACCCGGGCCCGCGTTGCTCCTTTATTGCAACAAATGCTTACCCAACCCGCCTTCCCACGATTACTTTCCGTGCTGCAACTCTTCCAGCACCTGACTCAGGCTCCCGATGTGGAAGTATTGCACGCCGACCGCGGGGGCCTGGGTCAGCAGGGCAAGGAGAAGGACCGGCTTAGTTTCATCTACCGTTATGTGCAGGAGCACTATGCTGAGCCGATTGAAGTAAGCGAAGTAGCTGAATTGGCTCATTTGACTGTCCCCGCCTTTTGTCGCTACTTCAAGAAAATGACGGGGCAAACCCTCACGGCGTTTGTGCAGGATTACCGCATCAGTCAAGCCTGCCTGCTCCTACTCGAAGACCGACCTATTACGGAAGTGAGCTTTGCCAGCGGCTTCAATAACCTGTCGCATTTCAATAAAACCTTTCGCCGACTTATTGGCCAGAGCCCAACGGCGTATCGTCAGCAGCAGCAGAAAATAAATTGAGTAACCCAGGCTTTGGGGGCAACATATAAACGTCGTCATTTACTTTGTATTACAAAGTTCTTTTAAATACATTTACCCCGTAAATATATTTCGTGCTTTATCTCTGACGCTCCTCCCTATTCACGGCTGCTTGCCCGCTCCCCTCTTGCACTAGTTACCCCTCCTTCTTACCTGCTTATTGAGCCCTTATGGAATTACGGATTCGCCATGTCTCCAAGAGTTATGCTAACGGCGTACAGGCGCTGAAGGACATCAACCTGACCATTCCGGCGGGGATGTACGGCCTGCTCGGCCCGAACGGCGCCGGCAAATCCACGCTGATGCGCACCATTGCTACCCTACAGGAGCCGGATGCCGGCACTATTCACCTCGGCAACCTGGATGTACTCCAACAGCCCGACGAGGTGCGCCAAACCCTGGGCTACCTGCCCCAGGAATTTGGTGTGTATCCGAAAGCCCGGGCGGAAGACCTGCTCGATTATTTTGCCATTCTAAAGGGTATTACCGACCGCCGGGCGCGACAGGAAGTGGTGGAGGCGTTGCTCAGACAAACAAACCTGTGGGAGGTGCGCCGGCAAAAGCTGGGGGGCTTTTCTGGGGGTATGCGCCAGCGCTTCGGGGTGGCCGTAGCCTTGTTAGGGAAACCCAAGCTGCTGATTGTAGATGAACCCACCGCGGGCCTCGACCCGGCCGAGCGGGTCCGCTTTCTGAATTTGCTCAGCGAGTTGGGTGAGAACAGCGTGGTCATTCTGTCCACCCACATCGTGGAAGATGTAGCGGAGCTTTGTACCCGCATGGCTATTATCAACCAAGGCGAAATCTTGCTCGAGACTGAGCCCCTACGAGCCGTGGAGGAGTTACAGGGACGAATTTGGCGTCGCATTGTGGAGAAAAGTGCCTTGCCCCAGTTGGAGCAGGAACACCGCGTCATCTCCACCAAGCTCCTGAGCGGCCGCACGCTCGTACACATCTACAGCGAGGAAACGCCCGGCGCCGGCTTCGACCCGGTGGCGCCTGATCTGGAAGATGTGTATTTCAGCACCATGGCCGGGCACTACGGTCAGGAAGTGGCAGCTGAAGCGAAGCACGTCCAGCCATGAAAGTAGGGCCCATCTTTCGATATGAATTCCGCTACCAGTGGAATCAGGCCTCAACCTGGCTGTTTTTCGGGGTGTTGCTGGTATTACCGCTCCTGCTGACTAAGCTCAGCACCCCCGCCGACGGGAGCTACCACAATTCTCCTTCCTCTATCGCTTTTTTCACCGTTTTCAGCAACCTGCTCTGGCTCATAATGGCGGGGGCCATAAGCGGCGACGCGGCGGCCCGCGATGTGCAGACACGCATGCACCCGCTCATGTACACTGTTCCCGTGAGCAAGGCAAACTACTTAGGCGGCCGGTTTCTGGCGGCTTTCACACTGAATACATTGCTGCTGCTGGCCGTACCGGCCGGCCTGCTGCTAGGCTTCTATTCTCCGGGTAGCAGGGCGCAATTGCTGGGTCCGTTTCGGCCGGAGGCCTACCTTTCCGCATTTGGCTTGCTGGCCTTGCCTGTGGCTTTGGTCGGCACAACCGTCCAATTTGGGCTGGCGGTGCTGCGCGGCCGGGCCATCGCCAGTTACGTCGGCAGCGTGCTCCTGTTCTTTGCTTCCCATTTCATCCTGATGATAGTGGCTAAGCTCGTGGGTTGGTGGGACCTGGTCAAGCTGCTGGATTTGGTGGGCTTCGGCGGAGTAGTGGGCAGCGAACTGGAAACCTGGACCGAAGCGGAAAAGAACACGCGCCTCATTGCGCTGCAAGGCTTATTTCTCTGGAACCGCCTCCTGTGGCTGGGCTTTGCGGGGGGCTTTTTGGCCTTCGTCTACCACCGCTTTCAGTTAACTTCCCCGGCCATCCGCCGTGGGTGGAGCTGGCGCCGCCAGCCAAAGGGGCGGGCAACCGCGCCCACCCTGACAACTGGGGAAAGCCGCCCGATTATGGTTCCGGCCGTTGCCCGCCCCTTTGGCTGGGCCACCTATGCCTACCAAACCCTCGCCGTGGCGTGGTCATCCTACGGTAAAATGGCCCGTAGCTGGGGTGGGCTCCCACTCGTGGCGGCTATAGCGCTGGGCTCGGCGCTGCTCGGGTCCGAGTTTATGCAGCAGAATACTATTCCACTATTCCCCACCACCCAGCAGGTAGTTTACTTTCTAACCAATGCCGTGGGTGATGTGAAAACGCCCTGGATAATTATTCCGCTGCTGATTGTGTACTTCGCTGGGGAGTTAGTCTGGCGCGAACGGGAAGCGGGCTTGAGTGAGATAACCGACACGGCCCCGGTGCCCGAATGGGTCCTGCTGGGGGGCAAATTTCTGGGCCTCGGACTGCTAATCGTCACCTGGATGTCGCTCCTGCTGCTGGGAGGGATGCTGCTGCAAATAATTCTGGGGTATCAGCACTTCGAGGTTGGGCTGTACCTTAAAACCCTCTTTGGGCTGCAGCTAATCGAGTATCTGCTCTTTGCCCTGCTGGCCTTGGTGGTGCACGTGCTGGTCAACCAGAAATACGTGGGTCATTTGGCGCTGCTCCTCACCTTGGGGTTCATTGGCTTCGCCTCCAAATTGGGCATTCACCATCAACTGCTGGTTTTCGGTGCGGCTCCCGACTGGTCGTACACCGATATACGCGGCTTCGGGGCGTCCCTTGGCCCGTGGTTCTGGTTTAAGGGTTACTGGACTGGCTGGGCGCTGCTCCTGGCGGTGGTAGCGTGTCTGTTTTGGGCCCGCGGCAGGGAAAGCAGCCTCAGGCAGCGACTTCAGCGGGCGCGTCGCCGCGTTACGTTTCCTACCGCCGTGATGGCCGCGGTGGCAATAGGGCTGGTACTCACGCTGGGTGGTTTTATTTTCTACAACACGAACGGACTCAATGAGTACACCACCGCCCCTGACGTAGCGGAGCGCTTGGCCGAGTACGAGAGGCGCTACGGACGGTATGCGCACGTCCCGCAGCCACAGCCAACCAGCACCAAGCTGCATGTGGAGCTTTATCCCGCACGGCAGGCAGTTTCGATTCGGGGCACTTACCAGCTGATGAACTACACCGCCAAGACCATCGACTCCATTCACCTAGCAACTGCCCTGGGCGTAAAAACAGCCGATGTGTCCTTCAGCCGCCCGGCGGCGCAAGTACTGGCAGACGAGAAGTTGGGCCACCAGATCTACCGCTTGGCCAGCCCCCTCCGCCCCGGCGACTCCCTGCAGCTACGGTTCCGGGTACAGGCACAGCCGAAGGGTTTTCGCAATAACGGCGTGCATGCTTTGGTGGAAGCCAACGGCACCTACTTAATGAGTCAGGACGTGTTGCCCAGCATCGGCTATCAGCCCCTTCGCGAGCATAGGGAGGCCAGCATCCGCAAAAAATACAACCTCCCCTCACGCCCCGAAATCCCATCGCTATACGACGCAAAGGCAAGGCAGAAATCGCACCGAGGCGCTTGGACTGCTTTTGATGCAGTGGTGGGCACGGCGTTGGATCAAACTGCCGTAGCGCCGGGGGCATTACACCGGACCTGGACAGTCGGCGGGCGACGCTACTTTCACTACAAGACGGATGCCCCTATCCAGAACCAGGCTGCTTTCTTCTCCGCAGCGTACGCGGTGCGGAAAGCTCAGTGGCAGAGCCCTTCAGATGACTCCGGAAAGAAAATTTCTATCAGTTTCTATTACTATCCGGCGCACGCAGCGAATGTAGAACGCATGGTCCGTAGCGTGCTTGCCTCCTTAGACCATTACAGCGCTCAGTTTGGCACCTACCCCTACGGCCATCTCACGGTGGTGGAGCGCGCCGGCAACGAGGGGGAGTTGAATGCCGAAGCCAGCACCATTGATTACGGGGAGCAATTCGCCCTGATGAAGCCAGATGATGGCCCCCGGGGGTTCGACTTGCCCTACTACGTGCTGGCTCATGAGGTGGCGCATCAGTTTGGGGCCGGATATGCTTCCGTTGAGGGAGCTCCGGTGCTGGCGGAAGGCCTGGCGGTATATTCTGGTATGCAGGTGTTGGAAAAAGCATACGGGTACGGGCATTTGCGCCGCTACCTTAGTTTCCTGCGTCAGTCCTACGAGGTACCTCGCTCCCGCGCCATGGCACCTTTGCTGCGGGCCAATAATGCATTTTTGGGCTACCGCAAAGGCCCTCTTGCGCTGTATGCGCTTAGTCAGTACATCGGTCAGGAGCAGGTAAACGGGGCGCTCCGCCGGGTGCTTGCAAAACCCGACTCCGCCACCTCTACTCTAACGACTACCCTCGATCTGTATCGTGAACTCATGGCGGCCACGCCGGATTCGCTCCACTACCTGCTCCGCGACCTGTTCGAGACTAACACCTATTGGGACTTGGAAACCCGGCAAGCCACAGCCAAACGGACTGCCGCTGGCACTTGGCAGGTAACGCTTGATGTGCGGGCGCGCAAGCTGGTAGTCGACAGCGTGGGCGCCGAGCGCGAGCTACCCCTGAATGACTGGGTAGAGATTGGAGTTATTGCACCGCGCGGTAAGGAGGAATACGGACAGCCGCTCTACCGGCAGAAGCACTGCATCCGTTCTGGTGAGCAAACGATTACTGTAACGGTGCCTAGCCAGCCTGCGCGGGCCGGCATCGACCCATACCTGCTGCTGATTGATCTAAAGACTGATGATAACGTCGAGGAGGTAAAGATTGTAAAATGAATATCCAGAACTGACGCTCTCAGAAAGAGCCTCTTGTTCTGGGTAAAATGTATAATTGGAATTTTTGCCTAGCTCCTCAAAGCAAAATTCAGCTGAAGTTTCCCACTAGCGCAGCACCCAAACAATGGCTCGCCTAGGCGGCGCGGACAAAGTAAAGCCGGCACAAGGTGTAGCGATTAGTAGGTGGTATCAAGTCAAAACAGCGAGTTTAGGCAGGCATTCATGCGGTTGGCGTAACTAAACTGGTCGAAAATAGGCAAACAAGGGTCGCATTCATCACTATTCGGACATCGCGTTGCAGAATCTTGGCTGGCAGTGCGTAACTTTAGTGGAACTGGCTGGCAACGCTTTTTAGCAGTAACTGGCCATCAAGCTCCGTCCCTTCAAGGCAGCAAGAGGTGCTTTTCGTTCGGAGAACCCACTTGTCTGTCCGCCCACTTACCTACCCCACTATGCCCGCAGAGCTATCGCATCCTGCTTTATCTACTACTCGTATTTCCCGCTTGCATATTTCTAAGCCTGTCCAGCCAGCTATATCCTACAGCCGGTACTTAGTAAGCTGGCTACTAACCTTGCTGCTGTTGTTGAGTGGTGTAGCCAACACTGCCCTCGCACAAACGGCGCCCCCCGAGTGCAGCGAAGATGAGAAGTTCATCAATAACTGGTATTTCGGCTACCGGGCGGGGCTAGACTTCAACGAAGCCAGAGATACTATTCCGCCCGCGGTGCTGACCGATGGGCGGATGGTAGCGCCCGCCGGCTCCGGTGTGATGTCGGACAGGAATGGCAGCCTGCTCTTCTACACCAACGGCGACACCGTGTGGAGCCGCGACCACAACATCATGCTCAACGGCACAGGCATGGGGGGCAATCGCCTCACCACCGACGGCCCTTTGGCTATCAAACGGCCCGGTATAGTTCCTCCCGGTGCCCCAACGCGCTACTTTCTATTTACGCAAGATGCCCAAGGCGGCCCCAAGGGCCTGAGCTACTCAGAAATCGTGATTCCCGTAGGTGGGCAGGGCGAGGTAGTCGCAGCTACCAAAAATACGCTCCTCACCCGCGGCACGGCCGAAAAGATGACAGGCGTACTGCACAAGAACGGCTGTGACGTCTGGATAATCGTGCACGGCTGGGGTGCGGCAACCACCGGCACTGAGAACCGTGGTGACTCTTTTCTGGCGTACCGCGTGACGCCGGCCGGCGTGCAGCTCCCACCTATCATTTCGACCGTTGGGGCGCTACATGCGCCGAGTGTAGCGGCCCAGGGTTACCGCGGCCAGATGAAAGTGTCGCCCGACGGCGAGCAGTTGGCCGTGGCGCGCTTCAGCGAAGCCACCGATAGCAGCGGTACCGTCGAGCTGTTTGACTTCGATGCCGAAACAGGTGTAGTAAGCAACCCCCAAATTATTGACAGCAACGCGGGCCGTTACTACGGGGTCGAGTTTTCGCCCAGTCGCAACTACCTCTACGCCACGGTGCAAAGCCCACCCCAGCTGTTGCAATTCGATTTGAGTGCCACCAACATACCAGCCAGCAAGCAGGTCATTCCGCTCAACCAATCGCCCGCGGTCAATCTGGGCTCCATGCAGGCCGCCCCCGACGACAAGATTTACGTGGCTCGCGAAAACGGGCCCGCCGTTGGGTTCATCACCTACCCCGACTCGCTAGGGGCGAAAGCAGCTTACGCCGATGACAGCATAGCGCTGGGCGGTCGGCGCAGTGGGTTGGGACTGCCCAATTTCAACCAAAGCTCCTTGCTGCGAGTCGGCATTGGCGCGCAAATCACGGCTTGTCGGGAAATATCCTTTCAGGCCAGCTTCGCCGTTCAAACTCCCGATCTGGTGTATGCCTGGAGCTTCGGTGATGGCACCACTTCAACTCTAAAAGACCCCGTCCACACATACGCTACGCCCGGCGACTACACGGTGACGCTGCGCATTACCAATGACTGCTTTTGCCGCGAAACTCGGGGTATTATTCGAGTGCCGGCCCTGCCCCAGCCTGGGAGCATTGGCACCTCCCAGACGGTGTGCGCTGGAACAGCACCGGCTCCTTTGACCAGCACTGTCAATGCTTCGGGCGATGCCGGCCTGCCACTGGTTTACCAATGGGAGTCGTCCACGGATAATGCCACTTTCACGGCTATCAACGGAGCTACTGGCGCTACCTTCCAGCCGCCAGTTTCGCTGACGCCCGGCACTACCTATTTCCGGCGGCGCGCGCAATTACTGTTGCCTAGCGGATCAGGCCCTTACTGCACACCTAGCTTTACCGCGTCTGTAGCCATTACCGTAACCCCAGCCGTGACGGCTGGCACTATTGGCGCCGACCAAGCGGTGTGTGCCGGCAGCAGCGCCGCGCCGCTGACGAGCACCGCCCCGGCCACGGGTGGCACTGGTACGTTTACTTATCAGTGGGAATCATCAGCTGATAACATCACCTGGGGGGCAATTCCGGGCGCCACGGCCGAAACTTTTGCGCCGGGGTCCATCACAGCTACCACGTATTACCGGCGCCAAGTGCGCTCCGGCGCTTGCTCCACACCGCCTTCCAACGTGGTAACGCTGACGGTTGTGCCGGCCCTCACGGCCGGTCGCATCGCGGCCGATCAAACCCTCTGCGCGGGCTCTACACCAGCCCCTCTCACCAGCGAAACTCCAGGCACGGGCGGCACAGGCCAAATTGCTTACCAGTGGGAATCATCAGCGGATAATATAACCTGGTCGGCCATCGGTGGAGCCACTGGCCCCACGTATGCGCCGGGCCAACTTAGCGCCACCACTTATTTCCGGCGCCAAGCGGGCTCAGGCACTGCTTGTGCACCTGCCTTGTCCAATGTCATTACCATCACCGTGACGCCAGCGCTGACGGCCGGCACTATTGGCGCCGACCAAAGGGTATGTGCGGGCAGCCCCGTAGCGCCGCTGACCAGTACGGCGCCCCCTACGGGCGGTAACGGCACGTATGCGTATCAGTGGGAATCTTCCGGAAATAATGCCGATTGGGCGCCCATCGTCGGGGCCACCAGTGCCACCTATGCACCGGGCCCACTCGCTTCTGATACCTACTTCCGGCGGCGCGTAAACTCAGGGCCCTGTGCCCCACAGTATTCGCCTTCCGTAGCCATAATCGTGCTGCCCAACCTAACGGCTGGCAGCATTGCCTCCAGCCAAACCCTCTGCGCAGGCGCCACCCCGGCTCCGCTTATCAGCACCGGCGAGGCCGGTGGGGCGGGGAATATTACCTACCAATGGGAAACCTCCACGGATAATTCGACATGGACGCCCTTGGGCGGAGCTACTGGCCCCACGTATGCACCGGGCCAACTTAGCGCCACGACCTATTTCCGGCGCCAAGCTAATGCCAGTCCTGCCTGCGCTCCTGTATTTTCGAATGTAGTCACCATCACCGTTTTGCCCGCCCTAACGGCCGGCACGATTGGCACTGATCAGACGCTTTGTCCGGGCGCTACTCCCGCTTCTCTCACCAGCACGGCGGGTCCTGGTGGTGGCACGGGCACGTTTGAGTACCAGTGGGAATCATCGGGGAACAACGCGGATTGGGTGCCCATCGTCGGGGCTACTGGTGCTGGCTACTCACCTGGGCCGCTTGCTTCTACCACTTATTACCGCCGGCGCGTAACGTCAGGAACGTGCGGATCAGCGTACTCGCCTTCCGTTGTCCTGACGGTGCTGCCGGTGCTGAGCGCGGGCAGCATTGCAGCTGACCAGACTCTTTGCGCGGGCGCTACACCGGCCCCGCTCAGCAGTTCTAGTGCGGCTGGTGGTGGCACAGGCACGTTTGCTTACCAGTGGGAATCGTCGACAGATAACGCCACCTGGACAGCGATAAGTGGCGCCACCAACCCAACTTTCGCGCCTGGCGCACTTACGGCTACCACTTTCTTCCGCCGCCGCGTGACATCGGGCACCGGTACCTGCTCTACGGCGACTTCCAACGTAGTCACGATACAGGTGCAGCCCGTCGTAACTCCTACCGTAAGTCTGGCCGCCCCACCCGTGCAGTGCCCCGGTACTCCCCTCACCTTCACGGCCGTGGTTACTAATGCGGGGGCCTCACCTACTTTCGCTTGGTTCGTCAACAATGTGGCCGTAGCTAGCGGACCTACCTTTACCAGTAGCACGTTGGTTTCCGGCGACCAGGTACGCGTTGAAGTGGCGCCCACGGCGGGGCTGTGCAGTTCGGCTCCTGCTGTGGCTACAGTCACGGTGACGCGCACGCCTACGCCGCTGCCCACGCTCGCCATTACCGTGCAACCGGGCGGGCCGGTTTGCCTAGGCGCACCGCTTACCTTCAATCTGGCGAGTGTGACAGAGGCTGGCCCGAACCCTGAATACCAGTGGCAGGTAAATGGCAGCGACGTGGCAGGGGCTACGAGTCCAACCTTCACCAGCACGACGCTGCGCGCAGGCCAGACCGTGACGTTGCGCCTGCGCACAAACACAGCATGCGGGCAGCCCGTTACGGCCATATCGAATGGCATAGCCGTGCAAATTAGCCCCCCAGTGGATGTGGATGCCGGGCCCGACAAGGAAATTCTGGCGGGCACCTCCGTAGTATTGGAAGGCCGCGCCGATGGTACCTATCCCGTGACGTGGACGCCGCAGGCAGGGCTGACTTTTAGAGAAAATGATCCGTTGCGGCCCGTCGCCTCGCCCACTGTTACGACTACTTACACTATCTCGGCCGGGGAAGGCGGCTGCGCCGACAGCGACCAGGTGACGGTGACGGTCCGCCCGCCCATCCGCATTCCCAATGCCTTTACGCCGAACGGCGACGGCCGCGACGACACCTGGCAGATTGAGTTCATCGAGCAATTCCCAGACAATACGGTGAGCATATTCAACCGCTGGGGCAACCGGATCTTCTCGGCCGAAAACTACAGCCGGGCCAATGAGTGGAAGGGCGACATCAATGGGCAGCCCGCTCCGGTCGGCACCTACTATTACGTCGTCGTCACGAAAGGCCCGCTGGGCAAGTCCTACAGCGGATCAATTACGATTCTGTACTAACCAAAAAGTCCTGCGGCGCTGATCAAAGCAGGACTACTTTTCTCCTAGATAGACGCTAAGGCAATACCTGTTATGAAAAGAGCTCTAACTCTACTGCTGCCCCCGCTGCTGCTGCTGGCAACCCTGCCGGCTTTGGCCCAGCAGCAGGCGCAGTACAGCCAATACATGAATAATAACTACATTCTGAACCCTGGCGCTACTGGTGTGGAGGACTACATCGACGTTAAGTTCAGCTACCGCACCCAATGGACGGGCCTGGAAGGAGCGCCGAAGACGTACTATGCCAGCATTAATTCCTCGCTGGGCAAATGGCGCACCACCACCAAGCGCACCATCCGCGACCGGCGCCGGCCGTTTCACGCACTGGGGGGCTTTGTGTACAGGGACGAGACCGGGCCCACAAGCCGTACGGGTGCCTACGCTTCCTACGCTTATAACCTGGTTTTAAGACCTGACCTTCGGGCGGCATTGGGTGCGTCGATAGGCATGCAGCAGTTTGCCGTTGATGGGCAGAAGCTGCGCTTTTTTGACCCCACAACCGCTACGCCCAGTGCCGCCTCGCGGGTGCTGGATGGTTCGGTGGGATTGTGGGTGTATAGCTCTAATTTCTACGTTGGGGTGGCGGGCTCGCAGCTGCTGGGCAATAAGCTCGACTTCTCCTACGGACCAAACCAGTTGGGCGAAGGAGCGCCCGGCAACACCTTGAAGCGTCACTACTTCGCTACTGGCGGCGTACGGGTGCCGCTCAACAAAGATTGGTCACTGGTACCTTCATTGATGCTTAAGGCCGTCAACCCCGCTCCGCTCTCGCTCGACATCAACGCCAAGCTTAAGTACCAAGATCTGCTGTGGGCCGGCGTATCGTGGCGCGCCTTTGACTCGTTCGTGGGGATGGTGGGCCTCAGCTATGAGCAGCTCACCGTAGGCTATTCCTACGATGCGGGTCTCTCGGAGCTTAATGGCTACCACGGCGGCAGCCACGAGGTGATCGTAGGGTTGAGGCTGAAGAAAAAAGCGCAGGTGGTATGCACAAACCGGTTCTGGTAGGCATCCACACGTGCACTGCTGTGCATACTAGGCGGCGTATTCAACTTTAAAGCCATTCGCGGCACGTAGCACGCAGCGGGTTCTGGTGCTACTCGGACCAAGCATGGGCTTGGGTGTTGGATCCATGAGTGTGAGCACACCTTTTTGCCTCGCAGCTTATCTTGTCGCTGGATCTGCCTTCTACCCGTGCGCTGATGACTTTATTTCGCCATTTCAGATTACTTCCTCGGTTAGTCGTAGCCATCGTACTGCTGGTCATGGGGGTGCAGCCACTAGCCGCCCAACAGCCGCTTACGCGCGACACTTCCTTTACGGTGGCTAGCGCCCTGCGAAAAGCCCGCAAGGACAATCCAACCATTACTCTGGCCCAACCCGCGTTTCCCTCCACCATTCAAGCGCGGCGGAACCTGACCTACTGTACCGTGGGCGGGCG
Organism: Hymenobacter sp. HDW8; assembly: GCF_011305775.1. NCBI lineage: Bacteria > Pseudomonadati > Bacteroidota > Cytophagia > Cytophagales > Hymenobacteraceae > Hymenobacter > Hymenobacter sp. HDW8. The sequence goes on from NZ_CP049907.1 coordinate 589,817, forward strand.
GCCATTGCAGCTCGATATCTTTTATCCGAAGGCGAAGCGCTCCCAAGGTTACCCGGCCGTGCTGCTTATCCACGGGGGCGGTTGGAGCTCCGGCGACCGCTCTCACCACGCGCCGATGGCCCAGCAGCTCGCCGCCAAGGGCTACGTGACGGTCACGGTAGAGTACCGCTTATCGCCGGAAGCCCGGTACCCGGCCGCCGTGACCGACCTAAAGGCCGCCGTGCGCTGGCTGCGGACTCAGGCGGGCACCTACCCCATCGACACTACTCGAATTGCCGTCTGGGGATTTTCGGCAGGAGGACAAATGGCCGCTTTACTGGGCACCACCAACGGCGACGCGCAGCTGGAGGGTTCGGCCTGTCAGACGAGCCGTTCCAGTCACGTGCAGGCCATCATTGATGTGGATGGTACGTTGGCATTTATCCATCCTGAGTCGGGGGAGGGCGATGACAGCCGAGGGCTTTCCGCCGCTACGCGCTGGTTTGGCGCATCCAAAACAGACCAGCCTGCCCTGTGGCACCAGGCTGGTGCCCTGAACCACATCACGGCCCAGACGCCACCCATTCTGTTCTTAAACAGTTCCGTCGACCGTATGCACGCGGGCCGCGACGACATGATCAAAAAACTGGATGCCTTCGGTATCTACCACGAGACGCATGTTTTTCCTAAGGCGCCGCACACGTTTCCCCTGTTCAACCCTTGGTTTGACTTAACCTTAGCACATACTGTCGCGTTCCTGGCTAAGGTTTTCCCGACGCGGCCATAACTTTGCCCCCCAGGAAGCTGCTGGGGGGCAAAATTATAGACCCCGCAACGACCGCAGCCCGCTGCCGGCGTCATCCTAAACTGTATAGCCTGTGCCGAAGCCTTCGTCTCCTGCCCTACGCCGCCTGCAGCCGTTGCGGTTTCTGCTACTAGGAGGCTGCCTGCTGTTGAGTGTAGCGGCCGCCCTAGCCCAAGATACTCCGGCGGCTCCGGCCAAAGCCGCGGTACCTTCCTTTTCGCAACCCGTGCGCCTGACCGTAGCGCCGGATGGCTCGGGCGACTACCGCAGCATTCAGGAGGCGGTGATGGCCGTGCGCGACTTCATGCAGGTGCGGGCTACCATCTATATCAAAAACGGCACCTACCGCGAAAAGCTGGTTATTCCGGCTCAGAAAACCAATATTACCCTGCTGGGCGAAAGCCGCGACGGCGTTGTCATCACCTTCAGCGACTACTCAGGCGACGCGGCCGGGCATACCACCTACACCTCCCACACGGTACGCGTCCAGGGCAACGACTTCTGGGCCGAGAACATCACCTTCGAAAACGCGGCTGGGCCAGTCGGGCAGGCTGTGGCCCTGCACGTGGAAGGCGACCGGGCCGTGTTTCGCCACTGCCGTATGCTAGGTCACCAGGACACGCTGTTTCTGGCCGTAGAAAACAGCCGCCAGTATTATCAAGATTGTTACATTGAGGGCACCACCGACTTCATCTTTGGCGCCAGCACGGCCGTGTTCGACCGTTGCACCATCCACAGCAAACGCGACTCCTACATCACGGCTGCCTCTACTACGCCCCGGCAGGCCTATGGGCTGGTGTTCCTCCAATGTCGTCTCACGGCAGCGCCCGAAGCGCAGAAGGTGTACCTAGGCCGACCTTGGCGGCCCCACGCGCGCACCGTATTTCTGCACTCGGAATTGGGTGCCCACATCACCGCCGCCGGCTGGGACAACTGGCGAAACCCACAAAACGAGCAGACCGCTTTCTACGCCGAATACCAGTCTACCGGGCCGGGAGCCCAGGCCACTGGGCGCGTGCCGTGGTCGCGGCAGTTGCGGGCTCGCGAAGCCCGGCGCTATACATTAGCCCGGATTTTTGCGGGCTCCACACCGTGGCAACCCACACCAGAGTAAGCTAGCGTTGCGGGTCGTTTTTTCGCGCTGGGGGGCTTTTTTGATGTTGCATGAAAGGCCGCGAAAATGGAACACAATCCTGAGTAGTTTACCTCAAACATTATACGCCTCGAATGAACTCATTCGGGGAGCGTCTACGCTATTCATGAAGCAACGGAGCCTTTGCGTATTATTAACTTTGGCTCACCTGTGGCCTGTTTAGAAATCGAACGTTGGCTAGGCGCTGAAACCGTTAATGACCTCTGGCGAGTAATACCACGCCGGCCACTATGAGCCCTACGCCCAGCACTTGGCCCAGCGTAATCTGCTCTCGTAGCACCAACCAACCCAGCACGGCGGCCACCGCCACCGAGCCGCCGACGATAATGGGCGTACCCACCGAGGCCGGTGCGCCTTTCGTGAACACGTAGAATGTCAAAATCTCAGCGATGCCCACGCTCAAACCCGCCAGACAGGAATACAGCACGCCCGTTTGAGAGATGCTCACTGGCTGCCGTGTAGCCTTGATATAAAGTAGCAAAAAGCCCCCCACAGCCGCCGCCACGAGCTGAAGCAGTACTGCCCCGGCTACTTGGTGAATGTTACCGGAGGCCAGCTTAATAAAGAAGTTATAAAGCCCGAGGCAGAGGGCTGTGATGACAGCCAACAAAAGCCAGTTCATGCAAATGGCTCTAGGTCAGGCGATGTAATAGGTCCTGCTGGGTATGCTGCCAGTCCTCGGCCGATTCGTTTTTAGCCCACATCTCCTGTAGCTCCGACTTGCTGACTACAGCCTCCACGGCTTGCTGGGCCATCTCGCGCAGGTCCTCGCTTTCGCTGGCATCCAGCTTCACTATTACGGGTATCAGATCGGCGGGAAAATCGCGGGACGGCTTTCCCAGAATGGCAGCTACTATTTCAGCCGCCGCCAACGCTTCGCTGGCTGCATCACCGTCAATATGGTCTTCCTCCTCGGCCACCGCAACTAACGCTTCGAGCAGCTTTGCCTCATTGTGATTATCGCGGAAGTCTTCGGCGAAGTCGGCTGCCGCGTCGTTGTCGAAGTTGTAGTAGCCCCAGGTTCCCATATGCGTTGTTGTTTGGTGGATGATGTCAAAACTAATTTCTCATACGCAGGCCGACTTACGTAAGTCAAATCACTTTTCTTACTAACTGTCCTTCAGCACAATGTGATGCATTTTTGGCAGTCTTATTAAAAATTGAGATAGCCAGAAAGCAGTAACTAGTCCATACCACAAGTAGTAATTTTCCTTCACTGCCCAATAAATAAATGGTGCACTAATTAGCATAGACTCAATTCCCAGAAAAAACGATAATCCAGTTCGGCTATTCAAGCGATTTGCTATATCAAGAAAAAGAAGGCCTGCCATATCCAGAACGACCATACAGGCGACAAAACCTAACCAGAAAATTGATCCATAATAAATTAGAAGGAAAATTGATCCGAAAATACCTACCATCAATCGGTCATACAGAGAGCCCGAATCAAGTAAAGATCCCACAAGTCCGACGCTATAAGTACAAGCTGCAATGGCTGCGCAATTCACCCAATTAGTAGCAGCAAGGCGAAGAATAAGCTTCATTAAGAACTCTTACTTAAACTTCTCCTTCAGAATCTCCAGCTCCACGGCCGGCGAAATCTTCTCGTAAAGGATGTGGTAAGCTGCGTTGGTAATCGGCATGCTCACCTTCAGCTTCTTATTCAACTCATAAATGCTCTTGACGGCGTAGTAGCCCTCGGCCACCATGTTCATCTCCATCTGCGCCGATTTCACGGAATAGCCGCGACCTACCATGTTGCCAAACGTGCGGTTGCGGGAGAACTGGGAGTAAGCCGTTACGAGCAGGTCGCCGAGGTAGGCGCTGGCGCTCAGGTCGCGCTGGTTGGGGCTGAGCGCGTAGAGGAAGCGCCGGATTTCCTGCACCGCGTTACTGACTAATACCGCCTGAAAATTGTCGCCGTAGCCCAGGCCGTGGGCAATGCCGCAGGTTAAGGCAATGATATTTTTCATCACGGCGCAGTATTCAATGCCGTCGAGGTCGGCGGCGGGGTGCGCCTTCACGTAGCGGTTGCGCAGGAGCTGGCAGAAATCCTCGGCCAGCTCCAGATCAGGGCCGCCGATGGTGAGGTAACTTTGCTTTTCGAGGGCCACTTCCTCGGCGTGGCATGGGCCGGCCACGACGCCCAATTGCTCTACATCGAGCCGAAAACGCTCAGCTACGTAATCGGTAACGAGCACATTTTTGCCCGGAATCATGCCCTTAATGGCGGAAATAACGCGCTTGTCGCGGAGAGAATCGCGGTCGAGCTTGTCGAGGGCACCCTGCACAAAGGCGGCGGGCACGGCCAGCACCAGCCAATCGGCATCTTCAACCACTTCCTTCAGGTCGGTGGAGGGAAAAACGCGACTCAGATCGAAGGCCACCGAGGATAAGTAGCGCGGGTTGTGGCGCGTACGCAGCAAGTGCTGCACATCGTCTTTGGAACGCAGCCACCAGCCCACCTGGGCCCCGTTTTCGGATAATATTTTTGTTAAAGCAGTAGCCCAGGAGCCGCCGCCGATCATCGCTATTTTTTCCACCAAACAAACGTATTGGAAGGCGCGCAAGCACCTTCTCTGGTTAAACGACCTGAACCGCCCCTGCCCTTAAACATAAGCGCAACGGCAACCAACTTTGTCGCAAGGACGAGTTTAGACAAAAAAAATGAGAGGCCGGGGTAAAAAAGCCCCCCAGCCTCTCATTTGCTACTTAACAAGCCCAGTTAAAGTTGCTTAATCAGCATCAGCTACTTCTTCTTTTAGAGCCGCTTTATTGATAGACTTTTCGTCTTTCACTACCACTACTGCGCCGTCTTTCAGCTTCTTATGCACAGTTGCGTACGGTCCGCTGGCTACCTGGTCGCCGGCTTTCAGGCCGCTGAGAATTTCAATATTTGTGATGTCGCTGATTCCGGTTTTTACTGGCACCATTACGGCCTTGCCATCACGAATTACGAATACCACTTCCTGCACATCGGTTGGCGCTGCTTGAGCAGTCTCCTCTGAATTGCCACCACCACCACGCCCTACGCGCACCTTCGGACCGTTTCCTTTATCGGGCCGGCAATGGCCGAGCTATCCGTTTTGGTGGTTACGGCGTTGAGCGGCACGCTCAGCACATTGCTCTTACGGTCGGTGATAATATCAACAGAAGCTGTCATGCCAGGACGGAATGGGACGATGGTACGACCACCCACATTGCGCACCAGGTGCTGATATGATTCGGGCACCAAACGGATGCGGACCTCAAATTCGGTAACGGCTTCAGCAGTCAGAGCATCTTTGGCGGTATTGGCCACGCTGGTTACGATGCCCCGGAATTTCTCGTCCTTGTTGGCGTAGGAGTCCACATCCACGTTCACCGAGTCGCCCAGGTTCACGTCAATGATCTGGTTTTCGTTCACGTTCACCCGCACCTCCATGGAGTTGAGGTCGGCAATGCGCATGATTTCGGTACCAGCCATCTGCGAAGTACCTACTACCCGCTCGCCGCGCTCCACATTCAGCTTACTGACGGTGCCGCTTACGGGGGCGTAAATGGTCGTTTTCTCCAGGTTGCGGCGAGCCTCATCCAATGACGCCTGCGCGCTGGCTACTCCAGACTGGGCACCGCGAATGCTTTGGCGGGCGCTGTTTATTTCTTCCTGGCTGGCGTCGTAGGCGGCTTTGCTAGCCTCGTAATCGGCCTGGGAAATCACTTTCTGCTTGTACAGCGAGGCATTCCGACGGTATGCCAGCTCGGTCTGCTTGGCATTAGCCATCAGCTGCTGCAGGCGCGCCTGCGTCTGGCCAACGTTGGCCCGCTGGGTATTCACGCTCGCCGACTGCATGTTTACCATAGCCTGGTAGTTATCGGGGCGAATGCGGAGCAACAGCTGCCCTTTTTTTACGGAGTCGCCCTCGGCTACATACAGCTCCGTGATTTCACCGGATACGTCGGGCGAGATTTTTACTTCCGTCTCCGGCTGTACTTTGCCCGAGGCGCTTACCTTTTCCACGATAGTCGCTGGCCCGGCTTTGGCGACGATAACTTCGGTTCCGTCAGGTTTACCTATCCACCCCTGCTTTTTGGCCACCATGTACCCGGCTATCAACAGAACCAGTACTCCCAGCAGAATGTATAGTAAGCGGTTGTTTTTCATGTTTGAAAAGAAATCCAGCGTAGGGAAAGAGAAGGCAAATAAATCAATTAATACTAAAGATAGGGCAACGCTACTGCTGGTTTTCTATGGCCGGCTTACGCTGGAGCTTCGCACGGCCTTTTATTCCATCTATTTCACCCTCGCTGAGGGCTTTCTAACGACTGGGGGGCTTTTTTTGCCGCGGTGTTCAGCGTCCTGAGCGTCGCCCCTTACTTGCTTATAAGGTCAGTGGGTTGCCTTGGTAAAACTCTAGCACCTTCCGACGAAAAATAAACTCATACTTCGCCTGAATCATGCTCGATTCGGCTCCATTGAGGTTATTTTTTGCAATGTTAAACTCCGTGCCGTTCAGCAAGCCGTTGTTGAACCGGATTTCGGCGTTGCGGTAGGCCGTAGTAAGGGCTTGCACCTGACGGCTGGCTGAGGCAAAGCGACGCTGGGCCGCAATCGCGTCGGCATAGGCCTGCTGAATAGTCTGCTGTAGTTCCAGACGGGTTTGGGCGGCCCGTAGCTCGGCCTGTTTTACCGCAATCTGGGAGCGTTGCACATTGGTACGGGTCTGCAGACCATTCAGAATGGGGATTTGCAGCGTGAATTGCAGGGAACGGCCAATGTTATCCTTTATTTGAGAGCCAAATTCAGTAGGAAGCAGCTCAAAATTGGGTTGTCGAGGCGTGAGCACCGCAAAGTTGGTGGGACGCGGGCCAGCTATCGGGTCAATCTGAAAGACGGGCAGCGGAGTGCCAGCAGTAGAGTCGCCGGTGAGCACCCGCGCCAGCCGGGCAGAGGAGAAACCTGTGAAAACACCGGCCCCGAAGAATAAACGGGGATAATAAGCCCCCCGCGCTACCTCAACGCCCCGAATTGAACTTTGCACGCGCAAATCAGCCGCCTGAATCTGCGGCAAGAAGCCCTGCGCGGTTTGGTAGGTAGCATTTGGGTCAAAATTGACGGTCGTTTGCTCGTCGGGGTCCGGCAGATTCGGCACTTCAATCTGGAAGGCGGCGGCACCGGCCGGGTCCAAATTGAGCAGCTGCGCTAGTTGCAGGCGGGAAATGTCGCGCTGGTTTTGCGCGGTTACTAAGTTAAGCTCGTCGGAAGCTAGCTGCGCTTGTGTATCAAGCAGGTTGCTTTCGGCCACGCTGCCGGCCGCGAGCAGTTTCTTGGTCCGCTCGAGCTGCTGTTGGGTAGTGTTTACCCGCAGCTCATTGGTGCGCACCAACTCCTGGTTCAATACTAATTGCAGAAACGCCGCAGCAACGTTCAAAGACAAATCATTGCGAGCCTGCTCAATGTCAGCTAGGCTAGCCTTGTAGTCTAACACATTGCGCTTCACGGTATTGCGCAGCTGAAATCCCGAGAAGATATTCAGCTGGGTATTCGCCGAGAAGTTATTGGAGCGAATCGTCTGACTTACGAAGTCGTTGGTCAGCGGGTCGAGGCCGGTACCATAGTTCCAAGCCTGCGTGCCGTTGGCGCTGGCCGTAGGCAACATTGCCGCCCGGCTTTGCCGCAGATCTGCGTCGCTGAGCTCCGCCGAAAGCGTGCTTTGGCGTACGTTCAGGTTGTTCTGCACAGCATAATCTACGGCCCGCTGCAGGGTCCAGGGGCCGCTAGGCACCGGAACAGGAGCAGCAATGGTGCCGGCGGGCGGCTGAGCAGGCGTAGTCGTTTGAGCCAACCCTGGTACGGCCAGCAACAACCAGGCGCTTGCCCCCAGGGCAGTCACCCGATGGAAGATCGGAGTACGAGTTTGTTTCATGTGTGTTTGGTCTTGATGACGTAAGAGTGCTGGCAACTAGAAATTTAGACTTCGCTTAAGATGGATTGCATAAACAATCTGTGCTCAAATATAATAAAAGGTACTATGCAACACAAAGTACCGATGTTTTTATCTATGAAAACACCTTTAGAACCTATCTGGGGGGCTTTTTTCGCCTCAAATACAGCTTATTCGACAGTAGGAATGTATGTGACCTGATGAACCCAGCTTAGCTGGCGCAGATATTCGAGCGTAATCGGCTTGATGCCCGAGTCCATTTCGATAAACTGGCGGGCCAGATCGTTGCGGCCTTTGCGCGAAACGAACATAGTAGCGATGTTGCAGTCGTCGTGGGCAATAACGGACGCGATAAAGGCAATAGAGCCCTGCCGGTCGTCGGCGTCCACGATGAGCGTATGTAGAGAGGCGGAAAAGTCGGCCGGAAAACCATCGACCTCGACTATCCGAATCACGCCCCCGCCCCTGCTTTGGCCAATAACCTCCGTCGAATGGCCCGTGCGCTCATCGCGCAACTGCAGCTTTATCGTGTTCGGGTGCATGGTGGAGGCATTACCTACACTTTGAAACGTGTATTGCAGGCCGGCTTCCTTAGCGTAGTCGAAGGCGTCGCGGATGCGCTTGTCGTCGGTGGCGTAACCCAGCAAACCGGCCACAATGGCGCGGTCGGAGCCGTGGCCCTCGTAGGTGCGGGCGAAGGAGTTGTAAAAGGTAATGGTGGCGTGCGTGGGCAACGAACCCAGAATGCGAATCGCGGCACCCGCAATGCGCACTACTCCGGCCGTGTGCGAGCTGCTGGGCCCAATCATCACCGGCCCAATCATATCAAAAATGCTGCTTTTCTCGGCCATAATAGCGGTAAAAGTAGATGTTTCGGGCGGGAAAACAACGATTGACTTGGCCTGCAATGGCGGAGGCGGCTGGGGGGCTTTTCAGGGCTTGTTTCTATAGATACCAGTAGGAGCCGAAGAGTTGCCTGCCCGCTCGCTTTTGATAGGATTTTCGTTCTTTGCGGCGCTTACCCGCTTCTCTCCCTCCTATGGAAATGCCCCCCAATCAATCCGAATTCACGCCTCAGGTGCTCGAACAGCTCCGCCGCCTGCAAGCCAAATATGCTGCTGACGGCCAAGACCTTGCTTCCTACCTCGAAGGCCTTTTCTACGCCGATTACGTCAACTACTGGGACTATATCGAGCTTGATACGCTGCTGAGTCTGCAGCGGCCGCTTACCCAGATTCCGGATGAGCGTATTTTCATCATGTATCACCAGATAACGGAGTTGTACTTCAAGCTCTGCCTCTGTGAGTACGAGCAAATGGGCGAGTTGCAGCAGCCCACCGTGGGCGAGCTGGTGCTGCGCATCAACCGCATCAACCGCTACTTCGAGAACCTGATCGACTCGTTCGACGTGATGGTGGACGGCATGGACAAGCAGCAGTTCTTGCAGTTTCGTATGGCCCTGATGCCGGCCTCGGGCTTCCAATCAGTGCAGTATCGCATGATTGAGCTAGCCTCTACTTCGCTCGATAACTTAGTGGATAAGGAGAAGCGCCGCCTGCTGGGCGAAGCCGCTGCCCACGACGAGCTGATGGGCTGCATCTACTGGAAAGCCGGCGCTACTATCGAAGAATCAGGCGCGAAAGCCCTGACACTGATTCAGTTTGAGGAGAAATACACCCAAACCCTCCACGACCACGCCGCCCACTACCGCACCCGCAACGTCTGGACGGTGCTAGAGCGCCTGCCCGCCGAAGACCAGCGCCACCCGCGCCTTGTGCGCGCCCTGCGCCAGCTCGACGCCAACGTGAACGTGAATTGGCCCCTCATGCACTACAAATCGGCCGTGCGCTACCTGGAGCGCGACCCTACCGCCATCGCCGCTACGGGCGGCACCAACTGGAAGAAATATTTGCCCCCCAAGTTCCAGCGCCGCATCTTTTACCCGCAGCTGTGGACGGAGCAGGAGTTGGAGGAATGGGGTAAGGCTTGGGTAGAGGAAGTGTTGGGGGAAGCGCCGGCTTAGGTTCTACTTTTATTAATAGCTTTAGCTTATGAATACTTTTTGTAAAGCTCTTACTTATATACTTGTTACAAGTTGTTTAATTAGTTGTGATAAAGTTGGCAAAAAGAAGAAGGATCCATTAACTTTTTACTACACAGGATCTAAAATTCCCAAATACAATATTGTAAGTATAACAGCTAAAGAAATTAAGCGACATGACCCTAATGATTCATTATTATCTTACTTAAATTTTAATGTAAACAATACCAATCACATCATTAATATGTACACCAGTGATTTCCGTGATGTCGCTATGGATAGTGGCGCTCTACTCTATGAATTGGATAGCTTAGGGGTGATTTATGGAAGAAGCACTACTTGGTTTAATTACCGCCGGCTGCACAGCAACAATGACAGCATCAATGAAATAATAGATGTGGCATTAGAACATATTATTTTGCGCCCTCAATTACACTGTTATCTATGTAGATTATATTCTGACGCACATTAAAATGTTATCTATAATAATTAGGTAATTAAATGATTGCAATCAGAGGTTTTAAAATCGCCACAATAAAGATTTAAAACACATCGGCCGCCGCCCCTGCTTCAAAGCAAGAACGGCGGCCGATGTAGTTACTAAGAAATACTACAGTTGCGCCTTGGCAGCGCCAGCTACTTTGAAAGCAACCTGCGAGTTTTCCCAGGCCATCGTGACGGTGCCGGCTTTATCGGCTTTGATAGTAAACTGCTCCACGGGTTGGGCGGGCTTGGTGGGCTTCACTTTTACACGCAGGGCATCTTGCTTTTCATCGTACTTAAAAGCGCCCCACTGATTGGCGGTTTTGTTGAAGATAATGGTCCATTCCTGCTCGTTGGGAATAGTAAACAGGGCGTATTTGCCAGCGGGCAGCGCCTGCCCATTGATGGTAACGGCCTGTTTGGCTTCGAACGTAGTAGCCTCATTGGCGCCCGTGCGCCACACCTTGCCGTAGGGCTCCAGCTCGCCGAAGATCTTGCGGCCTTTCATCGAAGGTCGGCTGTACTCGATGGTGAAGTTGGGGCCTGTAACGGTGGCCGGGGGGCTTGGGCGCTTGCTTTTGTCTTCAGGCGCTTTAGTCGTAGTCTGGGCAACAGCGCTGCCCGCAAACAGCAACATGACCCAGACGAAAAGGAGCAGGAATTTGGGAGAGGAGGTTTTCATACGGGTTTAGGTAGAAAGGGTGAATAGTGTGCCTACACAACCAAGTCGGTAGGATTTGTTTTAAACGAAACCCTGATTGTTAGGGGTTTAATGAGTACACGGAAGGACGTATTATTCGTCAACAGGTTGTAATAGAAGATACTAAATTATTGCTCAGAAACATGCGGTGTAGCCTAAAAGCGAAACCCAGCGTATCGCCGGAAGCTGGGGGCTTTTTTAGGGGCTTGAGCATACTCTCTCAAAAACCGCAAACCAGTTACCTTATCACGCTAAAGCTGTCACTTCACTTCCTACTCTACTTTCCTGTATGACCTACGTCGCCAAACCGGACCGCTACACGTCCACCATGCAATACCGACGCTGCGGGCGCAGCGGGCTCAAGCTGCCGGCCGTGTCGCTGGGACTGTGGCAAAACTTTGGCGATGTAGATGTGCTGGAAAACTTCCGCGCAACCCTGCGCCTGGCCTTCGATCACGGCGTGACGCACTTCGATTTGGCCAACAACTACGGTCCGCCGCCCGGCACGGCCGAAACCAACTTTGGCCGCATTCTGAAAGAAGATTTCCGGGCCTACCGCGACGAGCTGATTATCTCTACTAAAGCGGGCTACACCATGTGGGACGGCCCCTACGGCGACTGGGGCTCCAAGAAGTATCTGGTTTCCAGCCTCGACCAAAGTCTGCGGCGCATGAAGCTGGACTACGTGGACATTTTCTACCACCACCGCCCCGACCCCGACACGCCGCTGGAAGAAACCATGGCCGCCCTTGATCTCATCGTGCGTCAGGGCAAAGCGTTGTACGTGGGCATTTCCAACTACCAACCCGCCGAAGCGGAGCAGGCCATTAAGATGCTGCGCGATTTGGGCACGCCCTGCCTCATTCATCAGCCCAAATATTCCATGTTTGAGCGCTGGGTGGAAGATGGCCTGCTCGACTTGCTGGAAACCGAAGGTGTGGGCTGCATCCCGTTTTCGCCCCTAGCCCAAGGCCTGCTGACGGATAAATATCTACATGGCATTCCAGCCGACTCGCGGGCGGGACGCGGCGGCCCATCGCTTTCAGAAGAACAACTCACCCCCGAGCGCCTCGACCAGATCCGCCGTTTGCACCAGCTGGCGCAGGAGCGCAACCAAAGCCTCGCCCAAATGGCCTTGGCTTGGATTCTGAAGGATCCGCGCGTGACGTCGGTGCTCATCGGTGCCAGTCGTCCCGCGCAGCTCCAGGATTCGCTGCAATGCCTGCATAGCCCCGAGTTTAGCGCGGAACAATTGAGCACGATTGAGGAGATTATAGGATAAAAAAGCCCCCCGACGTACATAAGGCACATTAGAACGTCATGCAGAGGCGGAGCTGAAGCATGACGTTCTGGGGGCTTTTTTTACAAATTCACTTGACCATTTTTCTATGTCTGCTACCTTATTTAGCCCGCTGCGCCTGCGGGAAGTTGAATTGAAAAACCGCATTGTGGTGTCGCCCATGTGTCAGTATTCGTCGGAGGATGGATTTGCCAACGACTGGCACTTAGTGCACCTGGGCAGCCGAGCCGTGGGCGGAGCAGGCTTGATCCTATTTGAAGCCACTGCCGTCTCGCCTGAGGGCCGCATCACGCCCGACGATCTGGGGATTTGGAAGGACGAGCACATAGCCAATTTACAGCGCATTACTTCATTTATAACCGCGCAGGGCTCCGTTCCGGGCGTACAACTGGCCCACGCCGGCCGCAAAGCCAGCATGAGCAGCCCTTGGAAAGGCGGCCATCCGGTGCCCGTTGCCGAAGGCGGCTGGCAGACGGTGGCACCCAGCGCCCTCCCCTTCCGCCCCACCGACCCCTCTCCCATAGCGCTGGACGCAGCCGGTTTGCAGAAGGTGAGGGATGACTTTCGGGACGCTACCCGGCGGGCCCTCACCGCTGGTTTTAAAGTCATCGAAATTCACGGCGCCCACGGCTACTTGCTGCACGAGTTCTTCTCACCGCTTAGCAACCAGCGCGCCGACGAGTACGGCGGCTCGTTCGAAAATCGCATCCGGTTATTGCTTGAGGTGACCGCTGCCGTACGCGAAATCTGGCCGGCGGAGTATCCCCTATTTGTGCGCATTTCGGCTACCGATTGGGTAGAGGGCGGCTGGACAATCGATGATTCGGTGGCCCTGGCTCTCGAGCTAAAAAACCACGGTGTGGATTTGGTGGATGCGTCTACGGGGGGTAACGTGCCCGATGCCAAGATCCCGGCTGGCCCTGGCTATCAGGTAGAGTTTGCCGAGCGCATTCGTCAGGAAACCGGAATGCCTACGGGTTCTGTCGGTATTATTACCACGGCTCAGCAGGCGGAGGAAATACTGGCCAGTGGTCAGGCGGATCTGGTGCTGCTAGCGCGGGAGTTTCTGCGCGACCCCTACTTTCCCCTGCACGCGGCCAAGGACCTCCACGTTGACTTGCCCTGGCCCGTGCAGTACGAGCGGGCCAAGCGTAAGTAGACGCTACCCCATTTAGTAAGAAGCTCCGGTTCAAAAGTCCGGATTCCTTTCTTTGGCCAGTGCACTAATCGCTATGGGGCAATGTTGCGTGCGTACCTTTGCTCCTAGCAACGTTTTCTCACGGTTTAAAGGTTAGCTCCCTTTCACCCCATGTTCGATAAAAAAGAAATAGAAGTACTGCTTCCGCCCGAAGTAGCTTACGACGAATTTGCCCGCTACCGCGCCCTGCTCGCTGCCGTCGGGGTCCAGCCGGGCGAGGCCGATTTTGTGCATTTGCGCAAACGCTCCATTGATGCCCGGGGCCGCCAGCCCCTCGTGCGACTGCGCGCTGACGTGTGGTTTCAGCCTCCGCCCGCCGATATTTTTGGTCCCTGGTTTAACTATTCTGATGTTAGCCAGTCCCGCCGTACGGTAATAATTGTGGGGGCTGGGCCAGCCGGATTATTTGCGGCGTTGCGAGCAATTGAGCTGGGCATGAAGCCTATTGTGCTGGAGCGCGGCAAAGATGTCCGTACGCGTCGCCGCGACTTGGCTGCTCTGAACAAAGACCACGTAGTTAATCCCGATTCCAATTATTGCTTCGGCGAAGGCGGCGCGGGCACGTATTCCGATGGCAAGCTCTATACCCGCGCCACCAAGCGCGGCGACGTGGGCCGCATTCTGAAGCTGCTGGTGCAGCACGGCGCCACCCCTGATATTTTAGTGGATGCCCATCCGCATATCGGCACCAACAAGCTGCCCCAGGTAGTGGCCGCCCTGCGCGACTCCGTCATTCAGGCCGGGGGTGAGGTTCGCTTTGAAACGCGGGTAGAAGATTTAATTCTAGAAAAAAACCATCTGCGCGGCGTCGTTACGGCCACGGGCGAAGCAGTGGAAGCCGACGCGGTTATTCTGGCCACCGGCCATTCCGCCCGCGACATTTACGAGCTTCTACACCGCCGCGGCGTGCGCGTGGAAGCCAAGCCCTTCGCCCTTGGGGTGCGCGTGGAGCATCCGCAGGCTCTTATCGACCAGGCCCAGTACCGTCGGCAGGACCGCGGGCCGCTGCCGGCGGCTTCGTATTCCTTGGTGCATCAAACCCAGTGGCGCGGACAGCAGCGGGGCGTTTTTTCGTTTTGCATGTGTCCGGGGGCTTTATTGTGCCGGCCGCCACGGCGCCCGGCGAGGTGGTAGTGAATGGCATGTCGCCGAGCCGCCGCGACTCGCGCTTTGCCAACTCGGGCATTGTGGTGGCCGTGGAGTTGGAGGAAATGGACGTGAAGCGACACGGAGCCCTGGCCGGTTTGCGCTTGCAGCAGGAAATTGAGCAACGCGCTTGTGCATTGGGGGGCAATTCTCAGGCGGCGCCGGCTCAGCGACTCGGTGACTTTCTGAAAGACAAGCTTTCGCCCGAACTTCTGGAAACTTCCTACCAACCCGGCTTGGTATCGGTGCCGATGAGCCAGGTGTTGGGTGCGGGCCTCACGGATCGGTTGCGGCAGGGTTTCAAGGCTTTTGGGCAGAAGATTCCCGGCTACGCTACCAACGCAGCCCAGATTGTGGGCGTGGAAAGCCGTACCTCTGCCCCCGTGCGCATCCCCCGCGACCCGGCTACGTTGCAGCACCCCGAGATTACGGGCTTGTTTCCCTGCGGAGAAGGCGCGGGCTTCGCGGGTGGCATTGTGTCGGCGGCTATGGATGGGGAGCGGTGCGCGGAGGCGGTACTAGCGGTGTTGGCTTAAAAATGCCCCCCAGCCGACCTTTTCCGTATAAATCAGAATAACAGCTCCCCTGTTTACTTCTACCTATCTCATTTAACGGCCGCCCTGCGCGGTCCCTACTATATGAAAAAGACCCTCGTACTCGGTGCCAGCGACAACCCTGCGCGCTACGCCTATAAAGCTGTACACTCCCTGAAGCGCCACGGCCACGATGTGGTACCGGTAGGTCTGCGCAAAGGTCAGATCGCTGGCATCGACATCCACACCGACCGTCCTACCGAGCCCGAAATTGACACGGTGACGCTCTATGTTGGGCCCCAAAACCAGCCTACCTGGTACGATTATATCCTGGATTTGAAACCCAAGCGCATCATCTTCAACCCCGGCACCGAAAACCCCGAACTGGAGCGTATGGCGCAGGAGCGCGGTATCCGGACGGAGGAAGCCTGCACCTTGGTATTGCTCTCGATTGGTAATTATTAGAGGGAAGATCATCCACGAAAAAGACCCCCAGAAGTGATTCTGGGGTCTTTTTTTATCCAAACAATGATCCTAGCATTCTTCAAAAGCATTGTAAAATACATATTTTTTATATCACAATATGTTTATAATTTTAAGTAAGCATCGTTTGATGAAAGTGTAATTAGTTAACCCCTAGCTTTTTACTTGCCATGGCAGATCGTTTCAAACAACTAACCCTGGCCGAGTTCATCCAGGTGCTGAACAAGTTTCCATTTACGCGGCGCATCAACGCGGTGCACATGCACCATACCTGGCGCCCCAATCGGGCTCAATACCAGGGCATGGCCTCTATAACGGCCATGTGGAAGTACCATACCCAGCACAACGGCTGGTCAGATATTGCGCAGCACATCACCATCGCGCCCGATGGCACCATCTGGACCGGCCGCAACTGGAACTTGGCGCCCGCCAGCTCGGGCGGCCATAATGGAAACTCCCAGGCCGGGCCGTTCATGTTTGAGATGATCGGGGATTTTGACAAAGGCCGCGACCCATTTGATGGAGCCCAGCGCCACACCGCCCTGCACGTGGTTGCGCACGTGCTGCACCGCTTCAAGCTGCCAGCCGAGGCCCTGCACTTTCACAACCAGATGTCGGTGAAAACCTGCCCCGGCAGCAGCATCAACTATGCCCAAACGGTTGGGGAAGCGCGGCGAATAATGGACGGATTGGGCTCGCGCTCCATGCCGACTGCCAACGAAAGCATCGACGAAAACCAGGTAGCAGAAGCCTTGGCTGCCCTGCGCTACGTTCCCATTGCCAGCCGCACCCGCAACCTGGCCACCGAAGCATTGGCCGAACCAGCTGAGGAAGGCATGAGTCGCCAGGAGATGCACTACGTGGGCGAAGCCGACCCCAGTGCGACACGCGGTCTTCTAGGAGCCGAGGAGCTCAGCCCTGCGGAGCTACGGAGCCTACGGCCGCACGTCGTGAATCTGGATCAGGGCCACTTCTCGCCCGGCGGCATATGTAGCACTAGTCCCGCCGATGTAGACGCCATTTTCGACAAGCACCTAGAACAAGCACTCGCAGCATCTAAAACCGCCAAACGCCCCTTGCACGTGCTGCTGTACGCTCATGGGGGGCTTGTTTCGGAAAAAAGCGGGCTCAGCAGCGCCGCACGCTACGTACCCTGGTGGCTCGCCAACCACGTTTACCCCCTTTATTTTGTGTGGGAAACCGGCCTGTGTGGTACGCTGGGCGCCATTATTCGCGGAACCGGCTCTCGCGAGCTTGCCCGTGGCGTCACCGACCTGACCGACCGACTGGTAGAAAAATCGGTGGGCAAAATTGGGGGGCTGCTCTGGCGAAACATGAAGGATAGCGCCGAGGGGGCCTCCGCCCCCGATGGCGGTGCCTACTACGTGGCCCGCCGACTTCAGCGTTTTTGCCATAAGCACGCCGCCGACGTACGCACGGGTGCGCTGCAGCTGCACGCCGCCGGGCACAGCGCCGGCTCTATATTTCACGCCCACTTCCTGCCCCTGACGCAGCAACTAGGGGTGCCAGCATTTCGGACCTTGCATCTGCTGGCGCCAGCCATTCGAGTAGATGAGTTTAAGAATCGGTTGGCGCGGTTGGTGGGCACGGGCGTGCAGCACCTAACGCTCTATACCATGCGCGACAAGCTGGAGCTGGCCGATACCTGCTCGCTTATCTACCGCAAGTCGCTGCTGTATCTGGTGTATTATGCGCTGGAAGCAGCCCGCGAAACTCCCATTCTGGGGCTGGATTCCTGCTTGTCGGCCGATGAGCAGCTACGTACGCTTTTAGGACTGAAAGGCGCGCCCCAATCAAACGCCGAAGTGGTATGGTCCAAGACGACCGAAGCAACGGGTCGCAGCTCCAGTACCAGCACCTCCCACAGTGGCTTCGACGACGACGCAGCGACCATGGAAAGCGTGCTGCGCCGAATTCTGAACACGGATAAGATTACTCCCTTTCCAAAGACGCGCGACCTCACCGACCCCTGGCACGAGCCAGTAGAGCTCCCCGAGGAGATGGTGCTACTGGCCCAGGCGCAAGCGGCCGCCAGTTCGGCACCCCCGCGCAAATCAGCGCGCCCCAGTCGGGTATCGAGCGTGCCTACCGTCAACGGGAATGGGCGGCACCATCAACGGGCCCTGTGCATTGGGATAGATGACTACCCGGCGGCTCCGTTGGCGGGCTGCGTGGCCGATGCCAAAAACTGGGCCCATGCCCTGAGAAAAAAGGGTTTTGAAACCGCCTTACTCCTTAACGAAGCCGCTACTCGGTCGGCTATTCTCGACACCATCACCAAGCTGGTGACCAGTAGCAAGCCCGGCGACGTGGTCGTGATTCAATACTCGGGCCATGGCACCACCTTGCCCGACCTGGACCGCGACGAAGACGACAGCCACGACGAGGCCCTCTGCCCCCACGACTATGCCACCGGGGCTTTCGTGGTTGATGATGATTTAAGGGTCGTATTCCAGCGCATACCGGTTGGAGTAAATGTTACGTGCTTTATGGACTGCTGTCATTCGGGCAGCAATACCCGCCTGCTGACGCTGGTTCCACCCGCCAACCCCGCTCATGACTCGCGGCCCCGCTTTATGCGCGCCACCGAAGCAATAAAGCAAGCCCACAGCCGCTTCCGCAAGAAGCTGGCGCAGGACGGAGCAGCTCTCAAGGCCGGCAGTCGGGAGGAAATGCGCGTCGTCAACTTCACGGCTTGTCAGCCGTGGGAAGTGGCGTACGAGTCGGATGGCAGCGGCGACTTCACGGTACGGGCCCTGCCGCTGCTGACCAAAGCCACCACCGATACCACGCACTCAACGTTCTTGGAGAAGGTGGTGCAGGCTTTTGGAAAAAAAGGAATACCCCGCCAGCACCCAACGCTGGACTGCACCGATGAAGCCCTGCAATTGCCGCTGCTGCGGCCGCTCCAGGTTGTAGCAAAAGCAAAAACGAAAGCCAAGGCCACCCGGAAAAAAGCAGTAAGCTAACGTCCTTCGAGGGGCTGTGCCAACCTGTCGCTTAGCAGCAAACGGGGAAATAAGAGTTTAGCCGTCAGGCTTCTCGTCATGTAATTTAGAGGGAAGGGTATGTCGACGAAAAGTAATGGAACCGCCCCCAAGCCGCACCGGGAGGTTGCGGGCGCGCGAAAAAGCCCCCCAGTCCCATCGAGACCTAAACCCAACCGCGCTACGCTCAAAAATAAACCCGGCGCCCTTCCCCCGAGTGACAGCAAAGAAGCACCTGCGGCCCGGCCGGCGGGGCCCGCCCTCTCCGATTTGTTAAACGCGAAAAAGGCTTCGCCGGAGCGCCACACGGTTGCTCCGGCGAAGCCTTTACCTGCCCGGGAGTCTGAGGCGCTGGCCGACCTAAGCTGGCCTTTGCTGCTGAAAAAACTGCAAGCTACTCCAGCCCAACCCGCCCTGGAGGATAGCCTGCGCACTTACTTTGGCGACGAGGAATTTGGCGTACTACAACAAATGCTGCTGGCTCACCCCTACCGCAGCGGGCAGCCCATGGGCGCGCGGGACGTCGATTTGGTAGATGTAGTGCTGCTGCCGGGTATTATGGGGTCGGGGTTGCTTACGGGCAGACCTGGGGGGCAAAATCGTCCTCTGTGGGTTAATCTGCTGCGCATCGCGACGGAGGGAATTGGCGCCTTAAAGCTGGTGCCTGGGCAGGAGGGCGGCATTGGCGTGGGTGAAACCGATACGCGAATCTACGCCCGCACCCTCCTCAGCCTGGGGCAGCACTGGCGAATGCATCCGCTGGCTTACGACTGGCGCCAAGACCTAGGGCAGGCCGCCGACCGGCTCGCCGACTTTATCCGGACTAAATTACCCCAGCGCCCGGTGCATCTGGTAGCTCACTCTATGGGCGGCTTGGTGGCGCGCTTATTTATTGCCCGCCACCCCGACTTGTGGCAAAGCATGCGCGGTTCCGACAGCAAGGGAGGCCGTCTGATTATGCTGGGGACGCCCAACTATGGCTCGTATGCAATGGTGCAGGTGCTATCGGGGGCCGAAAAACTGGTGCGCTGGCTGGCGAAGCTGGATTTGCGCAACAGCCTGCCGGAGGTACTAAAGATTCTGAATACGTTTGAAGCCACTTACCAGCTGCTGCCGGCGCCTGCTAAGCTCAGCACCGAAACCGGCGTGCTCTACCAGCGCGGCACCTGGGGCGACCACCCCGTTTCGGAACAATATCTGGCTAGTGCGCACGCGCTGCATACCCTGCTGGCCAAATCCGCCGCTACCATCGACCCCAAGCGCATGATTTACATAGCCGGCTGCAACCGCCGCACCCTCGCGGGGCTGGATGTGGTGGGCCCCGGCGAGTTTCGATACCACGAAACGCTGCAAGGCGACGGGCGTGTTCCGTTTGAGTTGGGCCTGCTGCCCGAGATGCCTACGTACTACGTCGATGAGGACCACGGCAGCTTACCCCGCAACGAGTTGGTGTTGAAAGCCATAACCGAGCTTCTTAACTACGGCCATACGTCGGCCCTGCCCCAGAAGCCCATTATCACGCGGGGCGGTACCGCTCGCGACGGCTACTGGCACCGCCCCATTGGCGAAGACCTGATGGGTACGAAGCTCGAACAACTGGCGCGGCGCGCGGCGGCGGGCAGCAAGTTTACGGCGGAAGAAAACGCGGAAGTCTTGGCTGCCGAGGATGCGTTGATGCGCGCCGCGGCAGGCGAAGAGCGCCCTACCCGCCGCCTCGATCAGCTACGTACCATGCCCGTTACGGCGGCCTCACGCTACCCGATTACGGTTGCCTTAATTTGCCAGCCCATCACTACAGTCAAGGCAAAAGTTCTGGTGTTGGGCCGCTACAAGGGTGCCCCGCTCACCAAGCGCTTGGCCCAGGTAGATGAAGCGCTGGACTACTGGATCAGCCAGGCCAGCGACCATGCGATGCTGGGCAGCGAGCTAGGCCAGGTAGCATTTATTCCGGGCCGCAATAAGCCCAACCTCGCCGCTAAAGCTGTGCTGGTGGCCGGCATGGGCGAAGAAGGCCGCTTTACGCACCACGACCTGCGCTACCTCATGACCAACGTCACGTATGCCTTGACGTCGCTGGAATACACCGAATTTGCGGCGGTGGTCGTGGGCACCCAGGCTGGCACCATGAGCGAAGAACGAGCGGTGCTTAGCTTTCTGCAAGGAGTGTGTGATGCGCTGCAACCGACTGCCAAACTGAACAGCGACAGTCGGCGGCGTAGTGGGGTGCCGCTGGAGCGCATTACCATTGTGGCGCGTGACGAAGTGCAGTTCAACTCTTTGGCCCTCACGTTGGAACGCATTAAGGACGACCAGCCATTGGATGGCCTGCACATTCGTTTTGAGCAAATCCCTCCGGACCCTGCTGCTTTGCATGTACCAGAGTCTACCACCCGCGAATCGACGCCCAACCGCCCCGATGACTTGCCCGCTTCCGAGGCAGGTCCCCGCATCACCATTGAGCGGGACGGCTCCCGGTTTCGCTTTTCGGCGCTTGTAAATGGGGCCGTGATTCCGGTGCGTGAAGTAGACGTGCAGGACTTCTTTCCCAACAGTATTTCCGACCGGCTCATGGACTCTGCCACCCGGGAAGAGCAGGAAACGTATGGGCATCTGCTAACCACAGCGCTCTTTCCCGTCGATTTTCAGGAGCTGCTGGCTGAGCCCTTAACTTTTATTCTGGATCGTGACACGGCTGGGATGCCCTGGGAAATGGCGTGTTTCTCGCACGACCGCCGTCGGGATACGCAATATTTTGGCCCCCAGCTACAGCTCACGCGGCAGTTTCGCACCATGCTGTCGCCCAAGCCTGGCTTGCCGCCACCGCGCAATCATGATCTGAGGGTGCTGGTGGTTGCCGATCCCGCTCCGGAACCCAAATATCAATTACCCGGCGCGCGCCGGGAAGGCCGCGCCGTAGTGCAGGCTCTGAGCCGCATCAAGCAGTACTCCGGCCTCGATATTGATGTGGTAGAGCGCATAGGCGATGCCGAATGCGACCCACTGGAAATTCTGGCCCTCATTCTGAACGGCAACTTCGACGTAGTGCATTTTGCTGGCCACGGTGTATTCAACACACAACGGCCTGGGTATGGAGGCTGGGTGTTTGGCGAAAACCGAACGTTGTCGGCCCGCGAAATCTTTCAGGCCCGCCGGGTGCCGCGTTTGGTATTTGCGAATGCCTGTTTTTCGGCCACGGTTTCATCGGGCCATTCAGCGTTTACGGCTGAGGAAATGAACCGCAACCTGGCGGGTGTAGCCGAGGCATTCTTTGAGCGGGGCGTGCGCAACTACATCGGTACCGGCTGGCCAGTCAACGATGTGCTGGCGGTGACATTTGCGCAGGAATTCTACGCGCAAGCACTACTGGGCCTCGATAGCACCAAGCTGAAGCAATATTCGCAGGACAGTAAGCAGGGTAAAGGCCGCCCCCAAACGCTTGGCCGGGCCCTGGCTGCTGCCCGCACCCTGATTGCGCACCAGGGTTCTACTTGGGGCGCTTATCAGCACTATGGGCAAGCCAATGACTTGCTGGTAGCACAGCAAAGTGAGGATTTTGCTCCTTAGTAATCGGCGGTGATTAGCCATTGTGAAACTGAAAAAGCCTGCGCATTGCTGCCGCTCTAAGTTGGTAACTATTAGGATTCCGTTCATCTGCGGAAAAGCCCCCCAAAAGTGATTCTGGGGGCTTTTTTTAGGCTGTGCACGCAATAAGTTATTTAAAGGAAATCTGTCCGGATCTTATCAAATCTTTAAATCTTTTTCTTCCTACTTCGCGATGCAGCACTCCTCTTCCCAGTCGCCAATACTCGTCGGATGCCGGAATATCTTGTTCTTTTAATGGCGGCAGATAGAACTCAACATACGTGTGTACTATGCTATCTGTATTTAGATAATCTTGGACTAAGCCACCGTATTTGGTTTTAGACTGGATATCACTACCATTCTGATAGAGATTGACTTTAAAATCCGTTTTTATCAACGAATAAGGAATGTAAGCTACTCCGTAGCTATTAGCTTGATAACTGCCATTCTTTATATTGAATTGAAAGTTGGTTGTATCCTTTACTGGAATGAGAAAAATCCAGCCTTGGTAAGTAGGTGGTATGTCTACATCTATCGGGTTATACAGTATTCCACAGCTTAGTAGAACAAGTAACAAGGCTAACCTGACAGCTATTATTTTAATCGACTTCATTTTTCTGAATGTCGCTTGTCCAAACTGAGGAATCCAAAATTCAGCTAGCAGTTGGTAATGCCAGGATATGATTTCGACAGCAATAACATAAGTGCTGTTCAGTAAACGGCTTGTCTCCTCAACTATTTTCAATAAAAAAGCCCCCAGAGGCAACCCCTTCCGCAAAGGTTGCATCTACCCCATCAAACGCTCTGCAATTGTCCCTTTCTACTCTTTCTTTCTCGTGACTGACGCCGACCTCATTGCTGCTTGCCGCCAAGGCAACAGCCGCGCCCAGAAGCTGCTCTACGAGCGGTTCGCGGGCCTAATGCTGTCGGTGTGCTCGCGCTACCTGCGCCACCGCGAAGACGCCGAAGAAGTGATGCTGATGGGATTTGTAAAAGTATTTAGAGCCTTGGATCAATACCGCCACGAGGGCAGTTTTGAAGGTTGGATTCGGAAGATTATGGTGAACGAGGCCCTGGGCCAACTCCGCCGCAAAGAACCGCTCCACCTAGCCATCGACGATTACCCCGTAGACGTAGCCATCACGGCGGCCGATGCGGAAAGTGATCTGAACGCGGCCGATTTGATGCAGATGCTTACCCAATTGCCCGCCGGGTATCGTACCGTATTTAACCTCTACGCCGTAGAGGGCTACACTCACCCCGAAATTGCCGAGCTGCTGGGCATTACGGAGGGCACCAGTAAATCGCAGCTGAGTAAGGCTCGGGCCATGCTCCAGCGCCGCTTAGGCGGGGCCAGCAGTGCTTCAGCCTCCACCTCCTCACCCAAAGAATATTATGCAACCGGAAGATATTGATAAGCTGTTTCGGGAGAAACTGGAGCGCCACGCGCCCCCGCCACCCGACTACCTCTGGGCTCAGCTCGAAGCCGAGTTGCAGCCTGCTCGCAAGCGCCCTGTTATGTGGCTCTACGCCTCGGCAGCCGTCATTACGCTGCTCATGCTGGCCGGCGCTGCCTGGCTGTGGCGGGGGGCAAATCTGGCCCCCGCCGTGGGCACGCTAGCGAAAGTAACTACGCAGTCTGCGCCTAAAAAGACCGAAGCAGTTTCTTCGAAAAATTCATCTTATCAGGCAACCCTTCCTGCCGCACAGCCATCTACCCCAATAGAAGCCGCCGTAGCAACGGCTCCTACGAAGCAGCTACCCTCGGAAGCGCAACCGATGCAGCCGCTTCGCTCCAAGCCAGCCACTACTCGCCAACTGGCTCGCGCTACAGGAATACCCCGTTCATCATCATCTAAAAAGCTAAGTACCCCACCCGCGCAGAACACTATGGTAGCTACTCTCACTCCCACCAAAGCGCAACCGGAGCGCCCCGTGACGGAGGAAACGCAGCCAAATGCCCCCCAGCAGCTCCCAACCGTTGCTACTGCCTCTACTACCCCATCGGTACCTACGGGTCCGATAGAAGTGGAAGTGCGCCAGTCGTCGGCGACAGCCTTGGCGGCTACCCAGGAGGCTCCTCGCCGGGGCCGCTTAGGTGGGCAAGTGATGCGCCAGGTGAGCAATGCCCTGCGCGGCGAACCAGTGACTTTACCCCGCTTACCTGAGGACGTAACCGTGACCGTTCGGCCTCCAGGCGTTAATCACGCCCTAGTTATTCAACTCTAATTTTCCCTACCTCATGAACCGCTTCTACACCCTGCTGGCAGTGCTTCTGCTGGCCCTGGCCGCGCCTTGCCGCACCCTCGCCGCCGCTCCTGCTCCCGACGACACCATTGTGGTGAAACTGCCCAACCAGGCCACTATGACGTTGTTTGTCAAGAACAAAGCCCAGCTGCGCGAGCTTCGCAACTACAAGCTCGACTCGCTGATGATCCTGCTGGACACCTACATCTCCCAGGCCGAAGCCGCCGGCAAAACCTCCAAAACCGAGACGGTGACAATGGAGTTTTATCCCGCCAAAGACCAGCCTGGCAAGCAAGTGCCTGAGCAAATTCGGGTGACGGTGCGCACCGACGAAGGCAAAAAGAGCGACACCGAACGGGTAGATGTAGTGCTGGGCCGCGCCTTCGGGGTATCGGTGGTGGAGAATGGCGACGATGACCACGTTTCTATCAAAGTAGGGACCTCTGCCATCGACGACTCCACCCGCAACGCCCAGCGCGAAGCCAAGCAGAAAGAGCGCGCCGCCCGCCCCGGCCACAGCGACTTCGGCATCGACATTGGCCTGAATGCCTTGGTAAATCGTACGGCAACTACGGCTGAAGACTTTGATCTGCGCCCCTTTGGTTCCCGCTACATCAGTCTCAACTGGCACTACTTGTATCGCCTAGGTCCTCAGGGCAGCCCCGTGCGCTTGCTCACTGGCCCCGAGCTGTCCTTCAACAATTATATGTTTGATAACAACGCCCGCCTGTTCACGACGCCCACCGGTACGGTCATTCAGAACGAGCCCAGCCTTGATCTGGATAAAAGCAAGCTAGCTACCACCACTATCAATCTGCCGCTTATGCTAGTGCTCAACACTAAAAACAAGAAAGGCAACGACGATGGATTCCGGTTGGGTGCCGGTGGCTTCGCGGGCTACCGCTTGGGCAGCCGCACCAAGATCAAGTATGACAACGACGACCGCGACCGCAAAGACAAGGACCGCGGTAGCTTCAACCTTGAAGATTTCAATTACGGCCTGCAAGGCTTAGTCGGAATCGGTGGCTTGGACTTGTTCGTCAAATACAATCTCAACGAGCTCTTCAAAGACGGTCGCGGTCCCCAAGCCCAGACGCTCAGCTTTGGCATAACCCTCGGAGGAATCTAAGATTCCCTGTAGCTTTAACACACAAAAAAGCCCCCCAGACATATCTGGGGGGCTTTTTTGTGTATTGCACGTTGCATTTACTCAATTACCTAGGTAATAGGAGTCATTGGCCACCACTACCAGTCGCATCGATTCCTTTTCTGGCACGCCATAAACGACGGTTCAGCCTACTATTCGAATATATAGACCACAGCTCATCATTATCTTACAATCCATTTATTCATTACTCGATCTGACACTTTTCTGGGTTGATCTTCGTATTTTCAGTATATCAAAATTATAATGATCACAATTTTTCATGTAATGATGATATGAATATTTTCTTACGCTTGTCAAAATGGAGTGCGGCAGTGCTATTGGTTTCGTTGCTCAGCAGCTGCGAGGATATTCTGGAGCAATACTTCCCTACACGTAACCCCACCCCTCCGACCTTTCCATCCTTAGGGCAGGACATCCCCTTCTACGCTTTATCGGGTGGTACCCAGCTCGATGCTTACTCCACAAAGGATCCTGCGACGCGTACCGCCTCGGTGGCCCTCACAGGCTTGGCAAGTGGCGAACATATTTTAGCAATTGATTTTCGCCCAGCTACCGGCCAACTCTACGGGGTGAGCAGTGCCAGCCGCCTCTACGTGATCAACCAGAATACGGGCGTGGCGCGGGCCATCGGTGCGGGTGCCTTTACCCCGGCGCTGGGGGGCAATTTAGTGGGCTTTGATTTTAACCCCACCGTCGACCGCATTCGCCTCGTCACGTCTACGGGCCAGAACTTGCGGCTGAATCCCGAAACGGGCACCGTAGCCGCTACTGATGGCGTCATTAATTGGGCAACAGGGACTACCATCACCGGGGCCGCGTATACGAACAACACGAATGGGGTAGCTACCACTGCTCTTTATGCGATTAATACTCAGAATCAGCAGCTCTATTTAGTCAACCCACCTAATGAGGGCACGGTGGTACCCGTAGGCAAGCTAAATCTAAACGTCAGTGGTAATGGCGGTTTTGATATTGATGCTACCACTGGCACGGCCTTAGGCCTCTACCCGATCAACGGCATTCCTACCCTCTTCGCCGTGGATCTGACGACGGGGGCGGCCCGCCCGCTGGCCCATTACGCTGTTAGCCTGAGCTACAGGGGCCTTGCTATTCCTACTCAACCGGTCGCCTATATTAGTGCCGGGAGCAGCCTCGTGATTTTTAATCCTACTACGCCATCTTCTACCGCGAATCCGGCCCCGCTCGTTGTCAAGCCCATAACAGGGTTAGCCCAGGATGAAGGCGTGAGCGCGCTGGATTTTCGTCCTGCCACCGGTCAGCTCTATGGGCTCGCAGTTTCGTCTTTTTCTCAGAACCCAGGGGCCCGGTTATACACCATCAATCCAGCTACGGGAGTTGCTACGCTCGTGGCTCCACTTAGCCTTTCAGGGTTCTATCAAAGCGTTTCGGATTTGGAATTTAATCCCGTTACCGACCGTATCCGCATTTTTATGGGGAGAGGAGGCACTATCTCAGCACGGAACCTGCTGATTAACCCCACCACTGGTGAGGTGGTAGAGGACACTCCAATTACGCCCCCTGCGGCTATTCCCTTTACCTGGGCCTACAGCAACAGCTTCGCCGGGGCAACGAGTACAACTTTATACGGCCTCAACTATGAGCTATTTAATAAGAATGAATCCAGAAGCTGGCTTACTCAGTTGACTACGCCCAGTGAGAATCGACCTGTGGAACTGCGAGGACTGGGACTAGATCAAATAATTGGGGGCAGCATGGATATTGGCGGAACCACCAATACAGCCTATGCCCTGCTCATCAAATTCGCAGGCAGTGGCCCTGATCTCTACACCATTAATCTGAATCCGCGCACTGGCCCATCTACCACGTTTGTGGCGCATTATCCTACCAATCTCGGCTGGGGCTTGGCAATTGGGCCCGGCTTCTAGCTGGCTTCAGCTACCTTCAGGGTTTCCATACCACGTTGCTGCATAAGATGAGGCGCTACGTGTGACGCTCTAGGCTGTCTGGCACACGATAACAGGTTTCGTATTCTTCTAAATCTACCCACGCATTTCTGCTATGGATACAATGCGGCCGGTTCCAAATTATCGACCTTACGGATCCGGCCGCAAGCGCCATGACAGGTGTTCCCGTCGCCAACCGCAGACGCGTGGTAAGCAGTATTCAGCTATTTGAATAATTATAGTGCTACAATCAGCTACGAATTGTCGAGCTACGTATGGAAAATTGTATGAATCATATTGATTCTTATTTACATCCTATCTTCTCGGTTCTATGCTAAAATTCTCTTCCCTCGCCACTTGGGGCGCGGCTGTGCTGTTATTGTCGTCGCTTACGAGTTGCGAGGACATCTTGGAGCAGTATTTCCCCAAGCCCACGCCTACCCCGCCTACGATTCCTACCCAGACGGTAGCATACACAACCTACGCTGACGCTGTTACACCAGGGTCCGGCGATGGGGCATGGCAGAATGGATTGATTATTTTCAATCCTATTACGCTGGCCAAAATCCAGGAAATGCCAATTACGGGTTTGAGCGCCGTCACCGACCGCCTCTATGGGCTCGACATACGCCCCGCCACCGGCCAACTCTATGCGCTGGTTGCCACGACCAGCGCGACCGATGGCCGCCTGTATACTATTAATCCCGCCACCGGAGCTGCTACGTTGGTCGCAGCCGTCAGCATTCCCCTCAGTGGGTCCCTTACCTTGGGGTTCGATTTTAACCCCGTAGTGGATCGGATTCGGATTGTGACTAACTCAGGTCAGAACCTCCGGGTGAATCCGGTTGACGGCGTAGCAATTGAAGATGGGCGTATTAATGGGGCAACGCCAATAGAGTGGTGGGCTTAGCCTACGATAATAACGTGGCTGGTGCTACCTCCACGAACTTGTACGCGCTAGATTTCACGGAGGATAAGCTTTACTTAGTAAACCCGCCCAATGCCGGGACGATCACAGAAATTGGTCCCTTAAGTATCAACTTCCTCTCCGACGGCAGTTTCGATATTGGCGCCACTAGCAAGAAGGCGTATGCGGTTATGAGCGGCCCTAATGTCGGGCGTTTATATTCGATCAATTTAACAACTGGCGCGGCCACAGAATTGGGAGACTTCGGCTTTCCAGCTATAAGACCGGCGCCCACGCCAGGCTTCGTCTTCGCGCCGTTCATCACAGGGTTTACGCTCGGGTTAGCCCTGTAATTTCCTTTTCTTCAGATAGCAAAAAAAGCCCCCCGCTCTTAAACAGGGGGCTTTTTCTTAATCGGGAGCTCAAATTCAGTAGAGGAGTAAGTGCTTGCGGAGTATTCGCACATAGTAACCATTGTACTTCGCAGCTTTTTTATGCGTCCCTTGTGATGAGTTGAGGGGAGAGAGAAGCTAACAAGAGAAAGAGAATGCGCACTTGTATTTTATTTTGATGGCACTGCATCTTATAACCTTAGCATATCGTAGTGGCTAAAGCTAATCATTCAATTTATCCTTCCTTTCATCCTATCTTCTCGTTCCTATGCTAAAATCCATAACCCTCTCCAAGTGGGGAGCGGCTGCTCTGTTGCTGGCCTCGCTCACGAGTTGCGAAGACATTTTGGAGCAGTACTTCCCCAAACCCAATCCTACTCCGCCCCCTACTACTCCCACCTTCCCGCCCTTAGGTCAGGATATCGCCTTTTATGCTTTATCAGGGGGTAATCGGCTTGATGCGTATTCCACCAAAGATCCAGCCACCCGGACCGCCTCGGTTGCCATTACCGGCTTACAGAGCGGTGAACAAATCTTAGCTATGGACTTCCGGCCAGGCACTGGGCAGCTCTATGGGGTCAGCAGCGGCAGCCGTATTTATGTAATCAATCAAAACACCGGCAGGGCTCACGTTATTGGGACGGGGGCCTTCACCCCCGCGCTGGGGGGCAATGTAGTGAGCTTTGACTTTAACCCGACGGTTGACCGCATTCGGTTGGTAACGAGTACGGGACAGAACCTGCGTCTACATCCCGAAACAGCAACGGTGGCCGCTACCGATGGTACTATCAACGGGGCAGCGGGCGCTACCCTAACGGGCGTGGCCTACACCAATAACGTAGCTGGTGCTACCGCGACTGCGCTTTATGCCATTAACACCCAAAACCAGCAGCTCTACTTGGTTAACCCACCGAACAACGGTACGCTCGTATCCGTGGGCAACCTGAACCTGCCCGTGAGCGGTGATGGCGGCTTTGATATTGATGCCAAAACAGGTACTGCCTTGGGGTTGTATACCGTACAAGGCAAGCCTACACTCTTTACCGTGAACTTGAGCACGGGCGCGGCTCGTCCTTTGGCGGAGTACGGCCCAAGTCAGAACTACACTGGTTTAGCCATCCCTACAAAGCCTGTCGCTTACATTGCCACTAATGTAGACGGAAGCTTCACGACATTGTCTATTGTTGATCCAACAGACTCAAACAGTGTCTCGACAAAGAACGTTACTGGTATCAGAGGAGGTGGAAGGGCTATTGGCCTAGACTTTAGGCCGGCAACAGGTCAGCTGTATACAATTCTATCAGGAGGCTTTTCAAGTGGGGCGTATCTGTACACTATTGACCTAGGCACCGGCGCCGCTACATTTGTGGCTCAAACGAATATACCTGTGATATTCGATGGAAGCTTTGACTTTGATCCCGTTACAGATATGATTCGCGTAGTAAGTAAAGCTGGCCAGAACCTGACTGTGAACCCAACGAATGGCATTACCACCGAAGGTTCCCCCATTGGTATTGCTGTAGGCATCAATCGACCCGGTGTAAATACACTTGCCCACGATAATAACTTTGTTGGTGCGACAACAACTAACCTGTATGGTACTGATGTCTCGATTAATCTTGTTAGTAAACTATATCAAGTTACGCCCCTTGTTCCTGGTAATTTAAAGGAGATTGGTAACGTAGCCGCTGACGTACGCCACATGGATATTGGAGGCACTAGCAACACCGCCTATATTCTTGTTAACGTTGTTAACAGCACCAATAATGTGTTTCAGCTTAATACGCTGAACCTTGCAACTGGAGAGCGCACCTTCGCTCGGTCGCTTACTATTTCCGGTCTCAACGGGATAAGTGGTGCACCTGGTGGCTTCGCTCTAGGCTTGGGTTTCTAAGGTGCCCTGTTTTCGCTTTACATAGTTTAACAAAAAGCCCTTGCTAATTAGCAAGGGCTTTTTTCATTATTCCACTTG
Organism: Hymenobacter sp. HDW8; assembly: GCF_011305775.1. Taxonomy (NCBI): domain Bacteria; kingdom Pseudomonadati; phylum Bacteroidota; class Cytophagia; order Cytophagales; family Hymenobacteraceae; genus Hymenobacter; species Hymenobacter sp. HDW8. The sequence continues at coordinate 620,763 of NZ_CP049907.1, forward strand.
TTGGGCTCGGCTAATGCTGGGCTTTCATGTTCACTATTTATAAGCTCGCTCAAGCATTCTCTTTCGGCTCCGGCCCGCGAAATACATCCGTACCTGACATGGGGGGCAATTTTACCGGCCGGCCTTCGCGGGCCGACTGGTAGATGGCCTCCATAATGCGCTGGTCCTGCAAGCCTTCCTCGCCGGGCGTGTGGGGCGGCTTGTCTTCCAGCACGCAGGTGGAAAAGTGGTCCATTTCGGCCGCAAACTGATTTACTGGGCTGATGGTAATCTGGTTCTGCATTTTGGCCGGGCCCTCGGCGTGGGAGGTTTGCAGCTGCTGGCCCTGATAGGCGTAGGCATTGTTCAGGTGCATCCACCCTTTCTCCCCATTCACGCGGTAGAAGCGCGAGTCGTGGGTGTTGTAGTGGGTGATGCTGTCGACCAAAATGCCCCCGGGAAGCGCATCTGCCACGACATTACTTCCTCTACCTCTTTAAACAGCGGATTGCCGGGCGTGCTGTAGGAGTAGCCAAATACCTCCGTGGGCTCAGTGCCCAGCAGGAAGCGCGAGGTGTTCAGGCAATACAGGCCGATATCGGGCAGGGCGCCGCCACCGGCCAGGGCTTTCTTGTGGCGCCAGTGGTCGGGGTTGGCGGAGCTTTGGCTATTCTGGGCCTGAATGTACTTGGTCTTGCCCCACTTGTTTTCGCGCACCATCTTGCGTACCAAGCGGTTGTAGGGCTCGTATTGAATGCGGTAGGCAATCATCAGCTTGCGATTGGCTTTTTTGCAGGCCGCAATCATGGCCTCACACTCGGCGGCGGAGTTGGCCATGGGTTTTTCGCAGAGAATGTGCTTGCCAGCCTGCGCCCCCCGGATAGTGTACTCGGCGTGCATGGAGTTGGGCAGTACAATGTAAATAACCTTCACCTCGGCATTGTCCTTCAGCTTATCGTAGTCTTCGTAGCTGTAGCAGCTTTCGGGCTTAATGCCGTATTGCTGGGCGACTTTCTTTAGCTTCTCAGGTGAGCCGCTAACTAGGGCCACGGGCTTGGATTTTTTGCACTCACCAAAAGCGGGCAGAAGTTCTTCCAGCGTCAGGTGGCCCAGGCCCACCAACGCATATCCCACCCGCTGGTCGGGGGCAAAGGTGTGGGCGTGGGGCCCGACTTGGGGTCTACTTCTGACTTCCAGGCTTCAAGCTCAATGGGCTTATCTACGCCCGATGGCACTTTCGCGGGCGGCGACACGGCTTCCGACGAAGGCACTTGCTGGCCGCCAGGGGCCGCATATACGGTGGAAGCAGTGACTTCCGAGGCGGGCGTGCCGGTAGTAGGGGTAGCTGTTTTGGCCGCCTCGCCGCCCGGCTTCTCCTGGCAGCCGGCAAACGTGCTGGCGGCCACTCCTACGGCCAGGCCCCGCCCGGCCATGGTCAGAAACTCTTTGCGTGATACCTCCTGGCTGGCCTGCCGAAGCACTGTATTTAGTAAGCTGTTAGTAAGTGACATAGCGCACTGGTTGTGAGAATGGAACAGTAGAATAGAACGTGAAAAGAAGTATAAAAAAGCTCTACGGTCATTTGGGCCTACATAGCCAGCTCTCGACCCCACTATTCGTCTTTTTCGCCTCCTATTAACGCCTGAATCAGCCTGAGGTCGCCCGCCACCAGAAGCTGCTGTGGTAGCGCCTGAAAGTAACTTGGCAACTAAATGTTAGCCGGGGGAAGGAGCATGACGCAAATCAATTAGCTAATTGACTATCATCATATTACAGCCATTGTATTAGGGCGATATTTAACACATTCTCAAGCCTCGCTGAACATACATATTAGACGACGCGGCTAATGATAGCCGCCACCAAACGAGGCTTGTACCCATCTCGTGATGCAGAAAGTATTCTGCTGCGGTGGATTGCCTGCTTAGCTGCTTTTCTCAGGCCAGCTGGAGAAGCAAGCCGGGAGAAGCTGGTCGCCTAAAAGGCTTTTTTGAAAAGGGGCTGCCGGCTGCTTTCAAGGCTGTGTTGGGCAAGCTGCCAGTCCCTGCTGTCATTCTCCTTTTTTCACTCATCAGCAACTTCATCATGCGTCAGAATCTAAGTTCGTACGACCGGGTGATTCGCATTCTCCTGGCCACCTTCCTCACCGGCTATCTGGTGCGGCAAGGCTTCAGCACTCCCCTACTTCTTGCCTGGCTGCTCATTCCGCTCACGCTGCTGCTGACGGGCATTGCCGGCTATTGCCCCTTTTATTCGCTGCTGGGCATTGCCACGCACCACCAATCTCGGAGCTAACTTCACGGGTTAAGCCCTCACTTGTAGGCCTTGTATTGTAGCTACCGAAGCCACAATATAAGGCCAGAGACGGCCCATATCCTACGTTAGCTGGCTACCCTTCGCCTATGCAACCTGCCTTTGTTGTCTTAACGGATATGTCAGCTGCCACCGAGGTAGCCCTGACCTACACTAGCCGCCTGGCCCAACGCTTGGATGGGCGGCTGGTGCTGCTCCACGTGTACCTCGACCCAATGCTGGCGCCGGATGCGGCCGTAATGGCCTCGCCCATTCTGGTGACCAGCCGCAAGGAGATTATAGCCTATCTGGTGGAGCGAGCACAGGAGCTTCCGGTTCCGGCCGAGGCCGAAATAGTGGTGGATATGCTCAGCCCGGCTCTGGCCGACGTGGTGCAGCGCCACAGGCCGCTCCTGCTGGCTTGCGGGCGGGAACAACCCATCAATTTGCTGGACAGGATGATCGGCAATTGGGTCCTGCCCATTCTACAACAGGCGCATCAACCGCTGCTGGTGGTTCCCGAAGTTTGGCAGAGTACCGAGCTGCCCCGGCGCGCGGTGGTAGCCACCGATGATAAAGCGTTCTGGCTGAGTGCGCCTTCCCTTGCCCTCACGGAGCTATTGACCAGCCTGAAACTCACCACGACCGTCGTGCACGTGGCGGAGGCTACGGGTCCTTCGCGCGCCGACGTGGGGCTGGCATCAGCGCAGCGTACGGGTCTATTTGGGCATTTAACGGAGAACAGCCTGTACGAAGTGTGCGAAGAAGCTCCGGCCGACGGCATTCTGCACGCGGCCGCGGAGCTGCACGCCCAGCTTCTTGTGCTGCTGGCCCGGCCGCACTCCTTCCTTGGGGGGCTTTTTCACCATAGCGTCACGGCCGATATTCTGCGTCGTAGTCCGGTGCCGGTGCTGGTGCTGCCCACCACGGCTTAAGGCAAGATTCAGAGCAAAGAAGCGAGTCGATGGATACAGTACTCAAACTGTATCCATCGACTCGCTTCTTTGCATTTGGCACTAAAAAAGCCCCCCGGACTGGGTTAAGCCAATCTTTAAGCTCCTACTTCCGGGGCCGATTGGCGGGGTTGCAGGGCGTGCTCGGCCTGCACCATATTGTTCATTCCTTTTAGCAGGGCATCGGGGGTAAAGGAGATACTATCAATACCTTGCTCCACCAGAAATTGGGCAAACGCCGGGTAGTCGCTGGGGGCCTGCCCGCACAGCCCGATGGGTCGGCCGCAGGCTTTGGCCGTACGAATCACTTGGGCGAGCATCCGGGTCACGGCCTCGTTGTTTTCGTCAAACAAATGGCTCACGATTGCCGAGTCGCGGTCGATGCCTAGGGTAAGCTGGGTGAGGTCGTTGGAGCCGATAGAGAACCCATCGAAGACAGCAGCAAAATCTTCGGCCAGTATAACATTGCTGGGAATTTCGGCCATCACGTACACCTCCAGCCCCTGCTCGCCCCGCTTCAATCCGAACTCCGCCATGAGGGCCACCACCTGCTTTCCTTCGGCCACGGTGCGGCAGAAAGGCACCATCACCTTCACATTGGTGAGGCCCCAGTCGAGGCGCACGCGCCGCAGCGCTTCGCACTCCAGCCGGAACCCTTCGCGGTACTGCGGACTGTAGTAGCGTGAGGCACCCCGGAAGCCCAGCATAGGGTTTTCCTCGTCCGGCTCAAACTGCCGGCCGCCGACCAGGTTGGCGTACTCGTTGGTCTTGAAATCGCTCAGGCGCACAATCACTTGGCGTGGGTAAAAAGCGGCCGCTACAAACCCGATGGCCTGCGCCAGCTTATCCACGAAATACTCCGGCTTGCTAGCATAATGAGCGGTGAGCTGCGCAATTTCCTGGCGGGCAGACGCGTCCTGTAGCTTGTCAAAATCGACCAGCGCCATCGGATGGATGCGGATGGCGCTATTGATCACGAATTCCATCCGCATCAGCCCCACGCCCTGGCTAGGATAACGAGCGAGCTGCAGAGCGCGGTCGGGATCAGCCAGAATGAGCAGGGGCTTGGTGCGGGGCATCTCCACGTGCTCCAAATCGATGTCAGTTTCCTGCCAGGCCAACTGGCCCGCGAACACCTGGCCCTCATCGCCCTCGGCGCAGGAAACCGTAATGAGCTGCCCATCCTGCACTTTTTCCGTGGCGTTGAGTGTGCCCACCACGGCCGAGAGGCCCAGCTCCCGCGCCACAATGGCCGCGTGGCTGGTGCGCCCGCCTTTATTGGTAACGATGACGGCCGCCTTGCGCAACACCGCATTCCAATCGGGGCTGGTAATGTCAGTAATCAGGATTTCGCCCGGCTGCAGACGGTGCCCGTCGGCTGGCGAGGCGATGATGCGCGCCACGCCCGTGGCAATCTGATTACCGACTGCTTTACCCGTGGCCAGCACCGGGCCTTTTTGGGTCAGGTGGTACTCGTGCAAACGCAGGGCTTTGCTTCCATGGTGAATGGTTTCGGGGCGGGCCTGCACAATGTAGAGCTTGCTGGTCAGGCCATCTTTTGCCCACTCAATATCCATGGGCATACCGTAGTGATCTTCGATAAGCAAGCACCAGCTCCCCAGTTCCTCCGCCTCCGCATCGGACAGCACGAACATAGCGCGCTTCTCAGGCGGGGTGTCGGAGTTTTCGATGCCGGTTTGGGCATAGCGCATGGTCTTGGCTTTGTCGCCAAGCTTGCGGGTTACCAAGGCCCGGTATCCGCTCCGCAAAGAGGGTTTGAACAGATAAAATTCGTCGGGATTGACGGCGCCCTGCACCACGTTTTCGCCCAGGCCCCAGCTGCCGGTGAGGTAGATAAGGTTGGCGTGACCGGTTTCGGGCTCGATGGTAAAAGCCACGCCCGCCGAGCCCACATCGGAGCGCACCATCATCTGCACGCCCACTGATAAGGCCACGCGCAGATGATCAAAGCCATTTTGCAGCCGGTACTTAATAGCCCGGTCGTTGAACAAAGACACAAAGCACCGCTGACAGGCCTGCACCACGGCCTCCTCGCCCTGCACATTCAGGAACGAATCGTGCTGTCCGGCAAAGCTGGCCGTGGGCAGATCTTCGGCCGTGGCACTACTGCGCACAGCTACCGGTAGGCCCCCGTCGGAGTGACCAGCTGAAAGCTCCCGGTACGCCTGCCGAACAGCCTCCGTCACGCTGGGGGCATTTTGGCCTGCGTTAGCAAGGCCCGCGCCTGGGTGCCTACGGCCGAAAGATTCGTCAGCTCCTTCTCGTCAAGGCTTGCCAGTAGCGTGGTGAGGGGCTGCCGCAACTGGTTTTCATCCAGAAACTGCCAATAGGCGGCGGCGGCTGTAGCAAACCCATCGGGCACGTTAATTCCTTTAGGAATCAACTGGTTGAAAAGCTCCCCTAGAGAGGCGTTCTTCCCTCCTACCAACGCGACCTGCTGGTTGGTCAGCTCGCGGAAGAACCGAGTGTATGCTTCCTGTGCCATAACTATAGAAGTGCTAAATGAGTAAAACCGCGCCGAGTTTTATGCAGGCAAAGCAGGCTGTCCCCTCCAAAATCGTAAGCTTTTGCTTCCGGAATCGGTCAGATATTCAGAGGCCAATCAGCCCGTCTGGGGGCTTTTTGGGTGATTAAGCCGGCGCTTGCGGGCAGTGCTTCTAGCCTAAAAGTGCGGGGTTTGGCACTCTATAAAAATGAGAAATAACATAGCCATTCATGATCTTCATCACTACTGGCTTCACTCAAGCTTTCGACGTACGGGTTGCGAGCACTATATCAGAGAGCAGGCAGCACGAGCACCGGCAACTCACTGTGCATCAGCAGTTGCGCTGTGACGCTGCGGTGGAATAGCTGCCCCAGAAAGCTGCGCCGCCGAGAGATGACCACCAGCATGTCATACTCCGGCTGCTTGGCTTCCTGCAAAATGCCCGCTTCCGTGCTACGGTTGCTGATAGTGCGCATCTCAACCGGCGCCGCTTCCAGCAGCAGGCCGGCGCGCACCACCGCTTCCAGGGCCTCGGGGGGCTTTTTGCCGAAATCGGCGTTGGCTGTTACGTACAGTACCGTGAGCGAAGCCCGCAATTCGGTCAGCAGCCGGTGTACCACCCCCGCGTGTTCACCCAAATCAAACGGCTGACCATCAACCGCCAGCAGCAGGCGCGTGGGCGGCGAGCTGCTCACTACATTGTGCGGCACCAGCAGCATGGGGTAAGGAGCGGCCCGTAGAATATCCAAAGACGTGGTTTCCACCATTTCAGCGGGGGTAGTGGAGTACTCGGGCCGGCCCAGCACGATTAGCTCAGGATGGTGCCGACTGACGGCATCCGCTACGGCAGCGGCCATGCCTCCGTATCCGACCTCCGCCACTACCGGCACGGCCAGCTGTCTGGCTATATCATTCATAACCAGATTGATGGCTTCCCGACTAAGGTTTGATAAAACTCCCCTTTGCATCTCCGGATCTAGCACCGAGTTGCGGCGCACGTGCAGCAGCACCAGCCGGGCTCCGAGCGGATCGGCCAGATTGGAGGCATAGTCGAGCGCCTGGTTGGCACCCTGAAAGAAATCGGTCAGAATGAGCAGGGAAGGTACCATGAGCAGGAGCAGCGAAAGAGTGAAGCTACTGACAGAAAACCAGCAGACAGGCAGCATCAAGGTGCGCACCATGTGCCCGTGCGCTTGATTTTTATCAAGCAATGACCCCGTATTCGTCATGTACCTGAGATAGTAATATATATAATTTTACGGACATATTCTTGACTAATTTTTAGCAACTGCTTCCTAAAAGCCTATACCCAACAATCCGAAGCGATGAAGATCCAGAACAATAAGGAGCCGTGGCTGCTGGCGGCGGGAATTGCAGCGGCGGCCGCCACCGGGTTTGTAGTTGGGCGCGCCCTGGTAGGTCGCCAGTTGCGCCGGGATGCGCAGCGACTCCTGCGCCAGTCTACCGACGTCACCGCACGCATCTACCACGAAACCCAGCTGGCCGATTTGCCGGCGCCGGTGCAGCGCTACTTCCGTCAGGTGCTACCCGATGGTCAGCCCTATCTGCGCACGGCGCGGCTTCGGCATACGGGCCAGTTTAAAACCTCCCTGGATGGTGACTGGGGGGCAATTTCCGGCGAAGAATACATTATCGCCGATCCGCCGGCCTTCATTTGGCAGGGTACCACCGCCCGTTTTATCGCCCGCGATGAATATGTAGCCGGGCGGGGCAAGTTGCTGGTGCGCCTATTTGGTTTGGCCCCCGTGGTGCACGGCCGCGGGCCGCGCTACGACCAGGCCGAGCTACTGCGCTGGCTGGGCGAAATTGCCTGGTTGCCCACTGCCCTGCTGCCCAGCGAGCGAGTAAACTGGACACCCGTGGATGAACACTCTGCTACGCTTACCCTCACGTATCAGGGTCAAGTGTTGTCGTATCTGGTGCGCTTTAATGAGCAAAATGAGCTAACCCGATTCGAAGCGGAGCGCTACCAGAGCGACACTGCTGTTTTGCCCTGGGTGGGGCATTTCTCCGAGTATCGCACTTTTCACGGGGTGCGGGTACCTACAGTAGCCGAAGCGAGCTGGGTAGTAGATGGCCAGCGGCGGCCCTACGCCAGATTCCGGCTTCAGGAGCTGGATTACAATGAGCTGAACGCGTATTAAATATCTCCAACGGCTCCATAAAGCTAGCAGCGCCCGACCACGGTGATGCTGCTCTGCGTCTCGCTCGTGGCGTGCGAACCGGAGTAGAGGCAAACATGATATAGATCAGACACTTTGCTAACCTATATCATGGCTTTGTTCTTTCTGAAAACGGATGTTTATAGCATGATTTCTTTCACCCGGGACCAGCGTGCTGTGCCTCACTTTTGCTACCACTATGAACGCTTTCAGCCTTATCCTGCCCATTTTTCTCCTTGCCGTACTGGCCCTGACAAGCTCCTACCTGCGCGCTAGTCATAAAGCTGCTAACGTTAAGTAGCGTTACCGAAATGCCCCCAAAACTAAGGCAGCCCTGACCGCTGCTGAGTATAGCTTCGCGCCACTTAACCATCCCCTTATGAGCCCGTCAATCGTTGTGTTAGCTAACCTGACAGCGACGGCGGCGCACGCCGCTCGGTATGCCGCCGTGCTGGGTGAGCCGCTTCAGGCGCGCCTCATTTTGCTGCATCATTACAGCGAGGTGGCCCCTGACCCCGAGCTGGTGACCATGACCGCAACCACTACCTACCGCAGTCAGGCGGAGATGGACGCCGCTTTGCAGAGCCTGACCCAGCAGCTGCCGGCTTCTACGCAGGTGCTGGCCTCCACCCGGGCGGAGGTAGAGCTGGTAGCGGAGGCCGTGGAGCGCTACCACCCGCTCCTGCTGGCGATGGGCGCGAGCACCGAGAGTAGCCTGCTGGACCTGCTGTGGCAAAACCAGGCGCTGCGCGATACGCATTGGCCCATATTGGCCATCCCGGAAGCCGCCCCCGCCCCCCGCATTCCGCGCCGCATAGCCTTGGCAGTCGATGCTAATTCATTTACCCTGAACGAAGCCAGTAAGGCCTTGGCGCCCCTACTAGCTTCCTGGCAGGCAACGTACATCGTGATACATGCCGAAGCGCCACATGAGCAACAGGCATTTCCGGGCCAGCGGGCCCTGGCCACTGTTCGCCTGAGCCAGCTGCTTCCGCCCGATACGGCATTGGAGCTGTACGAGGAGGTAAATCTGCCGCCCGCTGAAGGCATTGTGCAGGCAGTGAAGGATGTACAGGCCGATTTGCTAGTGCTCATTGTTCGGCCGCATAGCTTCGTAGGGCAGCTGTTCCACCGCAGCATCACGGCCCAGGTGCTGCGCGAAAGCCGGATACCAGTACTGCTGCTCCCCGCGCAGGACCAGAGTACTCCGAGGTGGCTGGCACGCCTCACCTGAACACGTTGGCTTTCTGCTCGTGGGCCTTTTATCTAGCCCGATCAGAAAAGCGCATAGCGAGTTAAAAAAGCCCCCCAGTTATGGTAATGAAGGCTTTTTGAAGTTATTGTGCGGGCCAGAGGCTTTACCCAGGCGGAAGCGGTAACCATGCACGAATGATTATGAGAGGAGATGATGTAAGTCATAGACTCTGTTTTCATCCTCCTATATATTGTACTAGTAATGCTTTCGGGAGCCTGATAGCTTACCATATGCTTCCGGCCGCTGCCACTCTTTGTTTTGACGCCATGCACCAGGTATGTCCAATCAGCCCCATTTCGTCCGTCGAGCCCTTACTGATACAGTCGGCACTTAGCGGCGCGGCGCAGCTAGCCCACCCCAGTACTCCAAGGCCGCTTGCAGCGGCGCCCTCAGCCAAGCCGATTGGGGAACCGTGGATTTCCGAGGATGATTTGCTGCTCGATGTAAGCCTAACTTTTCTGGGCGCCGCGCAGTGCGTGACGGGCTCCAAATACCTGTTGACGCTCGATCAGGGGCGCCAGCGGCGGCAGCTGATGATCGATTGCGGGCTGTTTCAGGGCTTGAAGGAGCTGCGCCTGCGCAACCGTGAGCCGCTGCCGCTGCCCGTTCCCGACCTAGAGGCCGTGGTGCTGACGCACGCCCACATCGATCATAGCGGCTACCTGCCTAAGCTCGTGCGCGATGGGTTCCGGGGGGCAATTTTCTGCACCGATGCTACGGCCGATCTGCTCGAAATCATGCTGCTCGACTCGGCCAAGCTACAGGAAGAAGAGGCCGCCTACGCCAACGCTAAAGGCTACTCCAAGCACCACCCTGCCGAGCCCCTGTATACCATTGCCGACGCCAGGCAAGTGCTTACCCTCCTGCGTTCGGTGCCCTACGACACGCCCGTGCAGGTCACCGATCAGGTGCACGTCGTATTCCGCGACGCGGGCCATATTCTGGGCTCCGCAATTGCCGAGCTGACCGTAAAAGGCAGTCAACAATCGAAAAAGCTGGTTTTTTCCGGTGATCTGGGCCGCTACGACAACCCGGTATTATACGACCCAACGCCCATCGAAACGGCCGACGTGCTGCTGGTGGAGTCTACCTACGGCGACCGGGATACGCGTATTCAGGACCCCGAGCAGGAACTAGTGCGGCTGGTCAATGAGGCGCTGGCGCACGGCGGCGTGCTGCTCATCGCCGCCTTTGCCGTGGGGCGCACCCAAACCCTGCTTTACTACCTGAAAAAACTTCGGCAGGAAGGCCGCATACCCAAGGTACCCGTGTACGTCGACAGCCCCATGGGCATCCGCGTCACCTCGCTCTTTCAGCACCACACCGCGGCGCACCGGCTGGGCGAGAGCAACCCGTTTTACTTCGAGAACTTGACGTTTGTAAGCGAGCAGCAGCAATCCAAAGCCCTGAATCAGCTGGCGGGTCCGGCTATCATCATCTCGTCGAGCGGAATGCTCACGGGCGGGCGCATCATCCACCATCTGTATCATCGGCTGCCCCGGCCCCAGGACACGCTGTTGCTGGTGGGCTACCAGGCCGAAGGAACCAGGGGCCGCGACCTGCAGGACGGCGCGCAGCAGATCAAGATGTTTGGAGAAGTGGTGCCTGTGCACTGCCACGTATCGGAGCTTGATGGCTTCTCGGCCCACGCCGACCGCTCGGAACTGCTGCGCTGGCTAAGCAACTTCAAAAAGCCCCCCAAGCGCACATTCGTGGTTCATGGCGAGCCCGAGGCTGCCACCAAGCTGGCCCAGACCCTGCATCATGACCTAGGCTGGCCGTCGGTAATCGTGCCGGAATATCGAGAATCGGCTAAGCTATTCACCGGGATTTAGGCGTGGTGCTCAGACAAAAATCGGCGTAAAAAGCGCCTTGCAAACGCAAGCAAAGCATGACCAAAGTCAAGGCTTCAGGTGACGAAAGCCATTCCCTGGAGCGCTGCTAATCACGACTTTTATCATGGTAAACGCCTCCTGACAGCGAAGTATTCACTGCTTTTCATTTAACGCTATGATCACGCCCGCTTTTTGGTTTTGGCTCCTTTTCCTCACCCTGACCGGCCTACTCTGGCACCAGCGGCAGGGCTCGCACCATTCTTCCACCACGGGCTAGTCGCCTGCTTTTCAGGATTTGCACTATGGGTATGCACTCTCTCCCCGATCTGGATACGCCGGCCCGGCGCCAGCAGCTGGTCAGCCAGTTTATGGATCGGCTCGCCAATGATGAATTGCTAAGCTCGGTTTTTGGCAACTCGATAAATGCCGACGGCAGCGCGGCCCCAGCGGAGCATCAGGCGTGGTGGGATTCCGCGCTGGCTGGTGAATGCTATCAGGGCCGGCCGCTGCGGGCAACTCATGTGCATCCCTACACTGGCCCGCTGTATGAGCGCTGGTGCCAACTGCTAAAAAATACCTTCGACCGGAATTTTGAGGGACCCGAAGCTACGGCTGCTCAGGGCCATGTGCTCAATCTGGCTACCATGCTCTCGCATTGGCGGCTGGCTCAACAGGACAGTTATTCTACACCTGACACCGACGCGACCAAGCAATTGGCCGCTGCCTAAATCCGCCGAACACAGCGAATTCGTCCCTGGAAAAGCCCCCCGGCGTCGCTGCAAAGCTATTTTTCTCTACTAGCTCCTTACCCTCCGCCATGACACCTCCCATTGTTGTTCTGACCGATTTTTTTGCCGTCTCCAACCGCGCGCTATCGTATGCCTCCGGCTTAGCATTACCCTTGAAGGCCCAACTGGTGTTGCTGCATGTGCGCCACGACGGGCTTCTCTCGCCTGAGGAATACACCAACCGCGGAGCCCATCATAATGAGCGCGAAACCCTGGAAGCGCTGACGAAGCTGGCCGGGAGCCAGCCCGTGCCTACGCAGGTGGAAATCTCGGAAGGCTACCTGCCCGACGCCGTGACGGAGGCCGTGCGTCACCATCATCCGCAGCTGCTGGTGCTGGGGCGACCGGGCACCGCGGTTATGCCGGCCGAAGGCATCGTCAACGCGGCAATGGATTTGTTGCGCCACGTGCCGCACCCCCTGCTCACGGTGCCCACCGTGGGCTGGGACACTTTTCCGCCGCGCCGCTTGCTGCTGGCCGTTGATGGCGACGATTTCATGCTGTACGAAAACCAAGATATCCTGCCCCACCTCATGCAGTCGTTGCAGGGCGCGCTTACTATTCTACACGTAACGGACCAAAAGGACCCTGGCGCGGCGGCTGGGCACGATGCTTTGCGCAGTGTGCGAAATAGTGGCTTAGTAAACGTGAAAGAATCTGACCCCGTTCGCGTGGTGTACCACACCAACGTGGCGGAGGGAATTTTGCAGGGGGCCGCCGAGCTGGAAGCCGACCTGCTGGTGGTGATTGCGCGGCGCCATAGTCTGCTCGGCGGTCTGTTTCATCGCAGCGTCACGGCCCAGATTATTGGAGAAAGCCCCATTCCGGTTCTGCTGATTCCGGCCATGGACTAGCTTATCCCGCTTTCACGTTGTCTACCAATCGGTACCGCCATGGGCATTTCTCTGATTGTGCTCACCAACTTCTACCCGGCCGCCTTACGAGCGCTGCACTATGCCGATGACTTGGCCTGCGCCCAGGGCGGACGCTTGGTGCTGCTGCACGTAAACCGCTCTTCCCTCTACGACCTTTATATGTTTGCCGGGGAAGGCTGGCGGCGCCAAGAGCTCGATCTGGAGGCCGATACGGCAACTCAGCTGGAACGCCTGACTACGCAGCTGCACACCCCGGCCACCGTGGAGCTGGCCACCGACCTGCTGCCGGAAGTGGCGAAGGACCTGGTGACCCGCTACCAGCAGGGCCTGTTTGTGATAGGATTGCCAGCGGCCGGGCACGCATCGCCCGAGCAGCTGAGCGCCACCACTCTCGACCTGCTGCGGGCCGCGCAATTTCCGGTGCTGGTGGTGCCCGATTCTGCTCCGGCCTCCACCCTGCCCCGCCGCGTGATGGTGGCCGTGGATCAGGAGAGCTTTGTGCTCGTCAACTCGGGGGCAGTCACCCAGCTGCTCCAAAACATCAAAGCCGAGGTAACGGTGGTTCACGTAACCGTTCAGGAAGATGATGCCGCCTGCGCTCGAGCGCTGAGGCACGTGCAGGGAAGCGGCCTGACAGATGGCACTAAATCGGTGGACCTACGCGGCTTTCTCCACCCCGATCCGGCGGCGGGCGTGCTCGAAGCCATCCCTCAAGCGAGCCCCGACTTAGTGGTGGTGCTGTCGCGCTCGCGCAGTTACCTTGGGGGCTTTTTCACCATAGCGTCACGGCGCACGTTATTGCACGCAGCCCGGTTCCGGTGCTGGTGGTACCAGTAAACTAGCCGGTACCGGCATGCTATCCGGAAGTATAAGCTCTATGGCCGTAAAGTACAGTAATCAATAGCTCCGCTATTGATTACTGCTGGCAGGAACCACACAGATTATAATCTTCATTTACCGTGCTGATATGCTACATACCCGCCACATGGGGGGCTTTTTTACATGTCTATTAATCTTCAAGCTCAAATTACTGGTGTGTTCCTGTCCCTATAAGTATCAACCAAACAGGCTACAGACTAAATCCAATTATAAGCTATAAGTCATTGATTTAGGCTGAAATACTAGACTAGTAAAAAAATGTAAAATACCAGCATCTAAACGTAATAGGGTTGCGTAAGGGGAAATTACATGAATTATATTCATTCTTCTTTCCATCCTATCTTCTCGTTTCTATGCTAAAAACATCTTCCCTCGCCACCTGGGGCGCGGCAGTTCTCCTATTATCCTCGCTGAGTAGCTGCGAAGACATCTTGGAGCAGTACTTCCCCAAACCCACTCCTACGCCGCCTACTATCCCTACCTTTCCACCTCTAGGGCAGGACATTGCCTTCTACGCACTGTCAGCTGGAACTAGGCTGGATGCTTACTCTACCAAGGATGCGGCCACGCGCACCAGCTCCGTGGCCATCACCGGCCTACAGAGTGGGGAAACGATTTTAGCTATCGACTTCCGCCCCGCCACGGGCCAGCTCTACGGGGTTAGCAGCGCCAGCCGGTTGTATGTGATTAACCAGAATACGGGCACCGCGCGGGCCATTGGCTCAGGAGCATTTACGCCGGCCTTGGGGGGCAATTTAGTCGGCTTTGACTTCAACCCCACCGTGGACCGCATCCGCCTCGTAACTTCCACGGGCCTGAACCTACGCCTGAACCCGGAAACTGGCACAGTAGCCGCTACGGATGGCATCATCAATGGGGCGACGAATGTCGCCCTGACAGGGGCCGCCTACACCAATAATGTGCCTGCCACCGCGAGTACGGCACTTTACGCTATTGATGCCGCTGCTAAACAACTCTACCTAGTGAATCCACCCAATGCTGGGGCCGCGGTGCCCGTCGGTAATCTAAACCTCAACATCAACGGCGGTGGCGGATTTGACATTGATGCGAGGACCGGCACAGCTCTCGGTTTATATGCGGTTAATGGCAACCCGACGCTGTTTGCCGTGGATCTCGCGAGTGGCGCGGCTCGTCCTTTAGCCCAATATGCGGCCAACGCTGCTTATACGGGTCTTGCTATTCCCACCCGACCTGTGCTGTATGCAGCTAGATATATTCAGGGAATCCGAGGTGAACGATTTAATGACTTACTCATTGTTGATCCTACGAGCTCTTCTGCCTATGGAACTAGGCGTATTATTGGGTTAGAGCGCGAACAGTTGGTTGATGTCGACTTCCGGCCCGCTACCGGCCAGTTGTATGGGTTTACCCAGTCTATGCAACTTTACACGATTGATCTGGGCACCTTTACGGCGACGCTCGTAGCTACCATTCCGTTCACTATGGATTCCTTTGGCTATGCGATTGACTTTGATCCGGTGACGGATCGTCTGCGTATCGTCAGCAGCACGGGCCAAAACCTGCGGGTAAATCCCACGGATGGAACAGTGGTGGAGGATGAGCGCCTCAACCCCAGCACCCAGGCTATTTATGGCGTGGCCTATACGAATAGCACGACCGGCGCGACCACGACCGACTTATATGCGTTGGGTCTTGATCGCAGCACCTTGCCAATCAACTCGCTCAACAAGCTTTATCGGCTGAATTCCCCTAATGCGGGTACCCTCACGGAGGTCGGCACGGTTGCGACGGATGAGAGGAATGGAATATATCAGTTTGATATTAGTGGCACCACCAATACCGGCTATGCCATTGGGAATAACGGCCGGAATAGCAAAAGTTTATACACCATTGATTTAGCCACGGGCAGAGCGACGGAACTGAGTATGGTGGGCATCTTTGACCCGCAAATAGTGGGGGTAGCCGCGGGGCTCGGCTTTTAAACATTACCACTTCCCAAGCCTATCTGACTTATTCGCTAAAAAAGTCCCGGCGCCTGAGTCGGGGCTTTTGCCCTGCCTTTCTCATTAGTTGTATCCTTCCTTTCTTATTTACTTATCCACTTTGTATGAAAAAAAGCTTTCCTTTTATCAAGCTTGGAGTCGCTGCCTTACTACTGGTGTCGCTCACGAGCTGCGAAGATATCCTGGAGCAGTACTTTCCTAAGCCTACTCCGCCGCCTACTATTCCTACTTTCCCCAATCTGGGGCTCGATATTCCCTTCTACGCTTTGTCGGGCGGCACCCGGCTTGATGGGTTTTCGACGAAGGATCCATCCACCAGAACAAGCTCCGTAGCTATTACGGGCCTGCAGAGTGGCGAGCGTATCCTGGCCATGGACTTCCGGCCCGCTACGGGCCAGCTCTATGGGGTGGGCAGTAGCAGCCGCCTGTATGTGATTAACCAAAATACGGGCTTGGCCCGTGCCATGGGTAGTGGCGCTTTCACGCCTGCTATAATCGGGGAATTGGTGGGCTTTGACTTCAACCCGACCGTGGACCGCATCAGGCTGGTGACCAGCACGGGCCAGAATCTGCGGCTGAATCCCGAGACCGGCACCGTAGCGGCCACCGATGGCCCTGTGAATGGAGCAGCAGGGGGCGCACTCCTGACGGGAGCGGCATACACCAATAACACGGCTGGCGCGACAACCACCGTTTTGTATGGGATTAACACCGTTGACAAGCAGCTGTATGTAGTCAACCCACCCAATGATGGCACTTTAGCTGCCATAGGAGCGCTCAACCTGAATATCAGCGGCGAGGGCGGCTTTGACATTGATGCCAAGACCGGTACGGCCTTGGGTTTGTATGCCGTAAGTGGCAATCCTACTCTTTTCTCCGTAAACCTTGCAACAGGAGCTGCGCGGCCGTTAGCCCAGTATACTAGCAACTCCGGTTACTCGGCAATTGCCATCCCAACGCAGCCCGTGGCGTATGCGGCCGTTCTTTTATGCTCCCGCGCTATAGGCTGTGTCACAGAGCTAGTCACATTTAACCCCACTAATCCCGCCGCGGGCTTTGTTAGCAAGCCTATTTCCGGCCTGCGCAACAACGAACTGTTTCGAAGCATCGATTTCCGGCCTGCCACCGGGCAGCTTTACGCGGAGGGAGACTTTGGGGGAATTTATACCATAAACCTGACCACCGGAGCAGCCACGTTAATGAACGCCTTCACCACATTTATACCGGGTGGCGCTATCGGATTCGACTTCGATCCTGTCACGGATGTTATGCGCCACATTGTGCCCGGGGGGGTGAGAATTATCGTATTAACCCGGTCAGCGCAGCCGTCATCCGAGACGGGATACTGAATCCAGACCCTACCTTTATTTCAGCTGCGGCGTATGATAATAACTACGCTGGCGCGAGTACAACCAAGTTGTATGTTGTTGACTATGGTACCGACAAATTGTACCAAGTTAATCCGCCTAACACGGGCAACATGATTGAAATTGGCAGCCTCGGCATTAACGTATCCGGCGATATTCATCTGGATATAGGCAGCATTAGCAACACGGCCTACTTTGTTTCTACTCCTAGTGGGGTGTTTAATCCAGAAACCCAAACCGCTACTCGGCCGGGCCCGACCGAACTCTACACAATTAATCTGGCGACGGGTGCCGCCAC
This sequence comes from Hymenobacter sp. HDW8, assembly GCF_011305775.1. Classification (NCBI taxonomy): domain Bacteria; kingdom Pseudomonadati; phylum Bacteroidota; class Cytophagia; order Cytophagales; family Hymenobacteraceae; genus Hymenobacter; species Hymenobacter sp. HDW8. The sequence goes on from NZ_CP049907.1 coordinate 637,955, forward strand.
TTCCATCGGGGAAATCGACTTTATTAGCCTCTCAGACCGAGGAGAATATCAATTACGCGGCTTTACCCTGGGCTTGGGTTTTTAACTAGCTCACATTTAAATAGTAGAAGCCCTGGCGCAACACGCCAGGGCTTTCACAACTTCCTAATGCCTGTAAGGGCATAATCACATCCCGATATGAAGACAACCTCAACTTTTACTAAACTTGGCGCCGCGGCCTTGCTGCTGGTGTCGCTCACGAGCTGCGAAGACATCCTGGAGCAGTACTTTCCTAAGCCTGCCCCGCCGCCATCCAACTTTGGTCTTGACATTCCTTTCTACGCGTTATCGAATGGCAACAAGCTAGATGCGTACTCAACTCACAGCCCGACACGCCGCTCAAGCTCTGCTGCTATCACTGGTTTACAGGCGGGAGAAAAGATCGTAGCTATTGACTTCCGTCCGGCTACGGGGCAACTATATGGTTTGGGCAGCACTAGCCGTATTTACGTAATCAATCAGTCAACTGGGGCGGCCCGCGCCATTGGTGCAGGTCCTTTTACTCCTGCTGTAGCAGGAGACTTGGTGGGCTTTGACTTTAATCCTACCGTCGACCGCATTCGCATTGTCACGAGTACAGGTCAAAACTTGCGGGTTAATCCAGAAACGGGAGCTGGTGTTCTTGTTGATGGCTCACTTAAAGGCGTAGCTGGCGCTTCTGTATCGGCTGTAGCTTACACCAATAATATAGCGGGCGCCACCGCTACTGAGCTTTTTGCACTGGATGCAGTTACTAAAAAGCTGTACAAGCTAAGCGCACCTAATGAAGGCACCTTAGAAACAGTAGCTGACCTCAAAATCAACTTTACGGGTGAGGGCGGCTTTGACATCGATCCCAAAAGTGACTCAGGGCTAGGGCTGTTTCAGGTGGATGGCAAGCCTACCCTTTTCACGCTAGACGTGCAAACTGGTGCCGCCCGTACGCTCACCACCTATGACCCTAGTCTGGGCTATACAGGCTTAGCTATTCCTACGCAGCCTGTAGCTTATGCTGTTAGCAGCACACTCATCAATTTTGAGGAAAGAACTACAAGGCCTGAGCTGTTAATTTTTGATCCTTCCAACTTGGGAGCTGGCGTTGTATTAAAGCCTATTACGGGAATACCAGCCACTGAAAGCGTTTCAGGATTGGACTTTCGCCCAGCTAATGGCCAGCTCTATGCCATCACCAGAAGCATATTCACTACCAGCGACCGCCTCTATACCATTAACGCTGCCACAGGTGCTGCTACCGCTGTAGGTTCTACTAATTTTAAAATAGTTGGGCTAGTAGGATTTGACTTTGATCCAGTCCTCGATCGGATTCGCGTGATCGGCAGTGAGGAGTTGCGGGGGGGCGGCGTGAATCCCGTCCTATTAGTGAACCCTACAGATGCTACAACTACCGCGCAGCCCAGCTTAACGCTGCCTCAGGCCGCCAATAATTTTTTGACTACCGTGGGCGCGGCCCACGACCATAACTTGGCCGGCGCGAAGGCGACGAACTTATATCTGATTGATACCTATCGAAACGATCTCTATATGCAAAGCCCTGCCGGTATGGGGGCCTTAGCCAAGGTGGGGAACCTGGGCGTCCAAGTCGTTAAAGCCGACTTTGATATTAGCAGTACCACCAATACGCCGTATGCGCTGATTACCCTCTTTGGTGCTAGGGACGTCACGAAGCTGCACACGATTGATCTGGCCACCGGAAAAGCGAATGCGGTGAGTAATTATGAGTTTCAAGGCAATACCGTTGGCTTCACGGTGGGCCTAGGTTTCTAATTAGCTAAACTTAACCTAAAACTAAAAAGCCCTGGCGCATGCGCCAGGGCTTTTTAGTTCATTGCTATTCAAGCAAAGTCTACCGTAACCAACATGAAGCTTTGAGCCTTTAAAAATAGCGGACGTAAATTCTACAGTTCCCGATGAAAGTTATCCAGCAATATCGCCGCTGAAATAGCTACGTTCAGGCTTTCCGCGCCGCCAGCTCCCGGAATATACAATCGTTGCGTGAGGCGCTCCAGCACCTCCGGCCGGGGGCCATGTGACTCGCTACCCATGATGAGCACACCTGCGGGGCGCAGCGTGAGGCGGTGTACATTGTCGCCTTCGAGGTGGGCGCCGTAGCGGGGCACGCTGGGGGGCAAATTATCGAGCCACTGGGGCAAATCGCGCTGCCAGACGGGCACGCGGGCGAAGGAACCCATTGTAGCGGCTACGGTTTTGGGGGCCCACGGGTCGGCGCAGGTATCAGAGCAGACCACGCCTTGCAGGCCGTACCAGTCGGCCAGACGAATGAGCGTGCCCATGTTGCCGGGGTCGCGCACTTGGTCCAGGGCAAGTAGCAGGCTAGCCGTGGGGGGCAAAAGTGGCGGCTCGGCCGGCAGGTGGGCAATAGCAAGGGCCGTTGTATTGGTGGCCAGCGTCCCGAGGCGGGTCAGCTCATCCTCTGTTATCACATCGAAAGGCACTGCAGCCGGTAGCGGCGGATTTTTGGCAGCAAACTCCGCCGTCAAAAACACGCGTTCTGTTACTAGCTCAGAGGCCAGTAGTTCCAGCACACTTTTGCCGCCCTCCACCAGAAACAGCCCCAACCGTTTGCGATATTTCTTTTGTTTGAGCTGTTCTACGCGGGTTTTTAACGCTTTGCTGACCATGTGAGCTGTGATAAAGCCTGTTGCTTTTGGGATATTATGCCGGCCTGATTTTCCATGCCAAGCCCTACATACTGCCCCGACTACGACCCGGCAATCTGCCGCTGAGCCGCGCTACAAAGCTAACGAAGGCAACCTGACCATTGCATTGTGGCTTGCTCCACTAGCAAAGTCGGTAAATGAGTAGATAGGTACCCCGCGGCAGAAAGAATCAGCCAGCCGATTTAATATACACGACCCAAAAAAGCCCCCCACTCCAACGAGCGGGGGGCTTTTTCTTAGGATGCAACGATAAGCTTTACTTCAGCGCACCCTTCAGATCAGCGACAGCAACGCCCTGCGCCTGCTTGGCTTCGGGCACAACAGCCGCCATCCCGAAAAATTCGTGGGTGGTGCCTTCGTACAGTTTGTAATTGACTTTCACGCCGGCCGCGGTGAGCTTATCGGAGAGGGTCTTGCCTTCGCTCGTCAGCGGGTCATACTCGGCGGCGATAATGGTCGTCGGGGGCAAGCCTTTCAGATTTGCGGCCACCAAGTTGATGCGCGGGTCTTTGCCGTCGGCGGGCGTGCGCAGATAATTCTTGAAGAACCACTCCATGCCTGCTTTATTGAGCGGCGCGGTTTCCGTGCTCTTTTGGTAGGAAGGCGTAGTGGTGTCGGAGCCGGCAATCGGGTACACCAACAACTGGTGCTTGGGCAACGCCACGCCTTTGTCGCGGGCCTGCATGCTCACGGCGCACGCCAAGCCCCCACCGGCGCTTTCGCCCGCCACCGCTACCCGCTTCGGGTCGCCTTTAATGCTGGCGGCATTTTTCAGCGCCCACTGATAGGCGGCAAACGCATCGTCGTGGGCCGTTGGAAACTTATGCTCCGGTCCCTTACGATACTCCACCGACACTACCACGGCTCCAGTTTGCTCGGCCAGGGCCTGCGCAGAAGCGTGATACGTATCGATGGTGGCAATGACCCAGCCACCGCCGTGGTAGTACACAATCACCGGAAATGGAGCCGTGCCCGCTTTGGGCGTATAAATACGTGCTTTCACCCCAGTCATCAAGGTTTGGCTGGCCGTATCCACTTGCATGGGCGGGGGCGTGATGTTGCTCGCCTGCATCTGTTTCATGGCCGCATCGGCAGGGCTCGGCTGTTTGCGGGCCTCGGCGGCGGTCAGTTCAGGTAGGGGCTTATTGTTGAAACTCATCAGCTGCTCGATGACGGCCTGCATCTCGGGCTTCAAATTTGGCCCCCACGCGGGTTTTGCGCCGGTAGGCTTCACTTCACCGGCGGCCGTAGCGCTAGCGGTGCTATCGGCCGCTGTGGCCTGGGTGTCGGTTTCGGTGGCTTTCGGCTTGGTATCACAGCTGCTTAACAGCAGGCAGCTCGCCAAGGCAGGAGCCATCAGCCCAGCCATCGCGGCGGGGCGAAAGAAAGAATAATTCATACGAGGGGGATGAAAGGTGTAGGTACAAAGGTTGGTCATACCCATACGCATAGTTCACAGTTGAGTTCACGCACCCAGGCAAAGCTCACAACCGCTCACTCTCAACCACAAATGCTTCCAGACGAGCCGCCAACGGCTGCCTGTTCGATTCCTCGGGCAGGTATTTCACCAGTTCAGCAAACTGCGCTTCGGCCAGCCGATGGCCCGCCATGCCCCACTGCGGATACGTGCGCTGAAGCCGCGCTACGCGTGTAATTACCGTCACGTCGTAGTGCCGCGCATCGTGCTGAATCCGCTCAAACAGGCGCTCTACTGCTGCCTGCTCGCCTTCCAGCACTTGAGCAAAATTCCCTTCGCCATAAAACAGAATGCCGGTGATGTCGTGGGCGACATTGTAAGCTCGGGCTTGCGCCACCAGGGTGCGCAGTTCCGGGTAGCTTAGCGGCGTCACGGCCCTACTGACGTAACTTAGTTGGTACAGCATATTTGCCCCCAGCACCCCAAAAAATTGCCACCACGGCAGGGTTGCGCTGAGAAAGAGAAGATACGAAAGTAACGCCACTTTATCGAGGGCCACAGCCTGGAGATTCATTGGCCGACCGGCAAAAACATAGCGCAATACGTTGTATCTTAAGATTAGCAACCTGCTGCTCCCCTTATGATGAAGCTATTGCTACTTGGCATTCTGCTGCTACTCGCCACCAAAGCAACAGCGCATCCGGGCGTGGGCATTGTGCAGGATGCGCAGGGCAATGTGTATTACACCGATCTGGAAAATGTGTGGAAACGTGCGCCCAATGGCCAGCAGCGCATTGTGGTACCACGCGTGCACACCCACGAGCTTTACCTCGATCCGCAGGGCAACCTCTACGGCGAACACCTCTGGTACGAGGGCGAGGCTACCAACAAATGGAAGCACTACGTGTGGCGCCTGAGCTCTGGGGGGCAATTAAGTAAAGTAATTCCTGCAACACCCGGCTTTTTGACCAACTACAGTTTCAACCGGGACCACTCGGGTGCGATGTACTGGGCAGAGCGCGAGGCACCCTACCGTATCATGAAAAAACTGCCCGGTGGAAAAGTAATGGTGCTGGCTAGGGGTCGTTTCAAAGACGTACGCTGGCAGCACGTTACGCCAGATGGCCAGTTCTATTTTGTCGATGATGATGCCCTGTATGTACTAGCAGCTGATGGGACGATCAGGTGCCTGAAAAGGAACCTCGATGAAGCCCTATCCTCCACCGCAAAGGTGAATCATAACCTGGGGGGCATTTTCTCCGACCGGCAAGGCAATATCTACGTCACAGTTACCAATCTGCGAAAAGTACAGCGCCTAAGCCCCAGCGGACATATCACAACGGTAGCCAGATCGAGTGCCCCGTGGACGGCCTCCAGCGGACTGGTAGCGCCCGATGGTGATCTATGGCTGCTGGAATACAACACGGCCAACCAATTACGTGTGCGCCGTGTGCGGCCGCCTCAGTAGGCCTTGCTTCCATCAACTGATTTGTCGCAAGTGATGAAAATTCACCTTGCCTTGCCTGTCCAAAATCAAGAATCAGTAGGACTATTTTACTTCCCACAATAGACCCTGGCTTTGCTAAGTCAGTTTGAATCAATACCTTATTAGCAGGTTATTTCCGAACAAGTGAATTAGTATGAAAACGCTCCTGCTGCTGTGTTTGCTTGGCTTCCTGTTTTTCCAGGCAAAGGCGCAAGACTCAGTGGGCCGACACTGGCAGGCCGCGGTGGAGGCGCATCCGCAGCGTGATACGGGCCGCGTGAACCGCCTCAACACTCTGGCTTTTGTGCAGCGCGCAAATGCCCCCCAGCAAACCAAAGCGGCCTACGAGGAAGCCTTAAACCTATCTCGTGAAATTGGCTACACCTTCGGCGAAGCCCGCGCTTTGCTGGGTTTGGGCTTTTATTACCGCTTCCGCAATCAGTATGAGCTTTCTCTCGCCTACACGAATAAGGCTCGTAAGCTGTTTATCCGGCTCAATGACCGCCTGCATGAAGTTTCGTGTCTGTATAACCTTTCCTACACTGCTTCCGGGCAGGGCAACTACGCGCAGGCCATGGCTTACAGCTTCCAAGGCTTAAAGCTGGCTGATACAATTCCCAGTCAGAAGTGGCTGACGCTGCTTAATACTCAGCTAGGAAATACAAGCATCGCCTTGGGCGAATACCAAAAGGCCCGGCAGTACTTCGTGCGGGGCCTTAAGTTGGCGCGGGGCGTAGGCGATCAGGACGGCATCGCCCATTGCGTATCGGGCCTGGGCGAGTTGTGCCGCATTCAAGGCCAGTGGGCACAGGCTCGAAGCTATTTTGAGCAGGGCGCCGTGCTGGCCAAGGAGCTCAATAACCAAGGCGGCGTGACCATGAGCATGTATAGTATAGCCGATATGGACGAGCGCTTGGGCAACTACCAGGCAGCTTTTTCGGCGGCCTTCCGGGCCCTGCAACGCATGAAGCAACTGGATGACGTGGGCCGAATTCCGCTGGTTCAGCTTATCCTAGCCCGCGCCTACCTCGATACGGAGCAACCCGACAGCGCCTGGGCATACGGACGTGCGGCGCTGCTGGCGGGCCAGCGCACTGGCAATAAAAGCACAATTCGCGATGCCAGTGATGTGCTCGCCCAGACCAGCGTGGACCGCCGCCGCTTCGACGATGCCTATCGCTACCTGGCCTTGTTTGTGGCGTACCGCGACAGCCTCGACAATCAGGAAGTGACCCGCCGAACGGCCGCTCTCCAGTACCAGTATGCTCTGGACAAAAAACAGTCGCAGATACAGCTGCTGACACACAACCAACAGCTAATTCGCCAGCAGAATCGTCAGCAGCGCCTGCTCCTGCTGGGGTCGTTGGCAGTTCTGGTAATAGTAGCCGGGCTGAGTGTGCTGCTCTGGCGCAATAATCGGCAGAATCAGCGGTCCAATGCGCAGCTTCAGCGCCAGCAAGAAGAGCTGCAAGCCACGCAGGCACAGCTGGTGCAGGCAGAAAAGCTGGCTGCACTCGGCGAGCTAACGGCCGGCATTGCTCACGAAATTCAGAACCCGTTGAATTTCGTCACCAATTTTGCCGACGTATCAGCCGACATCAGCCACGAGCTGCAAACCGAAGCCCGCGCGGGAAATTATCAGGAGGTAGAAGAGCTGGCCAACGAGCTAGAGCAGAATCTTCACAAGATCACGCAGCACGGGCGACGGGCTTCCGCTATCGTGAAGGGTATGCTGGAGCACGCGCGGCCCAGCACCAGTGAGCGCAAACCCACCGACCTGAATGCCCTGGCCGCCGAGCACCTGAACTTGGCTTATGAGAGTCTGCGCAACAAAGCGCCGTCCTTTGAAGTCGAGCTTATCAGGGATTTTGAAGCTGGCCTGGAGCCCGTGGCACTGGTACCACCAGATATTGGGCGAGTACTCCTGAACCTATACACCAATGCTTTCTACGCCGTGCAGCAGAAAGCCGCGGCCGCTACCACCCATTATCAGCCCCAGGTACAGGTGAGTACGCGCCAAAACAATGGGCAGGTAGAATTACGCGTGCGCGACAATGGGTTGGGCATGCCGGCGGAGGTAGCAAAGAAGGTATTCCAACCATTTTTCACCACGAAGCCACCCGGTGAAGGCACCGGGCTGGGCCTGTCATTGAGCTATGACATCATCACCAAAGGCCACGGCGGCACCCTCACCTTTGAATCGCGGGAAGGGGAAGGCACTGAGGTTTTAATCACCTTGCCTCTCAACCAAGCAAAGGTGCGTGGCGCGGCGAAGAAAGGTGCGGGCATAGTATAAGTTGCGCCGGTTTATTTAGTGAGCACCCAGTTAAGGTGAATATTTTGCTCAGGGACCATTTGATAGGGCTTTGCTTGGCTGCCAGCGGTGGTAGCCACCATATCGAGCACCTCAATATAGATGCGGTCGCCCGGTTGCGCGTATTTTGCAAAGCTGGTCATATCAACTTCCGAACCTTGAATCAATCTGGCGGGCAGCACCGGTCGGCGGCCTCTTATAAGGGCCATTTCCGCCTTTTTGATTTGATAGCTTACAGGCGTAGCGCAGGCCGGATCATTGGTGAGTTTCAAAGTAACAGTGGGTACCATTGGACTACCCGTCGCACTAATTTCCTGCTCGTTATGAAAAACTTTCAGCTGGGGAACCGGGCAGGCAGTCTGGGCGCTAGCCCACTCAGTGGACAATAATGCGAGGGGCAGCAGCAACTTTTTCATAGCGCAGAATAGGACTGAGGTGATAGCCAGTAAAAAAGCCCCCCAGCCGGGTAATTGAGCGTAGGGGTTGGCAGGATAACGTACTTTCTAAGAACTCCGTATTTTGGCCACGCTATATTTCAACTTATGTATAAGGCTGCTGGTATTTGGTTTGTCTCCGGGGGACAAAGTAGTGCAGCCTGAAGGCGTAGTAGAGTTAGTTTTTGGCCTGTAATTTTATTCTTCTTTTCTCGTTTGCCTTTTATGAATAAGCTCTCCTCTTATGCTTTATCTCTGGTTTTGGCCGGAGCACTCGTTAGCTGCGGCGACGACAACAACAACGATCCGCAACCCGCAAACCAGACGGCCAGCGAGAAGCTCATGGCGAAGCCCTGGATGATAACTGCCGCCACCGAAAAGAAAGGCAACAACGCGGCCGTTGATATCTACACCAGTGAAAATGCTTGTCTGAAAGACAACCTGTATAAGTTTCAGGCCGGCAATGTCCTCACACTAGACGAGGGCAAAACCAAGTGCCTCGGCACCAGCCCGCAAACCACCACCGGCCAATGGAGCCTATCCAACAACGACCAGACGCTCTCGGGCACTATTACCTTCACCATTGCTCCGGGCTTCAGCTCCGAAATAGAATTGACTGGCACAATTGAAGAGTTAAGCGCAACTCAACTCATTCTCGTGGACACGGAAACGGTGAATGGATTAGCTACCGTGACCCGCACCACCTTCACGGCCCAATAAGCCTCTCTCCCACCAAACCTCAGAAAGCCGCTTCCTCACCGAAGTGGCTTTTTTTGTAGTCCGCCAGGCGTATCAGAACCGGACAGCGGGTGTATCAAAATCGCACATATCGGGTTAGCGAGAACGAATTCAATCTAATATATCACTGATTATAAGATAGTTACACAGATGGCATCATCTTTCTTAGCATACGTCTAACAAGTGAATTGCTAAGCGCTCCAGCGGCTTGCATTTCCCTGCAACCAACGAAGTAACCATGCGCTTGATCTGGATTTGTGCCGCAGGACTGCCCGCAAGAAGGCGTCAGCAAATAAAAACGAGATTTTCTGTAACGTTTGCCACTTCGGGCGGTATCCCCGGCAGACGCGCTTGCTCTGCCTCCGCCTTAGTAGGGCAAGCGCGGCTACTACCAAGCTCATTTCATGATTATTCAACCAGCCAACAATCGATTGGAAGGCTGGCGGGGGGCAAAGTGAGAAGCTGAACAGATGGTACGAATTTATTCGTACCGAGATGCAGCCTCTTTTCGGACTGCCTGTCTTTTAGTTACTAACGAACCACGACAGCAAGCATTTACTCCTCGTGCGCAGGAATAAAGCAGGAACACGGTCTTGTCGGGCAGTGCCGCAATAGATGGTCGCCTGAAAAGTGGAATGGCGCGTCGCCCTGATCGGGCGGGTGTTGGTATGAAAAAGTCAGCGGCCACTTGATAGCCGTCGCGATGCTGGGAATCCTTTTCAGAACGCCTGATTTCACCTCAAAAAGTAAGCTCTGAATTGTTAACTGCTTTGTTCTATGAAAGCCAACGTAACTCCATCCCAGCACTCGTCAGCGGGGAGCAGCTCCGGTGACGAGTTGCCAGGGCCGCGCCCCCTATTGAAGCGGCTGCTGGTGAAAGAACAGCATAAACTGTTTTTTATTAAGGTCGACGATATTCTCTACTTCGATGCCGACGGCAGCTACATTACGCTGCACACGCTGCAGCGCTCCTACGTGCTATATGAGAGCCTTACCCAGCTGGCCCAGCGCCTCGATCCGACGGACTTTGCGCGCATCCACCGCTCCTATCTGATCAATCTGAATTATGTAGAAGAGTTGGAGGGCTATTTTAATGGGGAATACTTAGTCAAGCTCACGGGCGGCCACACGCTCAAATGGACTCGTTTCTACCGGGATAATGTGAAGGCGTTCATCACCCGCAGCAAATAACCCTAGTGCCTAGTAAAAAAAGCCCCCCAGCGCCTAAAAACAGGTTTTGCTGAGGCCATTATTACAGAGTTAATCAGCTGGTAAGAATGTACCGGCACATACTAGCTGCCCCAGGGCAGTAGCCGAAAAGTACACGGCGAGGCAGGGAGCTGCAACTCCCCGGCGAGCTTGGAAAAATGGTGAGTGAATTTCCAAGCCCGCCCCAGCAGAACGCTGGAAGCCTTGCCGTGTACCGGCTGCTTTTCTGTGTCTTTACCAGTCGTAGTATTACCCGCAAAAACGGCCTTACCATTACGGTAAGGCCGTTTTTGCGTGGTGTGGAAGCTGCTCACTAGTGCTTATCTGGTCCTTCTTTCTGGCGGCAAAACGGGCATCTTATGAGCAGAATCGGGCACCTTAAAGAATAAGCATTGAAGCAGGCGCCTGAAAGTGAGTGTATAGGGGCGGCTTTCGGCTAAAAGGCACCACGGGGGTGTCGGCGGCGCCGGGCCACTTGCTTCTATGGCCACTATCTCGCTCTGGCTGCGCTTGTTCGAAGCTCCCGTAGCCACTTTCCGGCAAGTTGTTTTCTCTTTCCTTTGCCTAGGGGCGCGCCGTAGTATCTGCGGGCTGCTTGGGGGGCTTTTTTTGCTGGTTGGTTGCCCCGCCTTTGCCAGTGCGGCGCCCCCGGATACGGAAGTATTTCTCGATTCGCCGTTTCGCTTCAAGCAGGCCAACCAGAAACGGGTTTCCATGGAGTATAAGTCCCAGGGCAACCTACTCGTCATTCCGGTTTATCTCAACGGCAAAGGCCCGTATAACTTCCTGCTTGATACCGGCATTGCTACTTCCGTCATCACCAACCCCAAACTGGGGCGACACTTGGGCGTGCAGACTACCAAATCCTACAGCGTATCCGGGGTGGGCAAGAAAGCGCCCGTACTGGCTCATCGGACAAACTCCGTACGGGTGGAGTTTGCAGGCATTGAAGCGCCTTCCATGCATTTTATTGTCGTTTCAAAGCAGGTCGTTGCGTTCGAGGCGCTGATGGGGATACAAATTCATGGCATTTTGGGCTTCGACCTGTTTCGCAGCTTTATCGTATCCATTCACCCCACGCAGGGCCAAATCACGTTTACTGATCCCACTGCGCCCCGCCCCGCTACTGACGAAAGCTGGAGCAGCTTGCCTATCGAGCTGGATGACTCTAGGCCGTATATCACAACCAACATTGCCGTAACAGGCTCCCAGGCAATACCGCTGCGCCTGATGCTGGATACGGGTGCCGGACACGCCCTCTCGCTGGAAATGGGTTCGGATTCGCGGCTGACTTTGCCAGTAGAGCGCCAGCGTGCTGACTTGGGCTACGGCTTCAGCGGGCTGATTCAGGGCTATCTGGGTCCTATTGCGCTGTTGCAGCTGGGCTCCTATCAGCTCCGCTCCTTGCAAACGGCTTTCCCCGACCCTCATAATCTGGTTGACCGGGTTACGGTAGCCCGCAGCGGCACGCTCGGCTTCGATGTATTGCGGCGCTTTGATTTTATCATCGACTATCCGCACAACCGGCTGCTGCTACGGCCCACTAGTGAGCACCGCCACCAATTCGAGCAAGCCGCCTTATAGCTCATCAAGCCCTCTTTTGCGCCTAGGCAATCCGATTAGAGTCAGCCGCTGGTCCTTCCGCCCTTCTCCTCTTCCAGATACTGCAGGACCTGCCGCACCAGTTCCTCGGGCGACGCCTCTATACTCAGGTGCAGACCGTAAGCCGGCGATTCATAATCAGCTAGTTGCGAATGGAGCATTTGCTCCTTCATGTAGTGACCCGACCGCCCCCGCAGCCGAGACACCAGCAATTCCTTACTCCCTTCCAGCACCACCCAAATAATTGAGTGTGCGGCGGCCTGCTGCAATACCGTGCGGTATTTCTCCTTTAGCGCCGAGCACGCCAGCACCGCACCCCCTGACTTTTCCCACTGCGTGATACCAGCAGCCATCGCAGCCAGCCAGTCCCGCCGATCATCATCGGTCAGCGGGGTGCCGTGGCTCATCTTCTCCACATTGGCTTTCGAATGAAAATCGTCGGCGTCATAAAACGGCACGCCCAGCGCGTGGGCCAACTCGCGGCCGACGGTGGTTTTGCCACTGCCCGAAACGCCCATAACGATACAAATCATACGCTGGTGGTAGGTAAGGAAGAAAGCCCCTGGGGAGATTGCGAACCCAAGGCGTACGCTATGTTTACGTCCGCAATCTCTAGCTTTATTTACGACTGCGCCGACTATTTGAGATTGGAGGATCGGCCACAAAGTAAAGAATGTGCAGCTATTCCCCTGCGGACGCCACATGTATAAAGCAGCTTTTTGCCCTACCTTCTACGAGTGAAATAGCTTAAATTAGCTTGGGCTGCATCACCCGCTTTGTACCTGAACACAGTATCCTGTCTGGTTGAGCTAACCGATTCGAACGTATTCCAGTAAAAAGATGGAATTTAGCGGCTCCAACACCGTTTTGCTTTCTTCCCGTAGAAGGACAACAAGCCGGAGTCGACGCTTTTTCAGGTGCCATACGTGCATGTACTTAGCTACCGCTTTTGAAACCATACTCGCCGTTGCCGGGCCCGCTGGGGGGCTTTTTTAAGGATAAAGTTCGCATTGTCTGGCTGGCATTTCTGCTCATCGGGCTACTGGACAGCTGCACGCCTACGCGCCTGCTGCCACCTGGCCGCAGTCTGCTGCGCACTAACAAGCTCAAGGGCGTAGAGCAGGCCGACGCCGTTAGCCTGGAAGCATTATATCAGCAGCAGCCCAACTCTCGCTTTCCGTTGCCAAAGCTGGCTATTTACCAGCTGGGCAGCACTTTCTACAACCGCGCCAAGGTGCAGAAGCGCCTCGAAGATGAGCGCCTCGACTACCGCAAGCGCATTCAGGCCGCCCGCCCCGACTCCGTGAAGGTGGGCAAGCTACTCGTAAAGCGCGACCAGCACCTGCGCCGCCACCAACTAGCCCTGGATAAAGGCAATGCCGTCATGCGCCTGGGCGAAGCGCCCGTGGTGTACGACTCTACCCTAACTCAGAAAACGGTGGAGCAGCTCGGCATTTATCTGAAGTCGCAGGGCTTTTTTCGCAGTCGCGTTACGGCCACCGATACGGTGCGCAAGCGCATGGTGACGGTGACGTATCACATCACCGAAAATACGCCCTTCACCTATGCCCAACTCGAATACGCTATTCCCGACTCGGGCGTGGCGCGCGTGGTGCAAGCCAGCCAGAAAGCATCGTTGCTGCAAGTCGGTCAGCGCTACAATGAAGCCTTGATCGGGCAGGAACGGGCGCGTCTGGAAACGCTGCTCAAAAATGCGGGTTACTACGATTTTCGCCAGCAGTACATCACTCTCGAGGCTGATACCAGCTTTACTCCCACCACGGTGCGGCTGCGCACCATCATTGCCAATCCCGCATCGGGCGCCGAGCACCGCGTGTACACGATTCGCCACGTAAATTTTCTGACCGACGCCGGAGCCATACGCTTTGGGGTGAAGCGCGACACCATCGTGCGCGACTCGGTGTATTATCTGGCTTTTCGTCACCGCTTCAGCACCCGCGTACTCGACCGCAAACTAACGGTTCGCCCCGAGCAGCGCTACAGCTTGGCAAACACCCAACTTACCCAGCGTCAACTGGCTGACTTGGACGTGTTTCGCTTCAACAACGTCAACTACGTCAAGGTAGAGCCCGCTATTGGCACCGATACCACCTACCAGCTCGACGCGGTGGTAAACGCCTCGCCGCACAAACGCTTTCAGGAGCTAATTGAATATGGAGCCACCTATGTCGCGGAGCAGGTAGGGCCCTTTGTCAACGCCCGCATTAAAGTCCGGAATGTGTTTGGTGGGGCCGAGGTGCTAGAGTTCGGTGTGCGGGCAGGTTTTGAGGGCCAGTACAACCGCGTTACGGGCAGCGACATTCCCGAAACCGTACTTACAACTCAACTGGGGGGCAATATTAATCTGGTTATTCCGCAGTTTATTCTGCCCTGGCGCTCGGGGCGGATTCTGTCGCGCTATAATCCCCGCACCCGGCTCAATCTTACCTACACCTACGTACAGCGCCCCGAGTACACGCGCACCAATCTGGAGGGTACTTTCGACTACATCTGGCAACGCTCCTTGTACCACCAATGGGTGCTCACGCCCATCGACGTCAGCATTATCAATGCGACGAATATCAGCCCACAGTTCCGGGAGCGTTTAGATCGGTTATCGAGCGAAGGGTCACCGTTATTTCGCAGCTTCACGCAGCTGTATGTGCCTAGTATCAATGCCACGTCGCTGTTTAATTCCAACGACTTCAACCAGACGCGTGATGCTACCTTTCTGCGCCTGTTTGCAGAGGTTGGTGGCCTCACACGCAAGCTGTATCAGGATCGTATCAGCCTGAATGTATATGACTTCGCTAAGTTTACCGCCGACTATCGCCGCTACCATAAGCTGGGGCCCAAAACCTTCTTCGTATACCGTTTCAATGGCGGCATCGCCCGCGCCCTCACCCGCACCGACGTGCAGGACTCGGCCGGCAACGTTACGAGTCAGCTAATTATCCCCTACGACAAGTATTTATTTGCCGGGGGCAGTTCCAGCGTCAGAGCTTGGAAGCCGCGCCGCCTCGGTCCCGGCGCTTATACCACCACCCGACTTGATGATGATGGCACAATAGTGCGCGATTTTAACCTGGAGCAGCCCGGCGAAGTATTGCTGGAAGCCAACGTGGAATACCGTTTTCCGATCTACAGCTTTATCAACGGAGCCGTTTTCACAGATGCTGGCAACGTCTGGACGTTGCAAAGCGACCCCCGCCCGGGCGCTCAATTTAAGCCCGATCAGTTCTTAAAACAGTTTGCGGTGGGCTCCGGCGTGGGCATCCGCCTCGACTTTTCCTTCCTGATTCTGCGCTTCGACATTGCCACTAAAGTTTACGACCCTACCGCGGCAAATGGGGACAAATGGGCTATTCGCAATTTCAAATTCCTGGGCAAAAGCGAGGATCAAACTGCCTTCAACTTGGGTATCGGTTACCCCTTCTAGGATTTAACCAAGCCAAATTTATTAAAGCTTTTATTATTTAAATTATAAAATTCCGTATTCTAGGATTTACAACTGTTTAGGCTTTTACCAATATTCAGCGCGTAAAATGTCTATATCAGCGCTTTATGGCTATAATTTTGCTATTCGAGAGCTCACGCAACTAGCTGTGAGCGGTAGATATATTTCTACTTTAGGAGCAAATTAATTTAGCTTCTATTCTTCTTGCTAATTGTGTTTCTCCTGCCTGGGTCTGGGCGTGGGGCAGCGCAGGCTTCCTCATCCGGGCCGCGCTGGGTAGGCTATGGTCTGCTTCTCCTATCGCCTAGTTCTATTGTATGAGAATACTCTTACGCGCTATAGTATCAGTTTTAGCACTTGCCCCCTCCCTGCTGCTGGCCGAAGGCTCCCGCCAGCTTACGCCAAACCGGGCCGTTAACCCTGCCACCAACCTGCCCTACCCGCTCACCGATCCGCGAAACGACCGTGCAGGATTTCTGACCCACGATGTTAACGCGGCCACTGGGGGGCTAAATTTGTCTTTAGGCTTTCTGAAACCCCAAGCCTGGGGCACCAGCGACGTTCCGTTTCTGGAAGACTACCGTCTTCACATTCGGCTCAAGGCCGGTGAAACCCTTCACTACGGAGTACATCGGGTAGCGCGAATTGGGGGTGGCACGCACGCCAACCTACTCCTAACCCTCCGCTACGGCGCTAGTGCGGGCACAATCGTCAGCCAAAATAAGCTCCTGCGCGACCCGGCCACCCCAAGCCAGGCGGGCTTGCTGACCGATCAGGCGGGTGTAATTGCCAACACCTCTCAGCACCAGATCGGGCCTTCCCTAACCGCCGGCGACGGCGGATACGAGCCCTTAACCTACACCAACAATACCGGTGCTACCCACGATTTTTACGTTGAGTTCACCCAAGAGGGCGAGTTTACCAACAAAGGCACCCAGCCGGGCTTCAACGACTTAGGCGCCCGCAACCTCAATTTTATGAGCGCCGTGCGCTCGGAGTACGACTTTTGGGACTTCACCGTGCGTGACGCCGCTGGTCAGGAAAAGCCGGGACGCCTGTTTAGCAAGCTATGGTCCTTCACTACCACCACCTCGGGCGGTACTGGCTACGAAAATCGGCTTTCGGCCAACTTTGCGCTCTTCCCTTTAATAGAAAGCCTCCAACACCGGGGCCAGTACTACGTCAAGCAGATCGAGCTGGCCGGGATTCGGCCGCTCGTATTTTATTTTGTGTCAAACGCCAATGGCTCCCGCGCCAGCGCGGCCACGGGCTCTACTTTCGCGGAGCGGCGGCGCAGTCAGGCGGGCAATACAGGCTACCCTGAATATCCAAACTTCGTAAACAACCCCGACAAAGAACTATGGCCCAGCGCGCCTGCCCCGCGCTTTGCTACTTCCCAGCGTGGTTTCTGCGAAGGTGGCCTCGGTAAGGTAGCTTTCACTACCGTGTCTGATGAAACGGGCACCGTCGCTATTCTGATTGATCTGAATAGCAATGGCGTGCAGGACAACGACGACGTGCTGTTAGAGCAATCGGTGGTGCCGGGTGCTAATACACTGGTCTGGAATGGCCTGGACCGCGCGGGCAAGCTAGTAGCAGCCGGCTTGCCTATTAAGCTCTCTTTCACGAGCCAGGGCGCGCCCGTAAACTTTCCCGTATATGACGTAGAGGGCAATTCCAGCGGGCTGCGGGTGCAGAATATCCGGCCGTCGGTGGGGGGCAATACGTACTACGACCGCCTGTACTGGGACGACTCGCAACTCACGGCTGCCAAGCCTCAGTTCTTCCCCCAAACTCGCCCCGCCCCTGACATGGCCAGCGTGCGAACCGATGGCGTTATTTCCAGCACGGCCGCCTACCAGGGAGTACACCGCTGGGGCGACGACAGCAACGAAGCCGGCAACGACTACACGATTAACACCTGGACCTACGGCTTTATTTCGGCCCCCAGCGAAACGATTTACACCTACGCTTACAGCTGCGATTTTGACCAGGATGGCGTAGATGATCTGGCCGATATTGATGATGACAACGACGGCATCACGGACTTATCGGAAAGCTTTGGTATCGACCCTGATATGTTGGTGAATGGCACGCCGCGCTATTTGGCTGGCTCCTTTGTGGTACCTAGCGTGGGGGGCTTTCGCGATGTAAATGGAGATGGCATCAATGACCTTTTTGATCTGGATCTGGACGGCACGCCCAATCATCAGGACGCCGATTCTGACGGTGACGGCATTGCTGATGCGCTGGAAGCTAATAATTATGCCCAGCCTGCCCAATTTCAGTTGGCATCGGGCCGCATTGGCGGAGCTGTCGACGCTCTTGGAATGCCCCTGGCCGCGCAGCTTGGCGCGGGTAGCCGCCAAACAATTTTGGCCAATGCCGACGCTGACAACGACGGTGTGCGCAACATGTTTGATCTGGACTCCGACAACGATGGAATTCTGGATAATCGCGAAGCTCAAACCACGGCCGCTTACCTCGCGCCCTCGGGCCTGGACTTTGACCATGATGGCCTGGATAACGCCTATGATTTAGTCCCCGGTCTCGATCCGGCTACGGGTCGGGCAGCCGTAGCGGGCACAGCAATAGGCGCCGCTACCCTCGCGAATACCGACCTCGATGAGGTAGCTGATATACTCGATTCGAACTCTGATAATGATGCTTTAGCAGATTGGCAGGAAGGCTTCGATGACAACCGCAACAGCAGTGGCATGGACGATTTGGTGGCCCGCGCGGTCAAGTTTGCTACCGCCAACCCAAGCAAAGCCGCGTATTACGCCGCCGCTAACAGCATTCCGGCCTGGCTGGAAGATGCGGATGGCGATGCAATACCTAATTTCCTCGATCCGGGCAACGTGCACTACCACGATGATAATGCCAATGGCTTGATTGATCTTTTCGACGCTGCATACGGAGGAACGCCCTCAACTGCTCCCCGCCGCGACGCAACTCAAACCGATGCCGATTTCCGCTTCGTACCTCAGCCAGTGAAAATTGCAGCGCCCGAGAAAGGCCCGATGCCGGTAGTCCCGCTGCCCGTGGTACTCATCGACTTTCAGGCCCACCCCGCCGGGCGCGATGCCCTCCTTTCCTGGGCCACGGCACAGGAGCAAACGAATGCGCGCTTTGACATAGAGCGCTCCCTCGATGGGCTGGAATTTGTAGTCATCGGCCAGCGCCTGGGAAGCGGCTCTACTACTCAGCGCCAAGCATATGATTTCCGCGACAAAAACGTTGGAGCCACGCCCGGCACGGTATATTATCGTCTGCGCCAAGTAGATACAGATGGCAAAGTAATGCTAAGCGAGGTCAAGCCCGTGACCTTCATTGCCCAACCTGCCGCGCTGCTTACGCTTCACCCCAATCCAGCTACCGATTATGCTATCCTTGATCTGTCGGGACTGCCACAGGCAAGCTATTCCATCGAGATTCACGGGGCCGACGGACGAATGCTCACTCGCTTTGAGGCCGCTGGTGGCGCTCCATTACGCTTAGCAACAGCCACTTACCCGGTGGGCACGTACATGATTCGGGTGGTGAATAGTAATTTTCACCAGTTGCTGAAGCTGATTAAAAACTAGCCTTTAGCAATCCGCAAAAAAGCCCCCCAGATATCATCTGGGGGGCTTTTTTATGCTCTTTAATAAGCTAAGTATAGAAAGCGTGCGCTTAGTACTCCAGTAGTTCCTGCAGGGCGGCGGCGACCTTTGCAGCACTAGGCAACATCTGCCGCTCTAAGTCGACGTTCAACGCAATGGCGGGCAAATTAGCAGCGCCTAAGGTGAACACGGGCGCATCGAGCTGCTGGAAGCAAGTGCGCTGGATGCGCCCAGCCAACGACTCGGCAAATGAGTTCATCAAGGGTTCTTCGGTAAGCACCAGCACTTTACTATGGCGCATTGCGGCAGCCTGCACCGCTTCAAAATCCAGCGGGTTCAGGGTGCGCAGGTCCAGCACTTCCACCTGCCCAGGGAACTGCCGGCTAGCGGTTTTGGCCCAATGCACGCCCATGCCGTAGGTCACAACTACGCAGGTATTGCCCCGGCGAAGCTGCTCAGCATCAGCAGCCTGAGCAATGGCCGCTTTGCCTAAGGGCAGCACGTACCCAGCCGCCGGCTCGATGGTTTTAGCGTCTTCCGTACCGGGCACTTTACTCCAGTAGAGGCCTTTGTGCTCCAGCAGAACTACCGGATTGGGGTCCAGAAAAGCAGCGCGAAGCAAGCCCTTCATGTCGGCGGCATTGCTGGGATACACGACTTTAATACCCCGTATAGTGAGCAAAGTACTTTCGATGGAGCCCGAATGATATGGTCCGCCCCCACCGTACGCGCCAATGGGCACCCGAATCAGCGCCTGCACCGGAAACTGCCCATTCGACAGGTAGCACGACTTCGATAATTCCTCAACTAATTGGTTGAGGGCCGGCCAGATATAGTCGGCAAACTGAATCTCCACAATGGCCTTTGCCCCTACGGCGCTCATGCCGGCCGTGCTGCCCACAATGTAAGCTTCCTGAATGGGAGTATTGAACACACGCGCATCGCCGTATTTCTTGGCTAGCAGCGCCGCTTCACGAAAAACGCCCCCCAGCTCGCCGCCTACATCCTGCCCATAAAACAGCGCTTCGGGAAACTCGCGCAGTATTTCATCAACGGCATGCAGCGCAGCATCTACCATCAGCACTTTGTCGGCGCCGGCGGGGGTGCGTTCCCCGGCCTCTTCCGTCACGGCCTGGGGGGCAAATTCGTGGTCGGCAAAGGTGGCGGGGTCGGGGGCGGGCGCGAGCAGGGCACGCTCGTAATCGGCGCGCACGAGGGCGGCAGCTTCAGTGGCGGCTTGCTCCAGTTCTCGTTTAGCAAAGCTGCGCAGAAGCAGCTGCTGGTGCAGGCGGGGCAAGGGGTCCTGCGGAGTGTGCTGAGCCAGGTTGTCGCCACGGTACCACTCGCGGCGCACGCCGCTGGTGTGGTGGCCAAGCAGCGGACACTTAGCGTGTACTAATACCGGACCGCGGGTGCGGCGCACATAAGCAAATGCGTCACTCATAGCCGAATACGAAGCCGAAAAATCGGCCCCATCCACGCGCAGACGGTGCAGGCCTTTGAAGCCCGCTGCAAATTCGTAGGCGTCCATGGCCCGCATTTCCCGCCCGGTAGCCGAGATTCCCCAATCGTTGTCCTGCACCAGATAAATAATGGGCAACTGATGCAGAACGGCCATTTGCAGCGCTTCCGACACTTCACCCTCCGTCATGGCCCCATCCCCGATGGAGCACAGCACAACCGGCGCCGAATCAGCCGAAGATGAAGAGTAATCAGCCTTCGATTCTTCGTTCCGCTGGCTTTCCAAATACTTGATTCCGTGCGCCATACCTGTAGCCGGAATGGCCTGCATACCGGTGGCGGAGCTTTGGTGCGGAATTGTAGGAAAGCCTGCGCGGCGCAACGACGGATGGCAATAATACGTGCGTCCGCCGCTGAACGGGTCGTCCCGCTTAGCCATCAGCTGCAGCATCAACTCATAGGGCGTAATGCCCATGCCGAGCAGCATAGCATCGTCGCGGTAATAAGGCGCCGCATAGTCAGTGGGCAGCAGGTGAAAGGCTGCGGCCAGCTGAATGGCTTCGTGGCCGCGCGCCGTGGCGTGCACGTATTTGGCCGTTACGGCCTTATTTTCTTCGTAAAGACGCGCCATTTCGTCGGCCGTGCGCATGAGGCGGTAGGCGCGCAACAGCGTTTCGCGGGTAGGATTGGGGGCAGCAGCAGTGGGTGCAGAGGCAGTAAATTCAGCGTCAGGCGCAGGGGCGGTCGAGTTCAGCATGAACGGCGGGAAAGTGGGAAGGCGAAATTACAGCTTCGGGGGCAGAGTTGGTGAGGCGGCGGGTTTTCTGCGTAATTTTGACCTGCTAACCTTAATCAGACGGTCATGCAGAGCAGAGCGCAGCATCTCGCCCTCGCCGTTAGATTAGTAACCTAACATCAGCCCGCGAGATGCTGCGCTCTGCTCTGCATGACCACCTTTTTAGCTAGATTATCCGCTATGAGTTCTACCCCGTACAGCCAGAATCTAGAAGAAACAACCGCAGCCCCCACACCAACTGCCCCGCTGCGGGCCGCAGTCGAAGACTGGATGCGAGCCTTTCAAACGCGCCTGTGCGGGCAGCTGGAAGCGGCCGACGGGGGTGCCGCTTTTCGCACCGACACCTGGGAGAGGCCTGGTGGTGGCGGTGGGGTATCGCGGGTGTTGGAGAATGGAGCCATTCTAGAGAAAGGCGGAGTTGGCTTTTCAGCGGTGCACGGCGAAATGAGCGCCCAGGCGGCCAAGGTGCTGCTCATGCCCGATCCGCGCTTTTTTGCCACTGGCGTGTCGGTGGTGATGCATCCGCGCAGTCCGCGCGTGCCTATCATCCATATGAACGTGCGCTACTTTGAGGCGGGCAACGGCGAGGCTTGGTTTGGCGGCGGCATCGATCTGACCCCGATTTACGTGGATGAAGCCCAGGCCCGCTGGTTTCATCAAACCCTGAAAACCGCCTGCGACCGGCACGACGCCACCTATTATCCGCGCTTTCGGGAAACGGCCGACGATTACTTTTATCTGCCCCATCGTCAGGAAACCCGCGGTGTGGGGGGCATTTTTTTCGACCGCCTCACCGTGGGGACGCATGGCTCGGCCGACCAGCTTTTTGCTTTCGTGCAGGAAGTAGGCGACGTTTTTGGCCCAACTTATACTGAGCTAATGCGCCAAAATGCCCCCCAGCCGTACGGGCCGCGCGAGGAAAGCTGGCAGATGCTGCGCCGATCGCGCTACGCGGAATTCAACTTGGCCTTCGACCGTGGCACACGATTTGGGCTTGAAACGGGCGGGCGCACCGAAAGCATTTTGATGAGCCTGCCGCCCCGCTGCGAGTGGCATTACGACCAGCAACCCGAGCCTCATTCGCCCGAGGCAGCAACCCTGGCCTGGCTCCGCAAAGGTGTATTATGGGCCGAAATGCCCCCCAAGTCCTGACCCCGCCCGCTTACTCGCCCTCTCATTGATCGAACGACTTCAAGCCCTGGACCGCTGGCTGCTGATAGCCGCAAACGATAGCCACTCGCCTCGAATGGACAAGTGGATGGTCTTTTTCACTGACCGCTTCGTCTGGTTCCCCGCCTACTTTGTGATGGCCCTCGTGCTGGGCTACTTATTTAAGCGCCGCGCCCTGCTCCTGCTGCCCATGCTGGGCCTGAGCGTACTGCTCACCGACTCGATTTCCAGTCGGCTCTTCAAACCGTATTTTGCACGTCTTCGCCCCTGCCACGACCCCGACTTATCGGAGTCGCTGAACCTGGTGCACGGCTGTGGGGGGCAATTTGGGTTTCTGTCATCGCACGCGGCCAACGCCTTTTCGCTGGCCGTCTTTCTGATTCTGGTGTTGCCTCGCCGCTTCTGGCTAGTCAAGATTGTGGTGCTGGTCTGGGCCGTAATTGTCTCCTATAGCCGCATTTATCTGGGCGCTCATTACCCTTCCGATGTACTGGCCGGCACATTGCTGGGCTGCCTCACCGCCTGGGGATGCGCTGAGCTGTATCTGTTTGGCGCGAAGCGGTGGTGGCAGCACGAGCCTGCGGTGTAGCTATTATTGTCTACAGATCACGTCAGCTGAATCCGACAATTAGAGCCATTAGCGACCTAAATAGATGATACACCGGAGCTAGAGTCTGATTGCCAACTATCGAGAAAGGCAGGACATTCTATTTACCGCGCTGAGGTTTAATTCTTGTTGCCCGCGTCGGCAATGGTGAGAAAGGTGATGGTGGTAGGCGCAAAAGTTATTTTCCCGGCCGCCACTGCTTCGCCGGTCATGGTCGGCAGGGCGTCGTCGGCCCCCAGCTTCAACTCCTGCCCGTTGAGCTGCACCGTGCTACTTTCCAGCTTCGGGGAGCTGAGGGTGTAGCGCTGAGCCGCTTTGGGCAACTCCAGCGAGGTAGTAGCCGTGCGGCTATTATTGATGATGAGCAGCGTCACGCCACCTGCGTGGCCCTTCATATTGTGGGCATAGATATGCAGACCGGGCTTGCTGAGCTGTTCCTATTGTGCTGTGGTAGCAGCCTGGTTCGGCCGGTGCATCCTGAAGATCTTTTTTACCTTGGTTCGTACGCTCTGTTTAGCTGAGCCCCAGCCTTCTACTTCTTGCTATTCTTGCCAGCAATATGCAAATCTCAACCTCCGTAGAAACTGTACTGAAGGAGTTGGCCGCGAACCCCGCCACCGGCCTTTCCGATGCGGAAGTAGCTTCCCGCCGAACCAAGCACGGTCCCAACCGCTTGCAGGCTCAGGTGAAAAAAACCATCCTGCAGCTGGCGCTGGCGCAGCTCAACGACGCCCTTATTTACGTACTGTTAGGAGCCGTGGCCATCACCCTCTTCCTAGGCGAGTACGTGGACGCCGTTATTATCCTGTGCGTTATCCTGATAAACGCGGCCCTGGGCGTAGCGCAAGAAGTGAAAGCCGGCAATGCCATTGAAGCGCTCAAAAAAATGTCCGCTCCGCACGCGCTGGTGCGCCGCAACGGGGAAGTAAGAGAAATAGACTCTGAGGAACTGGTGCCGGGCGATATTGTGCTGCTCGACGCCGGCCGGTTCGTGGCAGCCGACCTGCGGTTGCTGGAATCGGCTAATCTGCAAATTGAGGAGTCAGCCCTAACGGGCGAATCGGTCCCCACAACTAAGGATGCGCAGGCCACCTTCGACGACCCGCAAACCCCACTCGGCGACCAAGCCAACGCGGCGTTTATGTCTACGCTGGTCACTTATGGCCGGGGCGTGGGAGTCGTGGTCGGCACCGGCATGAAAACGGAGGTGGGCAAAATCGCCACCCTCATCAACGAGGAAGAAGAAAGCAAGACACCCCTGCAAAAGAAGCTCGACGAGCTGGGCAAAACGCTGGGCAAGGTAGCCATCGGCATCTGCGCGGCTATGTTCGTGCTGGCCTATTTCCAGGGCCGGGATCTGGCCAGTACGTTTCTGCTGGCGGTGTCGCTGGCGGTGGCATCTATTCCCGAGGGCTTGGCGGCCATCGTAGCCGTGGTGCTTTCTATCGGCGTCACGGCCATGGCCCGCCGCAATGCCATCATCAAGAAGCTGCCCGCCGTGGAAACCCTAGGCTCGGTGAACATTGTGTGCTCCGACAAAACCGGTACGCTCACCCAGAATAAAATGACCGTAACGCGCTACTTCCTGCCGGGCGTGGGCGAAGTTACCTTGGGAGAGAACGGGCAGGCCTCCCTGGAAGAAGCCGGCTTGCTGGCTAAGGCCTTAATTCTGTGTTCGGATGCCACCTACGAGAACGGTGAGGGTACCGGCGACCCCACCGAAATTGCCCTGCTCGTGTTTGGCGACCAACTTGGTCTTGACCGCAAGGCTTTGAAGGCCAGTGACAAGCGCGTAGGCGAGCTAGCGTTTGAATCGGACCGTAAGCTCATGTCGACCCTTACCGACGACCACGGCCGGCTGCGGGTGTTCACCAAAGGCGCTATCGACAGCCTCATCAGCCGCTGCACCCACATTCGCGAAAACGGCCAGGTGGTGCCCCTTACGAATGACCACTGCGAGCAGGTAGCACACGTCACAGACGGCATGTCGGGGCAGGCGCTGCGCACGCTGGCAGTGGCCTACAAGCCCGTCGACCAAGTAGTGCCACCCGAGGAAATGGAGCAGGACTTGATACTGCTAGGCATGGTGGGTATGATAGACCCGCCGCGGGAGGAGGCCAAGCAGGCAATCAGGCAGGCGGCGCAGGCCGGCATTACCACCATTATGATTACCGGCGACCACAAAAAAACGGCCTTTGCCATTGCCCGGGAGCTCGGGCTGGCCGACGACCTGAGTCAGGCCGTGACCGGAGAAGAGCTGAATCAGTATTCGGACGAGGAGTTTGCGGGCCGCGCGGCCCAGTACCGGGTGTTTGCCCGGGTGTCGCCGGAGCACAAGGTAAAAATCGTGAAGGCCTTCCAAGCTCAGGGCAATATTGTGTCGATGACGGGCGACGGAGTAAATGACGCGCCCTCACTCAACGCGGCCGATATTGGGGTGGCGATGGGCATTACCGGCACCGACGTGGCTAAGAGCGCGGCCGCCATGATTCTGACCGACGACAATTTCGCCACTATTATTGCCGCCATTGAGCAGGGCCGCAATATTTACAACAACATTAAGAAGTCGGTAATTTTCCTGCTGGCCAGCAACATGGGCGAAGTCGTCGCCATGGTCTTCAGCATCGTTATTGGCTGGCCCGCTCCCCTCATTGCTACCCAGCTGCTCTGGATAAACCTACTCACCGATTCGCTACCAGCCATAGCCCTGGGCATGGACCCTAGCGACCCGGACGTGATGCGCGAGCTTCCCCGCAAGCCAAACGAAAGCTTTTTCGCGGGCGGGGCGGGGCTACGGGTGGTACTGGGCGGCACCCTCATCGGTCTGCTCACGATGACTGCTTTCTGGTACGGTTTCTACGAGCATGGCTACCAGCCCTACGATGCGGCTATACCCGAGATGGTGCTGGAATACGCGCATACCATGGCCTTTATGACCATCATCTGCTGTCAGCTGCTGTATGCGCTTAGCTTCCGGAGCGCCACCAAATCGATCTTCCAGGTCGGCCTATTCTCCAATAAGTATCTGGCGGGGGCCGTGGTGCTGGGGATGCTGTTGCAACTGCTAGCCCTTACGGTCCCATTTTTACAACAAGCCTTTAAACTCCGGCCCCTAGATGCGCGCGGCTGGCTGGTGGCTATCGGGCTGGGTATCGTGCCACTGATCATCACGGAGCTAGTGAAGGCCATCAAACGCTGGCGGGCGGTAGTGCCAGCCGTCAGCAACCCCTAAGTCGGTAACCTGCTTGGGTTGGAGCTCCCGAACTGCTTTGCACCGGTTTATTGAATCCTAATTGCTGCTTTCTTCTTCGCTACTTTTTATCGAAGGAGCTAAGAGTTTAGCGTTGCTGCAACCAGGTGCAGGCTGTGGCTAGGTCATCGAAAGCGGCTACGAAGGGCTGGGGCGTGTAGCCCAAAGTGGTATCTAGGGAAAAGCGAGCGGCCAGGGCTTCAGGATAGACGCAGGCTACGTAGCGCACGCCCCACTGAGCCAGCTTGGGAAACAGCGCCTCTCCTGCCCATTGCTCCTGTCCCGACCAGCCGGTGGCCGCATGCCGAGCATCGTTGAGCAGCATGGCGCAGGGTTGCTGATGCAAGCACCGTAGCAACAACTCCCATCCTTCCTCCGCCGTCTGTATCGCGTAGTTGCCTCGCCACCGGACGTAGAGCCAGTGGGCCTCGGCGTCATGCCAGACCTGAACTGCACTTGTTGCGCCCAATAGGGTTAAGCTGCTGTTTTCCACCTAGCAAAGCCGTTATGGTGTAAAGTTAGCAAAGCGGATGGAAGCCGCTGTATACCGCCCCGACAGACAAGAAGACGAGTTACTATAAGGCGCCTGCTATCGACCCGATTATAGCTTATCGACCAATAGATCAGCGTCATAAAAAAGCCCCCAACCAGTAAAACACTTGGCTGGGGGGCTTTTTTTGAGCTAACTACTTGCCTAGGAGCTTGGCTACGTACTTTCCTACGATATCAAATTCCAGATTTACCAGGTCGCCGGGGCGTAGGTCCTGAAAAGTGGTGTGCTCGTAGGTGTAGGGAATGATGGCCACGCTGAAACCGTCGTCGGTGCTATCGAAGCAGGTGAGGCTGGTGCCATTGATGCTGATAGAGCCTTTTTCCACGGTCACGCGGCCGGGGCCAGGCGCATGGTGAAAGCGGTAAACCCAGGAGCCGTTCTGGTCGGTTACGCTCTCGCAGGTAGCCGTCAGGTCGACGTGGCCCTGCACGATGTGGCCATCGAAGCGCCCATTAGCCGACAGGCAGCGCTCCAGGTTTACGCGGCGGCCGGGCTGCCACTTCCCCAGATTGGTTTTTTGCAGGGTTTCGTCAATGGCCGTTACGGTGTGCGTACCAGCGCCCGCATCCACGGCCACAACCGTCAGGCAGACGCCGTCGTGGGCGACGCTTTGGTCAATCTGTAATTCGTGGGCAAACGGCGTGGCCACCGTAAAATGGCGATTGGTGCCTTCCGTTTGCACATCCGTAATGGTGCCGAGTGATTCTATTATTCCAGTAAACACGTGTTGCTGCGCTGATTTTTGAGATACGAATGTAAGACTGCGGCCGTGAACCGCAGGTAGTAGCGCTGTAAACACGTAGGGCGAAGAAATGATTTACTGCAGCGTATTAAGTAGCGTCAACCAGCGCTGAAGCCAACCTGCTGATAAATAGCGCTGGTCAGGCGTAGAGCTCCTGTATATAAATGTACTTTAATTGATAATTTATTATAAATTGGAGAGACCATTGTAAGCTGGTTTTCATGTCTTTATGAGAGTGGATTCTCCCGTTGCCTCCAAAACCCAGCGGCCCTATTCCGCCTGGAACGACGATGCATTGGTAGCGGCATTGGAGGCCGGAGATGAAAAAGCTTTCACCGAAATATATGAGCGCTACTGGCAACGGCTCTATGAGCTGGCCTACCGCAAACTCGGCTCCGCAGCCGATGCCGAAGAGGTAGTGCAGGATCTATTTGTGGCCTTCTGGCAAAAGCGGGCTACCGCTCGTATTCACAAACTGGATGTCTATCTATTTGTGGCCGCTAAATACAAAATTATCGACTGCATCCGCAGCCGCGCGACGCACGAAGGTTATGTGGCCTTTGCTACGCCCCATTTACACACTGCCGACCGGGCGACGGAGGAAACGCTCGGCACCGCCGATCTTTCGGCGGCCCTTGCGGCCAGCGTGGGCAGTTTACCGGCCAATACCCAGGCCGTTTTTCGCCTGAGTCGGGAGCAATACCAGTCGGTGCCGGAAATTGCGGGGCAGCTGAATATAGCCCCCAAAACGGTGGAGTATCATCTTACCCAATCACTACGGTTTCTACGAGCACGTTTGAAAGATTTTCTGGTGCTTACTCTCCTAGCTTCTCAGCTGCTTTTTTAACCCGAAACACTACGTACGAGGCAGCAGCGACCATTGTCGTCTTATTTTCTTTTGTTGCGAAGCGGACTGTTTTATGCTTCGGCATCTTCTGTCAAAAAATATTTCATGCTTTGGCCAGGGATACGCCCTCCGAGCCCGACCTGATAAGGAAGCCCTACTTATCACCGTCGAGTATGAAGCCAGAAACCCACGAGGCCATATTGCAGCGCTACCTGCGCGGAGAAAGCCCCCCAGACGAGGCGAAGCTAGTGGAGCAGTGGTACGAGGCACTCGATTCGGCCTCTATTCCTGAGTTAAGCCCCGCCGAAAATGCCCGTTTGAAAGCCACCCTGTGGCGCCGGATTGAGCACCAGATTCACGCTTCGACTTTAGCCCGCGAAGCCGTTCCGATGTGGCGCTCAATACCGCTTCGGTGGGCCGTAGCGGCGCTACTGGTATTTGGGTTAGGATTCGGCGCGTTGCGCTTGTTATCACCCCAAAAGTCCCCGGTAACGGCTGCCCGATTGTCTGTTCTGAGGGCCGCGCCATCGTTTAGCGCCAATCAATGGATTACGCATACGAACGTTACCTCCCAAGTTGCTCGCCTCGCGCTGGCCGACAGCAGCACGGTGCTTTTGCAGCCCCGCAGCACCCTGCGCTACCCCCAGCAGTTTACGGACGCTAAGCGGGAAGTATTTCTGCAAGGCGAAGCGTTTTTTAACATAGCGCGCAATCCGGTCAAGCCCTTTATGGTGGTTACTGATAAGGTAGTTACGACTGTATTGGGTACGAGCTTCACCGTGCGCGCCTACCCTGAGCAGCCTCAGGCCCTAGTAATGGTGCGCACTGGTAAGGTGCGGGTAAGTCCACGCCCGCCCGGTGCGGGTAGCCCAGCCGGCCGGGTGGCGGCACCGCTTGAGCTTATTCCAAATCAGCAGGTTGCGTACTCGCCCGAAGTACTAGAGATGCGCAAGGAGCTGGTGGAGCGGCCGGCCCTGCTCATTCCCCGCCCGTTCGCCTTCGACGACCGGCCAGTAACGGAAGTCATTCAAGCTCTGGAACATGCCTACGGGGTACCCATCGTCTACGACGAGGCGGCGCTGAGCGGCTGCACCGTGCGCCTGATTTTCCGGAATGAGCCCATGTTTGAAAAGTTGGATTTGCTGTGCAAAGCGCTGGGTGCTTCCTATGAGCGGGCCGGCACGAAAGTCATTTTTCACAGCAAAGGCTGCGGCAACAAACCCCGGCCAACTGACACGCTCCCCGCCGGCTAACCTCAAAAAAGCCCCCCATCCTACGATTGGGGGCTTTTATTCCGCATTTTCTTCCCTGACTTCTCTCCCATTCCTCCTACTAATCCCACCAAACCCGTTCCCGCCCCATGAAATTACTTCTACCCTTCGCTCACCGCTGCCGGCTATTGTTGCTCGCCGTGGTGCCGTTTCTCGGGCTGGCCTCGCCAGCGGCGGCAACCGACCGGACCGAACAGAGCGTACTGGAACAGCATGTGACTTTGCTGCTGGAAGAGCAGCCGGTACTCACGGCCCTGGCCAGCCTCGAAAACCAAGTGCACACGCGCTTTCTGTACAGTCCGCAGCTTATTGGCGCCAACCGCAAGGTGACGGTGCAGGCAGTAGATACGCCCTTGAGTGGCGTGCTTCAGTCATTATTTGGGCCCCTACAAATTACATATGAAGTAGTGAACAGCGGTATTCTGCTAGCCCCGGTAGCTTTGCCCAAAACAGCGGTGGATGCCACCATCACCGGCCGGGTCACTGGCGAAGGCGGGGAGGCAATTCCGGGCGCTACCGTCCTGGAGATGGGCACCACAAACGGCATCAGCACCGACGGCGACGGGCGCTTTTCTATCACCGTCAAGCCGGGAGCTACGTTGGTTGTGTCGGCTATAGGCTTTAAAAGCCAGCAGATTGCTGTGGGCGAGCGGACCACGCTAGACGTGCGCCTGCAAACCAGCACCACCGAGCTAGGTCAGGTAACGGTAGTGGGTTCGCGCGGCCTGCCCCGCACCGACGTAGAGCGCCCTGCCCCCGTCGATGTGCTCAATGCCAAGGAATTGCAAGCCACTGGCCAGGTTGATCTAGGCCAGCAGGTGCAGTTCAATTCTCCGTCCTTTAACTCAGCCAAAACCGGCGTCAATGGCGTGGCTAACTACGCCGACCCCGCCACTCTGCGCGGCCTCTCCCCCGACCAAGTACTGGTGCTCGTGGATGGCAAGCGCCGCCACCAGTTCTCGGCTCTCAACCTGAACGTGACCGTGGGTAGCGGCACGGTTGTTACAGACCTGAACGCGGTGCCGTCACTGGCTATCGAGCGTATTGAAGTGCTGCGCGATGGCGCGGCGGCCCAGTACGGCTCCGACGCCATTGCCGGCGTTATTAACCTCGGCCTCAATAAAAGCACGGGCGTGGCCACCGTCAGAACCCAATTTGGGGTGACGCAGGAAGGCGATGGCGCGCAGTATCTGGCCGGGGCTAACTACGGTATCAAGCTGGGCAAAACCAATCCGGGCTACCTCAACTTAACGCTGCAATACCAGCGCCAAAACCAAACTGACCGCTCCGACGACTATCTGGGGGGCATTTATACCGTATTCCCGGCCCTGACCGCCGCAAACCCC
Organism: Hymenobacter sp. HDW8; assembly: GCF_011305775.1. Classification (NCBI taxonomy): domain Bacteria; kingdom Pseudomonadati; phylum Bacteroidota; class Cytophagia; order Cytophagales; family Hymenobacteraceae; genus Hymenobacter; species Hymenobacter sp. HDW8. Next base: position 668,977 of record NZ_CP049907.1, read on the forward strand.
ACGCCCACTGCCGCACAGATTACCAATGAGAATCGCATCCGGGCCGAGCGTGGCGTGTATCCGCCAGTGGGCGAGCCTTTTAAGGTGGGCGTGTATGGTAGCAACCAAGCCGACATTTATCAAGGCTTCTACAACTTAGGCGTGCCGATAGGCGGCTCCGGGTGGTCGGTGTACAGCTTCGGCGGGTACTCGCGCAAGGACATTCTGGCGTACGGCTTCTTCCGGAATGCCCAGCCTAACAATGTGAACTACAGCCCCGTACACCCTGATGGTTACCTGCCTGAGTTGCCGGGCCGCAGCGACGACTACTCGGCCGTTATAGGGTTGAACCGCAAGTTGGCCGGGGGCTGGAACCTCGATTTTAGCACGGGCTACGGCTATAATTACCTCGATCTCAACGCCAACAAAACCGCTAACCCGTCGATGGGTGCCGACTCCCCCACCGATTTCTACGTGGGTCGTAGCGCCTTCGGGCAGAGCACGAGCGAAGTCAACGTGTCGCGCAATTATGTGGGCCTGTTAGGTACGAAGTCGTTCAACCTGGCTTTAGGCAGCCAGTTTCGGATAGACCGCTTCCAGCTGGAAAAAGGCAGTCCTGAGTCGTATTTCGTGGGCCCGCTGGCGCTGGCCGCGGCCGCTACTCCTACCTCACCCGCTCGCACGGCCAAGGCTCCGGGCTCTAGCGGTCGGCCCGGCATCGCGCCCGACGACGAAACCGACGAGACCCGCCGCAACGTAGGCGTATACGTAGATGTGGAAAGCGACATCACGGAGCGGCTGCTGGTCACGACGGCTCTGCGCTACGAGAACTACTCCGACTTTGGCTCCAACATTTCGGGCAAGCTGGCCTCGCGGTTTAAAGTTACCGACGGCATTGCACTTCGTGGCTCTATCAACCGCGGCTTCCGGGCACCTTCCCTTCAGCAGACTTTCAATAGCGTATCAACCTCTACGGTACAGGCCGGCGCAATTGTGCAAACCAAGCAGTTGCGCAACAACGACCCCCGCCTCGTGCCGCTGGGCGTAACCGACCCCAAGGCCGAAACTTCCTGGAATTATAGCTTGGGGGTTGCTGCCAAACTCACCGAAGACCTGCTCTTCACCGTCGATGCCTACCAGATTGATATTGAGGACCGCATCATCAACAGTGAGCGATTGGTCAAAAGTGACATTCGGGCCTTGCAAACTGCGGATTTCGCCAACATTAGTGAAATCCGCTTTTTCACCAACGCCATCGATACCCGCACCCGCGGCATCGACCTAGTGACAACTTATAAGTACGATTTCAGTGAGCGTAGTCGCCTGAGCGCCAGCCTAGCACTGACGTTTAACGCCACCGAAATTGTGCGTACCGGCGATACGCCTGCAGCCCTACAAGCAGGTACCACCAACCGCATTCTGCTCATCGATACTGTCAGCATCGGGCTGATAGAGCGGGCCCAGCCGCGCCAGAAAGTACTGTTCTCGCTTACCTATCAGGTGGGCAAATTCAGTATCACGCCCCGCGCCTCCTACTTCGGCCCGGTGACGGCCTATGAAAAGCCAGCCAACATCACCACGCCCGCGCCCCGCTACGTGCCCCATATCAGCCAGGAGTTCGAAGGCAAAACTCTGCTTGATTTGGCTTTGGTGTACAATCCGGTAAAAGCGGTTTCGGTGACGGTGGGGGCCAATAACATCACTAACGTTTACCCCGACAAAGTGGATGCCGCCCGTTTCGCCAGCTATTCCTACGGTGAAATTCCGTATTCGCGAAACGTCGCGCAGTTCGGCTTCAACGGTGCTTATTACTACTCCAATATCACGCTGACTTTTTAGGGGCGTAACCAAGACGGTCATGCTAAGGTGGAGCCGAAGCATGACCGTCTTGGTTACGCTTCAACTCTCTTCTACAAGTAATGACCAACCTAACCGTACTGCTGCTGTGCTTGGGTGTGGGTGCGGTGTTGCGGCGGTGGAGCTTGGTGCCGTCTAATGCGCCTGCGGTGCTCAATCAGCTGCTGGTGATGGTGTTCATGCCGGCCCTTACCTTCATGCATCTGGCCGTGGCCCGGCTCGATAGTCACTTTCTGCTGCCGGTGCTGGCGCCGTGGTTGATTTTTGGGGCGGCCTTTGTGTTTTTTGAATTGATGGGGCGACGCATGCGGCTTTCGCGGGCAACCATTGGAGCGCTCATCCTGACAGGGGCATTAGCAGTACTTCGTTTGTTGGCTTTCCGATTTTTGAGCTGCTATATGGGCGCGAAGGGCTGGAGTTGGGCATTATGATGAGTCAGGCCGGGTCCTTTCTGGTCGTGGTCACGCTGGGGGTAGCAGTCGCTTCCTGGTATGGGTCTGCCGAGCCGACATGGGGGTCAATGGTGCGCAATGTGCTGCGGTTTCCGCCGTTTCTGGCCTTCGTGCTGGCCATGATAGCCAACGCGGCTGATTATCAACACCCCGAACTGGTGCGCGGGGTGCTGGAAAAAATGAGCGGTCCTTTTCCGGTTATTGCGCTGCTTTCGGTGGGCTTGCAGATGAATTTAAGAGTGCCGCCGACGCAGACCCGCCCCATAGTGTTGGGCTTGACGTACAAGCTGCTATTGGCCCCGCTGCTTATCTATAGCATTTACCAGGCAGCCGTCCAGCAACACGACCAGGTGGTGGATCTTTGCATATTAGGAGCGGCTATTGGTCCCATGAATACAGCGGCCGTGGTGGCGGAGCGCTACGGCCTCGACCCACCGCTGGCCGCCCAAATGGTGGGACTTGGGATTCCGCTTTCTTTGCCGTTGCTGGCCTTGTTGGGGTGGTGGTTTACGCGGTAAATCAGACCGATTAGCTTGCCAAAAAGCTCCCCACAATCTGCGTAACGCATTAATTTCCGCCTTCTGTACTTACTTCTATTACAGGTTGATTTCATGAAAAAAATCGTCACCAACCTTACCTTCTGGGTACTCACCGCCATTATAGCTGGGGCATTGCTGGGGCACTTTGCGCCAGCTACCGCCGTGAAGATGGACGTGCTGGGCAAGGCTTTTATCAACGTGGTGAAGCTCTTCATCAACCCTATCATCTTCCTTACTATCACCCTGGGCATCAGCAGCATGGGCGACTTGAAGAAGGTAGGGCGGATTGGCGGCAAGGCCCTGATTTATTTTGAAGTAGTGACTACGCTGGCCCTCCTTATCGGGATTGGAGTAGCCTACGTTATTCAACCAGGCGCGGGCGTGGTGCCGCAAAGCGCCGATGGCTCCAGTATCAGTCAGTACACCCAGAAAGCCGGCGAATTCTCCTGGCTACAGTTTCTGGCCGACAACCTGACGCTGCAAGTGTTGCTCGTATCTATTGTGGGGGGCATTTTTTTGAGCCGCTACGCCCGACGCCAGCCCATCATCGACCGGCTTACTTGGGCCTCGCGCTACGTGTTTCTAGGACTGCACTGGGTGATGCGTTTTGCGCCCATCGGGGCATTTGGCGGCATGGCCTTCACCATCGGCAAGTACGGCGTCGAGACCCTTATTCCGCTGGGCAAACTCATGGTGACGGTTTACATCACGATGGCGCTGTTCGTTTTTTTGGTGCTGGGGGCCATTTTGCGCTACTGCCGCCTGAAGCTATTGTCGTTTCTAGGCTACATCAAAGAGGAACTGCTCATTGTGCTGGGCACTTCTTCCTCAGAGGCTGGCTTGCCGGGCTTGATGGAAAAGCTGGAGCGCATGGGCTGCGCCAAGCCCGTGGTCGGACTTGTGGTGCCGGCGGGCTATTCCTTTAACCTCGATGGCACTACAATTTACCTGTCATTGGCCACCCTGTTTTTGGCGCAAGTGTACAACGTGACGCTGACCGGGGGGCAAATTCTGACCGTAATCGGTATCCTGATGGTAACCAGCAAGGGCGCGGCCGGCGTGACGGGCTCAGGGTTTGTAGTGCTGGCCAGCACGCTCACGGCCATCAAAGTAATTCCGGTGGAGGGCCTGGCTTTGCTGCTGGGCGTCGACCGCTTTATGTCGGAGGCTCGCTCCATCACCAACTTCATCGGCAACGGCGTGGCCACCATTTTCCTGGCCCATAACGAAGGTGCCCTCGACCATGCACAGGCTGAGCGCATGCTAAGCGGTCACACTTCCGTATCGACTGTAGACGAAGCAATTGAGCAGTACAATCCTTCCCTGCCTAATTTGCCAGTAGAGCCGGCTGCACCGCAGAAAAAGGTGCTATAACCTTACTTTCCGCGCCCTTCGATAATAATCTTGAGCGTGTAGAGGAGTACCCGAAAGTCCATGGCTAAGCTCATATTCTCGATGTAAAGAATGTCGAATTTGAGGCGCTCGACCATCTGCGGAACGGTTTCGGCGTAGCCATACTTCACTTGCCCCAACGACGTCAGACCGGGGCGCACGCGGTGCAGATGGCGGTAGTGGGGGGCAATTTTGGTGATCTGGTTGATAAAAAACTGCCGCTCGGGGCGTGGGCCCACAATGCTCATATCGCCCTTTATCACGTTCCAGAACTGGGGCAATTCGTCGAGGCGCACCTTGCGCATAAAGCGGCCCCAGGGCGTAATGCGGGGGTCGCGGTCGGAGCTGAGGGCGGGGCCGCAGTCCTCCGCATTCAGGTACATCGAGCGAAACTTATAGATCCGAAATGGCACTCCGTGGCGCCCGATGCGCTCCTGCGCGTAAAATATCGGCCCCGGCGAGGACATCTTGACCATGACGGCCGTAAAGGCATATACCGGCCAGCCCAGCAGCAGAAACGAGCCGGAGCCCACCACGTCAATTAGCCGCTTCAGAATCTTTTGCCACAGCGGCAGCAAGTCTTGCTTTATCTCAATGAGCGGCGTGCCAAACAGGTGGTTTACCTTCACAGAGCCCAGCAGCATCTGGTAGAGGTCGGGCAGCACACTTACGCGGGCCGTAGTACCTTCCAGCAGGGCTAGCAGTTCCTGAATCACGCGGTGCTCGCTGGGCTCAATGGCAATTACGACTTGCTCGATACCCAGCGTGCGGATGAGGGCCGGCAGGCGCTGGTAGTTGTCGTGCTGCGGCAGGGCTTCGGCCAAGGCCTCATCCACGGTGTCGCCCACGGGCGTAAACCCAACGAGTTTAAGCCCCAGGTGGCGACTGGTGCGCGCCAACTCGTGATACGTGTCGTGAGCCAGGGAATTGGAGCCAACAAGTAGCGTGTTAAAAGAAATTACCCCGCTTCGCACCAGCTTCTGTATGCTGCTCACGGCCCACGTGCGCAGCACCGCCGTGATAAAGAAGTGGAGCAGGAAGTAGGCCGAAATCGTTTTGTAATAAAGCTGGTAGCTGCTTACGCCTTCGTCATCAAGCAGAAAAGCGAAGAAAATCACAATCGCCCCAATAAACGATACCCGCGCCAGTCCAATGATTTCGGCTAGCCGGGATTTGCGAAAAATATCGCGGTATTCCCCAATCAGGGCGTACAGTACCAGCCAGAAAGACGCAATGACAATGGCCGAGCCCGTAAGCGAGAACATCACGCTTTCGGTAAAAACGTAGCCTTCATTGATTTCGCTGAGCAGGTACTTACGCAGCAGAAAAAAACATATCCATGCCAAAAGGGCCGCACCGAAGTCGGCGCCTATCAGCTTCAGCTTTTGGATGGTACGGATCAAGGGCGGACAAACAAGCCGGGCCTTTCGGACCGGCAACAATAGGTGGTAGGGTGGCAATGACAACGAAAGCGTAATTTCGCCGTCAGAACTACGTTGGGGGGCAATTTTGCTTCCTTCCGGAGTAGTCAAAGGTAGAGCATTAAAGCGGAATTTTCCGGCCTCCTGCCCCTACCATCTCCGTATTCATCTCATGGACGCTAATAGCTACCGACACCGCGGCCTCCGCCGCGCCCTTGTGGAAGAGCTTCGCCGTAAGGGTATTCGCGACGAGCGGGTGCTCGCGGCCGTAGGCACGGTGCCGCGTCACCTTTTCTTCGCGCCCGCTTTTCAGGCCCACGCTTATCAGGACAAAGCCTTCCCGATTGGAGAAGGCCAAACCATCTCGCAACCCTACACGGTAGCCTACCAAACCGAACTGCTCCGCCTAACGCCCCACGACAAAGTATTGGAAATTGGTACGGGCTCGGGGTATCAGTGCTGCGTGCTGCTCCAGCTTACGCCTCACGTCTACAGCATTGAGTATAACCCAGTGCTCTTTGAAGGCACCCGCAAGCGTTTGGCAGCCTTACATCAGCAGGCGCACCTGGTTTGCGGCGACGGTTCGTTGGGCTTACCCGAGCAGGCACCTTTCGACAAGATTCTGGTGACGGCCGGCTCGCCGAATATTCCGCGGCCACTGCTGCGCCAGCTGCGCATCGGCGGCGCGCTGGTTATTCCGGTCGGGGATGCGCAGGTGCAGCGCATGATGCGCGTGGTGCGGGAGAGCGAAGACGAGTTTTCGCGGGAGATTTTTGAGGAATTTCGGTTTGTTCCGTTGCTGGGACGGGCTGGCTGGGGTACGCCCTGAGTGGTTCGGGCAACATCTCTCTAACTGGATTTCCCATAAAGCCTACTCAGCGTATTGCTATTCCTCGCTTTACTATCATGGCCATTCTAATAAAACTTGTTTCAACCCTCAGTGACCGGGTTGCCACGCCGATTGTGGGAGTACTATGTTTGCTTATCGTACTTAGTGCGCCAGTTGATGCCTACCAATTCCTGGATGACCCTAGCGATTACATTCTAGTTCATCACTTAGATACCAGTCAACCCTATTGGCAATGGCAATATCTGAAGGCACCTTGTTTAATGTTTCTAGTAGGGTTACTAGGGCTGTGTCTCATTGTACTCTCATATAGGAGAAAGTCAAATAATATACTCCGCTTTAGCAGTGGTCTATTCGCGATACTTGTGCTGGGCTTTTGGATTATTGGTTTTTATCAATGGGCAGAGACGGGCTTCGATCATTAGTAGAACATTTCTACTTAGCTGAACTCAATATCTTCAGCTACCCTACCTTTGCTCGACTTTTATTGATTCCAACCTTCTACCCAATGCGCAAACAGAAGCCCGTCAAAGACTCGTTCGTGAACATGACCGAGTTGGTGCTGCCCAACGATACCAACACGCTCAACAACCTGATGGGCGGCCGCATGATGCACCTGATGGACATTGCCGCCGCTATTTCGGCCCAAAAACACTCCAACCGCATCGTCGTGACGGCCTCCGTCGATAATGTATCGTTCAGCGCCGGCATTCGCCTTGGCAATGTGGTGACGCTGCAGGCCCAGGTGACGCGCTCCTTTAGCTCGTCGATGGAAGTGCACATCGACGTGTGGGCCGAGGACATCCCGACGGGAACCAAAGTAAAGTCCAACGAAGCTTTCTTCACCTTTGTGGCCGTCGATCAGTCGGGGCGCCCGATTGATGTGCCAGAAGCGGTAGCCGAAACAGAAGAGGAAATTAAGCTGTACGATGGTGCTTTGCGGCGGCGGCAGCTACGCTTGGTACTCGGTGGGCGCATGAAGCCTGAGGAAGCCTCGGAGCTAAAAGCACTTTTCGATTTGGACTAAGGGCGACGGAAGCACGATTGCAAGTCCACAATCTACTACTTAACTTTCTACTTCGCGGCTAAGCTTAGCGGCTGCAAATCCATCACCCGTCTACTCACTTATACTTCATGCACGAGGCGTCGCTGGCTTTTTTTCAAAACTTCTACACCAATGTATCGCTGTACGTGGTACCGGATGGAGTTGAAAATGCCCCCCCGTTGCCAGTAGCAGCGGCGCCCACCCCTGCGGCGCCTGCTGGGGTAGTGGCTGACTCTGTTGTGGCGGTTGTCGCACCCGTTGCGCCTCCCCAGCCGTCGGCGCCAGTCGCAGTTCCGGCACCAACGGTTCCTGCCCCACCCGTGGGGGTAAAGCCGGTTGCACCCGCGAAGCTACCTTCCTTAGCAGGACTTAATTTGCCCCTCACGCAGGCTGTTCCGCCACCGGTAAGCCCAGCCCCTGCTCCGCCTATGTCAGACAGGCCGGAACGGACGGCCCCGCCCCTGACCGAAACCCCGTACTCCACGCTTGGCAGCAATGCGAAGGGCCTCGTTATCATCGTGCGCATGGACCCCGAGCGATTCCGACGGCTGCCCAAAAATGTCTTCCTAAACAACCTGCTCAAGGCTATCCGCTTGATTGTGGAGGATGTAGTGCTCATCAATGTGGAATCGCATTTGCCGGTAGCCTTGAGCACGTTGCGGCAAAAACTGGCTGCCAAACAAATCATTGGCTTCGGCAAAAACCTACTTGATGTAGCCGTGTACAAAACGCAGTTATATGAGCCCGTGCTTCTGGTCAACGATGTAGCCTACCTGCCGGCCGCCGAAATCGAGCTACTGGAGGAAGACAATAGTCGCAAAAAGCTGCTTTGGCAAGCCATGCAGCGCATGTTTTTGAGTTAAGTGAAAACACAGAACACGGTAGCATAAGTACAATAGAACGTCATGCAGAGGCGGAGCCGAAGCATCTCGCGTGCTGATGCTGGATTACTTACCTCACGACTGCACGCGAGATGCTTCGGCTCCGCCTCTGCATGACCGTCTTTCCTGTCAAATAAAAAGCCCCCAGTGAATGACTGGGGGGCTTTTTATGCTCTTATGTTTAAACGCTTAATTCACTGCCAGCACTGACTTCAGCTTTTCCTCCAACTCTTCACCACGCAGGTTTTTAGCGATGATGCGACCCTGTGGATCCAGCAGAATTGTCTGAGGAATGGACTTAACGCCATACGTTTGACCGGCGGCACTCTCCCACCCTTTCAGGTCCGAAACGTGGGTCCAAGTAAGGCCGTCTTTAGCAATGGCTTTCTCCCACTTAGTTTTATCCTGGTCGAAGGAAACGCCATAAATCTCGAAGCCTTTGCTCTTGTACTTATTGTACATACGCACCACATTCGGGTTTTCCTGACGGCAGGGGCCGCACCACGAAGCCCAGAAGTCGATGAGCACATACTTACCCCGGAGGCTGCTCAGCGCCACGGGCGCCCCGGCCGGCGAGGCCAGTTGAATCTCGGGAGCAACCACGCCCACCGCCGTGGGGCGCAGCACATCCAGCCGCGTCACCAGCGACTGGGTGTAGCGCGAGTCGGGCAAGGTTTTCTTGAACTGCGTGGCCATGGAATCAGCAAATGCAAACTGCTCATCCGGATTCAGGACGTTGCCCACCACGAAAGCCGACACGACCGAATTGGGATTCTGCCGCACAAGGCTCTTGATGCTGGCAATATTGCGGGCCTGCACTGTTGTGAAACGCTCCCTGATGGCGCGCATGGTGTCCTCGCGGCCCGCCTGCGCCGCCTGGTTGTAGCGCTCGCCCAGGCCTTCCACTGTCTTTTTGGTTTTGTCCATCTCACGCATCAGGCGCTGCATCAGCTCCGAATCGGGTGAGCCCTTCACCGTGTAGCTGGTGCCAAGTTGGGAGGCGTCGCCATTTAATTGTATCTGGCTGCCACTGTTGAGCGCCAGCAGTACCTGGTTGGCATCGTCGGTTTTGAGCTGATATAAGCCAGCTTCCGGTACGTTGCCTTTCAGGGTAAAACCGCCTTTCTCGTCAATGGTGGCAGTATCGCGGGAAATAAATTGGGTTTCGCCCAGTTCAGCCAGATACACCTTCGTTCCGGCCGGAGCGTTGGTCAACTGACCCGTAATCTGATAGCCTTCGCCGGTCGCAGCCGTATCAGGCGCATCCGACGTAGGAGCCGTAGCCCGGCTACAGGCATTAGCCATGCCTAGCACGGCGGCAAATAGCAGAATGCTCTTCATTTTCTTCATCATCTCGGTTGATATGCCAAGTCGGGGACAGATAAGCGTTCAGTACTGAACCGATTTGGGGTCGCAAGTTGCCAATTATAGATTAAATCGGCAGCCATATAGGGACTTTGTTACCTAAACCGCATTTGACGTCTCAGGTTCCACAACGTGCGTCGGTCAAAACTTATAACCCCGGCGGCAAGCGTAACAAAGCTTGCCGCCGGGGTTGAATTACGCGCTGGCGTCCAGCTTCTGACGCAGCAATTGATTAGCAGCTTTCGGGTCGGCTTTGCCGCCCGTCAGCTTCATCAGCTCGCCCATAAACATGCCGGTTAGGGCCTTTTTGCCGGCGCGGTACTCCGCCACTTTGCCGGGGTTCGCAGCTAATACCTGCTCCACCATCGCCAGCAAGCCCGCCTCGTCCGACTCTTGCAGCAAGTTCTGCTCCTGGGCGGCCTGGGGGGCATTTTTGCTAGGGTTTTCGAGCAAATACGGAAACAGCTGCTTGGAAGCGACCGAGTGGCTGATTTTATTCTCGTCGATAAGCTGAATGATGTCGGCCAAGTGCTGCGTAGTGAGCGGAAACTCAGCCATCGGCAGGGCGCGCTCATTCAGGTACGATTTCACCGGGCCCATCACCCAGTTGGCGGCGGCTTTGGCATTGGTCGTCAGGCGCGTAAGCTCGTCGAAATACAAAGCCACCTCCTTCTGGTCGGTGAGCACCGAGGCGTCGTAGTCCGATAGGCCCAGCTCGCCGGTGAAACGGGCGTAAAGCTGCTGGGGCAGCGCCGGCAATTCGGCCTGTACGCGGTGCAGCCACGCATCATCAATGACCACGGGGGGCAAATCGGGCTCCGGGAAGTAACGGTAGTCGTTCATCGTTTCCTTGCTGCGCTGCCCGCTGGTCGTGCCCGAGGCCGCATCGAAGCCGCGCGTTTCGCTATCGATGGTTTCGCCCGCTTCCAGGATGGCAATTTGCCGCTCAATCTCATGCTCAATGGCGCGCTGCACGTTGCGGAAGGAGTTCATATTCTTCACCTCCACCTTGGTACCAAACTTATCGGCACCTTTGAGCATCACCGAAATATTGGCGTCGCAGCGCAGGGAGCCTTCCTCCATGTTGCCGTCGCAGATGCCCAGATACACGACCAACTTCTTGATTTCGGCCAGGTAAGCGTAGGCTTCCTCCGCGTTGCGAATGTCGGGCTCCGATACAATCTCAATTAGCGGCACACCGGCGCGGTTCAAATCCACCAGCGTTTCCACCTCGCCCGCCAAGTGCATGGATTTGCCCGCGTCCTCCTCCATATGAATACGCGTCACGCCGATTTCCCGCGTGGTGCCGTCGCTCAGCCGAATCGGGACGTGGCCCTGGGTGCAGATCGGGGTTTTATCCTGCGTGATCTGGTAGCCCTTGGGAAGGTCGGGATAGAAGTAGTTTTTGCGCGCAAACAGGTTGTCGCGGGTAATGTGGCAGTTGGTGGCCAGGCCCATTTTCATGGCAAACTCCACAGCCGAATAATTCACCCGTGGTAGCGTGCCGGGGTGGCCCAGCGTAATTACCGAAAGGTTATGATTCGGCAACGCGCCGTACTCATTCTCGTCCGACGAGTACATTTTGCTGTGCGTGAGCAGCTGCGCGTGCACTTCTAAGCCAATAACAGGCTGGTATTTTGATTTTATTGCTTCGTCCATGAATCGCAGATTTTTGCTGACCTAACAGCTGATTGCGCTGATTTAGGTGTGAAGGTAAGGTGACAAGCTACTTTTTATTCTCAGTAATAATAATGCCTCCCCCCGCCGCAGTTGCTCAATCGGCTGCCTGAGGTGTTCAGCGTTGGTCGGTCGGTGAGGCCACATTGCAACATAAAGTCAGCGCGGCTGCCGAGTACTCGGAAGGTGATTCCCATACTCAATGAATACATAAGGTGCTCAGTTGTAATGAGGAGAAGTCTAGAGAAGTGTATAATGAGCTTTTGAATAATTACTTGTCAGATTCGTAAAATCTCATTCTGACTATTGAAGTCTGAATGTAATAGGCACTACAAAAGACACTGAAACAGGTTTGCCATCCTGCTGACCAGGTGTCCAACGCGACGCTAGCTGCACCACTCGTAGAGCCTCGGCATCTACTAACGGGTGTACACTCTTCACCACTCTTGCATTTCGCACCTGACCCGTAGCGTCAACTATAAAACCTATATGTACCAGACCTTCTACATTATCGCGTCTGGCTTTTTTGGCATAGTGAATATTGGCACCAATGAATTGCAAAAATGCTTGTGGCCCACCTGGGTAGGTTGGCATAATTTGGTACTCAAAAAAAGGAATCAATTGACCTTGAGTATCATAACACTCGCCAGTTGTACGCTCACCAGCCGCGTAAATTTCGCGGCGTTTGCGCTTACCGTCAGCATAATATAGTAGCCACTCCCCTTTTGGCTTACAGTGCTCAAATTCCTTATGCCATTCTAGCTGCCCATTTTCAAACCAGCTTTCATAAGTACCGTGGATACTGTCTTTGCGGATGTGTTCATACTCACAAACAGCTTGAAGCTTACCTTTAAGGAAGTAGTTACGAACTATACCGCCTACACTATCTTTATACTGTATTTCACGCCGGTAGCGCGCACCTTCGGCGGAAGGAAGCGTAAAGAAGGTTGAATCTAAAAATTCCGTCTTAAGTGGCGGGATTATCTGTTGAGCCATAAGTAGCTCCGACCAGAAAACACCTAAGAATATTAGTGTGGCGATGCCGTATCTCATGTATTTACGTGACTACTAGTTGGACAAATTCTTCCCCACCAACTCCGCCGCCTTGCCAATAGCTGCTCCCAGCCCAGCCACATTTTTGCCCCCCGCCGTAGCGAAGAACGGCTGACCGCCGCCGCCGCCCTGAATTTCCTTGGCCAACTCGCGCACCAGCGTAGAAGCGTTCAATTTGCCCCCCGCAGCCAGTTCATCGGCCAGCATCACGGCCAGTTGTGGCTTACCGTCGATTTCAGCACCGAGCACCAGCACAAGGTTGGGTACAGCTTGGCGCAGGTTGAACGCCAGCGTTTTGAGACCGTCGGCCGAATTGGCCTGCACTTGGGCAGCTAGGAAGTTTACGCCGTTCAAGGGCTTTACTTGTGCGGCAAGCTGGTCCTTCTGCTGGTTGAGACTTTGCTGTGCAAACTGCTCGATCTGCTTGCGCAGGCCGGCAATTTCTTCGGTTTGCTTCTCAATGCTGGTCAGCAGATGCTGGGGGTTGCCCAGGGCCTCGCGCACCTGCTGAAGCAAGTCGAATTGCTGATTCACGTAGGCTTCGGCGGCCTCAGCCGTTACGGCTTCGATACGGCGCACGCCGGCCCCAACGGCCGATTCGGAAGTTATTTTGAAGAAGCCGATGTCGCCGGTGGTGCGCACGTGGGTGCCACCGCAGAGCTCTACCGAAAAGTCTTTGTCGAAGGTGATGACGCGCACGAAGTCGCCGTATTTCTCACCGAATAAGGCCGTAGCGCCAAGCTCTTTAGCTTCAGCAATAGGCACGTTACGACGCTCATCCAGCGGAATTTGCTGGCGGATACGCTCATTCACCAGCGTTTCTACTTGACGTAACTGGTCGTCAGTTACTTTGGTGAAATGGCTGAAGTCGAAGCGCAGCAGCTTTTCGTTTACCAAAGAGCCTTTCTGCGCCACATGCGTCCCCACTATTTCACGCAGCGCGGCTTGCAGCAAGTGCGTAGCCGTGTGGTTGCGCCGGATTTGGTCGCGGCGGGCGTGGTCGATGCGGCTGATGAAGCTGGCTTCCAGATCTTCGGGCAAATCCAGGACGGTGTGCACGATCAGGTCGTTCTCCTTCTTCGTGTCAATCACTCGCACCTTCGACAAGTCCGACTCCAGGTAGCCCGTGTCGCCAATTTGCCCCCCAGACTCAGCATAGAACGGCGTTTGGTCCAGCACCACCTGATACTCGGTTTTGCCTTTGCGGTCGGTGCGGCGGTAGCGCAGGATGCGGGCCGGCGCTTCCTCTAGGTCGTAGCCGACAAACGCGGGCTGCTCTTCCGATTCAGTTACGATGGTCCAGTCGCTCTGTTCGGCCTCCTGGGCGTTGCGCGAGCGACTTTTCTGCTGTTCCAGTTCTTTTTTGAAGCCTTCTTCATCAACCGTCAGACCTTTCTCGCGGGCAATTAGAGCAGTAAGATCGAGCGGGAAACCAAAGGTATCCGATAGCTCAAATGCGGTGGCGCCGTCGATACGGTTGCCGTTGGCTTTGGCCGTTGCTTCCAAGGCATCCAGGCGGCGCAGGCCGTTTTCTAGCGTTTTCAGGAAGGCAATTTCTTCCTCCTCAATTACGCGCTGTACGAACTGCTGCTGCTGCTTCAGCTCGGGGAAAATGCTGCGCATCTGGTCGGCCAGCACGGGCACCAGCTTATAAAGGAAAGGCTGTTTCTGATTCAGCGATGAGAAAGCGTAGCGCACGGCCCGACGCAGAATGCGGCGAATTACGTAGCCGGCCTTCACATTGCTTGGCAGCTGCCCATCGGCAATAGTGAAGCTGATGGTGCGAATGTGATCGGCAATGACACGAATGGCAATATCCGTTTTCTCGTTTTCGGTGGTGGGTTGGTCGTTCACGGTGGCCGGAGCCGTGCCGTGATATTCCAGACCCACTTCGGAGGCAATAAACTGAATCAGCGGCTGAAAAACATCGGTGTCGTAATTCGACTTTACGCCCGAAACGGCCATCATCAGACGCTCGAAGCCCATGCCCGTATCGACGTGCTGAGCCGGCAGTTTTACCAAACTCTTGTCGGCCAGGCGCTGGAATTCCATGAACACGTTGTTCCAGATTTCGACTACTTGCGGGTGGTCGTTGTTCACCAATTCCCGCCCCGATTTCTGGGTTACTTCGGCCTCGTCGCGCAGGTCGATGTGGATTTCGGTGCAAGGGCCGCAAGGGCCGGTGTCACCCATTTCCCAGAAGTTATCCTTCTTGTTGCCGGGCATAATACGCTCCTCGGCCACGTATTGGCGCCATAGTTCCTGAGTTTCCGTATCGGCGCCGAGACCGTCGCCTTGGTCACCTTCGAAGTAGGTGACGTAGAGGCGGTCTTTCGGCAGCTTATATACTTCCGTGAGCAGCTCCCAGGCCCAGGCAATGGCGTCTTTCTTGAAATAATCGCCAAACGACCAGTTGCCGAGCATCTCAAACATGGTATGGTGGTAGGTGTCGTAGCCTACCTCTTCCAGGTCATTGTGCTTACCCGATACGCGCAGACACTTCTGCGTATCGGCGATGCGCTTGAAGGGGGCAGGCTTGTTGCCCAGGAAATAATCCTTGAACGGGGCCATGCCCGAGTTGATGAACAGCAGCGTCGGGTCGTCTTTTACCACAATAGGCGCTGAGGGCACGATGTGGTGACCTTTGGAAGCGAAAAAATCGAGGAATTGCTGGCGGACGTGGTGGGCCGAAGGAAGTGACATGGCAGGTAGCCCAAGCGGAAGCTCAGGGAATCGTTGAAATCGTGGAACGAAGCTGGCCACGCCGCCGGAAAGTTGGCAGCGGCCAGGATTTTGGCTACTTTTCGCTTTTAAGACGAGATTAGCTTCCGACAAAGTTAGCCGACTTTGATAGTAGCACGAACTTTCCGTTCGCGTTTCGTCGCAGTCGTTGCAAAAAAGCCCTCGCAACTCATCGTTCAACGATACGCGAACCGAAAATTCGCGCTACATCGCGCCCCATTATGCCTTACAAAGAACGCGACATTGAAAAGCAGTACTTCACCATCGGCGAGGTAGCCGCGCAGTTCAACGTAGCGCCCTCGCTTATTCGCTTCTGGGAAACCGAATTTGAAGAATTGCGCCCCCGCAAAAGCAAAAAAGGCAACCGCCTCTACACGCCCCAGGACATAGATATCTTCCGCACCATCTATCACTTGGTGAAGGAGCGCGGCTACACCATCCCCGGCGCACGGGATTTGATGAAGCAAAAAGGCCCCCAGCTTAAGGAGAAAATCGATGTGATTCAGAGCCTGGAAAAAGTGCGTAAATTCATGGTAACCATGAAGAAAGAGCTGGATGCTATCAGCAAGGCGCAGTAATGCTTTAATAACTATCCAACTAAAACGTCATGCAGAGCGGGAGCGAAGCATCTCGCGTGTTTAGTAAGAGTAGTAACTCAACCAAACACGCGAGATGCTTCGCTCCCGCTCTGCATGACCACCTTGTGGAATAAGGAAATGGTGAATCGGTTTTAGTCGTGGCGTACTATTTGACTGGCCGGAAAGCCTAGCTTTCTATCCCCTGTTACTCCGCTTTCTATTTCATGTCCGCCGACGATACGTTACTCTACGAAGTTGCGCTTACCCTTTTCCCTGGTATTGGCCCCCAGCTCACCCGCCAGCTGATGAGCTACGGCGGCTCGGCCAAAAACGTCCTGCATTTGCCCCCCGGCAAGCTCCGTAAGATTCCGGGCGTGGGTAACACGACGGTGGCTACCCTAACCGGCGGGGAGCGGGCCAAAGCCTTACAGCAAGCCGAAACGTCCCTGCGACGGGCCGAAAAAGATGGCGTGCAGTTGCTGTTTTATACTAGCAAACGCTACCCCACCCGCCTCAAGCAAATTCCGGACGCGCCGGCGCTGCTCTACTACCAAGGCACCGCCGACCTCAATCATCCCAAGACCGTAGCCTTAGTGGGCACGCGCAAAGCCACCGACTACGGCCGTGAGCAAACGGAGCGAATCGTGCAGGGATTAGTAACGCACAACCCGCTCGTTGTAAGCGGCCTAGCGTATGGGATCGACATTACAGCTCATCGTGCCGCTTTGCAAGAAGGACTGGAAACCATTGGCGTAATGGCTACGGGCTTGGATATTATTTACCCCGCCGCGCACCGCAAAACGGCCGAGAAAATGCTCACCCAAGGCGGCTTACTCACCGAGTTTCCCTTCGGCACCCCACCCGACCGCTACAATTTCCCGGCCCGCAACCGCATCATTGCTGGCCTTTCCGATGGTACCGTAGTCGTGGAGGCGGCCCGCAAAGGTGGCGCCCTTATCACGGCCGAAATTGCGCTCAGCTATAATCGCGACGTGCTGGCCGTACCCGGTAACCTAGGCACCGATACTTCCGAAGGTTGCAATCATCTGATTAAAAGCAATAAAGCCGCGATGTACGCCGAGCCTCGCGATTTGGAGGAAGTGCTGAATTGGGATGCGGCCCTGCACCAAACCGGCAAAAAACGCCCCCCAGCCGCCTACGACTCGGATGATTTTTCCCCGGAAGAGTTTCAATTAATTCAGGTGTTAGCTTCACAGGAAGAATTGTTGGATAATTTGAGCTGGAAAGCACAGTTGCCCGTTAATCAGGCGGCCAGCTTATTGCTGGGACTGGAATTTCGGGGCGTGGTGAAGGCCCTGCCCGGCAAGCGCTTTTCGCTGGTATAATAACCGGAGCCGGGTGGTGCCACACGGCTCCTCGGCAACCACATTTTCGTATCGCTTACTGTGTCCTACCTCATCTACAACGGCCAGCTGCTTGAGGAAAGCACGTTCTCCTTTCCCTTGCCCAATCGGGGCTTATTTTACAACGACGGCTTTTTTGAAACGCTGATCTGGACTGATGGCGGTGTACGTCTCCTGTCTTTTCACCTAGCCCGGATGCAGGCCGCAGCAGCGGCACTACACCTGACCTTACCGAACGAATTACACACGCTGCAGGGCTTGGGGGGCATTTTTAAGCAATTAACTGCTGCTCAAGGATTGACAGTGGCTCGCCTGCGTCTGCAGATGTGGCGGGCGGGCGCCGGCTTATACACACCGGTTACGACATCCGTCGACTACCTGCTTACGGCTACGGCCTATGAGCCGGCCCCGACTACCGGCGCCCGCGCCGATGTTAGCCAGCAAGTGCGCACCCATATCTCGCCGCTGAGCTTCTGCAAAGGCCCCCATGCCCTTACTTACGTACTGGCCGCCCGCGAACGAGTTGACCGTGGCCTCGACGAAATACTGCTGCTAGACAATGCCGGCTACGTTGCCGAAGCCGGAGCAGCCGCTATCTTCTGGATTAAGAACGATTGCCTTTATACGCCGGCGCTACGCACTGGCTGCGTGGCCGGAGTGCGCCGGGCTCATCTTCTGCGCACCGCGCAGGCGCATGGGTTAGCCATTTCTGAAGGCCTATACTTACCTGAAGAGTTGCTGGATGCCACTTGTGTATTTACCGCCAACGTCGCGACAATACGCCCAATTACTCAAATAGGCGACACTACATTCTCCACCGAGCCGTCTGCGTTATACACCCAGCTTCAGCGTTGGGAAGCCGACTATTTATTCAGCTGAGCAGGATTGCGGCGGCGGAGCTTGCGCCAGCTGTCTTCAAATTCCAGCAAATCGGCCTCGGTTACCTCATTTGCGCGCAGTACGCTCGCGCGGGGACCTTGCCCGGCGTCCAGCGCATACAGTGCTACCCATGCACGGTGCTGGCGCGTGAGCACCGTTTGCTCGGATTCGGTAACGTAAATTGAAAAGTAGTCGCGAAGTATCACGCGGGCAGCTACGAAAAACGAAACGGTTCGGATTTACGCTTTAAACAATTTTGTCGTTATACAAATAATTATATTGAATAATGCCTACCTAGTTTATTAAGCCTTATATTGCTGGTTTTAGCGTATTAAATGCAATAGAGGAAACTCACCATCTAGCTCTTATTGAATAGAGAAGTTTGCGCTCAAATCCTCCTCAGAGGTTTGGGGACCGGGCTCAAAACGCAACATTCGAAACACGCGCTGCGCCTCTTCAGCTAGCGCTTGCAGAGCGGGCGCTGGCACTGGCCCGTCGCGGTACGGATTGGGCGCCGGCGTCAGGGTGACTACAGAAGTCCGGCTCACCCGCCCATTGGGCGCTACTTGCAGCCGGATAACTACCTTGGCTTCGGCCCGCGCCTGGACTGCGGCGGATGGGTAGCGGCTATTTTGGGAGAAGAACACCATCGAGATGCTGTCTTCGGGCAACGACTGCCCTTGGCGCATACGGCTGCCCAAGCCGCGTTTCAGCAGCTTAGATTGGGCCACCCGGGGCTGCTCCGTAGTATCTGGCACCACCGCGGGGGGCTGCGGCTTGGGTGCTCTTTCCTTCTTTTGTATGCGCTCAATAGCAGCGGGAGGCTGGGCGTTCCAGCGGTTGTAGCTGCCCTGCGCACGGGCAGCGGGTGCCGCCATCAGGGCCAGCAGCAAGCCCCCAATGAGCAGCAATAATCCTTGGTGCTTCAGGCTTGCGGGAGTTGCGGCGCTAGGCTTCATAGTACTACCTACTTGTGAGTTAACGGATGCCGGGGGGCAAATTTGTTTTGGCTTGCTATGCTACGTCGGGCCCGGCAAATAAATTCCCGTTGCTAAACGTCAGGTAATCTCCTGTTTGAGGCGAGTCGCCAAGTAAATGGTTGCAAAACACCCCACAGACCAGGCTACGCTTACAAACACAACATCTATCCGCGGGCTGCTTCGTGGCGTACTGCCCAAGCGACTTTTACAACCAGTAATCAGCCAAACGCCCGACCGCCCAACTATACGGCTACGGGCGCCTTGATGGCTGGGTGCGGCTCGTAATTTTCGAGGGTAAAATCCTCATACTGAAAGCCGAATATATCGGTCACCTCTGGGTTCAGACGAAGCTGCGGCAGCGGGCGCGGAGCCCGCGTGAGTTGCAAATGTGCCTGCTCCAAGTGGTTGGAGTACAGATGCGTGTCGCCGCCGGTCCAGATAAATTCACCGGGCTGCAGACCGGTTACCTGGGCCATCATCAGCGTGAGCATGGCGTAGGAGGCAATATTGAAGGGCACGCCCAGAAACACGTCGGCGGAGCGCTGGTAGAGTTGGCAGGAAAGCTTGCCGTCGGCCACGTAAAATTGAAACAGAGCGTGGCAGGGCGTCAGGCGCATCAGCGGCAGGTCGGCTACGTTCCAAGCCGATACCACCATGCGGCGCGAATCGGGCTGCGTACGTAGCAGACGCACCATCTCGGCTATCTGGTCAATGCTCTGGCCGTCGGGGGCCGTCCAGCTGCGCCACTGCTTGCCGTAGATGGGCCCCAGGTCGCCGTTGGCATCGGCCCACTCTCGCCAGATGCTCACGCCCACTTCCTCCAGCGATTTGTTGCTGGTGTCGCCGCGCAGAAACCAGAGCAGCTCGTGGATGATGCTCTTGAGGTGGACTTTTTTGGTGGTAACAAGTGGGAAGCCTTGGGCCAAATCGAACCGCATCTGGTAGCCAAATACCGAAAGCGTGCCGGTGCCGGTGCGGTCAGTTTTGGTAGTGCCGTGGTCGAGAATATGGCGAACGAGGTCGAGGTACTGCTGCATGAGAAGAATAGCGCCCGCCGAAGCTGGCTTGAAAGAGGTGCGGATAGGTCGAGTTGTCAAAAATAGAAAAAGCCGCCCGGTTTGGGGCGGCTTTTTCTATTTCATAATCGCGAATATGCCTTATTAAACTGCAGATGCTTCTTGAGGCTTCGTCTCATACCGTTGAACGGCAACTCGAATGCGAGATGCCAAACCGTATAAATCATCGAGCGAACTAATATCGACGCGCTCCCCTCCTTCTATATCGAAAAGCGTGACGTATTTTTTACTACCGTTAAAATGCAAGCGACAAATTGGCTTCCTGTTATTATCGTCTAACAAAATACCGCAGTAAGATTGTACGTCCCGCATTATCACCCGATTCACAGGTATCGTTTTGCGTAGAATGGCCCGTACAATCATGAAGCCTTCTGCCTCCTCCATTGTGGTATCAATGCCTTTATCGGCAGGCTCAACACCCACTAAATCTGCAGCTGGTGGCAACGGTGCAGCTGGTACTTCTGGCGTCAACAAGCTCTGGCCGCTAGTATCGACCATAGCTGAGCGCAGTCGCATCGTGATTTTATCGTTCAAGAACTGATGAAAAGAACGATGCACTAGCGCCGCGAATTGCTCCTTGAGCTTAGGCGTTAATACACCATCGTACACTTGCTTCGATACAAAGTGAATAAAGTCGTTAGAAGGCTGAGTGAACTGCTCGTCAAAATACTTTTTGAAAGCCCGCATGTACTTGAGATTGTAGGCGGCAAAAAGCATGTCTTCAAGGTTGAACGATGATTTGCTCAGCTTCTTGAGTTCAGCAACATCATTTTCCTGAAAGTTGAACAAATCAAATTCCATGAAGGGGCGCTCATCCATCTTATTGGCCTGCTCTAAATCAGTGAACAGTCGATACGTAATTCCATTCGTGAGCACCGCGATACGTGCTTCTGTAACATGGAAATACCGAAATAGCTGGCTTGCGTGATTGATGCTTAAATCGCCACCAGCATGTTTGCACTCAAATAGAATAATAGGCTTGCCATCGCGCATAATGGCATAATCAATCTTCTCGCCCTTCTTAGTACCTATGTCGCACACAAACTCCGGCACTACTTCCGTGGGATCGAAGACATTGTAACCAAGAGCATTGATAAACGGCATAATGAGCGCGTTTTTCGTTGCTTCCTCGGTTTGAATATGACTGATTTGTTTTTGCGCCCGTGACGCCAGATTAGTAAGTTGATCTATAAGCTCCATACATGAGAGTAAATTGTTATAAAACTCCCTCAATGTAGGTTCTATATATAGTATTACAAGACTGTTTTAGCTAAACACTTTTGTATTTTGCTTGGCTAGGCTTTTGGCCTACCGCTTACTAATCTTATTCATCGAAATAGCGCGTTGCTGGTTGCTCTTAAACCCATCCATCCCATCGGCCCGAAGCGCCAGATGCTTGGTGCTGCGGCCAGCCATGCGCTTGCGCCACATTTTGAATGATGAGAGCTTCATCGTCTTGCGCATTAGGGCAATTACATCTTTCTCCGCTAAGCCAAACTGCGCTTCAATAGCTTCAAAAGGGGTTCGGTCTTCCCAGCCCATTTCGATAATGCGGTCTACGTCGGCGGCGGTGAGGGCTTGGGGGGCTTTTTCTTCGTTTTTCATGTAGAATACTTCGCTCCTTTAGATTCAGGTAGCTAAGCCCTCTAACAACAAAAAAGCCTCGCTTGTGGGCGAGGCTTTTTTGATTTAATCTACTTTCTATAGCGACTTCGTAACTGGCGCGGCGGCCGGAGCTGGGGCAGCTTTTACGGCAGCGGTTTTGGTGTCTTTCTTCATGCAGCAGGCGGCAGTGCCTTTCTCGGGCATGTTGCAGGTTTTGGCGGCGCTTTTCTTGGACTTCTTCTCGTCCTTGCCCTCGTGGGCAGTGGCGGTTCCAACGAAAGCAAACAGGGCGAGGGCCAGCAGGGCGTTTTTCATAATTGGGGAAGAAGCAAAAGTGAGGAAACAAAACCTGGCGGGGCGTGGTTGGCTTGGCTACGCCTTCCACTTCATTGCTCGCCGCTCCGAATGTACGCACAGCGGCTGAAAGCGGCAAGCGAGTCGCTGAGCCGTTTAGACTATTCCCCTCGAATGCCCCTTCGCAAATTAAGTTACCTCACGCTGCTGGTGCTGGCCCTCCTATCGGCCCTGGGGGTGTATTACGTGGCCCAGCTGCGCTTCAATTACAATTTCAACGACTTCTACCCCGCCGGCGACCCCGACCTGGATTACTACGAGCAGTACTCCAAGCGCTTCGGCAACGACAACGACTACGTGCTTATCGGGCTGGAAGCGCCGGCCAACGGGTCCGTGTTCAATGCGCCGTTCCTAGCCCGCGTCGATTCGTTTACGCGCTTTGCCCAGCGCCAGCGCTACGTGGAGCAAGTCACCTCCCCCACTACCCTCACTAACCCTGTGGTGGAAGGCTTGGGCGTGTTCAACATCCCGTATCTACACCTCGATGAGCCCACGCGCCTGCCCGCCGACTCGGCCACTATTTATAAAACACCGGGCCTAGTAGGCAACCTGTTTGCTACCAATGGCAAGGCCGTCACGGTGATGCTCCAGACCGCGCCCGACCTGAAAAAGCCCCCGGTGACTCCCTGATGACCAGCCTGACCACCCGGCTTGCCCAACTGGGCTTCGCAGAAGCCGACTACCACCTGGCGGGCAAGCTGGTGGCGCAGTCGGTTTTTGTAGACCGTTTGCAGCGGGAAATGATTCTGTTCATGAGCCTGTCGGTGCTGCTGGTTACGGGGCTGCTGTGGTTCACGTTTCGGACGTGGTGGGGCGTGGTGCTGCCGCTGGTGGTGGTGCTGGGGGCCATTTTATGGGGATTGGGGCTGATGTCGGCCTGCGGGGTGAGCATCGATTTGATGACGGCTTTGCTGCCGGTTATCATGTTCACGGTGGGCATGTCCGATACTATTCACTTCATCACGCGCTACGTGACGGAGTTGGGTTACGGGGCCACCAAAAACAACGCCCTGCGCACCACCATCCGCGAGTCGGGCTTTGGCTCGGGCCTCTCGGCGCTGACGACAAGCATTGGCTTTTTTACGCTGATGACCAGCTCCATTCGGCCCATTCACAACTTCGGGCTGTTTACGGGCATCTCGGTATTGCTGGCTTTTGTATTGACGTTCACGCTGTTGCCGGCCCTACTGCTGCTCTTGCGCAAGCCGCAGTTGCGCGTACCTCGCGAGCACGGCCACGATTGGGATGGTGTGCTGGGCCACCTGTTTCGCTGGGTGCTGGTGCGGCGGCGGCTGGTATTGTCGCTTGGGGGGCTAATTATTGCCGGCTCTATCGCCTCAGCCATGCAGGTGCGCATCAATTCGGCATTGCTCGATGATTTGTCGGAAGGCGACCCGGTGCGCCAGGATTTCGGTTTTTTTGAGCAAAACTTCGCCGGCGTGCGACCTTTCGAGCTGGATTTGAAGCCAGCAAATGGCGGCACTATCTACGACTTAGCCGTGCTGCGCCAGATCGAGCGCGTCGAAACCTATCTGCGCCAAGACTACGGCTTGAACTTCGTGGCTTCGCCGGTTACCATCGTAAAATCGGTGCGCAAGGCTCTCAATGGCGGCGATGTAGCGGAGTACCGTTTGCCCGAATCAGAAGCGGAGCTGCGGCGCATTGTGGCTAAGGTGAAGCTATTTCGGAAGAAACCGGAGTTCCGTTCCCTGGTGCAGCCCGATGCTAGCGAAGGCCGCCTCACGGGCCGCATGTCGGACATCGGCAGCATTCGCGCCGACGCGGCCAACGCCAAGCTGCGCACTTTTCTGGCCCAGAATATCGACTCCGGCATTCTCCAAACTCGCCTCACCGGCTCGGCCAACCTCATTGACAAAAACAACGAAAACCTCACCCGCGACATGATTGTGGGCATGAGTATCGATATCGTGATGGTCACGCTGATTGTGCTGGCACTTTTCCGCAGCCTGCGCATGACGGCGGTGGTGCTGGTGCCTAATCTGGTGCCCATCATCGTCGTGGCCGGCGTAATGGGCCTGGCCGGGGTAAATATGAAGGTGAGTACCAGCATCATTTTCACCATCGCCTTCGGCATTGCCGTCGACGATACCATTCACTTTATCAGCAAGTTAAAGCTAACGTTACTGAAGGAGCCCAACTTATTTCGGGCCGTGCGCCGCACCTATCTGATGGCCGGTAAAGCAGTAATTGTCACATCCACCATCCTGGTGGGGGCTTTTCTACCTTAATTTTCTCCTCCTTCGACGGCACGTTTTACGTGGGTCTGCTCATTGGCCTGACGCTGCTGTTCGGCGTAGTAGCCGAGCTAACGCTGCTGCCCCTGCTGATTCTGTATTTCTATAAGCATCGGCCCAAGGAGATCCGCCAGCCAGTGCCGGTGCTGGGGGCTAATTTGAGCATTTTACCCGAAGCCCCGAGCCTTACAAACTACACCGCGCAATTCGCCGTTAAAGTGCCGTATGAGGTGTAAGAGGTATTTATTTTCCCTAATCATGTTGCTGGTCGTCGGCGTCGGAGGCGCGCTGGCCCAGGCAGCCGCGAATGACCCGTTGCTGCGCGAGATCCGGGAGCGGGAGCAGCTGATGCGGGCTTACGAGCAAACCAGCGCCCAGCGCAACGGGCTATTTGGGAAAAAGGCTTCCAAAAAAGACCTCAACCAAGTGAATGCCGCCCTGCGGCGCATCATTCGCAAAGACACCGAAATTCTGCAGGCCGTGCGGCAGCGCACGCTGCCCAACTTAGCGCAGGTAGAAGCCGCCCGCGTGAAGGCAGAAACAAAAGCGGACGAGGCCACGAATGACAAATACGCAGCCCTGGAAAACCAGATTGAGGAAATGCAGATCAGAGAGATGGAGCGCGAAAAGCTGGAAGTAGAGCGCGAAACCCGCTTGCTGATAGCCCAGGCCGCGGCCGCCGAAGCCGAGCAGGTGCGCACCCGGCACGAAATGATAGCCATAGGCTTAGCGCTGCTGAGTGCCGGCCTGCTTGGCTATATTCTGTGGCAACGGCGAAGCAAGAGCAAAGACTATCGCCGGCCCGTTCCTATGCAGCACCGCAGCCGACCGCTGGTTGAGTAACAAGAAGCTGTTGTTAATTTGCTGTATGAAACAACGCTTGCTTCCCGCACTTTTCCTGCTGATATCCTTCTTTGCCGCCGCTCAAACTCCTGAATCCGTTACGGTTGCGGAGCCCAGCCCCGTTACCCGCCTGATTCAGGAGCGGGAACTGCTGGTGCGGCAATACGAAGAAGCCAATTCGCGCCGCAACAGTCTTTTCGGGAATCAGCCCTCTAAAAAAGACCTGCAGGAAGTAGTAGAGGCACTCAAAGGCATCATCCGCAAGGACACGGAAATTGTGCAGGCCGTGAAAAATGATGCCCTGCGCCGCACCGCCAATATCGTGGCCGAAAAACAGCAGGCCCAGCAGCAAATCACCGTTGCCAAGACCGATCAGTCGAGCACCCAGCAGCGCTTCTACGACCTAGAAAACCAGATCCAAAACCTGGAGATGCGCGACAAGCAGCGCGAGAAAAAGCTCCTTGATGCGCAAGCCGCCGCCAAAGAAGCCGAGCAGGACCGCACCAGTCGCGAGATGCTGGCCGTAGCGCTAGCGCTGCTGAGTGCCGGCCTTCTCTTCTACATTTTTCGCCTACGGCAACGCATTCCCGCCCGCCGCGCCCGCCGCTAGATTTGCCCCCCAGAAGCCCATATGTTAGTTCCGGCCGCGCAATACCTGACGTACGCCGAAGCCGTGGACCTCTATAATCAGCTCCGGGAGGCTGAAATAGCGGCGCTCGTCAAAACCTGCGGGCCGCCTTCTTTGCCTTTTGGGGAAGGATTGTATTATCAACTTCTGATTGAGGAGGAGGATGCCCCCGCCGCTCACCAGATTGTGGCTGCCTTCGAGCTGCGGCGCGCGGCACCGGCATTCCATCGGTGTTCGCGCTGCGGCTCCCTCCATACTACGCCGGTGCACCGACTGGCGTGGTGGAAATGGCTGTATTATGCGGGCACCACCCTCTACTCGTGCCAACAGTGCGGAAAGGAGTTTGCGGGATAAGATAAATGCTGGCCGGCTCCGAAAAATACCCGAGTATTGTCGGAAGGCCAATCCATTTTGCCTGCTTTATGAAGTTAACCCTGACTTTGCTCTCGCTGCTGCTTGCTATGACGTTGCACGCCCAAACCCACCCTGCCAAAACCACTCTGTTTGATGCTGGCTGGCGATTTCACCGCGGCGGTGCGCAAGGAGCCGAGAAGCCCACGTTCGACGATAAGCAGTGGCGCCCCCTCGACCTGCCCCACGACTGGAGCACCGAAGATATGCCCGGTACTGCCTCGCCCTTCAACCCGGACGCCATCAGTCAGGCCAATGGTGGTTTTACTACTGGTGGCACCGGCTGGTATCGCAAAACCTTTGTGCTGCCTGCCGCTCAGAAAGGGCAACGCATTCAGCTTCAGTTTGATGGCGTGTACATGAACTCCCAGGTGTGGCTGAATGGCAAACTGTTGGGCGCGCACCCCTACGGCTACACCAGCTTTTGGTATGACATCACCGATAAGGTACAATTCGGGACCGATAATGTGGTGGCCGTACAAGTCAGAAACGAGGGCGAAAACAGCCGCTGGTACTCCGGCTCTGGCATTTATCGGCACGTCTGGCTTACGGTGCTGCACCCCGTGCACGTGGAGCCCTGGGGGGCTTTTTTCACTACGCCGAAAATAACCCCGACAGAAGCCCAGGTAAAAGCCCAGACCAAAGTAGCCAATGCGAGCAGTCAGTCGGCCCAAATAAGGCTCGTTACCTACCTGCGCAACCCCCAGGGACGCGAGGTAGCTCGCACTGAATCGAAGCAAACAGTGACTGCCGGTGCCTCGGCTACGCTCGTGCAGACGCTGGTCGTAAAGTCGCCGGAGCGGTGGTCGGTGGAGAAGCCCGCCCTGTATACCGCCTTCACGGAAGTTTACCAGGGTCAGCAGTTGCTCGACCAGGTAGAAACACCTTTCGGGATTCGCTCCATCTCGTTTGATGCGCAACATGGCTTTCGCCTGAATGGCCAAACCGTAAAGCTGAAAGGCGGCTGTATTCACCACGACAACGGCCCGCTGGGCACCCGCGCCTACGACCGGGCCGAGGAGCGCAAAATTGAGCTATTGAAAGCCAGCGGCTACAATGCCATTCGCTGCTCCCACAATCCACCTTCACCCGCCCTGCTTGCCGCCTGCGATCGGCTCGGGATGCTCGTCATCGACGAAGCATTTGATATGTGGCGCCACGGCAAAAATCCTCACGATTACCATCTGTACTTTGATAAGTGGTGGCAACAGGACGTGGCCAGCATGGTACAGCGCGACCGCAACCACCCGTCTATCATTCTGTGGAGTCTTGGCAATGAGATACCGGAACGCGGCACGCCAGAGGGCGTAAAAACTGCCCGCCAGCTGGCCGATTACATTCGCACATTGGATTCGACGCGAGCTATTACCGCCGCCGTCAACGGCCTCGGTCCCGACAAAGACCCCTACTTTGCCGTGCTCGATGTGGCGGGCTATAACTACGCGGCCGGCGGCGACCATCACCAAGCCGATATCTACGCAAAGGACCACGCCCGCCTGCCCAAACGCATTATGTACGGCGCCGAGTCGTATCCGCTGGAAGCTTTCGGGAGTTGGATGGGCGTGCTAGACCACCCGTATGTGGTAGGCGACTTCGTCTGGACCGCCGTGGACTACATCGGCGAGGCCAGCATCGGCTGGCTGGGCTATTGGCAATACCAGCAATTTTACCCCTGGAACCTGGCCTTCTGCGGCGACATCGACATTTGCGGATGGAAGCGCCCGCAGTCGTATTACCGCGACGCGCTGTGGAAAGAAAACCAGGTGTCGCTCTTCGTAAAGCCCCCCACGCCTTCTTTCCCCTTAAATCCGAACCAAAAAGAAGAGTGGAGCAAGTGGGAATGGCACGACGTGGTGGCCGATTGGACCTGGCCGGGTCAGGAAAATAAGCCCCTGACTGTGGAGGTGTATTCATCCTGCGAGCAGGTCGAGCTGTTCCTCAATGGCAAGAGCCTCGGCGTAAAACCCACCACCCGCGCCACCAAGTTTATGGCCACCTGGAGCGTGCCGTATCAGCCCGGCGAGCTAAAAGCCATTGGCCGTACCAGCAACAAAGAGGTCAGCACTGCCACGCTAAAATCGGCTGACAAACCTATTCGGCTTTCCCTCACCCCCGACCGCCAAACGATTAAGGCCAACGGCCAGGACCTTAGCTACATCACCGTAGAGCTTGTCGACAGTAAAGGGGTACGCAACCCGAAGGTCGAAAATGCCTTGAGGTTTGAATTGACTGGCCCTGGCACTATTGTCGGAGTCGGGAACGCCAACCCACGCAGCACCGAGAGCTACCAGCGCCCCCAGCGTAACGCCTGGCAAGGGCGGGCTCTGGTTATTGTTAAATCGAGTGAGCAAGCCGGGAAAATTACGCTGCGGGCTAGTGCAGACGGATTGCCAGTTGCGGAAGTAGCGGTAGTAGCAGAGTAGTTGATGTTTTTTATTTGACTGTCATGCTGAGCTTGCCGAAGCATCTCTGCCGCTTCGTTGAGATTACCATTGCGAGAAAGATGCTTCGGCAAGCTCAGCATGACGTTCTCGTTGGCAAATAATGAACATGCTTCAGCATAAATTACTGTATGTCAAACTTTTTTCCTTTTACTGTAAGCTTCATAAATGGTGCATTACATGGATCTCCCGAACAGATGCACCAAATTAAGGTAGACTTTTCTGCACCAAACTTCACAGATTATAAAGCCCTGTTTGATCGATATGGAGCACTCAAAGGTGAAATCTCTCTAGTCGATGTAACAGCACTAATAATTAAAGACACTGATAATTAAAGACACTGATCCCACTTTGTTAGATCACATGGATTTCGATGAAGAAAGTTATCAATTGGATATGCATGTAGATAGTGATTCTGCTCTTGAGAAGTTTATATCTTTCGTTTGTCCAGTTTATCGGAACCTAGAATATTTGGAGCAGTATGTGCGACGCGTAATTGCTAGGTAATGGAACATTGAGAGGTCTGGAAAACTTCTTCCCAGCCTTCGGCCACCATTTCTCCGTTTTCGTTGTTACCAACGATCTATCCAATCCCGATTCCTTTGTCTGAACAACATATCCTCACCGACCCTTACGCGCTGGAAAAAGAGCTGCGTAAGGTGCAGGCCCTGCTGAAGCTGGAGCAGCAGGAAGACCTGGAGCAATTCAAAATCAAGAGTGCCAAAACCACCATCGCTGAGCGCCAGCACCGTGGCCTCACGTGGTATCCGGTTAAGATTATCAAGGAAGAAATTGGCTTTGGCGGCAAGCTGGTGCTTGAGCTAGAGCGTCCGGCCAGCCAGAACAGTCTGCACTTATTTCAAGTGGGTCGCAACGCCGCCCTCTTTGGCAATATTCCCAACCGCGCCGGCTCCGACCGCCCCACGCTTAACGGCGTGATTACGGCCGTGCGGCGCAACAAAATCCTGCTCGCTACTAATAAGGAAGACCTCCCCGACTGGGTCGATGAAGGCAAGCTGGGCGTGGATCTGACCTTCGACGAGGTCAGCTACCGCGAAATGGACTACGCCTTGGGCAAAGTCATGGGCGCCTACGAAAACCGCCTGGCGGAGCTGCGCGACGTGCTGCTGGGGGGCAAATTGGCGCGCTTCAAGCCTGATGCAGAGGCTAATTTGTACTACCCAAGTCCATTGAACGAGTCGCAGCTGGCCGCCGTGCGCCACGTGCTGGCGGCGCAGGATGTGGCCATTATTCATGGTCCTCCCGGCACGGGCAAAACCACCACGCTGGTGCAGGCCATCATCGAAACCATCCGGCGCGAGCGGCGGGTGCTGGTGTGCGCGCCTTCCAACACGGCCGTAGACTTGCTCACCGAAAAGCTGGCCGAGCGCGGCGTGAACGTCATTCGCATGGGCAACCCCTCGCGCGTGTCCGACTTGCTGCTGGAGCACACGCTCGACGCTCAGATTATGAGTCACAAGAGCTATTCGGAGCTGAAATCCATGCGGCAAACGGCCGAGCAGTACCGCGAGATGGCCGGCAAATTCAAGCGTCATTTCGGCTGGGAAGAGCGTGAGCAGCGCCGCATGCTAAAAGAGCAGGCTCACCAGTTGTTGCAGGAGTCAGATCAACTGGAACGATACATCACCGAGGATTTGCTGGAAAAAGTGCAGGTGATTACTTGTACGCTGGTGGGCGCTGGCAACCGCGCCATCCGTCACCTCACTTACGAAACGGTCTTTATTGACGAAGCCGCCCAGGCCCTGGAGCCCGGCTGCTGGATTCCGATTACCCGCGCCAACCGCGTGGTGCTGGCCGGCGACCACTGCCAATTGCCCCCCACGGTAAAAAGCGAGCAAGCCGCCCGCGACGGGTTACGCGAAACGCTGTTTGAGAAGTGCATTCAGCGCCAACCCGACGTAGCTCGCATGCTGGAAGTGCAATACCGTATGCACGAGCAGATTATGGCCTTCAGCTCAGCCCAGTTCTACGACAACAAGCTCATCGCCCACCCCACCGTCCGCCACGCCGACCTGCCCGACTACGACCTTCGCTTCGCCCCCGACCTGGCCGTGGAGTTCCTGGATACCGCCGGCTTTGGCTTTCAGGAAATGGGCATCGCCGAAAGCCGCTCCGTGGCCAACCCCGAAGAGGCCGACCTGCTCCTGCGTCGCCTCACCGAGCTACTGGCCGCCTACGTGCCCGAAGATCATCTGGAAGACTTGCTAACAGTGGGCGTCATTGCCCCCTACCGCTCTCAGATCAACTACCTGAAGGACAAAGTAGAGGAAACGCCGGAGCTAGCCGAAATGACTACTCACCGCCTGCTCACCGTGGGCACTGTGGATGCTTTCCAAGGTCAGGAGCGCGATATTATCTGCGTATCGATGACGCGCTCCAACTCGGCCGGCGACATTGGCTTTCTCTCCGATATCCGCCGCATGAACGTCGGCATGACCCGCGCGCGCCGCAAGCTCCTCATCGTCGGCGACTCCAGTACGTTGGGCCGCCACCCGTTCTACCGGGACTTTCTGGATTATGTGGAAAGCATTGGCGCGTATCGGACGGCTTGGGAAATGCAGTAGGGGCCTCACCCCCCGGCCCCCTCTCCCAAAAAGAGGGGGAGCCTGACGCTAGGTGTTCTTCGTCGCACTTTCGGCGCTCGCCTCAGGCACGACTACCGAACCTTATTTATAAAAAAGCCCCCAGAAATAGTTCTGGGGGCTTTTTTACTTTGACACTGTGAATGTCAAGCTGGTAGCGGTTGCGGAGGCGTGAGCCGACGCAGCCGCGTAGGCCGGACGTCAGGCTCCCCCTCTTTTTGGGAGAGGGGGCCGGGGGGTGAGGCCTCGTCGAACGGCCGGAATGGGCCCTTACTGCAAATCAATAACCGACATAGTATGCGGTGCGTCGGACTTCTTATTCACAAAGTTCTTCTCCGGCTTATCGAAGTTGGTAACGTATAGGCGCTTGCCATTGAGTAGCACTTCCGCGGGCTGATCAAGGAGGCCGTTAGCGCCGTTGGTATCGCCGTTTTTGGCCAAAGTTGTTACGGAGTTGTTCTTCAGATTAATGACCTGAATGGCGTTGTCGCGGGAGTTGCAGACGTACACTTTATCCGTAGCGCGGTCAATGACTAGGCCATCGACGCAGGTAATTTTGTCGCCGGTAAGCTTCAGGGCCTCCTTCTTGGCCAACGTGCCGTTAGGCTTCATGGTTAATTTATAGAAAGTGCCATCGCCGAAGGAGCCGGTGTAGAAGTCGCCGCGGCTGTCGTAGTCGAGGCCGTCGGCGCCGTTGTCCACATTGGTTTCGTTGACTTGGGTAGTGAAGGTGGCCAGCACGTGCGGGTCCATGGTTTTGGGTTTCAGGTGCACCACGTCTTTGTTTAGCTCATCCAGCGTAAAGACCAGCACGGCGCTGCCTTTATCGTTGTTGGGCATATCCCACTGGCTGTCGGTCACATAAATCTTATTTTCTTTCCAGACCACCGCATTGGCCAGGGCGAAGTTGTCGACCACCGTTTCCACGGTGCCGGGCTTCCCATTTTCTACCCGCACCCGCATCAGCCGCGATTTGAAGTTCTTGTCGTTTTCGTACTGGTTTTCGGCGTAATACAGGTGGCCATCGGGTCCGAAGGCGAGGTCCATGGGCGCTGCCTTCCTGGTAGTTGGCTCGGGGGGCAAAGTTGTCAAGTAAGGCTGGATACTGGTGTCGGTCATTTCCATCAGCACGGCCGGGTACGAGTTATTGGCCAAGTTGGGTACCGAGAGGATAATGGTACCATTCGGCGCCAACGCCATCCCATCGGGAGTGTTGTGGGCCTCGTCGAGGGTGTGCAGCAGCTTAGGGCGACCAATCTGCGCTATCGTATCCGGAGCAGCGGCGGCCGTGTCTGCCGTCTCCGTCTTGGTGGTGTTTGTTTGGCAGTTGGCCAGCAGTCCTCCACTAGCAAGTAATAAGGTAATGAGGTTGGTTTTCATAGCAGTTGTAGGAGCAGGTGATTGGTTTCTGGTAATTCTATGATTTAGGTTAACGGCCTGCCATCAAACTCGTTTGTGTGGGGGGCAAATTTTTACTTCCCCAAAACCTCTCCGCCTAGGTTGCAGTATCACAGAAGGTAGCGCTGGCATTCGATACCATTTCCGTAACTAGCCGCTCGAAACCCATTTCCAACCCACATTCCAGGACTTTGCAGTCCCCCTGCAGTATGGCTCAAATCAGCGAAAACAAAGTCGTTACCATCACCTACGATCTAAGCGTGACGGACGAAAACAACGAAAAAGTATTAGTCGAATCTGCCGAGGCGGACAGCCCTATGGTGTTTCTGTTTGGCCACAGCGGCCTGCCCGAGGAGTTTGAAAATCAGCTCGATGGCAAACAGGCCGGCGACTCGTTCAACTTCTCCCTCACCCCCGACCAGGCCTACGGCGACTACGACCAGCAAGCCGTGGTAGCCATTCCCAAGCAAGTATTCGAAATCGATGGTCAGATAGATGAGGAGATGCTCCAGGAAGGCAACTTCCTGCCCATGTCCGACAACGAAGGCCACCAGATGCAAGGTAAAATCGTGTCTATTGGCGACACGGAAGTACAAATGGACTTCAACCACCCCCTGGCCGGCATGGTCATGCACTTCGACGGCCAAGTAGCCGCCGTCCGCGACGCAACACAGGAAGAGCTAGCCCACGGCCACGTGCACGGCGAGGGCGGACATCATCATTAATAGAATTGCTTTTTGGTTTGAATAAAAAATGGGGCCGCGCAGCCCCATTTTTTATGATATTATTCTACTTAAGTTATTTGATTGCTTAAGTTGCCAGTAGATTATAGATTGGTGGATAATGATAGCAATTGAGGTGTTTGCGATATTTCTATTTGCGCTAATTTTCGGCGAACTAACATTTGGGTGGAGCAGAGACCCTAAAAATAAATTTTATAGAAAACTTTTCAACACGAATATCTATATACTGATACTGTCAAGCAGTTTTTTATTATGCCTAATTCCAATCTATAATGTATTGAAGGAGCAAAGAATCATTTATAGTATCTTCTTTATGCCGTGCATTTATTTAATTCTATTTAAAGTTGTAGACATTATATCGATTCATGTAAATGATAGGCATATAATTATCGCTACTCGCTGGGATAAAATACCTAAAGAAAGAAACTGGAAGGACGTCGTTTTAACTCTCTTCGCATTTCTAGGTTCTTTTGCTTTGACCGTATTAATTAAAAATAATCTTTAAAAATACAATATTGCTAGCGCGAGTTTAGCGACTCGCAACTCGTGCTTAATCATATGTGCAGGTTGTACCTCCACTGCCGCAAAGCGGCAAGTCGGGACCAAAATAAATCGTCTCTATCGAGACCGTTTTGTTCTAATGGAGGAGGCGCAGCCTCCCAAAATGATAGACACGAGCTACAAGCTCGCGCCAGTTCCGAAACTACTTCCCCGATTCGGTACTGATGAAGAGTTGAGTTGCCTCTCTCAACTCCGGCCAGAATTCCCGGAAATTCGCTTCATACGCCGTTAGCTCCGCCAGAAACGCGGCGGCTCCAGTGGCTAGAATTCCGACGTTGGGTATGCAAGCCGGGCTTGGTGACAGCGTCAGCGCGTCGTTAATTCTCCCGCTGCATTCTGCCCCCTCAGTATCGACAACTAGTCAGGTGAGCTAAGGGCAGCGTAAGTGCCCTTGGCGATTAGGGCCGACGCCCGGCAATAGAATTTTCGAGCGACGGGGCCTTACGGGGCCGCCGGATACCAGTCGCGCAGCCGCACGTCAATTTTGGGGTTGGCTGCGTTGACTGCTTGCTTAAAGCCCTTTACGTCGCTCAGGCCGTTCTCTCCCCGGTAATGGTAGGGATACACGACGCCCGGACGGAAGGCCAACACGGCCTGCGCAGCTTGGGTTATATCCATGGTGTAGGGCAGGTTCATGCACACAAAAGCCACGTCGATGCCCTGCAGGGCACGCATCTCGGCAATGTCTTCTGTGTCGCCGGACAAGTAGACGTTTTTGCCCCCCAACGTCAGCACGTAGCCATTACCCCGGCCTTTAGGGTGACGCGAGTCCGCCGCTTCGGGCAGGTTATACATAGCCAATGCTGATACCCTCAGGCCTAGTGTATCGAGCCGCTGGCCGTTGCGCAAAATGCGCACCTGTGCCTTGTACCCCGCCGGCAACCGCTCAGCAACCGCCGGGGGAACGATCAGCAGAGCTTTCCCCACTGAGAGGCCTGCTAGCGTCTTCGGGTCTAGGTGGTCTCCATGGATATCTGTGATAAGGATCACATCGGGCGGGGCCAGGCCGGCATAGGTTGCCGCGCCCCCATAGGGATCCACGTACACCGTTTTCTTGTTCCAGGTAAAGACTACGCTGCCGTGGGTGATGGGCTGCACCGTAAGAGGACCTTTGCTGGTGGCAATTTGGTCGGCGGGTACGCGCGGCGCGGCAGCGGGGGAAGTGGGTTGGGCCGGCGCGGGCAGCGCTAACGCTACCAGCGCGCTCGTGAGTAGAAGAGATTTCATTCGTTACCTGTAAGTTGAGTAGGGTGAAATTAGCGGCTTTTTCCAGTAAGAGGATTACCTCAAAGTAGTCGCTAGGAAACGCTGTAATCATAACCGGGACGCGCACCGCAAGTTCAAATTCGCAATTCTCCTCAGCGTAGGGGGGTAATTTCCTTCTCCCTCGACTTGCGCCTAACTTTCTTTTCGCTAAGGCAGACTTCCATGCCCGAAAACGTGGTTCCCGTTCGGCTATAGCCCGGCGGCCACTAGCGTTGTCAAGCGATAACTACTACTTCATTGTTCAGTTCCTTTCCCGACCAGGTGCTCGTCGTGCGCCTTACGGCCAGCAAACCGAACTTACGGAGCTTTATACTGCGCGCCCCTAGGCTTAGAATTCTACTGGGCTTGGGGGCGCGCAGGTCGTCGTCCTCATCGGGGTAATACACCCGGGCGCCCCCTTGATTGTCTTTGTCTGGCTCGGACTTGTCCTCGTTTCCGGGCTGATCATCTAGCTCTTCCTCATACTAATATGGAATTAAGGGTACAATATGCCTCCATAAATCTTATTTATATAGCGTATTTTCTTATTTATATACCTTATTCTTATATCTTCCCTCCAAGAACCTAACCTGAATTGTATGATGAGAAAACTACTCTCCGTCTTTGTGTTCTTCGGCCTCTGCCAAATGGCCCTCGCCCAGGACAAAGAAATTTCAGGTACCGTTGTTTCCAAGGAAGACAACTCCCCTATGCCGGGCGTCACGCTGGTGCTCGAAGGCACCACCCGAGGTACTCAAACGGACGTGGGGGGCAAATTTAGCTTACAGGCCCCCGAGGGTGCCACGCTGGTTGTTTCCTTCATTGGCTTCCTGACGCAGAAAATACCCGTCACGAAGCAAAGCGTGTACAACATCTCCATTGCCCAGGACTCGAAGCTGCTCAACGAAGTAGTAGTTACTTCCTTCGGCATTGAACGGGACAAGAAATCGCTGGGGTACGGGGTAAGTGGGGTCAGCGCCGAGCAGATCACCAAAGCCCCCGTAGCCGATGTAACCAATGCGCTGGCGGGCAAAGTGGCCGGGGTGCAGATCTCCGGTACCGGGGGGGGCTCGCCAGCTCCAACATCACCATCCGGGGATTTTCCAGTATCACGGGCAGCAATCAGCCCTTGTTCGTGATCGATGGCGTGCCCATTGACAACAGC
Organism: Hymenobacter sp. HDW8; assembly: GCF_011305775.1. Classification (NCBI taxonomy): domain Bacteria; kingdom Pseudomonadati; phylum Bacteroidota; class Cytophagia; order Cytophagales; family Hymenobacteraceae; genus Hymenobacter; species Hymenobacter sp. HDW8. The sequence continues at coordinate 705,356 of NZ_CP049907.1, forward strand.
GGGGGCGCCAACAGTGTGAACTCCGGGGTAGCCACCTCCAACCGGGCGGCAGATATCAATCCGGACGATATCGAAAGCATCAGCGTGCTGAAAGGCGCTGCGGCCACCGTACTCTACGGGTCGCGGGCGGCGTCCGGCGTTATCCTCATCACCACTAAAAAAGGCAAAGCGGGGACTAAAAACCTGATTACCTTCTCCTCCAACTACGGTGCTGGGCGAATAAACCGGTTTCCTGACTTTCAGAATGAGTACGCACAGGGCAACAATGGCACGTACGCCAACAATGTCCCCGGCTCGTGGGGGCCGCGCATCACCGGGCAGACCGTCACCAACTGGTTTGGGGAGGAAGAGGTGCTGCAAGCCTATCCGGATAATGTGCGCGACATTCTGCAGACCTCGACCTTTCTCCAGAATAACCTGAGCTTCTCCGGAGCGAACGATAAAAGCAACTACCGCATCTCCTACGGCAACACCTATGAAACGGGACTGGTACCGGGCAATGAGCTGAAGCGTAACTCTTTCAACATCAATCTGGGCACGAGCTTAACGGACAAGCTGACCGTCAACACCTCCATCAACTACATTAACAACCGCTCGGAGCGCACCCAGGCCGGCAACCAAGGCTCCAATCCGCTCTGGCGAGGAATCTATACGCCCCGAAGCTATAACCTGTCGGGGGTGCCTTACCAAGATGAGCTGGGTAACCAACGCTGGTTTGCCGCCGAGGACCAGCCCTACTGGGCCATCGAGCACGTGACCTACTCGGACGAGACGAACCGGGTGTTTGGTAACCTAAACCTCGCCTATGACTTTACCGACTGGCTGCGGGCCGACTTCCGCATTGGGGGTGACGTGTTTTCTACGCGCAGCAAAGGCTTTGACGACAAAGGTATCCGCAGCAACGGCAACACCAACTCGGCCGGCGCCGGCGGCTTACGGGACGCCGAGCTCTTTTCCCGCGACATAAACTCCTACCTCACGGTAACGGGCAACCGCAACCTCGGAACCGACTTCCGCCTCACGGCCACCTTGGGCAACGAGGTAATCTCCAACTACAGCAGTACGATAAACGCCGTTGGCCTGGGTATCGTGGTGCCGGGATTTGATAACCTGAAGAACTTCCTCTCTTACAACCCTTCCGGCAGCATCACGGAGCGCCGGCTAATGGGATTCTTCGGCGACTTTATTCTGGATTACAAAAACTTCCTCACCCTGAACATCAAGGGCCGAAACGACTTTTCCTCGACCCTGACCAAGGATAACCGATCCATCTTCTATCCGGCGGTAGCGGTGAGCTTTGTGCCGACCGATGCTTTTCCCCAGTTGAAAGGAAATATCCTCTCTTCGGCGAAGATTCGGGCCAACGTGGGAGAAGTAGGCAAGGGAGCCGCCGTGTACAGCACCAGCACTTACTGGGGCCAGGCGAGTGCTGCCGATGGCTGGGGCTCCACCACGGTAAACTTTCCCTTTAATGGCTTAGCGGGCTTCACCTACAACAACTCCGCCGGCAATCCCAACCTCAAGCCCGAGTTTACGCGGGAGATAGAGCTGGGCACCGAACTCAGCTTCTTCCAGAACCGCCTCTACCTCGACGCCTCGGTCTATAAGCGAGATACCCGCAACCTGATCTTCGCAGTGCCGGTGCCGGCGACCTCGGGCTTTACTAGCTCCATCACCAATGCTGGCAAGCTCTCGACCAAGGGGCTGGAGGTGCTGCTGTCGGGCAGCCCTATTAAAACCGCAAATTTCCGTTGGGAGTCCATTCTCAACTTCACCACCTTCCGCACCGTGGTCGAGGAGCTGGCCCCGGGCGTCGAAAGACTGACCATTGGGGGCTTTACTTCCCCAAACACCCAGGCCGTGGCCGGCCAGCAGTACGGCCTGATCTACTCGACCGACTACCTCAAGGACGAGCAGGGCAGGCTCCGGATTGGGGCCAACGGGCTGCCGCTGACGGCGCCCGGCGTATCGGCCATTGGTAACCCTAATCCGCGGTTTACTATGGGCCTTACCAATACTTTCACCTACAAAGGCTTGAGCCTGTCCTTCCTGCTAGACTGGAAGTACAAAGGGGATATTCTCTCCCGCACAGTGGGTGATTTAAGAATTCAGGGAGTAGCGGCTGAAACGGCTGAGTTTGCACGTTTTAACGCCGATGGTACCCCAAACAAACCGTACCTGTTCGAAGGGGTTTTGGCTGATGGCCGACCTAACGATGTGTATGTAACAGCCCAGGACTATTGGGGCTTGCGTGGCAAGTATGTCGCTTGGGCCGGCTACGTCCACGATGCCTCATTTGTGAAGCTGCGCGAGGCGAACCTGAGCTATAGCCTGCCCCAGCCGCTGCTGGCCAAAGTAGGCTTTATCGATGCGCTCCAGGTTTCGCTGTACGGCCGCAACCTGTTCGTGCACGCACCGAACTACCCGCACCTTGATCCGGAGCAGAACCTGCAAGGGGTGAGCAACTCCCGCGGGCTGGAGTTTGGTATTCAGCCTGTAGCCCGGACAGTCGGGGCCAGCTTACGGGCTACCTTCTAACTTTTCCTTTCCTGCAGTTACCGCACCCTCATGAAATACCCTAAACTCCTATCCATCGCGCTGGTGTCGGCCGGGTTGATTTTCCCCTCGTGTGACAGCTTTTTCGATGTAAACGATGACCCGAACAACATCACCGTAGCCCGCGCTACCGAGATTCTGCCGGCCGCCACTACCAATCTTGGCTTCATGGGGGTAAGCGATCTGATGCGCTACAGCAACCTGATCATGCAGCAGTTTTCTGCGCAAGGGCCGGTATTAAATAACACCTTTACCAACTACGAGCGCTACTCCATCAGCGACTCGGACGTCAACAATACGTGGAACTCTATTTTTGCGGGTATTCTCGCCGATCTGGAGCAGCTGATTAAAGTATCCACGGAGAATGGCAGCCCCCATTACACCGGGGTGGCTAAAATCCTGAAGGCCTATACCTACCAAGTAACTGTGGATGCATGGGGCGATGTGCCGTACACCGAAGGGCTTAAATTCGGGGAGGTTCAATACCCAAAGTACGATGATGACGCCGTCATTTACCCCCAGCTGATTGCCCTGCTGGACGAAGGCATCGCGGATCTGAATGCGCCTACCTCGCTGCTGGAGCCCAACAGCTTTACCACCATTTATGCCGCTCCAACCTGGGCGGCATCCAAAGTAAAATGGGAACGGCTGGCCAATACGCTGAAGCTGCGGATGTTTTTGCACTACAGTGAGTCGGATCCGGCCTTTGCGTCCCAGCAGATAAGGGCCCTGATCAGCAGTGGCGCGGAGTTCATGAAGGCCAACGACGACAACTTCCAGATGATGTTCCTGAACCAGGCGCAGCGGCAAAACCCGCTAGCCAGCATCGAAGGGGGGCAATTTAGGGATCAGTTTTTTCCCAACCGCTTTCTGGTGGATTTGATGAACAGCAAGGAAGACCCCCGGCGGACGGCCTACTTTATTCCCTTCCCGTTCAACTCCACCTCGTATAAGGGCTCGTCCATTCTGGACCCCACGCCGTCGGCGCTGTATTCACGGCTGCATAGCTATCTCAAGGGCACCGCCTCGGCCGTAAACCCCGCGGGCGTGCTCGCGAACGGCAGCATACAGGGCACGGCCATCACCTACGGCGGCGACGCACCCTCCCGGCTGCTGCTGTACTCCGAGTATAACTTTATCCGCGCCGAAGCTGCGTTACGATTCGGGGCCCCCGGCGATGCCGAAACCTTCTTCCGCGAAGGTATCCGGGCCTCCCTGAGTAACGCCAATGCCACCCCAGCCGCCATTACCACTTATCTGGCAGCGCATGGTACCCTAACCGGCACGGCGGCGGCCAAGCTCGAACAGATCATCAACCAGAAATACATCGCTAATTTCGGCGTGGTGATGGAAAACTGGACGGACTGGCGCAGAACCGGTTACCCCAACATCAAGCCCATCCCGACTCCCATTGCCGTGTGGAATGGTGTGCCACGGTCGCTGTTCTACCCCTTCAACGAAATAAGCAGCAACCCCAATATCAAGCAGAAAGCGACCTTGCTGGAAAGAGTATTCTGGGACACGCGGCCTTAGCATTACATCCGCCCTCTCCGGAGAGGAACCTCTTATTTAAATCTAAATTCAAGATTACTATGTAGCTGTTCGCGAGTTACGCTGCGCTAAACTATTACAAAACTCATCGTAATAATCTTGCCTTACGGCGGCGGCGCAGCCTCTCGGCATTATAGACACGAGCTACAAGCTTGTGCCAGTTTGGGAGTTCCCATCATATTTCGGTGCTCCGCAAGGATTGAGAAGCAGCCCGCAGTTCCGGCCAGAACTTCCGGAAATCGGCTTCATACGCAGGCAGCTCCGCCAGAAATGCGGCAGCTCCAGTAGCGAGGATTTCGGCGCTGGGTACCCGGCGGCTCAGGCCAAGTAGGGCCCGCTCTAACCCTTGAGGACGGGCGTAGCCGGTGAGCCAGTCGTCGCGGCGCATGTAGTGAAGCAGATGCTGGAGGCGCTCGGGCAGCTCTTTGCGGCGGTCGTGCAGCAGAGCGTAGTGACGCTGCGCGAAGGCGGGCAGTGGCTCCTTGGGGTCGTCGAGGTGATAGTGAGCGAAGTCGCGGGCCAGCAGGTGGTCGAAGCCCATATCGGAAACGACCCCCGCCCACTTGCCTAAGCCAGCTTCGCGCAGACGGGCGGTGGTGCGACGCACGAGTGGGTGCGCATCGGTAAAGGAGTCGATGAAGCGGTGCAGGCGGATGCCGCGCTGCACGGCGGGCGGATAAGCCAGCACGCCGGCCTGTCCGCGCACAGCTTCGGCGGCGAAGTTACCAACTACAATATCGGCGTAATCGGGGGCGGCAGGCGAGCCGGACAGCAGTAAGTGGGCGAGAAAGTTCACAGGGGGCTAAAGTACGCCATGAACAGGGAAAAGCTCGACCGCTCTGAACCTTCGAGAGCACCGGCCGTATTTCTAAGCACTGATCTACGTACCACCAAAACCCTAGAAATCATGGCCGAGCAAGTAGCCGTAAGTAACGACGTAACAAAGCTGATTGAGCGTATTAAAGACATCAAAATAGCAATGATGACCACAGCCGAGCCCAACGGCACGCTGCACAGTCGTCCGATGTACACCCAAGAACCGGAAGATAATGGCACGCTGTGGTTTTTCACGGAGCGCGACTCTGCCAAAATTGACGAAGTGCAGAAAGATCGACACATCAATTTGGGATACTCTAAGCCCGATGATAATCTGTACGTGTCTATTTCGGGCACGGCCAGCGTGGTAAACGACCGTCAGAAAATCAAAGACTTATGGAGCGAAGGCTTGCGCGCCTGGTTTCCTAAAGGCTCCGATGACCCGAATATTTCCTTGCTGAAAGTGGACATTGAGCGCGGCGAGTATTGGGATCAGCCCAGCAATGTGCTGGTGCGTGCTTTTGGCTACGTGAAGGCCGTAACCACCGGCGAGCGCTACCAGCCCACCGGCGACGAGCATGCCAAAGTAAACCCCTAAAGCTACTTTTCTGAGCTATAAGAAGAGGGTCGGAAGCAATTCCGGCCCTTTTTTGTTGGTTACTAGTTTTACGGCTACATACTTTCTTTGACCGTCATGCAGAGCGCAGCGAAGCATCTCGCGTGCTGATGTCTGATTAGTAATCCAGCTAAACACGCAAGATGCTTCGCTGCGCTCTGCATGACCGCCTATAGTAATGTTGTAATACCTTTTTACTTTCGATTCTGAACACTGATTCCTTGGCTCCTACCCCGCTCACTACTATTTCGTTATTCGGTTTATTGCCTGGGCAGGCTCGCTGGGGATTAGCCCAGATGGGCACTTCGCAGGGGCCGCTACGCAAGGTGGCAGGACTGCGGTTTTTTAAGCTCTTAGGCAGTGGGGCGGACAATGGATTTGGACTGCGGCCGAACCTGCACTTATATGGGATGATGGCGGTGTGGGACTCAGCGGCGGCGGCCGAGGCATTTTTTGCGACGCACCCATTATGGGCAGAGTACCAACGTCGCAGCCGGGAAATCTGGACGGCGCGCCTGGCGCCTATCAAAGCGCATGGGCTTTGGGACGGGTCGAATCCGTTTGACTACGCCGCAGAAATGCCCCCCAGCGACGGTCCGATAGCCGTGCTGACCCGCGCTTCTATTCGCTGGTGGAAAACGCCGCGCTTCTGGAAGTACGTCGCTCCTACCAGTGCTGCCATTGCGGGCGCGCAGGGCGTATTGGCGGCTGTAGGTTTGGGCGAGTTGCCGGTGGTGCGGCAGGCTACATTTAGCGTGTGGGAATCGGCGCAGGCCATGCAGCAGTACGCATATCGAGACGAGAAACACAAGGAGGTTATTCGGCTGACGCGGCAGGAGAAATGGTACGGAGAAGAGCTGTTTGCGCGGTTTCGGGTATTGAACAGCGAAGGCACTTGGGGGGGCAAAAATCCGCTTCAATTCTACTTGCCATAATATTGTGACGCGGGATGTACTGATCGGCCGCGTTTGCTTTGCTTACTTTGCGGCCTTATGATGCGACGTTTATTAGTGGCCGCTGGCTTGAGCGGGGGGCTTTTATTGGGCCTGAATCAGCAGGTGTACGCGCAGGGTGAGGCCGATGAACGACCAGTGCGCTTCAATGGCATGGAGTTCCGCTCTCCTGACTCTCTCTTCTTCATCAACTTCCGCTTTCGGATGCAAAACCGCATGGGATTCGTCACCCGTTCGGGCACCGATCTGGGCGTGAGGGAGTACGATGCCCGAGTGCGCCGCTTACGCTTGCGGGCCGATGGCTATGTGCTGCGCGAACGGCTGGGCTATACTCTTCAACTTGCATTCTCGCGCGCCGACCAGGATTTTGAGGCCTCCGGCATTGCCAACATTGTGCGCGACGCGGTCATTTTCTACAACTTCAACCCCAACTTCTACGTGGCCTTTGGGCTCAACAAACTGCCCGGCAACCGGCAGCGCGTCACGTCGTCGGGGCAGTTGCAGTTTGCGGAGCGTTCCATTGTGAATTCGGCCCTGACCATTGACCGCGACTTTGGAGTAAAAGTTTACTTCACTCACCCCATTGGGCCGGTGGCGCTGTACTCGCTGAAAGGCGCTATAACTACTGGCGAAGGGCGCAGTGCCAACGGCTCAAGCCCTGGCTTGGCGTATACCGGCCGCGTGGAATGGCTGCCCTTTGGCGCTTTCCAGGATGGTGGCGACTACTCGGAGGGCGACCTGGCCCGTGAGCCGACACCCAAAGTATCGGTGGCGGCGGGCTACAGCTACAACCGGCAAACCACCCGCACCGGCGGGCAGCTCGGCCTTGACTTATATAGCCCCGTCGACCTGGGCACCTTCATCAGCGATGCCATGGTCAAGTACCGCGGCTGGGCCTACCTGGGCGAGTATATGCAACGCCACAGCCCCGATCCATTGACCTTTGACTCTACTGACGAGCTACGCTATGCGTATGTGGGCCGGGGCCTCAACCAGCAGCTTTCCTACTATTTCCCTTCGGGCTGGGAGCCGGCTTTGCGCTACTCCTGGCTGCGGCCCGACCGTGTACTCAGGGAGCAAGCTAACCAGCAGGAAGTACTTGAGGTAGGCTTGACCAAATACCTGCGCAAGCACCGGGTAAAAGCCCAACTCAATGCCAGCTACCAGCCCGCCCGCGGCAACTGGGACCTCGATGCCCCCGGCAACCGCTGGGGCGGCGTGTTTCAGTTTGAGCTGGGAATATAAATCGGGACAGTCGTAAAAAAGCCCCCCAGAGCCGGCGAAGCGTGCCTTGTAGCCAACACAGGCTATTTATCAAGGCGCCGCGCGGCTTTTTGCGTAATTTCGCCTGTTCAGAACAGCCTAAACTCCTGCTAATGCCCGCGTATCGTCCCGAGGAAATTGAAAAAAAGTGGCAAGCCCACTGGAAAACGCATAAAACGTTTGAGGTCAGCAACAGCTCCGACAAGCCCAAGTACTATGTGCTCGACATGTTCCCGTACCCCAGCGGCGCGGGCCTGCACGTAGGCCACCCGCTGGGCTATATTGCCTCCGATATTGTGTCGCGCTTTAAGCGGTTGCAGGGCTTCAACGTGCTGCATCCCATGGGCTTCGACTCGTTTGGCTTGCCCGCTGAGCAGTACGCTATCCAAACGGGTCAGCACCCCGAAAAAACGACCCGCGAGAACATTCAGCGCTACATCGAGCAGCTGTCGTCGCTGGGCTTTAGCTATGACTGGAGCCGTGAAATCCGCACCTCCGATTCTAGCTACTACAAGTGGACGCAGTGGATTTTCCTCAAGCTGTTCAACTCCTGGTATAACCTGGAAACCAACCGCGCCGAGAACATCCGCACCTTGCAGGATATTTTTGGCGAGAAAGGTAGCGCCGGCGTGCGCGCCGCCGGCGATGCCGACGAGCGCCACGACTTCACGGCCGGGCAGTGGCAAATGATGACCGAGAAGCAGCGTATCGACGCGGTTCACCCCTATCGTCTGGCGTATCAGTCGGATACGTACGTGAACTGGTGCGCGGCGCTGGGCACGGTGCTGAGCAATGATGAGGTGAAAGATGGCCTTTCGGAGCGCGGCGGCTACCCCGTCGAGCGCCGCCTCATGCCCCAGTGGAACCTGCGCATCACCGCTTACGCCGACCGCCTGCTTCAGGGCCTCGACACCATCGACTGGCCCGAGCCGGTGAAGGAAATGCAGCGCAACTGGATTGGCCGCTCAGTGGGCGCCGAGGTTACGTTTCCGCTCCAAAATGCCCCCCAGCAAGGCATCAAGGTGTACACCACCCGCGTTGACACGATTTATGGCGCCACCTTTATGGTGCTGGCGCCCGAGCACGAGCTGGCCGCCCAGCTCACGACGCTCGAGCAAAAAGAAGCCGTGGAAGCCTACGTGCTGGCCAGCAAGCGCCGCTCGGAGCGCGACCGAATGGCCGACACCAAGACCGTGTCGGGTGTATTTACCGGCAGCTACGCCATCAATCCAGTGAGTGGCGAACCCGTGCCCGTATGGTTGGCCGATTACGTGCTGGCCGGCTACGGCACCGGCGCCGTGATGGCCGTGCCCAGCGGTGACCAGCGCGACTACCTCTTCGCCAAGCACTTCGACCTGCCCATCATCGCCGTCACCGACGCCCAGCAGAACCTTGATCAGCAAGCCGACTCCACCAAGGAAGGCCGCTACATCAACTCTGAGCTTATCAACGGCCTCACCTACAAAGAGGCTACCGACAAGCTTATTGCTTGGCTCGAAGAACATAATCTGGGTAAAGGCAAAGTAAACTTCCGCCTGCGCGACGCCATTTTTGGCCGTCAGCGCTACTGGGGCGAGCCGTTGCCGATCTATTACAAGGAAGGCTTGGCCTATGGTGTTGCCGAAGCCGATCTGCCCATTGTGCTGCCCGAAATCGATGAGTATAAGCCCACCGAAACCGGCGAGCCGCCCCTGGGCCGTGCGCAGGATTGGAAGTATCGTGGCAAGTTCGACTTCGAGCTAAGCACCATGCCTGGTTGGGCTGGCTCTAGCTGGTACTACCTGCGCTACATGGACCCGCACAACGACGAGCGGTTTGTGAGCGAGGAGGCCGAGCAGTACTGGCAAACCGTGGACCTCTACATGGGCGGGGCCGAGCACGCCACCGGCCACTTGTTGTACTCCCGCTTCTGGTATCTGTTTCTAAAGGATCTGGGCCTCGTCAGCGGCAACGAGCCTTTCCAGAAACTGATTAATCAGGGGATGATTTTGGGGCGGTCGAATTTTGTGTACCGCATCAATGGCACCAATAAATTCGTCTCGCTTGGCAAAAAAGATCAGTACGAAACCACTGCTTTGCACGTGGATATTAGCATTGTGGAGAATGATTTCATGAACATGGAAGCATTCCGTCGGTGGCGTCCTGACTTCGCTGATGCAGAATTTATCACCGAAGATGATGGACGCTACCTCTGCGGTTGGGAAGTTGAGAAGATGTCGAAAAACCGCTTCAACGTAGCTAATCCCGATGAGTTAATTAGTCGTTACGGCGCCGATACTTTGCGCCTCTACGAAATGTTCCTGGGGCCGCTAGAGCAGTTTAAGCCGTGGAATACGAGCGGCATGAGCGGCGTGAGCAGCTTCCTCAAGAAACTCTGGCGTCTCTTCCACCCCGAAGATGGCCAGCTGGCCGTCACCGACGAGGCCGCGACGCCCGCCGAGTTGAAGGCGCTGCACAAAGCCATCAAAAAGGCGCAGGAAGACATTGAGCGGTTCTCGTTCAACACTTCCGTCAGCACCTTTATGATTGCCGTGAACGAGCTAACGGCCTTGAATTGCCACAAACGCGCCATTCTGGAGCCGCTTACGGTGATTATTTCTCCCTACGCGCCGCACTTGGCCGAGGAGCTGTGGGCTGAGCTGGGCCACGAGCCCGGCAGCATTACCAACGCCCAATTCCCGGTGTTCGAGGAGAAATACCTCGAAGAAGCCAGCATCGATTACCCCATTTCCTTCAACGGCAAAATGCGCGGCAAAATGACCTTCGCCGCCGCCGCCGTTGCCGCTGATATTGAGCGGGAAGTATTGGCCTCCGAGATTTTCGAGAAGTTCAGCGAAGGCAAAGCAGCTAAAAAGGTAATCGTGGTGCCCGGCCGGATGGTGAATGTGGTAGTGTAGGCCTCACCCCCGGCCCCCTCTCCCAAAAAGAGGGGGAGCCTGACGCCCGGCCGACGCGGCTGCGTCGGCTCACGCCTCCGCAACCGCTACCAGCTTGACATTCACAGTGGCAGAGTAAAAAAGCCCCCCAGAAGTAGTTCTGGGGGGCTTTTTTATCGATAAGCCTCGGTAGTCGTGCCTGAGGCGAGCGCCGAAGGTGCGACGAAGAACACTTAGCGTCAGGCTCCACCTCTTTTTGGGAGAGGGGGCCGGGGGTGAGGCCTACACTACTGGCACCTGTGCAGGCGCTTTATCCAAGCCGCAACGCTCCATGAAGGGGTTTGTAAATACCCGGCGTGTGGGGGCGTCAAGCAGACGGTGGCGGCTGGCAAGCCACTGGTTTACGGCGGTGTCTCCGTACATTTTGCGGAGACGTGGCTCGGTCAGGTTAAAGTTGATTTTGCCCCAATGCAGCGTGTACGCGATGTTCAGGATTTCCAACCGGGCCCAGATCATCTCCAGAAACCGGCGCGTAATGCGGGCCTCTACGCCGTCGAATTCCAGCACGGCCGTAACCGGGAAGCGCGTGAAACCTAGGGTAGCTTTGGTGCCTTTTACAAACCGCAAGCCCAGTACACCGGGAAAGGGCGTTTGTTGGTTGAGAGCGTGAACTTCGGCCAGCACACGGAGCACGTCGCCGTTGTCGATGCCGATGGCGGCGCTGGCCGCTTTGCCTCGGATGTTGGTGTTGTCGAAGGTCTCGCTCATGGTGCCAGCCGTGCCATTGTTGCGCTCCAAGGCCAGCGGGTACAGCCGATTCACGAGCGTAGGCACCAAGGCCACGCCTGCATTACCCAAATGGTCGAGCACCGTCGAAATCAGGCCCAGCGAACTATCTCCGTAGATAAAGCCCGAAGCCGGGGCCGGCCGCCGCGGATACACCGCCCGATACGGCGCCTTAAACAGCAGTTGCACAAACACGCCCCGGTTCGGGTCAGCGCCCGTGGGGTCGAACTGGTGAGGATTGATGATGATGGTGAGGTGGTAGGGCTGGCGCGTGGGGTCGTTGAGCGGGAGTTGGAGCCACGGTTTTAGGCCCGTTAGGTCGAGGTGGGTCATGAGCCGTTTTACGCCCTCGCGGTAGGGCACGCGCGGCGAGCTGGATTCTTCCAGCAAAAATAAGGGCTCCGTTTCCAGCAGCACCCCATGGATAAAGCCGAAACTACCAAAGCTCACCAAGGCCGCATTAAACAGGTCGTCGTCGCGAAACACGTCCGTGACGCCCAGCCAGTCCGTGAATTTGGGTGCCGCCACCGGGTATGATGCTCGTTCCAGCCACACGTGCCGGTCGGAGCCCGTGACGATGTGCAAGCCTACCACCGTTTCCTGAACGGAGCCGAAGCGAAAAGCCCCCCCGTGCGTCCCCGTCGAGAAAGCACCTGCTATGCTCTGCCCATTGCTGGCCCCCGAGGCTCGCACCGACTTTTGCCGGGACTCCAGTTGCTGTTCCAGACCGATTATGCTCATGCCGCATTCCGTAAAAAACAGGTTGTCGGCCCGGCGCCCCGCAGTTTGATACGCGGGCGCGACCATGCTCGGCTGGAGGGCAAAGGACTGCCGCAACGCCATGGTATCAACCAAACCGCCATCGGTCACAGGCACTTCCGAAAACGACCAGCCCTTGCCAACGGCCCGCATGCGCACGTTGTGCTCTATCCCGTAGCGGATCAGCCACTGAAAGTTGGACGTCGTCTGCTGGTACTGCTGCTGACTGGTGGGCAGGTTGGGAATGCGCAGCTTGAAGCAGGCGCTGGCTTGCAGGCGCTGCGTAAAGTTCTCATGGCGGTTGGTCCACTCCGCCATGGGGAGCGCCTCAATTCCGTTGGGCAGGCTCATGGGCGGGCGGATAAGCTGAGTTTGCTTTCGGGCCTAGTGGTAGGCCCAAGTCCTAGGGTATCGACGGCAGGCGTGTAAGGCGCACAGCACCAGGTTACACGCTGCTTCGTTACTACGCCTACCGTGACGAGGGACAGCAGAAAGTAGCCGAAATTGGTGTTTACCGTAACGCTGTTCAGATGATTGGAGCGCGAATCGCAGGGCGGTTTGATATCGGCCGGCTGCCGTAGCCCCCAGAAATAGGAGGTAACTACTTTGGTACTATTTGGGTCATTTACGACGGTGTCACAATCGTATATGGTGGCAACGCGGGTCGTCATGCACCCTGATAGGCCCCCGCTCACTATTCCCAATACCACTATAGCAGGTAAATATCGACTCATAGCAGGCTCGAATAGTATGTATATTCATAATTTATATATAAAATATTCTAAACACAAGCATTCAAAATAAAAGAAGCCGTGTCGCCCAAACCTAAAGTGGTTCAAGCAGCACGGCTAGCTGATGCAGCAGCTTTACACAGAAGCTCTAACAGTCCTTAGCGAGTTCTTCGCGTACTCCGCGTGGCAACGACGCTCGTACTAAATCGTACGAATGATCAGTCCATTCGCGAAGCTGAGCGTTAGAAACACCGCTGCCAATAACCACGGTGTTCCAGTGTTTCTTATTCATATGGTACCCCGGCAGCACATAGTCGAACTCCTCGCGGAGCTGCACGGCACGCTCAGGGTCACACTTCAGATTAACGCTGCCGTACTGGCTGATGCTAGTGAGGGCGAAAATTTTGCCCCCCACTTTAAATACCAGCGTATCGTCGCCGAAGGGAGTTTCCTCCGTTACGCCGGGCTTCAAGAGGCAGTAGTCGCGATAATCTTCGATATTCATTTTGAGACTAAAGCACGTAGCGGAACAGCATCACCAGCAAGCAGACCAAGAACATGGCCATGGATAGCTTATTGATAAAATGCATGGTACGCAGGTTGAAATTGGTATGCCGGTTCGGGTCATTCTTGCGGAAGAAATAACCGAGGGCAGGACCGAAATTAAACAGGTTGCGACCTTTCATTACAGTGGTTTTTGGTTCGCTATCATAACACCTGACTGGCAAGAATGATTTGCTGCAAGTTAAAATAAATACACAAATTGATTGCTCCTTGCAGGGGTCCAAAACTGGCCTAAAGGCGCTCAAACGCGTATTTTTACACCCATAACGCGCATTATAAACAATTACTTTTATTATAATTAATCAAATAATATTTTGACTTATATTGTTATTTGTTTAAATTGACTAAGTAGATGGCATCTACTCAGTCAATCTGGATACGTCCGAACAAGAACCCTTCGGACTTGCAGCCCCGCGCCAACGGCTTTGAGCTATTCTATGCGCATATAAGGCAATAGAAGCCGTTCCCTCGCTTGTCTCACTTAGAAACTAGGATATCCACTCGGTGGACAATCCGAGCCTGAGTCTCCTGCGATTCCCCCACCGGCCTTCTCCCACCAAACCAATTTCGCTATGAAACTGCCTTTATTAAACAGCCACCTAAAAGTGGCTCAACTGTTCGTGCTTCTTATGTCCGCTATGCTCTTCTACAGCTGCGATGAGCTATATGAGGAAATAGTACGCCGGCCGTCAAAAACCGCCCAAGAGGAAAGTGCTAACGTCGTGTACGATTGGTATGATTTGGCAGGGAAAACCGAACTGCGTAGAACCCCACAACCAGTTACGATCTTAAACAACCGAAACTTTGGGTACATAGGTGTAGGCCTGTACGAAGCCGTTCGGCCGGGTATAAAAGGAGCCGTAAGTTTATCCACCAAACTGTACCAAATGCCCCCTATGCCGACCCCGGAGCCGGGCCGTGAGTATTTGTGGGGCGCAAGTGCCAATGCTGCCTTAGCCAGCTTGTACAAGCAGTTGTTGGTTGGGTTAACCGACGCCGACAGAGCCCGAATTGATTCGTTGGAAAATGCCTACAACAATCGTTACCGCTTAAGCACCGCCGATGCCGTTATCAGTCGTTCGCAAGCGTATGGGCGGGCCGTTGCGAGTGCTATCTACACTTGGTCGACCACCGACAACTTTAATCTGGGGAGTCAGGGCTACATGCTACCCGTTTTCCCAGGTTCCTACGTCCTTACCCCACCGAATTTCCCTGCCCCGCAAGGACCTTTTTTACAGAATTCGAGGCCTTTTCTGGCATACAGCCTAACGGCTACTGCGCCTCCACTACCCGTTGCTTATTCCGAAGATCCAGCCTCTGCCTTTTACAGAGAGGCAAAAGAAGTGTATGATCTGGGAAGAGCGTTGACCCCAGAGCAAAGAGCAACCGTGAACTGGTGGGCTGATGCGGGCGGCGTAGGCGTAGGAGTGCCGGCACCCTACCATGCTCTTTCTATCATAAACGGGCTATTGAAAAGTCATAATGCCAGGCTGGGGCGGGCCGCAGAAGTGTACGCCAAAACGGGTATTGCGATGAAAGATGGGCCAATCAACACTTTCAGAGGCAAATACCAGTATAATCTGCTGCGGCCGATTACGTATATCCACCGGCATATTGATCCGAATTGGCAATCGCTCTTGCCCTCGCCCCCCTACCCCGACTATCCCTCCGGATTGGTTGGGCTGAATGCTCCCATTATGCAGGTTTTAATCAGAGAATTCGGCGACATTCCGGTAACCGATAACGCCTATGCGTGGCGAGGTTTGCCAGCCCGGCAGTATCCTTCTATTTCGGCCCTTAGGGAAGAGGCTGCATTCTCCAGAATTTATGCTGGCATTCACTACCGATTTACGCAGTTGGCTTCCATGCAAATGGGCATAGAACTAGGCAATAGAATTGCTGATCTGAACCTGACGCCCAATTAACAAATCAGAAGCGTACGCTTAGCAGAACAAGGTGTTTGCTCTTCACACAAGGGCAAGCACCTTTTTTTATGGGCGTACAAAAATTGGCTTGGGGGCTTTTTCAGCACGGAAATTCTACAGCGCAGCTTTCTGGTAATTTGTAACGTCCTTGCTGTTGTAATTCAGTTGATAACTCTCCACCCCTATTTCATGAAAAGACTTCTCCTCGCTGCCTGCCTTCTGGGGGGCAATTTTGCTGCCTTCGCCCAAACGAGCGCCGCTGAAACCGCCGCCGTCAAGCAAACCATTAACACGTTCTTCGATGGCATGCGGCGCGGCGACAGCACGATGGTGCGAAGCACGTTGGCGCCGGGCGCCGTGTTTCAGGTCATTGCCAACCGCGAGGGCAAAACGCAGGTGCAGGTGGAGAAAGTGGCGGGTTTTCTGAAAAGCGTGGGCACGCCGCACAAGGAAGTGTACGATGAGCGCATCACCTTCGAGCAAGTGCTTATCGACGCCAACTTAGCCAGCGTCTGGACGCCGTATCAGTTTTATGTGGGCACCACTTTCAGCCACTGCGGCTACAATTCGTTTCAGCTGGTGAAGCTGGCCGAAGGCTGGAAAATCGTGCATATCATCGACACGCGCCGCAAGGAGAAGTGCAAGTAGGCTGGCTTGGGAACTGTCATGCTGAGCTTGCCGAAGCATCTCTACCGCTTCGTTCAGCATCAATCGAGTTACCATCGCAGTAGAGATGCTTCGGCAAGCTCAGCATGACAATACCCTTACACACCTCTAAAAAGCGGGAATGCGCTTCAATGGTGTAGAATCGGCTTTCCAACTGTCCAGCTCATACAAGTCGCCTTCGGTGTCCAGATAAAGTGAGGCCAGTACGGGCACCTCATCCACATCTTTATACCAAAGCTCGGCTAGTACTTTCCCCAAACGTCGGTTCTGCTTATTGCTGACGAAACGCAAACTACCCATGCCGCCATCGTTTAGCTCTTCTACTTCGGCGGTAGGCAACAGAGCCAGAATCCGCTCCACCTGCGCTTTGCCGCGCAGCATATAGATCAGCAAGCCTAGTTCGGGCAGAGTTAACAGACGCTTCTCCATTTCTTCGAGCTACTACGAAGGTTAGCAGAGGCTTATGTGGTTGCGGGCGAACTTATGGGCGTTGAAAGGCGCAGAATCATTTCCGCATTAAGTTGTCGCAAATCCGACACAACTTGGTCGGCGTGGCTTAAGTCCTGTCCGCCCGAATGTGGGCTGCTGTAGCCGATACAGTACATACCGGCGGCTTTGGCCGCCGTCACGCCGTTGGCCGAATCCTCAATTACCAAGCACTCATGCGGGGGCTTACCGGACAGTTTGGCGGCGTGCAGGAAAAGCGCCGGGTTGGGCTTCGACTGGGGGAAATCTTCCCCGCTGACTATGTTATCGAAGTATGGATACAGCCCAAAGCGCTCAAATACCCGATGAATCGTCTCTTTGGAAGCCGACGAGGCCAGCTGTAGCGGGACGCCCGCGTGGTGCAAATCCTCCACTAGTTCGCGGGCGCCGGGCAGCAATTCCAAGTCGGTCGACTCGTCAAAGGCTTTGCCGAAGAACTCGCGCTTGCGGCTCATGAGCGTTTCTACATCCTGCCTCAGCCCAAATTCCTGCTTGAACTGCTGGTACATATTGCGGGTAGAGGAGCCCAGAAAGGTGGCGTATTTCTCGTCCGTTAGCGTTACGCCCAGCTCGGCGAAGTGCTGAAAAAAGGCATCGCGGTGCAGCGGCTCGGTGTCAACCAGCACGCCGTCCATGTCGAAAATGACGGTTTGAATCATGTAGAAGGTAATTATCGGACAGATGTAGTACGCTTTCTACGAGAATTTGCCCCCCACAGCCAGCCTACGCCGAACCATTGGCCTTCGCCAGCGCCACAATATCCAGCACTTCCAGCACGCGTTTGGGATATCCGTGGCGCACGGCATTGATCATTGCCTGGCCCATTTCCTGCAAGGTGGAAACGTACTTGGGGAACAAAGGCCGAAACACCGGATACAGCCAGGATAAGTAAGCGTAAGCAGAGAGTGTGTTTTTCAGACCTTTCGTAGGCTGCATAAAGCCGGGGCGAAACATGTACGCTTGCTTGAAAGGCAACTGCAACAGGGCGTTTTCGGTCTGGCCTTTTACCCGCGCCCACATCAGCTTTCCTTTGCCGGTGCCATCCGTCCCCGTGCCCGACACAAAGCAGAACGTGAGGTCCGGATTGCGCTGCAACACCGTTTGCGCGAAGTGCATGGTCAAATCGAAGGTGATGCGACGATACTCCGGTTCCTTCATGCCCACCGACGACACGCCCAAACAGAAAAAGCAAGCATTGTAGCCCGTCAGCTGGTCTTGTATGGCCGATAAGTCGTGGAAGTCGCGGTGCAAGATTTCGCGCAGCTTAGGGTGGTTTAGGCCGTAGGGCTTGCGGCTGATGGACAGCACCTGCTCCACGTCGGGGTCGTTGAGGCACTCGTGTAACACACCTTCCCCCACCATGCCCGTCGCCCCAGTTAGTATTGCTCTGATCTTCATGCAGCGGTAGACGTTCAGCCACGCAAGATGTTTTAAGCAACAAGGCGGTTAACTAAAAATGCCCCCCACCGAAACCAAAAGGACCCGAATGACAACTACTGCCTTCCGGGTCCTTCTTCTAACTTGTACGTAGAGTAGGTCGTCTGTTCTGCTCAGAAGACCAGCATTGTTACTCTTTACGCCGCCGTGTAATCACGTAGTACTGACCGGGGCTCGTGGTGATGTTTGTGCGGTACTTCCCATCTTTTGAATCCCAGACGGCTTCATCGGTTTGCTCGTTGCGGGCATTCAGTTTGGTTTGCATTTTCAAGAGGCTAACCGAGTCTGCCAAGGCCGTCAGCGTAGTCACACAAACATCATTGCGATACCCAAAGCCAATCGTGGCATTCTCCGGGTTCTTATCGCCGGCCTGATACCATTCTATGTCACTGCCATCGGCGGCCATGTCCACGCGCAGCTTTTTGTATTTCCTGTCGCGCTTGCGCACGTCCTTCTTGATGGCCTTTCTATCCTTGCCGATGGACTGAATATCCTGGGCCTGCGCAGCGGTAGCGCACATGAGGCACACCAGGATCAATGCAAATAGGTTCTTCATGGTTTCTAGTCGAGCCGAACCAGAAAGCAAATAACGGACCTTTTGTAAAAGCGTTGATTCTCTCAGCATCCATTTGAGTCAATAAAACTGTCATGCTGAGCTTGTCGAAGCATCTCTACCGGTTAGTATTCTCAACGAAGCGGTAGAGATGCTTCGACAAGCTCAGCATGACAATATTCCGCTCCAACTTTTGGTTACTCCCAATTAAATCGACTTATATAATGTATCTTGTTTAATATAAATTATATTCCCACCATTCTGCCAGTAATATTGACCAATTACTTTAACGTACACACTATCATTATTTATTATAGAAACTGAAAAAGGAATTGTATCTTTTCTTTCTAATTTGTCTTTATCAAACCAAATCGCGTACCCATTATTAACTCCTATACTATCTATAAATGATTTGTTTTCAATCATCTCATTTTTAATAGCGAACATAAAATCGGGAATTTCAGAATAAGCTTTGAGTAAAATTATCGAAACAACAGTGAGTAAAATAATAATACCTACTATCATTATTCGGAGCGTTAATCTATCAACGTACTTATAAGTCTTAATTAAATCTTTAAGCATATGCTCTTATTATTTTAAAATACTTACACCCCTACCGGCGCTTCCAACCGCACGGGCTCAATCCAGCGGCCGTCTTCGCGCATGAGCTCAATTAGCTCATCCACGGCTAGCTCTTCGGGCACGGCTTTCTTAATGACATCCTGGCCGCGGTAGAGGGCAATTTTGCCTTTACCTACGCCCACGTAGCCATAGTCGGCGTCGGCCATTTCGCCGGGGCCGTTCACGATGCAGCCCATGATGCCGATTTTGACGCCCTTGAGGTGGTCGGTGCGCTTGCGGATCATGGCGGTGGTTTCCTGGAGGTCGAACAGGGTGCGGCCGCAGCTGGGGCAGCTGATGTACTCCGTCTTGGACATGCGGGTCCGTGCCGCTTGCAGGATGCCGAAGGAAAGCTGGTTGAGCTGGTCGATGGTGGGCAGCCACTTCTCTTTGGCGCGCTCAGGCAGTAATTCGGTGCTGAGCACCACGCCGTCGCCAAGGCCGTCCAAGAGCAAGCCGCCAACGTCGGTGGCGGCGTAGAGTTGGGTTTGCTCGGGCGTGAGCACCGGATACTGGCGATTGATAATCACCGGGTTGGTCACGCCCTGATTGATCAGCCGGAAAAACGCCCGCCGCAGCTCCGGCATAGCATGGGCGTTATCGGTGTAGAGGATGATGACAGCTGTGGCGTCGGCGCGGAGCTGATCAAGCGTTGGCGGCGTGAGCGACTCCAGGTTCTGGAACACGAAATTCAGCTCCGGGTGAGCCGGGCCAGCGGTGGCATATTCAGCTTGGGTGAGCACCGGGAAATGGTCGGTGCGGCGGCCAGCGTCGAGCCAGGCTTGATAGTCAACTACTTCCTTCAGGCCATTGGGCAGCATGAACGGCACCGGGCGCTGGCCGCTGTAGATGTAGTCGGCGCCCAAGTCATTCATTTGAAACTTGTCCAGAAACACGGAATACATCTGCCCCACGGCGCGCAAATCGGCATACTCCACCGACGACAGCCGCGAGATATCGGCCATGACCCGCGGCACATTTTGCCCCCCAACGTTCAGCACTTCGCGCGTGGTGCGGCGGTGGTACTGGAACGGGTCGATGGGTACTTCCGTCACGGGCGCAATGGGCTTGGCGTCGGCGGCGCGGGTGGTGTAGCGGTCAATCAGGGCTTTGGCAACCGGCGCTTCGGCTTCGGGCGCTTCGGTGAGCGACACGCGCACGGTGTCGCCAATGCCGTCTTCCAGCAACGTCCCGATACCCACGGCTGACTTGATGCGTCCGTCTTCGGCTTCGCCGGCTTCGGTTACGCCTAGGTGCAGCGGGTACGGTTGCAGTCCTTCCTCGTCCAACTTTTGCACCAGCAAGCGGTAGGCTTGCACCATCACCTGGGTGTTGGAGGCCTTCATGCTGAGCACCACATCGTAGTAATTCTCCTCCTCGCACAGCCGCAGAAACTCCAGCGCCGACTCTACCATACCCAGCGGCGTATCGCCGTAACGCGACAAAATACGGTCGGATAAAGAGCCGTGGTTAGTCCCGATGCGCATAGCAGTGCCGTACTGCTTGCAGATCTGCACGAGTGGGCGGAACCGCTCGCGGATGCGGTTTACCTCGTCTTGGTAGGTAGCGTCGGTGTACTCAATGAAGTCGAATTTCTTCTTGTCGGCGTAGTTACCGGGGTTTACGCGCACTTTCTCCACGATGCGGGCGGCCAGCTCGGCGGCGTTTGGCGTGAAGTGAATGTCTGCTATAAGCGGCACGGTGCAGCCGCGCTTACGTAGTTCCTTCTTGATTTCCAGCAAGTTCTGGGCCTCCTTCATGCTGGGCGCCGTGATGCGCACATACTCGCAACCCGCCTCTACCATGCGCAAGGTTTGCTCCACCGAGCCGAGCGTGTCCATGGTATCCACGGTGGTCATGCTCTGCACGCGGATCGGGTTTTTGCCCCCCAGCGGCACATCGCCAATCTTGACTTCCCGCGAAAGGCGGCGCTGGTACTCAGTGAGGCTGGGGCAATACGTCTTATTTATCATTTGGAGGGCAATTTTCTGGGTAGAAAACCAGCAGAGCGAAGGGAAAGTTGCGGCGCCACAAAGGTACAAGCTGTGGGCGGCTTCCGGGAGGGTTTGCAGTCTGAAAGAAGGTGTAAGCAATTATTGCGCTATCCTTCTGTAGCACTTCACGCAATCGTACTGCCGCAAAATAGTGTGCTTCAACTTATAAGCTATCGTCAACTACCGCTTACCTTGCTCTCCCTTACTCCCACCTACTGCTCCTATGGCCTCCACCCCTTACTCCCGTCGTCATTTTCTACAAGTTGCTGGTTTAGGGCTGGCCGGATTACCCTTGGTACTGTCCGGTTGTGCGTCGGTTATAACGGCCGAAAAAGGCCCCCAGAGCCAAGAGGAGTACTTAGTGTACGTTGGGACGTATGCCAAACCGGAGGAGGACAGCATTTTTCTGTATAAGCTTAACGTGAGCACGGGCACCCTTACCCGTTTGGGCGCTACTAAAGGTGGCGCCAATCCCTCCTACCTGACTCTTGATTCGCGGCATGAGCATCTGTATGCCGTCAACGAAACCACTGATTTTCAGGGTAAAGCCAGCGGGGCCGTCAGTGCCTTTGCAATTGATCAAAAAAGTGGACGTCTCGCATTTCTGAATCAGCAGTCGGCGCTGGGGTCGGCACCATGCTACATCAGCCTCGACAAAATGAACCGCTACGCCTTGGTGGCCAGCTACCTGGGGGGCAATGTGGGCATGCTGCCTATTGAGCCCAACGGCGAGCTGGCCCCAATCGCCGACACGAGGCAGCACACGGGCTCCAGCGTTCACAAAAACCAAAAAGCCCCCCACGCCCACTGCATCCTGCCCGACCCGGCCAACCGCTTCGTTTTTGCGGTAGACTTAGGCACCGATAAAGTATACGGCTACCGGCTCGATGCGAAAGAAGACGCCTTGGAACCGAGCGCAACGCCGGCCTTTACGGCCGCGCCGGGCGCGGGCCCGCGCCACCTCACATTTCATCCCGGCGGCCAGTTGGCGTACCTCATCAACGAACTAAACTCGACCATAACAGCCCTGCGCTACGATGAAGGCGCCGGAACATTCCAGGAAATTCAGACGCTCACTACGCTTCCTGCCGACTTTAAGGGAGAAAATTCCTGCGCCGACATTCACGTATCGCCCAACGGCGAATTTCTGTACGGCTCCAACCGTGGCCACGACAGCCTAGTTGTGTATGCCATTGACATTCCGAGCGGACGCCTCACACTGGTGCAGCACGTGCCCACACAGGGTCAGAAGCCTCGCAACTTCACCATCGATCCGACGGGCCAGCTCGTGTTAGTGGCCAATCAGGCCACCAACAACATCGTTACCTTTCGCGTTGACAGAGAGACTGGTAAGCTTACGCCCACTGGTAAGTCGGTGCAGGTGCCCGCGCCTGTGTGCCTGCAAGTGGTAGAAGATTTTACCCGCGGCAACGCGTAAGGCAGCATCTAGACTTGCTTATCAGTTTCGCTTACCCGCAGCATAATCTTGCCGATATGTGCGCTGCTCTCCATCAACTGGTGCGCGGCCGCGGCTTCCTCAAGCTCAAACACTTTGTAGATAACTGGCTTAAAAAGCCCCCCAGCGAGTAGTGGCCACACATTTTCTTCCACCGCAGCCGCCAGCGCAGCCTTGAAATCGGCGCTGCGGGGCCGCAGGGTGCTGCCAGTAATAGTGAGGCGGCGACGCATGATTTCCAGAGCGTTGAACTCGGCTTTAGCGCCCTGCATAGCGTTGATGAATACAAGGCGGCCATCGTCGCGGAGCAGGCGCAGGTTTTTGGGAATATAGTCGCCGCCCACCATATCCAGAATCACATCAACGCCGCCTTCGGCTTGTAAATCGGCTTCAAAATCGGCGGTTTTGTAGTTAATGCAGCGCTCGGCGCCCAGAGCGTGGCAAGCCTCGCACTTTTCATCGGAGCCGGCCGTCGCAACTACGCGGGAGCCCAGCGCGTGCGCCAGTTGAATGGCCGTGATGCCGATGCCACTACTGCCGCCGTGCACCAGCAGGGTTTCGCCAGGCTGCAGCTGACCACGCTGAAATACGTTGTGCCACACGGTAAATACGGTTTCGGGCAATGACGCTGCCTCCACAAAGCTCCAACCCGCCGGTACGGGCAGGCAGTGGCGGGCATCTACTGCTACATACTCGGCATAGCCACCCACCGCCACCAACGCACACACCGCGTCGCCTTCGTGCCAGCGCGTTACGGCCGTGCCGCAGGCTGCCACCGTGCCGGCCACTTCCAACCCCGGAATCAGGCCTTCCACACTGCCGCTACCCGCGTATTTACCCTGGCGCAGCAACACATCCGGCCGATTTACGCCCGCCGCGTGCACGCGCACTAGCACCTCGTGGTCGGCGGGCAGAGGCCGCAGTCGCTGCCCACTATGCAATACTTCCGGCCCACCCGCCTGCGCGACGATGATGGCTTTCATGTGTTCTGATTCCATGTGCGTTTTCGGTGTTCGTCAAGACTCAGTAAGTGCGTTATAAAGACGTCAGGTCGCGTTTCTACCACATAAACGCACTTTAATTACCAAACGCTGCTCAAACTTTTCCTGCCCGACCCAAAACCACCGTATCTTTTGGCTGCCTTGCGCCTACGCCTCATCTGGGGGCTTTTTTTGCTTTGTTATGAAAAAAATAAACCTGTTTCCGACCATCTTCAGCGCCGCCCGCGCCACCGGTCTTCGCGCCTGGCAAACTGGTTTGCTCTTCCAAAAAGTAGCTCGCACAGCCCTCGATACCATTCAGGATGTACTGCGAGCAGAAATAAAAAAAGGAAACGCGCAGCTGGTCGCCGACTTTCTGGCCGATAAAGCCCTGCCTGCCGCCAAAGCTCTCCTGCTCAAGCGCATGACAACTCGTTTGCTCATGCGCATTGGCTTGCGCGGCGCCCTGGCCAGCAGCGTCGTAGGCTGGATTCTGCCGTTTGTGCTGGAAAAAATGATTCAAGTAGGCGTCAAAACCGGCTTTTTTGAGAAAGTAAAAAACCACGATACCGTTACGGATGCTCTGCATCGCCTAGACGAGCTCAAGCGTGCCGTCTGGAAAATTATTGCGCCCGATGCCGGCAGCAGCGCCGAGCTTCTCCCCGACGATGCCCCTATGCCTCCTGCTTTGCCGACACCCAAGCCATAGCAAGCGTGACAGCTGAGAAGCGAAATGCTTCACTGCTTTAACAACGGCATGTATCGGAAACACGCTAGAATATATTCTTATAGGTTTATATATCAGTTATTTATAAAAACACAAGATAGCATTTAAGGGAATTTATATCCTCCGGTAAAAACCCAAACCAACACCCGAAAGCCTGTTAAAAAAACAAAATTAGGCTTGAAAAAAGCCTCCCAAAACATATATCTACTGCTAGAATATAGTAGATTTACCGCTCCGTGGATCTTTTGCCATTTCGCACACTGGGCTGTCTATGAAAAAGCTGGTTATTTTCCTGGGATTGCTAGCTTGGTCTGGACAAAGTAGCCAAGCTCAAAGCGTTAGAGCCAAGAAAGCGACGCGCGTTGCCTCACCTTCGTTGCGCGCCCTCGATAGTCAGAATGGGTTCGGCAAAGCCACTTTCGGAGACGATATCAGCAAGTTCCGCGACCTGGAGCTGGTCAGGACCGACCCCGCCACCCAGACCCAGTTTTACAACTACCTCACCGACAATCTCAAAGTTGGTCCTCACCGGCTCACCGGCATCACTTACGGCTTTTACAAAGACAAGCTCTATTATATCGAGCTGCGTATGATGGGTGAAGCCAACTGCCGTGGCATTCGGGAGCTGCTCAGCTCGCAATATGGCCCTTCCAATAGTCCTGGCCAGGCACAAACCTCCTGGTGGCTCGGCCAACAGGTAACACTGCGCTACACCGAAGCCCCCGTGGGCTACGCAACCATCGTGTTAGGCAGTAACCAACTCGCAGGTCAGCGCCTGGCTCAGCGCAAAGCTGTTGCTTCGCCAGCCGTTTAAGTTAGCTTCACTTTAGTGTACTTGCCGTAACACTTCCACTTGCCTCGTGGGGGGCAAATTTCTCTGCCTTGCCGGGCCGAGAGTTGTGGCACTCTTTAAATCGCGTTATTCCAATCAGCTTGCCGATAGCTGGGCTTTTACTGACTACTTAGCCTTTCCACCAAGACTGGCCTTTTACGTATCGTCCTATGCCCACAGAAATAGTTAACGGATTCGGTAAAGTTTATCTCACCATTGAGTACGATGCCGTCAACCGCTGGGTCTACAATAATTGGATCGGCTACCAGACGTACATCGACGTAATGGCCGGTGCCGATGCCTGCCTGCACCCTCTTCGGGCCCATGCCTGTGCTTATTTGCTCAATGACAACCGGCAGGTAATCGGCCCCTGGGACCACGCCGTGGAGTGGATCGTCACTAACTGGGCACCTCGTGCCATTGCGCAAGGCCTCACCCATTTCGCCCAAGTTGTGAGCCCCGAGTCGATGGCGGCCCTTTCGGCGGAGGCGATGCACATCGGCATTGGTGAGCGTCTGCAAATGCGCATGTTCGGTGATATTCAGGAAGCACGAGCCTGGCTAAGGCAAGTGCAAGAGCAGGAGGCCAGAATGAAGCAAGCGTAGCCAGTTAGGTTCCGTTTTCAGTGCGGAGAAAAAGCCTTAGTACCCAACTGTAAGCCAGCGAATACCACTAAAACAGCCGTTCTCATAAGAAAACGGCTGTTTTAGTAATACTTACTTTCTCCGGCTACCCATGTAGCTTTGGTAACAATGGCGACAGGCTGCCCCCACCTGTGTTTATCATCCAAAAGCCCGCCTACGGAATGAGTCGGTCGGTGCGAAGCTGCGCAAACAGGTCAAAGAACGATTCGTCGGAGCGCTGATACACCGTGAAGCCCAACTGCCGACTTTTCGACATATCGGTCATTACTTCAATCGGCCGGCCAAGGTCCAGGTCGGTGTGCCAGGGCGAAGCCAGTTGGCTGAGTTCAGACACTTTGAGCTGGTGTCGGGCCGCCATATCGCGCCACAGCGACGCATCATTGGCCATTTCCGCTTCCAAAGGGTGCACCGTGCCGTCAAAGCCAGCCGCTTCAACGCCAAACCAGGCAGCCAGCCGAGGCCAGAGCCAGCTCCAGCGAAAGTAGTCGCCATTGGTAATGTTAAAAGCCTGATTCTTTGCGGCCTCCGTCGTGGCAGCCCACACCAGCTGCTTGGCAATTACGCGGGCATCGGTTACGTCGGAGAGGCCGTTCCATTGGGCTTCTGAGCCGGGCCAGCGGAATGGCCGCCCCGTTTCCTTGCAAATACTGGCGTACACAGCCAGCGTGGTACCCATGTTCATCAGGTTGCCCACGGCCTGACCAATGATAGTGTGCGGGCGGTGAATGCTCCAGCTAAAGCCGTCGCGCGCGGCGGCAGCGTACACCTCATCTTCCTGAGCATAATAGAAATTCTCGATGGGCAGCCGGGGCTGCTCTTCCCGCAAGGGAGTAGGTGGCAGCGAGCCAGCCCGGGCGTAGGAATCGAAGGGGCCGAGGTAATGCTTGAGGCCAGTGACCAGCGCTACATGCTGCACTGAGTGCTTCGGGCTGAGGGCATTCAGCAGATTGCGCACCATAGCTCCGTTCACACGAATGTTTTCGGCTTCGGTGTCCTGACGCATCCAGCTGGTAAGAAAAACGTGCGTAGGGGCTATGTCGGCCAGGGCGATATCCAGGCTTTCGGGCCGCAGCAAGTCGGCGGCTACGGGCCGCAGCCCGGTCACATCATCTTTGGGAGTACGAGCCAGGCCATAGGTAGTCCAGCCCTGCGCGAGCAGCTCGCGGGCCAGGTTGCTGCCGATAATGCCGCTGGCACCAACAATTAAGGCTATTTTAGTCATAGGGGTACGTACGGGAAAGATGACTTAGGGTACGTAACAACCGGCAGGGACCAGAGAAAGAAGCAGTTTGCGCGTGTTGAACTCCACACGACTTCGGTGTTTTCAGGCTAAGCTACTGCGCCGAGGCCGGAAGGATTTGTTGTTGGTTCCGCTTATCTTTTCTTCATGACAGACAACACCTTCGCCACCCGCTGGCCCGCCTTGCCGGCCGACAGCTGGTCTGACACGCACGCAACGCTGCATCGGTGGACGCAAATTGTGGGCAAAACTCGCCTGGCGCTAAGTCCGATGCTTAATCATTGGTGGCAGGTGCCGCTCTACGTCACGCCCCGGGGCCTCTCAACCGGACCCATGCCTTACCCGGCAGGCAGCTGTGAGGTCGTGTTCGATTTTCGGGTGCATCAGCTGCGAATCCATACTTCCGACGGCCGTGCCCGCGAACTGGCGCTGGAGCCACAATCTGTTGCCGATTTCTACCAAGCCTATCGCAGCATGCTGAGCGAAGCTGGTATTGGGGTGAAGATGTGGCCGGTGCCGGTGGAGATAGAAGACACCACCCCATTTACCCAAGATCAGGCCCATCGCGCCTACGACGCCCCTGCCGTGGAAACATTCTGGGATATCCTGCTGCGCGCCGATCAGGTATTGCAGGAGTTTCGCAGCCGCTTCCAGGGCAAATGTAGCCCGGTGCACTTTTTCTGGGGAAGCTTCGATTTGGCCGTCACGCGCTTTTCGGGCCGGCCCGCACCTCCTCATCCGGGCGGCATCCCCAACTTAGCCGACTGGGTGACCCGCGAGTCATATTCTCAGGAGCAGATTGCCGCCGGCTGGTGGCCCGGTGGCAATGGGCAGGAAGCGGCATTTTATAGCTATGCCTATCCTAGCCTGCCAGAACTGGCCAACGCGACGATACAGCCTGCGGGGGGCTTTTTTAGTCGAGAGATGGGAGAGTTTTTGCTGCCTTACGAAGTCGCGCGCACGGCGCACGATCCGCAGCAAGCGGTACTCAGCTTTTTACAAAGCACCTACGAAGCGGCCGCAACCCTCGCCCATTGGGACCGCGCCGTGCTGGACAGAACGTAGCCTACACATTTTGCT
This sequence comes from Hymenobacter sp. HDW8, assembly GCF_011305775.1. Lineage (NCBI taxonomy): Bacteria > Pseudomonadati > Bacteroidota > Cytophagia > Cytophagales > Hymenobacteraceae > Hymenobacter > Hymenobacter sp. HDW8. The sequence goes on from NZ_CP049907.1 coordinate 733,468, forward strand.
GATGCAGTACTTCCAGCCACGGCAGCCTGCAGCTTATTGGGCAAATTTGCCCCCCACGCTTGTGCTTAGGCAAATAATTTCTATTCTCACGGGCCTTACCAACCAAACACCCCACTATGTACAACCTGAAAATCATTACCGCCACCGTCCGCCCAAGCCGCAAAGGGCCTATCGTTACCGAATGGGTTGCGCAGAAGGCGCGGCAGCACGGTGAGTTCAATGTGGAGGTCTTGGATCTGCAAGCCATTAACCTGCCCCTGATGAACGAGCCTCACCACCCGGCCCAGCAGAAGTATGAGCACGAGCACACGAAGCAATGGAGCGCCCAGATTGCGGCCGCCGATGCCTTTATCTTTGTGACAGCCGAATACAACTTCAGCTACCCCGCACCCTTGCAGAATGCGCTGGAATATCTGGTTAAGGAATGGGGCTACAAGGCGGCTGGCATCGTGAGCTACGGCGGAGTATCGGCGGGTACGCGGGCTTGGAATGCGCTCAAAAATGACCTCTCGTCCTACCGCATCGTGCCGCTGGTAGAGGCCGTAAACATTCCCTTTTTCACCGAATTCATTCAGAATGACCATTTGTTGCCAAACGACATTTCGGAAAAAGCACTTGACGCGATGCTCCGCGAATTAACTCGCTGGACAAAAGGGCTGAAAAGCATTCGGGAGAACAACTAACCCGCCTCCCGGCTGCTTTAGGGGGCTTTTTTGCGGGACTTCCTGGTTGATGTAGCTTCTGAACGTCACGCATCAGGGTAGGCGGCCGCTCGCCCATTTATGGGCTAGCGGGCTCCAGATGCCAGGTGGTATGGGCCACGTGGAGGCTGCGCAGCATGGAGCTTTTCTTACGCTGGTGCGCCTGCATGCGTCGCAAAATGCTGTCGAGGGTTTGTACTGCCTGCATTACGCGGGGTCCTTTGTTGAGCATTACGCACTCAGCCCGGTCGCTCATGGCAGCGTCCGTCACTTCGGCCCGCGAAGGCAGTCCGCCACTGGCTAGACTTTCTAGCACCTGCGTCGCCCAGATAACAGGCACATGTGCTGCTTCGCAAAGCCACAGTATTTCTTCCTGCACCTCGGCCAGCCGCTCAAAACCACACTCTACGGCCAGGTCGCCGCGCGCTATCATCACGCCACAGCTGCCAGCCTGCATGGCGCTGAGCAGCAAAGCGGGTAGCTGCTCGAAGCCGCGCTGGGTTTCGATTTTGAGAATAATCGCGACCGCGCGCTCACTCAGGCGGGCCAGGTGCTGCTGTAGCTGCTCCACTTCGGCGGCCTTGCTCACAAACGAGAGGCCGACCATATCAGCGTGCTGAGCAACAAAAGCCAAATCTTCCAGGTCTTTCGCCGTTAGGGAAGGAAGAGGCAAGTTGCTGTCGGGCAGATTGATGCCTTTATCATTGCGCAGCTTTTCGCCTTTGGCCCGGGCCTGGGTGATGCGCACGTGCACGGTGTCGGGCTCCACGCGGTCCACCACGCCCCCAATTTTGCCATCGTCAAACCAAATTCGCTCGCCCGGATTCACATAGTCGAGCACTTCTGGCAGCGCGCAGCCAATTACGGCCGGTGGCAGATCGGCGCCTGGCATCCCGTCAGCCACGGCAGTGGGCAACGGGCGGCGGGTAAGCTGCAGCTGGTCGCCGGGGCGAAGCAGTAAGAAAGACTCTGAGCGGGGCATCTCCTGGAGCATAGCTTTCGCCTTCGGCCCCCGAAAGCGGGTACTCGGCACCAGATACGCCGTTTTGCGCAACTCCGCCCAGCAACCTTCCGCACTTCTGCTGCGCACGCGCAGCTTGCGCTTGGTGCCCCGAGAATCGCGAAACCGAATGACGTCGCCGGGGCTTAACTGCTGTAGCCACTTGCTGGGGAAGAACAGGCGCACCGTTCCAGTTGCCTGCGCCGTTTGCGGCAAATCCCGACTGGTAAGCCAGAGGCGGACCGGCGTCAGCACGCGGCCAAAATCGTCGCGCATGGGGCTGACCCGCAGCACGGCCGGTGCGGGTGGCAAGCCGGTTGTGCGCAGCTTTGCGCCGCCTAAGTCCATACTAATCTTGCAGGTTCTGCCCACCTCCTGCTCCGCTTGGCGCAGGTGGTCAATCATTTGCTGCCAGGCAGCCCGATTATCGTGCGCGCAGTTGATGCGCGCGCAGTCCATACCCTGACGCAACAGATCCCGCACGAGTGGATAATCAGTGGCTGCTTCGGTGGGCAAGGTGACCATAATGCGCACGTCGCGGGCGGCAGGTACTGGCCCCAGCACGGCCTCACTGTGCTCTGCTAATAAAAGCCCCCACTCGTAAAGTCGGGCGCAATAGCGCCGGGTGGCGGCGGATGAGGTATACCAGGTTGGGCCAGCTCGTGCAATACGGCCAGTACGGCGTCTACGCTGGCCAGAGCATGGGCCTCGGCACGCCCTAAAGATGATAGGCCCAGCACCGCCAGCCGCTGTTGCAGGGGCCGCAAATCGGGGCGTCGCAGCGCCAGATAATGCAATAGGTTGTGGGCGCTAACCACAAAATTGGGATGTACCCGCGTCAGCCTGCTCCCGGCCAGCCCGATTCCGCTTACCATATCCTGACGCAAGGTGGTCAGTTCAGCCAGCAGCTGGGCTATTTCGGCGCCATTGCGGTCGGCAAAAAGCGAAGATGCGGATTGGTCGGTCATAGCCAGTAGCAAAAAAGCCCCCCAACCTCAGACGCACAATTACGTCGCGGCGAGCAACCAGGCGAAGAGATGAAGCCAGCACCAATAGCCTTAAAACACAAGTTATTATTTTATTAGTTTAATTTTGTGACTAGCTTAGCTTTCAGCGCTGGTATCCTTTCTGCCTTCTCTATCTCTTACGCATTTGGCTGAAAGAGCGCGAGTTACAGCCGCTGTATTTGATTCGCTTTCTCCACGTTACCCCTGGGAAGGCCGGCGAAGCGGCTTGGGGGGCAAATCTGTTAGCTGCTGCTTCGTTGACCATGGGATCCGCTGCAACCCATTCGCTCAGGTCTGGTTTCCTTCGGGGAGCATCTCTCCTGCTTGCACTGCTGACTGGAGCGTGCGGCGAGGTAGCGACCAACCAAAAAATCAGCATTGACGGCTCCAGCACCGTATTTCCGATTACCGAGGCGGTAGTGGAGGAATACGCACGGCAACAGCCCGCGGCGCGTATCACCGTGGGCATATCGGGCACTGGAGGCGGCTTTCAAAAGTTCTGTCGACGGGAGATTGACCTGACCAACGCCTCGCGACCTATCACCGACCGCGAAGGCCAGGATTGCGAAACGCAGCACATTGCTTATTTGCCCCTGACGGTGGCCTTTGATGGACTGGTCGTGGTGGTGCACCCCAGCAACACGTGGGTCAACAGCCTGAAAGTAAGTGAGCTGAAGAAATTATGGGAGCCGGCGGCCCAGCACCGCATCCTGCGCTGGAACCAGATTCGGCCGGATTGGCCAGCGGCCGAAATTCACCTGTTTGGAGCTGGCACCGCCTCCGGTACCTATGACTATTTCACCCAGGCCATTGTGGGGCGGCGCCACGCCAGTCGGGGCGATTATACGGCCAGCGAAGACGACAACGTGCTGGTACAGGGCGTTTCCACCGACCCGTTGGCCCTGGGCTTTTTTGGCTTCGCTTATTATGAGGCCAACCGTGCTGCTCTCCGGCTCGTGCCCATCGACGACGAGCAGCCCAGCAACGGGGCCGGGCCGGTAACGCCCACCGTCGAAACCGTCAAAAATAATACGTATGCGCCCCTTTCTCGCCCCTTGCTGCTGTACGTGAGCAGCGTGGCCGCGCGCCGCCCCGAGGTGCAGGCCTTCATTCGCTTTTACCTGGCTCAGGCCCCGCACTTAGCGCGCGAGGTGGGCTACATTCCGCTGCCCGCCACCGAATACCACCGCCAGCAGACCCGCTTCGACGAGTTTGTGGCCCAACTGCGGTAACCGTATCACCCCATTAGCTTCTGCTGACTGGCCATGAAACAACCCGAACGCCTCATTGAAGCCCTGCTGGCACTGAGCGCGGGCATCAGCGTACTCACCACGGGGGGCATTATTGTGATGCTGGCCGTGGAGGCCGCTCATTTTTTTCGGGAGGTGCCGCTGGGCGATTTTTTGACCGATACGCAGTGGACGCCGCTTTTTGCTGACAAGCATTTCGGTATCCTACCCTTGGTGGCGGGCACTTTTCTTACCACGGGCGTGGCCATCGCCGTGGCCCTACCGCTGGGCCTCATCATTGCCATCTACCTCAATGAGTACGCAACGGTGGGCTTTCGCAACGCCCTGAAGCCCCTGCTCGAAATTCTGGCGGCGGTGCCCACCGTGGTTTATGGCTTTTTTGCTTTAACCGTAGTCACACCTTTTTTGCAACGACTGCTACCCGGCATGGCGGGGTTTAATGCTTTGTCGGCCGGGAGCGTAATGGGCATCATGATCTTGCCCCTGGTTTCGTCGCTGAGCGAAGACGCGCTGACGGCCGTGCCCCGCTCCTTGCGCGAAGCTTCCTACGCGCTGGGCGCTACGCGTCTGCAAACCGCCCTGCGGGTGGTGGTTCCGGCCGCTTCGTCGGGCATCACCGTATCGGTCATCCTGGCCATTTCGCGGGCCGTAGGCGAAACCATGATTGTAGCCATTGCCGCCGGGCAGGAGCCCCGCCTGACGGCCAATCCGCTGGTGCCGGTCGAAACCATCACCACCTATATCGTGCAGGTCAGCTCCGGCGACGTGGCCTACGGCACCTTGGAGTACGACACCATCTTTGCCGCCGGCATCACCCTTTTCGTCCTGACCCTGGTGTTGAACAACTTGGGGTATTGGTTCCGCCAGAAATTCCGGGAGCAGTATGAGTAACATGACCCGCAACCGCCTGCTCGACCGCGCCTTCCGCCTGGTGGGCCTGTTGGCTACGCTACTCGGTCTGCTGCTGCTGGCCCTGTTTCTGCTCGATATTCTGCGCACGGGCCTGGGCCGCCTGAACTGGCAGTTTTTGAGTGCGCTTCCTTCGCGTTTCCCCGCTCGGGCCGGCATTTACACGGCCCTGCTAGGCACCGTCTGGATTATGGTACTGACTGCTTTTATTGCTGTGCCGGTGGGCCTAGCGGCGGGCGTCTACCTGGAGGAATACGGCCGCAAAAGCCGCTGGTCGGCGCTGCTCGAAATCAATATCACCAACCTGGCGGGGGTCCCGTCCGTGATTTATGGCTTGCTAGGGCTCCATATTTTTGTCCGTCTGCTGCGCATGGGCAGCAGCGTGCTGGCCGCCAGCTGCACGCTGGCCCTGCTCATCTTGCCCATTCTCATTGTGGCCACCCGCGAGGCCATTCGGGCCGTGCCCAAAACCTTGCGGGAAGCCTCGTATGCGTTGGGCGCTACGCGCTGGCAAACTATCTGGTACCAGGTACTGCCCGCCTCCATGGGCGGCATTCTGACGGGTATTATCCTGGCCTTGTCGCGGGCCGTAGGCGAAACGGCTCCGCTGCTCGTGCTAGGGGTGCTGGCCTACGTGCCGTTTGCCCCAAAAAGCCCCTAGACGAGTTCTCGGCGCTGCCCGTCCAAATATTCAACTGGATTTCGCGCCCGCAGCAGGCCTTCAGCCTCAACGCCGCCGCCGCTATTATTGTGCTGCTGCTCATCACTTTCGGGTTGAACGGCCTCGCCATCTTTCTGCGTACCCGTTGGCGACGGCACCTGCCGTAGCTCTCCTAATCTGCCTTGCCCGATGCCCGAACTGGAGGTTGAGCATGTGAATGTATACTACGGCACGAACCACATGCTGCAGGATATCTCCATGACCATTGAGGCCCACACGGTGACGGCCTTGATTGGCCCCTCGGGCTGCGGCAAATCCACGTTTCTGCGGCTGTTTAACCGCATGAATGATTTCATCAGCGACTTTCGCCACGAGGGCAGCATCCGGATTCAGGGACAGGATATATATGCCCCCACCAGCCCGTAGAGGAGTTGCGCAAGCGTGTGGGCATGGTGTTTCAGCGGCCGAATCCGTTCCCGAAAAGTATCTACGACAACGTCACCTATGGGCTGGTACTGCAAGGTGTCCGCAGTAAGGCCGTGCTCGATGAGGTAGTCGAAAAATCGCTGCGCCAGGCCGCGCTCTGGGAAGAAGTGAAAAACGATCTACGCAAGTCGGCCCTGGCCTTGTCGGGGGGGCAGCAGCAGCGCCTCTGTATTGCGCGGGTGTTGGCCGTCGAGCCCCGCATTCTGCTCATGGACGAGCCGGCCTCGGCACTAGACCCGATTTCCACGGCCAAGATTGAGGAGCTTATTTATGACCTAAAACAGCAATACACTATTCTGATTGTGACGCACAATATGCAGCAGGCGGGCCGTGTAAGCGATAAAACGGCCTTCTTCAACTATGGCCACCTGATAGAGTATGACGATACGGGCCGCCTCTTCACCCAGCCCCGCCACGAGCAAACGCAGAACTACATCACGGGCCGCTTCGGTTGATTTCTCAGCAGGCACCAGCTGCCGCAGTCAGCACGGCTTCCATTTTTCACTACAGACATGGCTCATTTAGTACTTGAAATCCAACAGCTTAAGCAGGAGGTGTACGCCATGTGGGGGCTGGTGCTGGAGCAATTACAGCGCAGCCAGCGGGCACTGCACACCCCTGATTCAGCGCTGGTAAAAGAGGTGTCGCGGCAGGAAAAGCGCATCAATACCCGGGAGCTGAAAATTGAGCGGCACTGCGAAAGCATCATCGCGCTGCACACGCCGGTCGCCATTGATCTGCGTTTCGTGTTGGCCGTGCTAAAAATTAATACCAGTCTGGAGCGCGTAGGCGATGCGGCCAAGGCTATGGCCCAATTTGTCCGGCGCTTTGTGCTGAAGGGCGAGGAAAAATTTGATCCTCATTTGCTGGCCATCAGCCGCCTGGATGAGATGTGCCGGGAGGCAATTACCCTGCTGGAAATGGTCCGGGGCGCCTTTGAGCAGGAAGACAGCACGCTGGCCCGTCGCATGTTCAAGGAAGTGAAAGCCTTGGCCGACAACAATGTACAGGCGCACGCGGCCCTGGCGGCCTATATCCAGGACCATCCGGGGCGGGTGCAGCAAGCCCTGCAAATTTTGCTGCTCGTGCGTAAGCTCGACCGCATCGGCGATGAGGCCAAGAACATTGCGGAGGAAATCATCTTCTACTTGGAAGCACAGGTGTTGCGCCACCAGTCGGGCAAGCACCGGGGCCAGTAGCTGTTCAGCGCCCATCCAACGCGCGAGCGGCCTTAGTTAAGACGGAAGTTTTTCAGGTTTTTGGGTAGCAGGGGGTGTTTATCCACCGCTAACGCTTGCAGAATGGCCACGGTCAGAACCACCAGCAGGGCTATTTTCACTTGGCTCAGCAGCGTAGCGTGTCCATCGGCCACCTCCGAGCCGCGCGACAGTTGCTGGCCCACCTGGAGTTGAATCTGGGTGAGGCGGCTCACATCCGCATGAATGCGGTCAAACTGCTGAGCAAGTTCCTGGGCAGACGCGCCGGAAGTCGGCGCGCCAACGTACAGCAGTTCCGCTTCCAAGTAGTTATAGCGAGTGAGGTGGGCCATAACCGACTGGAACACTTTGTTTTCCTCGGCCACCATATACGTCGCCTGATAGCTCTTGAGCAGGGAATCTATGGCCTTGTTTTGGGCTACTAGCTGAACCTGGGTATTGTGGAAATGTATCTGGGTCGGCGCGGCCAGATAGCTTTCCAGCAGTCGCCGCTTGGCGTACATATGGTCGTTGAGGGCAAAAAGGCCCGCGGCGGGCTGAAGCCGGTCTTGGTAGAGGGAGGCAACAGCAGTGTTCATATCGTGCAGCTGGCGGGTTTCCCATAAACTACTGCCCAGCATGGTCAATACGATACCCAAAAACAGAAACGCCAGCTTGACTTTATGGTGAATTCCTGAAAGTAGATTCATGAGACAGGGATTGAGAAACCGAGGAAATTAAAATCAGCTTAAAATACGAAAAATAAGGCAAATCAGCAGTACAAGCCTGCCCAACCCGTCCGCCGAGCGCGGCCCACTAAAGATGCTCCTAAACAGGAGTGCGCTCAGTCCGAAAGTCAGGAGTTGCCTAATGGCTGGCGCGGAAATAAGGCCTTTTCCCTACATTCACCCCAGCCCGGAGTGCCCATCCGGTCCGTTTTTCTTTCCTTCAGCACGCTTCTTTTATCAGCATGACGGCCGAACACGAACGATTAGCAGCGGCCCAGGCGCCTCGCGCTCCCTGGCGCCGGTGGGGACCTTATCTCTCGGAGCGCCAGTGGGGCACCGTGCGCGAGGATTATTCGGCCGACGGCCAAGCCTGGCAGCACTGCACCCACGATATGGCCCGCTCCTACGCCTACCGCTGGGGCGAAGACGGGCTGGGGGGCATTTCCGATGACCAGCAACTGCTCTGCCTCGCGGTGGGCCTCTGGAACGGGCACGACCCCATCCTGAAAGAGCGCCTGTTTGGGCTGAGCGGTCCGGAGGGCAACCACGGCGAGGACGTGAAGGAGGTGTATTACTACCTCGACAACGTGCCCACGCACTCTTACATGCACCAGCTGTACAAGTATCCGCAGCACGCCTTTCCCTACGAGTGGCTGGTGCAGGAAAACGCCCGCCGGGGCCGCCAACAGCCCGAGTTTGAGCTACTCGACACAGGTGCCTTTCACGATGATCGTTACTTCGACGTATCTATTGAGTACGCCAAGGCTGCCCCCGACGACATTCTGCTTCAGATAACAGTGCACAACCGGGGTCCGGTGGCGGCAACCGTGCATGTGCTGCCGCAGCTTTGGTTTCGGAATACCTGGGCCTGGGGCCTCGATGACTACCGCCCCCAGCTAGCTGCCGACCCGGCGGGTGGCACCATTGCGGTGCATCACCAAAAGTTGGGCGAGCTGTGCCTGTACTGCGACCAGGACCCGACGCTGCTGTTCTGCGACAACGAAACGAACACCCAGCGCTTATACAAAACGCCCCCCACCGCGCCAACAGCCTATTTTAAGGATGGTATCAACGATTACCTGGTACACGGAGCGGCCACCATTAACCCAGCCCAGGCAGGTACCAAGGCCGCCGCTCACTACCTGCTATCCATTCCGGCCGGCGCCTCAAAGTCGGTGCGCGTACGGTTGGGGCCCGCTGGTCAAACGCATCCCTTCGCCGACTTCGATCAGCTCCTGAAGCAGCGACACCAGGAGGCCGACCAATACTACGCCGCCGTGCAGGCCGCGCTATCGAATGCCGATGCCCGCCGTGTGCAGCGGCAGGCTTTTGCTGGCATGCTCTGGAGCAAGCAGTTCTACTACTACGACGTGCCGCAGTGGCTTTCCGGCGACCCGGCCACCCCGCCCCCTCCAGCCCAGCGCCAACACGGCCGTAACGCGGGATGGCCACACCTCAACAATGCCGACATTATCTCGATGCCCGACAAGTGGGAGTACCCGTGGTACGCGGCCTGGGACCTCGCTTTTCACTGCCTGCCCCTGGCCCAGCTGGACCCCGAGTTTGCCAAGCATCAGCTGCGCTTGCTTTGCCAAGACTGGTACATGCACCCCAATGGTCAGCTGCCGGCCTACGAGTGGAACCTGAGCGACGTGAACCCACCCGTGCACGCCTGGGCCACCTGGCGCGTGTACAAGATGTGTCAGAAGCACAGCGGTGGCCCCGGCGACACCGACTTTCTGGCGACGGTGTTTCACCGCCTCCTGCTCAACTTTACCTGGTGGGTGAACCGCAAGGACCGGAGCGGCCGCAACATCTTTGAGGGGGGCTTTTTGGGGCTGGATAACATCGGCTTGTTCGACCGCTCGGCTCCGCTGGCGGCGGGCAGCAGCCTCGAGCAGGCCGATGCTACCAGCTGGATGGCCATGTACGCCCTGAACATGATGCGCATGGCCTTGGAGCTAGCCCGCACCAACCCAATTTACCAGGATCTGGCCAGCAAGTTTTTCGAGCACTTCCTTTACATCGCCGGGGCCATGACCAACATGGACCAGGCCCACCAGGACCTCTGGGACGATGAGGACGAGTTTTACTACGATGCCCTTCACACCCCTGGCAATGGCCTGCAGCTGCTAAAAACCCGCTCCCTGGTCGGCCTGATTCCGTTGTTTGCGGTAGAAGTGCTGGACGACGAGCTGCTGCAATCAGTACCCCAGTTTGGGGCCCGGCTCCGCTGGTTCTTAGAAAACCGTCCTCAATTGGCCAGTCTGGTCTCGCGCTGGCAGGAGCCGGGGCAGCAGGCCACGCACTTGCTTTCCCTGCTGCGTGGCCACCGAATGAAGCGCCTGCTGGCTCGGGCCTTGGATGAGGCGGAGTTTCTGTCAGACTACGGCATTCGCTCGCTGTCGCGCTACCATCTGGATCATCCCTACCAGTTTCACTGCGCCGGTCAGGACCTAACCGTACGCTATGAGGCGGGTGAGTCGACGGAGGATATGTACGGGGGCAACTCTAACTGGCGGGGGCCAATTTGGATGCCGACCAACTTCCTGATCATTGAGTCGTTGCAACGTTTCCACCACTATTACGGCGACGATTTTCAGGTAGAATATCCCACCGGGTCGGGCAAGTATTGTACGCTACTCCAGATTGCCGATGCGCTGAGTGCACGACTTACCCAGCTCTTTTTGCGCAACGAAGCGGGCATTCGTCCCGCCCTGGGCTCGAATGCCCACCTGCAGCAGGACCCACACTTCCGCGACTACCTTCTCTTCCATGAGTACTTCCACGGCGACACCGGTCAGGGCTTAGGCGCCAGCCACCAAACCGGCTGGACGGGTCTCATCGCGAAACTCTTACAACCACGTACCTAAATTATTACTACACCTTTCCCAGCGTATGCATATATGCCTGAATGCTAGGCAGAATCAGGAGAATGACGCCTTCAATATATTCCCGATCAGCCGGCGTCCAGGGTCGCGGGGCGTCAAATACGCAGGGTTGTAGAATGCCCCACAGCTGGCCCCCAGCCGTGATATGCGCATGCACCAGTGCCCGGTGGCCGAAGGTGCGCCGCTCAAAATCCTGGTTGAGTACCTCCGGGCCTGCCTGTGTTACGTCCTCGACATATACCGACGGCTGGGTTGCCAGCGCCGCCCGAAACAGCGGATCTTCTTGGGGCAAGTCGCCCGTGTCGTCTTGCCAGTCGTGGCGCGGATCGGGCACAGTTGTCCTCTTGCGCCAGACAAACGCAATACGGCCTCGTCCCTGCACAGGGTCGCGCACATATAGAAAGCAGCGGTCTACGCCCAGGTGCGGGCCTATTATATCGAGAGCACACTGTAGGCACTCAGCCGGCAGATTCTTGGCGGCTAGCACCACCGCTAGTTCATTCAGGGGAAGCATAGTCATGGGAGTAAGACAGCTGGCGGGAAGCTTGAAAGGGTGGAATAGTAGGTCTATTTGAAGATTGCGTCTCAATATAAGGAGGCCTTTTTTTCCTCTACTTTTTCTAAAGCACACTTACTATGTGCTCGCTGGATAGATGCAATCTGTATCGACAGTACGGTGCAGGTATGTTGGCCGGAATTTCTTGTCTATCCTGCAGTAGTTGCTTCTTTCTGCTACTTCAAAACAGCGTGTTATCTGCTATATCCAGGTATACCGCGACGAGATTTGAGCTGGCAAGAAGTTGCCTAACAGTGCCTCAATCGTGTGACTATGTCATCTTCTTTTCCGCTGTCTATGCACCTACTTTCCATAGCAAAAAAATTACCCTTACTGGCCATCGTGGTGACCCCTAGCCTGGTAGTGGCGCAAACCGCGCCGCCCAAGACCAACGACACCACTACGCCCCTGCACCTGCTCAAGCCGGATTATCCAATTCCCTATGGCCAAGTGAAAGCCGAGGAAGTAAAGCAGGTGCTGGACCGCGTGTACACCTATTTGAACACCGCTACGCCCGCCGAGCTAGTCGATAAAAAGACGAACGCGCCCATTACCGACCGGCGCAAGTTCTCGCCCGACGCCATCATCCGGCCCGGCGACTTCCGCCTCACCAGCTACGAGTGGGGCGTCACGTACGCGGGCATGCTGCGGGCCAGTGAAACCACCGGCGACCCCAAATACGCTGCCTATACCGTAAGTCGCCTGAAGTTTTTGAGCGAGTTAGGGCCCTACTTTAGCGCCTACCAAAAAGCCAACCCGGAGGCGGCCACCCCCATGCGCTCGGTGCTGTACCCCAAGGCTCTGGACGACGCCGGCTCGCTGTGTGCGGCTATGATTAAAACCCAGCGCGCCAACGCCTCAGCCGACCTACGCCCCATGATCAACAACTTAATAGACTTCATCATCACCAAGGAGTTCCGCTTGGCCGATGGCACCTTGGCCCGTAATCGACCCCAGCCGAATACGCTGTGGCTCGACGACTTATACATGAGCGTGCCGGCTCTGGCCCAGATGGGCAAGCTCACTAGCGAGCGGCGCTACTACGACGAAGCCGTGAAGCAGGTGACCCAATTTGCCCCCCGCATGTTCAACAAGTCGAAGGGCTTGTACATGCACGGCTGGGTGCAGGAGATGACGGTGCACCCCGAGTTTCACTGGGCCCGCGCTAATGGCTGGGCTTTGCTGACTAAAGTAGAATTGCTCGACGTATTGCCCGACGACCACCCCGGCCGCCCGGCGGTGCTAGAGCTGTTGCGCGCCCACGCCCGCGGCCTTGCCGCTCAGCAGGCCGGCAGCGGCTTCTGGCACCAGCTCCTTGACCGCCCCGATTCCTATCTCGAAACCTCCGCTACTGCCATCTACGCCTACGCCATTGCCCACGCCATCAACCAGGGCTGGCTCGATGCCAAAGCCTACGGTCCCATGGCCCTGCTGGCCTGGAACGCGGTCAGCACTAAAGTAAATGCTCAGGGTCAGGTGGAAGGCACCTGCGTCGGCACCGGCATGGGCTTCGATCCGGCTTTCTACTACTACCGCCCCGTGAATCTGTACGCCGCCCACGGCTACGGCCCCGTACTGCTTGCCGGTGCCGAAACTATTCAGCTACTCAAGCAGCACCCGTATGGCATCAACGACAGCTCGGTGCAGACGTTGAAGTAGATAGGGGAATCTATTTAATCAATAAAATACTCAGTAAGATTAACCTTTATTTGAGTTTATGATGTGTGCACATGATTGACCAACAAACCGGCAATTTAATTTTAGCACCGACAGTGCGTGTCCAAGCCGGCGATTCCTTAGAAACGGTAGCCGCACTAGCCTTAGGAGAGTCGAATGAGATGCACGATGTGCAGACTGGGTGGAAATGGTTATTCGCTCGAAACGTCTATGTAGAAATGCGCTACTATATTTTGCGCTTTGGCTTTTTCAATAATAGTTTGAAGACGGTTATTATGGGCGTATCGCAGGAGCGGTTTGATTTACTAGCTACTTGGGATAACTGGTCTGAACAAGCCGAAATGAGCCGCTTAGTTGAGCTAAAGCAGTGGATCCAGGAAGAGGTAGGGAGCGAAGGACGCTTTCCCTGGGGAAAGGTCACGGCAGATTATGACCTAAAAAGCGCAAGCAGCGGCATTACCATCAACTATAATTAGCGGCTGAATGGATCTATGCTTTGACTCACTCATATAAGCGTACTCACTTCACCGCCACATCCCACACCTTCGCCATGCGGGATTTACCATCGGGCCCTTCCACGTTCAGCACGACGATGTACTTGCCGGCTTCCTTATAGCGGTGTACCGGGCTTCGCTCCTTGGACGTAGTGCCGTCGCCAAAATCCCAGTGCCAGCGCTTGATGCTGCCGCGGCTTTCGTCCGTGAAGGTTACCTGCCGCTGGGCCATATCGGTTATGCTGAACGACCACTGGGCTTCTAGCTTCGGCTGGTATTTTTCAGCCAGCGGCAGGAGCGTAAAAATGGTCCCCAGGCTGGAATTACCGTACATTTTATGGTTTTTCGACAGGTTCCAGAAGCCTTTCTTGCGCTCGTCGTTTACGTCGTAGTCAATCACGGCCCAGGTGAGACCAATTTTCTTGTTATCGGTGAGCACCGACTCGACGGCCCGCGCGGGGCCTTCGGCCCCGGCGTAATCGAAGGGCGTAATCCAGAACTCGGCAACCAACTTGCCGGGTTGGCCGGGCTTAAAATCGTAGGAGTAGGCGATGTTGGCGTAGGGTAGCTCTTTAATCCAGGGCTGGCTGCCCCAGGCCAGGGCCCAGTCTTTGCCCACGGCGGGCGTGAAAATGTGGTAGTTCTGGGCGTGCACGCCGTGGAAGGCGAAGTAGCGCTCCATCAGCGGCAAATCCTGATTGGGGTGCTGTTCGGCAATGAGCGGCCCGCCCGATAAGTCGCCATCGACCACAATCTCAAACGTGTCGTTGTGCAGACCGGGCTGGGTGAAATCCCAGTAGTCATCGTAGGCTTCGTACAAGAAGTAGAGGCGATTCAGGCCCTTTACCCAGGCCACGCGCACCCTCACGTCGAGGTTGGTGGCGTCGGGTTTGGGGTAGCGCTTGGAGTCGTCCCACAGCTGGTCGGTACCCACGATATACTCGCTAGGAAAGCTGTCCCAGTCATCGGTTTTGCCATCAATGCGAGGAATCATGTTGGCCGGAAACTGATAGATGTTGTAGCCGCGGTCTTCCTGCGCAAAGGCTGTGGTACTCAACCCGCAGAGCAATAGCACCAGACCTACTTTTTTAGCCGAGGAACTGTGACCTAGCTCGTTTCTTGGAAACAAGGGCTTTTTGGCTCGTACCAGAGCCGAGACAATAGTTAGTAGGAGAAGCACTAGAGTGCCAAATATCGTTTCTAAGACACTTTTCCGAAAGCTGAGATCCAACATAAAGCGCACTTTGATTAACCGTTATGCAGAGCGGGAGCGAAGCATCTCGCGTGTTTAGCAGGATTACTAATCCAACGAAGCGAGCGAGATGCTTCGCGTCGCTCTGCATGACGTTCTTACTTGGAAAAAGCCCCCCAGGCTTATTTGTATCGCCGTTTCAGCCATTCCTCTGGTACGGGGATGATGCAGATGTTCATGCTGCGATTATCTTCCGAAAGCATGGCGGATTGTATTTGGATCTTGGTGCCGTCGGGGCTCATGGTGGGGTGCGGGTGGTCGGCGGCGGTTTGCTTGTGGCCGGCGGAGAGCAGCAGCATTTCGCGGGTGTGGCGGTCGATGAGGTAGACGTTACGGGCGAAGTCGTCGCCCACGGCCCAGCGGCCGTCGGGGGAGCCGCTCACGTGCCAAAGGCCACTGCCGCTGGGCGTTTGACCGGCAATCATTACCTCGCGGGTGCGAAAGTTGACGATGGCCAGCCCCGTGGGTTTTTCGCGGGTGCCCGACGGACCCCAGGCGGCTTCCTGACCGGGGTTGGCCCCGCTCACGGGCGTGCCCGCGGCGGCTTCGGTGGCGGCAGCTGGTATTTTGCGGTGACCCATAATGGCCATGGCCGTCTCATCTTTGGAGATGATGGCCTCGTGCGTCACCCATTCGTATTCCGCCTCCGGGTACAGGGGCCGCAGCCCGGTGCCGTCGGCCAGCACCGTCCAGGTGCGCTGGGGCGACTTGCCGCCGGTTTCCCAGCAGAAAACCAGCTCACCGGGCACCCACGGATTAGTCTGTATATGCCCAATTTGGAACGGTACCGACACCACATGCTTGATGGCGCCGGTTTTGATATTCATGCCGGCAATGCCCGAGGGGCCGGCACCCATGTTGCGGGGGCCAAAGTTGGGCTCCAGCTTGGTGTCGGGGGGCAAATGTCGGGCGGCTTCCTCCTTGCCCACGCGAAAGTAGGCCCAGGCTTCGTCACCGTCGAGGGCCATGTCGCCACCGGCCTGAATGGCGGCCGGCGTGGTGCCGCACACCCGCTGGTAGGTTTTGGCCGACTTTACTTTGCCCGCTTGGCTATCAGCAAAGAGCTTGGCTAGGTCGACCTCCACAATTTGCAGGGAGGTGGGCGCGGGCGGGCCCGTTGCGGCCTCTTTGGCGGGAGCCGACTTGCCGGGCGGGCGACGCATAAAGTAGAGCTTCATGGTGTTGCGGGCCACGTTGAGCATGCCCGTATAGCCGCCCTCCGTGACTTGCACCATGTCGCCGGTTTTCTCGTTCACCGCCATGGCTTCCCCTTCTACCCTACCCGAGCGAAAAATCAGCCACTGCCCATCTGAAGTCCATTGGTTGTGAGTGGGGTAAATCTTGGAGTCGCCGGCCGGGGTGCTGGTCAGGAAGGTGAGCATGGTGCCCGTGACCGGGTCTTTCACCACTTTTCGCTCCGAGGGAAAGCGCCGGCCAATCTGGGCTTGGGCGGCGTCCGAGAAGAAAACGGCGGCACTCAGTAAGGCGAGGGTAACATAGGTTTTCATAGCTGGGGGGCAAATGGCAGGTTACAAGGCCTTGGATTTTACTTGGCGCAGCGTCTGGTTTTTCAGCCCCTCACTGTCGCGCATTACGAGGTCACTGACGTCCTGGAGCTGCATCAGTGGGGCCGTGGGGGGCCTTTTTGCCGTCAAATGCTGCAGGTTGACGCCCTGCACATCGATAAGCTGCAGGGCGGGCCGCGTTTCGGTGCCCAGGAAGGTGAGGCTCACGTTGTGCAGCTCAATATTCTTCACGTGCCGAATGAAAAAGCCGTAGGCGGGCAGTATGCCGAATTTTTGCGGCTCCGGGTAGTCCTTCTCGTGCTCGGGCACGACCGGCTGGATGGCACGGGCATCGGCCGCTTCTAGCGGCTTGTACCAGATGCTGATGTTGCTCAGGCGCACATCCTCGATGGCGTGTCCGGGCAGGCCGCTGATAAGCGAGCCGAAGCGCGAATCGGCATTATACACGTTCACGTTGCTGATATTGATGCGGCGCAGCTTGCCTATTTCCGTGCCCGCCGGGGCTCGCAGCCGCCCGCCCAGACGCAGGAAAATGGGCGCGTTGATGATGTCGCGCATGGTGATGTTGCTGATGGTCACGTCCTCCAGCAAGCCGCCGTCCACGGTTTCCAGGGCCAGGCCCCGGCAGTACTCAAACACGCAGTTGGTGATGGCGATATTCTTAAAGCCACCGTTCGACTCGGTGCCGAACTTGATGCGGCCAGTGGGCCCTTCCTTATCGGGTACCAAGTGAGCTTCCTTGCGCTGATATGTACCATTTAGCAACGTGCCTCGGTCGTAGCCACTGACTTGGCAATTGGTAATCGTGACGTTCTCCGTCGCGCGGGCGAAGCCCAGCGCAAACGAGCTTTTTAGGCAAATCGCATCGTCCCAGGGTGAATTGATGGTACAGTTAGATATTCGCACGTTGCGGCAGGCGTCAATGTCCAGCGCGTCGCGGTTAGTGTCAATCTTCAGATTATGGATGGTGAGGTTGTCGACGCCAGTAGCCAGCAGAGCAAAATGCCCCCAAAGAGTACCGTAAAGTCCTTGAGCATCACATTGCGGCAGAGCTTGAGGGCAATGGCTTTGTTGCCCACCGGGGCGCGGTGCGGGCCTTCCCGCGTCAGGCCGTGGCCGTAAATAGTACCGGGGCCGAGAATAGAAACGTCGGTCAGGTTCTCGCCCCAGATCAGGCTGTTGTGCCAGTGGCTGTGCCCGAAATCCTGGAAGCTATTGCCCGCGCCCGGCTCCGGGGCATCGTAGCCAATGTCGCCCACCGGCGTGGCCGCCAGCAGGGTCGCGCCCTGGTCCAGGTACAGAGAAATGCGGCTTTGCAGCCGGATGGAAAAGCTGCGGTACGTGCCGGCCGGAAAGTACACCGTACCCCCACCTGCCTTAGCGGCCGCGGCAATGGTGCGATTGATAGCATCGGTATCGAGAGTGGCGCTGTCGCCCTTGGCGCCGTAGTCGCGGATGTTAAAATTGCCCCCCAGAGGTGCTGCTGCTGCCTTTATTCCATGCAGAAAAACTAAGAGCAGAAAGGCGTAGCGTAGCATGCAGGTTCAGTGAATAAAGCAACAGGGGCCAACATCTTCTGTCATCCCTGGTCGGGGGCGGATGCGACCGACTAAGTGCCTGGGTTGGCAAAAGCCGTGTTTGGTAGTACAAGGAGCAGCAATCTGCCCTTTTGACTCTCCTGTACTCTGCTGATAAGTGTTCCTAGGACGAACCACAGCTTCTGGTCTGTTCAACCTACAAAGGGCGTGGCTACGCAGCGGGCCGCACGGCAACTCGCATTTGCCCCCGCGAAGTTGATAAGCCGACGGTTGGGTTCTTCCCCCAAATTGATGTAACCTTACCTGGCTTACCTCGCACCCCTACTCTTTCCGGCATGAAGCACATTACTCGCCACACGCTTGACCTCTTCTTATTTGGCCTATTAACTCTGCCGGGAACGGCCGCCCTCGCCCAGGGAACCCCTCCGGCGCCCCCCGCTATCACCAAAGCTGCCATCGCCAAGCCTGCCGGCTCGCTGACCGCGCAGGTCAAGGGAATGCAGAAATTCGACGGCTACTTCCCCTTTTACTACGACCAGAAAACGGGTAAAATCTTCCTGGAAGTGACGCGCTTCGACCAGGAATTTTTGTATTTCGGCTCCCTGGCTAGCAGCGTGGGTAAGGGCATTGAGCGGGGCCAGAGCAGCTCGGCCATTGCCAAGTTTATCCGCGTGGGGGGCAAAGTACTGCTCATCGAGCCCAACTACGACTACCGGGCCGTAACCGACAACGCCGACGAGCAGCGGGCCGTGGACAATGCCTTTGCCAAATCGGTCATCTGGGGGTTTGCACCCGTGGCCACGGAAGCCTCAAAAGTGCTGATCGACCTCACTCCTTTTCTGGTGCGCGACAGCCAGAAAATTGCCGAGGGCTTGGGCAGTCGCGGGTACCAAGGACCCGGTGCTAGCTTAATGGGTGGACCCGGCAGCGGCCAACCGATAAGCTATAAAGTCGACGAGTCGCGCTCGGCCGTGTACTTGGATAACACCCGCAACTTCCCCAAGAACACGGAGTTTGAGGCCATGATTACGTTCACGAGCACGCCCGGCCGGGGCGCCGACTACTCGCTGGCCCCCGACCCGAACGCCGTGACGGTGCAGATGCACCAGGCTTTTATCGAGCTCCCCGAAAAGGGATTCCGCCCCCGCAACTTCGACCCCCGCTCCGGCTTTCAGGACTTCAGCTACCTGGACTTTGCCGCCCCCATGAGCCAGCCCCTGGCGCAGCGCTTTATCGTGCGCCACCGCTTGGAAAAGAAAGATCCCACGGCGGCGGTGAGCGAAGCCATAAAGCCCATTGTGTATTACGTCGATCGGGGTGCGCCGGCGGCCATCAAAAAAGCGCTGCTAGAAGGCGGGGCTTGGTGGAATCAGGCCTTTGAGGCGGCGGGCTACAAGGATGCCTTTCAAATCAAGGAGCTGCCCGTAGGCGCCGACGCCATGGACATCCGCTACAACATGGTCAACTGGATTAACCGGTCAGGCGTGCCGCGGGCCTACTCCTACGGGGCAAGTTACGTCGACCCGCGCACGGGGGAAATCATCAAAGGCATCGTGTCGCTGGGCGCCGACCGCCACCGGCAGGACTACCTCATTGCCGAAGGCCTGCTGCAGCCCTACGAGGACGGCAAGCCCGTATCCGACAAAATGGAGCAGATGGCGCTGGCTCGTATTCGCCAGCTGTCGGCCCACGAAATCGGTCACACGCTGGGGCTGCACCACAACTTCACGGCCAGCACCAAAGACCGCGCTTCGGTGATGGATTATCCGTTTCCGCGCTTTAGTCTGCAGCCCGACGGCAGCCTCGATTTGTCGCAGGCCTACGCCGTCGGCATCGGCAGCTGGGACAAGCGCGCCATAACGTGGGGCTACGCCGATTTCCCCAAGGGCACCGACGAAAACCAGGCGCTCGAGCGCATCATGCAGGAGACATTGCAGCAAGGGCACCGCTTTATTCCCGACATCGGTGGCTACGCGCACCCAGCCGCCAATCAGTGGGAAGATGGCACCGACCCCATTGCCCAGCTAGCCACCCTGATGCAGGTGCGCCGACAGGTACTCGACAACTTTTCCGAAAAAGCCATCCGCTCCGAGGCACCCATGGCCACGTTGGAAGAAGTGCTGGTGCCCATGTACCTGCTCCACCGCTACCAGGTAGAAGCTGTGGCCAAATCGCTTGGGGGGCAATTTTTCACCCACGCCGTAAAAAACGACGGGCAGGCTCCTACCCAGATGGTAGAACCAGCGGTGCAGTGGCAAGCGTTTGAGGCGTTGCTCACGACCGTTACGCCGGCCGCGCTGCAGCTGCCCGAGGCGCTTATTGCCAAGATTCCGCCCCGGCCATCAGGCTATCCCAAGACGCTCGAAACCTTTGCCGGCTACACCGGCCCCACCTTCGATCCGCTGGCCGCGGCCGAAGCGGCTGCCGGCCCCACTATTGCCTCCCTGCTAAACCCGCAACGCGCCGCACGCCTCATTGAATATCAGGCCCGCGACAGTAAGCAGCCCGGGTTTATGCCGATGGTAGATAAACTGCTGGCGCGTACCTGGCGCGCCAAGCCCGAGACCGGCTACGCGGGCGCGCTCCAAACGGTGGTCAACAACCTCACGCTGAAGTACCTGTTGCAGCTCGCGGCCGACACCAGAGCCGCCGCCAGTGTACGCGGTCAGGCCCTGCTGGCCGTAGACGACTTACAGCAGTGGATGCGTAAGGAAGTGAAGCGGGGCAAAGGGCCGCAACAAGCCAACCTCCTATTTGGCTTGTCGCAAATCGAGCAGTTCCGCGCCGATCCGAAGACGTTCACTCCCCCACCAGCAGCAGAAATGCCCCCGGGGCTCCTATCGGCATGCCGACTATGGGGTTTGTGGATTAGCAGGCAGTCGACTCGCGCGCTGATTCCAAAGTCATCTGACTTAGTTACGTCGCCCAGAAGGGCCCTCGGAAACGCCGTTTTCCGAGGGCCCTTCTGCATAAGCAACCCGAATAACCTTCAGGAGGCTAATAGTTATTGGCCCTGCTACCGTTGAGCATTCAACCAAAAAGCGGTTCACACCCGGGCAGTTTTGCATGTTCTGTAAAGACTAAAAAGACCCTTTTCTAACAAATGGGTCAGATATGGGGTCAGCCAAATACGGCTACGTGCCTATCCCCCACTGCCTAGTTCTTCCCTTTACCGATGCAAAAGTTCCTGCTCAGCATTCTCTTCGCTGCCGCGCGGCCCTTTACTAGGTCAACCGAACTAGGGCTGTAGTATGGCTTGGGGCTAGCTAGCTAGGTCGAGGAGTCAAGGTGGTTCTCCAGTACGGATGTCCGTACCGATAGCCCTCCTACGGAAAACGATAGGACCAATAAACTGGCCTTTAGGGCTTGTTGAAATTGTCCAAACATAGCCAACCATAACAAGCCGCAAAATTGCTGTTTTCAGGAGCTTGTTGTGAATACCATGAAGGGAGCTGAGAAATACCCAGTTGCGGATCACATTACCTGATCATCGCATCCAGCCACGCCAGTTTCAGTGCTGGCACTGATGTAAACCCTGCGTTCCGAGCTTAGCTTGAAGCACTACTAGCTGGGTGAAGGTCTTCCCTACCCATCGACTGCTGGGCGCGGGTAACCACGCGGCTGCCGCTCGTCAGGGTAGTTAGAGCCCATATCAGGCAACCGGCGCGCCGACGGTGGTTGGACGCCTCGCATTCGGTTCCTCTCTCTGCTTCCTGGAGGGAGTATTTATTGACCCAAAAGAATGATCTCGCATGCACTCTCCATCGTGGTCAATGAGCTAAACAAGCACTTGGCGGCTTATGGCCTGGTCACGCCTCCCAATGAAGCGAAACTGGGTAATCTGGCGGAAGGCTTGGGGGGGCAAAACGGGGGTGTGCCGCGCGACCGGCTGATACTTTCAGTAGTCAATATTACGGAGGAAACCACCCTGAAAAACCTCCCCCATTACGTGCGCAACGATATCAAGCTCACGGCCACGTACGAGAACCCGCCCGTTTTTTTAAACTTCCAGATTCTGGTCGCGGCCACGCACAGCGACTACATCAATGCCTTGCTGATTCTCTCGCGGGGCATCCGGTTTTTTCAGGCCCAGAACGTGTTCACGCCGGAAAGCGTGGCGCCCGAATCGATCAGCCAGAATGCGCCTACCAATGCGCTGGATCAGCTCGAACGCTTCAAGCTGATTTTCGATTTGTACTCGCCTTCCCTGGAGGAAGTAAACCACCTCTGGGGCACGCTGGGCGGCAAGCAATACCCGTTTGTGCTGTACCGCCTGCGCATGCTCGATCTGAAGTTCAAGGCGGCGCACACCGAAAGCGGCCTGATTACGGACATCGCCACCGACTTTTACCATCACCAGCCAACCGGACAATAACATGGCGGAGCGCATCGTCAGTGGCTACCAGCGCCTTTTTGAGGTCCGACTACTCCACCACTACTGGCTGGATGAAGGCCAGACCGTGTTTGATGCGTTGCCGGAAGCCGAGCGGCTCCAGCGCCTGCTTACGTACGATGTGCGCTCCTTTATTCCCTTTGCGCCGACGCCCGCCACCGCTAAGGCCTTGCAAGGCTTGGGCGGCGTGTTTAAAAGCACGGCGCTGGGGGCATTGTGGCCACTAAGAAAGGCGCCGTCATTCCCGACGATGCCGTGCTGGAGTTTACCGTGCGGGTCCACAGCAGTCAATTTTTTGACTACACGGCCCTGACGCTGCCTGCCCGCAAGATTTATGATTTCTACGACGAGCCAACGAAGCGAGTATTTCGCTACAAGGAGAATATACCCGTTTTCTCGAACCTGACCGGCCTAGCCCGCGGCGCTGGGGCCAGCCGAGCCCTGTTTCTCTCCCAGGAAATACCCGCCCTAACGCCTACCGACCGGGTAGAATCGCTCATCCTGTCGGGGCGGCGCTGGAGCAGCTCACCAGTGATCAGCCCGGCGCGGCCACCCAGCAGATCAGCGCCCAGGTCACCGATATGCCGGTATACCTGCACCAGGGCGATGTACCGGCTATTGTGCCCCCGCCGGGCCTGACGGGAGTGCCCACCCGCGGCATCCAGCTAACGGAAGGCATTCCCGACGACGTGTTTGCCTTAGTACGGATAAGGGCCGTCAGGCCGGGCAACGCCGAGTATAGCTGCACCAGCGGGGGCTTAGCCAAGTCAGCTTATCCGGTTTTTCAGGTGCGCTTTCGCAACCGCGCCACTTTCCGGCAATACTTCAACAAGCACAGCGGCGCCCCGGTCTCGGCCGAGCCCACCGCGTTGCCACTCACGCTGCGCGGCAACGCGGGCACCAAGCGCAAGCCCCTGACTGGCCTCAGCAAGGCCACCTTCGACAGCGCCCAACCCGGCAGAATCACGGGGCTCATCTCCGAAATCTTCGAATAAGCAATTGTCTTACAAAACCTTACTCAGCCTTATGCCATGCCAGCTCTCTACAAAACGCCGGGAGTTTACATAGAAGAGACTCCCAAGTTCCCGCCTTCTATTGCCCCCGTAGAAACCGCTATTTCCGCCTTCATTGGCTACACCCAAAAGGCGGAGGATCTGGTGGCCGACGACCTGGTACTAAAACCGGTGCGCATAACCTCCATGGTAGGCTACGAGAAGTATTTTGGCGGACCGCAGCCCGAGGAAAAGATTAAGGTAGCGGTGGCTGAAACGCAGGTCGACAGCCAAACCCAGGAGATAAAAGCGGTGGGCAAAGTTGCGGAAGCGGACCGCTCCAAGCACATCCTGTACTATGCGATGCAGCTGTTTTTTGCCAACGGCGGCGGCCCCTGCTACATCGTTTCGGCGGGTACTTATAAAGCGTTGGGGGGGCTTTGGTGCTCAAAGATTTACACGATGGACTGAAAACTTTAGTGAATGTAGACGAGCCTACTCTAATCGTCATTCCAGAGGCCCAACAGCTGAGCATTGATGATTTCAAAACATTGCTGGACGACGCCCTGGCGCAGTGCGAATTGTTGAAGGACCGCTTCGTGATTATGGATGTGCACGGCGACAGCGAATCCCTGTCGGACCCAACGGCTGATCTGCTGGCTGCCGTTGGCAACTTTCGCAACAAAGGCATTGGCACCAAGAACCTGAAATACGGGGCGGCCTACGGTCCCAACCTGGATACCGTCCTCGACTTGGCCATTGATGAGACCAAAATCGACGTGGACCACAGCATCAACGGCGCGGCCCCGACAACTGCCAAGCTCGACACGTTGAAGGTTGGCAGCAACCGCCTGTATGAGCTGGCCAAAGCGGCTATCCGCGACATGATCTGCAAAATGCCCCCCAGCGCGGCCGTTGCGGGCATTTACGCCGCCGTCGATACCAGCCGGGGCGTGTGGAAGGCGCCGGCCAACCTAAGCGTGAGCGCCGTGATTCAGCCATCCATCCAGTTCTCCACCCTCGAGCAGGACCAGATGAACGTGGATGTGGTGGGGGGCAAATCCGTGAACGCCATTCGCGCTTTCACGGGCAAAGGCACCCTGGTGTGGGGCGCCCGCACCCTGGCGGGCAACGACAACGAGTGGCGCTACGTCAACGTGCGGCGCTTCTTCATTTTCGTGGAAGAATCGGTCAAGAAAGCCATCGAATCGTTCGTCTTCGAGCCCAACGACGCCAATACCTGGGTGCGGGTACAGGCCATGATTGAAAACTTCCTGACCACGCTCTGGCGGCAGGGCGCCCTGCAAGGCATCAAGCCCGAACACGCGTTTTACGTGGCCGTGGGCCTGGGCAAAACCATGACCGCCTTGGACATTCTGGAAGGCCGCCTGAACGTCGAAGTGGGCATGGCGGTGGTGCGGCCCGCCGAGTTCATCATCCTCAAGTTCTCGCACAAGCTAGCCGAGTCCTGATCTGAACCTGTAAGTCCGAAGCCTTGCCGGCCTCTTCACTTTTTTACCACAAAGCCCTATGGCACAAGAATATCCATTACCCCGATTTCACTTTCAGGTGGACTGGGGAGGCGCTAAGATGAGCTTCACCGAAGTTACCGGCCTCTCCATGCAGGTGCAGGTAATTGAGTACCGGCACAGCGACAGCCGGGACTTCAGCACCCTCAAAATGCCGGGCCTGGGCAAGAACGAGAACGTGACCATGAAGCGCGGCAAGTTTGAGGGTGACTTCGATTTCAACCAGTGGCTGAATGACATCACCAACGAGCGCGTAAACGGACGCCGCGACGTGGTCATTCGCCTGCTCAATGAAAAGCACGAGCCCGTGGCGGCCTGGTCGGCGACGCGCTGCTTTCCCGTGAAAGTCACGGCCCCCGACCTGAAATCGGATGCCAACGAGGTGGCCGTCGAAAGCATCGAAATTGCGCACGAAGGCCTGAAGCTGATGAACATCTAACCCTCCGCAACTGTGGCCGGCTACTATCCGCCCTGGGGATTCTACTACCGCGTAGAATTCGGCATCAGCAAGAATAAGCACGACACGGGCTTTCAGTCGGTGTCGGGGCTGGCAGTGGAGTACGAGATGGAGGAATATCGCGAAGGCGGCGAAAACCGCTTTACCCACAAACTGCCGGTGCGCACCAAGTACGCCGAGCTGGTGCTCAAGCGGGGCATGCTCACCGACTCGGACGTCATCCGGTGGTGCCTGGCTGCCTTCCGGGACCGTGACTTTCAACCTAGGGACTTGAACATCATTCTCCTGAATGAAAAAAGTGAGCCCCTGCGCGCCTGGATTATCGCCCAAGCTATTCCGAAGAAATGGCAGATATCCGATCTGAATTCCACGGACAATGCCATCGTGGTTGAAACGCTCGAACTCATGTACCGCTACTTCACGGTCCGGTAACGAAGAAGTCCGGCTCTTTCGTTACCGCCCCCCTTGTCCCTCCTTCCTATGCCAATTGAAATCAAGGAACTGCACATTCGCTTCACGGTGAACACAGCGGAAAACGGCCACCAAGCGGCGCCGCTGCCGGGGCTGGTACCCGCGCACAATGGCAGCGCGGAGGCCGATAAGCAAGCCATGGTGGCGGAGTGCGTGGAACAGGTATTGCAAATTCTGCAAGAGAAAAAAGAACGCTAATGGCAACCGGCGGCAAACTGGAAAAGCTGCTCATTCTGGGCTTTAAAGACTCGAAGGAAGCAGAGCGAGGTGGCATTAGGGAAGCCATCGGCAACGACGCGTACTTCGAGGCCCTCATTAACCCGGAAAGCTACACGCTGGACTACAAGCTCAAGTTCTCGGAGTTTGACCAGGGCCAGGGCACCAGTGGCAAGCAACTGAAGTACGAGTACACCGAGCCGGAGGAAATCACCTTTGAGTTTCTGTTCGACAACACCGGCATCATCGATGGCAAGCCCCGCGCCGATATTGCCGATGATTTAAAGCGCCTCAAGCAAGTACTAATTGAATACAAAGGCGACGCCCACGAGCCGCGGCACTTCAAGCTGGTGTGGGGCCGCCATTCCATTTTTAAGGGCCGCGTAACCGAGCTGAGCGTCACCTATAAGCTGTTCAATCCGGATGGCAGCCCCATTCGGGCGGTGGCCCGCGTGAAGTTTAAAAGCAGCATCGAGGAACAGATTCGGGCGGCGAAAGAAGACAAGAAATCCCCGGACCTGACCCACGTGCAGCAAGTGAAAGGGGGCGATACGCTACCCCTGCTCTGCTACCGCATCTATGGCGACGCCCGCTATTACCTGCACGTGGCCGCGGTCAACGGCCTTAGCAACTTCCGGCATCTGGAGCCGGGCCAGTCCCTGGTATTTCCTCCCCTCGATAAAACGGCGGCCCCCGTCTGAGCAAAGGGCCTTTCGCGTCAGATAATGAGTGATTTTATTCTCTACTGCTAACAAAATGCCCCCCAGCACCGCCACTATTCCTACGCCCGCCACGCCCGATGTCTGCACGGCTACTATTCTGGTGGAAGGCACCGAGATTCCCGGTACCATTCACGTGCAGTCGATTGCGGTGATGCGGGAAGTAAACCGGATACCGTCCGCCACCCTGCATATCCAGGACGGCGAGGCGTCGCGCGGCACGTTCGCGGTGGGCAACACCAATTATTTTATTCCGGGCAAAAAGATAGAAATCAAGCTGGGCTACCGCTCGCAGGAGACCTCCGTGTTTACGGGCATCGTGATCAAGCATAGCGTCAAGATCCGCCGGAGCGGCAGCTTCCTGATTGTGGAATGCCGCGATGAGGCCGTGAAAATGACCAGCGGGTTGAAAAGCCACTACTACGCCGACCAAAAGGATAGCGACATTCTGGACGAAATCATCGGCCGCTACCAACTCGGGCGGGACATCGAAGCCACCCAGCCCCACCTGCGGGAAGTAGTGCAGTACGAGGCCACCGACTGGGACTTCGTGCTCTGCCGGGCCGAGGCGAATGGGCTACTGGTGATGGTGGAGAACGGCAAGATCCGAGTTGCCAAGCCCGATCTGAAGCAGGAGCCCGCCGTGACGGCCACCTTTGGCGCCACCATCTTGGAGCTTGATGCCGAGATGGACGCCCGGTTGCAGAGCCCCGGCATCAAGGCCACCAGCTGGAACGCGAGCGACCAGAAAGTAACCCAAGCGGAAGCCACAGAGCCCGCCACCACCAGCAACGGCAACCTCTCACCCGACGTGCTGTCCAAGGTACTCGGGGGTGCGGCGCACGTGCTGCGGCACGGGGGCAAGCTCTCCGCGCCCGAGCTCAAGGCCTGGGCCGATGGCAGCTTGCTGCGCGCCCGTCTGGGCAAAGTGCGGGGCCGGGCTCAGTTTCAGGGCTTTGCCGGCGTGCTGCCGGGCAAGCTCATCGACGTGCAGGGCATTGGGGAGCGCCTCCAGGGCAAGATGCTCATTGTGGGAGTGCGGCACCAGGTAGCCCGTGGCAACTGGCAAACCGACGTGCAGTTTGGCCTCAGTCCGGAGCCCTTTGCCGCTACCTACAACCTGCGCCCCTTGCCGGCCGCGGGCTTGCTGCCGGCCGTCAGTGGCCTGCATACGGGCGTAGTGACCAGGCTGGAAGGCGACCCCGACGGCGAAGACCGCATCAAGGTGCGGCTGCCGCTGATCAGTGAGCAGCAGGAAGGCACGTGGGCTCGCATTGCCACTCTGGACGCGGGTCCGCAGCGCGGTACCTATTTCCGCCCCGAGATTGGGGATGAAGTAGTTGTAGGCTTTCTGCACGACGACCCGCGCTACCCCGTGGTGCTGGGCATGTGCCACAGTAGCAATAAACCGGCCCCGGTCCCGCCCGCCGACCCGAACCATGAAAAGGGATACGTGTCGCGGGCAAAGCTGAAAATGACCTTCGATGACGAAAAAAAAGAGCTGGTGTTCGCCACGCCCGGCGGCAACAGCATCCGGCTTTCGGAAGCCGACAAAACGATAGAAATCAAAGACCAAAACGGCAATAAAATCATCCTCAACGAGGCCGGCATCACGATGGAAAGCAGCAAGGATATCATCCTGAAAGCCAGCAAAGACCTGAAAGCCGAAGGGCTGAATCTGAACCTTAAGGCCCAGGCGGCTTTCACGGCCCAGGGCACGAGCAGTGCCGAGCTTTCCTCGGCCAGCACCGCCGTGAAAGGCAGTGCCACCACCACCGTTCAGGGCGGCCTGGTCCGCATCAACTGAAGACCACACCCGCAAACCCATGCTACCCACAATCATCTAAAAAATGCTTCCTGCGGCCCGCGTTTCGGATTTGATTACCAGCCCCGCGACCAGTGGGGCACCTACCCCTATCCTGCCGCCGGGGGCGGCCACGGTGCTGATCGGGGGCTGCCCGCGGCTCGCCTGGGCGACACGTGCGGGGCCGATGCCATCGTGAAAGGGTCGCTCACGGTGCTGATCGGGGGGCGGCCCGCGGCCCGTTTCGGCGACGTAACCGCGTCGGGCGGGGCCATCATCGGGCCAGGCATGCCCACGGTGCTCATTGGCGGCTGAATAAGTCGCTTCTGAGAATCAATATCCGCAGTTAAAGCAGCTTATCCAGTCCAAATAAATCTTGCCATGAATCTCGTTTTCCTTGGTCGCGGCTGGTCCTTCCCCCCCACCTTCACTCCCCAGGAGCGGGGGGTAAAAATGCTGGAACAGGAGGCTGATATTGCTTCCAGCTTAGAGATTTTGTTGTCGACCACGCTGGGGGAGCGGGTAATGCTGCCGGAGTTTGGCTGCAACCTGGAGGAGCTGGTTTTTGAAAGCCTCGATACGACCACCAAAACCCTGATGGCCGACAAAATTGAATCGGCCATCCTGTACTACGAGCCGCGCATTAAGCTGGAAGAGGTGCGCCTGGACAGCAGCCGCGAGCTGGAAGGCGTGGTGCTCATCGAGGTCATCTACCGGGTGCGCACGACCAACTCCCGCTTCAACTTCGTCTTTCCCTTCTACAAAAAAGAAGGCACCGATATCAACCTGACTACCAGCCTCAACCAACTGCCCGAACGATAGCAACCAGCTACGGACATGACCTGCTCGCAGAACACGGACCCGCTCAAACTCAGCCGCGAGGGCACGAGTCAGGCGCAGCGCGCGAGCGGCGCGCTGGCGCCCGCCTCGGCTCCGGTAGACGAGCGCACGCCCGCGCACAGCATGGTATTCGCCCAGGCCTACGCCCGCTATCTGAAGTACTACAACGAGAAGAATGTAGCCGCCGGCAATTGGCAGCAGTTCTTTGCTCAGGATGTATCCCTGCAGCTGGCCACGGCAGCGGTGCAGGACGTGGAGCAGTACAAAGCCCAGGTTAGCGCCTTCTTTACATTTCTGAATACGCTGGATAACCAGGCTGATGAGCCGGGCCTGAAAAACCACCTTGGATATCTATTCAGCAGTGCGGCCACGCTGGCCCGGCAGCTGGACATGATGGCGGCCACGCTCCCGCCCGAAATAGGGCTAAAGAGCGTGCTGCAAAACCTTATTTCAGCCCAGCTGGCCCCTGGCTTCGGGCGCCTGATTGCCTACCATAAAGCGGGCATCTCGCTCGGAGTACTGACGGATGCCGTGCCCACGCCGCCGATCAACATGTTGGGCAGCCCCATGAGCACCTTCACCTCGGTTGTTTCCGCGGGGCTGACCACGCAGTGGATACCCAACGGCGCGCCCGATTGGGCCACGTACGAGGCGGGAATTGCGGCTGATCCTACGGGCTACGGCAGCGGTGGCGGCGTCTTTACCCAGGTCAATCACCTGGTCACGCATACGCTGTTTACCACCGTTTTTGAACAGTTCCTGAAAGTGTATGCGCGCGTAGTAGCCGAGGCGAAACTGGCGCTGGAGCGCACGTTCACCGACTGGGATGATCACGCGCCGCACTACACTCTCTTTCTCGCGTTTTTGCGCCTGCGCGAATACGCCCGTAAGGAGGCCAATACCCTACCCCAGCGCCACCTCGACTTTTACTACCGCGATATTCTGCGGCTGCGAGAAAAGCCCCCCAAGCCCGCCCACGCGCATATTTTGCTGGAACTAGCCAAGAATGTGGAGTCCCACTTGCTGCTGGGGGGCGAATTATTTAAAGCTGGCAAAGACGGCCAAGGCAAAGAGGTTTTCTTCGCTAATGACCGTGACTTTGTAGCCAACCAAGCCGCCGTAACGGCGCTAAAAACCGTCTACCGCCACGGCGCGGAAGCCGTGGGCACCGCTCCCAATGCGGCCAAGCAAACAGGGCGGTTGTACGCCGCGCCGGTGGCTAACTCCGACGACGGTTTGGGGGCTGACTTAACGTCCCCGGACGCGTCGTGGCACCCGTTTTACCACAAGCAGTACGTAGATGGCAAGCTGGTGCACATACCCATGCCAACGGCGGAAGTAGGCTTTGCACTTGCTTCGCATTATCTGTGGCTGGCCGAGGGCACGCGCACCATTACCGTCGATTTCACGGTGACCGGCAGCTACGCGGATTTGGCCGGCCAGGTTAGGTGTTGGCTTACCACCGAGAAGGGCTGGCTGGAGAAAACGGCCACCAAATTTACCAGCGAGTCGGGCGTGCTGCGACTAGTCGTGGAGCTTACTGGCGCCGACCCGGCCGTAACGGCCTATTCCGCCGCGGTGCACGGCTACACCTTCGCCACGCCGCTCCCTTTGTTGCTGCTTAAGCTGCGGCAGCAGGAGTCGGAGCAGTATCTCTACCCTTTGTTGCAAGACGCCGTCGTGCAGAGTATCGCCCTTAAGGTGAATGTCACGGGGCTTAAAACGCTGGCCGTTTCCAACGACTTCGGGCCGGTAGACACGTCCAAGCCCTTTCAGCCTTTTGGCCCCGCCCCCGTCGCGGGCAACGCGCTGGTTATCGGCTCGAAAGAGGCCTTTCAAAAAACGCTAACGGCGGCCTCCGTGGAGGCCGCGTGGCTTACGCCGCCCGACGCGTATGGCAGCGCCGCCCCCACCGTCACAATCGACTTTCTGCAGGCCGGCCAGTGGCAAGCCTCGGGCAGCGCGGCCGTGGCGGTAACCGCGACCTCATTTCCCTTCGCGCAACAGCTGAACGCCCCCGTGGTAGACGCTCCCGATATGGCGGACGAGGAGTTTTATAATACAGCCGCGCGCCACGGCTTCGCCCGCCTCAAGCTGAGCGCTGATTTTGGCCAAACCCAGTACCAAACCGACCTGATCAAATACCTGCGCAAAGAAGCTGACGCCGGCGACCCAGGCAGTCCACCCGTGGGCCCCTCGATGAGCGCGCTGGCGCTAAACTATGAAGCCGCGCAAACCATCGCGCTACACTCGGCGGCCGATAAAGCCGCGCTGGCCCAACGCCCCGCGCACTTCTTTCACGTAGGCCCGTTTGGGCAGGCCGAACAGCACCCGCTGCTCCAGCCCGCTAAGTCCGTGTATCTGCTGCCCCAGTTCGACTTTCAGCGCGACAACGCCAAGCAGGAAAGTGAGGCCGAATTTTACCTCGGCCTTAGCGGCTTGCACCCCCCGCAGCAGGTAGCGCTCTTGTTCCAGGTAGCGGATGGCACGGCGGCTCCGCTCACCCAAAAGCCTGATCCGCATATTCACTGGAGCTATCTGCGCCAGAATGAGTGGATTGAGTTTGCCCCAAATGACGTGGAGGATCAAACCGGGGAGCTGCTCAACTCCGGCATCATCACGTTTGCCCTGCCCCGGGAGGCGACGGCCACCAACACCTTGCTGCCCGCGGGCATGCACTGGATTCGGGCCGCCGTGGCCAGCAAGAGCGAGGCCACGTGCCGGCTGATCCGGGTGGCCGCGCAGGCCGTGCGCGCCACCTTCACCGACCGGGCCAACGACCCCGCGTTGCTGGCGCAGGTGCTGCCGGCGGGTACCATCACCAAGCTCGACCAGCCCGTTGCCGCCATCAAGACCCTTACGCAGCCCTTCGCCACGTTCGGCGGGCGCGGGCAGGAAGCTCCCGACGCATTCTACACCCGCGTCAGTGAGCGCCTGCGCCACAAAGACCGGGCGCTGACGCTTTGGGATTATGAGCACCTGGTGCTGGAGGCTTTCCCGCACATTTTTAAGATTAAGTGCATCAACCATTTGCACTACGAGCCCAATGACAGCGGAACGGGTATTTACCGGGAGCTGGCCCCCGGCCACGTGACGGTAGTGACCATTCCCGACCTGCAGCGGCAGAACCTGCGCGACCCGCTGCGGCCCTACACCAGCCTGGGCGTGCTAGAGGAAATTGCGGCCTTCCTGCGCCAGCGCGTGTCCTGTTTTGTAAAGCTGCACGTCCGCAATCCGCTATTTGAGGAAGTGTCCGTCAGCTTGAAGGTGCGCCTGTATGAGGGCTATGATGAGGCTTTTTACGTCAAGCAGCTCCAGGAAGCCATTACCCGCTTTTTGTCGCCGTGGGCCTTTCCGGGCAGGGAGAGCAGTATTTCCTTTGGCGGCAAAATCTACAAATCCGTGCTGCTCAACTTTGTGGAAGAGCAGCCTTACGTGGACTACGTCACCGATTTCCAGCTTTTCCATAGCGCAACGGGCACCGCCGACCGGCCGGAAGTAGAAGGTTCTACGGCGGTTTCCATCCTCGTTTCGGTGCCCGCGGCCCAGCATCTGATCCAGATCATTGACCCCGTGGCGGAAAATGCCCCCCGCGAAAATTGCCCTTGCCCAGCATGAGCCCAAAGCCCACGTCCATCCCGCAGCACCCCGTGCTGAAACCCGCTGAGGACTTTTTCCGCCTCCGCCGGGAAGGGATTGGCTTTGTCGAGCAGATGGGCAGCCGCCAATGGACGGACTACAACGTGCACGACCCGGGCATCACCATCCTTGAGGCTCTCTGCTACGCTATCACCGACCTGGCGTATCGCCTGGGCTGGGACATCAAGGATCTGCTGGCCCCCGCCACGCCTTCCCCGGATCCGACGCAGCCGTTCCCGGATCAGGCCTTCTTCACGGCCCGCGAAATCCTGACCATTAACCCCTGCACCCCCGACGATTTCCGCCGTTTGCTCATTGATCTGGAGCCGGTACGCAATGCCTGGCTCTGGTGTAAAGAATGCGCCTGCGACGTGCCCTACTACGCGTGGTGCGAAGACGACAAGCTGCAACTCAGTTTTCACAAGCCCCTCAACCAGCGGCTTACCCCCCAAACCGTGGCGGTGCGCGGGTTGTACGAGGTGCTGCTGGAACTGGAAGCGGACCCGGAATTAGGTGACTTGAATGATCGTAAAATCGACTACACCTACGCCGTATTTGATGCCGAGGGCCAGCGCCACCCCATGACGGTGGAAGTGCGCTTCCCCCAGTGGAAGCTGGAAAAACGAAAAGAGTGGGATCTTTTTCTAGCCAGCCACGACGCATTTTCCGAGCATAATGGCGCTTTCTTCAACCTCACGTTAACCAAGTTCAACCGTACTAAAACGGATAATACGCCCCTGACCGATGAGCAGCTGCGCGCGCAGTGGCGCAACGTATTCTACGCTAGCTGGGAGCTGGAGCTGCAACCCGGCGGCGAGAAAATCAGGATTGAAAATGCGGCGCTGCGCTTTTTTGGGGATACCACCGCCAAAAACCAAACCGCAGTCAGTGATGTAGCGGCGCTGTTGACCGACAAAAAAGCGACGGGAGTTGTGCAGCGCTACCGCCACAAGCTGCTGAAGGTGGCGCAAGCGGTCAGTGCGGCCAAGGCCGTGCTCCACGCCCACCGCAACCTCGACGAGGATTTCTGCCGCGTGCAGGGCGTGGAGATAGAAGATGTGGCCGTGTGCGCCGACGTGGAAGTAGCCCCCGACGCCGACATCGAGCGGGTGCAGGCGCAGATCTGGTTGGCCATTACGCAGTATTTCAATCCGCCGGTGCCGTTTTACCGGCTGCCGGAACTGCTGGAGGAAGGCATTCCGGTGGAAGATATTTTCAACGGCCCGGCTTTGGATAACGGCTTTATTAAGGCCGAGGATCTGGAAAAAGCCCAGCTCAAATCCGTGCTGCGCACCTCCGATATCATCAACCGGCTGATGGATATTGAGGGCGTGCGGGCCGTGAACAACCTACTGCTCACCAAGTATGACCCGGAAGGCAACCCGGTAAAAGGCGCCGCCGACCCGACCTGGGTGAATGGCCAGCCGGTGTTTGACCCCACCAAAATCAGTGCTTCGTGGCTGCTGTACGTGAGCCCGCTGCACCAGCCCCGGCTGTATTTTAGCTTGTCGCGGTTTCTGTTTTACAAGAATGGGCTGCCCTTTCTGCCACGCCTGGATGAGGCCCGCGACACCCTGACTCAGCTGCGCGGGGAAGCCGACCGGCCCAAGCTCAAAAATGCCCCCCAGGATCTGCCGGTGCCGGCGGGCACCTTCCGCCACCCCGAGGACTACTTTCCGGTTCAGCACAGCTTTCCGCTGACGTATGGCATTGGCCCCGCCGGCCTGCCCTCCCACGTAGGGCCGCCGCGGCGGGCGCAGGCCAAACAGCTGAAAGCCTACCTGCTCGTGTTTGAGCAGCTGCTGGGCAATGCGCTGGCTCAGGTGGCGCACATGGCCGACTTGTTTTCGCTGAACCCCGCCGTGCAGCGCACCTACTTTGTGCGCCAGTTCACCGATTCGGTGCTGGCGGACTACTCCGAGCTCGTTGACGGGCTCGATCAGGCGGCGCTGGAAGACATGACGGAAACGCGGGCCGAGTTTCTGACCCGCCGCAACCGCTTCCTGGATCATCTGCTGGCGCGGTTCGGCGAGCAATTCCGCGAGTACACCCTCCTGCTCACCAGCCTGCAAGGCCAGGAAGTAGGCCGGGCGCGCCTGATTGACGATAAACTCGCGTTCCTGAAAGCCTACCCGCTCATCAGCCACGATCGGGGCAAAGCATTTTCCTATAAGCAAGCGCCCTGCGCCCCGGGCAACATTGCGGGCCTCAAGCGCCGCATCCACCTGCTTTTAGGCTACCCTGATCTGGCGTTTTCGGGCACGCTGACGGGAACCGCGCCGGGGCCATTTACCCTCACTGATTTTCAGCTGCAAGATCCGCATCACCAGCGGTGGCTGACCGGCACAATCAACCATAGCGGCCCCAGTGAAGAAGCCGCGACCCAGGGGGCCTTTCGGGAGATCCTGAAGCAGATGATTCAGCCCACTGCCTATACCATAGTGCCTGAAACCGAGCAGTTTCGGCTTACGCTGCAGGATAAAAGCGGCAATCCGCTGGGGCAGCATCCTCACTTGTTGCCAACCAAAGCGGCGGCCCAGGCACTGCGGGACGAATTGCTGACGTGGAGCAGCCACGCGCGCGCTATGGTGGTGGAGCACGTGCTGCTGCGGCCTAAGTTTCCCGGCGATGCGCTCTACCCAGCCTGCTCCGACGGCGGCTGCACTACCTGCGGCGAGGAAGACCCCTACTCCTTTCGGCTTACCTTGGTGCTGCCGGGCTGGACCGCTCCCTTCAGTACCAATCTGGAGCTGCGTCAGTTTGCCAACCGCACCATTCAGCAGGAAACGCCCGCTCATCTGCTGGGAAAAACCTGCTGGGTCGGCAACGATGGGTTTCTAGAAGACCCGTGCGACGCGGTAGTCATGGAGCTAGCCAACGTATTCACTAGTAAAGGCTTGACCGCGGAGGGCACCCGGCCGTCGGAGGAGGAGGCCTGCGCTTGCGCGCTTAGGCTGTATGCCGCGTTCAGCGCCGTATTCCGGCGCTGGTACGCCGACAAAACCCTGACCTACTGGCAGCGCGATGCGCTGGCGGCCCAGTTGAAGGCTGAATTTTCGGCCCATCTTTCGCCATCGGATTTTGCCTGCACGACCATTTTGACGGATGCTCTGTGGGATGAAGTCCAGGCGGTTCTGGGGGGCTATTTTGCGCAAACCGCGCTCACCGGTTGGCAGTTTGAGCGGTTTGAGGACGCCTGGTGCGCGTGGCTGACGGCGAATGCGGCTTTCGACTGGACGGAGGAACGCCTGCAGGAGCGCGTCGAAGCCATCTTGCGGGCGGGAGTAGCCTCCTATCCCACGTCGGCGGCCTCGCCCGCGGCGGCGCTGTGCGCTTGTGCCGCCACCATCGTAGCGCAGTACGGGGGGGCTTTTTCGGATTGGATGGACGCCAACGTAGCGGCGGGCCGGGCTTTCAGCGACTTCTCTGCATTCACTCCCAGGCCGGTAACGCTCTGCCCCGGCTTCACCTTCCAGGCGGCCAGCGACACGGCGGCCGCGCTCGAAGCGCTGCTGCAGGAGCGCTACGCGGCGTACCGGGAGGTGTCGTACCGCCTGCGGGTGGTGGTAAATCTGCTCAGCCAGCTACGCAACACCTACCCCAGCGCCACCCTCCACGACTGCGATGACGGCAGCGACCAAAACCCGGTACGGCTGGGCAGCACCGCCCTCGGCAACTCCCCGTAGTGCCAGCCCTGCAGGCCGACGCCTCCGAAGAGGATATTCTTACTCGTCGGCTCAAATTCCAATTATCTAACCCTCCCTCGGGGCCACAATAGAACCTAAAAATGCCCCCCAGCGCCCCGCACACCACCCGAGCGAATCTCTTTTAAATGGTTAACAACCGCCCTTCGCCATGCGACCGACACAAGCAACTTACCCGGTCTTCGAGGCCAATCAGGTACTCACCAATGCGCATCTAAATCAGGTCTTTACCTATTTGGACGAGCAGGAGCGGCTGACGCGCGCTAACCTCATTGGCATTGGCATCGTCTGCGGGCTGGAAATTCAACTCACGTCGACGGCGGACGCGGCCGCTATTCACCTTACCAAAGGTTGCGGCATAACCTCGGAAGGCTACCTGATGGTGGAGCCTGACGACGTACACCTGGTGGCCTACCGTGCGGAGTATACCCTGCCTAAGGAGCTGGAATACCGCCCCTTTATGGATCCGGCTGCCAAGGCGCAATACCCGTTGTGGGAGCTGTTTCCGGCCGGTGAGCCCAACACTACGTTGCTGGGCACGCCCGCTGATTTTCTGGCCGACAAAGCCGTATTGCTGTTTCTGGAGCTCAAGAAAGAAGGTCTGCGCAACTGTAGCCCCAACAACTGCGACGACCGGGGCGCCGAGGTAAAGGCCACGGTGCGGCGCCTGCTGATTCGGGTAGCGGACCTGACCAACATCATTGCGGCGGCCAATAAGCTCGGCGCGGGCCTCACCCCCACCGACGTGCACAGCCTTCTGCAAGCCCGCCTCGCCCTGCCCGACCTGCGCCTGCCTCGCTACGACGTCCCCAACACGGGCCTGGCCACGTCCCAGCAGGTGCTGGGGGCTTTTTGGACGTGTTCCGCCGCGAGAAGCTGGCGCAAACCCTGAGCGCGGCC
Source organism: Hymenobacter sp. HDW8 (assembly GCF_011305775.1). Lineage (NCBI taxonomy): Bacteria > Pseudomonadati > Bacteroidota > Cytophagia > Cytophagales > Hymenobacteraceae > Hymenobacter > Hymenobacter sp. HDW8. The sequence goes on from NZ_CP049907.1 coordinate 771,004, forward strand.
CTCACGGCGGCGTACACCGCGTTTCGGCCCCTAGTCGAGGATAATTATCCGGCTAACCCGTTTGCTGGTTTCGGCGCGACCTTTGGCTTTTTGGATACGGCCCCGACGACGACCAGCCAGGTACGTTTCCTGCCTTACTACTACGATTTTTTTGACGACCTGCTGGCAGCTTATGAGGAGTTTCGCTGGAAGGGAGCGGAGCTGCTTTGCGCCTGCTGCCCGCCGTCGGAGCTGTTTCCGCGCCACCTGATGCTGGGCGCTGTGCAGCCGGCCTCGGTGCCGAATGCGGCCTTGTACCGCCAATCTTTCTTGTCCTCCGCGGCCCTCAGCGGCTGCGAGCAGCAGAGCCAGGAAGTGAGCGGGCTGTTTCAGCGCCTGGTGGAAATGGTGGCCCAATTTACCATCAATCCACCCCTGCCCAAGGCGGCAATCAGCTCCCGCGTGGATGGACACATTCGCATGACGCCCAGCCACTTGGGGTCGGGCCCGATTTCTGACAAGGCCATACCCTATTACTACCAGCAAACCGGCACGCCGCCCCTCTACCAGGTATGGAGTCCCCAAAAAACTCGGCGCGGCCGGGCCAACCAAAACCTGAGCTACCGCGCCGACGAGTACGCGCCCGCGCCCCCCACGTTTGTGCTACAACCCCTGCGCTACGACCTGGAACCGCACAATTTCCTGCGCGTGGAGGGGCACTTGGGCAAGAACTATCAGTCGGTGCTGACGACCCTGCTGGGGCTGAAAACCCGCCACCGCCTGCCCATCGACATCGTTGCCCTGCGCACGGGCGCGTTCGATGCCACCATGCCCGTGGACCTGAGCGACGCCGACTGCCAGTTTCAGGACCTGGAAACGCTTTACGACACGCTGAGAGCGGAGCTAACGTGCTTTCTCTGCAAGCAAACGCAATATTTCTATGACCTGCCCTTCGAGCGACGCACTAAAATAACGGAGCCCGCCAAGCCCAAGCTGCCGTTGCTAACGCAGTGCGCGCCCGATTTTCTGGTGCAGCCCCAAACCCTGGGGCGGTTTTTCGAGGACTGGTACAGCAATCTGCCCGCGGGCGCCCTGCCGGAGCTGGACCCCAGCGTGATTATCAACTTTTTGAACACCCAGAATGTCGGGCAGTCCAACGCCATCATTTTCTACCTGCTGGTCTATATCACCAAGTTCTACGAGCAGCTCACTCCCGACCTCCGGCAGCTGGATTTTGCGCGCTTAGAAAAACGACACCAAGATCTGGCCAGCGTTACGGAAGCCATCGAGCGGGAGCGCGAAGGGGCCATGGCCAACCTGGAGGGCAACGCGGCCCTCCTGCGGTGGGAAGAGCTCGACGACCGCCTGGAAGATATCCTCTACAACTGCCGCCTGGAGGCCTTTCGCGCCTTATTAAGCGAATACCAGCGGCGCCTGACCGAGCTAAAGCAAAAGCAGTTTCTCAGTTACTTTTTGCGGCAACACCCCGGTATTCAGCACAAGGCCGGGGTGCCGCTAGGCGGTACGTTTATCGTGGTGTACCATGATGACCCGGACCAGCGGCGGCCCGGCCTGGGGCTGCGGCGGTTTGATCTGACCAACCTGCCGGCCACGGCTTTTACGAGGGCCGTTACCAGTCTTGCGGAGACGGGCCGCCTCAACTCGCAGGCGGTATCGGAAGCCCTGGGGCGCATCAGCGTTAATAAGGAGTTGGTAGTGGATGAGGATGTGCGCTTTATCCTTGGCACGCTCACCGGCATGGTGCCCAACCTGAGCGCCGTAGCCCCGCCCGCGCCCCAGAATGAAGCCGAGAAAGTGATTGCGGCGGCCGTCAATGAGTTGGCGGACGGGACGGTTATTGCCGACTTTTTCCTGCCTTACCTCTGCTGCTCCGATTGCGCGCCGGTGCAGTTTGTGTTGCCCAAAGCCCCACCCTCGTTCACCGTTCAAATGGGTTGTACCAATCCGAACAACGAGGCTGAGGTGCAAGTGACGCCCGAGGGTGGCCTGCCGCCCTACAGCCTCAAGCTGGACACCCAGGAGTATCGGCCGCTCAGCGGAGCCGTACTGGTGAGCGCCGGCTCGCACACGCTTATCCTGCGCGATGCGGAAGCGGTGGAATCGGCGCCGCAGCCGGTTGTAATTGCCCCCCAGCTGCGCCTGCTAGAGCCAGTTTTCGACTGCGTGGGCGACAACAACGAATACGTGGTGAGCTTGCAGATCAGCGGGGGGACCCCGCCGTACACGGCCAATCGGGGCACGGTGGATGGCCCCGCCTACCTCAGCGACGCGCTGCCCGGCGACACGGAAACGGAGATTATCATTACCGACAGCCGCCACTGCACCGCCACCCAGCGCGTTCAGCACTCCTGCCGCCAGGCGCTCGCCTTCACCATCCAACTTGGCTGCACGACAGCCAATAATGGAGCGGCCGTAGAAATAACCCCCAGCGGCGGCACCGCGCCCTACCAAGTGCAAGTAAACGATGGCGAGTTTGCGCCCCTCCATGGGCCCGTTACGCTGCCGGTCGGGGCGCACCGCTTGGTGCTGCAGGACGCGGCCAGCACGACTACGGAAGCGCAGCGCATAGAAATTGCCCCCCAACTGCTGCTCCAAGAAACCGACTTTACCTGCGAGGGCTCGGCTGCTTACCGCTCCTTTATTCGCATTGCGGGCGGTACCCCGCCTTACCTGTTTAAGGGGGCACCCGTCACGGGGGATACCCTTGTCACGGAGCCTATTGCGAGTGGCACTTCCGCCGTCATTGAGGTGGAAGACCAGAGAGGATGCAAGGCTTCTGTGGAGGTCAAGCACAGCTGCGAGCAACCCTGCGAGTTGCCCTGCGACGGGCAGTCGCGGCGGGGTGCTTATCGGTTGTGGCTGCAGTCGCCGGTGGAGGGCGCGCCCTACGAGGCGTACCGGCAGGATGGCGAAGTGAAGTTTCGCTTCAACGACAAGGATTTTGCGCTGGAAGGGGCCGCCACCTTGGTTCAGATTCCCAATGGTCAGCTCAACGGCAACTTCCGCAACGCCATCGGCGGAGCTATTAAGAAGCTGAATGAGCGTATACAGCAAGCGCTAGTGGCTGAGTTTGGGGCCGAGCTGGGGGCCAACCGCCTGGTGCTGAGCTACGAGCCCGCCGCCACTGACCCGTTCGGCATTCTTTGGATCGAGCACTTTGTGTGTGAGCGGTTTAGCCTGGAGCTGCCCTTTTCCGTCGCCAAGCCCACGCCCACCTTTAGCCTGCTGATGCGCTACACCAACGAGCCCGACGCGACCGGCGCGCCCTTCAACGGGGCCATTCTACTTAACCGCAGGCTAAACAACCAAGAATCCCGAGTGCCGGCTTTCGATAACCAGGAGCGCAATCAATGCACCGGCAGCGAGTATCAAAAGCTCTGCGAAGGCCCGAATCCAAAGCCCGCTATCAGCATCGATCGGCAAGCCAACAACGGGTTTGTGTTCACGGGCAACGTCGAAAATGTCCCCCAGGAGTCGATAACAGCCTGGGTCTGGGATGCCTCTATCGCCCAGCCCACGGAGCCATTTTATCAGGGCCAGAAAGTAGAAGCGCAGCTCCAAAAACCTGGCGGCGCGGTCCGGCTCACGGCCATCACGGACAAGGGCTGCGTTGGGCAAGTTGAACAGCCTATACCGTAGCGATGCACCTCATTCAGCAGCAATACGTGCACGTAGAAATGAACGGCACGGAGTCGGAAGGGCTGGCCGTGCAGCGGCAGCTTGCCGAGCTGTGCCAGCACTGGCTGCCGGCCGTGCTGGAGCGCACCTTGGAGCGGTGCTCGCCCGCCCAGGCCCACCTTTACCTGGAGCACCTGGACCTCCAGCTAGGGTCGCTGGACCTGCAGCGGCTCGAGCACGCTTTGCTGGAGGCGCTAGAGCAGGTGCTGGAAACGGCACTCCGGGAAAAAGCCGCCACGGCCGCTACCGCCGGAAATGCGAAAGCCCAGCTAAAAACTCCGGTCCAGGCTACCTGGGGGGCTTTTTTACACTTTTTACAAACCGGGCAGCTGCCCTGGTTTTTTCGGCTGCCCCCCGGAGAAACGCTGGAACAAGCGGTGGAGCAACTCTTGCTCTCAACCGAAATACCGGCCGCATACAAAGCAGAAGTTGAGCGGCGGCTAACAACGAAATACGCCCAGCAGCGCTTCAAAAAGCAGTTCTCGCCAAGTTTTCAGCACCTGCTACAGGAGCGTACAGGCTCGCTCAACGAGCCGAATCATCAGGCTGATTCGGCGGAGTCTTTAAGCACTGCGTCTACGCGGCCCGACCAACCTGAACCGGCGGCCGAGGCCATCTACGTGGATGATGCTGGACTGGTGTTGCTCCACCCCTTCCTGCCCCGCTTTTTCGAGCAGCTGGGCGTGGTGGAGAACGAGCTGTTGGTGCAGCCAGCGCGGGCGCTGGCCCTCCTGCATTATCTGGCTACGGGTGCCGGGACAACGCCCGAATATGAGCTGGGACTGCCGAAAATTCTCTGCGGCATGGCGCTCGAAACGCCGCTTGGGGAGGCGGTGGAACTGAGCGAAACGGAGCAAGCCGAAAGCATGGCCCTGCTGGAAGCCGTGGTGCAGCATTGGCAAGCGCTGAAGCACACCTCCCCTGCAGGATTGCGCGCCACGTTCCTGCAGCGTCCCGGCAAGCTTTCCCGTCGCCCGCCCCATGAGTGGCTGCTGCAGGTGGAGCAGCGAGGCCCCGATATTTTGCTCGAATCGCTGCCCTGGAATATGGGCGTCTTGCGACTACCGTGGATGCCCGGCCTGCTCTGGGTTGAGTGGATTTAAGCAGTTCATAATGAGGTAATAAACCCACGCTGCTTTTCAAAGTAACGTTGTTTAGTCAAGGCCGAAACAGGGATGAAAATCAAGGCGGCAAAATCGGTCCATGTCACTCCCCCGTTGGCGGCCACGCAGACGGCTCAGCCGTTCTTTGCGCAAGCCGGGCGGAGCGATTTTTTCCGACCCGCCAAGCCCGCCATCCACACCCATCCTGCGCATAAAGTACTGCGCCCAGCCGCTGATCGGCCCGATGTAGTGGTGCAAGGGCGAGCAAGTACGGCGCCGCTCCCGGGGAGCGGAGTACCCCTACCCGAGACCTTTCGGCGGGCGGCAGAGCGCCACCTGTCGGCCGATTTCAGCTCGATTCGTTTGCACCAGGATAAGCAGGCTACGGAGCTTACGCAGCAGCTGCAGGCGCAGGCGGTAGTTTTTCAGGAGCACCTATTCCTGGGCCAGGGCGAATTTCAACCGGCTACGGTGCCCGGGAAACGCCTGCTGGCCCAAGGGCTTTACCACGCCTGGCAGGAGGGCGCGGTCAGGGTAAACCCCGGGGAGGAACCCGCTCCAACGCCCCTGGTTACGCCCACCGAACCCGCTGCTCATTCACCTGCCCAACCCCATCCGGCTACCACTAAAACGCCAGCGCTGGGGGGCAAAAATAGCGAGGGCCAGCCTCAGATTCCGGGCACAGCTGGTCCCGAAACAACTCCGCAGCAAGGCCCCGAAACTGAAGACGCCCAAGAGGTGCAAACACCAACTCAAACGGCGCCAAAAACGCCGCAGGAGGACCCGGAATTTGGGAAAGTAATTACCCAAACCCAGCAAGTGAAAAAGGCCCAGCAAGGGCATAAGTCACCCGAAGTAAAAAACACGGCGGTGGCCGCGTCGGCGCACCTTCCGGTGGCGGAGCAGAAAGCCTACAACGACCGCAAAAAGCACCTGGAAGTCATCAACCAAACGGCCGCTACGAATAAGGACGCCAACAAAAAATTTACGGCCGCGCAGTTCAAAAAGGTATTGCAGGCCCAGCTCAACGAGCTGGAAAAGAAGCTACCCCACAGCAAGAGCGACGCGCAGCGGTTCAAGCAGGAGAAGCCGCTGGAAGGCATCAAAAACAACGTTCAGAAACAGGTTAAGGAGGAAAACAAGAACGTCGCGGCGCCCATCACCGCCGAAACGCACAAGCCCGCGCCGCCCGACAGCCAGCTGCCAACCCACCAGCCCAAACCCTTGGTGGAAGAAAAAGCCGGCGCCAAGCCCCCACTCATCGACCCGGCCGCGGCCGCGCCCAAGCCCCGAACGGACGCCGAAATCTCGCTGGAGCAGGACAGCCAGTCGCTGGATGCGTTGATGGCCAAAAACCACAACACCGAAGAGCAGTTTGCCGCTTCCAATGAGCCCAAGTTTCAGCAGGCCCTCGCCACCAAAAAAGGCGCGCAGGCCCAGGCGGCAGCGGCTCCCCAAACGTATCGGGCCGAGGAGCAACAGGTCATCGGCGGCGCCCAGCAGCAGGCCCTGAAAGAAGCCAAGGCCGATTTCAGCCTGATGCACGCCTTGCGTAGTCAAGGATTCAAAACGGTATTCACCAAGCAAAGTGCGCACGATAAAGCGGATAAAGACGAGCAAAAGCGCATTAAAGGCGAGCTGGAAACGATTTATAACGGCACCAAAAAAGAAGTTGAAGACATCTTTACCGCCCTGGGCAAGTACGTAGAGGACACGTTTGAAAAGGACTCCCGGGAAGCCAAAGATGCCTTCGAGAAGCGGGTGGAAAAGCAGCTGGATGCCATTCATGGCTGGGGGGTGAAGGCCTTTTTCTTCGGCGAGGATACCGAGGCTATTGAGCAGGTATTTGAGGCTGAGAAGCGAAAGTTTATCGATGCCATGGACCTCACGATTGGGGCCATTGCCCAGCGCGTTGCCGACGATCTGAATAAGGCGGTGGACGCTATTCAGCGGGGGAAAGCGAAAGCCGATAACTTTTATAACGGCCTGAGCAGCAAGCAGCAAACACTGGTCGGCGACGCCATGGAAACCTACCGCGTGCAGTTCGCCAACCTGGAGTCGGGCGTGGCTGAAAAGCAGACCGAGCTGGCCCGCAGCCTGGCCGAATCGTACAAGAAAGACGTGGACTCCCTGCGCCAAGTCTTTGATAAAATCTACGAGGACGTGCGCAAAACCTGGATTCAGCGGGCGGCGGAGTTCATCGAGGAAGTCGCCCTGACCATCTATCGGTTGGGCGAATTGCTGGTGACCGTGCTGGTGCGCGTCGCGCACGTGATTGGCGACATTCTCGCGCATCCTATTCGGTTTCTGGAAAATCTGGCGGCGGGTATCAAGCAAGGGTTTGCCACATTTGTCGAGAACATCGATACGTTTCTAGTGGAGGGCTTCTTTACCTGGCTGGGGGGCAAAGTTGGCGGGGCGGGCATCAAATTGCCCCCCAAGCTAGATACGGCCGGCCTGTTTAGCTTGGCCCTGCAAGTCATCGGGCTGACGTACGACAACTTCCGCGAAATTGCCCGCAAACGCCTCGGCGACCCCGTATTCGCCGCCATCGAAAAAGGGGTGGAGGGCGCCCAGGAAGTAAACAAGCTGATTCAGCTGGCCCGCACCGACATCGGGGCACTCTGGGTGCATATCAAAGAAGTGCTGGCCAACACGGTGGATGAGATCTTCGAGAAGATCAAGAAAACGGTGTTGTACGAGACGATCAAAAAGGTACTGGCCTACATTGTCACGCTCTTCAACCCGGCGGGGGCATTTATCAAAGCCGCGCAAGCCATTTATGCCGGCATCACCTTTCTGATGGACAACATCGAGCGCATTGTGACTTTGGTCAATGCGTTTCTGGACGGGGTGGAGATGGCGGTGCGGGGCAACATCGGCGGCATTGCCGCGAAGGTGATTTTTGGGTTAAAAAACGCCATCGTGGCCGGCATTGATTTTCTAGCCAAGCTGCTGGGGCTGGGCAACTTAGCCGACAAAGTGCGCACCATTATCCGGCAGCTGAAAACGCCCGTTGATCGGGCCCTGGCCTTCGTCGTGGATAAGGTGCTGCAGCCGGCGGCCAAACTGCTGCAAAAAGCGGGCAAAGCAATAGTCGGGGCTGGGGTGCCAAAGGACCCGGCGCAGCGCCTGGAAGCCGGCCTGAGCGCGGCGGTGGCCGTCGTGAACGCCATATCGGGCCGGCGGATTGGGGCGGCGGTCATTCAGCCCCTGTTGACGGCTATTCGACTTCGGTATCAGTTTCAATCCCTGGACGTGGAAGCCATAGGCGGCCGCTGGTTTGTGGTGGGGCAGTTGAACCCGAAAGGAAGCAAGCCATCCGAAAAAGAACCAGCCGATGTCCCCGCCACGCCAGGCGCGGCTCCGGTAGCAGCGCCATTGCTAGTGGCTCCCGGCAGTTGGATTGAGAATCTGCAGGCCAAAGGCTTTGAACGCGTTAGCAGCTCGGGGAGCGTTCTAAAAAGAAGTAAAGAAGCTGGGGTCACTACCCTTTCCTTCTCCACTACCACCCTGAATGGCGGCTCCAACACGCATTCTTACGCCGGTGAAGGCACCAGCTGGCGACGGCATAATTTCCGGCACTCATCCAACTTGGTTACCCTGGTGGGGAGCGGTGTCAACTTCGTGTTGCTGCCTCAATTTCATCATCGGGAGTACATCCGGGAGACGCTTTACACGGATACCGCCGCCAGCCGGGCGGGCAGCAAAGCTCGTTTGCTGCCCGCCCGGCTGGTTCCGGGCAGTAAGGACAAATTCTTGAGCCAGGCTTCGGCGGCGCTGGAAGCCAGTCACGGCTACACCCAGACGCTACACGGCGAGGCGGTTATTCCGGTAGCGCACGCCTCCCCCGACCATGACCCGGCCATTGCAGAACACTGGAGCTTTGGCGGTAAAGGCAACACCCCGGGAAACAACCTTGCTCAGGCGGCACGCGAAAACTGGAACCGAAATTTGACTACGTTTAAGCTCATGTCTTTGAAGGCTAACCTAAGCCTAGGCAGCCGGGACACAAGGTATACCAACCAGGTGGGGCCTGATTTCAGAGGCCCCGGCGAGTAGATTAATCGATGCGGCGGTATGATGAACAACCTCACCTTGGCCCTGGAGTATTTGCGGGCGTATACCGTCTGGCGCCTGACCTTAGTACCGGGTGAGCCGCCTACCAAGCCCCCCCCAGACCCTCGTTCAATGCCAACGAAGCCACGGTTTTCACCTCCCTAGTGGCCCAGACCCAGCTTAGCGAAGTCGAGCTGCTCTATTTAATGATAGCGCTGGCCTCGCATCTACAGCCGGGTTTTTTCGATGCACTAATCCGTGACTGCCTGCCAGAGGGTGGAGAGTTTCCGGAGTTTGGGGGCGTGAGGGGTGCCAACCACCGCGGCCTGCTGCCAACGGGCGAAACGGCGCTGTATATTTTGGCCGGCAATGACCTAGAAAAGCGCCTGGCGCTGTACGACTTATTTAACCCAAAACATTTCTTTGCCCGAGAACACATCATTGCCTTGGAAGATCTGAAGCCGGGCGAACCGCACCTGAGTGGCCGCCTTATCCCAGATTCGGAAGTTATGGAGTTGCTCATAACGGGCACCGTCAGCCCGCCCCGGTTTAGTATGGAATTTCCGGCCGAGCACATTCGTACGGAAATGGAGTGGGATGACCTAGTGCTCCATCCAAATACGCTGCAGCAGATTCAGGAAATTCGGCACTGGATTACGCACAGCGAAACACTCCTGCATAAGTGGGGCATGCGCAAAAAAATCAAACCCGGCTTTCGCGCCCTTTTCTACGGGCCACCCGGCACCGGCAAAACGTTAACTGCCATCCTGCTGGGGAAAAGCACCAATAAAGACGTTTTCCGCATTGACTTGTCCCGTCTGGTATCCAAGTATATCGGCGAGACGGAGAAGAATCTGGCCACCCTTTTTGCGAAGGCTGAAAACAAAGATTGGATCTTATTCTTCGATGAGGCCGATGCCCTCTTCGGCAAGCGAACCGACATTCGGGATGCGCATGATAAGTACGCCAACCAGGAAGTGGCCTACTTGCTGCAACGCATTGAGAGCTACAATGGCCTCATCATATTGGCGACCAATCAACGCGGTAACATCGACGACGCGTTTGTGCGCCGGTTCCAGACGATTATTCACTTCCCAATGCCCCGCGTTGAGGAAAGGCACCGCATTTGGCGCAGCACCTTCCCGCCTCAGCTTCAGATAGCCGATGATATTGACTGGCTGCAGGTGGCGGCGCGCTACGAACTCACGGGTGCCGGTATTGTGAACGTGGCCCACTACTGCGCGATCGATGCCCTGGCGGATAAAAGCAATCTTCTCACGCTCCAGCACTTAGAGAAGGGTATTCTGCGGGAGTACGCGAAAGAAGGAAAAGTAGTATAAGTTCTAGATGCATCGGCTACCATTTGATTGGAAGCTAAGCCCGCCGAGTGCCGCTTCCCCGGCCAGCGCCACGAACCGGCATTCCCTACGTGATGGGAAAGCGAGAGCTGCTAGGACATTCATGCATCACCAGGTGAACCCGCCGACTACGTTGCAGCATAAGCAAACCCAGGGGCTGAGCGTACGATACTGGATCCACCAGATCTGGCTCCGAGCAATGTCTGCCAGCTTTGCAGCCCCACAATTTCAGTGATTTCAGTGTTGGCACTGATGCAACGCCGCCACTCCTGCCGTAGCTTAGAAGCCTACCGGGGGCAAATTCCGAAAGGAAGTGGGCTCCTTTCTGCTGCTGCTCCCGGGCGTGATGCAGCGGTTGTTTCTGGGGGTAAATAGCCAAACCATAACCCCGGGGCGACACCTGCGGAGTTTAGTTATATAAGCCACTAGCCCTACAAAAAATATCAGCCGCTCGATGATCAAATAGTTACAAGCCAATCACCTGAATTTACAGAGTCATTGCACCAGGCCGCTAGCGAACGCCAGCTATGGAATCAACGGAACGGGTATATGCTCAGGTAGTGCTACAAGCCCCGTCAGGTCAATCGGCAGCCAGCACGACGGCCACCAGCGCGCAAGTAGACGAGGTACGCCCTGGCAAGGCCGCGATAGAGCAGGCCGTAGACTTTATGAAAAAAGCGGGCTTTCGCGTTGAACAGGCTGGTATTTCGCTCTCTATATCTGGTTCAAAACAACAGTTCGAATCCGTTTTTGGCGTCCACCTGAGCGCTTATGAGCAGGGTGGTCAAACGTATTACCGACCCGACCACCCAGCCCATCTCCCGGCCACGGCACCATCCTGCGTGCAGACAATCGTATTTGCCGAACCACGCCAGTACTTTAACTAAGCGGTTAGCATCATGGCTAAAGTAACGAAAAGCAAAGTTTTGTTTGCCCATGCTTCCGTGCATTCCATTGGTGGTAAATCGTTATTCAGCGCGCACCCGAACGAGATTCGGCCCCAGACCGTGCAGGCCTTTCGATCCGAGAAAGAGCTGACGGCTCAGGCCGTGCAGCAGCTACAGGCCAGTGGGTTCAACGTGCTACAAGTCAGCCCTACCACTATCGCTATTGCGGCGCCCGTTGAGGTATACGAAACAGCCTTCAAAACCAAGATTACGCGCCGCGAGGAGCCCGTCGTGAAGGAAGAAGGCAAGGAGACCACGGCGGAGATGTTCGACTCGCCTAGCACGGATGTGCCCGGCCTGATCGACCCTGCGGGCAGTCCTTTCGCGGACGTGCTCGAAGGGGTATCACTGAACCGTCCGGTTTACTACTTCGCCAACAAATTCGCGCCGCCAGTAGGCTACTGGCACCTACGGATCCCCGGCGACGTATCGCTCGGGCTCAATGCCGACCGCGCCCACCGCGCCGGATTTACGGGCCGGGGCATCCATGCGGTAATGGTCGATTCGGGTTGGTACCAGCACCCCTACTTCGTTGCCCGGGGCTACCGGATCAACCCGGTGGTGCTCGGCCCGGGCGCATCCGCCCCCGAACACGACGAAAATGGCCACGGCACGGGCGAGTCAGCCAACCTGTTGGCTGTCGCCCCGGATGTGGCTTTTACCATGGTCAAGATGAGTTTTGTGGATTCGGCTGGCGCCTTCCAGGCCGCCGTCGCCCTGAATCCGCACATTATTTCCTGCAGTTGGGGGTCTGATATCCAAACTGGTCCGCTCCGCTCCGACGACAACGTTTTGGCTGCCGCAGTTGCCGACGCGGTGCGGCGCGGAATCATCGTCGTCTGCTCGGGCGGGAACGGTCACTTTGGTTTTCCCGGCCAGCATCCGGATGTGATTGCCGCGGGGGGCGTTTTCCTACAGCCAGACGGCTCGCTTAGAGCCAGTGACTACGCCAGCGGATTTGCCAGCTTGGTTTTTCCAGGTCGCACCGTGCCGGATGTGTCCGGCTTGGTGGGCATGCAACCCCATGGCGCGTACATCATGCTGCCGGTAGAGCCCAGGAATCAGATTGACACGGGCGGCGCGGGCGGCGTCCATCCCGCCAGGGACCAGACGTTATCCTACGATGGGTGGGCCGCTTTTAGTGGCACTTCGGCCGCTGCCCCCCAGCTGGCAGGCATCTGTGCACTCATGAAGCAGGCCAACAGCTCGCTCACGCTGGCCGATGCCCGCGCCATTCTCCAGCGTACGGCCATCGACGTGACCCTGGGCAGCAGCCATCCCCGCACCGGCGGGGTCGCGGGGGTTGGCCCCGACCTAGCCACCGGGGCCGGGCTAGCCGATGCTCACAAAGCGACCATGCTTGCCCGCCTGCGGGCGGTAGTGTTGCCCCCAGGTACCGGGGTAGCGCCCCTTACGACGCCGGCCGATCCATCGACGCTGTTGGCAACGGGCAAGCTGACGATGGACGAGTACCAAGCTTTTGAAGACATGCTGCTGGGAATCAGTCATTAACTACCTCCCGACAGCAGTATTTCTATTCCCAACTTCAAACTATATATGCCATGGAAAACCAAGAACAAAGCAGGTTCGAGTACGACGAATGGATTGAGCAGGTACGGCCCGACCTACGCAGTACGGACCAATTGACGCTGTTGCAAGGCTTTATCGGTCGATCGTCGGAGAACGGCCACCTTCGGGTATACTCCGACGAAAGTTTGAACAACTTCGTGGAAGTGCCGGAAGACGCGATTGTACATGCCGTGAAGTTAAGCGAGGCCGACTCGCCGCTGGGGGGCAGCAAGCTCTGGCTCCGCTCCGATGTGGTGGTCACCTATGGCGACCCCAAAGCGGCGAACCGCCCGAGAACCACCTTCCTGGAAGGTGACCTGATGCAGCAATACGCTACCCAATACGGTGGGGGCTATGATGCCATGGGTGGGGGCTACGATGCCATGGGCGGCGCAGGAGCTTTCGGCGGCCAGTTCGAACCCGCGGGTGGTGGCCAAGGCGGCGGACAGTTCATGGCGACGGTACCGGCCATTCAGTGCGTACAACCCGTCCGGACGGTGATTGGCCCCAACTGTCCGGGGCCGGTGTTGCAGACCTCGGTCCGGACGATATGCAGACCTCTCACCTGCCTGAGAACCGCCTGTGGGCCAGTCACCTGCCTGAGAACGGCCTGTGGGCCGCAAACCTGCTTAAGAACTTTGTGCGGGCCGCAAACCTGCCACCCGATTATATGCGGCGGCATACCCTGCCAGTTCACCTCACGCCCCCCATTACAATTACCATTACGGGCCCCACAGGTACTATCACTGGGCCAACAGGGACAATTGGGGGGGGCACTATCGCTCAGCCAGGCGGCGGCTTTATGGGTGGGCAAGGCGACCCTAACATGGGCGGCTACTACGGGACTTTCAATCCCTATATGATGTACTAATCTTTAACTTAAAAAGGGCGAGTATTGGTACCGATCACCAATGCTCGCCCTTTTTCTTGCTCTTCCCGTGCATGCTGCTAACTGGATTTAACATCGCCTATTATTTACTGGACAAAGGGTATCTCACTCCTGATGCCATTCTGGACGGCACGTTTACGGCGCACCAGACATCCAGCCGCAACGCTAACTACCTGATTAATCGGGATAGTGAACCCAATGATGGGGCAGATCGGGCGTTGTTTGTCAAGCAGGTGCAGAATTGGGATCAGGAGAAAACGCAAACGCTCCGCACCGAAGCCACCTGCTATTGGTTGGCCAACAACGAAGCGGCGTATGCACAGCTTAACACCTTTTTGCCCCGCTTTATTGAGTTTGATCACCCCAATCACATTCTCATCACCGAGGCGGTACCCGGAAGCATTAATCTCCACGACTTCTACTTACAAGAGCGGCAGTTTCCACTTCCGCTGGCCACCCAGCAGGCCGAGCTACTCAGCTCGTTTCACCAACGCACCATTACCGCCGATCAGGATTTGCCCAGCTTCCGGCTGTTTCGGCGGCAGCCACCGGTAGTGTTCGTATGGAGTGCCTCCAACTTCGCCAACTACAACTCTCAGCAAAGCGAAGCGGAACGGCAGATGATTCACCTGATCACGCACAACCACGACTACATGCAGCGGCTGCAGGCCGTGCGCGACAAGTGGCAGATCAGCAGTCTGACGCACGGCGATATAAAGCCAGCTAACTTCTTGATTCATCGGGACGCCCTGCAAACGAATCGCTACGATTTGCGGCTCATCGATTGGGAAACCGCCGATATTGGTGACCCTTGCTGGGATGTGGCCGCGGTATTTCAAAGCTATCTTTTCTACTGGGTAGTGAACGAACCCCTCTCCCCCAAGCGGCCCAGTCCCCTGCTGCTAGCAATACCTACGGCTTCTCCTTAGAATCTATGCAGCCTTCCATTCGGCAGTTCTGGGAAGTATACGCGCAGCGCATGCGGTGGTCGGCCGAAGAAACGCGCCAGAACTTGCAAAAAACCGTGGGCTACTGTGCGCTGAAACTGATTCATACCTGCTACGAAAGCATTCAACAAGCCCCAGCCATGCCGCCCCACAGTGCCCGCCTGCTGCAGCTTAGCCTGAATATGCTCCGCTCACCCTATGAGGTCATTCGGCAGGTCCTGGGACTGTAACCTTTCTTCCTGCTATGGCGACCTCCTACCAGCACCAACTTGACACTATTCTGGGCAGTGTTCGGATTGATTCGGCCCAACGACAAATCAAGATCGCGCGGGTGCCAACGCCGGTTGACTTTGCACCGGATACCCTACGCCCCACCCTGGCCGGGGTGTTGTACCAGCATTTCTACCACGCCGACGATGCGCCAGGTGCTTTACCCGAGGCGGCACCCGATCTATCGTTTGAGGAGCGCTTACGTCGTCATAATCACTCTACCGAGCGCTTCGACCTGCCGTGGGCTGTGGAAGAGGTCGACCAAGCGGGGGTTGCGTACGCTACCAAAGGCAATCAGAAGCGCATGCTGTATCCGGGCGAATACGTGTTCGACACCCCGAAGCGGGGCCCCGTGCAACCGGGGGACGTTCTTCGGCTACTCGCCCGCGCCGAACACCGGGACGCTAAGAGCGGTTTTTATTTTGTCTTCGGCCAAACACCAGGTGACGATTCGATAGCACTTCAAACCCGCATTTACTTCCACCTGACCGCCGACGGGGCCGCTCCGCTGACTGCTTGGATAACGCAGACGCTCAATGCGTATCGGGTACCGTTCCAGTTCAAATGCCTTAATCGCTCTGACCTCTACGGCCGCAACGATTCGGCGGTGCTCTACCTCCAAAAGCCTTTGGTAAGCTTCGTGCTTCAGCTACTGGCCGATGATGTGAGCCATTTTGCCCCCCACTTGCGTTCCTCCGTGCCGCTATTTACCCGATGCTTGATGCCCGGTATTGCTTTCGCAGAAAGCCCGCCCAACCCCAACGAAAGCTTTGGCACCAGTCGGTGTGGGCTGCTGGCCCAAGGCATTGCCAACGCGGTAGAGGCCCAGCTTCCCTCCAGCCACTATGCCGAGCGCGTGCAGGCGGTCTTTGAGCAGGTTGGACTTTCGTTGGAGCACCCCTATCTTAATCCTCGATCCTACTATCCTTACCATTTTCCGGCGGCTTTCGCCTAGCCTCACCAGCACCGCAATTATCTGTTCTCTTTCTCTACTCATGGGTGCTATACCGCGTTATGGAAACCGCCTTATCTACTGCTCAGGCCAACCCAGCTACTACGCCCGCTAGCGGGGCGTTCCTCGAAACAGCGGCCGATATCGGCCGGAGCCTGTGCCGCGACGCTATCTGGCACGGTGACCGCTGCAACTTCCTGACCTCGACCAATGACCCCGCCTTTACCTACCCTAAACCTTATTTTAAAGCGCTCGAAGCGGATTTTTACGGTGGCGCGGCGGGGGTAGGCTTTTTTTTAGCCGCCCTCGGCCATGCGACCAACGACGCCTTATTTCGCCAAATCGCCCTTGGCACCTTGCGCAATGCCCTGCTTACCGCCCACCGAATTGCCCCCCAGGCGGCGCTGGGGTTCTTTGTCGGCCGCACGGGCGTGGCCTATGCCGCCATTCGTGCGGGCCAGTGGCTCCACGATGAGAAGACCTTACTAGAGGGGCGCCAGTTGCTGGAGCACGTCACAAGCTTAGACCTGCACCTTACCGGCCTCGACGTAGTGGATGGGGCCGCGGGGGCTATTCCGGCGCTCATCCAACTGGAAAGAGAATACCCCTACCCTGCCCTTCGTTCCTTTATTGTACAGCTGGCCGATCAGTTGGTTTCCAAGGCCCAACAGTCAGTGCGGGGCTGGTCCTGGAACACCATCACTGGCGGGGACCATCCCAACCTCACAGGCTTTGCCCATGGGGTAGCTGGGATTGTGAATGCGCTGCTGGAAGCGTACGCCTTCACGCAGAACCCAGTCTATCAGGAAGCCGCCTTCCAGGGGCTGCGCTACGAGAATAGTTTTTTCGACCAGCAACAGCAAAACTGGCCCGATTTCCGGCTAACAGATACCCAAGATCCGGCCCAGGGCGGCGGATATGCGGCTGGCTCCCCTTGCTCGTGTGCGTGGTGCCACGGGGCACCCGGCATTGCGCTGTCTCGCCTCCGCGGCTATGAACTAACGCTTCATCCGGCTCTGAAGGCGGAGGCCATAACCGCCGTAAAAACCACCGCTGCGCATTCAAGCTGGGACCAGCAGCAGAATTTTTCGCTCTGTCACGGGCTGAGTGGGAATGCCGATGTGTTGCTGGAGGCCGCCGACGTCTTAGCCCTTGCCCAGTACCAGCAGCAGACAGCGGCTATCGGCCGGGAAGGTCAGGAACGCTATCGAACGACGGAATTATGGGCCACTGGATTGTATAACGCTTATCAGCTGCCCGACTTTATGCTCGGCTTAGCCGGCATTGGGTATTTCTACCTACGACTCACTAATCCCCATGTGTATCCATCTGTGCTGTTACTGAGGTGAGTCGCTGCCCCCAGCTCAACTTTTCGAAGGACCCAAAGTCAAGCCCGTCACCTTTACGTGTCGCGTAATAATGCTCGCTGAGCGACCAATCGAAATAAGGATTTGGATACTAGTCACGACCCTATGAGAGAGGGTTTATACACTGGCAATCTCTGTTCTCCCACTATCATTGTTGTGGTAACTCCAGATTGATATAGTTACCCGAAATGGCCCGTACATGCCGTAAACACGATTCTTATTAGTCTTGGCTAGGCACCCAAACAAAAAAGCCGCTTCCCACCCGGAAACGGCTTTTTTACTAGTCTCGGAACCGGAGAAAATTCCCACCCAACTCCGGTCCGATCCTGTTCGCTGGGCTTAGTGCCGGAACATCAGTTCGCGGTACTTTACCAGCGGCCAGTCCTCATCGGCCACCATTAGCTCCAGCTTGTCAGTGGAGCGGCGAATGGCGTCGAAACATGTTTTCACCTCGTCGCAGTAAGCAATAGCTCGGTCGCGGGTGTCTTCAATTTTATTAACTCTTTTGCGGCGCTCTACCATTTCATCCACGGTGGTTTTGATAGTAGAGATGTGGCGCGAAATGGCTTTGATAGTGTCCACCGTCACCTGCGAGAACTCATCATCGAGGCCCAGCTCGCGCAGACCACGGATATTAGTTATTAGCTTGGTTTGATAAGCTAAAGCAGTTGGAATGACGTGGTTGATAGCCAAGTCGCCCATCGTACGGCTCTCAATCTGGATTTTCTTGATATAATCCTCCAGCAAGATCTCGTGGCGGGCGTGCAGCTCTACGGGCGAGAAAATGCGGTGACGACCAAACAGATCAGCGGCATCTTCGCGAATCAGAGCATCGAGAGCTAACGGGGTGGTGCGCACATTGGCCAGGCCCCGACGATTGGCTTCGTCTTCCCACTCCTGCGAGTAGCCATTGCCTTCGAAACGAATAGCTTTGGAAGAAATCACGTACTCGCGCAACACCTCCACAATAGCTACTTCCTTCTTCTTGCCCTGCTCAATTAGCTCATCTACCGACTCTTTGAAGTCAATGAGCTGCTCAGCCACGATGGTGTTGAGCACCGTCATTGCCGAGGAGCAGTTGGCTGAGGAACCCACAGCGCGCAGCTCAAACTTGTTGCCGGTAAAGGCAAATGGCGAAGTACGGTTACGGTCGGTATTGTCGAGTAGAATAGCTGGAATCTTATCGATACCAAGCTTCAGGTAAATATTGTCGCCCTTATCAAGCGGCAATTTGGCCGTGCGCTCTAGCTCATCTAATACGGAGTTCAATTGCGAACCTACAAACACCGACATGATAGCCGGAGGTGCTTCGTTGGCACCTAGGCGGTGATCATTGGAGGCCGAGGCGATGCTGGCGCGCAGCAAATCGGCGTAGCGATGCACGGCCTTGATGGTTGTAATAAAGAAAGCCAAGAACTGAAGGTTTTCTTTCGGACGACGACCGGGAGCCAGCAGGTTTACGCCTGTATCGGTGCTCATCGCCCAGTTGTTGTGCTTGCCTGAGCCGTTTACCCCAGCAAAAGGCTTCTCGTGCAGCAGCACCTTGAAGTTGTGCTGCTCGGCCACACGCTCCATGATATCCATCAGGAGCTGGTTGTGATCGACGGCTAGGTTGGCGTCCTCAAACGTGGGAGCGCACTCAAACTGGTTGGGTGCTACCTCGTTGTGGCGCGTTCTCAATGGAATGCCTAGGCGGTTGGCTTCTTCCTCGTAGTCGAGCATGAAGGCGTGCACCCGGCTGGGGATCGAGCCAAAGTAATGGTCTTCCAGCTGCTGGCCTTTAGCGGGCGCGTGCCCAAAGAGGGTGCGGCCGGTCATTACCAGGTCTGGGCGGGCATCATAGAGAGCCTTATCGACGAGGAAGTATTCCTGCTCAATGCCCAGGGTGGTATTTACCCGATTTACGTCTTTGTCGAAGTACTGACAAACATCAACCGCGGCCTGCTCGAGAATAGCCAGTGATTTAAGCAGCGGCGCTTTGTAATCGAGTGCTTCGCCGGTGTAGGCCACGAAAATAGTGGGGATACACAGCGTTTTGGCACCAGCAGTTTCGATAATAAAGGCCGGGGAAGTTGGGTCCCAGGCAGTATAGCCGCGTGCCTCAAAGGTATTGCGGATACCACCACTGGGGAAACTCGACGCATCCGGCTCCTGCTGCACCAACGCTGAGCCCTTGAAGTTTTCAATCGGACGACCGTCGGAGTTCAGGTCGAAAAACGAGTCGTGCTTTTCGGCGGTAGCACCGGTGAGGGGCTGAAACCAGTGCGTGTAGTGGGTAGCACCCTTGGCCATCGCCCATGTTTTCATGGCTGAAGCCACGGCGTCGGCCACGCTGCGCTCTACGGGCGTGCCTTGCTTGACAGCCGATTGTAGCTTTTTAAAATACTCGCCCGGCATCGTGGCGCGCATTGCATCCAGATTGAACACGTTACGGCCGAATGTATCGGAACGACGCTCCCCAGACTGAACAACCGTCACGGGTCGACGCTGATCTACAAGTTCGAGGGCTTTAAAGCGGAGAATTGCCATGTAAAGTATAAGCGGGGTTAGTATTAATAAGGCAAATGTAGATCAACTAGCTATTATTTTCCAAATACCCTTAAAAATTTAGGGCATATCAGAAATATTTAGTCAGTTTTCAGCTAAATGACCCAATTATTTAATTACTAATTGAAAAATGTCGCCAAGTGGGTAATGATAGTCCGCATCATTGGCGAGAGGCTGCCTTCTGTAGTTTCAACCTCGCCTCACTGCGCTACCTTTGCGGCGTGAGAAACCGCTTTGCCTTCCAGCCGTGGTATTTTTTTTTCTGGCTGATCTTTTTCGTCGCCGTAAGGGCTGTTTTCTTGGGCTATCACTCGGCCAAAACGGCTGAGCTGTCCTTCAGCACAGTGGGGGGCATTTTTGGCTACGGTCTGCGCCTGGACGCTTCTACCGCAGCTTATTTGTGCATAATACCGTTTGCGTTGCTGCTGGGGGGCAATTTGGCCGGTCCGCGCTTCCCGACCGACCGAGTGATTCGCTTCTACACCGCGGTGATGGGTGTGGTGATCAGTGTCTTTACCGTGGCCGACTTAGAGCTGTATCGCGCCTGGGGCTTCCGCCTCGATGCTACTCCGCTACAGTATATTGACTCGCCGGCGGAAATGGTGGCTTCAGCCGGCAGTGCGCCCGTGCTGCTGCTGGGGGGCATTTTTGGGGGTTTGCTGGTGCTGGGCTGGGTTCTGTATAAAAAACTGGTGAGCCGTCTGCCCGCGCTGCCACCTGGGTTTGGGCGGGGCCGGGCGGCGCTAGTGAGCCTGCTGCTGCTGGCCTTGCTGGTGGTACCCATGCGGGGCGGGGTGCAGCAAATCCCGATCAACCAGAGCGACGTGTATTTTTCCAGTCAGCCCTTCGCCAACCACGCGGCCGTAAATGTGCCCTGGAACGTGCTGAACTCGCTGCTGCTCAAGAACAGTGGCCCGAATCCGTACCGGTTTATGCCCGATTCCACGGCTCAGCGCCTCGTCAAGCAGCTTTATACCGCGCCAGCTACCGTAGCAGCCGCTAACTCTGGCCGCTACAATATCCTGCGGACTTCACGGCCTAATGTGCTGTTTATCATCTTGGAAAGCTTCACGGCCAAGTTTGTAGCCAGCACGGGCGGCGAGCGAGGCGTGACGCCCACTCTGGACAGCCTGGCCCGCACCGGCGTAGTTTTTACCAATTTGTACGCCAGCGGCGACCGAAGCCAGAAAGGTCTTGTGGCGCTGCTCAGCGGCTACCCCAACCAGCCAACGGGCAGCATTATTAAGGTACCGCGCAAAACCGAACGCCTCCCCCATTTGGCGCGCTCCTTCAAGCAGGCCGGCTACCGCAGCTCCTATTATTATGGGGGCGAGCTAGCCTTTGCCAACATGAAAAGCTACCTCGTGGCCGCGGGCTACGACCAGCTTACCGAGCGCACGGATTTTGCCCCCCAAGAGCAAAACTCGAAATGGGGCGCCCACGACCACATCCTTTTCAACCGAATCCTCACTGATTTAAATCAAAAGGCGGCCACCACCCAGCCTTTCTTTCTCACGGCTTTCACCCTCAGCAGCCACGAGCCCTTCGAGATTCCGATTCCGCCGAAATTCCCTGGCACCAGCGAAACGGCCCTGTTTCGTAACTCCGTGTATTATACCGATTGGGCGCTGGGCCGCTTCCTACGCCAAGCCAGCCAGCAGCCCTGGTGGGACAATACGTTGGTGGTGATGGTGGCGGACCACGGCCACCCGTTGCCCGGCAATTCCGCCAATGAAAGTCCGGCCAAATTCCATATTCCGCTGGTGCTCGCTGGGGGGGCGTTGCGCCCGGAAGTGCGGGGCCGCGTTATAGCTGAATTTGGCGCGCAAACCGACGTGGCTACTACCTTACTCGCTCAACTTAGCCTGCCAACCAAAGAGTACGCCTGGGGCCGCGACTTGCTACGGCCGGGGGGCAAATCCTTTGCGTTTTATAACTTCAACGATGGTTTCGGGATGCTTACCCCCACTGGCGCCGTCACTTACGACCATGTCGCGCGGCGCGTGATTTCGCGTGATGCCGGGGTGCCAGAGGCCCAGGTGCAACAGGGTCAGGCGTATCAGCAACTATCGTTTGAGGATTATCTTCAGAAGTAAACTAATAATCAGAACCTTACGGCATCGTAAACGATAAGTCGGCGCTGATCAGGTTAGCTGTCAGTCCCACGCTCTGGCGGTAGTAAGCATAGCGCACTTCCAGGGCTTTAAATTTGGCTACGCGTCCTTTGAAGGGCGTTTTGAACCGACCAATACCATACACTGGTGAATAGCGTACTCCCAGCCCTATTTTGTTGGCAGAGAAAGCGGCCAGGTCGTAATCGGAAGTAAAGTATTGGTCGCTGATGGAGTGCTCCAAATAAGGGGCGAAGTAGTTGGCGGCCGTCTGGGTATGGTAGCGGTAGAACGGGTAAAGCACAAAAAACGGCGTCACTTTTACGGGCGCTTCCAACTCCAGCGTATGCGCCGTAATACCGAAATTATCGTTGTAGAAACGGTAGAAGCCGCGGAACTGCACCAAGTCGGTGGCGTAGTAATTCAGCCGCAGCCCCACCGGGTATTTGTAGCGCTGACGAGGCAGCAATTCTGCTTTGGCCGTTCCAAAATTGCCCCCCGTTTCCCGAAAATACACCCGATGAAAGGGCGTGCTCAGCAATCCTCGCTGCGCCACCAGCTCGGTGCTCACGGCTACCTGTAGGCGCTGATTAATCACCTGCGAATACACCACATTCAGGTTGTAGCTCTGGCGCGTATCGAAGCCGGAGCCGTGCTCACCCCCGCCATTCACGCGCAGTTCAATGGGCAGAATGAGGGTAGCGCGGTCGAAAAAGGCCTGGCCAGCCACGCTCAGCTCCCGGTTACCATCGGCCGAAGCGCGGGCCCAGGAGCCCGTGACATTAAAAGAGGTATAGTCGTATTCTTTGGAAAAGCCTCCGCCCACTCCCACAATGGTACGCTTATCGGCGAGCTGGCGCGCGAGGCCCAAATCGAGGTGGTAGCGGGTGTCTTGGCTGGAGGCCGACGATAAAACCTGGTCAATCCGATCGGTGGAAGCAGAGGAGTAATAATCCATTCCCAGGTTGGCCGAAACACGCGTGACCGAGTCCAGGGGCACATTCAGGATGATAGTCGGCGTCACATCGGTCAACTGCTGCGTGCCGATGCCACCTTCCACGGCCCCGCGGTTGCCGTCCTGGGAGTAGTAGCTGGAAAGAATATTAAGCTCGGTTTCGCCGTGGTTGCTGGGGTTGGCCGGACTGGGTGCCGTGGTAGCCGGCGCACCGTAGCCATCTACGCGGTTGGGGGTAGGCGTCACCTGCGTCCACCCTAGCATAGGAAGCAACAACAGGACAGCAGCAAGCGAAAAAGGGGTTGCGCGTAGCATGAGCGAGGAAAGCAGAACAAAGATTAATTGCAGCCGCAGCCGCCCCCTACTTTACCGCCGTTGGCACCGCCCGCGCCTTCGCGGTAGCTTTCAACATTGGTCTCGTAGGTTTGAATGCGCTTATTGGCCAGCTGCATATCCTCGTCATTGAGGTAGACTTTTTGGTAAGCGGCTACCGATACGCAGCCGGTTAGGGCGCTGCTGCTGAGCAGAAAAAAGCCCCCCAGCGCCAGCCAGGTTAGTTTAGGATAGCTCATGGCTTGGGAGAGGAAGTAGCCGCCGACGCTGGTTGGCCGGCATTTTTGTAATAATTGACTTGCATGCCCCTGGAAGTCAGCGTGCGGCCATCATTGGTAATGAGCGTGCACTCCACGCCTTTGAGGCGATTAATAAAGGCTAAGCCTTCCTCCGGGCCCTTCACAAATACCACCTCATCGAGACCGTCGGCCAGCTCTACATCGGGGCAAATGATGGTCACGGAACGCAGCCCCGTGGCCGGATAGCCGGTGTGCGGATTAATGATGTGGCCGTATTGCTGGCCTTGCACCGTAAAGTACTGCTCGTAGTTGCCGGCCGTCACCACGGCCACATCCGATACGGTCAGCCACGAGGACACCGCCTGCGGGTGGGCGGGGTCGCCGATGGCAATGCGCCACAGGGAGCCGTCGGCCTGCCGCCCCCAGCACGATACGTCGCCGGAGCCGTTGATCAGGCCGCCGGCAATACCCAGTTGCTTTAGCAGCGCCTGCGCGCGGCGCACGCCGTAGCCTTGCAGAATGCCCGCCAGATTCATCCGCATGCCTTTGTCTTGCAGCATCACGGAGTGCTTCGCGGGGTCGAGCAGCACTTTGCGGTAATCGATGCGGGCCACCGACGCTTTTACAACCTCTGGCGCAGGCAGGGCGTGTTCCTGACGGTCAAATTTGTAGATTTTCTCCCCGCCGGCAAACGTAATATCGAAGGCGCCACCACTCAGGGTCGAAAGCTTCAGTGTGCGATGAATCAGATCGAAAACCTCCTGATCGACCACCACGGGGTGCAAGCCGGCGGCCCGGTTCACCTGCGTAATCTGCGAAGTAGAATCCCAATAGGAACATAACCGATCGATGCGCCGAATTTCCTGGAGCCCTGCCCGAATGGCCCGCCACGCCAGCGAATCATCCGCCGACACGGCCGTGATAGTGAAGTGTGAGCCCATAAGCTGGGCGCTGCCGGTAAAGTTGCGGGGCTTAGGCGCGGCCGTAACGGACGAAATTTGCCCCCCGTTAGCGTTAGCAGCAACAGGACCAGAGCCGCTCGCGCCAGGAAGCCCTCAGGACAATTTAGAAATGTGCGCACGGGGCTCATTTTTTGGCCAGCAATTGCGTGAGGTAGGCATCGTAGGCGGCGGCGCCCCCGGGTCGGTACCCAGTTTTGGCCAATACCTTGCCCTCAGGCGACAGCAGCACGACCAGCGGAAAAGAGCCTTCCTTGTTCAATTGAGCGGCAGCTTCTTCATTTGATTTCATCTGGGCAGCGGGCAGCTTATTTTTCTTACTGCGCGGAAAATCAAAGCGGGCCAGCACGAAGCGCTGTTGAGCGTACCGCTGAAACTCTGCCTGATCGAATACTTCCTGCTTCAGCATGATGCACGGCTTACACCAATCGGAGCCCGAAAAGACGGCCAGTACGAGCTTGTTGGTGGCTTTTGCTTGCTGTAAGGCGCCAGCGAGGTCGGTATTCCACGTAATGACCGTCGCTTGGGCGCTGGCATCGCAGAAGCCAAGCATGGAAAGCAGGAGCAGAATGACAAATCGCATGACGGTGGCGGCTTACTTTGAGATTAAATTTAGATTAAAATCTTTACTGCATACAATTTCACCGGCTTTTAAGTTTGCGTTCTAGGCTATGTTTTAAGCGCTACAATCAGCTATCGTACACGGCACCCGTAAAACCTGTCTTCCTTCGTACCTTTGCGGCTTCTTATGGATACCAAGAAAGTTGCTTTTTACACGCTGGGCTGCAAGCTCAATTTCTCCGAGACGTCGGCCATTGGGCGGCAGTTTGAGGAGCGCGGCTTCCGCAAAGTCCCCTTCGAGGACGCGGCTGATATCTACGTCATCAATACCTGCTCCGTCACCGACCACGCCGACCGCAAATGCCGGAAGGTGGTTAAAGAGGCTCTGAAGCATAATCCGGAGGCCTTCGTGACCATTGTAGGCTGCTACGCGCAGCTGAAGCCCCAGGAAATAGCGGAGATTCCGGGCGTACACGCCGTGCTGGGCGCGGCCGAGAAATTTCAGCTCGTGGATATTCTGGCTGGCTTCAAAAAAGCCCCCCAGACGCAGGTATATGCCAGCCCAATTAGTGCCGCCACGGAATTTCACGCCGCCCATTCCTTCGGCGACCGTACGCGTACTTTCCTTAAGGTGCAGGACGGCTGCGACTACTCCTGCTCATTTTGCACCATTCCCTTGGCCCGCGGCAACAGTCGCTCGGGCAGTGTGCAAAGCGTGGTAGAGCGCGTGCAGGGCCTGGCCACGACCGGCGTAAAAGAAATCGTACTCACCGGCGTGAACCTCGGCGACTTTGGCTTGCAGGGGGCAAATCGGGAGCGACTGGAGAATTTTTATGATCTCGTGCAAGCCCTAGACGAAGTAGAAGGCATTAACCGCTTTCGTATTTCCAGCTGCGAGCCCAACCTGCTCACCGATGATGTAATTCGCTTCGTGGCGCAGTCGCGACGCTTTATGCCCCACTTTCATATTCCGCTGCAAAGCGGTTCGGACAAGATTTTGGGCCTAATGCGCCGCCGTTACCGCCGGGCCCTCTACGCCGACCGCGTGCGCCTGATTAAGGAGGTAATGCCCCACGCCTGCATTGGTGTGGATGTAATCGTGGGCTTTCCGGGCGAAACGGAGGAGGATTTTCTGGAAACTTACCAATTCCTAAACGATCTGGACATAAGCTACCTGCACGTTTTCCCGTATTCAGAACGCGAAAATACCCTGGCGCCCACCCTGCCCGGCCGTGTGCAAGACCGCGTCCGCCACGAGCGCACCACCCAACTGCGAAGCTTGTCGGAGAAGAAAAAACGTCATTTCTACGCCCATCACGTAGGTCAGGAGGCAGAAGTTCTCTTCGAGGATGATGTCACCAACGGCATAATGGAAGGCTTTACACCGAATTACATCCGCGTAGCCGTCAAATATGACCCGTTATTGGTTGGCGAGCTAAAGCGCCTTAGACTCAGCGCTATTAATCCGCAGGGGCAGATGGAAGCCGAAGAACTTGGCTTCGAAGTGTTGCATCATTAACAAGCAAATACAGCATCTCTGAAACATCAGAATTAGATGCAGTAGAAAACAGAAACGCCCAGACCTTAGGGTCTGGGCGTTTCTGTTTTCTATAAAAACGACCTGGATTATGCCTTTCGCTGCATTAAATCCAACATCTGTTGCATCAGACGCTGCTGCTCCTGCAGATGCTGATTGCGCAGCTCGGCCATAGCCAGTTGATGCGCCATTTGCTGGGTGTAGAGCGCGGTTTGCCAACTAGAATCCACGGAACTGTTGGACGTAGCCGCTGGAGCAACGGCCGCGGGGGTTTCAGGTGTTGGAGCCGGCGCACCGGTGGCGGCAGCTGGTGCCATTATTGGGCTGGCCGCTATAGGCTCAGCCTCAGCAAATGGTTGTGACGCAGAAACTTCGGTTGCAGGTTTCGCAATGGAAACGGCCGCCGGAGCAGCGGTGGCGGCTACGGGGGGCTTTTCTTTGACGGCCGTAGGCTTGGGTGAGTTGTTTTCTGCCCGACCTGAGTTGCTCTTCGCTTCGCCTGATTCCGCCGCTACCATTGGCCCAGTGCCCTGCAACAACCAGTCTTTTGACAGATTTGGATACACTTCAAATACTTTGCACAAAAGGTCAAAACCTGGCTTATTACGCTCGTCTACCAGATGCTGAATAACGGTTGCAGTCTTGTCCAGGGACGCAGCGAAGGCGTTTTTTGAGATACCTAGGTGAGCAATAAATTGCGCAAAGCGCTGGCCAACAGTTGTATTTTCAGGCATGTTCAAAAGGTTATCGCAGTGTAGGCGGCAAGATATAACCAAATGAATAAAATCGTTATTAGTTGGCGTGGCAGCTAAAAACAATGTGGTGCTGAAACCCACAATTTCGGAGTAGGCTTTCTGATACAACGTCGTATTTTGCCTTTATGAAAACGCCCGCCTCCAGATACTGGAGGCGGGCGTTTGAAATTTATCAGCGGCTATTCCGACGGAGCCGGGGCCCGCTCCTACTCGTAGCGTAGCGACTCAATTGGGTCGAGGCCGGCGGCTTTGCTGGCCGGGTAGTAGCCCGAGGCTAGACCCACACTCACGCAAATTACCAGGCCAATCATCATCCATAGCCAGGGCACCAAAAAGGCACCGCCGCCGGGAATAAAGAGAGAAATAGCGTTGCCACCGGCCACACCCAGCACGATCCCTAAGGCGCCGCCCATCACGCAAATCACGATGGCTTCAATGAGAAATTGCTGGCGAATCTGTAGGGCCGTGGCGCCCAGCGCCTTGCGAATCCCAATTTCGCGGGTGCGCTCCGTCACCGAGACCATCATGATATTCATGAGGGCGATGCTGGCGCCGAGCAGCGTAATGAAGCCCACAATAAAGCCCCCATCCGCAGATTACCCGACAAACTATCCAGCGTAGCCACGGCAGAGTCGCTGCGCTCCAACTCAAACGAATCTTCCTGCCCGAGTCGGTCGCCGCGCACGGCGCGCATGATGCCGGTGGCCTGCCCCATGATAAAATTCAGGTTATCGGGGTCGGTGGTGGCAGTTTTGATGTCGAAGGTAAGCGCCCGCTGGCGGGGAAGTTGGTTACCAGTAATCAAGGGAATAAGCACGAGCCGGTCGGCCCCGCCGCCCCCGCCCATGCCACTACCACTAGCTTCTAGCTGCCCGATTATCTGGAAGCGCTGGCCCAGAAAGAACACGTATTGATCGATGGCGGATTGATCGGGGAATAGCTTTTCCTTGATTTCGGTGCCTACAATGGCCACATTCGCGCCTACTTCCAGCTCAGTAGGCGAAAACGACCGGCCATCCTCCAGGTTGTAGCTCTGAATGCGCAGGTAGTTCTCGTCGCCGGCTACTACCTGCATATTGGGGTTGGTTTTGAGGCCGCCGGCTTTTACTTCGGTAGCGCCGGTAATGAAGGCAGAAATACCTACCTGCGCAACGTCACCGAGGCGCTCTTTGTACTGCCGTGCCTGTAAGTAATTGATGGCCGGATAGGTACGCCCCTGCACACCGCCGCGCCGGAAGCGGTTGGTATACCCCTTAGCCGTCATCTCAAAGGAATTGGCCCCCAGACTGGCAAACGTGTTGGTCAACGACGATTTAATGGCGTCGATGGCCGTGAGAATTCCCACCAGCGACATAATACCGATGCTCACAATAAGGGCCGTGAGCACGGTGCGCAGCAGATTACTCTTGATGGAACGGAAAGCCTCGCGGATGTTTTCTAGCAAGTGCATAATAGCGGCCTGATGGCGACAAAACGAAAAGAAGAAGACCGAGAAAAAACCCTTTCAAACCGGTCTGAACAAGCTAGCAGCCACGATTTGGGCCAATGCCTGATGATGCAAGTTAGCCGGTTTTGGGCAGATTCCGTCCGGGTTTTGCTACCTTTAAATCATTCCTAAGTGCTGAGTTTCCTCCTTCCTTACCCGTCTTTGTTTGATTAATCGTTATCCACCTATTCCGGTTATATATCTTGTAGTATGTCTGCTCACTTTTTGACTCCAAGAATCTGATGCTACTAAAACGCTTTTCGTTTCTGCTGTTGTTGATGGCCCTCTGGCTGGGAGCACCGCTGGCCGCCTGGGCCAACCAGATTCTGATTCCAATGGATGAGGCGCAGAAAGAGCACCTGAAGGCCTACGGCGCTACCTACTGGCTGCTCAGCAAGCAGGTGGAGGTCGATTGGCTGCTCAATTACCGCGGGGGGGCTTTTTCCTGTGCCTCAGCCCCGGGCATCGAAAACGAGCTGACTGTGCGCGGGGTAAGTTTTCAGGTAATTTCCTCGGCCCAATACGGCAATATTTTGCAGGAAATAGCTGATCCTAATGCCAATATGGACATTATGAAGCTGGAGAAAGTGCCCAAAATTGCGGTGTACACGCCTAAGGATAAGCAACCCTGGGACGATGCTGTGACGATGGTGTTGGCCTACGCCGAAATTCCTTACACCCAGATTTACGACGACGAAGTGCTGCGCGGCGACCTGCCCAAGTACGATTGGCTGCACCTGCACCACGAAGACTTCACGGGCCAATACGGTAAGTTTTACGCCTCCTACCGCAACCGCCCCTGGTATCAGCAGCAGCAGCGCGATTCGGAAGCGGCGGCTAAGCGCAACGGCTTCGCTAAAGTGAGCCAGATGAAAGGCGCTGTGACGGTCAAAATGCAGGAATTTATTGCTGGCGGGGGCTTTTTGTTCGCCATGTGCTCCGCTACCGACTCTTACGATATTGCCCTGGCCGGACTCGGCCTCGATATGGTAGAAAGTATGTACGATGGCGACCCTGCCGACCCGCAGGCTCAAAGCAAGCTCAACTTCAATCGTACGCTGGCTTTCAAGGACTTCCAACTCGTGCGCGACCCGTATCAGTACGAGTACTCTAGCATTGATATGCAGCCCTACGAGCGCGGCGTGTACGAAGACAACGACTATTTTCAGCTCTTCACTTTCTCCGCCAAATATGACCCAGTGCCCACCATGCTCACCCAAAACCATGAGAAAACCGTGAAGGGTTTTATGGGCCAAACCACCGCTTTCCGCAAAAGCCTGGTGAAGTCCGACGTCATCGTGATGGGCGAAAACAAGCAGTCCAATGAGGTGCGCTACATGCACGGCACACTGGGCAAAGGCACCTGGACGTTCTACGGCGGCCACGACCCCGAAGACTACCAGCACTTGGTGGAAGAAGAACCCACTGATCTAGCTCTGCATCCCAACTCGCCCGGTTACCGCCTGATTCTCAACAACATTCTGTTTCCGGCTGCGAAGAAGAAGAAGCAAAAAACCTAAATAATACTCACGACTGTAGGCAGCGGAATAACGCAGCAAAAAGCCCCCTAGTTGATATCTGGGGGCTTTTCGCTATTGGATTTTGTGCTTCTATTTCGCGGTAGTCAACTGCGTATTGGGGCTGATCTGCACGATTTGACGCGGCAATGCCGGAATGTCCTCGTTTTTGTACGGGTCGATATCCAGCGTCAGCTGCACCAATACGGGTTGCCCATTGGCCACTCCCGACACGATAAGCTGGTACGCCATGCCACCTGCCTCAGTCATATAGCTTAGCTTGAAGCCTTTAGCGGGCTTCCCGGCGATGTAGCACTCAAATGGAGCCATATCCGTGCGCTTGTGTTCCCGCTTCATTTGCTTGGCAAATTCCTCCGGCGCCGTTTTCATGACTGCGTAATCCATGTACATCCAGGTTATGTCGTATTTATCGCATTTCACCTGGTACGGACTTGCGCTTGTGCAGCCATCGGCAACTTCTAAATTCTGTCCACAAAAGTTAACGGTGGGCGTTGAAGTCGTGGTCGGTGCTTCCGCCTGCCCAAAGGCCAAGGATGAGCAAAACAACAAAACGAGAGTACAAATACTTTTCATGGCTATAAATATGCGCATTATCCGGTTGTCGCAAAAATATTCAATTCAGCAGCTCGCCAATTACTAGGGATTTGATGTTTCTGCTAAGCTGGCGTCAGTGGAATTTGATTCATTTCTACAAACAGTGTGCCTCTATATTTTCATATTCATCTTTTGAGTGTTTTATATGGTCAAGTCAGGTTCTGCCATACCCGTCACGATGCAAGTCTGAATGAAAGCGCAGGTTCTTTCCCATAAATTCATACACGAAATGAATTAGGCCGTATGGAGGTCTTGGGGGGCAAATTCAGCAATCCTGACTAGCTCACCCCTCATTCGCTTCCGCCCCGACTACTCTTAACCCCGTCCGTATGGATCTTGATCATTCCAACTACGGCTTTTCGGCCAGCAAAGAAGAAGACCGCCTGACCGAAGACCTCACTAATCCCCTGCCCCGAGCAGTCCTACGATTCAATTCCTATTCTCTACTCGACGGTGAATGGCGCTTTGCTATTGACGAGGCCGACGCGGGCCTGCGCGACGGCTGGTACCTGGGTCACGACTATAAGCACACCGCCCAATGGCCCGGCTCCATTGAAGAGCACATGCTAGAGTCTAAAGAGCATCCTCACTCCGTTGGCTGGCACGATAAGATCGTGGCGTGGTATGAGCGTGAATTCACGTTACCGGAGCTGGATGAGTCGTTGGAGCAGTCACGCACCATGCTCCAGCTGACGTTTGGGGCCTGCGGCTACGAAACGCGGGTGTGGCTGAATGGCCGTTTGCTTCGCACTATAGAGGGCGAAGATGTGCATTATGGCGAGTACACGTCGTTTTCTTATGAGCTACGCCAGGAAAATCTGCACCTCGTCAACCGCCTTACCGTGCGCATCGCCGACACGATGGATGCCGAAACTCCGCGTGGCAAGCAGGAATCGCACGTGTATAAGCGCGGCGGTATCTGGTACCAAACGTATACCGGCGCGGTGCGCAGCGTATGGCTGGAAGTAGTAGAGCGCAACCGCCTTCGTTCCCGCTTGGGGGTGGTGAGCATCGTGGAAGACCAGCTGGTCCGCTTTAATCTTACTACCCGCGTCCACGACCCCGGTTGTTATACCCTGCGCCTCAAGGTGTTTGAGCGCGACGCGGCGGATGATAGCAGCCCCCTCGCCACCTCCGATTTTCCCTTGCGCTTGGAGGCCGGCCAGAAATCGCAACGGGTAGTGCTGGAGCTGCCGGGCGCGGCTCTGTGGTCAAACAGCTCGCCTCACCTGTATCGCCTCGTAGCCCAGCTTATTGATCCTGATGAGTACACTGCTCAAATCGAAACGTATTTCGGGCTGCGCAAAATAGAGGCCCGGGGCCGTTATGTGTACTTGAATAATCAGCCTATCTACCTTGATGGTATTCTGTACCAGCCGGGCACAGCTACCTACGAGGAAATGCGCAAGCATATGTACGCCATGAAGGAACTGGGCTGCAACCTGGTGCGCGTGCACATCGCCGGCGTCGATCCGCGTATTTATAACCTGGCCGATGAGCTGGGCCTGCTGCTTTGGGTAGAAGTGCCCAGTCCCCACAGCTCTACCCCACGAAGCCGCCAGAACCATCAGGCCGAATTGCTGCGCATGGTGGCGCTTATTGAGACGCACCCTTCCGTAGTTATTTGGAGCCTGTATAATGAAGATTGGGGAGCGCAGGATATTGCCACCAATCCCGAAACGCGGTCCTACATCGTGGATATGTACCACTATATGCAAATTGCGCACCCGCAGTTTCTGGTGGTGGATAACGATGGCTGGCACCACATTTCCCACACGGGGCGCCTGAAATCCGACTTGCTCACAGCCCACCTCTACACCCCCGATCTGGACCGCTGGCGCGAGCTGCTCGACCGCCTCGTGAGGGGCGAAATGGAAGGCACGGCTGCCTTTCCGCTCGTAGTGGGCGACCCATTTTTTTACCGCCGCCAGGTGCCACTCATCGTCAGCGAATGGGGCGGTTTTGGCTTTCCCGACTACGGTGGTCCCAAAGATGCCAATGAGCGCACGGAGCGAATTCGCGATTTCAAACGCGAGCTGCGGGCCCGCCCTATTGCCGGCGATGTATATACTCAGGCCACCAATATTGAGGATGAACGCAATGGTCTCATCGATCCGCAAACGGGCGAATTGAGTGTACCGCCGGGCTTGCTGGCCTCGCATACGGAAGAACAGCAGGGACAGCCACAGACCACCGAGCCGCAGGCATCCTAGTTCAACCAACAAAAAGCCCCCAGAAGTCGTCTGGGGGCTTTTTGTTGGTTCACGAATTCTTGGCAGCTTGTTACGTTTACAACGCTAGCTACAGCCTGCTGTTATTAGTGCATCCGGTCGTCGCGCACGGGGAGGTTTGTTACAATTTCCCCCTCGATTTTTAGTAGCTCCTGCAGGCGCTCGTCTACCGTCTGCTTGTCGCAATATTCCTTGGCAAGCTCCACGTAACTCACGAAGTGCCCCGCCTCCGACACCATCAGCTCGTAGTAAAACTTTGATAAGTCAGGGTCCGGGATGTGCTTCCATAGAAGCTTAAACCGCTCGCAGCTACGCGCTTCTATCAGCGCGCTTACCAGCAACTGATCCATCAGCTGCCGCTCACGGGCGCCGCCCTTGCGAACATGCGCCATCAGCTGTACTACGTACTCGTCGCGGCGCGGACGCCCTAGCTCGTAGCCACGCTTGCGCAGCTCGTGCAGCACCCGCTCAAAGTGGGCCCACTCCTCGGCTACCAGCTCCGTCAGCTCGTCAACCAGCCGCGTTTTTTCGGGATACTTCACAATTAAGCTAATGCCCGTGCTGGCCGCCTTTTGCTCGCAGTAGGCATGGTCGACGAGAATATCCTCGATGTTCTTGCTGGCAATATCCACCCAGCGCGGGTCGGTATTCAGCTTGAGCTTGAGGATGGTTTTTTCTTTTGACTCTTGTTCCATGGATTAATCGAAAAACTGCCACTTCAGGCCCACTTCAAAACGGCGCGGCAACCCGGTATAGTAAGGCGTGGTGAAATAACCGTTGCGGTGCAGGCCCTGGTTCAGGTAAGCCATTTTCAAGAATACCGACACGGTACGAATATCGATGTTCACAAAGGCATCGAGCAGGGAATAACGACGAATTCGGAACTGATCCTGCACGAAAAACTGCTGGGTACTGGGGCTGTAATCGTAAGCCCGGAAGCGCGACTGGTAATAATATTCCGTCCCAATTTGACCAAACAGCGCCTTTTTGAAGATATAGCCTTGGTAGTACACCTTCGCATTGGCAACTAAGCTAGGAATGCGCAAGCCTTCTTGGTCGCCGCCCAGCGTGTAGGTGCCCTGGTTATCGGCAAAGAAGTTACCGACTTGAAAGCGGTGCCGCACCCCCACCATTACCAGTTGCCGCTGCTCAGAAAGTTGGGCTGGCTCGGCCTGCTCGTTGTAGTAAACGAGGCTCGAAATGTTGGCTACTGCTACCGATGCTTGCAGCCGCTGCTTGCCTAAACTCTGATCGAGGCGGCCCGTCAGCTGATTGACAAAAGTATTTTCAAAACGGCTGTAGTTGTTCCACTCGTAATGATTGCCGCTGAATTCGCGCTCCGTAAGCGTAGGAGCATAAGAAGCGCTGTAGAACTCCGCCGTAATCGGGCCGGTACGCGCGGCGGCTTTTCCCCAATACTCGGGTACGCGGCTGGCCTCGCCGGGCGCCGAAATGTCTGGCACCTTGATTTCGCCGGCGGCTTCTACTCCAAATACGCGGTACTTAAATGCTGCATTGCCCCCCAGAAATATCTGGTTGTAGGTGCGTATGGGCACATTATCTTCCGCTACGGTTTCCTCAATTAGGCTACTCGTAGACAGCCGCGCCAGGCGGTGGCGACCATACAGCCGGTACTCCACCAGCTTTGTAGCTCCCAGCACCCCCACGCTGTTCTCCGCTTGCTCAAACGTCGCCCGGTCGTTCGTGACGTTGGGGCTCAGGCGGGTGCGCGGGTAATAAAGGGGCTCCGTCGTGCCGCGCGGAATCTGGTCGTCGTTGTAGCGGTTGGTCTGGCGGCTGATGTCCATCACATGGAAAGCCGTCAGCCCCTTACCGAGCAGCCGATAGGTTTGGGCCAAATGGATACGGTCGCGGTCGTCGCGGTTTCGGGCTTGCGTTAGCCACACCCGCTCATCGTCGTACTCGAACAGGTTCTCGGTCACGATGCGGTTATCATCACTGATATCCTCGGGCTGGGGTACAATACCACCCTGCTCGATGGCTTCATGCCGGGCAGTATTCACATTGAAAAGTAGATGATACCGGTCGTCGGTGGTTTGATAGCGCACAAAAAAGAGCACACCTGAATGTCTAGTTAGGCCTTCCGCACCTACGTCTGTAAAGATCTTGTTGGAAGAGAACCGCTCGTAAGCAAAGCCCACGTTGGCGTTGCGCTTAATGCTACGGCTGTACGACAGCTCAAATACCTGCTCGCCGGTACCGCCCTGCACGAAGCGAAAAAACGTGTAAGGCGAGCGAGTATCATAGTACGGAATGGTGGCCGAGTTGCGCATGTACTTATCAAATACATTGCGGCCCAGACGGGCGCCAAGCTGGGTATTTGGCTCCCAGAGCAGGCGGCGCGAGGCCGTGCCGCCGTTGCCCAGATCCTGCTGAAAGGTGCTGTCGTGGTACCAGTTGCGGGCCTGCTGCATCCCAACTAACGTAGTATCCACCATGCGGCCCTCGTGCTTTTCGCGCAACACGTCGGCCTCCCGAATGACGAAGGTGGTTTTGGCGCCGTAGAGTGTTTTGGTGGTGTCGTCGACAACCTGGGCCTGCGTGGTAAGCGGGTCAAAAAAGCCCCCCAGCGCTAGCAATAGCCCCGTGAGCCAGCGAAAGAGCCGGCTAGCAGGCAGCCCACAGGCAGATACCGAACAATGGGGCACAGGCGTAGAGAAAAGCGAAAACAGTGAAAAGTCAGACAACAGCTTGGGGCTGAAAGTAGGGAGAAAGCAATTGCCGCAGCCGGGTGGCGTCATCGGCCAGAAACTGTACGGTAATCGGGATGTAAAAGACAGGCAATGGCGCTATCGCCGCCCGCAAGCTTGGTTCGAGCAAGCGCACGGCGTCCTTCTGGGTGGTAAAAACGCATAGACCGGGTTGTAATTGTGCAGCCAGAGCGGCCACATCGGCCGCGGTGAAGGCGTGGTGGTCGGAGTAGCTGGCGTGGTGCCTGATACGGTAGCCAGCCGCCGTCAGATATGCTCGCAGCGGTTCGGGCTGCGCAATGCCCGTCAGCAGCATGATATCGGTGCCGGGGGGCTTTTTCAGGCTGCCCAAGGCCACCGGTTCCCCATAGGCATAGGTTGAAAAAAGAACCTGCACGTCGGGTCTGGCATAGCGCCGAACTTGGTGGGTTATTTCTTCGCGCTGGGCTGGAGTTAGCGTCTCGCTACACTTCGTGACTATCACGGCATCGGCGCGGCGGGCCCCGACGCGACTTTCGCGCAGACGCCCGGCGGGCAGCACATAGTCGGTATAAAACGGGCGCTGCTGCTCGGTAAGCAGAATGCTGAGCGCGGGACGTACGCGCCGGTGCTGGTAGGCATCGTCCAGCACCACGGTCGTCAGGTCAGAGCGAACGGCTAGCAACTGAGTTAATCCCGCCCGTCGATCCTCGGCAACGGCTACTGGAATTTGCCCCCCAAAGTCCTGATAATGCTGCAACGGCTCGTCACCGATAGTGGCGGCGGTGGCGGCGGTATCGGCTAGGCGGAACCCCTTGGTACTACGCCCGTAGCCCCGGCTTAGGATGGCAGGTTTTGCCCCCTGAGCCCGCAGTTCGGTTACCAGCCAGGCCACATGCGGCGTTTTTCCGGTGCCCCCCACGCGCAGGTTTCCAACGCTTATCAACGGTATTTCAAAAGCGAATGATGGCTTCAAGCCTTTATCATACAACCAGTTGCGCACGGCCATTACCCCGGCGTAAAGCCAGGCAAACGGAAGCAGCAACAAAACCAGAAATGGTGGCATGAGAGAGAATTGGGCCTGGGGGCAAAAGTACGCGGAAAAGCAGAGTACGCCACTTTTACTCTTTAGGCCCAGCCATACGTAAGTGCATACAACTGCCCTGCTACTATGTCCACCTTCGGCGCTCGTCTCCTTCACTTTCTGACCAGCTTTCCCCTACCCACAACGCTGCCCGACAACGTACTGGCTTTCAGTCCTTACCTGGAGGAAACTCCCCAAGCGTTACTCTCGCAATTTGCCGCCCGCTACTACGCCGACAATCGGCCGCGGGTGGCGCTGCTCGGCATTAATCCGGGCCGTTTGGGCAATGGTCGCACTGGGGTAGCGTTCACCGATCCGGTGGCTTTGACCGCCTGCGGAATCCCAAATGAGTTGCCTCAACAGCGGGAGCCGTCGAGTCAGTTTATACACGAAGTTATCGCGGCATTGGGCGGTCCAACAGTTTTTTTCGACAACTTTTATCTGGGCTCGCTCTATCCCCTGGTCTTATTGCGCGAAGGCCGCAACTACAACTATTACGACTCGCCTGCCCTCACCGCTGCCTTGGCCCCCGCCATCCGGCTTTCTTTGCAGCTCCAAGTGCACGACGTGGGCCTACGCCGCGATGTAGCCATCTGTCTGGGCCGCCGCAACGGGGAATACTTTAAGCGGTGGAACCAAGAGCTTCAGTTGTTTGAACAAATTCGCGTGTTGGAACACCCACGCTACCTAATGCAGTATAAGCGGCGCGAGTTGGCAGCAAATGTAGCCCGTTACATAAACGTACTTACAGATATAATCAACTAATAAATAGAAGCTAAAACTGCGTCTGGCATGCTGAGTGAAGTCGAAGCATTTCTACCATTTCGTTGAAGTTTACTCCTCAGTAAAGGTGCTTCAACAAGTGGACGCCAGATGGCGCATCACGTTCTTTTTTCATTTCCCCTTATCCTTGCTCTCTTCATTTCTTGATCAACAAAATGCCTACCGTCGCTGACCTTGCCCGCGCCCTCGAAACGGCGGCGCCCCTCGCCTACCAAGAATCGTATGACAATGCGGGCCTTCAATGCGGTGATCCACAGGCCGAAATCAAAGGCGTCCTGATTGCCCTCGATTGCACCCCAGCCGTTCTCGATGAGGCTCTAAAACGGGGCTGCAACGTAGTAGTGGTCCATCATCCGGTCATTTTTCGTCCCCTCAAAAGCCTGACCGGCGCTACGGAAGTGGAGCGGACTATATTAAAGGCGCTGAAAAATGACATTGCCATCTACGCGGCCCACACCAACCTAGACAACGTGCGCCACGGCGTAAACCGCAAGCTTGGTGAGAAGCTTGGCTTGCAGAAACTACGCATTTTGGCCCCCACGAGCGGCAATCTGGCCAAGCTGATTACCTATGTGCCGCCAACGCATACCGATGCGGTTTTACAAGCTCTCTATCAAGCCGGTGCCGGCCAAATCGGCGACTATTCCGACTGCAGCTTTCGCTCCGATGGCGTAGGCACTTTCACGCCTGGTTCGGCTACCCAGCCTTTTCAGGGACAACCAGGCCAGCCCGAAACCACTGCCGAGCAGCGCGTGGAAGTGCTCCTACCTCTGCATCGGCAGAAAACTGTGCTTCGGGCCCTGCGCCAGGCCCACCCCTACGAGGAGGTGGCCTACGAAATAGTCAAGCTCGAAAACGAAAACCAGGATGTGGGCGCGGGCATGATTGGCGAATTGCCGCAGGAGCTAACGCCGGCAGCTTTTCGGCAGCAGCTACGCGCTATTCTAGGCGTGCCCGTTGTGAAGCACACCGAGTATGACCAGCCTATCCGCCGGGTGGCATTGTGCGGTGGAGCAGGCAGTTTCCTTTTAAACAAAGCCCGCGCGGCCGGCGCCGACGCCTACGTGACCGGCGACTTAAAGTACCACGAGTTTTTTGGCCCGGAAGGCGATTTACTGCTCTGCGATGTAGGCCATTTTGAGAGCGAACAATTCACCAGTGAGCTATTTCAGGAATTGCTAACCTCAACGTTTTCGAGTACTTTTGCGGTCTTAATCGCAGAGACCCTCACCAACCCCGTCCGTTATGACTTCTAACCCTACCGCGGAAACCCCCGTTGCCAACAAGCTGGAGGCCCTTTTGAACCTACAGCGCATTGATTCGCAGCTCGATGAAATTCGGCGCGTGCGCGGCGACTTGCCTGAGGAAGTCCGTGACTTAGAAGATGAGATTATTGGCTACGAAGTGCGTGTAGGCAAGTTTGACGAGGAAATCTCGGGGCTTAATGACCAGATCAAGCAGCGCAAGCAGGCTGCGAAAGATGCTGAAGGCCTTATTCGCAAGTATGAGGAGCAGCAGCAAAACGTGCGTAACAACCGTGAGTACGAGGCAATTGCCAAGGAAATTGAGTTGCAGCGCCTAGAAATTCAGATCTCCGAGAAGAAAATTAAAGAAGCTCAATACCAGATTGAGCAAAAGAACAACGACATCGCCGGCACTAAGCAACGCCTCGATGAGCGTCGCAAAGACTTAGCAAACAAGCAGGGCGAACTGCAAACCATTGTAGGTGAAAGCGAAGCCGACGAGAAGAAGCTCATGACGGAGCGCGATGGGGCTGTGAAGCCTATCGAGGAGCGTCTGCTCATGGCCTATACCCGTATTCGCGGTAACGTTCGCAACGGCCTAGCCGTGGTGACGGTAAAGCGTGATGCCTGCGGTGGCTGCTTCAACACGGTACCCCCTCAGCGCCAAGCCGACATTATCTCGCACAAGAAGATCATCGTGTGCGAGCACTGCGGACGGGTTTTGGCTGATGTAGACTTGAAAGCTGCTTAATTCGCTTTTATTCAGTTGACTAAAAAAGGAACGGCATCTGTCGTTCCTTTTTTGTTGAAGTACACATGAAATTTTCAGCGGAGAAGCCCATTTGGTTATGCAGAGGAGTGCAGAGACTATTCTTAGTGCTGCTGTTGTCTGCTGCTACACTTTGTGCCTGTCTTGGTGAGCCTTTACAATCATTATCGGCCACCCTGCCGCCACCTTCAACGCTGACACCCCCACAAGCCCGTGCGTACGCTGAAGTGATAAAACTGCGCGTGCCCGCCGCCCGTGCCCTGCTACGAGGGGAAGATCCAAACAGCGCCGGCACTCTGCTGGTCACTGATTGTCTGGAGATGGTGGAAATACTAATCAGCCAAGATGCCAAGCGCTACTCCGGCGTGCTGGATGCGCAGAATCAGCGGCTGGAAACGATAGAAAAAGCTCCCCAAGGCCCACTGCGTGACTACTCTGGCGCTCAGCTTCGGCTCCATCAGGCGGTGCTACAGGTTGTTTTTGAACATGAAGTTCAGGGTGCCTGGAATCTGCGGCAAGCGTACCAGCAGATGCAAGGGGTTGCGAAGCGTTATCCAAACTTTTTACCAGCCCGCAAATCACTGGGTATGTTGGAGTTTGCTATCGGCTCCTTGCCTGAGGGTTACCGCTGGTTTTTACGGCTGCTTGGTTTGAGTGGCAGCGTTGACTCTGGCTTGCAGCACTTACGCGCGGCGGCCCAGCGGCCGCACGATTTTCAGCTGGAAAGCCAGCTTATTTTGGCCTTGGTAGAAGAAACATACTATCGGCGCAGCAGCGAAACAACCCAGCTAGTTACACGTTTGGCTGCGCAACAGCCAGACAACTTACTACTTGCCTTCCTGGTTATCAGCCAAAACAAAAAGCTACACCGCACTGACCGTGCTCTGGCCGCTTTCCAGGCGCGCCCCGCTGGCCCAGCTTATGTGCCGGTAGCCTATTTGCACCACATGGCGGCCGACTTACTGCTTTATCAGGGACAGTTTGCTGCTTCCGAACGCGAAAACCTGAAGTTTTTACAGCTTTACCGCGGGCAGCACTATCGGAAGGCGGCTGCTTTCAAGCTTTATCTGGCTGCTTGGCTTGGGGACAAACATTCTGCTGCTACCCAGTACAGACAGCAGATAGCTACCGGCGGCCGCACCGTAGTTGAAGAAGACACGTATGCGCAGCGTTTTTTTGAGGAAAAAAGCCCCCTGCATCCTGTCCTCACTCGCGCCCGTCTCCAGCTTGATGGCGGCTATTATCAGGAAGCTCTCACAACACTTAAATCGTTTGATGCTAGTAATAAAAGCACGCTACGCGACCAATTAGAGGCGCCTTACCGCCGCGCCCGTGCCTATCATGGCCTCAACCAACTAGATTCGGCTCGGTACTTCTACGCTCGCACAATTGCGCTATCCAAAGGCCAGGCACCCTACTATTTTGCCCCCCAGGCTGCCTTGCAGCTTGGATATTTGTACCAATCGGCAGGTCAGACGGAACTTGCTCGGAAATACTTTCGGCAGGCGCTCCAGTATCCCAAGCACGAGTACAAAAACAGTACAGATATGAAGGCTAAAGTGGCTCTGGCGGAGCTTGGTTAAGACCACAAGCGTTCACGACCCTTACTTTTGCCCTGTGATAATCGTTCCGCTGTCTAGCTTGCCCATAACGCCCGCTGAGTTTCGGGCCAAAGCCTTGCATTGGGCTGCCCGCTTTGCGTACTGCGCCTATTACGAATCTAATGACCTAAATTATCCGCAGGGAGCTTTTTCACGGCTGCTCGGTGTGCGTGCTGCTACCGCGCCGCCACCTACTAGTCTAAGTGAGTTGAGAGCTTGGCTGAAGCGCCCTACCGATGCTCCTCGTTGCGGTATTTTAAGTTATGAACTAAAGAATCAGATAGAAGACCTCAACAGCCACCATTTCGATGGCTTATCTTTCCCTGGTCTTCATTTTTTTGAGCCCGAAAGCTGGCTGATTTGGCGTTCAGATTCGGTAGAGGTTCACGGCTTGGGGAGCATTTTAGATGAAATTATAGCGACTACTGTACCAGCGTATGCTACAGCTTCGGTGCCTCAAATGCGTGCCCGAATGCCTAAAGCTGAGTACCTCGCGGCCGTAGCAGCTATTCAGGAAGACATTCTGAATGGCGAAGTATACGAGCTAAATCTCTGTCAGGAGTTTTACGCTGAGAACATTGCTATTGAGCCTGTTTCCTCCTTCCTACAGCTTAATGCGGCGTCGCCTACCCCTTTTGCTGGGTTCTATAAATGGCAGGATCGGTACTTACTATGTGCGTCGCCCGAGCGCTTTCTGCGGCAGCAACACGATGTACTTCTTTC
This sequence comes from Hymenobacter sp. HDW8, assembly GCF_011305775.1. NCBI lineage: Bacteria > Pseudomonadati > Bacteroidota > Cytophagia > Cytophagales > Hymenobacteraceae > Hymenobacter > Hymenobacter sp. HDW8. The sequence continues at coordinate 812,883 of NZ_CP049907.1, forward strand.
TCAACCTATTAAAGGCACAATCCGCCGTGGCCTGACAGCTGAGGAAGATGAAGAATTGCGACAGCAGTTGCGCCACAATGAGAAAGAACAAGCTGAGAACCTAATGATTGTGGATCTGGTGCGCAACGACCTTGCCCGAGTGGCTGTTACCGGTTCGGTGCAAGTGCCTGAGCTATTCGGCCTTTACAGCTTCCGCCACGTCTGGCAGATGATTTCCACCGTGCAAGCCCAGGCCCGGCCCGAATGCGACTTTGTCGACATCCTGCGTGCCACTTTCCCGATGGGTTCTATGACGGGCGCCCCCAAGATCAGGGCCATGCAACTCATTGAGCAGTATGAGCATAGCCGCCGGGGCCTTTACAGTGGCAGCCTCGGCGTTATCTGGCCCTCCGGCGACTTCGATTTCAACGTGGTCATTCGCAGCCTTCAATTCAACGTCGCCACGGGTTACCTCTCTTTCCAGGTTGGCTCAGCCATCACCTACGATTCAGTTCCGGAGCTTGAATATGATGAGTGCCTTTTAAAGGCAAAGGCGATGCTGGAGGTTTTAGGCGCTCAGATTGTTTAGCAGCCTGATGCACGACAGGGCACAATCGATTGTTTTTAGGTGAGTGCTCTTTGCAAAAAGAGCCCAAATCTTACGCATTCTAATCTCTGCCATTCTGTCATTTTAAGCTTAAAAGGCCTACCTTTGCCCTCCTTATTCGTGTTTGACCGCTATGTCGCAGCCCATTCTTACTCTCGACTTTCTAGATACTCCGGCTCCCACCGCCCCTGCGGATCACGCTCATACGCCAAGCGGTGAGGTTCGGGTTAGCGCCGCTACCAGCACTGGCCGGCAGCGCAAGCTTTATATTGAAAGCTATGGTTGTCAGATGAATTTTTCTGACTCTGAAATCGTGTCCTCTATCCTATTTCAGGAAGGATTTGACACCACAGAACAACTAGAAGGCGCTGATTTGGTGTTGCTTAACACCTGCTCTATTCGGGAAAAAGCCGAGCAGACGGTGCGCATGCGCCTTTCACAGATTAACGGACATAAGAAGCGCAACCCCGGCTTGCTGGTTGGCGTGCTCGGCTGCATGGCTGAGCGCCTGAAAACCAAGTTCTTAGAAGAGGAAAAGATTGTAGACCTCGTGGTAGGGCCTGATGCGTACCGTGACTTGCCCCGCCTGATTCAGGAAGTAGATGGGGGGCAAAAAGCAGTGAACGTGCTGCTTTCCCGTGAGGAAACGTACGCCGATATCACGCCGGTACGCCTGAACTCCAACGGAGTATCAGCCTTCGTGAGCATCATGCGCGGCTGCGACAACATGTGCTCCTTCTGCGTCGTGCCCTTCACCCGTGGCCGCGAGCGCAGCCGCGATGCGCACAGCATCGTGCAGGAGTGTCGCGACTTACTTGCCGCCGGTTACAAGGAAGTTACCATGCTGGGCCAGAACGTAGACAGCTACAAATGGGCTTCTGAAGATGGCTTGGAGCAAGTAAACTTCGCCCAACTACTAGAGCGTGTGGCTTTGCTGAGCCCCGAGTTACGGGTGCGCTTTTCCACGTCTCACCCCAAGGATATTACCGATGAGGTATTGTACACCATGGCTCGGTACGATAACATCTGCAACTACATTCACTTGCCTGCCCAAAGTGGTAACTCCCGGGTACTCAAGCTGATGAATCGCACGTATGACCGCGCGTGGTACGAAGATCGGGTACAGGCCATCCGCCGCATTCTGGGCGACGACTGTGCCATCAGCACCGATATGATTTCGGGTTTCTGCTCGGAAACGGAGGAGGAGCATCAGGATACGCTGAGCCTGATGGAGCAAGTGCAGTACGATATGGCTTATATGTTCTTCTACTCGGAGCGCCCCGGCACCCTGGCCGCTCGCAAGTTGGAAGATGATGTGCCGCTGGAGGTAAAAAAGCGACGCCTGGCCGAAGTCATTGCGGTTCAGCAGAAGCATAATCTCATCCGCAATCAACGCGCTATTGGGCAAGTACACAAGGTGTTAGTCGAAGGCTTTTCCAAGCGCTCTGATGAGTTTCTGAGCGGTCGCAACGACCAAAACAAAGTGGTCCTCTTCCCAAAACAAACCTTCCAGAAAGGCGATTATGTGAACGTGCTGGTGCACGACTGCACTGCTAGCACCTTATTCGGCAACGCCATCTAAGCGTAGGAAATGGCCCTTATCAATGCAGGGGCTATTCAATAGCTAAAGTAAATGCGGCCGATTTTCGTCCTTTAACGAAAACCTACCTACTGATTTTGACTCCCAGCGAAATACAATCCATCAAACAACGGTTTGGCATCATTGGCAATGCGCCGGCGCTGAACTATGCCATTCAGGTGGCTGCCCAAGTGGCGCCCACCGACATGACCGTGCTTATTTCGGGGGAAAGCGGCTCAGGTAAGGAATCCTTTTCCAAAATTATCCATGCCCTTTCACCCCGCAAGCATGGACAATTCATTGCTATTAACTGCGGTGCCATTCCTGAAGGCACCATCGATTCCGAGCTTTTTGGGCACGAGAAGGGTTCGTTTACAGGTGCCAATGAGGCACGCAAGGGATACTTTGAGGTAACGAATGGCGGCACTATGTTCCTCGATGAAATTGGGGAAATGCCGCTGGGTACCCAAGCCCGCTTGCTGCGCGTTCTTGAAAATGGCGAATTCATTCGGGTAGGTGCCAGCAAGGTGCAGAAGACAGACGTGCGTGTGGTGGCGGCTAGCAACGTGAATTTACTGGACGCTGTACGTGAAGGCCGCTTCCGCGAAGACCTCTATTATCGTCTTAATACGGTACCTATCACAGTTCCACCACTACGTGAAAGAGGCGATGATATCTACCTATTATTCAGAAAGTTTGCAACTGACTTCGCTGAACGCTATCGCGTAAAGCCGATTAGCCTTACCCCTGATGCTATTGCTGATTTGCAGCGCTTCCGGTTTCCGGGCAACATCCGGCAGTTGAAGAATATTGCCGAGCAGATGTCGGTGTTGGAAATGGAGCGCGAGCTAGATGCGGCCCGCTTACGTCAGTATTTGCCGGCCGACCAGAGCAGCCGTTTGCCCATGCTGCTTAGCGCCGCTAGCCCCGATGGTTTAGGTGCAAATAACACGTACTCGGAGCGCGACCTGCTGTACAAAGTGCTGTTTGATATGCGGCGCGACATGACCGACTTAAAAAAGTTGGTTTTGGACTTGGCAGCTGGTCAGCGCCCTGCCGAGGCGCAGGAGCTACTACGGCAAAACAGCCATCTTTTCAATAATCTGAATGTGGCATCTTCTTATGAAGGTGGCCGCCTGAATCGTCCTGCTCCTACCGAAGCTGCTAGCGAGTACTTTATTTCCCCACGTCCCGTTAGTGATTTAAACGACAGCGACGAGGAACTAACCTACGACGATGAAGCCCAACGGGTGGAAGATATTCCGCACGAAACGGAAGAGGAAACATTGTCGCTGGAGGCAAAGGAAAAGGAAATGATTATGAAGGCGCTCAAGAAGCACCATAACAAGCGTAAATACGCTGCCCACGACCTGGGTATTTCGGAGCGCACCTTATACCGCAAACTCAAGCAGTATGATCTCGAGCAGCTCTAACCGATTGACTGGCTGGCTACTGGGGGGCTTTTTTCTGTTTCTGTTGGCTGGTTGTAGCGTGTATTCCTTTACAGGAACTAACATCGATCCCGCAGTAAAAACCATCTCCATAGCAACGTTTCAGAACAACGCCAGCAACGGTCCGTCCTTTCTGGCTCAGCGCTTTACGGAGGATTTCAAGGACTATTTTCAGCGTAATACCACGCTGAAACTCGTGCCCCGCGATGGCGACCTACAATTTGAAGGTGCCATTACGGCTTACGATTTCGCCCCTGCTGCCATTCAGCGCGAAGGAAATATCGACCAGGCTGGCCAAAACCGGCTGACGATTCAGGTACAGGTGAAATTCGTGAACACCAAAGACCCTTTGCAGGACTTGGAGCAAACCTTCCAGAGCAGCGACAGCTTCTCGGCCACGGAAGACATCACCACGATTAATAATGACCCGCGCGTCCGTGTCATTACTAACAACATTATCACCGACGTTTTTAATAAGTCGGTAGCTAACTGGTAATTACCCTACTGGCGGGCTCGGTAGCCACACTACGGCGCCTGTTTAGAAAATAAATTGCCGTATTGTTGTCGGCTCAAAACAAGGCTGGCTTAGCTGGGTCCTTTTCGAAATTGCCGCCATTTTTAAGCTGAACACCCATCCTCAGCCAACTCATAATTAGTACCGCACATCATGACCCGCGCCTCGCTGCTGCATATTCTGGACAATTTGGGGGGCATTTCGGAGACGGAAGTTCAGGAGTTGGAGCAGTTAGCGGCTACTTTTCCGTACTGCCAGACCGCCCATCTACTGCTGGCAAAAGCTGCCCATGATCGGGGCAGTATGCTGGCAGCCCAGCGCCTGCGCCGCGCCGCCACCTACGCCGTAGATCGGCAGCAGCTACGCGCCCTCATTGAGTTGCCCGCGCCGCTGCCGCCCGTAGAAGCTTTTGTGCCTGCGACTGTGGCTCCAGTTGATACCGAATCACGAGCCCATCTTCCAACTACGGTTCATCCTACGCATGATGACAACACTCCCGATGAACTAGAATTACTACAAGCTGCTGTCACTACCGACACTGACAATACTGAATTACAACCAATAGATAATCAGCTACTTGCTAATACTCTTACTCCTGAGGAGTCCGATAGTAAAGAAGAATCTTCTGCTTTTATTGTAATAAGAGAGGAACGTGTAGCAACAGCAATACTCACTTCAGAAGCAGTATTGCTGGATAATACGGTAGCAACTTCGTCCCATGCGACTATTGAGGAACAACCTGAAGTAGCGCAATCTCAATACGGCGAGGTTGCAAACGAATTCTCGGAGCAAACTTCTGAACCCGCTACGGAGGTAGACGCCCTACTTGAGAAAGAGTTCGTAGAGACGAGCACCGAAGTTAATGTAGTTGCTTCGGAGATGGAATCACCTGCCCCAGAAGAGACTGAACTATCTGTAGAAGAGCCTCTTGGAGAGCTTGCGGATCTGAAAGTAGAAACAGCAGATCTTCCGGTAACTAACGCATCAGAGGCGGAACCTGAAACTGAACTGACCGAGGAGGAATTGCCGCTACTACCACCGCCAATCCGTCCTCCGGCGGAAGTTGGCATCTCCCGCTTCGAGTTTGGTCTGACGCAAACACTACCTGTTCCGACTTATAATCTATTCGAGGTTGAGAAAGCTGCTGCTAAACAAATTGTTGCCATCCCTCCTTTCTGGTCTGATGAGGAAGTTGGCTATGCGCCGGGATTAGGTAGTCGCCTGGGTTTCTGTCTGCAAGCGCACGACGAGTACAGTCTAGATTTGCCCCCCAGCGCGTTTTTCGAGCCTGATGCCTTACTGCTTCAGCACTTAAAGCAGCACCAGCCCGTACCGCCGCCCGTGCCAACCAGCATTGATTTGATTGACAAGTTTTTGCGCAGCAAGCCCCGCTTTAGAGCACCTTTACCGCTTCCCCCGACCACTGAAGCGCAGGCGGATTTATCGGTGCGTAGTACGCTTGCAGAGCCCAGTTTGGCCTCAGAAAGCTTGGCTCGCATTCTGGCGCGGCAGGGCAAAATCGGTAAGGCTATCGAAATATATGAACGGCTGATGGTGCGCCAGCCGGAAAAAAAGGCGTATTTTGCCGACCAAATTCAACAATTGCAAACCTTCGAGTAGATGTATATTGCCCTGATTGCCCTGATTATTTTTGTTTGCTTGCTTCTAGCCCTCGTTGTATTAGCCCAAAACCCAAAGGGTGGCGGACTGTCGAACCAGTTCGGTTCTGGCGGAGCTGCCAATCTGATGGGCGTAAAGCGCACCGGAGACCTATTGGAGCGCTTGACTTGGGGCTTCGCCCTAGGGTTAATGGTTCTTACGCTTGGAACCCACATGATTATTGGTGGCGGTGATAATGGCCCGGCCCGCAGCATCAACCAAGAGCGCGCGCTTCAAACGCAACTCCCTGCTACTCCAGCTCCTACGGCTCCAGGCGCTAGTGCTCCAGGTGCTACGGCTCCTGCAGCCTCCGGCACGGCCACTCCTAATGAGCGGGCAGCATCTGCCCCCGCTCAACAGTCTACTACAACTCCGGCTCCCGCCCCAGCTTCAACAACCGGCAACCAGTAAGGCTTCGCTGCTCTTATCCTCAACCCTATCACCGATGGCTTTCTGCTTGAAAGCCATCGGTTTTTTTATGCCTTTCTCAATGTGTCAGGTTTCGACAGACCTGACACGTTTGGCAGCAAAACTTTGGTATAGGGCCCCAAAAAGTTCACTTTAACGACCATTATGTCAGGTTTGAGTGGGCTGGCATAAGAAGTGTCGGGAACGGCGCACGGGTTTATTCACTCAACATCTTTCAACCAAAACGTACAATATGTCACTTAGCATGAAACCGCTGGCCGACCGCGTAATTATCGCGCCAGCCGCCGCCGAGGAAAAAACCAAGTCGGGCATTATTATCCCCGATACGGCTAAGGAAAAGCCCCAGCGCGGCGAAGTAGTGGCCATAGGCGAAGGCAAAGTAGCCGACAGTGGTACCCTCATTGCTCCTCAGGTAAAAGTGGGCGACCAAGTGCTCTATGGTAAGTACGCCGGCACTGAGATCACCGTGGATGGGGAAGATTACCTCATCATGCGTGAGTCTGACATTTTCGCCGTTCTGTAGGGTTTCCTTTTCTTTTCCAGAATTACCTCTCTATTTAAAATAAGATGGCTAAGAACATCCAATTTGATACCGACGGCCGCGACAAGCTAAAGCGCGGCGTAGATAAGCTGGCTAACGCCGTGAAAGTAACCCTCGGCCCAAAAGGCCGCAACGTGGTTATCGATAAGAAATTCGGCGCACCCACCATCACTAAGGACGGTGTAACTGTAGCTAAAGAAATTGAACTGACTGACCCCGTAGAAAACATGGGTGCTCAGTTGGTAAAAGAAGTTGCTTCTAAGACCGCTGACCAAGCTGGTGACGGTACTACTACCGCTACTGTACTGGCGCAGGCTATCTATACAGCTGGTTCGAAGAACGTAGCTGCTGGTGCCAACCCAATGGACCTGAAGCGTGGCATCGACAAGGCAGTACACGCTGTTGTTGCTAACCTGAAGGCGCAGTCGAAGAAGATTGAGAACTCTTCGGAGATTGCCCAGGTAGGTACTATTTCGGCCAACAATGACTCGGAAATCGGTCAGATGATTGCCGATGCCATGGACAAAGTAGGCAAAGAAGGCGTTATCACGGTAGAAGAAGCGCGTGGCACGGAGACCGAAGTAAAAACGGTAGAAGGCATGCAGTTCGACCGCGGCTACCTCTCCCCTTACTTCGTGACCAATCCGGAGAAGATGGAAGTGGAGTTGGAAAACCCTTACGTTCTGATCTACGATAAGAAAGTAAGCACCATGAAAGAGCTGCTGCCCGTATTGGAGCAGGTAGTTCAGACTGGTAAGCCGTTGGTTATCATCTCAGAAGATGTGGACGGCGAGGCTTTGGCTACGCTAGTAGTTAATAAGCTGCGTGGTTCGTTGAAGATTGCAGCCGTTAAGGCTCCTGGTTTCGGCGACCGTCGTAAGGCAATGTTGGAAGACATCGCTGTGTTGACTGGTGGTACCGTGATTTCGGAAGAGCGCGGCTACAAGCTTGACAGCGCTACGATTGAGTACCTAGGTACGGCTGAGAAAATTATCATTGACAAGGACAACACAACCATCGTCAATGGTAAAGGTGAGAAGGCTACCATCACGGCCCGCATCAACGAAATCAAAGCTCAGATTCAGACGACCACGTCGGACTACGACAAGGAGAAGCTGCAGGAGCGTTTGGCTAAGTTGTCGGGTGGTGTAGCTATCCTGTACATCGGTGCTTCTACGGAAGTAGAGATGAAGGAGAAGAAAGACCGCGTTGACGATGCCTTGCACGCAACTCGCGCTGCCGTTGAAGAAGGCGTAGTACCTGGTGGTGGCGTTGCTTTGGTGCGCGCTATCGAATCGCTGGCTGCTGTTGACACGTTGAACGGCGACGAGCGTACGGGTGTAAATATCATCCGCACGGCGCTGGAAGCTCCGCTGCGCTGCATCGTAGGCAACGCCGGTGGCGAAGGCTCGGTGGTCGTACAGAAGGTGCGTGAAGGCTCAGGCGACTACGGCTATAACGCCCGCGAAGACCGCTATGAGAATCTGATGGCTGCTGGTATCCTCGACCCAACGAAAGTAACTCGCTTAGCTCTGGAGAATGCCGCATCTATCGCCGGCTTGCTCCTGACCACTGAGTGCGTTATCTCGGATGAGCCAGAAGATGAGAAAGCTGCTGCTGGCGGTGCCGGTGGCATGGGCGGTATGGGTGGCATGGGCGGCATGATGTAAGATCAGCCGCGCAGCTAACTTAGCTGTTCGCTTAACAAGTAAAAAGCCCCCCGGACATGTTCTGGGGGCTTTATTTGTATGTTACTGCTCCTTTGTGAGTATGCTTAGCAGTCAGTATCTAAAGTACAATATCTGTAACCGACTTATTTCTTTTATGGATGCTGCTATTGCCCGAGCGGGTATGGAAGAGAAGTATGCTTGGGCAGCCGAAGTTGCTGCCGTTATTGATTATGAGGCATTGGACTACAAACCGGTTTCAGGTCCTGACCGCATAGAAACGGATGAGACTAAGGTTAGGAGATCCTTCTGGACCTTTTTGCAAGCATACCAGCAACTTACTTTTTACCACGGCAAGTGGCGATATGCTAATGGTATTAGAAACCAGGCTACCAAATATGTGGACCGGTGGCGGCTGGAGCAATTAACACCAGAGCAAAGTAAAGTATGGGGTTTGCTTAACCGCATTCGCACGATTGATACTCATCAGGAGCCAGTGATGCCAACTTTACATGTGCAGTTTAAAGTGTTAGGAGTAAACGGGCGAGGTCTAGTATTGAACGGAAATCTCGTTGAGGTAGGTCGACGCAAAACACTTGAAGTGCAGGTAGGATCTCGATATTATGAACTCACTAATTTGACCCGGACTGGGCTCAAGTGCATGCGCTTATTCATTGATACGTTTGATCAAATTAACTCTCCATTACAAGAAGAATTACCTGACACGCATGATATTAGAGGATGAAGACTATTAATACTATCAGCATGTTATTCCCTTTACCTACCCTTTGCCCATAGCAGGAATAATTCTGGGTTAAGACTGGATATGCTTATTAACTATCCGAGCGCACTTATGAGCTTAAAGGGTAAAGAAATTCACACAAAAAAGCCCCCCAGATTGGATCTGGGGGCTTTTTTTAAATACATAAGTTAATTTCCGCGGCCGTGCATCATGTGGAACAGCTTCTTAGCAATGGCAATTAGAATCAAACCAGCTAGAATGACGAAACCAGCAATAAGGCCGAATACTTTCAAAGCACCAAGCTCTTCAACATAAGCAGCGATATAGCCACCCGCAATCTGTGCCACGAAGGGAGCTAGGAACCACACGCCCATGAGCGCGGAGGTGTAGCTGATCGGGGCTAGGCGCGTTACCATGGAAAGGCCGATGGGTGACAAACACAGCTCGCCGATGGTATGGAAGAAGTAGGTAGCAAGCAGCCAGAGGATACTGGCTTTCACCGTCGTATCGCTCACGTCACCGCCGCGCTCCATTACGGCGCCTACCATAAACAGGAAGCCCATACCCAACAGGACCATTCCCAAACCCATTTTTACGGGGATGCTCAAGTCTTTGCCCTTACGGCCTAAGCTCAGCCATATGCTGGCGACAATAGGTGCCAGCGCCACGATAAACAGCGGATTCACCGACTGGAACCAGGAAGTTGGAATCAGGTAGCCAAACACCTCACGGTCGATATAGCTGTCTGTGTACAAGGTTAGGGAGCTACCAGCCTGCTCGAAGCCAGCCCAGAAGAACACAACGAATAGCGTGATAATGAAGATTACCGCCATGCGGTCGGTTTCTTCTTTCGACAAGGTCTCTTTCGGCGCGTTTTTGTCCTTTACCACTTTCACTGGAGCCAAGCCAATGGGGCCGAGCAAGCGGGGGGCAAATAAGTTGAAGATGATCTGACCCAGTACCATGCCTAGACCAGCGGCCAGGAAGCCATAGCGGAAACCGTAATTGCTCACCTGCTCCACGCCATCAACGACGGTCTTGGTAGCGAATAAGTCTTCGGCAAAATAGCCGCACACCAGCGGCGCGAGGAAGGCACCAATGTTGATGCCCATGTAGAAAATAGTGAACGCCGAGTCGCGGCGCGGGTCGCCTTGCTCGTAGAGCTGGCCTACCAGCGTGGAGATATTAGGCTTAAAGAAGCCATTGCCAATGATGAGCAGCAGCAAGCCCAGACACGTAGTCAGCGGCAGGCCAAATGCCACAGCCGGACTACCAGGAGTAGTAGAGAATAACGAGAACTGACCCAGGGCCATCAAAGTACCGCCAATAAGAATTGCGCGGCGCTGCCCGATAAAACGGTCGGCAATCCAGCCTCCAATGATGGGAGTAAAGTACACGAAACCAGTGAAATACCCGTATATAAGAGTGGCGGTTGCGGCGGGTACTTCCAAACCACCAGCCAGGATAGTCTTGGTCAGGTACAGTGTCAGCAAGCCCCGCATACCGTAGTAACTAAACCGTTCCCACAGTTCAGTAAAGAAGAGCAGATACAGTGCCTTTGGATGTCCTTGCTGTGCGGCAACCGGTGGCTGTTCGGGCACGACGGAGGCTGATTGCATGTAAAAGATGAGTAAGATGGAGGTGGAAGAGAAACCGACCCGAAACAGCGGTCGGGGGTTTGTAAAGCTACAAAAGTTTCGCAACTGCCAACTTTTGCCCCCCGAGGAAGTATTACTTCAGCAACAGCATAGCGAATTTTCGCTCGTGCCTTAGCAAAACACAGCACAGCCGTGGCTCACTCGGTTTTTTGACTACTTTTGTTCTAAGAATTCCCATTTCCCACCCACCCCATTTATTGTTTATCGGCTTATGATGGACACCGCCACCCACGCTCTTCATCGCCTTCAGCCCCTCGGTTTTACCCAGGCGGCTAAGGTACACTTGAACCTCACCCCCGCCGAACTGGTGGAAGAAGCCCTTCGCCGCGGCGAAGGCACGCTCACTGACACTGGCGCGCTCATGGCCGATACTGGCAAGTTCACTGGCCGCTCGCCCAAAGACCGCTTCGTAGTAAAGGACGCCAACACGCAGGACAGCGTGTGGTGGGGCGATATCAACATTCCCTTCGATGCTGACAAATTTGACCAGCTTCAGGAGAAGATGGTGCAATACCTGGCCGATAAAGAAATTTACGTGCGCGAGGCCTATGCTGGCGCCAACCCTGACTACCGCCTGAATCTGCGCGTCGTAAACGAGCTGGCTTGGCATAACCTCTTCTGCTACAATATGTTCCTGCGCCCCGCTGAGGGCGAGGATACTACCTGGACGCCTGACTTTAGCATCATCTGCGCGCCCGGCTTCGAGGCCGATCCAGCCGTAGACGGCACCCGTCAGCCCAACTTTGCCATTCTGAACTTCACCAAGAAAATGATTCTCATCGGCGGCACTGGCTACGCTGGCGAGATGAAAAAAGGCATCTTCGGCGTACTCAACTACTTGCTGCCGCACGAGCAGAACACGCTACCGATGCACTGCTCCGCTAACGTGGGCCAGGATGGCGACGCAGCCATTTTCTTCGGCCTATCGGGCACTGGAAAAACCACCCTTTCCGCTGACCCGAACCGCGGCCTCATCGGCGACGACGAGCACGGCTGGACTCCCAACGAGGGCATCTTCAACTTTGAAGGTGGCTGCTACGCAAAAGTCATTGACCTGAGCCGCGAAAAGGAGCCGCAGATCTGGGATGCAATCAAGTTCGGGGCTATCGTCGAGAACACGCGCTTTATTCCCGGCACGCACACTGTTGATTATGCCAATAAGTCGGTGACGGAGAACACCCGCACGGCTTATCCCATCAACTTTATCGACAACGCCATTGAGCCATCGGTAGCCGATTCACCAAAGAATATCTTCTTCCTGACGGCTGATGCGTTCGGCGTTTTGCCCCCCATCAGCAAGCTGGATAAGAGCCACGCCATGTACCACTTCATGTCGGGCTACACGGCAAAGGTAGCAGGCACTGAAATGGGCGTTACAGAGCCACAGACGACGTTCTCGGCTTGCTTTGGCGCTGTTTTCTTACCCCTTCACCCCACGAAGTATGCGGAGATGCTGGGCCAGAAAATGGACGAGCATCCCGACGTGAATGTGTGGCTGATCAATACTGGCTGGACCGGCGGCAGCTACGGCACCGGCTCACGCATGAAGCTGAGCTACACGCGCGCCATGATTACGGCCGCACTCAACGGCGACCTAAATAACGTGGAGTTCACTAAGCACCCCATCTTCGGGGTGGAAGTACCAGCCTCAGTCCCTAGCGTGCCAACCGAAATTTTGGAACCACGCAACACCTGGGTTGACAAGGAAGCGTATGATAAAACGGCTGCCTCTTTGGCCGAGAAATTTGTAACCAACTTTAAGAAGTACGCCGATTTCGCGAATGAGGAAATTCTGGCGGGCGCTCCTAAAGTAGCTGTGGAAGCCGGCGTGTAAAGCCGCAACACTTGTTTTGTAAAAAGCCCCCAGTCGTGTACTGGGGGGCTTTTTCTTGCATATCATGCAAACCTGCTAGTTTTACTTCCCGATTCAACCATTCTATCCTAAGCGTCATGCGTAAGCGCCTTCTACCGCTGCTCCTGCTTCTCCTCACCCCTTTCAGCCTATGGGCGTGGGGCGCGGATGGGCACCGGGCCGTGGGCAAAATTGCCGAACAGCACCTCTCCCGTCGCGCCAAGCGTGAAATTCAAAAACTGCTAAATACGGAAACGCTGACGATGGTCAGTACCTGGCCTGATGAAGTGCGCTACTACCCTGAGTTCAAGGAAACGGCGCCCTGGCATTATGTAAATACGCCCAGCGGCCTCAACCAAGACCAATACATCCAGCAGCTCAAGGCCCAAACCGTTCCAAACGCTTACAACGCCATGCTGGCGCAGTTGGCTATTCTAAAGGATAAAAGCAAGCCGCAAGCTGATCGGGTGGCGGCCTTGAAGTATGTGGTACACTTGGTGGGTGATGTGCACCAGCCACTACATGCGGGCCACGCGGAGGATAAAGGCGGCAACGATATTAAGTTGAAATATCGTGGCAAGGATACCAACTTGCATAGCCTTTGGGACAGTGGCTTGCTTGATTACCAAGGCCTCACCTACACCGAAATGGCTACTGCTTATGATGCCAAGCTGCGGGGCCGGGTAATTCGGAAGATGCAGGCTGCGGGACCAGAGCAGTGGCTCTGGGAATCCTATCAGGCGAGCAATCAGATCTATCAGGAAACACCCAACAACGCCGACGTCGATTATCGTTACTACCCCGCTCACGCCGACCTGATGAAGGAGCGTATCACCCAAGCAGGTGTGCGCCTGGCGGGAATGCTGAACAAGGCGTTTAACTAAACGTGCGTTTTGGTTTTGGTTTCCTAAGTAATAACGTCTGACCTCTATTCATAAACCCTGCTGGCTCCGTTCAGTGGGGTTTCTCATTTCAGGGGAGCATCCCAGTATCTTTGCCGCATGCCTCACACTTTTTACGCCCCCAATCTAGCTGCGGCCACGTACCTCCTGCCCGAAGATGAAAGCAAACATGCCGTTCGCGTATTGCGCCTCTCCCTTGGCGACGCCGTGGAATTGGTGGATGGTGTGGGGGGCATTTTCCAGGCAGAAGTAGCAGATGCAAACCCCAAACGCTGCCTTCTGCGCGTAATTAGTGAGCAGCGCGTGCCGCGTCGCGCTTACGCAGTGCACCTAGCGGTAGCGCCTACCAAGAACCTAGACCGCATGGAGTGGCTAGTGGAAAAAGCCACCGAAATTGGGCTCGACCGCCTCACTTTCCTGCGTTGCGCCCGCTCCGAACGCCGCGAGCTGAAACTAGACCGGCTGGAGAAAATTGCAGTAAGCGCCCTGAAACAGTCGGGCCAAGCGTGGCTGCCGCAGCTAGATGAGCTCACCGATTATTCCGCTTTTATTTCTGCATTGGAACCAGCCACCGGCTTTATCGCGCATCTGGCTGAAGGTGAGCGCACAGCTTTGTCGGAGGTAGCAGCGCGGGGGGCAAATTGCTGCATACTGATTGGTCCAGAGGGCGACTTCACCCCGGCCGAAATTCAAGCTGCCTTAGCACGGGGCATACAGCCTGTCACGCTCGGCGAATCGCGACTGCGCACGGAAACCGCCGCGCTAGTAGCAGTCATGATTGCAAATTTCTGCCGGTAATATGTTTATAAATTATCCTCGACTAGACGTACTCGCTGAAACTCTGCGAAGGTTTAATAGCAGTGAAATAGATATTTGCAGGCATGAATATATAAGCTTGGACTACAGCAGACGACATGCGGAGGAGTAAATATCGAACTTTCCTACTTAGCCGTTACTTTGTAGAGGTATCGATTACCAACTACCGCCACCACCTATGCTCAAAAACGCCCTTTTAGTTTTCCTCCTGCTCTTTGCTACGGCGGCGGCCCCCGTGGCTCCCAGCTTCCGCATTGCCAAGTTGCACTACGGCGGCGGTGGCGACTGGTACGCCAACAAAACGAGCCTACCCAACCTGATTCAGTTCTGTAATCAGACGCTAAAAACCAACATCGCACCCGAAGAAGCGACGGTGGAACTTGACAACCCCGAACTGTTTACGTATCCGTTCGTCCACATGACGGGCCACGGCAACGTCGTTTTTACCGATGCTGAGGCTAAAAATCTGCGGCGCTACCTCACCGGTGGCGGCTTCCTGCACATTGATGACAATTACGGCCTCGACAAGTTCATTCGCCCCGAAATGAAGAAGGTATTCCCCGAGCTGGAGTTTGTAGAATTACCCTTCTCTCACCCTATCTACCACCAAAAGTTCGACTTCCCCAAAGGCCTACCGAAAGTGCACGAGCACGAAGGCAAACGCCCTCAAGGCTTTGGCTTGCTCTACAAAGGACGGCTGGTGTGCTTCTACACGTTTGAGTGCGACTTGGGCAACGGCTGGGAAGACGTAGGCACCTACGAAGACCCACCCGCCACCCATGAAGCTGCGCTACGTATGGGCGCTAACCTAGTAGCGTACGCGCTAACGCAGGACTAACACAGCAGCAAGCTTTTGCTTGGTCAGTCGAAGCTCTTCCGCAAAAGTTCGCTTCACAAAAGCAGCTGGCACCGCTGAACCGAAACATCGGATTTCAGCGGTGCCAGCTGCTTTTTGCCCCCAGAGGTAGTGAACTAAGTCTGAGCTACTCGTATTTTGGTTTAAGAATCTCGCTAAGAATAAAGGCGGCCCGCAAATCAGCGGGGTTTCGCAACATAGCCTGCACGCGGCGACGGGCAGCTTGCCGGGCTTCGTCGGGGCTGTGCGCGGCTTGGCGGGTCCAGTAATCCTCGCGAGCTGGCAAAGCCGTCGCACGCGGCAAGCTTGCTGCCAAGCGCGGCTGCCGCGTAGGCGCCTCCAAGGAGCGCGCTGGTGGCATCGTTTCTAAGGATCGGGGGTCAACCTCCGTTCGTTCCAAGCTGTGCGCCACAGGTGCCTGCTCGCGGGGCAACGGACGACCAGCCGGCGTAGTAGGTCGGCTGGCGGCAGGCTGAGGTTGATTACCAGCTTTATTCTGCGACTTCATTTGCTCTAGCAACTCCTGAAAAGAGGTAGTGGGCAAACCAGGAGCCTTCGGCAGCGCGGGTCGCTCACGCGATTCACGGGCCGCCATTTCGCGGGCTTTTTGCACCATGCGCCACACAAAAACGCCTAACCCCAACAAAATGATGAGTATCGTCTGGATCTTCTCCATGGAACAGAGTGCGTAAATGGTGGGAAAGCTAATCGTATTTTTTACCAAGAGGAGTCAAGCGCTTATTAGCGCACGCCTTTCTCCGGATACTTGCCCGTTTTTGTTCGGTAAAAGGCTTGAATCTGCTCTAAGTCGGCCTCATAATTTCCCGTAGGATAAATTGGACCGCCTACGCCCGATTCTTTGTTTTTATAGTCCAGAAAACCCAGCAGAATCGGCACATTGGCTCCCTCAGCCGCATAATAAAACCCTTTACGCCACTTGGGCTGATATTGCCGGGTGCCTTCCGGCGTGATAAGAATCACCAGATCATCGCGTTCTTTAAACAGCTTTATCATGCCATCCACAAGGCTATTATTGCGGCTCCGATCAACGGGCAGCGCGCCTAAGGAGCGCATCAGCCAGCCTACAAACGGATTATCGACCCACTCTTTTTTTACAGTGAAGCGCACGGGCACATTCATCAGAAAAAAGGAAGCGCGAGCGTAGAGAATATCCCAGTTGCTGGTGTGCGGAGCCGCAATCATGATGGCTTTGGTGATGCCCGGCGGCACCCGCGAAACCAGTTTCCAGCCAGTTATCCAAAACCAGAATTTAGAAAAGTAGTACCAGAAGAAAGGCGTAGTAGAGGCTCTTGGCATATTGATTTTTTGGTGGACCAACGAAAAAATGCCCCCCAGGGTTAAAACTAGAGAATTTTTGAGCAACGTCGGTACTTATTGAAGGGCGCGCAGCTGCGGCGCCAGACTCATCGTGTAGTGATAGCCGATATCGTAGAGCTCCGTGGCCCGGCGGTAGCTGAGCGTGCGGAAGTTGCGCAGTTCAGGCGGCTCAATAAGTAAATCGCAGCGCAGACGGCGGGCGGGCGTATTGGCATTGATGCCTAGCAGCAAAGTCCGCTCTACTAGGCTCCGAAATGTAGTGATACGCGCCGCCGGATTTACGGGGTTGCAATGCACACCAACTATGACAATATCCTTATCCAGCAGCGGCTCTACGGGCAGGTTATTCAGCAAGCCGCCATCGACCAGCTGCCGCCCCTGATACTCCACGGGCCGATAAAGCACCGGCACCGCCGACGACCCCAGCAAGGCCGGCAGCAATGGCCCCTCCGAAAAGTACACCGACACACCTTCCACCAAATCAGTTGCTACCAGCGTGAGCGGGCGCTGCAAATCGGCAAAGGTAAAATTGCCCCCCAGATGCTCTTCCAAAAGTTGTTTTACCGCATCCAGATTCAGTAACCCATGTCGACTAAATGCCGGGCGTAGCAAGCGGGTAATCGGCATGGCCGTGAACAGGCGCAGTACCTCAGCCGGCTTGAAGCCAGCTGCATAGAAGGCCCCCACAATTGCCCCCGAGCTCACTCCTACCAACCGGCCAATCGGAATTTCTAGTTCATCCAGCGCCGCCAGCACGCCCAGATGCGCAATGCCACGCGCCCCACCTCCTGATAACGCCAAGCCGATTTCCCGCATCTGGTATTACAGCGAGTTAAAGATCTTCCACGCGCAGCGTTTCCGCCAGGCGCACCCCTCTATCGGTGGTCTGCACGGTGCAGGCAGCACTAGTAGGGTCGTGTTGCAGCAGAAGCACCCAGTTTTCGGCAGCAGCGCGGTTGAGTACGGCTTCCTTTTCGCTCAACGTCTCTAACGGACGCACATCATATCCCATCACGTACGGCAACGGAATGTGTCCTGCGGAAGGCAGCAAATCGGCCATAAACGCCAGCGTACGGCCTTTATACTCCAGCACTGGCACCATCATTTTCTCTGTGTGGCCGTCGGCAAAAATTATTTCCCGAAACTGCGGCAGCGCCGAAGCCGCACCAGGCGCCAGAAACTGCAAGTGCCCGCTTTCCTGAATTGGCAGAATATTCTCCTTGAGAAAGCTGGCTTTCTCGCGCGCATTCGGCGTCACGGCCCAGTTCCAGTGCGCCTCGTTTGACCAATAGGTAGCATTGGGGAAAGCCACTTCCAATTTGTCCCCCGGCGTACGCACCACCGAGCCACCGCAGTGGTCGAAGTGCAAGTGGGTCAAAAATACGTCGGTAATATCGGTAGACGTGAAGCCTCGGTGCCGCAGTGAATTCTCCAGGGTATCGTCGCCATGCGGGTAAAAGTGCGACCTGAACTTCTCATCCTGCTTGTTGCCCATGCCGTTGTCGATGAGGATGAGGCGGTTGCCATCCTCAATCAGCAGGCTACGCATGGCCCAGGTGCACATATTGTTGGCGTCGGGCGGATTCAGCTTTTGCCACATGCTTTTGGGCACGACGCCAAACATAGCGCCACCATCAAGCTTAAAGAGGCCAGTATCAATAGTATAGAGATTCATACACTACGCAGTACACAACATGAACACACCAAAAAGCTGCTTCCCAGCCGGTTGCTTTAGGCTATTCAGCTACAACGCCCATAGCTGAAAACTTGTCAATACGCTGGCTGATGCGCTCTTCCGTTGGCATCGCACTAAGCTCGTCGAGCGTCTTGATCAGCGTCTTTTTTAGCGTATCAATCATTTTGGGCACATTGGTATGAGCACCGCCCAAAGGCTCCTTCACGATACCATCCACCAGTTTGGCCTGCATCATATCAGTAGCCGTAAGCTTGAGGGCTTCAGCAGCCTGTTCTTTGTAATCCCAGCTACGCCACAGAATACTAGAGCACGATTCCGGGGAAATAACAGAGTACCAAGTATTTTCCAGCATCAGCACCCGGTCGCCGATGGCAATACCGAGTGCCCCGCCCGAGGCACCTTCCCCAATGATAACACAGATAACGGGCACCTTTAGCAGAAACATCTCCTTCAGGTTGCGGGCAATTGCTTCCCCCTGCCCCCTCTCCTCGGCTTCAAGTCCCGGAAATGCGCCAGGAGTATCAATGAGCGTTATGATAGGCTTGTTAAATTTCTCTGCCAGTTTCATTAAGCGCAAAGCCTTGCGGTAACCCTCTGGATTTGGCATACCGAAGTTGCGAAACTGCCGCTGCTTGGTATTACGGCCCTTCTGCTGGCCGATAAACATTACCGAGCGGCCATCCAAATCGGCAAACCCACCTACCATGGCCTTATCGTCGGCTACGGTACGGTCGCCGTGCAGCTCGATAAACTTGCTGGCCATACCATCGATATAGTCGAGGGTATACGGGCGGTCGGGGTGGCGGGAGAGCTGCACACGCTGCCAGCGGGTGAGGTTGGCATAGGTTTCTTTTTTGAGGGCCTTAATTTTGGCCTCCAGCGCCGCAACGGCCTCCGACACATCTACCTGGCTGTCAAGTGCCAACTGTTGCATTTCGCGGAGCTTGCCTTCGAGGGCGGCTATTGGTTGTTCGAAATCGAGGAGCATTGCCGAGTAAAATAGGCGTCAGATAACGAAAAAAGGGATTGAGACCAGACAAAGCTGCCCCAAGCCAGAGTTAGCAAAGGTAAGCGAAACCACTCCACCCACTATATCAGCAGCTCTGAAATGGGTTCAGAAAAAACAATGTCGCTGAAAAACAGCCACAACCGTACAGAATGCCTTTTTTTCTGTAAAAAAATGCCCCCTATGTTGTGCAGTCTCAAACCTCCTCCTACCTTTGCAGCACTTTAAGGGAAAAACAAACGGTTCACCCACAAAGTAAATGGTTCGGTAGTTCAGTTGGTTAGAATGCCGCCCTGTCACGGCGGAGGTCGCGGGTTCGAGTCCCGTCCGGACCGCAAAAAAGGCTCCTAGCACTACGCTAGGGGCCTTTTTTCGTTTTGTAGTATCGTCTTAGTATCGGCATCGGCCTTGTTGGGCGTTAAAGACGCTTACTTCTGCTCATGTCTACTCACACCTGAGGTTCTACGTTCTCTATTCCTTTCTGATGGTCTTAACGCGGTGAAACGTACTTGCTGGTTTCTCAACAAGCAACCGTAGAAACTGACCGGCAAAATATATCAGAGATGGGTACTGAGTAGGGTAATTATAACTAGGCTTGACCTAACCTAGGTACCACATAGGAGCTTAAGGCTAACAATTGACAGCCTAGCCTTTACTATAGTGTACTTCCTAACCTAGAACCTGATGCAAGTATCCTTCGACTTGCCTCCTGCCTTCATTCCGAACCTTGTCGCTGCCATTGCTCAGCATCTAAACGCTCCTGTAGCTACTCCTGAGCGCAAGGATGCCGTGCTCACCGTAACCGAGGCGGCGAAGTTGCTACGTGGGTCACCCAAATATGTGAGACAATTAATCTCACTAGGTAAAGTGAAGTACATCGACGCTAATAGAGGCACAGGGTTACGACCTAGCTACACGTTGATGGAATCGGACGTTCGGGCCTATCTGAAAGACCTAAGGAGGTAACCACAGTCATTGATTACTCTGTCGCTTTCAGCTACTAATCTTCTGAAAGTAGGCTACCCTTCGTCTAGGAACCCGGCGAACATGACACGGAGCCTTCAGTAGTTAGCTTCATGCTGAGGTAGGGTCGCTACGGCTTGGTGATAAGCTGCATACTTAACACCATTGGCGTACCCATCGTGGACCTTGTCTAGGATTCCCGAGACCGTCAGACTCATATAATCCTCTAGCATCCCGTCTTCCCACTCGTCGAAGACTCTCTAGAGAGTAGGCCAGGAGCCACCGGCGTTCTCCTGTCCGTGAATCGCGTAGTGCAGGCGACCAACCGGAACATCAGCGTCGTCAACTTGCCTCCATGTTCCAAGTTCCAGAGGTTCAAAATGGCTTCATCGTCGGGCTTGAGCGATAGAGTTATTTTCATGTTCCTACTGCAAATTCACTATCCTATATACTCTGGGCGTTGCGGAGAATAGAAGTTATCTTTCAGTCGTTCTACGTTAGCTACTTTCCTTATCCTGTTATGGTTAAATTATTAATCGGGCTTCTACTGGTGGGTCTCCTACTCGGCTGCCAAAAAGACCCCAAGGAAACCGAACAAACCGGGCCACAGCCCCGCATTGTGAGTTTTGTCAGCACCGCGGATACCATCGGGGCCCTCGTGCGCATCCTGACAACAAATAACAGCCCTACGGCTAGGGAGAACATCCTCTATTTTAATACGACCCCCACTGCGCCCTTTGCGGTGCGCGGCGACACGCTGCTGGTGCGCGTGCCCCCAGGCGCCACCACGGGTCTGCTGGCCTTGCAGGTACGTGGACAACGCACGACCAGCGTCACCCCCTTTACTGTGCTCAGCGGACGCTGGCGGCGACTGGCCGATACACCCAGTCCCCGAATTACCCCGGTGGTGGTGAGCATCGGGAATTATGCTTATTGGGGTACAGGCGAAATCCAACCCCCGTTCTTCCGCTTCTTACAGCCGGACCTATGGCGCTACGACCCGGCTGCCAACCGCTGGGAACGTCAGGCTGATATGCCGGGTGAGTTGCGCACGGGGGCGGTGGCCTTCACAATCGGCTCCCTGGTCTACATCGGGCTGGGCCGCAATCCGAATAACAACCCATTGCAGGACTTTTATGCCTATACGCCCGCTACCAACCAGTGGACGCCCAAAGCCAGTTTGCCGCCACCCTTGCAAGATGTTTTTGGGGTGACTTTTGCCCTAAACGGCAAAGGGTACTACGTCTCTACGCGAACCGACCGGCGCACATGGGAATATGACCCGCAGGCCGATACCTGGACTCAGAAACGGGACTTCCCCGGAACATCGCGCTACGCCGGCGTCGGGTTCGCCCTGGGCAACAAAGGCTACGTGGCTGGCGGGTCGGATGGCCGCGACTTGGTGGCCGATAGTTTCTGGGCTTATACGCCGAGTACCGACACCTGGACTCTCCAAGCCAAGATGCCGGCGGGTCGGGAATACTACACGATGGCCTTTGTCGTGGGGAATAAAGCCTATGCGGGCCTTAATTTCACCAAAGACATCTATGAGTATGACCCAGCCCGCGACGCGTGGACACTGAAGACGCGGTTTCCCGGCGCGGCATTCTATTACACGCAGGGCTTTAGCCTAAATGGCAAAGGTTACGTGGTCGGTGGGATTCCGTCTATCGGCATTTCCTCAGAGCTGTGGGAGTTCACACCCTAGCTCGCTACTTGTCTATAGAAGACGGATGAGAACTAAGATTCTAGCCAAACGTGCATAATTTGCTCATCAGCTTTATCTTTTGGCTATGGAATCCACCGAACTCGCAGGAACGCCTGAAGTACAGCTGCTAAATTATGAATCGAAGCACCAGGCTGACTTTAAGCGCCTGAATACCGAATGGATTGAACAGTACTTTCACCTTGAACCAGCGGACCTGTGCGTCCTTGACAACCCGGAAGAGTATGTTCTTCAGCGAGGAGGTCACATTTTCTTAGCCAGCTATGGCGGCCAGATTGTAGGCACATGTGCGCTCTATAAAATAGATGATACGAGCTTTGAGTTGGGCAAGATGGCGGTTACGGCCGCCCTGCAAGGCCGGGGCATCGGGCGGAAACTAGCAGAGGCCGCTATTGCCAAAGCTCGGGCCTTAGGCGCTATGCGCCTGTACTTAGAAAGCAATACTAAGTTGGCTCCGGCCTTGCATCTGTACCGGGAATTGGGTTTTCGCCCCACTATCTCGGGTTCGCCCTCACCTTATGAGCGCAGTGACATCCAACTCGAATTGTTCCTTTGACATAAGCCGCTCAATATATGGATGTGCATCACTACTGCTACACAGTGCATTTCTGCGCGCTTTAAGCCATTCCGCCGAGTATAAGAAGAATAGGTATGCTTTTGATTAAGCCACGAAAAAAGCCCCCAGTTTAAGTCTGGGGGCTTTTTTCGAAGCAATTTCGTACAAATTACTACTCACAATGAGCACAATAGCTAGGAGGGCATTGCCTGCATTCATAATGAGGCAATTCCTCCCGCTTCCTCACATCACATAATACGTGCTGGCAAGAGGCATATTCTCTTTCGGCAAATTCTTATCACCGATCATCTGCTTCAGGTTTACCTCAATGGTGCGGGCAATGGCCGTCACGGGGGTATCTGTGGGCTTGCCTTCAAAGGGATCTTGCAGGTGAATGGCCATTTTTTCGATTAGGAAAAACGCGGACGAGATAGCGACGACCATTAACACCTCTAGCACGCCGAATATCTCGAGGAGAGCAAAGGGCAGCAACAGCACAAAAAAGAATAGGGAAAAGTGAGTATACAGCGTGTAAGTCACCGGAAACACGGTGTTTTTTATCCGCTCACATTTGCCCATCGAATCCGTCAGTCGGGTTAGAGTTGCGTCGAGTTCTACCTGCTGGTAGCTATTTACCCAGCCTTCATTTAAGGCGTAGCGCAAATCGCGGGCGTGCAGTTCTAGCAAGGCGTTGGGCAGGTTATCGTGCTTGGTGATAAAAGCTAGTTCTTCGGGCGCTAGGTAGCGGCGAATTTTCTCCACGTCCATCTTATTGCGCAGCGCCATGCCCAGGCTGTAGCTCCACGCAATTTGCCGGTTTGTGAAGCGCTCCACCCAGGCACTGATTTCCTGCGGCGCGTAGGGCGCATCGGTAAAGCAAAGAACCTGGCGGATAAGGGAGCGCGAATCGTTCACAATTGCCCCCCAGACAATGCGGGCTTCCCACCAGCGGTCGTAGGCCTGGTTCGATTTAAAAGCCAGCAGCAACGAGAGCACCGTACCGAGCACCATCGGAACGCTCAGTGGCAGGGAAAGCGACATGACATGAAAAAATTGGTCTTCTACCGCGATCAATGTGGCGTAGACGAACACAAACAGGACCTCTCGCTTTATTTTCCCAAAGACGTAGCTAAGCGGAATTTTGGTTCTTAATAACATAATAGGATCGTAACTAGGCGTTACCAGAAATACATGAGCAAGGATAGTCGCACTCTACGCGACCGATAGGCAAGGCACTTTCGTGTTGATGGCTTTGTCGCGGACACTGCGGTTCCGACCCTTGCGCAGGTAGTCGAGCATGCTTCGCTTTTTGCAGGTAACGACTAGGTCTACCTCAAACTCCTCAATAAAGGAAACCACACCGGTTGTCAGGTCGCGCTGCTGCTGCAGGTGCACCGAGAATTCCACGCCGTGCAATACAGGGGCAGCATACAGCGCGTCCAAGGCTTGTTTTATCTTGGCCGTACTGGTGCCAGGGGCAAACACGAGCAGGAACGTTACGTGGTAGTCTTTCCTACACAGCAGGTCAACCAGCGCTTTGTCGGGCAGAGTGTTCGTGCGGGCTTCTTCGTCCAGCACAAAAGCGATTTTGCGGAACTGGGTTGTTTCGAAGAACTCGGGGATATATAAAACCGGAAAGGGAATATCCTGTACCAAGCTGCTGAAATGCCGCATTGCCTCCGATGGGTTCGTCAGGGATACAGGGCTCAGCACCAGATCAATCTGATTATCAATAACGAAATTTTTGATCGTCAGAGAGGTGTCGCAGCAGAGATGAACAATACGGATATCGTGGATTTCGAGTGCATAAGACTTTTGCAGCCGCTCCAGGGCCTTCACAAACTCGGCGTCAGGCTCCCGAGCCTTGTCCGCCTCGCGCGGCAACAGCAGCAACTCAGTAATAGAGTCGGGTAAGGGCGTGTGGTGCAGTAGAGTAATCTCGCAGGTTTCCCCTTTTAGCAGGGTGAGGGCGTGTTTGACCAGATTTAGAGAATAGAGGGTTAGCTCGGTCGGAATTACTATTTTTTTCATAATGATGTTCTTGGTTCGTTGATAGACTGGGCAGATAGAGGTCAGACAAAGCAAAAACACCCTAATTAAAGTGATATTAACAGGAGGTTATAATTCCGTTAAAGCTCAACTATGACCAAAATTATGTATTGGTTATTATACACAAACAACTGAATATCAGATATTTAATGCTATAAGTAAGGGTCTCAGATTAAAAAAATAATGTACCTACACAGGTATTTGCGTGTCGTTTAGGTTGCCAACGCATGATAAAAGCCTCAATTAGTGAGGCAGCACAAGGAAAATTTGGGGCACGAATGACGACGTAAGACCCAACACTGAGTAGCACTCTATCAGGATGAGATAAGTCATTTAGTCATTTGACGTTCATCATTTTACAGGCGCAACAAATTGACGATCTTTAGATAGTAACTAATTCCGGCTGTACACCAGCAAATCGTCTAGGCTTTACCCCCGCTCTGCTCCTTCTCCTCTCTCACTGAAATCTATTGGCTATGCAACCGACCTTCGTAGTTCTGACCGATTTGTCGCGCTCTGCGGAGGCGGCGCTGATGTATACTACTCGCCTGGCCCAACGCCTAGATGGGCGACTTGTACTACTGCATGTATTTCTGGACCCCGTGCTGGAACCGGAAGTGTCAATGGTGGCGGCGCCGGTGCTAGTGGCCAGCCGACAGGAGATTATGACCAATATGGTACAGCGGGCCAGCACATTGCCCGTGCCAGCCGATACCGAAGTCGTTGTTGATGTGCTGAGTGCAGCGCTGGCCAATGTGGTGCAGCAACACCGTCCTTTGCTGCTGGCGCTGGGGCGGGAGGAGCCCGATAACCTGCTGGACCGGCTGGTGGGCAACCGTGCGCTTCCTATTCTGCAGGACGCGCATCATCCCTTGCTGCTCGTGCCAGAGAGATGGCACGATGCGGAGTTACCACAGCGCATTATAGTCGCCACCGATGCTCGTCCTTTCTCGCTGAGTGCGCCTTCACTGGCGTTAGCGGAGCTATTTAATACCCTACAGCCTGAGACGACCGTCGTGCACGTAACGGCCGGACATGGCCCGTCGAAGGCGGAAGTAGGGCTGGCATCAGCGCAACAAACGGGGCTATTTGGCAAGCTTTCCAACAATAGCTTGTACGAAGTGTGCGAAGAAGCTCCGGCCGACGGCATTCTGCACGCGGCCGCGGAGCTGCACGCCCAGCTTCTTGTGCTGCTGGCCCGGCCGCACTCCTTCCTTGGGGGGCTTTTTCACCATAGCGTCACGGCCGATATTCTGCGTCGTAGTCCGGTGCCGGTGCTGGTGCTGCCCACCACGAAGTAAGATCAGGCCAACAGGTTTTGGCCGATTTCTTACTATCGTATTCATTTCTGACCCTGCTTATGTGTGTATATCAGCACTGGTTTCTTGCCTTGGTGCTTACCTTGACGCTTTCTCTACGGGCAGTTCCGGGTGCGCACGCCTCGCGCAGTTCTACCAGTGTGGAGGTAAGCCAAATCGCACCCAAAGTATCCGCCCGCATTCAAGTTCTGCTCCGGCCTAAAGCGGCGTGGGCTCAACACCAGCAGCCCGCAGTAGACTTAAAAGAAGCCCGCAATTTTTACACAAAGCGCCGTTTTTTGCCGGCCTGGAGCACCGGCCTGGAGCCCAATGCCACTGGTCGCGCTGCTCTTGCGTTGTTAGCTGGGGCCGAAGACTACGGCCTGCAGCCGAGTGCCTATCATGCGCCGGCCTTGTTAGCCCTCACCGATTCAATAACCCGACCCACGTCCGTTGTACACCAGCAAGCCCAGCAGGCCCGCTTTGAGGTATTGCTCACCGATGGCTTGCTGCAGTTTGCCAAGCACCTGCGCCGGGGCCAGCTCCACGCCTTTGTGCCGTCGCCCTTGGAAAAGGCAGAAGGCCCATTTGACCCGGCGGTATGGGTCAGCAGCGCCCTTGAAGCGCCGGACTTTGTGGCTGCGCTGCTGCGCTGCCAGCCCCGCCACCGCGAGTACCAACAGCTTCAGCAGGCGTTAGTCAGGTGGCGGCGGCAACCCAAAGGTTCCGATTCGGTAGCTCGGCAACGAAAAACGGAGCAGATAGCCCTCACCCTAGAGCGCTGGCGCTGGGATGCCATCCCCGATTCGAGCTACGTGCTGGTGAGCTTGGCCGCACACACCATGGAAGTAGTAGACAACGGCCGCGTCCGCCAAACCCACCGCCTTGTGGTGGGCCGTCCCGATAGTCCCACTCCCACGCTGAGCAGCCGACTTACCTCATTTACGGTAGCACCGGAGTGGCATGTGCCGCATAGTATTGCCACAACCGAAATTCTGCCTTATCTGAAGGAAAACGCTAAGTACCCCTCGGAGCACGACTTCTTGGCCGAAAATAACTACTCCCTCTACGATGCCAAAGGCCGCCGCCTCAATCCCAAAACGGTGAAATGGCAGCACGTGACAGCAAAGAATTTTCCGTACAGTATTCGTCAGAATCCGGGGTGTGGCAACACGCTGGGCAACATCATCTTTCGCTTTGCCAACCCGTACTCCGTCTACCTGCACGCGACCTCCGAAACCAGCGATTTTGAGTTGACCAACAGGGCCTTGGGCCATGGCTGCCTGCGTACGGAGCGCCCCATGCGGCTGGCCTCCTACTTGCTCGGCCCCGATAGCACCAGCGTAGCTCTGCCTTCCGAAGCCGAATGCGAAGCTGCCCCCAAGCCGCGCACCATTACGCTGAAGCGCCCCATAGCCTTTCACATACGCTACGCCACGTGCGCCGTGGTGGCGGGCGAACTCAAGTTTTATCCCGATGTATACGGCCGCGATGAAGCATTGCGGCGGCAATTATTTGCCCCCCAAACAGCCCGCACTTACCGTTAGCCCCAATTGAGTAAAGCTTTCTCACTACTTCACTTGACCTAGCTAAGGCGCGGGCGCTTGGGCTTGTTTCTTCTGCTGTCGGCGAAAGTACCCTCGCAGCAGGAAGTTGTGCTGCAACGCTTCCATGTTTCGGCTGAAGCCTTCAGTGCCTTTTTCCACGTTTTGCAGCGTGCGGCGCAGCTGCTGACTCATGGCAGTATCAACCAGCAAAGTATTGAGGGGGCCACCACTGGTTTGCACTTGCTGCTTCAAGGATGCCATCGTAGCGGCCAGCGTATCGGAAGAGCTGGCGAGCTGGCGCGTGGTGTAGCGCATCCGATTGGCGAAGGATGTGTCGGTGAGCAGATAGCCCGCTGGGCCGCGTCCTCGGCGCACGTCGTTGGTGATACGCTGCAAATCGAGGGCGGAGGCCTGTAAGGCGGCTGTAGTGCTGGCGGCACGGCGCAGAGTTACGCCCAAATTTTCAGCTAATTGCTGATCGTCTAACACCTGCCAGATGGCTTTACTGCCGTTGAGCTTGCTCGTAATCTGGCGCAGGTCCTGGGTAATGCCCACCAGATTTTTGTTCGATATGTCGAGCGTATTGAGCATATCCGCCACGGCCAAGGGTTTCTTGGTGCGCAGCATGTCGCCGGGCTCAATGGGCGGCGCTGGAGCGGCCACTGCGTTTAGATTGATGATGGTATTTCCCACCAAGCCATCGGTGCCGATGGAGGCTACGGCATTCTTCTTCACAAAAGGCTGTACATCACGGTTCAGGTGGATGACTACGCGCACCGTGCTGTCGTTTACAATCTGGATGCGGCGAACGGTGCCTACATCGATGCCGGCCAGGCGCACGTTGTTGCCGATCAGTAGCCCCGAGACATTCCGAAAATCGGCCATTATTTCCAGCGACGAGCCAAACAGATTCTGCTTGCGACCCAGCAGAAACAGAACCGTCATCAGGCAGCCCACTCCTACAGCTACAAACAAGCCCAGGCGAATATGATTACTGGCGGTAGATTGCGGCATCGTGCTTAACAATAAGGGATAAAATGGAAGCCTTACATACTTGATATTTGTATCTGGGGGGCTTTTTTACGGAGCGTATCAGACAAAAAACTCGCGAGTATCTGGGTCGTCCAGTTGCTGCAATTCCTGGTAGGTACCTTCGGCGTGGCAGCGCCCATCCACCAATAGCGCCACTCGGTCGGCGGTGAGGCGCACGCAATTCATATCGTGCGAGATGATAAGGGCGGAGGTAGTGTACTTCTGCTGCACCTCACGAATAAGCTGGGAAATTTCACGCGCCGTTATCGGGTCGAGGCCGGTGGTGGGCTCGTCATACAGAATGATTTCGGGCGGGATAATAAGGGTGCGGGCCAGGGCAATGCGCTTACGCTGTCCGCCCGACAGCTCGGCCGGCATCTGATCAATGGTATCAACCAATCCTACATCGTCCAACGCTTGTAGCACCATGCTTTCCTCCTGCCCCCGGCGGTTAGCCATCGAGTGGCGCCGCAGCGGAAACAGCAGGTTTTCGCGTACCGTCATGGAGTCGTAGAGAGCGTTGCTTTGGAAGAGGAACCCCACTTTAGTTCGTAGTTGGTCCAGCTCATCGTGGCCAAGCGCGCCTACGTCTTGGCCCAGCACCGTAATTCGGCCCGCATCGATAGGCAGCAGGCCGATAATGCATTTGATAAGCACCGACTTACCCGAGCCCGACTTGCCCAGCACCACCAGGTTTTCGCCCCGGTGCAGGGTAAGTGAAAAATCCTGCAGCACGTGGTTATCTCCGAATGACTTACTCACGTGCTCCACCGTGAGCACCTCCTCGGCAGGCGAGGCGACAGTGGCAGCTGACAATGGGGCAGAATCAGGAAGCATAGGAAAGCGTTCGAGTAGCTATTTCAGCAGTTGGTACGTTGTGATTATAGCACTTATGAGCACTAGGGAAGTGTAGATGAGTTTGGTATTCTTGGCTAGCCAGTTCGGCAGGTAGATATCGAAATTATCGGCCGACGAGTCGGAGTATTGCCGGGCCAGTATTGTCAGCGGACAGAAGAAGCTGAAGCCTACGAGCACCAGCCCTTCCAGCGCTACCAAGCCGTAGCCCAACCAAAGCCAGTGGTCGAGCTGGCCGGTAATAGCCGCGTAGAGCAGGTAGAAAATAACGACGTTAAAAAACAGCCATATCAGCGTGTGAAGTCCTTTTATGAGACTCATTACCAAATCCTTACTCATGGCCTTGATGATTAATGTCAGAGAACAATACTCAAATGGCTACCCTTAACTCAGTTGAGGCCAAGAACACTCGTAATCTGTACGGCCAGCAAATCGAGCAGAAAAATGACCAGCGACGACACAACGACCGCCGAGTTGGCTGCTCGCCCCACGCCCTCCGTTCCTTTGTTGGCGTAATAACCTTTGTAGCAGCCAATTATACCAACAGCAAAGCCAAAAAAGAAGGTTTTGATAACCGCTGGCACGACGTCGCCAAAGTTCAGGGTAGAGATGATGTTGTTGGTGAACAGGGCCAGTGTAGTGACGCCTTTCAGGTTGATGCCGACGTAGGCCGCATACAGGGCAATGGCGTCGGCAAGTAGGGTGAGCACCGGCAGCATGAGCGTGGTGGCCAGCACGCGGGTTACCACTAAGTACTTAAATGGGTTTGTGCCAGCCACTTCCATGGCATCTATCTGCTCAGTTACGCGCATCGAACCCAGCTCGGCCCCAATGCTAGAGCCGATTTTGCCGGCAAAAATCAGCGCTGTAATAATGGGGCCCATTTCGCGAACAATGGTCAGCCCCACCATGGTCGGAATCCAGGATTCAGCCCCAAACTGTGCCATGGTGGGCCGGCTTTGCAGAGTGAGAACTATGCCCATAATAAACCCCGTGACCCCCACCAGCGGCAGCGACTGATACCCAATGACGTAGCATTGATAGAGCAGCTCCTGCACCTCGTAGCGGGGCCTGAAACCATGACGAAAAAATCGGAAGGCGAAGCTCGTAATTGCCCCCGTTTCGGCCAGGATAGTACTGTTCATCGCATTGGGTCAGTCAGTGAAACCAAGGAATCGTGGCTGGAAGCGCTCAACGGGCTTCAGCAGCGCCACTCAGCACCCAATCTATTGGGGCGCGGGCTTCGGCCGGTCGACGGTGGGCAGCAACAACACGGGCACCGTGCTGATACGCACGACCTCGGCGGCCACTCCCATGTTGAAAATGCTGCTCAGGAAGGTGCGCGGCCGGGCCAGTATCACCACCATATCGGCCTGAATATCAAGGGCGGCCTGCACGATGCCTTTGCTGCGTGGCTGCCAGCGAATCTGATAGGTTGTGTACTTGGTCTCAGCCGGCAGCAAGCCGCTTTGGTGCACCGTGGCCTCGGCCCGGCTGATGCCACCATCGGAGGGGTCGTGGGGAGTGGTGATATGCACAATGGAATACTGCGCCGACCAGCTCTCCAGTACCGACCGAAATGCAAGGGAAGAGTCGGCTAGGTGAAACTCCTCGCCGTCGGCGGCTACGGCCACCAGCCGGGGCAGCGGCAGCACAGGATCCTGCGCAACATCGGTTTCTTCCGGAACCAGGAGGAGCGGCAGGCCCGTCTGCCGAAGCGCGGGCAGGGCCTGATTCATCAGCATCTCATCGAGCACATCATGCTCTGCGGCTAAGCCCATTACAAGCATCTGCGGCTGCCACCGGCCGATCAGCTCCCCCAGCACATCGTGCAGGCTGCCTACCTCACTTTCCACAACGGCTGGAGCGGGCAAGTGCCGGGCCAGCGCCGCCAGCGCATCCAGCGTATCGCGGCGCTCCTGCCGGTAGTACTGCTCGGGAATAGTAACCAAACCTAACTCCGGTTCGAGCATCGGCATATTTTCCAGATGCAGCAAGATTACCTGACCATTAGCGGCGGCCGCCAGAAGCGCCGTCAGGTAAACCGCCCGCTGCGACTTGGGGGACAAATCTGTGAGTACCAGAAAGGAAGGTTCCATGACGGGGACGTAAAATGGTGGCCAAAAAGACTGTATCTAAAGCTTCGTGATTTATTGCGGTTTAGTAATAAGAAACAACACTTTTTGCCATGACTTTCATCACTTCTTTCTGCCGAAATCAGATACGCCTTAGTTGCCGCTAGACAGTTATCGGGGGCTTTTTTCGAAAGGCACAGCATTGATAAGGCTCTTTCCTTGCTCGAAGTCGGTGATATTTTGCAGGGTAATGTGGGCGATACTATGGAGCGCGTTGGCAGTGAAAAAAGCCTGATGGCCGGTTATGAGCACGTTGTTGAAGGAGAGCAGGCGCATAAACACGTCATCCTGAATGACCTTGCCCGATAGGTCTTCGAAAAACAGGTCGCCCTCCTCTTCGTAGACATCCAGCCCCAGGTATTTGATCTTCTGCGACTTAAGTCCCTTGATAACAGCCCTGGCATCAATAATTGCCCCCCGGCTGGTATTAATCAGCATCACCCCATTTTTCATCTTCGCAATCGACTCCTCGTTGATCAGATGATGCGTTTGGGGCGTGAGCGGGCAATGCAGCGAAATAATGTCGGATTGGGCATAGAGCGAATCCAGGTCGGTAAGCTCCACTCCTATCTCCTGGCACTCCGCGCTAGGCTTGATATCAAAGCCCAGCACCCGACACCCAAACCCCTTCAGAATACGGGCCGTGACCATGCCGATGGTACCAAGCCCGATAAGGCCCACGGTGCTGCCGTGCAGGTCAAAACCCATCAAGCCAGTCAAAGCGAAGTTACCTTCACGCACGCGGTTGTAAGCGCGGTGCGTCTGACGATTAAGAGTCAGAATCAGCGCCAGTGTATGCTCGGCCACGGCGTAGGGCGAGTAGGCCGGCACCCGCACGACGGGCATATTCAGCGCCGCCGCAGCTTTAAGGTCCACGTTGTTGTAGCCCGCGCACCGCAGCGCCATCAGCTGCACACCGTTGTCCGACAGTTGGTGCAGCACAGGCTCATTCACCACATCGTTCACAAACACGCACACGGCCCCTGCCCCCTGGGCCAGCACGGCCGTGTGGGCATTCAGCGGCACTTCCAGAAACTGAAGTTGGTGCCCAAACTCCCCGTTGGCTTCCTTGAAATACTGTTGATCGTAGGGCTTTGAGCTAAAAAACGTGATGTTCATGCGAGATGGATAAGAAGTAAAATCGGAAAGCTTGAGCGTATTCCATGAGCCAAAGGCTGCTTGCCAGACGGAGCTGGGCGTAGCGTTCAGCTTGCTCCCGAACGGGACAGGCATCGTATTGTCTTTGCTAAATATACAACCTAAAAGCCCCCCAGCAGCGAAAATTCCGGATGCAAACCCCACTATCCCAGCACTATTGGTTAGTGGCAGTTGGTGGCCAGCCCAACACTCATTTTTAAATTCTAGGGGGCTTTTTCAGGCCTTGATTAAGAGGCTTTACTTCGCCTCTTGCATCAGTAGGCAAATAGCTTTGTCTTAGCTGCTAGTGCGTCTTATCCGGGACGGGACTCTCATTGCTCCTTGCTACTTCAAAATATAAATCAGAGAAATAATTTATGAAACTATGTATGTACATTAAATGTATATACATTTGTAAAGCAATTAGTACTTCAGCCCCCATTATTTGCCTGCTATTGCTGAGAAAGCGTTTGCACCCGGATCGAGCACATTTATGATCCTGGCCATCTTAATAATCGAACATTGATCATGAGAACTGCCCCCACAACTTACCCCGTCAGCGACCTGATTCGGCAACGCTGGAGCCCACGCTCATTCACCAGTCAACAAGTAAACCCAGAAGATCTCAATCGTGTATTTGAAGCTGCCTCGTGGGCTTCGAGCGCCATGAATGAGCAGCCCTGGCGCTACATCTACGCCGATCAGTCGGACCCGGAAGCGTTCAACCGCTTACTGGAATGCCTGGTGCCCGCCAACCAAGTCTGGGCTAAACATGCGCCCGTGCTCATCCTTTCGCTGGTAAAAACGCACTACGATAATGGCCACCTAAACCCCAGCGCACTGCACGATGTGGGCGCCGCAAACGCCACGCTGACGCTCGAAGCTACTGCCCTCGGCCTGTCGGTACATGCCATGGGAGGCTTTGATAGAGACCGCACCCGCGAGCAATTTGAATTGCCAGCGAACTTTGAACCGGTTGCTTTCCTGGCACTTGGCTACGCCGGCCCGGCCGAACAGCTAGACGAGCCTTTGCGCAGCCGCGAAAATGCCCCCCGTCAGCGTAAGCCCCTAAGTGAGTTCGTATTCACGCATCAGTTGCCCGTCGCAGTATGAAATTCAGCATCACTCGGGCCGCCGAGCGTGGCCGCAAAGACATTGGCTGGCTAAAAAGCAACTTCACTTTTAGCTTTAGCAGCTACGTCAATCCTGAGCGCAATGGCTTTGGCCTGTTGCGCGTGTTCAACGACGACTTTGTGCAGCCGGGCAACGGCTTCGGCATTCACCCGCACACCAACATGGAGATTATTTCCGTGATGCTGGCCGGTAGCATGAACCATAAAGACACCCTGGGCTACACCGAAGTGGTGCACCAGGATTGGGTGCAAATCATGAGCGCCGGCACCGGCATGCGCCACGAGGAGCACAACGTAGGCGACGACGAGGTAAATTTTCTGCAAATCTGGATTGAGCCAAAACTGCAGAATATTGCCCCCCGCTACCAGCGTCAGCAGTTTCCGGAAGCCAAGCGTAAAAACCAGCTGACTACCATTGTCAGCAACGAGGAAGGGCAGGCGCATTGCTGGATCAACCAGAACGCAAAGCTTTCCTTAGGCTATTATGAGGCACCTCAAACGGTAGATTACCGTTTTAATCCGCTGAATAAAGCCTTGTTCTTGTTCGTCATCAGCGGCAGCATTATGCTGGACGGTCAGACCCTTCAGGCTCGGGACAGCATGGGTATCTGGGAAACTGACCACGTTAGCTTGGAGTGCGCGGCGGATACGCGGTTTTTACTGATCGAAGCGCCCATTAATCATTAGGTATAGTTTGCATTGTAGATAAAAAGCCGGCGGTTGCATACCACCGGGTTTTTTGCGTTTAGGTTAAATGCGTGCGAAGGATTGAGGCTCTGAGTAATCTGAGAATGGATACCTTACTTTTTCATATTGGAAACGGCCGATTCTCTTGACAAGTTTACATAAAACACCTTCTCGGACACTCACAGAGAGTAGCAACCGCTACTTTTCTGATATAGAGGCGATGACCTTTCCAAACATGGCCCTCTTTTTAAGATAACCTGTACGAGATGTATCCGAGGCAGTAAACCCCATTTGAGCGGTCAGATTACCGCTTTTAAAAAAAACAGCCGTTGCGTGTAAGGGCAGTTGTTGATGGGTAAAATTGTAATCAATTATTTCCATCGCGATGTGATTGACGACCGTGTCTTGCACCCGCAGAACGCTACTCTTTTCATATTGCTGGGACACCTCTTCCATCAATGCTTTCCCCATCTCCGGTAGTGGGAGATCGTTTCCCGCTGAGGAGAAGCGAACGACAAAGTTCTCGCAAAAAACAGCGTCGTCGGGGCAGTTATTCTGGAAGCCATAGACGTCTTGTACGCCCTGAGTTGATTTCAATGTAGAGAGATTCGTAGGCTTCCATCCTTTTGGTATATGTAGCGCTATGGGGCCAACTTGATGACGCTCGTAGGCCACCTCATCATCCGGTCTAGATTGGTGCTGGGTGCAATTGACAAGGCTTAGGAGGACGCTGCCCGCAAGAGCTACTAAATGTTTCATGAAAAGCGCTGGAAAGGACGGATGATTATTCAGCCGGCTAAAGTAGACAAAAGTCAGAAAGCGGCTTATCTACTCAGTTAGCTCTGTTCTTAGAATTAGCTATTGACATAATCGTAGTTATAGCTGATGCCTTGAAAAAGTACTACACTTCATCCATGATAACTCAGCTTGGCGATAATAACTTTCCGTTTTCTAATCCATGAATCGTTTAATACCTAACTATCCATATTGTGTTGCTATTATGGCTTTTGACGATAGTTCTATTTCGTCCTATTAGGCGTGCACACAAGTATTCTTATTTACATACTGTAGGTAAGGGATAAACGCATAGTCGCTTTTCGGAAGTGACTTAATGCCTCTGGCTGCCGCTTGATTATTTCCAGCAATGCACTTTTATAATGAAGCTCGCAGGCTCAACGCCCTGCTTCTATCAGAATAAGCCTGCCGTATCTTTGCTGCATGAAGCCGCCATTATTCCATCCGGGCCAGCAGGTTATCTGCACCAACGATGACTTTACCCTGTTATTGGTGCAGAATCCGAATATTCAGACTCCTAAGCGGGGCCCTATTTATACCGTGCGGGGCGTCTATGATACGCATCGGGGCTACGGTATTACGCTACATGAAATCAATAATGCCGATGTAGCACCGGGCTTTCCGGAAGCGAACTTTCATGAGTCGCGCTTCGCGCCGGTGCCGCCGCTGGAAGAGATCGAGCTTGCGGAAGTAATGGAAGAATACCACACTGCATAACTCCCATTACCCGCTTCATTGCCCGGCTATTGCTCCTACCTTCTCCTTTGGGAGCTTTTTGCACTTTACTCCCCTGGCTGCTCGTCGCTTATACCCAGCACATAAGTGTTAGGCAGGAGCTTAGAAACAGGCACATAGCTGCCGCTATATCCTTTCTAGCTTCCACAATGAGTTCCCCGGTACTCGGATCGTATTGGTTTTTCATATACCAAGGCAGTTAGATTATTTAGGGAGCGCGAAAGCAAACACGTTGCCAGATATTTCCCGAAAAAGATATTTAATGACCCCTAATCTGAAGTGTATATAGTCCGGCTGGAGCACCTAGTAGCTTAGTGAAGAGCACTTTGAATTTTAATCCGTCTGCCCTTAACTCTACATGAAGCGCTGATTGAATAGAACAAAACGCATTAAAGATTTAGCTCAAAAAGTAGGTTAGCATCACAATCTAGAAAACGCTATATTAGGTCATAAAGGTGTGCGGATATTTAGAATCCCATTTAAATGCTGACTACGAATTTTTATATACTCAAGCCCTAACTGTCAGTCTATCTATCTTACTGCCTTTGCTTCCGTCGCGATTTATGCATCTACTTCACTTCACCAGATTCAAGCTATGGATACGCAACTGGAACAAATTAGAGAGCAACAGAAAGCAACGTGGAACAAGTTTTCGCCGGGCTGGCGAAAATGGGACGACTTTACGATGGACTGGCTGAAGCCCATGGGCGACGAGATTATCAAAGCCCTAGAGATAAAACCGACTGACACGCTACTGGATATTGCGGCCGGTACCGGGGAGCCCGGCCTCACGATTGCGACTATGGCCAGCCGCGGAAAAGTGGTTATCACTGATCTGGCGGAAGGGATGCTGGAAGTAGCCCGCGATAAGGCTCGCAGAAAAGGCATCACCAATTATGAAACCGTGGTGTGCGATGTCAGCGAGCTGCCCTTCGACGATGCCACTTTTGATGCCGTGAGCTGCCGGTTCGGATTTATGTTTTTCCCGGATATGCTCTTGGCAGCCAAGGAAATGGCGCGGGTACTGAAGCCGGGGGGCAAAATTGCGGCTGCCGTATGGGGCGTGCCCGACAAAAATGCGTGGGTTACCGCCATCATGGGCACCATTCAGAAAAATATAAGTTTGCCCGCTCCTGCGCCCGGGGCACCGGGCATGTTCCGCTGTGGCAGTCCGGGCTTTTTGGCTGATCTGTTCAAACAGGCTGGCTTTAAGCACGTTTCGGAAAAGGAGGTAACCGGCAAGCTAACCTGCGGTGACAACGAGCGCTACTGGAATTTTATGAACGAAGTGGCGGCTCCGGTGGTAGCGGCCCTGAGCAAAGCGGATACCGCAACCACAGAAAAGATCAAACAACAGGTATTTGAGCTAGTTGATCAAAAATATCCCGATAAAAAAGCGGCGCTTGACTATGGAGCTGTGGTAGTCATGGGCGAAAAATAGAGAATTGCACTTTGCCGAAGGCGTCTTACCTTCGCTTTCTCCCTCCACTCCTGCTTACATAACGCCGGCTGTTCATGTCTCAAGTTCCTGCTTGGTTACTTCCCGAGGACGAAGCCGCCCGGCTGAGCAGCCTGCGCTCCTACGACCTACTGCCAGCTCTCCGCGAAACAGTTTTCGATGAGCTAGTAGCGCTAACCGCTCGCATTTTCAGTTTGCCCATTTCGCTCATTGCCCTCGTCGACGAAGAGCAGGTGTTCTATAAAGCAAATCATGGGATGCCGGGCAATGAAAGGCAGCCCCGAGAGGAAGCCCTGTGCTCTACTGCTATTCTCAACCAAAAAGCCGTGGTGTATCAGGATGTGGAACAGGAACAGAACCCGCTGATTACGGCGCAGGCCGCGCATGCCGCTCGTACCAACCAACTCCGGTTTTACGCGGCAGCCCCTTTGCGCATGCCCGACCAGCAGCCCATTGGAGCGCTGTGCATTATTGACCGGCAGGCTAGAGTATTCAGCGAGGATGAGCAGCGCATGCTGGAGAAGCTAGCGGCCGTGGTCAGCCATACAGTAGCCGTAAGGCAGGTGTGCCGTACCCAGCCCGATGGCGAAAAGCGCTGGAAGATGGTGCGAATGCAGTTGCAGGAAGAGGTGCAGGCCTTGCG
The DNA here is from genome assembly GCF_011305775.1 of Hymenobacter sp. HDW8. Classification (NCBI taxonomy): domain Bacteria; kingdom Pseudomonadati; phylum Bacteroidota; class Cytophagia; order Cytophagales; family Hymenobacteraceae; genus Hymenobacter; species Hymenobacter sp. HDW8. The sequence goes on from NZ_CP049907.1 coordinate 850,925, forward strand.
GGCTTTAGTGCGCTACTTGCTCACGCGCTACGGTACCACCGTGCCCGTACCATCGGTTCTGCTGGCGCAGTTTGAGCGCCGCTTGCCCGACCTGCACGAGTTGCTCGATCAGTATCAATACCAAGAATAGCAACGCTACTAGCGCTATTTATCTAGTGCGTTTATAGCCCAATTTGCCCCCCAGGCAGGTTTTCAGACCTGCTAGTTCAGGCCTACTTTGCCTTTCATGGTTTCAAATAGCTTGACGGAATCGAAGCCCACGCCTTTCTTAAACACGATTTCCATGCGGCGTACCTGCTGGATATCCTGCTCGGGGTCGCCATTGATCAACACTAAATCGGCTTGCTTGCCAGCCTCGATAGTGCCAATTTCTTTCTCGCGGCCTAGGTAAATCGCGCCGTTCAGGGTACTGATTTTGATGGCCTGCACGGCCGTAAAGCCGCCTTCCACGAGCAACTCTAGCTGGCGGCGGTTGGAGTAGCCCGCGATAGTACGGCCGGCGCCCGTTGGGTCGGTTCCGGATACTAAAAGCCCCCCAGCGTCGTAAAACTGCTTTTCCCAGACCATTTCCTTTTTGAATAGGCGTAGGCTGGCCGTGTCCTTGTTCTGGTTTTGCTGCCAGGTGGCTTGCTCGCGCTCCTGTAGCTGCGGAATTAGGGCCTCCAGTCCGCCGCCCAGCACTACTTCGCGACCGGTATAAGGCTCGAACACAGGCAATGTAGACGTAAGCGCTACCCGCTTGCTGACCAGGAAGCTAATCAGCTCTTTCATGGCGGGGCTATTGACCGGCAGCTTCAGCAGCGACTGACGCGCAGCAGGATAATCGGCTACGTCAGGGGCTTTGTTGGGCATAAAATCAGAACTGGCCATAAAGCCGTGCTCGAGGTTATCAATCCCAATCTCGGCTGCTTCGCGATAGGTAATTGCGGCTAAATGGCCCGTAACCTTAAGGTTGCGCTGATGGGCAGTTTGCACCACGGCCTTCAGGTCGGCGCGGGTGGCGTGCATGTACATTTTAAAGGAAGTACAGCCTTTATCGGCCCAGAACTTCGTACTCGCGGCCGCATCTTCGGGGCCATTGATGGTATTCAAGGCCGGAATATCCAAACTCGGCTCCTCCATGTAGGGCGCCGTCACGTCCATGTCGGGCCCGATGAGCTTGCCTTCTCCAATCAGGCGCTTGATGGCCAAATCAGTTTGCGGTTCAATGCTGCCGGCGGTGCGGATAGTGGTAGCACCGCCGGCCAGATACAGGCGCGGAAAGGAGTACGGCATTTGGGCAATGTTGAAAAAGCCCCCCATCGGCATTGTGTAATACAAATGCTCGTGCAGCATCACCAGGCCGGGAATCAGCGTCTTGCCGGCGCAGTTGATCACCTTCGCCTCGGCCGGCACTTTCACCTTTTTCACGGGGCCCACTTGCACAATTCGGCCTTGCTTGAGGAGTACGGTTTGGTGTAGCAACGCCGGCCGGCCAGTACCATCAATGACTTTCGCATCAACCAGAGCCACGGACGGATCCTGCACTTTGATGAACTCCTGCACTTGCGAGGTAAACTGCTGGCCTAAACTAGGTACACAGAAGCTCAGAAAGAGGACAGCGCTCAGCACGAGATACCACCGAGTAGAAAAAGCCATAGAAGAAGGAAATTGGCGTGAAATGTATGAATATACGATAGCACTGCCCCATCGGGGTGGCAGCCGCATGATTTGGCTGAGCCTAAAGTAGTGCTTAAAAACGTCAGCCAGGATACCTACTGCGGCAGATACAGGTGAAACGTAGTACCCTCTCCCTCCGCACTTTCGACCTCAATTTGCCCCCCAGCTTGGGCTACCAGCCGATTGACCAGATATAGCCCAATACCTACACCCTCCACCTCGGGGTGAAAGCGCCGGAAAAGCTGGAATAGGTGGCTCCGATGGCGCTCAATATTAATTCCCCGCCCGTTATCCTGTACGCTCAATACGGCCACTCCATTTTCCAGCCTTGTACTTACCCGGATGCGGGGTGGCCGGCCCGGCTCGGCGTACTTGAGTGCGTTGCTAAGCAGGTTGTAGAGAATACTTTGCAGAGCAGTCCGCGCAATGCGCAAGGTAGGTAGCGCGGTAAAATCAAGCGTGAACACATCCTTTACCTCCCGGGGCTGCAAACTGCGAACAATCTCCTCCGTGAAGGGCAGCAAGTCTACGGCTTCGGTAGCGGCCTGCTCCAGTTCTCGCGGCCGCTGTACTACCTCCGTCAGCCCTTCAATCGTTTTCAGAATCTGCTGCAAAGCCTGATCAAACATGCCGATCATCTTGTCGGCTTCCGGGTCGTGGAAGGTGGCAATGGATTTGAATTCGGCCAGCAGTCCCGCCATATTATGAATGGGTTGCTTAAGGTCGTGGGAGGCGGTATAGACGAAGCCGTCCAGGTCAGCATTGATACGCGTGAGCTGCTCATTCTGACGCTGCAACAGTTCCTGCTGCTTTTCAGCTTCCTCCTTCGCCCGCAATAGTTCTTCTTCGTACTTGCGCCGATCAGTAATATCAAATAGCGTAACGCGAATGAGCAGCGGATTGCCGTCGGTATCGCGGCGCAGCACCGCATTCATCAGCACGGGCAGCGTGGTACCGTCTTTACGGCGCAGGGAGTAGCTTAATTCCCGCACCTGTCCCTGCAAGATGAGCAAGGGCGCACAATGCATTTCGTAGTGTAGACGACCACCTATCGTAAATAGCTCTTGCAGACATAAACGAGCCACCAGTTCCTGGCGCGTATAGCCCAGCAAATCCAGTAAAGTCTGATTGAGCTTCACCAATGTGCCATCGGGCAGACAGGAACAGTAACCGCAGGGCGCGTGCTCGTAGAGGTCGTCCGGATTTTCTTCCGTCAGCCGCAGGTCTAGCTCGGGCAGTGGCTTTTCGTCAGCCTCGCTCATAGGCTTGACACGGCGGGCACAGGTTCCAAAAATGCCTTAATAGCCTTTATAGTGATTTCTGGAGCGCTCAAATGAGGGCAATGGCCCGATGTATCCAGCACCACCAACTGGCTATCGGATATCTGCTGGTGCAAAAAGCCCCCCACGGCCACTGGGGCCAACGCATCGTGTGCGCACTGCAAAATCAGGGTTGGGATGCGCACCAGGGGCAAATCGGCTCTATTATCTGACAGGAAGGTGACTCGGGCAAAGTGCCGGGCAATGGTCGGGTCGGTGTTGCAAAAGCTATTGTTGAGCTCCTCCGCCAGCGCCGGCCGGTCGGCGTGCCCCATAATCATGGGCGTGACAGCCCCTGACCACCCCAAGTAGTTGTTGTCCATTGTTTCCAGCAGCTCCTCAATGTCAGCGGCCTCAAATCCGCCAGTATAGCCCGCATCGTTGAGGTAGCGCGGTGAGGGCGCCACCAGTACCAGCCGAGAAAAAATTTTTGGCTCCTGAATAGCGGCTAGCACCCCAATCATGGCACTTACGGAGTGGCCCACAAAGACGGCATCTGTCAGATTCAGAGCCCGTGTTACGTCCAGAATATCTTGAGCATGAGCAGCTAAGCTGCTGTAGCGCGCTGGGTCGTAAGCCGTAAGGTCCGACTGGCCGGCTCCTACCAGATCAAGCAATACTACTTGGTAGCGCGCCTCGAACGCTGGGGCCACCAGCCGCCACATACGCTGGTTGCAGCCAAAGCCATGTACAAAAACCATGGCCTGTGAACCAACCCCACTCACCTTTACATTACTGCGCTTCAAGACGTCCATAGCTGCGAATCTACCCGGTTATACGAGCCCAGCACCATCTTGATGCTTTACTTAAACCGTAAAGGTAGACGCGCCTGCTAGCAACCTCAAGTATAGACAGCTACAATTTGACGTTAGAAGATCAAGCGTTCTTAAATAGAGCTTACCTGAAACTCCCCTTGCGGCTGGCTCCGCTCCTGCTGCACAGGCTGCTTTTGCCGACTCATCATCAACAGGTAGGAAATGGCTGAGATAAAGAAGCCCACAAACCACGCGTAATCGTACACCGCCACCAGCCAGGGCCATACCGTATCCTTTGGAACAAGGCCCGTGACGGTCAGAAAGCCGGGGATATTGGGCAAAATGCCCCCCACCAGCGCAATGAGCGCTCTGGTATTAAAGCCGTTCTGATAAGCATAGCGGCCCGTGTACTGATACAGATCGGTCAGGTGCAGCTGTTGCTGGCGAATGAAGTAATAATCGGCAATCATGATGCCCCCAATTGGGCCGAGCAAAGCCGAATAGCCTACCAGCCAAGTAAAAATATAGCCCGAAGGATCCGCAATCAGCTTCCAGGGAAAAATCAGAATACCGATGACGCCGGTGATGTAGCCGCCCGTTTTGAAGCTGATATGGGCGGGGGAAAGGTTGGCAAAGTCGTTGGCCGGACTCACAATATTGGCCGCGATGTTGGTGGCCAGCGTGGAAAGAGCCACGGCCACCATGGCAACGCTCACCAGCAGCTTACTATCAAACCTTCCCGCCAGCACCACCGGGTCCCAAATCGTTTGCCCGTAAATAATAAAGGTAGCCGAGGTGACCACCACCCCAATAAAGGCAAACAGCGTCATGGGCAAGGGAAGCCCCAACGCCTGCCCGACCACCTGCGCGCGCTGGCTTTGAGCGTAGCGAGTAAAGTCCGGAATATTCAGGGATAAAGTGGCCCAAAAGCCTACCATGCCCGTCAGGGAGGGAAAGAAGAAGGCCCAGAACTCCGCCGAAGTGGCGAATTTGGCCGGCTGCGCCAGAATTGGCCCCAGACCATTCCCCGCCCGAATAGCCCAGAACAGCAGAGCCAGCGCGGCAAATGGCAGAAAGAACGCCTTGAACACCAAGAGCTTCTTGATACTGTCGACGCCCAGATACACCACGTAGATATTGAGCAGCCAAAAGAGCAAGAACATGAGCGCCGGACCCGTTTCCAGCGACCAGGAAGGCGGGAATAGGGCGGGCAGCGTGGCAATGCCCGGCACCCACAGTTTCACCATTTGATAGAGTGCGTACCCTCCTATCCAGGTTTGGATGCCGAACCAGCCGCAGGCAATAATGGCGCGCATGATGGCCGGAATATTTGCCCCCCGCACCCCAAAACTCACCCGCGCAAACACCGGAAACGGAATGCCGTACGTCGCGCCCGCCCGCCCGTTCAGAATCATAGGGGCCAGCACAATGCTATTGCCCAGGAAGATGGTCAGGATGGCCTGCCACCAGTTCATGCCACCTTCAATGAGCGAGCTGGCCAGCATGTAGGTCGGAATGCACAGGCTCATGCTGATCCAGAGCGCGGCGTAATTCCAGGTGTTCCAAGTGCGTTCACCTAATGCTATGGGGGCCAAATCCTCGCTGGTCAGTCCGGAATCTGGGGGGCTTTTTATTGGCTGCTTAGTCGTTTCCATCGAAAAATCAGTTTAGCCTAAATTCACATAACCATCTGATTTACTTAGCGATAACACCTTACATGTATAGCAGCAAGTAATCTACTCTTTCTTGGCCATAGCTGCTTTTTCTGGCGTTGGTGATTCTAGCTGCCGAGCTTTGCCGGGCAAGGTTTTGTGCTTTTCTTTTCCCAGCGCCGCAGTCGGTTCGGGTACCCAATGATGGAGTCCGCCGGCCCGCTCGTCGTTGAATTCGGTGGGAATGTTGCCGGCCAAGGTGCGCTCCTTCCAGGTCAGATGCTCGGTACCATCATCCGTCCGATCCATCGTAATGCAGTTCTCGACGGGGCACACCAGGGAGCACAGGTTGCAGCCCACGCAGTTTTCCTCAATGATTTCGGGTACGCGCGTGCCTTCCCGCAGGGCAATAGCTTGGTGGGCGCCGTCTTCGCAAGCCGTGTAGCAGAGTTGGCAGCCGATGCACTTGTCTTCGTGAATGTTGGCTGTCACCTTGTACTTCAGGTTCAGGTCTTCCCAGTGCTTGACATTAGGTAGGGCTTTGCCCACAATGTCATAAATAGTGTGGAAGCCCTTTTCCGTCATGTACTGCTCCAGGCCGGCCGTCATCTCGCGGATTATACCGAAGCCAAAGTGCATGGCGGCCGTGCAGACCTGCACCGAGCTAGCCCCCAGCAATATGTGTTCCACCGCATCGCGCCAGTTCTCAATGCCGCCAATGCCAGAGATGGGCAGCTGCACGTACGGGTCCTGGGCGCAGTTTTTTACCATGTTCAAAGCAATAGGCTTCACGGCCGGGCCACAGTAGCCGCCGTTCGTGCCCTTACCATCTACAATCGGGTAAGGCGCGAACAAATCCAGATCCACACCCACGATGCTCTGGATGGTGTTAATTAGCGAAATAGCGTCGGCCCCGCCTTCGCGCGCCGCCCGCGCGGGCTCCGTGATATCGGAGATATTGGGGGTAAGCTTCACAATGACTGGAATCTGTGCCACTTCCATCACCCATTCCACGATGGTGCGCAGCACATCCGGCTCCTGGCCCACGGCCGAGCCCATGCCCCGCTCGCACATGCCATGCGGGCAGCCAAAGTTCAGCTCAATGCCATCGGCACCGGCAGAAGTTACGTCGCGCACAATCTGGTGCCATTCCTCCCGGCTTTGCACCATCAGCGAGGCAATGACGGCGTGGTGGGGAAAGTGCTTTTTTACCTCCTCGATCTCGCGCAGATTGTCCACCAGCGGGCGGTCCGAAATCAGCTCAATGTTGTTGAAGCCAATCAGGCGCTTGTCGCGGTAGTTCACGCCCCCGTAGCGGCTCGATACGTTCACGACCGGCACGCCCAGGGTTTTCCATACGGCCCCGCCCCAACCCGCATCGAAGGCCTTCATGACCTGATAGCCTGAGTTGGTCGGCGGTGCAGAGGCCAGCCAGAAAGGATTTGGCGACTTAATTCCGGCGAAGTTTATGGAGAGGTCCGGCATGGAAGAGTCAGATAAAAGAACGCCGTAAAGAGCGTTCGAGCGAGAGCTGAATTAGAATCCTAAAGTGCTAAAAATGACCTCTGGGGAGCTTTTTTACCGGGCGGATAGGTAGTGATGAATACCCCGCGCCGCTACTTTCGCTTCGGCGGCGGCGTTCACTACTTCCGCGCCGCCATTGAGGGCATCGCCCGAGGCAAAATATTGAGGGTTAGTGGTTTGATACGTGTGGGTATCAGCCACAATCCGACCTTTACTATTGAGTTGCAAACCCGGAATCAAACTCAGAAAAGTGGTTTGCTTGGCTTGGCCGGTAGCTTTGATGACCATGTCGCAGGGCTCCACGAACTCGCTGCCGGGCACGGCCTGCACTTGGCCGTCTACGGTGGTAGTGCGGATAAATTTTACGCCTTCAACCCGGCCATTCCCCACGATTTCGACTGGCGTAACATTGAACAGCCCTTTCACGCCCACACTTTTGGCCAAGTCGTATTCGAAGTCGTAAGCGCCCATGTCCTCCTTGCTGCGCCGATACGCTAGAATCACATCCTCAGCGCCCAGGCGCGCCGATTCGGAGGCCGCGTCCATGGCGGTGTTGCCCCCGCCCAGCACAATCACCTTGCGGCCCACCAAAATCTGGTGGTGTTCGCGCCGGAGCTGCTCAATAAATTCCACGGCTCCCACGCAGTTTTCGCGCTCTTCGCCCGGTAGCAGTAAGGCGTTGGTTTTTCCTAAGCCAATACCCAGAAAAATGGCGTCGTAACCTTCCTCTAACGCCAGCAAATCGGGCCGGGAACAGATCGGCGAGTTATACTGCACCCGATAGCCAAACTGCGTTTGCAAGTAATCCATCTCGGCCAGCACTTCCTCGTTAGTAATTTTGTAGGGCGCCACCCCGTGTACCGTAAGGCCCGAAGGCTGGGATTTGGCCTCAAACACATCGACCTCATAGCCTAGCGTCCGTAACTCACAAGCGCAGGAAATTCCCGCCGGCCCTGCCCCAATGATAGCTACTTTGCGCCCATTCGGCGGGCCGGGCTCAAAGAGGTATTTGTGGCTTTCAATTACCTGGCGCGTAGCAAAGCTTTGCAGCCGCCCGATTTCTATCGGCTTCACCTCCTGCAAGTTGTACACGCACGCCCCCTCACACAGCACCTCCGTCGGGCATACCTTCCCGCAGGCATTACCGAAGTAATTAGCTGCGTAAATAGTAAGGGCCGCCCCCGTCACATTACCCGTGTTGATCTGCCGGATAAACTGCGGAATGTCAATACCAGTAGGGCAAGCCTGAATGCAGGGCGCATCGAAGCAAAACAGGCAGCGCGAGCTTTCGTACAGCGCCTCTGTATTATTCATGCGTGGCTTAAGCTGCGCGAAGTTGGCGTGAAACTCCTGCTCGGAAGTGGGGGGAACAAACTCGGCCATAGTACCGGCGCTATTTTAGAAAAGTGTCATTCTTGAACTTGCCATCTTTCATCAATTCCCCTTCCCGCAACCTGTCATCCTAATCTGGCGTCCGCTTGCGAAGAACCGTATGCCAGTTGAACGATTTGTTCTCACGTGAGAAGATCCTTTCTGCGTCAGGCTGACAGATAGAGAGAAAATTATAGGGAGATTGATGGAGCCGTTGAGGTAGTAAAACCCTACAGCTCGACCAGCTTCTCGTAGGTCTCGGGGCGACGGTCGCGGAAGAACTGCCAGGTGGCGCGCACCTCCTCAATCATGTCGAGATCGAACTCGGCTACGAGGAGTTCGTCTTTATCTTCGGAAGCTTGGGCGAAAATTTGCCCCCTAGGATCGACGAAGTAAGATGAGCCGTAGAACTTGCCCAGATTCCAAGGTTTTTCCTCCCCAACGCGGTTGATGCAGCCCATAAAGTAGCCGTTGGCAGCGGCGTGCGCCGGCTGCTCCAGCTTCCACAGGTATTGCGAGAGGCCCGCCACGGTGGCAGAGGGGTTATACACGATTTCCGCACCGTTCAAGCCCAGCACCCGAGCGCCATCGGGGAAGTGCCGGTCGTAGCAGATGTAGACGCCGATCTTGGCGTATTTGGTCTGGAATACGGGGTAACCCAGGTTACCAGGCTTGAAGAAATATTTCTCCCAGAAGCCGGATGTGTGCGGGATGTGATTCTTGCGGTACTTGCCCAAGTACGTGCCGTCGGCGTCAATAACGGCGGCCGTATTGTAGAGAAAGCCCGCCGCCTCCTTTTCGTACACCGGCACTATGATGACCATATTGTACTTCTTGGCGTACTCGGCCATGCGCTCGGTCGTGGGGCCGGGCACGGCTTCCGCCGACGCGTACCAAGCGTTATCCTGGCCGGGACAGAAGTAGGGTGTGTTAAAAATTTCCTGCAAACACAGGATCTGCACGCCCTGCCGACCCGCTTCGTCGATGAAAGGCAGGTGCTTTTGCACCATGGCTTCCTTGATTTCCGCGATGGAACCTTCGCCCTCGGTCATGGGCAAACTCATCTGAATAAGACCGGATTTAATCATTCGTGGCATGAGCGGAGGGGTTCAGAAAGTGAAGAAAGGAAGAGAGTGATTTCCAAGATTGGGGCAGCAAACGCCTTTACTTGCCAAAGGCGTTTGCTGCTTACCATAAGTTAGTTAGAAAAACGTTGGCCCGCGCTTGATGAACTGGCCGTAGCCTTTTTCAACCTGGGCTTGACCTTCCTGAATGGCTACCTGCCCGCGCAGCACCACGGTTTCAACCTTGCCCGTTAGCTCCCAGCCTTCATAGGCCGAGTAGTCCACGTTCATGTGGTGCGTGGCGGCCGAGATAGTATGCTTGCGTTCCGGGTCAATGATGACTAAATCGGCGTCGGCGCCGATGCTAATGGTGCCTTTGCGGGGAAACATGCCGAAGATTTTGGCCGCGTTGGTGGCGGTCACGGCGACGAACCGCTGGAGGCTGATGCGCCCCTTGCTCACGCCTTCCGAGAACAGCAGTTCCATGCGGTGCTCAATGGCGGGATGGCCATTCGGAATTTTGGAAAAGTCATGCTGGCCCATTTGCTTCTGCTCCCACAGAAAAGGGCAGTGGTCAGTGCCCACTACCTGCACCAAGCCCTGATTAATGCCGGCCCACAGCGTTTCCTGGTCTTTTTTCTGGCGCAGGGGCGGCGACATCACATACTTGGCCCCCTCGAAATCCTGCTCGTAGAGCGAAGCATCGAGCAGCAGATACTGAATGCAGGTTTCGACGAACACGCGCTGGTTGCGGCGGGTAGCCTCGCGCACCTGGTTCAGAGCGCCTTCGCAGGTCAGGTGTACGATGTAGGCATTGACGCCCGTGTAATTGGCAATGTCGGTGAAGCGGCCGGAGGCTTCCGCTTCGGTTACTTCCGGCTGGGAGAGGTAGTGATACAGTGGGGAAAGCTTGCCCTGGGCGCGGTGCTGGGCGATGAGCGTATCAATCATGTCGCCGTTGGTGGCGTGCACCGTTACCAGGGCGCCGTGCCTTTTCACTTCCTGCATCAGGCCCACTAACTGCGCGTCATCGATCATGAGGGCGCCTTTATAGGCCATAAACACCTTGAACGACGTGATGCCCTCGGCTACCATGTCGGCAATCTCGGCCTGGGTCTGCTCGTTGAAGTCCGTGACGGCCATATGGAAGGAGTAGTCACCGACGGCATTGCCGGTGGCCCGGACCTGCCATTCCGTGAGGGCTTCGCGCAGGGAGTGCCCCTGCTTTTGGAGCACAAAGTCGATGACCGTAGTGGTGCCGCCGTGCAGGGCGGCGCGAGTGCCGGTTTCGTGGGTGTCGCTGCTGAAGGTGCCCATAAAGGGCATGTCGAGGTGGACGTGCGGATCGATGCCGCCGGGCAACACCAATTTGCCCCCCGCGTCTATTACCTGATCCGCGGTAGCCGGCAGCTGGCGGCCGATAGCGACGATGGTTTCGTCCTGAATAAGCACATCACAAACACTGTCGGAATCAGCCGTCACGACACGGCCGTTTTTAATGAGCAGAGACGCCATTCAGGAAAGGAAAGGGTAAAGTATAGGGACTAAAAATTTATCATTTTTTCTTTACAAATTCAAATAACGGCAGAAAGCTAAATTTTTTTCAACCCTGATTTTAGTCAAACTAAGCCCTAGCCTCCAGCTTAAGCGGGAGCTCAACAGCAACCAGCTAATCAGCCCTAAATCAAGAAAAAAGCCCCCCAGGGCAAGTTATCAGGCGTGCGTATGCTCGTCGGCGATGCTGATGGCCTGGGAAAGTATGGCTAGTCCTTCCTCTACCTCCTCTTTAGTAATATTCAGCGGCGGCGCGATGAAAATGTAGTTCCAGCGCACGAAGGTGTACATGCCCAGCTCCCGAATCTTGGCGGCCACCTGATTCATGACTTCCATTTGGTGGGGCGCAGCGTTCCAGGGAGCCATGGGCTCCTTCGTGGTGCGGTTCTTCACCAGCTCTAGGCAGCCCAGCAGACCGGTGTTTCGCCAGTCGCCGATACTGGGGTGCTGGCCCATAAGGTCACAGATGCGAGCGTTGATGTAGCGGCCCATTTCGGCCGCATTTTCCACCATGTTTTCCTCCTCGTAAATGTCGAGCACCGCGACGGCCGCCGCGCACGAAACGGGATGAGCCGAATAGGTTAGGCCTAGCGGCAGCGGCTTCTCATTAAAAGAGTCCGCAATTTTTTCGTCCACCATCACGGCCCCAAGCGGTAGGTAGCCAGCGGTGATGCCCTTGGCCATGGCCATCATGTCTACTTTCACGCCGTGGTGGTCGGAGCCAAACCACTTGCCGGTGCGCCCAAACCCGCTCATTACTTCGTCGGCGATGAGCAGAATGCCATATTTGTCGCAGATGCTGCGCACTCGCTGCCAGTACGTGGGGGGGTATTTTATGCAGCCCGACGTCCCCGATTCACCTTCCATCAGAATAGCGGCCACGTTGCCCGGCCCTTCGTACTGAATAACCCGCTCCATGTGGGCGGTGGCCCGCTCGGCGCACTCCTCGGGCGTGGCGCTGTACCAGGGGCAGCGGTAGAAATAGGGGTTTTCCACGTGCACTACGCCCGGCATGGCCTGGCTGTCCACGGCTAGCTTGCGCGGGTCGCCGCCGGCACTGATGGCCCCGTAGGAAGCGCCGTGAAAGGAAAGGTATAAGGTAACGATTTTGTGGCGCCCCGTGTACACGCGGGCCAGCTTGATGGCATTCTCAATTGACTCAGCGCCACCCAGGGTAAAAAAGGCCTTAGTTAGGTTGGGGGGTGTTATTTCGGCTAGCCGCCGGCCTAGGTCGCCGCGGGCCTTGGTAATCATGCCGGGGTACACGTAGCTCAGCTCCTGCATTTGCGCGGCCACTGCCTCCGTCACCTTCTGGTTGCCGTGACCGATGTTGACATTCATCAGCTGGGAGGAAAAATCTAGGTAGCGCTTGCCATCCCGGTCGTACACGTACACGCCCTCGGCCCGCTCCGCGTTGATCGGGTTAAGTCCCGCCTGCTTGGACCAGGAGAACAGGGTGTAGTCGAGGTTGTCCTGCAGGATCTGTTGCTTGTCGTGGGTGAGCGTTTCCATAGCCGAGAAAAGAGTTAAGACATGAAGGGGGATTGGGTGGGATTCGGTGCTAGCTCATCCAGTTGGTGCGCGACTCGGGGTTCCACTTAGTGGTCACCTTCTTGAGTTGAGTCCAGAACTCGATGGAGCTTTTACCGGTGATGTCGCAGGCCCCGAACTTCGACTCGTTCCAACCGCCGAAGGAGAAAGGCTCACGCGGCACTGGCACCCCGATATTCACGCCTATCATGCCAGCCGAGGCGTTTTCCATCACGTAGCGGGCCAGCCCGCCGCTTTGGGTAAATACGGAAGCTGCATTCCCATAATTGGACGCGTTTTCAATGGCTAAAGCTTCATCAATATCATGAGCCCGGATGATGGCTAGCACCGGGCCGAATACTTCTTCTCGCGCAATAGCCATATCGGGCGTCACGTGGTCAATGACCGTTGGGCCTACATAGTAGCCATCTTCGTGGCCGGCGACTACGGCGTTGCGGCCATCCAGTAGAATCTGCGCGCCGGCCTGCTCCGCCTCGGTGATGTAGCGCTCAATGCGCTCCTTAGCCTGCCGGCTGATGACAGAACCTAGGTTTTTACCCGGCACAATCTTGCGGGCTTCTTCCACCAATCGAGAGATTATAGGCTCCACAGCGCCCACGGCCACCATGGCGGAGCCTGCCATGCAGCGCTGCCCAGCACAACCCGACATGGAAGCCGCCACGTTGGAGGCGGTCATGTCCAGGTGAGCATCGGGCAGCACGAGCAAGTGGTTTTTGGCCCCGCCCAGCGCCACGCAGCGCTTCAGATTGGACGTCGCGCGCTGGTACACCACTTTGGCAATCTTGGTGGAGCCCACAAACGACACGGCTTTGATGCCGGGATGGTCGCAGATGGCTTCTACAATTTCCTTGTCGCCGTGCACGATATTGAGCACGCCATCGGGTAGACCAGCTTCCTTCAGCAGCTCAGCGATGCGGCCGGCACTGATCGGTACTTGCTCCGAGGGCTTCAGAATCATGCAGTTGCCGAGAGCAATAGCGTTGGGGACGGTCCAGTGCGGAACCATATTGGGAAAGTTGAACGGGGCAATAGACGCCACCACGCCCAGGGGTTTGCGGTCCACGCGGCACTCCACGCCCGAGCTTACTTCCATCATCTCGCCGGCCACCAGTTGGGGCAAAGAGCAGGCGAATTCGGTCAGCTCAATGGCCTTCTCCACTTCGGCCCGCGCTTCATCGGTCGTTTTGCCGTTCTCTTCGCGTACCAAGGCCGTCAGCTCGGCCAGGTTCTTTTCCAGCAAAGTTTTGTAGCGGTAAAAGATTTGGACCCGCTCCTTTATAGGTATCGCCGACCAGGCAGGAAAAGCGGCTTGCGCGGCCTCTACGGCTTGGTTGAGCGCATCCATCCCACTCAGAGGCACAGTCGATATCACCGAGCCGCTGATGGGACTGAAGACTTCCAGGGTGCGGGCGCTGGCATCCGCTACAAATTGTCCGGCGATGTAGTTGCGCACCGCAGGGTACTTCAGAACTTCGACTTCCATGGGAGAGTGGGTTTAATCTATTGCAAGTAAAGAGTTTGCAGCACAAAAGCAACTGTGATAGTACAGGCTGTAGGGAAGCTGAACGAGCACAGATTGCGCCTGATAAACGAGGCTGGGGGGCTTTTTCAACCCTAACATTTCCGAATGGCTGAGCAATCTCACCCCCATCTTCGCCCGGTTCGCGTATTTGAGCCAGCTATGCTTGAAATTAAGCGCAGCCACAGCTCTACCAGCACCCATTTAAGACATATGGAAACCCTAGCCAAAATAGAAGATATCAACCAGCCACGGGTGGTGATTGTGGGGGGCGGTTTTGCTGGGTTGGAACTAGCACGGACCCTCCGCCACGCGCCGGTGCAGGTAGTACTTATTGATAAGCAGAACTACCACGCCTTTCAGCCCCTCCTCTACCAGGTGGCTACCGCCAGCTTGGCACCCGATTCTATCGTGTCGCCGTTTCGCAAGATTCTGGACGGGCAGGACAACTTTTACTTCCGTCTGGCTGAGGCCATTTGTGTTGATACCGAGCAACATCTTCTCGAAACATCCATTGGCCGCATTCGCTACGATTATCTGGTGGTGGCCACTGGAGCAACTGCTAATTTCTTCGGCGATGAGCAGATGCAGCGGCACGCTATCACGCTAAAAAGCGTGGCCGATGCCATTGAGCTCCGCAATACGGTGCTTTCCAACTTCGAGCAGGCATTGCAGCTTGGCGACATGGAAAAAATTAACAGCCTACTGGACTTCGTGATTGTGGGCGGCGGCCCTACCGGCGTCGAAATTGCCGGCGCTCTGAGCGAGCTGCGCGCCCACGTATTTCCGCGCGATTACCGGGAATTGAATTTCAAGGAAATGGATATTCACCTGGTGCAGAGCGGCCCGGCCCTGCTCAAAGGCATGTCGGCGGAGGCTTCGCAGAAGTCGCTGGAATACCTGAAGCAGTTCGGGGTGCAGGTGTGGCTAGATCGGCGCGTGAAATCGTACGATGGCTACACCGTGACCCTCAATACGGGTGAAAAGCTGGTTACCCGCACGCTTATTTGGGCGGCGGGCGTAACGGGAAGTCCGATTAAAGGGCTGCGCGAGGACTGTTTGCTGCCCGGCAATCGATACGCCGTCAATGAATTCAACCAGGTAGCGGGCTACGACAACATTTTTGCCCTCGGCGACATTGCCGCCATGCGCAGCGAGCTTTTTCCCGAAGGTCACCCGATGGTGGCGCAACCGGCCCTGCAGCAGGGGCGCTTACTTGGGCATAACCTGGAGCGCCAATTAAAAAATGAACCCATGCAGCCATTTCACTACGACGACAAAGGCAGCATGGCCACCATCGGCCGCAACCACGCCGTGGCTGATATCAAGCTTTTCGGCCGCGATTGGCGTCTGGGGGGCTTTATTGCTTGGCTGGCCTGGGGACTTGTGCACGTTATCTCGCTAGTCAGCTTCCGCAACCGCCTGATCGTGCTGCTCAACTGGGCCTATACCTACTTTAGCTACGACAAAGGCCTGCGCTACATTATAGGAGCCCGCAAAGATCTTCCGCCAGTGGAAGACACTCAGGACAAGGCCATTACCTGAGGTAATATATTGAGGCAGCGAGGTTATTGGTCCAGCAGTATTTACCGGCTAAACATCACGGCCAGCTAAGGGTTTGGTAGCATTGTCCACCCAATACCCCCTCACGAGCCCCAATGGTAAGATTTTTCTCTCTCCTGCTTTTGCTGCTAGCCACCTTCCCCACTCTAGCCCAATCGACAGGAGTACTGACGGGTACCGTGCGCGACCGCAAAACCCAGGAAAGTCTGCCCGGCGTGACTGTAATATTGGAAGGCACCAATCTGGGTGCCGCCTCGGATGCAGAAGGCCGCTACCGCCTCACTGATATTCCAGTTGGCAGCTACAACGTGCGCGCATCCATCATCGGTTATGATATGCTGCTGCGGGCCAACGTAGTCATTACGTCCGGCAACGCCTCCATTATCAACCTGGAATTGAGCAGCAATACCCAGCAGCTGGCGGAGGTGGAGGTGGTGGGCAGTCGCGCTATCCGGGTGGCCACGGCCGAAACGCCGCTGTCGGTGCAGCGCATTAATACGGAAGAAATAAAGAGTAATCCGGGGGGCAATTTTGACATTTCAAAAGTGATCCAGACGCTGCCCGGCGTGGGTGGCGGCGGCACGGGCGGCACATCCGGCTTTCGCAACGACATTATTATTCGGGGCGGGGCGCCCAACGAAAACGTGTATTACCTCGATGGCATTGAGGTGCCCGTTATCAACCACTTCCAGACCCAGGGCTCCGGCGGTGGCCCCACCGGTATTCTGAACGTGTCGTTTATTGAGGACGTAACTCTCAGTTCGTCAGCGTTTGAAGCCCGCTACGACAACGCTCTATCGTCGGTGCTGCAGTTCCGGCAGCGCGACGGCAACCCCGACCGTGTGCAAGGCAATGTCCGGCTGAGCGGCACCGAGGTAGCTGGCACACTGGAAGGCCCGTTGGCCAAGAACACCACCTTTCTGGCCTCTGCGCGTCGCTCCTACTTGCAGCTGCTTTTTAAAGCCATCGATCTGCCCATACGGCCGAATTACTGGGATTTTCAGTACAAAGTAACCACCAAGCTTTCTCCCAAAACCACGCTTACGGCGCTCGGCCTAGGCGCTATCGACCACTTCGAGTTGGCGGTACCCCGCAAATCCAGCCCCGACAAAGAATACACCCTGCGCTCCACTCCCACCATCGACCAGTGGAACTACACCGTGGGCTTCGGGCTGCGCCAACTCCTGCCCGATGGCTATTTGAATGTAGCCCTGAGCCGCACCCAGCTCGACAATGAACTCGATCAGTTCGAGGACCGCACTACCACGGAAGAGTCGCGGCGGGTGCTGCTCACGCGCTCCGGCGAAACGGAAAATAAGCTGCGGCTTGATGTCAACAAGGCAAAAGGCCGGTGGCAGTACGCGTATGGAGCCGTGGGGCAATACGTGGAGTACGACAGTCGCTTTTTCAGCCGGGTGCGCCGCGAAGTTCGCGATGCGCAAGGCCAAGTTGTGTCGCCGCAAGTAGATGTGCGCTTCCAAACGGCTATCGACTTTGCCCGCTTTGGCGCGTTTGGGCAGCTCACTCGCACGCTGTTGCCCGATGATCGTTTGACAGTGTCGGCGGGCCTGCGGGCCGATGGCAACTCCTTCACTACGGGCGGCGCCAACCTGCTGCGCACGCTGTCGCCGCGGGTATCAGCCTCTTACGCCTTGGCTCAGCGCTGGAATCTGAACGCCTCCGTGGGGCGCTACTACAAGATTCCACCCTCCACTATTCTGGGTTTTCGGGATGAGGCGGGCACCTTGGTCAACAAAAATGCCCGCTACATTCGCTCCGACCATTACGTGGCGGGCCTGGAGTTTCTGCCTACCGCAGCGTCGCGTTTTACGCTGGAAGGCTTTTATAAAAAGTACAGCGACTACCCCGTTTCGGTGCGCGATGGCATTTCGCTGGCCAACCTGGGGGGCGATTTTGCAGCCCTGGGCAATGAAGCCGTGCAAAGTACCGGCAAGGGCCGGGCCTATGGCGCCGAGTTGTTTTTCCAGCAGAAACTAACCCGCAAAGTATTCGCCGTGGCTTCGCTTACGGCCTTCCGATCGGAGTTTTCGGGCACCGACGGCCAGTATAAGCCGTCGGCCTGGGATACGCGCTTCCTGGCCTCGGGCCTGCTGGGGCGCAAGTTCAGCAAGGGTTGGGAAATGGGCTTTAAATACCGCTTCGCGGGCGGCTCGCCCTACACCCCCTTTGACTTGGAAGCCTCACAGGCTACGTATTTCGCCGTAGGACGGGGCGTGCTCGATTACTCTCGTCTGAACACGGTGCGCCTAGGTAACTTTCAGCAATTTGATTTTCGCCTCGACAAGAAATTCAACTGGCGCCGCACCAGCATCGACCTCTTTTTGGACCTGCAGAACGCTTTTTTGCTGAAAACGCCTGGCTTGCCCACGTACAGCTTTCAGCGCACCTCCGACAATACCGACTTTCTGACCACCGACGGCCAACCGATTCGCCCCGATGGCTCCAATGCCTTCCCCATTCTGTTGCAGGACGACAGCCCCAACCTAACGCCTACCATCGGCTTCATCCTCGAATTTTAAAGTTGAGCCAACTATACAATGCCTTCACGATACACCGGGGGGCAAATTTCTTTCGGTCGGCGCCTTAACAATCGATTGTGTAGATTTAGCCACTGACTCGTGGTTCGTGAGAGGCTACCAAGTGAGTTAGTAGAGGAATATACAATCATATCCTAGTATCTCACCCGATGAAAACAAACTGGTTAAGCATAGGATTGCTATTTGTGGCTGTTACTGTAGGTCACAGCCAAGTGTTGCCGCTGCAAAGCTTTCCGCTGTCGGCCGTGGAACTCACCGAAAGCCCGTTCCGGGCAGCGCAGCAAACCGACTTACAGTATATCCTGGCTATGAACCCCGACCGGCTGCTGTCGCCCTATCAACGAGAAGCGGGGCTACCTCCTCGCGCGCCGAGCTATGGCAACTGGGAAAATACGGGTCTGGATGGCCATATTGGCGGCCATTACCTTTCGGCCCTAGCTTATATGTATGCGGCCACCGGTAACGCCGAAGTTGGGCGGCGGCTGACCTATATGGTAAATGAGTTGGCCATATGTCAGCAACGCAACGGCAATGGCTACCTCGGCGGGACGCCTGGGGGGCAAAAAATGTGGGCGCAGATAAAAGCGGGCAAAATCAACGCGGGCAGCTTTTCGCTCAATGATAAATGGGTGCCCTGGTACAACATCCACAAAACCTACGCGGGCCTGCGCGACGCCTACCTGTTTGCGGGCAACACCAAGGCCAAAGACATGCTGGTGCAGCTCGCCGATTGGGCCGTTGACTTGACCGCTTCGCTCACCGACGCCCAAATTCAGGATATGCTGCGCAGCGAGCACGGCGGCATGAATGAGGTACTGGCCGACGTAGCAGAAATTACGGGCGACAAGAAATATCTGGCCTTAGCTCGTCGGTTTTCGCACCGCGCCATACTCGAACCCTTACTGGGGGGCAAAGATGTGCTGAACGGCCTTCACGCGAACACTCAGATTCCGAAGGTAATAGGCTATGAGCGCGTGGCCGAGCTTTCCGGCGACACGGCGTGGAGCAACGCGGCTGCGTTCTTCTGGAAAACGGTTGTGGAGCGGCGCACCGTTTCTATTGGTGGCAACAGCGTGAGCGAGCATTTTCACCCCGCTCAGGATTTCACGGCCATGCTGGAAGGCAAGGAAGGCCCCGAAACCTGCAACACCTACAACATGCTGAAGCTATCGAAGCAGTTGTACCTCACCAGCGCCTCCACTCCTTATATAGATTACTACGAGCGCGCCCTCTACAACCATATTCTCTCATCACAGCACCCCGAAAAAGGCGGGTTCGTGTACTTCACGCCCATGCGACCCCGCCACTACCGCGTCTATTCCCAGCCGCAGGAAAGCTTTTGGTGTTGTGTGGGCTCGGGTCTGGAAAACCACGGCAAGTACGGCGAGCTGATTTATGCCCATACGAAGGAGGACTTGTTTGTTAATCTATTTATTCCTTCCCGCCTCACTTGGTCCGCAGCAGGTCTGTCCCTAACCCAGGACACACGTTTTCCCTTTGCTGAAACAACCAACCTAAAGCTGCAGCTAAAAAAAGCCCGCCGTTTTGCCCTGCACATCCGGCAACCCAACTGGCTTAAACCAGGTGCCAGCCAAGTACTCGTGAATGGACGCGCTACGAAATACGATACCTCCACCCCCGGCTATCTAACCATCAACCGCAAGTGGAAGACGGGCGACATAGTGAGCGTAGCTTTACTGATGGAAACCAAAGCCGAGTTTTTGCCGGATAAATCTCCGTGGGTATCCTTCGTGCACGGCCCTATCGTATTAGCTGCCATTACCGATACCACTGATATGCCGGGTTTACTGGCCGATGACAGCCGCATGGGCCACATTGCCAAGGGCCCCGCTTACCCGCTCGATGAGGCGCCCGTGCTGGTTTCGTCGAATCCGCAGAGCTTAGCAGCCGATATAAAGCCAGTAGCCGGCAAGCCGCTAACTTTCAGTGCCGCATCACTACTTGATTCTGACCGCTTTCGGAACGTGGAGTTGGTTCCTTTTTTCCGGGTGCATGACGCACGCTATATGATTTACTGGCCCGTAGCCACTCCCACCGAATTAGTTGCCCGCAAACAGGCTCTACAGCTGAAGGAAGCCGAAAAGCTGGCCTTGGAAGCGCGCACGCTCGATCAGGTAGCGCCCGGCGAGCAGCAACCCGAATCGGATCATGGCTTTAAAGGTGAGCAAACCGACACCGGTGTATTCAAGGATCGGCACTGGCGTCAGGCCAAAGGTTGGTTTAGCTACAACCTCAAAAACAAGGGAAATGCCGCGCACACGTTACGCGTCACTTACTACGGAGCTGATAAAAACCGCCTTTTCGCCATTCTAGTCAATGGTAAACTACTGAAGCAGGAATCGTTGCAAGGCCTCGGCGGTGATAAGTTCATTGAGGTAGACTACAAGCTTCCGCCCCAAGTAATAGCATCCGCACCGGAGGTGCTTACGGTCAGATTCCAAGCGAACAATGGATCTACGGCAGGTGGCGTGTACTATGTACGTCTGTTAAAAGCAGAATAGGCAGTTCAAACTGCGCAATGCGTTCCAGCCTGCTCGCTTTGCTGCTAAGCAAGTCGCCTGATTTTGCAGCTAATTCTTTATCAAAATTCGAGGTAAAGGATGAGCTTAATACAGGCTGTTTTTTACCTCCAAAAACCTATGTATATACCTACCATCTGCTAAAATATATATATAATATCTCATTTATAAACACCAATTCAATCATCATAAATATAACTTTTACGATACATACAAATGCGAGCATGGTAAAATTCATTTATTAGGCATGCAGATAAGATTAATAATGGATAGCAATCATTGTTCAGGTTATTAGAAGAACAGTCCAACAACAACCTCAACAGTAGTTCGCTATTTTAGGAGCTAACTGACCGGAAAATATTTCCTACACTAAACTGGTTAATAGCTTAAAAAGAGCTTTAGCATATTCTGTCTAAAATTATCTTTCTCCCAGTTTTGTAGTCCAAAATTTTCACGGCGTATTTCAATATAAATCATTCCCTATACTGTGAACCTTATAATGTCGATTTGCATATAAACCTAGCCTTTAAACCCGTTTCATTTGTAATAAAAAGGCAAGATCTACTTTACATAATATTACAAAAACGCCCCCTAGAATGCTCTGGGGGGGCGTTTTTAGTGTAAGTATTATGGCTTTTCCCGTCTAGCTGCACAGGAGCATTTATGGTGTTTCCACTATGTGCAACTTTTTGTTCTAATGCTTTGACTAAGTGATTATCTAGTAATATTGCCACTTATAAACCAGTCGACTCCCACCTAAGCTGGTCAGTTTTGTTCACTCTGGATTGTTCACTTTTATTCTTTCAACCCTTTCTGCGAATGCACATCCGACACCTTACCCCCGTTCCTGCACGCCGAGCAACATCTCATTGGACGCTATTTTCTTTGCTGCTCCTGCTCCTAACTGGCGGTGCTTACACTAGCTCCGCACAAGATTATCAAGGTCCTTTTGTTATCTCCAGAGGTGGTACTTATTCTGGTAACTGGGAGAGCAACGACTCAAATACACCCGCTGTAAGTGTAGAAACTTCTGAGCCGGTAATTATTGAAAATGCGAATATTCGTAGTCGGGGCATTTTGATTCGTGCCCATACTCCCGGCATCAACCTAACTGTTCGTAACTCGAATGGTTACGGCATGACTCCTAGCCAGGACAATGTGCGGTATGGTCGTTTTCTAGATGCGAACAACTTCAAGAACATTCGCCTAGAGCATAACTACCTCGATCACACCTCAGGTATTTATTTGGCTCATTACCAAGGCAACCAGTCGAATAACGAAACGGTAAAGATTGTTTACAATAAAGTAAGCAACATCGATGGTCGTACCCGCAATGGCGGAATGGAGCGTGTACAGTTTGTACAGTTCAACAGTGTACGTCACGTAAGAGGCGTAGAGATTGCTTGGAACCAAGTAATTAATGAGCCTTACAAGAGCCGGGTAGAAGAAAACGTTAACTTCTACTTGTCCAACGGCACGTCGGACAGCCCAATGCTCATCCACAACAACTACATTCAGGGCGCATACCCAAGCAACCCAGGTTCAGAAACGGACTACGGCGGGGGCGGCATCAACATGGGCGATGGTAACACCAGCGACATGGATGCAGCACCAGGCTTTATGAAGGCCTTCGACAATCACATCGTAAGCACTGGTACCCAAGGTATCTGCGTATCGGCCGGTCACGACATGGAGTTCTACAACAACCGGATTATCAATTCGGGTTACTTGGCCGATGGTACCTATATCCGTTGCAATAACGTGGGTATATACATCATGAAGTCGGGTGGCAGCAATGACATCTTCTACAATAACAGAGCTTACAACAATACCGTAGGCTACGTTAACCGCAACACGAACGGTGACCGTCAGCGCAATGACCAGTACCTGCCCGATGCTAATGAGCGTCATAACTACTCGCTGAATGTAGAATTGCCCTTCCTGATTACCCGGGATACTGAGAAAGCTGAGTACGTACTGTGGGAAACTAAGCTACGGGTGAATGGTGTAGTAGTAGGCCCAACTTCAGGATCTTCTGCCCCGGCTCCTGCACCAGCTCCAAGCCCAGCCCCCGCTCCTGCACCAGCACCAACTCCAGGTGGTAGCAGCGAAATCGTATCGGGTGGCACCTACAAGCTTGTAGGCCGCGGCTCTAACAAAGTGCTTGACGTAGATAACAACAGCGACCGCGCCGGTGCCAAAGTTCAGATTTGGGACGACAACGGTTCAACCGCTCAGCGTTGGGTTATCACTCTTCAGAACGACGGCACTTACAAGCTCACCCACAAGGGTACTAACCAAGTACTTGACGTAGACAACAATAGCGACCAAAATGGTGCTAAAGTGCAGCAGTGGGATGATAACGGCTCTACTGCTCAGCGTTGGATCATTACTTCCAATGGCGATGGCAGCTTCAAGCTCATGCACAAAGGCACCAACAAAGTGCTTGACGTGGATAACAACAACACGCACAACAGTGCCAAAGTACAGCAGTGGGACGACAACGGTTCAACCGCTCAGCGTTGGGTACTAGTACGTGATGGCTCAAGCCTTAGCTCTAACTCTACCCTGAGCGCCGTGAGCACTAGCAATGCAACTGCTTCTAGCAGCGCTACTACCGCTAAAGCCACAAACGACCTCGCTGTTTATCCAAACCCCGCTTCTGATTACGTGATGCTACCAACTGGCACCGACTACGTTCAAATCGTTGCTCAGTCTGGCAAAACGGTTATGGAGAAGCGTGGTGCATTAGCCCAGCGTCTGAACATTCAGAACCTAGCCAGTGGTTTGTATCAAGTACGCGTAGGCGAGAAAGGAAAGATCAGCTCGCAGCGCTTAGAAGTTAAGTAGTATCTCTCTTCTCTGCGTCTCCTACCATTTTAATTCTTCTTACAAAAGCCCCTCCTAGTGAGGGGTTTTTTGTTGCCCTATAATTCCACCTCACTACTGCAATACACTATACTTCTAACGTGCTAACGCTAACTTTACTCTTACTCTGGTTCACTGTCACTTTTATTCAATCAGTAGGCCCCAGACTCCCATAAGTGGCGCTACTGGTGGATTTTACGTATGCTTATGACTAGATGTTTCAGGATTTTAGCTTTAATGCTAGATTTTTTCGTGTTGGATTAGTTTACCCCCTGTTCACCTTCAACTCTTACATTTTATGTCGGATCAGATTCTCGGCCTGCACCACATCACGGCCATTGCTAGCAATGCGCAGCGCAACTATGACTTCTACGCCAAAGTATTAGGGCTGCGCTTTTTGAAAAAGACGGTCAATTTTGACGACCCCAGCACTTACCACTTCTACTTTGGTGATGAGGTGGGCTCAGCGGGGACCATTCTCACGTTTTTTCCCTGGCAACACATGACGCCCGGCCGGCGGGGCACTGGCCAGGCCACCGAAATTGGGTACTCTGTGCCTGAGGGCAGCTTCGACTTCTGGATGAAGCGCTTTGAGCAGCACAATGTGACTTTCAATAAGCCCAGCGAAAAATTCGGTGAGCCTTACCTCACCTTTCTCGACCCCGATGGCCTGAAGCTGGAGTTGACCGTGGCTAAAAACCCCGACCCGCGCACGCCTTGGACTACAGCAGAGGTGAGCGACGCAGTAGCGACGAAGGGTTTTCACAACGTGACCCTGACCCTGACGAACATCAAAGGCACCGCCGAGATTCTGACCGACGTTTTTGGCTACAAGCTGGTAGAACAACACGTGAACCGCTACCGCTTCGCTACTGATGCTGTGCCCAGTGCGGCTATCATCGACTTGGTAGAAGCGCCCGGCGAGGCCCGGGGGCACGTGGCCGGAGGCTCGGTGCACCACATTGCTTTTCGTGTGCCCGATGATGCCACCGAAATGCGCTTTCGCGAGAAGATTGCGGCCCGCGGCCTGAATATTACGGAGCAGATTGACCGCCAGTACTTTCACTCGCTGTATTTCCGGGAGCCGGGGGGCGTTTTGTTTGAGATTGCCACTGACAATCCCGGTTTTATGATCGACGAGCCGCTGGCGGAGCTTGGTACGCATCTGCTGCTGCCGCCCCAGTACGAACGCCGTCGGGCCCAGATTGAAGCGCAGCTACCAGTTATCAGCTAATTATGGATTACCAGCCTCTTACTTACATCTACCGGGCCGCAGAGCAGCCGAACAGCCGGACGCTATTACTGCTCCACGGCACAGGCGGAGATGAGCGTGATCTACTACCAATCGCAACCCAGCTTGGTGCGGACTTTAATGTGCTGAGCGTACGTGGCAATGTGTTGGAAAATGGTATGCCTCGTTTCTTTCGCCGCTTGGGCATGGGCGTCTTCGATGAAGACGATGTCCGTTTCCGCACGCATGAGTTGGTGGAGTTCCTTCACAAAATTGCCCCCCAGAAGGGTTTTGACTTACATAACTTAGTGGCGCTAGGCTATTCGAACGGAGCTAACCTCATTGGAAGCGTATTGCTGCACTACCCGGAGCTGTTGGCCGGCGCGGCCCTGCTACGCCCTATGCAGCCTCTGCGTGAAGCACCTGCCGCCCCCATGGCAAATAACGATGCCAAAAATGCCCCCCAGAAATCGGTACCGGTGTTTTTTGCGCCCGGTCAGCGTGACCCTACCGTAGACCCGGCCGCCACTGAGCGTTACGCAAACCTGCTTACCAGTCGGGGCTTCCAACTCACGCGCTACGATGCACCCGCCGGCCACAACCTCACGCCTCAGGATGTAGCACAGGCCGCTAGTTGGTATCAGCTGCATTTTGCTTAATCATGCATATCTAATTGATATATTGATTAATAGGCATCAAATAGTAAAGTGACACAGCAAGAAAGCCCCGGAATTATTCCGGGGCTTTCTTGCTGTACTATCAAAATCATAGTAGTTAAAATCGGGCTTCTGGGTTACTCCACGACGGCTTGCTTGCTGGCCGAGCGACCGAAGCGAGTAGGGAAGTACACGAGTTCAGCGCGGGCTGGATTGAGCGTGTAGCGGCCCCGAAAGCGCGGTTGCAGAGCTATACGGAAGGTATGGCGGCCTACGGGCAGTACGTCGATGAAAATGCCGGTTTGGTGGCGCAGGTATTCGCGGTGCACCTCGAAGAAATTGCCCGGGTTGTTGTTGCCGTAGGAGCAGCCGGCCGGGATAGGTACTTCTATGAGCACATAGCGTGCCTCTGCCACCACATCTACCGTTACAACTAGCTCCGCAGGCTGCCCAGCCCTAAGCTTCACCTGCGTACCTGTTTGGCCCGCTAGCGCAGTCGTTACGCGGAAGGGTGTAGCGAGGGCGGCAGGCTGTGGGTTCCATAAAGTTTGGTAGGCGGTAGCGTATACCGGTAACAGCCCTTCCTTACGCAACGTGAGCGAACCGGCACTGGGGGGCATTTTCGCCTCAAAAGGAAACTGAGTGACCTCTTGATTGAGGCCGCCGCTGAGCTGCACCCGCGCTACCGTGGCCCGACCGGTCTCAAACAAGTCGGGGCCGATGGTTTCCAGAATCTGGGCAGCCTCATAGGTGCTGGCCCAGTGCCCCACGCGCCGCTGATTCAGCAGATACGTGCGGATGCGCAGTAGCTCCTCCCCTCCCCCACCGGCGGCCCGCAACACGCGATAAGCCAGTAAGGTAGTTCCCACTCGCCTATTGAGCAGATGGCGATAATAAGCGCTCATTCGCAGGGTATCCTCATAAAAAGCCCCCCCGAGCAGGGTAGTAAAGCGGTGGCGCCGCAGACTATCCAACTGGTAAGGCAGCTTCAACTCCTGCCGCAGATGGGTGAGGGCCAAGTAGCTATCCAGTTCCTGGCGGCCGCGCTCCAAGCGCTTGATATAGGTAGCGTAGTCGGTTTGTGCGCCCAGGCGGTGCAGGAGCTGCAAGAGGCGCAGACGGTCGTCGGGAGTAGTAAAAAAGCCCCCCACGACGGCTGCGTCACGCTTTTCGGCGAAGGTTAGGTCCAGCTGCTTGAGTAGATAAATCTGTACTTGGTCGCGGTCGAACTGCACCTTATAGCCTTGTTTTTCGGCTTCCAGCAAAGCTTCTAGTACATGTAAAGTAGCCCAAGCGCTGATGGGTGAGGTAGGCCAGGTGCCCCACAATCCTGGCTTCTGCTGTCCCTGGCGCAGCCGCCGAATCAGCTGGTTTACATCTTTAGTGTGGGTAAACGGCTGGTGCAGAAACGCGCGGATACGCTGCTCCAGCAACAGCGCTTTGAGTTTGGAGGCCGCCTGCTCGTTGCAGAGGTAAGCGTACTGCTGCACGTGCTGAATTTCCTCCAGCAGCAGCGGCAGCGGGTCACTTTCCAGGCGCACGGTGGTTTCGCCCAACTTGGGGTCAAAAGTCAGCTGCATTGTCGTGTCAGCGGCGGTGAGCACCGCGAAGGTGCCAACCCGCTCGCGGGTGCCGGCCGGCAACACGGGCACCGTGCGCACTTCGCCATCGGCGTAGCCATCCGGTTTTTGCAGACTAAACGTGACTTGCAATGAGTCGGCCGCAGTGGGAGCCGTGACGGTGAGCGTATCCAAGGCAGAGGTGATGACCTGATGGCGCGTGGTGCGGGCCACAGTGGCACCCACTCGAAAACTGGTCGTGACTTGGGCCGTGTCGGAGAGATAATTGAGGGTTTTGCCGAGCACTTGGGCCCGGTCGCCGGCTATCAGGAAGCGCGGTACGGCCAATTCGCTCATTAAGCCTTTGAAGGAGCGTAGGTTGGCAGTGGCGCTGCCGGTGCGGCCGTGGTCGTCGGAACCCAGCACAAAAGTATCCCAGCTGGTTACATCGTCGGGCAGGGTGACCTCGGTAGTGGCCTGGCCGCGGGCATCGGTGAGCAGGTTGGGGCGCCACCAGCCGACGTCGGAAAAGCGGCGGCGCAGAGCCAGGCGCGGGTCGCGGCCGTCGGGCAAAGTGTTGTCGGCGTCAGCGGTGGTCGTAGGATCGGTTAGGGAACGGGGCGTTTTGGTGGCTTTGGTTTTGATAATAATTACTCCGCCCGCGGCCCTGGCGCCATAGAGCGCTGTTGCCTGCGCGCCCTTTAGCACAGTAGTAGAAAGAATGGAAGCGGGGTCCATGTCTTCGACCCGACCATTGAAAGGCAACCCATCCACTATGAAGAGCGGGGGCGTGGTCATCGGCTGGCTGGCGCTTCCTCGGATTCGGACAGAAGCGCCACCTGATATACTTGAGACACTGTTGGTGATGGATACGCCTGCCACCCTGCCATTCAGACTGTTCTCCACACCCAACCCCGTTACCACTACCTCCTGGAGTTGCTTTACATCCCCTTTCAAATCGACTTCCAGCTCCCGTCCCCACACCACACGCTCCTCCGAAACATAGCCAATGAAGGAAAAAACGAGCGTGCCGCCATGTGGCACGCTCACCTCGAAGCTGCCGTCCGCATTGCTGGAAACGCCGACATCTGTGCCTTTTACCAGCACTGTGACGCCCGGTAACCCTTCCTCCGTACTTTGGTCCCGTACCCGGCCGCGCACGAGTAGCCACCCCCGCCGCTCCGCCGCTGAGGTTTCCCGGACTTTGTACGTACGCACCGCCGGCTGCTCCGCCGCAGTCGAATGCATTGTGCGAGCTTTAATAAAACGGCCTACTCGCCGGCTTACAGGGCCTTTGGGCTGCCGGTGCGTGCGCTGAAGCTGTACGTAGGTTGTGCCCCCGGCCCGTACGGCCACATCGGCGGGCACCAAGCAGCTGCTGTCAGCCAAGAGCACTGCCACGCGGTATCTACCCGGTTTCAGGCCCTGTATGGGTGTTAAGCCGCGCAGCAATCGGTTGAATTTGGGCTGGCCGGGTTGAGTGACTACCGTGTATAAAACCGCTGGCAAATTAGGTAATTTCGACTGGGCAGCGACTTCTACAGGCGGCGCCCACAGCACTAGCCGACCTTGGCCGGCGCGGGTCTGCACCGTATCATCGAGCTGCACGAAGCTCCAGGCGCGGGTGGTAGCTGGTTGAAACATAGACAGCTCCTGGAGCTTACGCACGGCGGCTTCGGTGTACGCAAAGCCGCGCAAGGGAATGGAGTCCGCGTAACTATAGCTAGGCAGGCGTTCGAAGCGGTAGGGCTCCACGCTGGTTTGCTTGAGCAGGCCCGGCGCGAAGGTGTAGCGGTAGGTGGGTTCAAACAAAAACTTCTGCCGCAGCCCGCTCCCCTCCCGGTACAGCACCGAGTCGGCCCGAAACGGCCCACCCAGCCACACCTGGTTTCGATAGTCATGCTGTACACGATGCCGGTAGCTCAGCACTTGCAAACGGGTCCCCTGCCGGAGCGTGGGCATCGCGCCGGGGGGCAAATTGGCAACGCTTACGGGCAGCACATACCGGTTCAGCTCCGTTTGCTCCAGACTGGTAAAAGTAGCGGGGCGCACTTCTACCGTCAGGTCAGGCCGCGGATATTTCAGGTCGAGGCTGAGCGTGAGCTTGTGGCGTGGTTGCAGGTACAGGCCGCGCAGCGTAATGAGGCGGGTGGCGGTGCGCACGCTGAGAGTATGGTAGCCGCTGTCGGCCACCAGGGCGTAGGGCTCGGTGTGGTTGAGGGCCCGAATATAAATCGGCACCCCATCGAGGTAAACGGCCGCTGCCGGCTGCACCCGCCCCGAGTCGACTACGAAGGGCGCTACTTGGGTCAGGCCGCCCGGCGCGGGTCGGTATTCGCCAAATACCCCAAACTCAGGATAAAGAAACTGATAAAATACCAACGAATCGAGCCCCAGTTGCGCCCGCCACTTCCCCCAATCGAGCGGTTTTTGGCTGGTTTGATCTGGTTTATTGTCAAACTGCTCTGCCAACCGAAACCGCCGGCCAGCTCGGCGGCCCATAGTAGGCGGCTCAAAGCTGGGCAGCTCGGGAGCTTCGGGCTTCCGAAACTTGCTGGTGTAGGCGTAGGAAGTAAGGTCGGCGTTGGGCACGGGCGCGCCCCCGCCATCCGTCACGTGATACGTGAGGCGGATGCGCTGGCCGGGATACGCCACGGCGGGCTGCTCAGCGCGTACCTGCAACTGGCGCTGGAGCAGCGGAATGCTGTACTCCTCGGTACGCATTTCTCCGCCCCATTCGTACTGCACCGACGCAAACCACGGCTCCGGGCTGCTGGCTCGCTCAGCTAAGTTCAGCTCCGTGCTGTAGCCCCGGCGCACCAGTTCGTTGCCCCGATACAAAAAGTACCAGAACCGCAGCCGGTGCGGGTTGTCCATGGCCACAAAAATGGAATCGTGCGTGCGGTCGGAGCGCAGGGCCAGCGCGGCATTGGCAGGCGTCAGGAGCAATTCGGCGGTGCGGCCAGCGGCGTCGCGCAGGAGGTAACGGGCAGCCTGGGGTTGCACCGGCAAATCTAGGGGCAGCTGCACAGGGCCGCTAAAAAAGGGCTTCTTTAGCAGAGAGTTGGCAGGCCAAATTTCCAGGGTGGCGCTCTGGGGGGCATTTTTGCCCGCTTGCTCAAATCGGAGCTGCACCGAATCGTTATGGAGCTGCACGGTTAGCTGGCCGGGGTCGAGGCGGTAGGTTACGTTGGCCAGCTCAGCGTGGCGCTCATTATCGGAGTTGAGAAAGGTGGCTTCTACGCGATAGTTAAAGTCGGCGGCGGGCAGCACGTTGGGGGGCAAATTCAGACGCGTTTCACCCAAAGGGTCAAGCGGTTGGGCGTGCGTCCAGAGCGTATCGGGCACAAACACCACGGGCAAAGCCAGGCGCGTAACCTGCGTGGGCACCACCGCCACCCGCACCCGCGCATCGAGCAGGTTCAACTCATTGGCATCGGTGCCGCGCAGAAATAAGGCTTGCGGTGTGCCCCGGCGCTGTTCGGTTTCGGCCACGCGCAGGGTGTAACGGGTGTTTTTCAACTCATAATCTTCCAGCTGAAACTCGCCGCTGGCCAGGGTAACCTCGCGCGAATCGTCTAGCCGCGCATACACCGTGCGGCCACTTTGCAGGCCCAGCGTATCCGTCAGCGGCAATTCGTAGACATAAGAGCCGGGCCGCTCGGGCCGAAGCACAGCCAGCTTTTTGTCTTTGCCACTGCTACTCAGCCATAAGGTAAGCGGCTTGGTATAAGGCCGCCCACCCTGGCGGCGCAGCACCCGCGCCTTCAGCCGCAGCGTGTCGCCCTGAGGGCGGTAGCGAGGCTTGCTAAACACCATGTAATGCGTCCAGGCCTGCTCGCGCCGCTGTTCGCGCTTGCTTTGGCGCTCCTCGCGCACATCTTCGTCAAACACCGACCGCACCAGTCCCACCAGTCCCGTAGTCGTGTAGCTGAAGCTCTTGAGGCTGCGCACAAAGTTGCGCACAGGCCTCGTGAGGTAGCCCAGCGGAAACCCAAACACCACCTGATTAGCCACGTTTCGGAGCGTGTGCTGGGTTTTGGACGGAAACGTTCGTCTGAGCAGATGATACGTCGTGCGCCCGCCTTGGGTAACGGCCACAATGCCGCCCCGCCCACCCCGCGCCTTACGGAAGCTCTGCGTAGCGGCATCAAACGGTAGTTCGCGCCCGCCTATGCTCACCTGGGCTTGCCCATCGAGCAGTTGGCCGGTCGTATCGCGCACCACCAGGGCCAGATCCACCTGATTGTCCAGCACTACCACCTCGCGGTCAGTCACAGAGCGCAGCCAGTATACCAGGCGCGGCCCCTCGGTGTGCGCCACCAGGTAGTAGCCCACCGGCAGCGGGCGGCGCCACTGGCGGAGGCTGTCAGTCAGAAATGAATCGACGGGCTGGGTGAAAAAGCTAGTTTTTGCAGCAGCCAATCCTTTTTGATACAGCCGCACTGTTTGAGCGTCGGTGAGCCGAAAGACTTTGGTGTAGTAGCTGCGCTGCCGGCCCTGAGCTAGGCGCTGCTGGGCCGCGGCCGACTGCCAGCTCAACAAATACAGCAATACAAAGGCGAAGCGTAGGTGTCGAGACATAGGCGAGGCAGGTTAGATGGGCCAGAAAACTGGTCGAGCCCAAGCTATCCGCCGGCCGACGCTAGGATGATGCCCTGGGGGGCATTTTTCCACACGCTGCCACGAAAAAAAATTAGGTAGAGTGGTGCCTTTTGAGTTGTGGCACCACTCGGCTACCGGCTTGCTGCCGAGTACCAATCCTGCCGCATCCGAATCAGCAGATGCTCGGCGGCTTGTTTATCTGGCGCTTCCGGCAAATTGGAGGCGGCAAACGCAGCTTCCACGCGCATTACCAGCGCCTCGGCTTGTTCCACTAATGTTTCATATTCAAACTCGCCTCGCCGAATTTGCAGCAGAAAATCTCGGTTGGGCCGGCGCACGTGTAGCTGACCAGTGAGGGCAATTTCTTCGGCCATTTGCAGGAGTCGAAATACATGCAGCATATTCTTCGCGTCGTAGTTTTTGCCGTGTTGCACCGTATTCTCATAGCGCTCCGCATTGCGCTTTTTTACCCACTCGTGGTACTCCCGAAACACGCGGCAGTAACTGCTGTAGCCGTTGCGGTTGAAGCTCAAGTACGCCACTGGCTCCTGTCCTTTCGGCACGGCCGACAGCAGCACATCCTGGGAGGTTTCGGGGTCGCGCACCAAGCCTCGGTAGCCGTGGGGGCTTTTTTATCCTCAACAAACAGCGCGTATAAATCCGTAAGGTGGGGCACGTTGGCTAGACCGCATTGGGCAATACTGTAGCCGTGGTGCGCGAGCCACAGCTGCACCGGTTGCGCTCCGGCGCCCACCGTCACGTAGCAGAAGTCCAGCACCGACTTCCGGGTGGGCGGCTCGGGATGATTAATTTTTTTATTCAAGCCTCGCGCCTTCCGAATCTGGGCCACGGCGTACTCGGCGAAGCTCTGGCGGCAGAGCTTCGACAGGAAATCTTCGGCCCGAAATGCCGCGAACAGTGGATGCCGGGAAATAACGCAGTCGGGAGGCGTGCCCAGCAGTTCCAGAACGGTGGGGTTGTTTTTGAGCAGTAATTCCACGAAGCGACGCAGCTCGTAGAACACCTCGTCGTTGGTTTCATTGGCGACCTGAGGCACGTAGTCGAGGCCGTAGAACTCGGTTTCGGGCAGGATGAATACGCCTTTCAAATCCGTATCCGAGTGGGGCAGATGGGTACCGTAGGCGCGGCTCCCGCTGATGGCTTCAAAAAGAATCAGGCCGCGCTGGCGCAGGTCGGAGATGGTCATAGAGATTGTTTGTGACGTGAGGCCTCACGTTAAGCCTTCTTTACCAATCGCCTAAATAATGCATCCAGCCCTGAAACGGCCCCAGCAGCCGGAACTGGCAATGTAGTACGCACCGCTTGACTAGCCTCATATTCCTCCCGCAAAAACATTAGCAACTCCGACGGCGACGGCACGGTAGTTTTTTCATCGGCCGTGGCTTTGCAGGCCAACAGTTCATCGACACTTGCATTCAGCGCAGCTGGCAGTAGCTCCCGCAACAGCCGAAACTCCATGGGGGGCAAATCGGCGGGCCCCTCCCGAATCCAGCGGGCCGCAAGGGCCGAGCGCAACGCGTAAAATAACCGCTTCAGCCGCACCTCCTCGCCCGTCAAATCATCTTCCACTCCGCGTCGCACTAGGCCCAGGTAGTGGTGTAAACCGGCCCGCGGATTAAAGCATCCACCCATAAACGGCTGCAACGCCGCCCGAAAATCCAGCGCCTCCCGATACACTACCGGCGACTGTAGCCACTCAAACAACGCTGCGTTGGAGCCGCGCAGCAGTTTCAGCGCCTTGCGCAGCTCCCAACCGGCCAAATCTAGCTCTTCATCCACGGGGAAGTTGAGCGTATCGGGCCCTTCATCCAGCGTCAAGTACCAGTCAGTGGGGTGCGCGTAGATGAAGCGCACGTCGTAGTCGCTGTCGGGTGAAGGAAAGCCCCAGGCCCGGCTGCCTGACTCGCAAGCATAGAGGACGCGAACGTTGTGGGTAGCTTCGAGTTGGGTGAGAGCCGTTTGAATACGAGCGTGCATAGGCTGCAAGATGAAGGATCTGGGCGTAGAATTCGTAACCGAATATCCGCTACTATTGATAAATCGAATTTCTTTTAGTTAGCCCGTCCTTCATTCCCTCGAAATTCGCTATTTGGACTTCGGGGTTAAACAGCCATACTCACATGCTACACATCACTCGTTCTGTTGCCGCTGCTGGGCTGCTTGGCCTAGCGCTAGCCGGCTGCCAGTCGCAGCCCGCTTCCAACACTACCGAGGCTTCTCAGCCCGAAGCCTCGGCAACGGCCACCATCGAAACCGCCGCTTCTACCGATACCATCAGCTCGGCCTGCATCAGCAAGTACCTGCAAGCTGTGTCGTCGGATGAAATGATGGGCCGCAAGCCGTTTACCGTGGGCGAGGAGCGCAGCACCAAGTATCTGGCCGACCAATTCAAGCAGCTTGGCCTTAAGCCCGGCCCCGATGGCAGCTACTTTCAGGCCGTGCCCCTGGTGGAAATAACTGGCACCCCGGCCGCTACCATGCAGATCAAGGGCAACGGCAAAAGCCTGAACCTGCAATACAAGACCGATTTTGTAGCTTTCACCCAGCGCGAGCAGCCCCAGGTAGCCGTCACCAACTCGCCGCTGGTATTTGCCGGCTACGGCGTGGTGGCTCCCGAATACGGCTGGAACGACTACGCCGGCCTCGACGTGAAAGGCAAAACGGTGGTGGTCTTCGTAAATGACCCCGGCAACGCGGGCACCGATACCACTTTGTTCAAAGGCAAGGCCATGACCTACTACGGCCGCTGGACCTACAAATACGAGGAAGCAGCTCGCCAAGGAGCCGCCGGCGTGCTCATCGTGCACGACACCAAGCCGGCTGCCTACCCGTGGTCGGTGGTGCTGAGTGGCGCCATCAGCCCTAAACTGCGCGCCCAAACCGCCGACAAAGGGGCCAGCAAGTGCGCCATCGAAGGCTGGCTGACCCTTGATGCGGCCAAGCGCCTCTTCCAGGCCGCTGGCCAGAACTACGACCAACTCTATGCTGCAGCCAACCAGAAAGGCTTCCGTCCTCGCCCACTCGGCAACCTCACGGTCTCAGCCAGCATCCAGAACAAGCTGCGCCGCCAGACCAGCCGCAACGTGCTGGCGGTGATACCCGGCACCACTCGCCCCAATGAGTACATAATCTACTCGGCCCACTGGGACCACTTTGGCGTGGGCAAAGCCATTGCTGGCGACTCCATCTACAACGGGGCTGTGGACGACGGCACCGGCCTAGCGGCCCTGCTAAGCATTGCCGAAGCCTTCCAAAAAGCCCCCCAGAAGCCCGCCCGCAGCATCGTGTTTCTGGCCGTGACGGGCGAAGAGCAGGGCCTGCTGGGCTCGGCTTACTACGCCCAGCATCCGGTGTTTCCGCTCAACAAAACCGTGGCCGACCTGAACATGGACATGCTCTGGCCCTACGGCAAGATGAAGGACCTCACCGTCATCGGCTACGGCCAGTCGGAGCTGGAGGAGTACGCCCGCGCCGCCGCCAAGGAGCAGGACCGCTACATCCTCCCCGACCAGACGCCCGAAACCGGCATGTTCTACCGCTCCGACCACTTCAGCTTCGCCCACGTGGGCGTGCCCTCCCTCTACGCCAGCGGAGGCTTCGAGAGCCGCACCCGCGGCAAGGAATACATCGCCCAGCAGCGCCAGAACTACACCACCAACATGTACCACAAGCCCGCCGACCAGTTCGACCCCAAATGGGACTTGTCCGGCATTGCTCAGGATGCTCAGCTTTACCTCCGCGTGGGTCAGCGCCTGGCTGGAGAAACTACGTTTCCGCAATGGAAGGCGGGTTCGGAGTTTAAGGGTGCGCGGGATAAGAGTATGTAAAACGAGTAACTATGATTCACAATACCAGTAAAATATTTTCCCAATATTTTAAAATTACAGTCTGCATTATAGCCATTGGATTGGCATGCATTAGCTGCAATAAAAACGATAAAAGTCAAGTAGATATTAACGTTAAAAATAAAATATCAAATAAAAAATTTGATAGACCCAAATTCGATCCTGCTGTTTTTGATTTACTTGCTATTTCTAGTGACACCTTAATAGCCGTTAAGTGGCATGGCGGATTTTCTATTACTACAGACGCGGGCAAAAATTGGCAAACACTTCACCAAACCCCAAAATCAAAAGGTTATGTATATTTTAAATATATGATGTTTGACAACAACAGGATACTTTGGGGTTTAGATAGCTGGAAGGGTATTCATGAGGCAGACTATTCACGCATTTCTTATTCTAGCGATTTTGGTAAAACATGGAAAACGAAGGAATTTCAAACTGAGGACTTTTTCCCATATAAATTCTATTCAAAATCAAATAAAAAGCTTCAAATCATCACGTTTAATGGGAAAGTCTATGAAGCAAATGATAAATTAGCTTCAAAATGGAATTATGTTAAATATGTTCCCACTCTTGATAACAGCGAAAACCCCGCTGATTACAACACTTTTTATTATGACAATCTACAATTTAAATTAGAAGAAGTAAATACTTTTTTAGGAAGGTTGTATCAAAAACAGAAATCTGAATGGAAACTTGTTATTGAATCGGATTTTATAACTGAAGCACAGGATGTATGCTTGTGCAATAAAAATATTTATTTAACTGGAACAAATGGATACTATGTTGATAGTCTTTATTACTTATTCAAAATACAGAAGAATAGAATCGTCGAAAAAATAAAGATACCTAAGATGGGCACCATTAAACAAGGTAGGTATCTACTCTGTGACAGCAAGAATAGATTGTGGCTCTATAATTTTCAAGGTATATGGCTGAAAGAAGGAAGGAATCTATCTATAAAATACTAAGCAAGTAATTGAGCCTTTAAAAGGCTTAATCACTTGCTGTCGAACCGCGTTTTCTTACAACCTAGCGTCCACCAGCTCGCTTTCTAGCGCCAGCACACCAAATACCCACTGGTGCACCTCCCGTAGCGGAGCGCTGGCCAGATATAAATCCAGCAATCCAAACAACCCTCCAGCTTGTCCCCGCATCTTAGCTGCATGCAGAAACTCTGGCTACTGATGCTCCTTACGGCCGTTACCCACGCGGCCCATTGCCAAACCACACCGGCCCCGCTCCCCGATTCGGTTAAGACCTTTCTCGACAAGAGTCTGACGCTACTGGAAACACATTCGCTGGAGCGAGGCACCGTCGATTGGCCCCAGCTGCGCCAGACGGTGTACCAGAAAGCCCAGGGCGCCCAGTCGGTGCGGGAGCTGCTGCCGATCTACCCGTATGTATTTGAGCAGCTCAAGGACGACCACGGCTGGCTGACCTATAAGGGCAAAACCTATAAGTGGCGCAACACTGCTCGCCCGGCCTACACCAACGCCGCCGTGAAAGAAGCCCTGGCGAAAAAGCCCCACATTCTGGTCAAGATGCTCCCCAACAACGTCGGTTATATTCAGCTGCCGGGGATCAACGCTGGGGGCAGTCTGCAAGCCATGCGCGACGCGGCCAAGGTGGTGCAAGATTCGCTCTGCCGCATCAACTCCAATAAGGTAAAGGCCTGGATCATTGATCTGCGCCTGAACGACGGCGGGGCCATGGCGCCCATGCTGGCCGGCATCGCGCCCCTGATCGGCGACGGCCACCTGGGGGCTTTGTGGATAAGGACGGCAAGCCCGACGAGCAGTGGTACCTCAAGCAAGGCAACTTCTACATGGATACGTTGCAGGTAACCACGCTCCAGAACCGCTGCCCCATCAAACGCACCGACAAGCCTATCGCCGTGCTACTTAGCGGCATGACCGCCAGCTCCGGGGAGATTGTGGCCATCAGCCTAAAAGGCCGCCCTGCCACCCGCTTCTTCGGCGAGCCCACCTACGGCGCCACCACCGCCAACGAAAGCTACCGCATCAGTGGCTCCTCCTACCTCACCATCGCCGGCCTGCTCGAAACTGACCGTAACAAAACCACCTACAAAACCAGCCTCACCCCCGATGTGCTCATCACCGGCGGCGACAACTTCACCGACCTCCGCCAAGACGCCAAGGTAGCCGCGGCACTAAAGTGGCTGAAGAAAGGCCGATAGTATTATTTATCATCCCTCACCCGTTTGTCATCCTGACGCAGGAAGGACCTTATATCAGGTGCACGACTCGCGGTGACGTGAAAAGGTCCTTCCTGCGTCAGGATGACAAACGGGTGAGACTAGTAAGGGACATTACAACCGCGGGTCCACCGCCTCACTTTCTAAGGCCAGCACGCCGAATACGCACTGATGCACCTCTCGCAGCGGGGCGCCGGCCACGAAGCGTTCCAGGCTTTCCACGCCGAGGGCAAACTCCCGCAGGGCCAGGTTGCGCTTAGCTTTTACGGCTCGCTCCTTCAGGCGCTCCAGGTTGCCGGGCAGCAGGTAGTCGGGGCCGTAGATGATGCGCAGGTACTCGCGGCCGCGGCACTTGAGGGCGGGCTGGACGAGGCCTTTTTTGGTGGCGGGAATGAAATCGTAGGGCTTTACCACCATGCCTTCGCCGCCGGCGTCGGTGAGGTCGGTCCACCACTGGGTGGCGGCTTCCACGGCGGCTGGGTCTTGCAGATTTACTACGTGGTAGGTAGTAGCGCGGAGCAAGCTGGGGTCGTGGAGGCTAAGGGCGCGCAGAGTTTCCATGTGCCAGGCGTGGTCCTTATCGAAGTAGGTGCGGCCCTCGGTGGCCAGCAGATGAAAGGGCGCCAGGCGCAAATCGTCGAGGCTCTCGACGGGCCAGCAGTAGCGGCGGTAGGCCTCGGCGTATTGGGTGGCGGCGGTGCGGCGGGCCGAGGTGCGGGCCAGCAGGGCTTCTACGCCGTCGAGGCCGCGGGTGGCGGCTTGGGCTAGCGTGGCTTCGGCCAGCGGCAAAGCAGCGTTGGCGGCAGCGGCTACGGCGGCGTACTGGTTTTTGATCAGCTCCTGGGCCTTGGCCGACCACGGCAGCAGCTCGGCATCGAGGCAGACCCAGTCGGTTTGGAATTTTTCCCAAAAATTGCCCCCCAGCAGGGCTGCTTGCAGGCGGGTGAGGAAGGCGGCTTCCAGATTAGGGTCGGTGAAGAAGTTACGGCCGGTGCGGGTGTAGCATTTGCCCGGCCCCTCGCCTACTATTCCGAAGCGGCGGCGCGCGGCGTCCTCGTCGCGGGCCAATACCAACACCACGCGGCTGCCCATGTGCTTTTCCTCGCACACCACGCGCTCCACGCCCTGACGACGGAAGTAATCGAAGGCTTCGGCGGGGTGCTCCAGCAGGTCGGGCAGCGGCGAGGTTTCGGTGGGCGACATGGTGGGGGGCAAATACAGGAGCCACTTCGGGTTGAGGGCAAAGCGACTCATCACCTCCAAGGCGGCAATGGCGTTTTCCTCCCGGATGGTAACCGACGGCAGCAGGCGCGGCCGGATAATTTGCTTGCCCGTCACGTCGCGGATATCCAGCAAGTCGTCGTGCTGCTGTTGGGCAGAGAGGTCGGTTTGGGTGGCCTCTAGCAGTTGCAGAGCGCGGTAATTCAGCGGGCGCACCGGCTCACAGTACACGCGGGCGGCGGGCACGGCTATTAGCTCCCGCTCGGGGTAGCGCAGGGCAGTGAGCTGGCCGCCGAATACGCAGCCCGTATCAATGTCGATGGTGTTATTTAACCACTCCGCCTCAGGCACGGGCGTGTGACCGTACACTACCATGGCGCGGCCCCGATACTCGGAGGCCCAGTTGTAGCGCACAGGCAAGCCAAATTCGTCAATCTCGCCGGTCGTTTCGCCAAACAAAGCAAACGCCCGCACGGCGCCCGATCCGCGGCCCTGCATGTCTTCGCGCATGCCCGCGTGGGCTACCACGAGGCGGCCATCATCCAACACGTAATGGCTCACGAGGCCGTCCAGAAACTGCCGCACTTGGCTTTTAAACGTATCCGACTCAGCGGCGAGTTGCTCCAGCGTTTCGGCAAAACCGTGCTGCACGTTCACACTTTTGCCCCCCAGATGCCGCAGCAGCTTAATATCGTGGTTGCCGGGCACGCATAGGGCCAGTCCATCCTGCACCATGCGCATCACTAGGCGCAGCACCTGCGGCGAGGCTGGGCCGCGGTCAACTAAGTCGCCGAGGAAGATGACACGGCGTTCAGCGCTATTAATCTCTGCTCTTAAACCTTCTTGAAAGGATGCAGAGCCGAACGCCATGGGCTTATTATCTTCTCCTGAGGCATCTCCTGACGCTTCAGCAGTGAGAGACTCAAAGCGGCGTGTCACGCGCACGCCCAAATCCCGCACGTCCACCACCGGCTCTGCTTCCACCACATAGCCCAGCTTATTGAGCAGCTGCACCAGCTCATCGTAGCAGCCGTGCACGTCGCCGATGATGTCGAAGGGGCCGGTTTCGTGCTTGCGGTTGCTGTAAAGAGGGTCGCGCTGAACAGTTTGCACGGCGTCGATTTCCTCAGCGCCGTGCAGGTGGAAGATATGGCGAAAGCCTTCCTGTTTGAGGGTTTTGAGGCTGCGGCGCAGCTGCTGACGCTGTTGGGGCACCACGTGGCGCGGCATGTGCCGACGCTCGGGGCGCGTTTGGTTGCGGTCCTCGGCCAGACGGTCGGGCACGTCGAGGATGATGACGGTAGGCAACACGTGGTAGTCGCGGGCCAGCTGCACGAGCACTTTGCGGGCCTCGGGCTGCACGTTGGTAGCGTCCACTACCGTGAGCAAACCGCGCTTGAGGCGCACACCCACTAGGTATTGCAACAGCGCAAAGGCATCAGGCGTGGCCGATTGGTCGTTTTCATCATCGGCCACCAGGGCCCGGCAATAGTCGGAAGACACGATTTCAGTCTCTTTAAACAACCGACGGGCAAACGTACTCTTCCCCGCCCCCGACGTGCCCATGAGCAGGACCAGCGAGAGTTCGGGAAGTTTTAGGGTAGTCAGAGCCATAAGCGCAAAGCGAGCGTATATTTAGGAATAGCTTATTTGGCAACGTTAACGGGTTTCTAGCTTATTCGGCACGATACGATGGCACATATAAACTCCACATATCACGACTTAGCTAGGCTGGTTTACAAAAAGCTAACGAAGACGAACTATCCGCAGCCCAGCGAGAGCATATTACATCATCTGTTCGAGAACCTGTTTTTTACGAGTCTCAAAACGGAAGAAGGCCAGCTAATTAAGGTTACGGTCACCTTCATCGATCCGGCCGACCCCGACCCCACCCCGCCCGAGCGCATCGTGGCTGACCGTTGGAATTATATCCACTTCCGCAAGCGCATTCCCTTCACGGTCAAGAACATCGTGAAGCTGTCGAAAGCCGCCGACCCCTGGAGTTCGTCGCTTGCCGTGTACTACGACGCCAATAATGAGCTGTTTATCTGGGGAATGATCGACCAAGCAGTGCATTACCAGGACTTTCTGAATTACGAAACCGAATCCGGCTCCGAGCAACCGGGATTTTTCCAGACTACTATATCCGACATCGGTAGCATTTATGTAATGCTTGATTACGAGCTAATTGCCACCCTGAAGCAGAACACGCTAATCAGCAATTATGTCGATGTCTTTAGAAAAGGAACCGTAAATAATATCCTGAAATCATTTTCTGAGCCTTACAAAAAGGCAATTAGAAGTTATATCAAAAAACAATATAAAGATGAAGATCCCAGAGACTGGGATGAATACATCGAAACTTCTATTATTCAGTCCTTGTCGCGCATTTTGCTCAAAACCCAGAATTATCATCACGGGGGGGCTTTTTTAATTACGCCTTACAAAAAAGCCGGTTTAAATGTAAAACACGAGTTGTCATACGACCGATTATGCAAGGCGATTATAAATTATATTCAGCTTAATATCTCCCATTACAAGTACTCGAATGCTATTGCCAATGAATTCTCCAAGGACGAGAAAAACTTGGTTCCTGTGTCGTTGTATGTAAGCGAAAACGTATCAGAGGCCAAGAAAAAGGAAACAAGTGACGAAATAAAAGGCGCTATCCGATTCATCTCTTCCCTATCCTGTATTGATGGTTTGGTGGTGCTCAGCACCGATTTAAAAGTAAAAGGGTTTGGCACCGTTATTCGGTCGAAGCCTTTACCGCAGTACGTGTATGTGTGCAGAAGTGCTACCGTGCGTGATGATAAAGTCACGGCCGTTAGTCCTAATCAATTTGGTACCCGGCACTGCTCTATGTTTTCTTACTGCTGGAATAATAATGGCAGTTTGGGATTTGTTATTTCCCAAGACGGAGATATTCGCGCCATTACCAGAGTAGAAGATAAATTGGTTATCTGGGAAAATATCAAGGTGCAACAATTTATCAAAAGCGAAAAAATAAGCAAGCCGCTTCACATTAAAAGTGACCTTGACAAGCAGCTGGCCCAGCCTATTGCAAGTGAGCACCAAGAGGATTAGTAATAGCTGGATACGTTTGACGGACGGCCATGATACTTAACTTAGCCCGGCGGGTTCAGGTATCCGCTCGCTAGTCCTTATCCTGCTTTGTCCCTTGCTGTTTGCGTTTATGCTGAAAGCCTCACTGACCCTCGTGCTAATCCTGACAACGATGCTGGCCCAGGCCGCCGCACCAGAGCCCATCTTTATTACCAGCCCCGATGGCGCCGTGCGGGTGTCGGTCAGCGTTACCGATCAGGGGAAGCCGAGTTATTCGGTAGCCTACAAAGACACGGAGCTGCTACGGCCTTCCAGCCTGGGTCTACAGCTGGCCGACGCAGATTTAAGCAAAGGACTTAAGCTCACCAGCGCCGGCAAATCGGCCCCCGTCACCGACAGTTACACCCTCACCAACGATAAGCGCGCGGCCTGCCACTACCAGGCCAATCGGCGCGAAATCACGTTTTCGGGTAGCCAAGGGCGCACGCTCAGCGTGGTGTTTCAGGTGTCGAACGATGGGGTGGCTTTTCGGTATGTGCTGGGGGGCAAATCCAAGGAGAAACAGCGGATTCTGGGCGAAAAAACCACTTTTAAGCTGCCTGCCGCCGCCAAAGGCTGGCTGCACCCGCACGCGGTAGCTCAAACGGGCTGGTCCAACACGCAGCCGTCGTACGAGGAGTACTATAAGATGGGCATAGCGGCCGGCACGCCGTCGAGCTTGGGGCAAGGCTGGTCGTTTCCGGCGCTATTTCAGGCGGCCGGACACTGGGTGCTGTTGACGGAGGCGGGCATGGACCGAAGCTATTGTGGCACCCACCTAGCCCATCTTTCGCCTGATGGCGAGTACAGCATTGCCTTTGCCCAAGAGCGCGAAGGAACCACGCCCACGGCCCCAGTTGCCCCCGAATCAACGCTGCCGTGGAACACGCCGTGGCGTGTGCTGGTGGTGGGTCCCACCTTGGGCACCATCGTCGAATCGACGCTTACTACCGACCTCAGCGCCCCGACCAAAATCAAGGATACCGCCTTTATCAAGCCGGGTAAGGCTTCCTGGAGTTGGGCCTTGCTAAAGGATGAAGCCACGGTGTACGACGTGCAGAAGAACTTTATCGACTACGCGGCCGATATGAAGTGGAAGTATTGCCTGATAGATGCCCTCTGGGACAAGCAGATCGGGTATGATAAAATGACGGAGCTGGCCACTTACGCCCGCTCCAAAAACGTGGACCTGCTGGTGTGGTACAACTCCAACGGCAGCTGGAATAAAGCCCCCCAGACGCCCATAAACGTGCTTTTCGAGCCAGCATCGCGCAAGAAGGAGTTTGCCCGCTTGCAACAAATGGGTATTAAAGGCGTGAAAATCGACTTCTTCGGCGGCGACGGACAGTCGATGATGAACTACTACCAGGACCTACTGGAAGACGCGGCTCAGGCCAAGCTCCTGGTAAACTTTCACGGCACCACCATCCCCCGCGGCTGGACGCGCACTTACCCCCACCTGATGACCATGGAAGCCGTCCGCGGCTTCGAGTTTCTGACCTTCGACCAAGCCAACGCCGACCAGGAGCCTACCCACTGCGCCGTGCTGCCCTTCACCCGTAACGCCGTCGGCCCCATGGACTTCACGCCCATGTGCTTTTCGGAAATTCCCGGTCAAAAGCGTGTCACCACCAACGGCTTCGAGCTAGCGCTTTCGGTGTTATTTCAGTCGGGCATTCAGCACTACGTGGAAGTGCCGGAGGGCATGAAAAAGCAGCCGTCCTTCGTGGTAGACTTTGTGCGGAATTTGCCCCCCAGCTGGGACGACGTGAAGTTTCTGGACGGTTTCCCCGGTGAGTACGCCGTGGTGGCCCGCAAAGCCAACAACAAATGGTACGTGGCCGGCATCAACGGCACCCCCACCGACCGCACCATCACCCTCGACCTCTCCAAGCTAGGTGCTACCAAAGGCGGCACCCTCATCACCGACGGCACCACCAACCGTGACTTCAACACCCGCCGCTTCACGGGCACGGCGCTCACGCTGCCGGTAAAGGCGCGCGGCGGGTTTGTGCTGGAGTTGAATTGAGAACTAGACCTTATAAACAAATAGAAAAGTGCTTCAAGACGCTTCTACGACCAAGTACAAACACAAAAAATTTGTTGAAAGG
Source organism: Hymenobacter sp. HDW8 (assembly GCF_011305775.1). Taxonomy (NCBI): domain Bacteria; kingdom Pseudomonadati; phylum Bacteroidota; class Cytophagia; order Cytophagales; family Hymenobacteraceae; genus Hymenobacter; species Hymenobacter sp. HDW8. The sequence goes on from NZ_CP049907.1 coordinate 894,994, forward strand.
GTAGTTGAATTTGATACTGTTTGGGCCCTGGAATCTGAGGATGGGTGGGCAACTTCATCATCCAATGAGTTCGAGGATGCTGAAGTATTCCCATTCTGGTCTGATAGAACTTATGCCAAAGCCACGGCCAAAGAAGATTGGGCACATTATAATCCAAGTGGAATGCCACTGTCAGACTTTTTAGAAGACTGGCTAATAGGTATGTACAATGACGGAATCTTGGCTGGCACCAATTGGGACGCGAATGCTTTTGGCAAAGAAAACGAACCTCTCGATTTAGCTTTAGAAATAATCAATGAGCTAAAAGCTAAGAACAGAAATCTAAGCTTCAGAAAATTCTCCAGCTTGGAGGATTATGAGAGTCAAGTCCATAGTTTAATGGACCCAGAATAACTCTCATCACTTCTAGCTTGGGCATTAGTTAGAATCAGATACTACCGCTCAAACACTGCCAACTGCGAAGGCGCGCCTACTTCCTCCACCTCTGGCCCTAACGGCTCCATGCGCACGCGGTAGCCGTGGCGCTCCGCAACTCCCGCCGCCCAAGCCTCGAACTGCGCCCGCGTCCACTCGAAGCGGTGGTCTTGGTGGCGGAACTCCCCAGCGGATAGGGTTTCGTAGCGCTGGTTGTAGTCGGCGTTAGGCGTGGTGACGAGCACGGCGCCGGGGCGGGCGCGGGCGAATACCACCTGCTCAAACGCGGCCAGCCGGTTTTCGTCGAGGTGCTCGATGACTTCAACCACGGCCGCCGCGTCGTAGCCGCTAAGGCGCGGGTCGTGGTAGAGCAGGGAGCCTTGCACCAGCGTGAGCCGTTCGCGCTGCCTGGGGGGCATTTCTACGATGTGCAGGCGCTCGTGGGCGCGTTGCAGCTCGCGGTGCGACACGTCCATGCCCAGAATGTGCTCGATGTGCGGAATTTTGAGCAGCCGACGCACCAGTTTGCCCTCACCGCAGCCCAAATCGAGTACGCGCTTGGCCCCGAGGCGGCGGATTTCTTCTGCTACGCGGTTGAGGCGCAGGTCGTGAAGGCTTAGCTTTTCAACGACGGCCTCACCTCCTAGCCCCCTCTCCCAAGGAGAGGGTGAACTAGCTTTTAGATCTAATTCTAAATCAGATTGATTAGAGCTAGAAATACTAGAATCTAGTTCCTCCTCTCCTTGGGAGAGGGGGCTAGGAGGTGAGGCCGTCGTAGGGTCAGCTTCCTCCCCCGCTAGCAGCCGCTCCAACGTCGGATCGACGTACTCGCGCAGATTGCGCAGGTAGCGGCGCGTGATGAATTCGCGGTCGGGGTGCTGGGGGAGCCAGTCGCCGCCGCGGTGCAGGAGTTTGTCGGCCTCGGCCTGCCCGATGTAGTAGTGCTTGTCGTTGTCGAGGACGGAAATGAGCACGTAGAGGTGGCTCAGCAAGTCGCGCAGGCGCAGGGCCGGGTGGCGCAGGCGGAGCGTGAAGTAGCGGCTGTCGCCCCAGGCCGGCACGGTGGGGTCGAGCGGGTGGGCTTCGGTATCGATTTCGTAGCCCAGGGGGGCAAAAAGGCGTTGGAGCTGGCTGGCGTTGGTGGCAGGCAGGGCGGCGACGGTCGCTTCGAGGGGCAGCAGCGTGTCGGGCAGGTCGGGGCGGTCTTTGCAGGTGCCATTCATGGCCGTGTTGAATGCTTTTACCAACGCCGTGCTCATAAAAGACGAGGCCGCGTAGGGCCGATCGTTCACGTATTGCTCCAGGGCAAAGCCCTCGCCGGCCGGGCCGCGGTGGTTGCGCACCAGCGCCACCGGGTCGATATCGAGCAGCAAAGCGGCCGTGCAGCGCTCCGCGGTGGCTTCGGGATAAAATATGTGGGCCTGCCCGTAGGCTATGTCCACCGACTGCAGGCGCGCCGGATTCTTGTGCAGCAGGTAGCCCAGATCGGTGGCGGGCTGGTGGGTTGTGGTAATGGTGAGTAGCATAAGGAGAAGCTAAACCGGCAAAAAAGCCCCCCAAGATAGTCGGGTTCGGGAGGCTCGCACCTCAGCGGCCTGTATTCCGCCCAAAAAAGCCCCCCAGCCTCCCTGCGGGTCGCAATTTCATAACCCTGCCGTCACAGCTTGATAACCGGCTCTTTACACGACGGTAATATGCCCCCGATACTTTTGGGCATTCTTAGTCCGCAACCTCTTCCCCTACCTAACTATCTGTTCATGAACAACATTACTCTCTCAGCGCGCCTTTCTGCCTTGGCTTTGGGCGCCGCGCTGACCAGCTGCGAAACCGACAAAGGCAACCAGCCGAGCATCCCGGTTAACAAGGCCGTGAAGCTGGAAAACCATTCGGTAACGCCGGCCCTCATCAAACCCTTGTCCGGGTTCGACAACCTCAAAATATTCTCCCTCATCAGCTCCGACGACGTGTTGCCCGCCTCGCCCGAGTTTATGTTCGGCGGCTCGGCCGACGGCGCGGGCCTGCTCCGCAACCCCGACGGCAACGGCTTCACCATGCTCGTCAACCACGAAGACAACCTGTCCATATCGCGGGTACAGTTCGATAATAGCTTCAAGCCCGTAAGCGGCGAGTACGTGCTCAACTCCGACGGCGGCCGGTGGCGCCTGTGCTCGGCTACGCTCGTAACGCCCAAAGAGCACGGCTTCGGCCCTGCGTTCCTGAGTGCTGGCGAGAGCGATGTCAATGCCCAAACCCATCTGATTGACCCATTTGCGCCTAATAACACCCAAGGCATGGCCAAAGGCATTCGGGGCCTGGGCTACTGGAGCGCCGAAAACGCGGTGCCTCTGCCGAAGTCGGCCTACCCCGGCAAGACGGTGGTGCTGACCGGCGAAGACGCTTCCGACGCCACTGGGGGGCAATTGGCGCTCTACCTGAGCAACGCGGTGGGCGACCTCGACGGTGGTCAGCAGTACATGCTCCGCCGCACTGACCTGAACCAGAAGGAAACGGAGATCAAAGTGGGCCAGAAGTATCCCATCGAGTTTGCTCTGATTCCCGACCACAAGAATTTGACCGGCAACCAGATGCAGGCCCAAGTTGATCCACTGAAAGCCATCAAGTTTGGCCGCGTAGAGGATATCGACTACCGCAAGGGCCACGAAAACAACGGCCAGGGCAACCGTGCCAACGGCCGCGAAATCTACTTCAACGTGACCGGCCAGGCCGCTTCCGGCGCCAACGCCGACAACTCACGGACGGTATGGGGCCGCGTATATCGCCTCGTGCTCGACGAGAAAAACCCGCTGAAAGGTACTCTGGAAGTAATTCTGGACGGCGACGACCGCAAGGGTATCGCTGGCGAGTTTCAGAATCCCGACAACATCTGCGTAACTGAGAACTACGTGTATGTGCAGGAAGACTCCAACGGTTACGGCCCCGAAACCCACGACGCCTATATCTATCAGTACGCCATTAATGGAGGCGGACTGAAGAAAGTATTGGAGCTGGACCACCGCCGCACTGAGGCCGACGCCGCCAAGTATAATGTAGGTAGCGGTGCCACCCGCAAGGGCAGCTGGGAATACGGCGCCATGCTCGACGTATCCGATGACCTAGGTGTTCCGAACACGTTTGTGGTGTGCATCCAGCCCCACAGTTGGACCGGCCAGAAGTACCGCGATGGTGGGGCTAAGCCGAACAACGGCAACAGCCAAGCCAGCCAGCTAGTAGCCATCAGCGGCCTGCCTCGCTAACCAAATAACGCATGCAGAAAGCCTCGCCCTGGTTGGGCGAGGCTTTCTCATATGTGTAAAATAGGTGTTTACTCATTTGTTTGTTTATTGATAATCAGATGTTAAGAATTTTGTTCTGGATTACAGCGGGTTTGTTTGCTCTGGCTTTACTTGGCCCAACAGCCTGCCAACGCCCCGAGGCTAACGTTGCTAAAAAGGCCGCAGCTCGCCCCACTGATCAGGTGCTGGCCACCTATCACCAGAACTTAATCTTGCTCGATTCGGCGCTGGTGCGACTGCAAAAAAGCGTGGCAACCAAGGCCCCGATAGCAGCCCAGCGGCGAGCGTTTCGGCGGGCGCGGCAACGCTATAAGCAGGTGGAATTTTTGGCTGAATACTACCAGGCTACCTTAGCAAAGCTGCTCAATGGTCCAGCCATTATTGAAGTAGCCGACTACGATCAGGAGCAGCGCCAGATTATGCCCGAGGGCTTGCAGGTAATCGAAACCTACTTCTACCCCGAAGCCTACGCCCCCGATCAACAGGCCGAGCTACTCAATCAGCTGGCCCTCACGCGCAGCTCCCTGCGCGGCATGCGCAACTCGGCCGATATTCTGGTGCTCACCGACCGCCACGTGTTCGACGCCCTGCGCCTGGGCGTGTTCCGGGTCATGACGCTGGGGCTGCCCGGCTTCGATACGCCTGCTTCCCCCGAAGCGGCGGTACCCGAGGCCGTGGCCAGCTTGCAGGCCCTACGCGCTACCCTGGCCGCCTACGCGCCCGCCCTGCGCACCCGCGACGCTGTGCTGGCTGAGCGCCTTGACGAAACGTTGGCTAGCAGTATCAGTCACTTAAAATGCGCACCCAAAGCAGATTTCGACCAGCTCGCCTTTTTGATCAAATACGCCAACCCTTTATCTCAGCAGCTACGGCAGGCGCAGTTGGCCTTAGGCATCCCGGAGTTTACGGAGGCGCGCGCCTTGCGGGCCAGCGCCGCTACATTGTTCGATTCGGCCGCTTTCAACGCCGATTATTTTGCCCCCCAGAGCGATGCACGCACTACGCCAGCGCAGGTTGCGCTAGGGCAGCAGCTGTTTTTTGATCCGGTGTTGTCGGGTAATGGCGGTCGGAGCTGCGCCTCTTGCCACCAGCCCGCCCGCGGCTTTGCCGAAAACCGGGCTCGTAGCGTGACCTTTGCCGGTAAAGGCACGGTCAGCCGCAACGCGCCTACTTTGCTGAACGCAGGTTTACAGCGCACCCAGTACCACGATGGTCGCCTCACTTACCTCGAAGACCAGGCCGCCGACGTGCTGGCCAACCCCACCGAAATGCACGGCTCCCTGGCACGCGCCGCCGCGTTACTGCGCCAGAGTCCGGCATATCGAGTGGCGTTTGCCCGCACTTTTGACGCTCCAGACGCCACCGAGGCTGCCATCACCGAAAACCAGGTGCAGCAGGCCCTAGCCAGCTACGTTCGCTCCCTGGTGCGCCTCAACTCGCCCTTCGACCGCTACGTGCGCGGCGAAACGGCCGTGTTGGATGCAGCGGCCCAGCGCGGCTTCAACGTGTACATGGGCAAAGGCAAATGCGGCACTTGTCACCTCATGCCCCTCTTCAACGGCAACGTAGCCCCCACCTTCGACCGCACCGAAACCGAGATTCTGGGCGTGCCTGCCCAAGCCAGTCTCCATCCCACCGCCATCGACCCCGATCCGGGTAAGTTCCGCCTGCAAAGCATTGAGTGGCAGCGCCACGCCTTCAAAACGCCCACCTTGCGCAACATCGCCCTCACCGCGCCCTACATGCACAACGGCGCCTACAACACGCTGGAAGAAGTAATCGAGTTCTACGACCACGGCGGCGGTGCGGGCCTGGGCCTCGACGTGCCCAACCAAACCTTGCCTCCCGATAAGCTCAACCTCACCAAAGCTGAAAAAAGCGACCTGCTAGCCTTCCTCCACGCCCTCACCGATACCACCAACACCCAAAAAGCCCCCCAGCGCTTACCAAAATTTCCGGCAGATATGGCTCATCTGAATAAGCGAGTGGTGGGGGCAAATATTAGGGTTAGAAGCGTTTGTAGAATTAAACTGATACATCAACAGGCGGTCATGCTGAGCATGTGGCGCATGAAGCCAGAGACGAAGCATCTCGCGTAGGGTTGTTGGAGGTAGTATATATTTAAGAGAACGTCATGCTGAGCTTGCCGAAGCATCTCTACTGGTTAGTAATCAGATAAAGCGGGAGAGATGCTTCGGCAAGCTCAGCATGACCGCCTTTAGTCACTCAAACATCAGCACGCGAGATGCTCGCGCTGCGCTGCATGACGTTCTAGAAGTGTAGGTGTATCAGGCTTGTTCTTACACTTACACCACATCACCCCCTAGCAGCCCCGCGTACCAATGGCCTGAGTCTTTCACGGTGCGCTCTTGGGTATCGTAGTCCACGCGGACTAGGCCGAAGCGTTGATGGTAGCCCTCGGCCCATTCGAAATTATCGGTGAACGACCAGGCGAAGTAGCCATCCACCGGCACGCCCTCACGCTGGGCGCGGAGCACTTGGCCTATGCATGCGCGCAGATACGCTTGGCGGGCCACGTCGGGTACGCGACCGTCGATGAGCTCATCGGGGAAGGCGGCTCCGTTTTCGGTTACGAGCAGGCGGGGGGCATTTTTATAGCTACTAAACTGCTTGAGCATGTGATAAATGCTTTCCGGATACACCTCCCAGCCCATAGTAGTATGAGATACGCCGCGCTCGGCAGCACCCACTAATTTAGCCCATACCAACGGTATATAAGGCGAATGGCGCACTACTTCGCGGGTGTAGTTCTGCACGCCCCAGAAGTCGAAGGTGAAGGGCAGGCGCTCCTCATCCCCGGGTTTCATATAGCGGTTGAGCCAGCCGAGCACGGGTGCTTCGGTCACCGGATAGCCCAGGCCCAGAGCTGGCTCCACAAACAGACGGTTGAGGATGGCGTTGGCGCGAGCCGTGGCGCGCTGGTCCCGAATTAAATGAGGCCGCCAGGGCGTGAGGTGAGAGCAGGAAAACGTGGTGCCGATCTGGGCGGTGGCCGGCAGAGCAGCACGCAGGGCCCGCCCACCTTCGGCCTGAGCTAAGGCAGCGTGGTGAGTGCTTGATAAAAAGGCCCCCAGTCCCCGCCGGCCGGGCGCGTGAATGCCGATCATATGGCCCGCGCCCGTAAACACCATCGGCTCGTTGAGTACCATCCAGTGCTGCACCCGGTCGCTGAGGCGAGCAGCTACGTGCTGGGCATAGTCGGCAAACCAGCCCACAATGCTGCGGTTGGTCCAGCCGCCGCGCTGCTGCAGGGCGGCGGGTAAATCCCAGTGGTAGAGCGTAGGCCAGGGCGTAATGCCGCGTTCCAGGCAGCCATCCACCAGTCGGTCGTAAAAATCTAGTCCTTTGGCATTTACTACCCCAATGCCGTTCGGCAATACCCGCGACCAGGCCACCGAAAAGCGGAAGTTGGGAATGTGGAGCTGCTGCATCAAATCCAGATCGGTGGGCCAGCGGTGGTAAAAATCGGTAGCTATCTGAGCGTGGCTATTGCCCCTGATTTTCTTGGGGTGGCGCACAAATTCATCCCAGATGCTGGGCCCTTTGCCATCGGCGTCCCAGGCGCCTTCGGTCTGGTAAGCCGCCGCCGCCACGCCCCACCGGAAATCAGGACCAAAATCGGCGCTAGTATAGGTCTGAGGAGTAGTTGAGGGGAAGAAAGCGGCGGGCAGGGCGGCAAATTCAGGCATTCAGGTAGTAACTAAGGGAAGCAGGCACCGGCGCTCGAATCAGGAGAAGTGGATGCCCTGATCTGCTTATTTTTGGCTACGCATACGCGTAACCGAGGCTGGAAGGTCAATACGCAGCAATCGCTGAAAAGCAACTTTCAGCGTTACCGGAGGGTTTTCTGTACGCCATAGCTTACATAATGTCGGTGGCGCGTAGCTGCTAAAACGCAACGATTAATGAGGCTTCCAGCCACAAAAAAGCTCGTCGGTTGGCATAAAAACAGCGCACTCGCTTATCTTCTATGAGTTAAAGTCGCAGATTTGGGTTGAGTTTTACGAGTGAATATGAAAGGTAAAGTCGGCCGTTTATTCGCCATTTAACTTGCCAGCTATGCAGAAGAATTTCCTTTTAGGAATTATAGGACTTAGCCTGCTGGTATTTGTCGCGGCATTTGCCATTGGTCGCATCCAACGGGCCACTCCTGCCTTCACTCCGCTACCAACCAGCCGGGGAGGTAGCGTACGCAAGCCCGAATCGGCGGCGGTGCTAGCCCGGCGGGCCAGAATGCAGGATTCGGTGGCTGCTGCCATGCTCGCGCAGAGCACGGCCGCCAACGCCCCTGAGTTGGAAGCCACCGCCGAGCCGGAGCCGGCCGAGGAGCCAATTTTGCCCCCCAAGGCCCCCGCTCCTCCCAAGCCTTCCCCAGCGGAACTCGCTGCCGCCCGGCAGCGAGCCGCCGAAAACCGAATAGCCATTGCCGCGCGACGCGCCCACGCCGACCAGCTACCCGACGAATTCAAGAAATATTACGCCCAGGAGTTGCCCGAAGACGCTATTTCGGATGAGCTGAACGTGCGGGCCCGCATTTCGGGTGCTCAGGCCGAGAATATTACCCTTTCCTCCGCGGCCTTCAATGAAGACAACAAGGATTTCGTGCTTGAGCAGGTGCGCAGCGAGCTGACAGAGCTAGGCTTCAAGCAGGTTTCCATCACAAATGGCAAAGGCTTCACCAGCAAAACCCGCTTCTAAAAGCCGGGCAGTAGCTAGCGCTAACGCTTGAAGTACACGGTGAAGGTAGAGCCCACGCCCACCTCGCTTTCCACCTCAATTTTGCCCCCCGCATTCTCTACCATCTTCTTGACCATGTACAAGCCCACGCCCGAGCCTTCCACGTGCGTGTGGAGGCGCTGAAACATCTGAAACAGCTCTCGGTCACGCGTCAAATCGATACCCAGGCCGTTATCCTGGACTTTCAGCACCACGTATTTATCCTCTGTGCTGCAGTGTAGGCTTACCTGCGCCGGACGGTTGGGGTGACGGTATTTGAGGGCATTGCTCAACAAATTATAGACGACGGAGCGCAGATTTTTCTCCGAAAAAGCAACAGCCGGACAGCTCATCACATCCACCTTCAGCTGGGCTCCGGATTCCTGAAGCAAAGGAGCCAGATCCAGACGCACATCTTCGACAACCTCCGCCAGCATCACCTGACTAGCGGCTTGGCCATGCTCCTTTTGCAGCTTCGAGACGTCGGTCAGGTGATTAATGGTGGATTTGAACCGATCCACGGCACTCTGCATCAGCTCCAGAATGTAGGCAACTTCGCCAGACCGATCTTTCGGGGGTAGCTCTCCCGCCAGCACCTGTACCAAGCCCTCGATATTGGTAATCGGCGCTTTCAAGTCGTGGGAGGCCGTATAAATGAAGTTGTCCAGGTCTACATTGGTGCGTGTGAGCTGGTCGTTGGCGGTTCGCAGCTCCGCGTTCAGAGCCTGAGCCTCGTCGCGGGAGGTGCGCAGCTTTTTGGTCAGACGCTGTAGCGCCAGCTCGGCCAGCTTCTGCTCGTGCACATCGATCACCGTGCCTACCATGCCCTCAAACTCGCCGGCTTCATTAAAGTGGGGCAAACCGCTGTCGGTTACCCAGCGATATACGCCGTCGTGGCGTCGCAGCCGGAAAAGCTTATGATAGAACGCGCGGCGGGCGTTGGCCTCTACAAAGGCTGCTCCTGCAGCAGCGGCATCGTCGGGGTGAATGGCGCTTACCCAGCCCATGCCCAGAGCCTCGGCTGTGGTTTGGCCGGTGAAGGTATACCAAGGCTGATTTAGGTAGGTGCAATACCCTTCCCGATCGGTAACCCACAGCATAGCCGGCGCATTGTCAGCCATCAGACGGAAGGACTCTTCCCGCGCTTCTACCACGCGCCGGGCCTGTACCTGCGACGTGACGTCCTGAACAAAAACGAATACCCCATCAATAGCACCCTGCTCATTTCGCCGGCCCTGATAAGTGAAGCTCCAATACGTTTCCTCCATCACGCCATCCTCGTGCCGGGCCAGCAGCAGGGGCAATTCGTGCGCCACATAGCTTTTTCCTGTCTGATACACTTGGCTCAGCAGATCAGGGATAGGCGAATCGATCAGCTCTGGCACGGCCTCAAGCAAGGGTTTGCCGAGCAGTTCCCGCCCGGGAAAGATTTGCTGGTAAGCGGGGTTAACCAGCTGAAACACCATCTCAGGCCCATCGATGATGACAATGGGCGTAGGCGCTTGCATAAATAGCTTATCCAGCTGCTGCTGCTGGGCCTCGCGTCGCTGGCGCGCCAGTACCTGGTCGGCTACATTGTAGGCGAAGGTGGAAATGCCCACAATCTCGCCATTTTCGCGGTAAGCCTGGTAGGTGAAAGTGAAGTACATCTGCTTAGGCGGGCGGCCATCCGGCTGAGCAATCAGCAAGGGCAGCTCTTCACCGTAGTACGTTTCTCCTGTCTGGTAAACGTTATCCAGCAAGTCTACAACGCCCGCCTCTACGGTTTCAGGCAATGCCTCCGCTACGGAGAGGCCCAGCAGCTGACGGTCGGGAAAGAAAGCCTGGTAGGCCGCGTTGACATACTCGTAGCGATGTTCGGGGCCGCGCTGAATGCAGATGGGCGCCGGAGTGTGCTCAAATATCTGGTAGATGGTTTTGCTGGCCTGGGCCTGGCGCTCGGCAGCGGCCAGCAGTTCTGCCTGAAGGCTTTCGGTCTGCTGGCGGGCGCGAAACTGCTCCGTCACCTCAAAGGCAAACACGAGCACCCCGTCGATCTGCCCACGCTCGTTGCGGCGGGCCTGCTGAATGTAATTGAAATAACGGTCTTCCAGTACCCCATCAGGCCGAGCAACGGGCACCAAGATACCCAGTTCTTCGTGGGTTATTCCGGTCTGATAGATTTGGCGAAACACTTCCACCGATGAGTGGTTGGCCAACTCAGGCACCGCCTCTACGAAGGGCAATCCTAGCAGTTGCCGGCCCGGCAACAGGCGCTGGTAGCCAGGGTTTACCAGTTCGAAGACGAAGTCGGGCCCCGTAAGGATACAGATGGCCGCGGGTGCTTCCATGAACAGGCGCTGCAGTTGCTGTCCTTGTCGTTCGACCTCGGCTTGGGCCTGGGCCACGTCGATGCGGGTGCGGGGCTGATCGGGCGTATCAGTCAGGCTCACCAGTAAGCTCTGGCCCGAGCGGCGGGCGGCTAGGCGGTAGTAGTTCTGGTAGCCATCGGCTTGGTACTGCACATCGTGCTGCCCAGGCTCCCCAGACTCGAATGCATTGAGGTGAAAGGCAAACGTGCCGTATGCCTTACTCCGCGGCCACTGCTGCAAGTGCGTCACCGCGGGCTGCCCAGGCAGGCCCAGCATGCGCTGAGCCGTGGGATTCACGTAAGCAAAAGCGAAATCGATAATCCCGCCGCTGCCGTCCGGGTCGTACACCGGATGATAAATAATCAGCCCAGTGAGCGATACTTCAAGCACGCCCCGTAGCAACTCGTCCAGCGGCTGCAGGTCATGAAGGCCAGGCAATGGAGAGCTTGGGGCAGCGGCAGAATGAGACATTATGGGCAGAGGAAACAAAGTCACCGGGCATTGTTTCCGGCACAGACAGAACAGTTCGAAAAGCTAAGATACTAGGGCAAGTAGGAGCATTAACCAAAAAAGCACTCAGACTTCCCGGCTTAATGCGGGGGCTGAGTGCTTTTGCAGGCTTGTGAACTACTACTATTTTGATAATCAGTTTGTTAATTTATTTAGGCTTTGCCGTCGAGCTTTAATTTTGCCCCCCAGCGCTTACTTCAGGTGTTCGCGCAGCAGCTTATCCAGCACGGCGGCGGTTTCATCGGGATAGTTTACCGGGATGGGCTTGCCAAACTGCAGCCATTGATCGAGGCTATCGAGGTGCTTATCCTTGAGCCCTTTCACTACGGGCACACCCATTTTGGCCAGCGCGGCGGCGTTGCAAGCCTGCTCATACTGGTTTTTCATGGGCACCACGGCCAGTTTTTTACCCAGGAACAGAGCCTCAGCAGGCGTCTCAAAGCCGGCCCCACACAGCACGCCGGCGCTGCGGGCAAGGCTATCGGTAAAGGCCGCGCCGCTCACGGGGCGTACGCGCACATTGCCATACTCCGCCTCCTTCTGACTATGCTTGCTGAACACTTCCCAGCGCGTGGTGCGGCTGAGGTAGCGCAGGCGCTGCACCAGCGTTGCCTCGTCGTAGGCCGGCAGATATACCGTGTAGTGCTCCTCGTTGGTGGGTGTTAAGGCACGTACTTGCCCCCGGATAACGGGCGTATGCGTGCCGGCATCGTAGCGCTCAAAGTGAAAGCCGTAGTGGGCCGTAGCGGGGGCGTAGTGGCGCAGCACCGTGCGGCCTACTACGTCGGGGCGCTTGGGCCGGGGGGCATTTTTGGTGAGCACCGCGCTCTGATGGCTTAAGGCAATGCACGGCACGTGACGCAGCCGGCAAGCCCACGCCGACACGGGCTCAAAGTCGTTAATAACCAGATCATACTGCTCCACGGGCAGCTGCCGCATTTCGCGCACGAATGCGGGAGCGTTTACTTGTCCAAAGGTTTTGGTAAAGCTGATGCCGCCACTTTTGCCAAATACGAATCCCATCCCGTGAAACTGATACTGCACCGGAAAAGGCAACGCCAGGTCGGCGGGCGGACCGCTCACGAGCACATCGAGGTGAGAGGCGCGCTCTTGGAGCAGCGGAATAATATCGCGGGCCCGACTCAGGTGGCCGTTGCCAGTGCCTTGAATGGCGTAGAGAATACGTGGCAAGAGAAAGGGATTAAACGTGAGATAGATAAGTAACAGACGAGGTAGCAAGCTCCGTGCTATTTCGGCATTTATCCGGGTTAAGTATAAATCAGGCCGTTTAAAAGGAGCTTGCAGGCAGCGGACACCCGTATAAATGGACGCGGCTGCGCTAGTATCACAGGAGCAGGCATACGTCAAGGTTGGTTTATGCGCCGCAAAAATTGAGGCGGCCTATGACGCCGAGATTACGCAAGTATTATGGGTTTGTCACGCTTTTTGCAGTGGCGCCGATGCCCCACTAAGCTTCCGCTTTGCGCAGGCTACTCTCCCACTTTTACTGCGCTACCGCGCAGCCTTATTTTCCTTCCTTTACTATCTCCATGAAAAAACTTCTCCTCCTCTGCTGCCTGGTATCTTCTTTTGCTGCTACAGCTCAAAAAAGCCAAAAGAACAAGGAAAAAGAAGAGCGCAAGCAGCGCTACATGCTTCCTCAAAAGGATAAAGACTGCGCTTATATCTCCAATGTAACCAAGAACACTGGCGAAGACTCCGAAGCCAACGGCACCGCCACGCGCCTTGCATACCGCCCCTACGAGGAGTTGCTGACCGAAATTAATGCCCTGCGGAAAATGAATAACTGGGCCGACACGACGTATCAACGCCGTTTCAATAGCTTGCCTGCCGGCGGCAACTTAGTGGTAACCATGTATCGCCGTGGGGCGCAGAACGCCGACCCGAGCCTGTTGACCATCACAGCCAAGAATAAAGCAGGAGAAGAAGTGTTTAACAAGACTCCAGCGGCGGGCTCCGGCCGCTTCTGGAACCGCGACCTTTACAAGAGCGAACGGACTATTCCATTTGTTAAAACTGAAACCCCGCAGCCCCTCACCGTCATCATCACCGATTCCAAGCTCCAGCAGAACTTCGAATACGTGGTAGACCCACAGGGTTAATTCATTCCTTCGGCTTACGTAGTTGTGCCCACTGCACGGCTATCAGCGTTTTAGCATCCTGGATGGGCTCTCGGAGCAGCTCGTCCCAGCTAAACTCTTCCACGTTCAGCTTTTCGCCCTCGCCGGCCTCGCCGCCGCCGAGGGCTATTTTTTCGCTTACCTCAGCATAATAGATCGTTATGCGCTCCGCATTAGCCCCCGGCGAGGGGTAGATCTGGATGATTAATTCTAAATGATCAACTTTGTACCCTAATTCTTCTTTTATCTCACGACGCAGCGCCTCTTCCGGACTCTCACCTTCCTTGTCAAGCATGCCGGCCGGAATCTCTAATACGTCGGCTTCTGCTCCTACTCGGAACTGACGGACCAGTAAATAGCGTTGGCGCTTAGTATCCAGTACCAAGGCCGCTACGGCCTCACCGGGCTCGAACCGGATGCGTTGGTACTCCTCGGAGCCATCCTGCACCGTGAGTTGACTAAGTTTGTAAAAGCCTTTATAGAGGATTTTCCGGTCCTTTATGTTCATAGGTCGTAAGCTTGGCGTGTAAACGTTGGATTTTATCGGAAATAACTAAGCCAGGCGCGGCGTCTGGTTCTGGTTATACGTTCAACCGCCGCAATCCGCTTACGCTCCCGGCACCGCCGGGGGGCTTTTTTCTCTTTTTCGACCGGTTTTAAGCCGCGTTTTTGTCGGCTGCCGCCTACCGTATTCGTTAGGGGTGGCTCCTTTTATCTTTTTCAATGTCATTCGACGAACTCAATCTGATTGATCCTATCCTCCGTGCCTTGCACGAGGAAGGTTACACTACGCCCACCCCTATTCAGCAGCAAGCCATTCCGCAGGTGCTGGAAGGTCATGATTTGTTGGGCGTTGCCCAAACGGGCACTGGCAAAACCGCCGCCTTTACCGTTCCGATTCTTCAAATTCTAACCCAGACGGCCAAAGTAGCGCACGTCTCGCACTCGCGCATTCGCTGCCTAGTGCTCACGCCCACCCGCGAGCTGGCCATCCAGATTGGCGAAAGCTTCGCGGCTTACGGCCGCCACTTGCCGCTGCGTCATACCGTTATTTTCGGGGGCGTGGGCCAATTGCCCCAAACCAACGCGCTGCGTCGCGGCGTGGAAGTTCTCATCGCTACCCCTGGGCGTTTGCTCGACCTGATGAACCAGGGCTTCGTGGACCTGCGCCACGTAGAAGTATTTGTGCTTGATGAGGCCGACCGCATGCTGGACATGGGCTTTATCAACGATATCAAGCGGGTATTGCCTAAGCTGCCCACCGCGCGCCAGACCCTATTCTTCTCGGCTACGATGCCTGGTCCTATTCAGGAGCTGGCCAGCACGATTCTGAAGCCGAACCCAGTAAAAGTGGCCGTTACGCCCGTGTCAAGCACGGCCGATACGGTTTCGCAAGCCGTGTATATGGTCGATAAGCACGACAAAGCCGATTTGCTGGAGCATTTGCTCTCTGATAAAAATATTCGGCGGGTCCTCGTGTTTACGCGCACCAAGCACGGCGCTGATAAAGTGGTGAAAACGTTGGTGAAGGCCGACATTGCCGCCGAAGCCATTCACGGTAATAAGTCGCAGAATCACCGTCAGCGGGCTTTATCTAACTTTAAAGCTGGCAGCATCCGCGTGCTAGTCGCCACCGACATTGCTGCCCGCGGCATCGACGTAGACGAGCTGACGCACGTAATTAACTACGAAATCCCGAATGAGCCTGAGACTTACGTGCATCGCATCGGTCGCACAGGTCGCGCCGGAGCCAACGGTATTGCTCTTTCCTTCTGCGAAGACGAAGAACGCGCTTACCTCCAGGATATTCAAAAGCTGATTCGGCGGCAGATTGACGTAGCAACGCATCCATATCGGTCTACAGCCATTGCGCCGGTGCTGCTAAACGGTCGCGAATCCATTCCGCGCCCGAAAGGTCCAGCGGGTCGCCCAGCGCGGCCTGGCCGCGACGGTGGCGGCGGTGCACATTCAGCTCGTGCTGGCGCTGAATCAACTAGCCGTGGTGGTCAAGGCCGCCCAGCCGCTGGCCCGCGCTCTTCTTCGCCCCGGCCCGCCGGTGGCGAGCGCACAAGCAGCGGTGGCAATGGTGGGGGGCAAAATCGTCGTCGCTACGGCAGCGGCGGCAGTGGCCGCTAGTCACCCAATAAGCTAACCTGAAGCGGGGCCGACGAATAGTCGGCCCCGCTTTTTTGTGAAACAAAACGGTGTTCTTTCGCCTTATATCTCTGGAAGTCGTCCAGTATTTGTCTCAACTCGATCAACCATTTTATGGCTAAGAGCACTCTTCCCGTTATTCAGGCCCTGCGCGATACGGCCCAGCGCCTCGCTACTCAGGCTCCTTATCAATGGGGTCACATGGGTAGTTGCAACTGCGGCCATCTTGCCCAGACTGTCACTCGTCTTACCAAAGCCGAGATTCACGCCCGCGCCATGCAGCGCTACGGCGACTGGGAGCGCCAGCTCATCGACTACTGTCCCACCAGCGGCCTGCCTATCGATCAAACAATTGATGAGATGCTGGCGCTAGGCTTCTCCCGTCAAGACCTTACGCACCTCGAACGTCTCGCCGACCCCGACATTCGGGCGGCTATTCCCTTTGAGCGCCGCAACGCCCTTCGCCACAACCAGCGCGACGACGTGGTACTTTATCTGCGCACTTGGGCAGACTTGCTGGAGAATTCTTTACTAGCCAGTATTAGCCTCCCCAATTTTGCCCCCCAACCAACTTCAGTTCCAATCACTGAGCAACTGACAACGGAGTTGGTCAACTGATAGCGAAACTACTTTTCGAAGGCAAACTGCCTAGGCATACAGAAGCCCCACCTGACTTACGTCGGGTGGGGCTTCTACTTTATATCCTGAGTCTTTCTACTTCACTAATTGAGGCACTACGTCGAGTGCCTGCGTTCAATCAATTATTGCTATTGCTGAATGGAAGGTTCGCTGCTCTGTGCTTTGCGATAATTTTCAGCACGGTGGGAACGCTTGTAGGCCGCATCAGCATTGGGATCTTCCTCCGCATTTGGAGGAACTGAGCAGGAAGTCGTCGTAAGGAGCGAGGTGCAGAAAGCAAACAGCAGAAGCAGACGGAATTTTTTCATGGTCCAAAGGTAAGCACCCCCGTTAAAACTCCCAACTGCTGCGCTAAACGAAAAAGCAGCTTTGGGAACGCAACAAGTTATCATGACTAATTCCGTCTACCAAGAGACGTAGCAACGCACTCACTCAGGCGATTTCGCCAGATAACATTTGAAAACTAATCCCGAAGCTCCACCATTCAAAGACCAATAAAAAAGCCATACAGACAAGCCTGATAGGTAGCTGTACTATGCTTGCAAAGTTGGGGCAGATTTAAGGACTAGTACTAAAGCCTTTAGCGCCCAACAACCCTCCCATTACTTTCACTTTTAACATGAATTAACCATGTCAAAAGGCTTAGCAATCTCTTAAAAGCAGAGAAGCAACTACAACCAATTAATTATAGCCTGTCTTTTGCAATCAAGCAATAAACCTACAGCCCCTAAAACAGCACGTATATGCTACTAGTATTGCTTTGCTCAAATCAGTTTAAACATCTGATTATCCGATCTATATACATTCAATATTCACAAAACAATATCTATATTATACTGCTGTTTTCAACTATAATTATCCTTATTGCTACAGGTATCATTAATAGGCATATGCTATAGATATATCACCTTTTGCGCGCCGCCAAAAAACACATGAAAACAGGTTTGGCTAGATTGTACTTCGGGTAGTATAAAAGGCTGCATACCTCTTATACATTATTTCGAATATTTGCTTCTTTTGTGGATAGAAAGCAGGGCGATATACGTATGTGAAAGCGCCTAATTCTCGCGCTTTTAGATACGTATACGACAGGACTTAGGTAAGTAGGTTGACTACCTTAAGCAGGCAACAGCATTACCCTAACTGGGCATTTCCGGCTGGTATGCAGAAAAGGTGCCATCATGATAAAAGATCACGATACGACGAATCGTTTTGCCCGGCTCCGCAAAAGCAGACAGCAAATCGGGGGAAGGAGGCACCGGGGCAGTGGGGGCCTGGGGGGCATTTTGCGGAGCAGCAACAGCCACTGATGGAGCAAGTGTAGGCTGAGTAGCTACGACAGGCTGAGCTGGCCGAGGTGCCTCCAGACTTTCGGCTGCAGTAGCGGCGTTCACTGGAGTCGGCGGGGCAGTTGCGGCTGCTACCGACTGCACAGGCGGGTCGGCCGTAACAACGGTATCCGTGGCTTCTGCGGCACGTGCTGCCGTGCGTTTAGGGCGCTGATTAGAAGCCGTAGTCCCAGTCCCTAGGCTTGCTTGTGTTACGGCGCTTTCTGGGGCGGCTGGAACTGCGGAAGCAGGTTGAGAAGCTGCGGAAGCCAGCATGGGGCCTTGTCCACTCAGAAGCCACGGCAGTGATATGTCTGGAAAGGCTGCAATTATTTTCTGAAAAACCTCAAGGCTCGGCTTATTACGCCCACTAAGCACATGGCTGATAATCGGCCGGGCCAATCCCAACGCATCGGCAAATTGAGTCGGGCTCAACTGTCGGGTCTGTATTATCTGCCGAATGCGCTCAACCATGGTATGTGCTGTACTAATGCTTTACAAATGTACGAGTATCTAGGAATCACGGACGCATCAAACCTCTAGTTACATTTATAAATTATCTACGCACATCGCGTTACGTATGTTAACATCAATAAACTGTGTCTTAGCAGTTTACAAATGTCAATTGTAAACTTATATATCATTTCCCCGAATATTGAAGCCTGCGTTTGATATTCTCAACTCCTACTCTCTAGCATCTGACACTAGATAGGATGAGGCAAATTTTGAAATGTATAGCCAGCAAAAAGCCCCCGCGACTTAGTGTTCGCGGGGGGCTTTTTGCTGGCCGGCATTCCTATCTAACGCATTAGATGGAATGCAGGCGAGGATATAATCCTTAGTTGAAGTACTGCTGAGCTAGCACCTTATCGTGGCCGTAGATGTCGTCGCGGAAATGAACACCTCCATCTTCGGCTACCCATGCTGTGAAGTATACCAGATACACGGGCAGCTTTTCATTCAGTGTTATGTATTTCTCTCTGCGAGCCTGAATGGTATCTACAATGGTTTCGCGGCTCCAGCCGGGCTTGTTGCGGAGCAGGTATTCGGCCAGCTTGATGGGCTCCTCTACCCGCACACAACCGTGACTGAAGCCGCGCTTTGTTTGGTTAAACAGCTCGTCGTTGGGCGTATCGTGGAGGTAGATATCGTCGGAGTTAGGGAAGATAAATTTGACCTCACCCAAGTCGTTTTTGGGACCCGGACGACGGCGTAGCGTGTACTTAAATGTCTTCTCGTTTACGTTCGTCCAGTCAATAGAGCTTGGATCTACGGGCACCGCCTTGGCACCGTATCCCTTCACCACTTCCATATCCAGGTGATCCAGGTAGCTCGGATCGTTGGCCAGTTTGGGAGCCAATTCTTTTTGGATGATGCTCATCGGCACGTTCCAGTAGGGCGACAACACCACGTATTCCAGCTTATCGCTGAACACCGGGGTGGCGTTTAACGCCTTGCCTACGATCACCCGCATATTGAACACTTCCTTGTTGTCCTCAATCACGTGGAGCTTGTAATCGGGAATATTAACCAGTAAATAATCTGGCTCAAATCTCTTCGGAATCCAGCGCCAGCGCTCCATGTTTAACATGATCTGATCAATACGATCGGCCAGCGGCACGTTGAGCAGACGCAAGGTTTCGCCCCCAACCACACCGTCGGGCTTGAGACCATTTTGCGTTTGAAAGGCCTTCACAGCCTCCACCAATTCGCCTTCATAGACCGCTGCCGGACTCGTATTAGCGGTCGGTGCGGCAGCGGTACCGTTGTTATTTACGGGCTGCACCGGCGTCGCTGCGGGCTCAGATTTGCCCCCCAGCAGACGCTGCCGCAACTGCGCAACGGCCGGCGATGAGCTCCCTGGTTTTAGCTTAGTGCCGGCCGGAATAGTTGGCCAGCCACCATTGCGCTGCAACGCCCGGTAGTCAGCCAACGCCTTTTTCAAAGCATTGTATTCCGGGTGCAGTGGCTCGAATTCATAGTAAGGATAGGTGCTCTCACGCTCCTGAAGAATCGTCATCAGGGCCTTGTGCAGCTTGATCTTGTTGCGCTTTACTCGCCAATCAATGTTCTTGACTTCGCGTGGACTTACCGTTCCCCGATAAAAATCGGAGGCCCAGTTGAAATACGTGCTTGATAAGGCTACATCAATTTCCTTCTCCAAGGCATTGCGCTTGGTCGAATCTGATTGCACCGCCTCCAGATCAGCGAAAAGCTTATCAAAATCCTTGATTTTGTAGTCTTTAGGATCTAAACCCTCGTCGGCGGCTTTTTCAAGCACCCCAAGCATTGTTTTAGCCTGCGGCACCAACTCGTGGTTGCGGAACCATCCTAAGCGGTAGTCCCGCTCCTTATAAAACTTTTTACCCCACTCGATATGCTCCTTGAAAGCGGGCTCGGCGCTCATCTGTCGAATCACGTAAGTGCTATCGAGCTTAGGCTGCGGGCCGCCTGCTTTGGTAAGGGCACCGGGGAGCGCCTCTTTAATCTGATCCTTCTGATCTTGGCTGCATGAGGAAGACGTGGCGAGCACCGTAAGGCCCAGCAGCCAAACCATGAAGGTGGAGAGAAAAGAAAAGCGAAGGAGAGATTTCATATGTAAATAAAGAAGCGACAGAAACGCAGCCAAGACCAAGCAACCTCCTCAACAAGATTAAACCTAAGATAGGTCCTTGTTGGCGGCTTGGGCGTTCTACTGCATTCGGCCCCACGAAGTTTCCGCAGAGCTGAGAATACGCCTCGGGGGGCAATATACACGTTTTGCTCCCACACTTGTATACTGCCTTTCGGCTCGTCGGTGAGGGTTTTGGCTACCTTTACTTCTCTGGCCTTCATTTTTGAGGAAAAGATTAAAACGTATTTTTTGGATTTTGCCAATGCCTACTTCCCCTGCTCCTACCTCCTTCTCAACCTCTGATCCTCACAGCTACGCCCGCCCTGCCGAAGCCCGGGTTCATTACCTGGCCCTTGAGCTAAGCGTAGACTTTACTACGCAAATACTCGTGGGCCAGGCTACCTGGCAGTTTAGCAACCCCAGCGGTGCCACCGATATTTATCTGGATGCGCGCGACCTTCAAATAGAGTCTGTATGGCTCGATGGCCCGGATGGTGCTGCTACCACGTACGAACTGGGAGCCCCCGACGCGGTGCTCGGGCAGGCGCTCCGCGTAGCCATCATGCCGACGACTACGGCCATCACTATCCAGTATCAGACCTCGCCCGAAGCTGCCGCTTTGCAGTGGTTGCCGCCTGCTCAAACAGCGGGTCGGGAGCAGCCATTTCTGTTTACTCAGTCGCAGGCAATTCTGGCGCGCACTTGGCTCCCCTGCCAGGACTCGCCTGGTGTGCGCTTCACCTATGATGCGTGGGTGCGAGTGCCGACCCATCTACTGGCATTGATGAGCGCGGAGAATCCACAGGCGAAAGACCCGCAGGGCGAATACCACTTTCGCATGACGCAGCCCATTCCCGCTTACCTCATGGCCTTGGCCGTAGGCGACCTGAGCTACGCGCCCATCAGTGCTCGCACTGGCATTTATGCCGAGCCTGTCACCTTGCCGGCAGCTGCCTCGGAATTCCGAGACCTAGAAAAAATGGTGGCTGCGGCTGAAGGCCTATATGGTCCCTACCGCTGGGAACAATACGATTTGTTGGTTTTGCCCCCCAGCTTTCCATTTGGTGGAATGGAAAACCCGAGATTAACATTTGTAACACCCACCGTTATTACTGGCGACCGTAGTCTGACCAGCTTAATAGCACACGAGCTTGCGCATTCGTGGTCGGGCAACTTGGTTACAAATGCAACCTGGAATGATTTCTGGCTGAATGAAGGCTTTACGGTCTATTTTGAGCGGCGGATTATGGAGAAGCTGTATGGCCCCACCTACGCCGCCATGCTTCAGGTATTGGGGAATAGCTCGTTGCTTCATACCATAGAGGAAATTGGTCCCCAGAGCCCCGATACCCACCTCTATCTCAACCTTGCCGGCCGCGACCCGGATGATGGCCTCAATGATATAGCATATGAAAAAGGCGACTATCTACTCCTCACGCTGGAGAGCCTGATAGGTCGTCCCCGCCTCGACGCCTTTATTAAGGAGTACTTCGCGCAGCACAGTTTTCAGAGTATGGACACGGCTTCCTTCGTCGCCTACCTCCGCAACGAACTACTGGATCGGGAGCCCGGACTTGAAGAAAAGCTGCAGTTGAATGCCTGGATAAATGGACCTGGCATACCGAGCGTGGCCCCAGCCGTCACCTCGGAGCGCTTCGCGGCCGTTGATGCCGCGCGGCGCCAATGGCAACGAGGTACTTCGGCTGCCGACCTAGTGGTGTCGGAGTGGAGCACGCACGAGTGGGTACATTTTGTACAAGGCTTACCCGCCGATTTAACCGGGGGACAAATTGCAGAATTAGATGCCGCCTTCCAGCTTACTAAATCCGGCAATGCCGAGATTCTGGCTGCTTGGCTCCCGGTTGCCTTAGCAGCCGGTCATCTGCCGGCCGAGGAAGCAACTCAGCGTTTTTTGCTGCGTGTGGGTCGTCGCAAGTTTTTGACGCCTCTTTATAAAGCGCTCCTCGCCCTCCCCGATGGGAAGGCCCGTGCCCAAGCCATCTACGCCCGCGCTCGGCCCACTTATCACGCCGTTGCTACCAGTACTTTTGATGCGCTGCTGGGCCGCCCATCATAAAACCTGCTAAGAAAAAGGTCAAAAGTGAGAGGTTTGAGCTGCTGAGTTGTTAATTGGCTAACCCTATGCCCTATTAATAGAGCTACATTGGGTCAGCCATGGCCCGAAGCTTGCTTGAATTTGAGCTGACTGCTCTGTTGTTTTTTGTGTTGAACTAGTCTAGAATGTTGGTATTGGAAAATCTAAAACCTCTCGGTAAACTGATTGCCATCGGTGGCAATGAAGATAAAGGGACTTACCCCAACCCGCGCACCAAGAAGAAGTATTACCTCAACTTCTTTGAGTTGGGTATTCTAAAACGGATTGTAACCGAATCAGGAAAAGCCGACCCGCGTATTGAGGTTATTACCACAGCTTCCATGATTCCGGAAGAGGTAGCACGCATTTATGTGGCGTCTTTTGCTATGCTCAACTGCCTCAACGTGGGGGTCTTCGATATTCGGGTGCCCGAGGATACGGACCGCCCCGAGCACCTCGACCGCCTACGCGAGGCCGACATTATCATGTTTAGCGGTGGCAATCAATCCCGGCTTACCGAAATGTTCGGTAATACTGAGTTTCTGCGGGTTCTGACAGAGCGCTATCACCACCACGCCAATTTTATCATTGCTGGCACCAGCGCCGGGGCCATGGCGATGTCAAAGGTTATGATTCGGGGGGCAGCGTGCCCGATGCCCTGATGAAGGGTGCCGTCAAAATTGGGGCTGGACTGGGCTTGATGCCGAAAGTTATGATCGACTCGCACTTCGTGAAGCGCGGCCGCTTCGGCCGGCTCATTGAGTGTGTAGCGTTGTATCCTAAGCTAATTGGCATCGGGTTGGGTGAGGACACCGGCATACTTATTACAGAGGGCAATCTGATTGAAACCATCGGCTCCAACTTGGTTGTAATTATGGATGGACACAACTTGGAGCACAATAACGCCAGCCTGGCGAAGAAAGGCGCGGCCCTGTCCATCGAAAACATGGTGCTGCATGTGATGGTGAAAGGCAATATTTATAATATCAAGGAGCGCAAGTTCTATCCGAGCAAAGATATTTTGCCCCCCGTAGCTTCGCCCAAGCCCGAGGCACAGGCATTATAAAACCCTTCTGTTTCTTCACAAAAAAGGCCGCTCTTTCAAGAAAGAGCGGCCTTTTTTGTGAAGAAAGCCTGATGTCCGCGCTGGGAGCGCTACTCCTTATATATATATGTCGCAGCCAAAGCTCAGCTATTTGTCCTCATAAATGGCGGTGAAAAGCGGGCTTTCTGAAGTAAAGGTGCCACGGTACATGCCACTCGAATTGAAGGGCAGCGCCAGATTGCCAGCGCCATCCACCGCAATCAAGCCACCTTCGCCCCCTACCGGCGCCAGCTTATCATGTACTACAATGCGGCAGGCTTCGGCTAAGCTTAGGCCGCGGTATTCCATGAGGCAGGCTACATCGTAGGCGGCCACGGCGCGCATAAAGTATTCGCCCGAGCCCGTGCAGGAAATAGCACAGGTTGTATTATCCGCAAAAGTACCGGCCCCAATAATGGGTGAGTCGCCGATGCGGGAGTAGCGCTTGTTGGTCATGCCGCCGGTGCTGGTGGCGGCCGCTAGGTTGCCATGCCGGTCACGGGCAACGGCACCCACAGTTCCCATTTTCTTCTGGGGGCTTTTTTCGACTCGCTGTGGTCCAGATGAATTCCCCCAGACTCAAGGGCTTCCTGCAACTGGTCGTGGCGGTGCTGGGTAAAAAAGTACTCGTCGGGCTGGGTGGGCAGGTTATGCTCGCGGGCAAACTCCTCCGCCCCCGGCCAGGCCAGCAACACGTGGTCCGACTTTTCCATAATCATGCGAGCGGCGCTGATCGGGTTTTGCAGATTGCGCACGCCCGCCACGGCTCCCGCGCTCCGGTCGCGCCCGTCCATGATAGCGGCATCCATTTCGTGGCGCCCATCATGGGTGAATACGGCTCCCCGGCCGGCGTTAAATAATGGCGAATCTTCGAGCACGCGCACAGCCGCTTCTACTGCATCGAGAGCAGCGCCGCCCTGGCGCAGCACCTCGTGGCCCACTTCGAGCACCTGCCGGAGCGCGGCATGGTAAGCCTGCTCTTTTTCGGGTGTCATTTGGTCGCGGGAGATGGTGCCGGCCCCGCCGTGAATGGCCAGTGCAAAGGTAGATTCCATAAGAAGAAAATGGGTGGAGGCGCCTGAAAGCGCAACATTGAGGCAAAGCATTACTGGCTCCTGGAACCAGTTTCAGGTTGTTTTGGTACTAATAAGTACGCATCTTACGGGCCGGAGTTCGACCCGTTTTTTTAACCGAAACGGGTTTTTTTTCGTACGTTTGACTTCCCATTTTCATCATTTCAACTATTCCTTTTTTATGGCTTACGACGCTACCGGCCGCCTGCACGAGATTTTCGACGAACAGCAGGTGAGTGAAAAATTCCGCAAGCGCGAGTTCGTGCTGGAAGTTCAGGAGGGCCAGTACCCCGAGCATATCAAGTTCCAATTGGTGCAGGATAAGACAGCCCTGATAGATCCTTTCAAAATCGGCGACGAGGTAAAAGTGACGTTTAATCTGCGTGGCCGCGGCTTCAACAAAAACGGCCAGATGCTGTACTTCACCAACCTAGAAGCTTGGCGTATCGAAGCCGGTGCTGGTGGCGGTGCTCCCGCTGCTGGCGGCAACTATGGCAATCAGCAGCAAGCGGCTCCCCGCGCTGCGGCTCCCGCTCAGAACCAAAATCCGAACCTTCGTGCTCAGCCCGCCGCCCCTATCGCCGGCGACGACGACAACGATCTTCCTTTCTAAGCGTTCCGCTTTGCTAGAATCTCTCAATGCCGCCTTCTACCAAGGGCGGCATTGTTTTTTTCGGTTGGGGGGCTTTTTTACTTAGATTTTGTTTCAGCTGATGGTCTTAGGTCATGCAGAGCAACGCAAAGTATCTCGCGTACGGTCGTTGCCAAGCTAAACAATGAAGCACGCGAGATGCTTCGCTCTGCTCTGCATGACGTTCTTTTTCGCTTTCACTACTTACTATATTCCTTTCTGATCAAAGACACTTTTTAGCCTTAAAAAGCCGTTTACTGCCGAACCACTGCCTGTTTCTTAACGTCTGCCCTTCTAAAGCGTACGTTATCTCAATTTTTGCCCCCCACTACTGATTTCGCTTTTCCCTGATGACCGCGTTCTCCGATTTTGCTTCCTCCCCCTGCGCGGTAAAATTGCCCTCGTTACCGGCGCTTCCGGTGGCATTGGCCTCATAACTGCCCGCGAACTGGCGCGACGTGGTGCTCGCGTAATAATGGTGTGCCGCAACCCAGAGCGCGGCGAGCAGGCCCGTACTGCCATTCGCGCAGCCATCGGTTCCGACGCTCAACTCGATTTGCTGCTCTGCGACCTGTCGTTGATAGCCAATGTGCGCACCCTGGCCGAGGAAGTAACCCGGCGCTTCGATCGTCTGGATATTCTGGTGAATAATGCCGGTATATTTCCGGGCCCACTTACCATTACCGAGGAAGGCCACGAGCTGAGCTGGGCCACGAATCATCTGGCAGTGTTTGCACTCACGAATTTGCTGTTGCCGCAGCTACTGGAGGCCCCGCAGGCGCGCATTCTTACGGTAGCATCCGAGGCGCACTGGCTGGGTGAGATTGAGCTCTCGGCCGAAGCCCGCAATGCCCGCGAGAAGTACAGCTCATTTACGGCTTACTGCGATTCTAAGCTAGCCAACATCATGTTCACAAGCGAGTTAGCTCATCGCCTCGACCTAACAAAAGTAACTGCTAACTGCCTCCATCCCGGCATGGTTGACACTGGCTTGGTAAATCCCGGAAGCTCTACCCTGATGAAAGCGATGTGGTGGACGGCCCGGCCGTTTATGATTATCCCCGAAAAAGGCGCCCAAACCAGCATCTACCTAGCCTCCTCGCCTGAAGTTGAAGGTGTTAGCGGCAAGTATTTTAAAAATCGCAAACCCAGCCGTGCCTCCGGACGCTCCCAGAGCCGTCCCGAAGCTGCCCGCCTCTGGCGCCTCTCGCAGGAGGAAACAGGTATAGAATAAGTAGAATCAATTGAGCACAAGACATTTTATCCTCTATCACAACCGGAAGGCTCAAATCAGAGTTTTCTTTCACAACCACGGTATAGCCCATGCCTACGCTGCAGGAAATGATTCGGGAGGGTGAGGGAGAACAGGTAGAATTCAAAAAAAAGACTACTCACCCGACGCGCATTTCGCGCACCTTGGCTTCCCTGGCCAACACCCGCGGTGGGTACGTGCTTGTCGGCGTCGACGATGATGGGCGGATTGTAGGGGTGCGCGATGCGGCAGAGGAAATACATGTGCTTCGTGAGGCGGCCACCCACTACGTAGACCCACCTATCCTACTCACGTTCAAAGAAGTAGAGGAAGACGACCGTACGGTACTGATTGTGACGGTACGTGAAAGCGCGCATAAACCTCACCGCGCCCAAGTGGCCGAAGGTGACTGGC
Organism: Hymenobacter sp. HDW8; assembly: GCF_011305775.1. Lineage (NCBI taxonomy): Bacteria > Pseudomonadati > Bacteroidota > Cytophagia > Cytophagales > Hymenobacteraceae > Hymenobacter > Hymenobacter sp. HDW8. The sequence continues at coordinate 921,724 of NZ_CP049907.1, forward strand.
GCGGCTACGTGCGCGTGCGTGACCAAAGCGTGCAAACCAGCAGCCTCACCGAAAAAGTGCTGGAACGCGAAGAGCCAACATTCGAGAAAATTCCGCTAAACAAAGATGAGCTGGCCGTGCTCGATTACCTGCGTACCAACCCGCGCATCACGTTGGCTCAATATCAAAAACTTATCAACGTGGGCCAGCGCCGGGCCTACCGCACTCTCATTAAGCTTGTGCTCCACGGCTATCTGCGCCACCACGATAAGCAGAAGGAAGTGTATTATACGTTATAAAGTGAGGTAACGTCGCTAAACACAAAGCATCAAAAAAGCCCCCCAAATAATATTTGGGGGGCTTTTTCAGGCGTAAGCAGCTTACATATCGCTGCTGCTCTCGCGCGATTTTTTCTTTTCATCTTTGGCGGCTTTCTTTTCTTTTGCCGTCTTGGTCGGCTCTTTCTTTTTCTCTTTGCGGGCGTCTTGTGCTTTAGCCATGACTAGAACAGATGAAGGTGAGAGGTGGACGTATTAACGCAGGCTGCTTAGTCTGTGTTGTGCGCTTTAAAGCTACAATAACGGCAAATACCGTTCATGCAAAATTGTTAAATGATGCGCCTCATGGCCAGGTACTACGTGTACCAAGGCCCGCACACTTATTGGATGGTTATTCGCTAGGCCTACTTTATCGAGGATGTGGGGGGCAAATGACCGATACAGTGCTACCGTACTCGCGCGCACGGCAGCGTGTTCGGCCAGCAAATCGGCCAGCGGACGGGTGTTGGCTTCCGAAGCAGGGGCGTAAGCATTTTCATCAAAGCCCGGCAACGATTGTTGGTCGCCACGAGCGATGCACAGGGCGCGGTAGGCAAAAATGCGCTCCGAATCCAAAATATGCAGAATCATCTCCTTTATTGTCCACTTTTCGGGGGCGTAGGCCAGTAACGCCTGCTCATCAGTGAGGGCACCGAGCAGCGCCCGAACATGAGCACCTTGTTTTTCCAGCAACTCCACCGGATCGATACTATCGGGTACGTGGCGGAGGTAGTTTTCGTAGTAAGCGGGGTATTCGCCACTGAGGGGTTGTTTAACAACTACTGGCTCCGCTGGGACTGGGGTTTCGACTGTTTGGGGGGCTTTTTTGGGTACCGCCAAGCGTCGTTGTCGGCTTAGGCGCTGGGCGCTGCCCCAGTTCCGCTTAGAGGGCAGAGCGCCGGCGGGCAGCCAGGCATCGGCGGGCCGGGGCGTCGTTTTGCCGAAGGCCCAACGCAGAAAGTCCGGCATGATGCGGCCCCATGTTTCCTGGTTGTGCCGGCCGCCAGCCACTTCCACGTAGCGAATATGCTGATCAGAAATACCCTGACGGATTAGTTCCGCCATCAGATCCAGTGTATCCTCAATCGAGTCGATAATGCCGTTGTGGTTACGGTCGTTGGTCTCGTCCTGCGTACCGGTTTGGAGCCAAAAGCGGTGACCGGGATGCGGCCGACCCGAGCGCACCAGCGCATGCATGATTCGGTCCGCATCAATGTAGCCGTCTTCGAAGGCTTTGCGCCGCCACCAGAATGAGCCCGAAAAAACGCCTACCCGCGTAAACGCATCCGGGTTGCGCCACACTAAATCAAACGCCATGAGGCCGCCCAAAGAGAAACCCGCAAATACGGCTTGCTCCGAATCGGTGGTCACATGGTATTTCTGCTGCACATAAGGCAGCAATTCTTCCAGCACAAAATCAGTGTAGAGATGCGCTTTGTTGCCGCGGTCCAAGTAATCAGGCCGGCCGGAGGTGCCGTATTCGTGCATCCGGTCGCCGGCATGAATGGCAACCAGCACAAACGGCCGCAGCGCCTGCTGTTGATACAGCGCATCGAGGGTAGCTTTTAGGCGCAGGCGCCGCAAATCCTGGCCATCATTCAGATACAAAACCGGATAAGGCCCGTGACTGGCGGGGTCGAAGGCCGGCGGCAACACCACATCAAGCCGCACCGTACGCTCTAAAGCAGCTGAACTGAGTGCTTCGTCGCGTACTACTTGTACGGTGGCAGCTTGGGAAGGCGAAAAAAGTGACTGATTCATTACTAAAACTAAATCGGCGGACGCTGTATTAGGCTTGCAAGGTACCTTTTTCCGGTTCTTAGCTGAAGCTTACATGGTGCAATGAAATATTTCATTACTTTTCTCCAACTCTCCTCTCCCTCTAAGTTCTTACGATTTTGCACGAAGAATACCGCACCTTTTATTCCCAGCATCTTGGCCATGCCATCGAAATGCTGGTTTTTGGTACGCATGGGTACCCAATCGTAATTTTTCCGACCTCGGGCGGACGGTACTACGAAGCCAAGGATTTTCTGCTGGTCGAATCGGTACGCTGGTTTATTGAGTCGGGCAAAATCAAATTATTCTGCCTCGATAGCCGCGACCACGACAGTTGGTACGGTAAGCACCTTCACCCCGTCGAGCGGATCCAAAACCATAACCGCTACGACCGTTTCCTCCATCAGGAATTTGTGCCTGCGCTCCAGCAGGAGTGCCACGTCGATAAAATTGGAGTGGCCGGGTGCAGCTTCGGTGGCTTTCACGCCCTCAACTTCGCCTTTCGGCACCCCGAGCAGGTAGCTTATTTATTTACGATGGGCGCCGCCTTCGACATGCGGCGGTTTCTGGATGGGCATTACGACGAGGACGTGTACTACAACAACCCGCCGCAGTACATGCCCGATGCCCAGAATGAGCATTTCCATCAGATGAATATCGTGCTGGGCACTGCTGAGCATGATTTCTGCCGCTCAGGCAATGAGGAAATGTCCGGCATCCTGCACAACAAGGGCATCCGGCACTGGCTCGACATTCGGCCCAATGGCAGCCACGACTGGCCCATCTGGCGCGAAATGTTTCCGCATTATTTGTCCCTGATGTAAAATTGCCCCCCAAGCCTTTTCACAGCGTCAAGCTCAGCCTGACGTCCTTTCATATTGAACACCTCCCTAAGACCTTAACACCATGAAAAAAATCGGAATCCTCTTTGGCCAGGAAAACACTTTCCCTCAGGCTTTTGTCGATCGGGTAAATGAAAAAGCCGGCGGCGAATTCACCGCTGAGTTTGTCTCCATCGACCAAGTTGAGCAGAATGTGCCCACTGACTATGCCGTTATCATCGACCGCATTTCCCAGGATGTACCCTTTTATCGGGCTTACCTCAAAAACGCGGCCCTGACCGGTACTGCCGTCATCAATAACCCCTTCTGGTGGAGCGCCGACGAGAAGTTTTTCAATAATGCCCTAGCCGTGCAGCTTGGCGTGCCCGTACCGCGCACCCTGCTCCTGCCCTCCAAAGAGCGCCCCGACGACACCAGCGAGCGGTCGTTCCGCAATCTGCGCATGATGGATTGGGACGCGGCCTTCGAAAAAATTGGGTTCCCCGCCTTCATGAAGCCTCACTCCGGCGGCGGCTGGAAAAGTGTGTACAAGCTCCACAACCCAGAGGAGTTTTTCCGCGCCTATGCCGAAACCGGCCAGCTAGTAATGCTGCTTCAGGAAGCCATTGAGTTCGACGATTATTTCCGTTGCTACTGCATCGGCGGTAAGGAAGTACTCATTATGCCTTACGAGCCCCGCAATGAGTTTCATCAGCGCTATGCTACCCAGATGAAAACCACTGGCCCCGCCGGCGAAAAGCTTCTGGCTACCATCAAGGATTATGTGTTGCGCCTCAACAAAGGCTTGGGCTACGACTTCAACACCGTAGAATTCGCTGTGCGCGATGGTATTCCAATTGCCATCGACTTTGGCAACCCCGCTCCCGACGCCGACGTGAACTCGGTGGGCCAGCAGAACTTTGAGTGGGTGGTAGAAGCCGCCGCCAACCTCGCCATCGAGAAGGCCCGCGCCTACCAGCCCGGCCGCGACAACCTGACCTGGGGCACGTTCGTGCAGCGTTCGGCCCAAAATGGTTTCCAGGATGCAATTCCGGCGGGCAAAACGGCTGCTAAAAAGTCTGCTGCGCCCAAAGCAGCTGCGCCCAAAGCCGCCGCACCGAAGAAAGCAGCAGCTCCGAAGAAAGCGGCTGCTCCTAAAGCTAAAAAAGCTCAGGAATAGTATTTGGGGGGCTTTTTTATAGTGAGTTTTTAAAAAAGCACCCCAACGCTTTTCGCGGCATCTCTTCCCATTGATAAGTAAGTAACGTTATGGCTAAGCCTGTTTTTACGCTCGGAATAGAGGAAGAATTTCAAACGATTGATCCGGAAACCCGCGATTTGCGCTCCCACATGTCGCAGATCGTGGAGGGAGGCCAGATGATTCTGCAGGAGCAAGTGAAGGCCGAAATGCACCAGTCGGTGGTGGAGGTTGGCACTACTATTTGCCAGAATATCGAGGAAGCCCGTCACCAGGTTATTCATCTGCGCCAGCAGGTGATAGAGCTGGCCGACAAGGTAGGATTGAAGATTGCCGCCGCGGGCACACATCCGTTTTCGCGCTGGCAAGATCAGCCCATTACCCCCGATGTGCGCTACGACAAGATTGTAGAAGAACTACAGGACGCTGCCCGCTCCAACCTAGTGTTCGGTATGCACGTGCACGTGGGCCTCGAAACCCGCGAGCTAGGCGTGTACATGATGAACTCGCTGCGGTATTTTCTGCCGCACATTTTCGCCTTATCTACCAACTCACCTTTCTGGGAAGGTCGTGAGACGGGCTACAAGTCATTCAGAACCAAAGTATTCGAGCGTTTCCCACGCACGGGTATTCCCGAACACTTTGCCAGTGCCAGCGAGTACGATGAGTATATTGCGCTGCTGGTAAAGACGGGCTGCATTGATAATGGCAAGAAAATATGGTGGGATTTGCGTCTCCATCCTTTTTTCAACACCATTGAGTACCGCGTGTGCGACATGATGCTACGTGCCGATGAAGCCATCGCGCTGGCAGCCGTAATGCAGGCGTTGGTGGCCAAAATTCATAAGCTCATGGTAAGCAACCTGAGTTTTCGGCAGTATCGCAAGGCGCTTATCAATGAGAATAAGTGGCGCGCCGCCCGCTATGGCATTGCTGGCAAAATGATTGATTTTGGCAAGCAGGAAGAGATTCCGACTCGCACACTCATTCTCGAACTACTTGATTTTGTGGATGATGTGGTGGACGAGCTAGGTAGTCGCCACGAAGTAGAGTATGTACTGAAGATGCTGGAAATGGGCACCGGTGCCGACCGTCAGCTAGCTGTATTCCGCCAAACCGGCGACCTGAAACAGGTAGTAGACTTTATTGTCGCGGAAACCAGTTTCGGTCTTTGATTTTACAATGCGAATAGGATAAAAACGTACTGATAGGCAACTACGTTGTATCTTGCCAATGAGTGTAGACCTCACAGACCCACTGGGTAACTGCTGAGGTCTACTTTTTTCCAATAATTGGCTGACTCTCTGCAGTTAGCATGTGCGAATGAAGTTTTTGAAGATTGCCATTTTAGACATGTACGACAACCGGCCGAACGAAGGCATGCGTTGTATTTTGCGGTTAATCCGTCAGGCCCAAACTGACGGTGCGGCCTTGTATTTCGACATATTTAACGTTCGGGCTAATGCGGAATTACCGACGTTGGACTATGATATTTACATTTCCTCGGGAGGACCGGGCAGCCCGCTTCCCTCCGATGAAGCTTGGGAGCAGCCCTATTTTGCGCTGATTGACAGCATCTTTGCTTGGAATAGCATCCATGTGCGTAAAAAACATTTATTGCTCATTTGTCACTCCTTTCAGCTGGTAAGCCGGCACTTAGGCGTTGGTACCTTGAGCAAGCGCAAGTCCACGTCGTTCGGCATTTTCCCTATCACCAAAACCGATGCTGGCCATGCTGACCCCCTATTTGCGTCGCTGCCGGCCCCATTCTACGCCGTCGATTCACGCGATTACCAAGTAACCGAGCCGGATGCTAACCATATGGCCGACTTGGGCATTAAGGTGTTGTGTCTGGAAAAGGAACGTCCTCACGTACCGCTGGAACGGGCTATTATGGCCATCCGGTTTACGCCCGAAATAGTTGGTACTCAGTTTCATCCGGAGGCCGATGGGGAAGGCATGCTGCGCTACTTCCTAACGGATGCCAAGCGCCAGCAGATTGTGCAAGAGCATGGCGAAGACAAGTATAACGACATGGTGCGCCTGCTTCAGGACCCTGATACGATTGAATTGACGGAATCGGTAGTAGTTCCTACGTTTCTACGGGAGGCCATCACCGCTCTGTCGACACCAGAAGCTACGTTGCAGCCAGCATAGTTAGCATCAGTACTGGTATTTAGTAGAAAGAACGTCAGGCACCACGAAGGTGGAGTCTGACGTTCTTTTATTTTGCGTACACTTGCCACACCCTTACTCTTCACTCCGCCTCTATCCATTCAGCTATGATTCCCGAAATCCGCCAAGCGTATAACCAAGCCTTTAGCGTGTCGCGCTACCAGGAAATGCTCGAAGCAATTGAGCGTGAGTTACCTGGCCTGCCGGATTTTCGAATTGCCGAAACGCCCATTTTTGTGCCCGCCGCTCTGCGAGATAAGCTTATCAGCGCCGGCGAAAGCATTATTGATGTGCTTACGGCTCCCGATTTTAAGGCGCTCACCGAGCAGGCTGTACCGCCCCGCCAACGCGTACCCAACGAAAACGAGCATACTTCTTTCCTGGCAATTGACTTTGCAGTGTGCCGAAATGAGCAAGGCGAACTGGAACCGCAGCTAATTGAGTTGCAAGGTTTTCCTTCCCTGTATGCTTTTCAGGATTATCTACCGCGAGTGTTTCGAGAGCATTTTCCGGTGCCTGATTCGGTTTCGCACGTGTTTCAGCCGGGTGGCAGTGCTGCCTATATAGAGCATTTGCGCCAACTAATTGTAGCTGATGAAAACCCAGAGCAGGTGATCTTGCTGGAGCTGTTTCCGGAGAAGCAGAAAACCCGCCTCGACTTTGAGCTGACGCGCCGGGCGCTGGGTATTGAAGTGGTGTGCCTGACGAAAGTCCGTAAGGAAGGGCGGCAGCTATTTTATGAGAAAGATGGGCGGCAGATACCGATAAAGCGCATTTACAACCGCTTGATTTTTGACGAGCTAGACCAGCACCCCAACTTACAAACGGAATTTCAGCTTACCGACGACGTGGACGTAACTTGGGTAGGACACCCCAACTGGTTTTTCCGCATCAGCAAGTACACGATGCCTTTGCTGCACAGTCCTTTTGTGCCCGAAAGCCACTATCTCCACACCCTTACTACTTATCCCGCCGATCTGGAGAATTATGTGCTCAAACCACTGTTTTCCTTCGCGGGTAGCGGTGTGCGCCTGCACATAACCGCTGCCGACCTCGATGCCATCACCGACAAGCATAACTTTCTGCTCCAACGCAAGGTGCAGTACGAGCCGGTAGTGCAGTCGACGGATGGATTGGTGAAATGCGAAATCAGGATGCTATATGGCTGGCCGGAGCACGCGCTGCGTCCACTTTTACTCACCAACTTGGGCCGCCTAAGCCGGGGCGAAATGATTGGGGTCGATTTTAATAAAAATAAAGATTGGGTGGGCGGCACAGTGTGCCTGTTCGAATAGACTTGTCCACCCCATTTACACATTGCTAGCAAAAAAGCCTCCCGATGTCTACTTGGGGGGCTTTTTTCGTTTGCGGGCACACGAGAATTGTTCTCTATAGTAAATCTGAAAGGAATCTAGGGTGAGATATCATGATAAATTGGTAGTATTAAAATAATATCTATTCTTAATACAAGAACGTAGATTAGCCTATCCGTCACCAAACACCTGTCTCATGAAACAGACTTTACTTTTTCGGCTGCTTTGCTGCCTTTTACTCGCACCGGGGGCCGGTGCTTGGGCGCAGGCGCCCCTTACTACTAGCCCTTACACACAAAACTTTGACTTGCTGCCCACCACCGGTACCAATGAGAAGTCGACGCTACCTACGGGGTGGAATTTTGTGGAGGTGGGAACAGGGGCTAATGATACCTATACCGCCAATAATGGCGCCCTAAATAGCGGCAACACCTACAGCTACGGTGCCGATGGATCGACGGACCGAGCCCTAGGGGGCTTATTAAGCGGCAGCGTAACTCCTACGCTGGGCGCTTCCTTCACCAACAACACCAGCGCTACCATCACGAGCCTAACCCTGACCTACCAAGGTGAGACCTGGCGCGTGGGCGGCACTGCTCGCTCCGATCGGCTTGATTTTCAATATAGTACCTCAGCTACTTCGCTTACCACGGCCGATGGTTGGTTGGATGTGAACGAGCTTGATTACAGCAATCCGTCCAGTGCCGTTACGGTTATTGGTGGGGTGGCTACCCCTATTCATACGGCTACGCTCACTGCCACGATCAGCAACCTGAACATTGCTCCAAACGCCACTTTCTGGATTCGCTGGACCGATTTCAATGCCGCCGGGGCTGATGACGGAATGGCTATTGACGACTTTTCTTTGTCTTTCAATGCGGGCACTCCTTCCCCACTTCTGAGTGTAACCCCGGCCAGCCTTGCCTTCGACCGCCAAGCCATTAATACTAGCTCTGCACTCAAATCCTATACTATTACCGGCAGCAGCCTGACGGCAGACGTAACAGCCACGGCCCCAGCTGGTTTCGCCTTATCTAAAAGTAACGCCACCGCCGCAGCCTTCACTTCTACGCTCACCTTTACGCCCGCTGAGTTGGCTACGGCCCAAACGGTGTATGTGCGCTTTACCCCCACTACCGGCGGCGCCACTAGCGGTGCCATCGTGCATACCAGCACGGGAGCAGAGGCCAAGAGTGTGGCCGTTTCTGGTACCGGTATCGATCCGAATAACAACCTGTTTTCGTTTGATGTGTGCCCCAGCGGCTCTACCACCTTTGACACCTGGACGGCCGTCAGCGTGACGGGGCCTCAAACCTGGGGCTGCACTACCTTCGGTCGCGCGGGCAATGACCCAACTAACAGGGCATCCGCTCCTAATGGATTGCAGATCAACGGATTTGCTTCGGGTGCTGGTGTACCCAATGAAGACTGGCTTATTTCGCCAGCATTTGATTTAAGTTCTTTCCAGTTCCCTCGTTTCTCCTTCTGGAGCCGGGTAGCCTTCTCCGGCCCGGCGTTGCGGCTGCGAGTTTCGACCAACTATTCCGGTACGGGCAGCCCAACCGCGGCTGGCGTAACTTGGACCGACCTAGACGCTGACTTCCCCGGCAGCGGCTCCGACGTTTGGACGTTGACACCAGACGTGGATCTCACTCGCTTCAAGGCATCTGCTGTTTACATAGCTTTTGTGTATACAAGTGGCCCGGACTTGGGAGCTGCCCGTTGGACGTTGGATGATTTGCGCCTGCAAAATGCCAGTACGCCCGCAGCGCCGGTTTTGCTGCTCAATCCCGCTAGTTTGGCCTTTGGCTATCAGGCTATTAATGCATCGGCTCAGCAAACGCTGACAGCCACATTCCGCAACCTGACCGGTCCCGTAACGATAACGTCCTCTGATCCAGCCTTTCAGCTTTCCAAGACTGGTACTACTGCTTTCTCCAACTCCCTGACTTATACCGTAGAAGAGGCCAACTTCACTTCTACTCCCGTTACTGTACGCTTCACGCCTACTCTGGAGGCACGCTCCTACACTGCAACCTTAACCGCCAGTACCACAGGTGCTTCGAATGTAACGGTAGCTGTGTCGGGCAACACGTATGCGCCTGAGAACACGCTAGACATCGTCAACTGGAATATTGAGTGGTTTGGCTCTACAGCGCAGGCACCCACCGATGACGACTTGCAGCAAGCCAATGCGTTAGCCATGCTCACCAAGCTCGATGCTGATGTGTACGGGTTGGTGGAAGTAGTAGATACCGCCCGATTGGGTGCTGTGGTGCGCCAATTGCCTGGCAGCTACAAGTATAAGGTAGCGGATTTCGGCTCGAATGCGCCCGACAATAATGACCCTGACTACGCTTCAGCCCAGAAGTTGATTTTTGTGTATCGCACGAATGTTGTGAGCAATCCTACGTTCTCCGGTCTGTTGCGCTGCCCTGGCAATGCCACTACTTGCCCCCAATACAATGCCTGGTCGTCGGGCCGCTTCCCTTATTTGATGGAAGCCGACGTGAGCATCAATGGGCAGACGCAGCGAATGAACTTTGTGCTTATTCACGCCAAAGCCAACGAAAATACTTCCGTAGCTGATGCTCAGGAGGCATATGACCGCCGTAAAGTGGGAGCCGATGCGCTGAAAGTTGAGCTGGACACGCGCTTCGGCACTGGTAACGTCATTATTTTGGGTGACTTCAACGATGACCTCGACCAAACCGTGGCCTCCGGCGTGAACACCACTGCTACCTCATACAGCGCCTTTACCGCTGATGTAGCTAACTACATCGCGCTTACTTTGCCCCTGAGCCAGACTGGCCAGCGCTCAACCGTGGATTTTGGCGATGTTATCGACCACGTCGTGGTGTCAAGCGAGCTGAATGCGTTTTATCTGCCTTCCACAGCGCAGCTCCGCACCGATTTGGCAGCTCAAATTCCTAACTACGCCAACACCACCTCCGACCATTATCCTGTCTTGACCCGCTTTGCTTTTGGCTATGTAACCGCCAGCAGCAGTGCACAAAAGTCGAATGCTCAGCTTGATATTTACCCTAATCCGGCTACCAGTAAGGTGCAGTTGCGCTTGCCAGCTTCTGCGGGTCAGCAGGTGCGTATGCAGGTGATGAGCGCAGATGGCCGAGCCGTAGCGCAGGCAGTGGGTTCCTTGGAGCAAGTAAACCAACAGCTTAACCAGCAGATGTCTACCCTCAGTGATGGTGTGTATATTCTACGCATCACCAGCCCACGCCAAACGTATGTGAAGCGGTTTGTGAAGCAATAGATAAACATCGGATAGAATCTACCCCACAAAAAAGGTCCCACTTGGTAAGTGGGACCTTTTTTGTGGGGTAGATTCTACCTGGGGGCTTTTTGTACCCAAACCTAGTTGTTTATCTATTCTAATGTAGTTGATCATCAAAAAAAGCCCCCGCAGATTTTAGAACTTTAAGCTGATCACACAAATCCCATTTACGCCTCAACTCACACTCAAAAATCATTTACTAGATAAGACTTCTACAACGCCAGCCCGTTCTCAACCGTACCCCATTTACCAACCTCTTACCTAACTGATTACTCATGTCCTCATTGTACGAAAAAGGCCTCGCAATTTCGAAAAACGCACTTTTCAACGTCTTTCTGGGGCGCGCCAGCAAACTGCTGGGGCGACCGTTCCGCATTGCCCTCATTCTGCGCGAAGTAGCCTCTAAGCTCGACGCGAAAGACAGCAAAAAAGGCCCCCTACAGCAAGTTATCGATATGGGGCGCACGCTGATTCGCTTGGTGGGCGCCTTTGCCAGCGGCTCGTATCGGCAAATTGAGACGACGACAATCGTCTCTGGCCTCGCCGTGCTCCTGTATGTGTTGTCGCCCATCGACCTGGTGCCCGATTTTATTCCCGTCGTTGGTTTTCTGGACGATTTGAGTCTGATTAGCTGGTTCATCAGCAAATTTCAGGGCGAGATTGCTCGTTTTCAGGCTTGGGAAAGCAAATCGGCGGCGCCAAACAACGGTGTTATCGCCCCCCTTCGACACCCGCTATATCGGATAAGTCGCAGCCTGCCGTAGCTGAACTAGGTCATTCCTAACACCTTAAATGAAATGCAGCCCTCTGCTGGTCGTTCGATGTAACGGTTAGCGGGGGGCTTTTTCTTGCGTGCACGGTTCTCCCTAAAGTATTGTGGAGAACACTTCGAAACTAAACCCGCCTGACAAGCGCTTAAAATGAGCTTGCTCTATCATTTTCGCCATTACCTATTGATGTCTGCACACCCATTCGCTACCCGCCTGTTTCTACTGGTACTCACGCTGATTTCCTTTCTGCCTGCCGCCCGCGCCGATGAGGGCATGTGGCTGCCAATGCTACTCAAGCAGCTGAATGAGGCAGATATGCAGAAACAGGGCCTTCAGCTCACCGCCGAGCAGATTTACAGCGTAAATAAAGGCAGCCTGAAAGACGCCGTTGTACAGTTTGGCGGTGGCTGCACGGGCGAGATTATCTCCGACCAAGGCCTCTTGCTCACCAATCACCATTGCGGCTATAGCCAGATTCAAAGCCATTCCTCCGTCGAGAAGGACTACCTCACCAACGGCTATTGGGCGATGAGCCGCGACCAGGAATTGCCCAATCCGGGCCTGACGGCTACGTTTATCGTGCGCATGGAGGATGTAACCAGTCAGGTTTTGGCGGGCGTGCCAGCTACGGGCCTAGCGGAGGCTGAGCGCGAGCGGCTGGTGCAGCAGAACGAGCAGCGCGTGGCGCAGGTCGCCGTGCAAGGTACGCATTACCAGGCATTTGTACGCCCCTTTTTCAATGGCAACGAGTATTATATGTTTGTCACGGAGGTTTTTCAGGACGTACGACTGGTAGGCGCTCCGCCTTCTGCCATTGGCAAGTTTGGCGGCGACACCGATAACTGGATGTGGCCCCGCCACACCGGCGACTTCTCCTTGTTCCGTATCTACGCCGGCCCTGATAATAAGCCTGCCACTTATTCTCCTGAGAACAAACCGTTTAAGCCGCGTCATCATCTGCCCATTTCCCTAAATGGCGTCAAGCCCGGCGACTTTACCCTGGTTTTCGGCTTTCCTGGTAGGACCAACGAATACCTGACCTCGTGGGGCGTTGACGAGTTGTATTCGCTCTCCAACCCCGCCAAAATCAAAGTGCGCGACGCCAAGCTTCGCCTTCTGGATCAGGATATGAAGGCCTCGGATAAAGTGCGCATCCAGTATGCGGCCAAATATGCGAGTCTGGCTAATTATTGGAAGAAATGGATAGGTGAAAATCGGGGCCTTAAAAAGCTGGATGCCGTTGCCCGCAAGCGCGAGCAGGAAGCCCGTTTCACGCAGTGGGTTAATTCCGGCGATGCTGCTCGCAAAGCCACCTACGGAGCTTTACTTCCTGAATTTGAGAAAAATTACGCCAGTCTGCGCGACCTAACCGTAGCCCGCGACTACGTAACCGAAGCTGTCTTGGGCGTGGAACTGTTGCTCTACGCTAATAGCCTCACCGCGTTAGGCGACATGGCCGCTGCCAAAACGCCCCCCGCCGACCTCGCTGCCGCCGTAGAAAAGTTAAAGAGGGGCGCCGTGGGCTTCTTTAAAAACTACAACAAGCCGACCGACCAGAAAGTAGCGGCGGCTCTGCTCGCTCTCTACAGCGACGGCACTCCCCCGGCTCTCCTTCCCGACTATGTAAAAACACTGCGCAAGCAATACCCCGGCCCCACAGACTGGGCTATCTATGCCTCCTCGCTGTATTCAAAATCGCGCCTTACGACCCAAGCCGATGCGTACGCTGTACTTGATGAAGTGGCTCAGGGAAATGCCCGTGCGTTGCTCAATGATCCAGCTTATCAGTTGGTAAATGCTATTGTTACGAACTATCGGGCGAATATTTTGCCGCCTTATACTATTGCCACCGATAACGTAGCCGTACTGGCCCGTACCTATTTAGCCGGTTTACGCCAGATGCAGACAGACCGCAAATTCTACCCTGATGCCAACTCAACCTTACGGATGGCTTATGGGCAAGTAGCTAGCTATGAGCCCGCTGACGGCGTGCGCTACGCCTATTATACTACCCTTGATGGACTCATGGCCAAAGCTGACTCTGCCAATCCGGATTTCCAAGTTCCGGCCCGCCTCACCGATTTGTATCAGAAGAAAGATTATGGGCCTTATGCTGTGAACGGCACGGTGCCCGTGGCCTTTATTGCCACGAATCATACGACGGGGGGCAATTCTGGCTCACCGGTTATCAATGGACGGGGCGAGTTGATTGGGGTCAACTTCGACCGTAACTGGGAAGGCACCATGAGCGACATTATGTTTGACCCCGACCGCGTGCGCAACATTACTCTTGATGTACGCTACATGCTATTTGTGGTTGATAAGTATGCTGGAGCCAAGCATTTGGTTAATGAAATGACTCTTGTAAGTGGGGTCGTTACCGCGCCATCTGAAAGCAAGGACAAGAATAAAGCTAAGCGATTGAAAAAGGCCAAGTAAAGACGAAGAGTATTGGGGTGGTGTTTTAAAATGTGCCTATTCTAAGCCAATTGGCCTTACTTTCGGTTAATAGCCACAGCTTACTTTTTAAGCTGATTCCAGCCATCAGCTTTGTATTAGCTTTCTCTCCTCTGTATGAATCGTGTTTCGTTTAGCTGCTTAGGTTTTTTGCTGTCTGCGTTTTGGTTGGGACAGCCTGTTACACTTCTGGCTCAAGCTTCTTCTGTTGCGCCAGTTGTTACTACGCTACTTCGTCCAGCGGCAGTTTTCGATGGAGAAAGCCTACATTGGGGCTGGGTGGTAGTGGTAACCGGCGACAAGATTACGGCGGCTGGTCCGGCCAGCCAAGTGACAGCACCAACAGGAGCACGTACGCTGGAGCTGCCGGGGCTTACGCTACTGCCGGGGCTTATTGAGGGGCATTCGCACATGCTGCTTCACCCCTACAACGAGACGAGTTGGAATGATCAAGTGCTGCTGGAATCGCACGCGCTGCGGGTAGCTCGCGCCACTGCCCACGCCCATAAAACGCTTTTGGCCGGCTTTACTACCGCCCGCGACTTAGGCAGCGAGGGAGCAGGCTACGCTGATGTTGGCTTAAAACAAGCTATAAACCAAGGTATTATACCCGGGCCGCGCCTACTCGTGGCTACGCTGGCACTGGTGGCAACTGGCAGCTACGGGCCCAAGCTTTCTGTGGATGTAAATGCCCCCAAGGTGCGCAGGAAGCTGATGGCGTAGACGGTATTGTGCGAGCCGTGCGGGAGCAGATTGGCAGGGGTGCCGATATTATTAAAGTCTACGCCGATTACCGTTGGGGCCAGGGCGAACCTTCTCGGCCAACGTTTTCGCAGGACGAACTGAACCTGATTGTGCAAACCGCGCGGGCCGCGGGCCGCCCCGTCGTAGCCCACGCCAGCACGCCTGAAGGTATGCGGCGGGCCACTTTAGCCGGCGTGGAAACTATTGAGCACGGCGACAATGGAACCCCGGAAATATTCAAGCTGATGAAGCAACGCGGGGTAGCGCTCTGCCCTACCGTAGCGGCCGGCGACGCTATTTCCCAGTATCAGGGTTGGCGCAGAGGTACCGCGCCTCTACCCGAACGAGTTCAGCAAAAGCGCACCAGTATGCAGGCAGCCCGCAAAGCTGGCGTCGATTTGGTGATAGGCGGCGATGTAGGCGTATTCACGCATGGCGACAATGTACGCGAAATGGAACAGCTCGTGCAGGACCATGGCATGCAGCCGCTTGAGGTATTGCGCGCTGCTACCAGTGGCAATGCCCGCATTTTTCATCTCGCCGATCGTGGCAGCGTTCGCGCCGGCTTGCTTGCCGACTTAGTAGCCGTAGTCGGCGATCCAACCCGCGATGTAGCGGCGTTGCGGCAAGTAAAGCTGGTGATGAAAGGTGGCGTGCTATACGCACAGCCATAATGGAATTTGAAGCCTACAACTTCTCCTCAACACCCAGCCCAAACAATGCGAAATCGTACTTCACGGGGTCTTGGGGGGCAAAATTGCGGAGGTGAGTGGTCAGTTCCTCGGCTGCTGACCAATCAACGATACGGCGCGTAAGCAGGCCTAAGCGACGAGCAACGCGTTCTACGTGCACATCGCAAGGGCAGACTAGATCGGCCATGGGTAGGCGCGTCCAAAGGCCGAAATCTACGCCCCGGTCATCGCGGCGCACGAGCCAACGCAAGTACATATTCACCCGTTTGCAGGCTGAGCCGCGGGCCGGCGTAGCCACGTGTTTGCGGGTACGCTGGGGCGCATCGGGCAGGCTAAAGAACAGAGTATGAAAGTTTTCGAGCCGCTGGCGCTGAGTGTTGCCCTGCAGAAACGCGTCTTCCAATGTGTCATGGTTTGCGTAGTACCAGCGCAGCCAATGCACAAAATACAGCAGGTCGGTATCGCAGAAAGTGCGGTGGCAGAAGCCCAGCAGCTTCTTCAGATCATCATCGGAGTGCTGGGTGATGAACTGATAGGGCGCGTCGTCCATGCGACGCATTAGCTCGTGGCACTTACTGATAATGGTTGGACGGCGCCCCCAGGCTAGCAGGGCCGCAAAAAGCCCGCTTATTTCCACATCTTGAAGCTGAGAAAACCGGTGCGGAATACTAATTGGGTCGTTGGTAATGAAGGCCGGCCGGTTGTAGCGGTCGTGGTGGTCGTCGAGAAACTCTCGGAGCTGCGCGTGATTCAACTGAAGGATTTAGAAGCGGTTATCCATAAAACAAAACCAGGAGTCAAGAGTTGCGAGGCATTACTTTTCGCCTCAACTCCTAACTCCTGGATCTTAAGTCTCAGGCTCTTGCTTATGGCACGTATGAAGTTTCGACCCGGAAGCGGCTGTCGGGTGTAGAGAGGCGCTGCACGGCGCGAGGCGAGAGGCGCACCAGAATATTGCTGTTTTCGCCTGTATCGGGCAGTTGCCCAATGACACGCACGTACACCGACTGTCCATTCATGATGTTGCGCACCTGCATGATGGTACCAACAGCAGCCGTTTTGTGCAAGGCCAGGTATTTATCGGTGCCGGTGCCTTCAATTTTGGTGGCCAAGCCGCTTTCGGTCACGCGACGCACTACTTCGCTGGCTCGCTCCGGCGCACGTTCCTCAGCAATTTGGGCCGGAGTACGCACTGAATCTTTGGTGTTAGTCGCAACAGGAGCCGTTCGAGCAGGCACCGGGGCCGACGCGACTGGTTTAGGCGTTGCAGGCGCTGGCGCCGAAGCAGGTGCGGCAGTAGCAGGTGCCTCTGCAGGTGCAGATGGCGGAGTAGCTGCCGCCGTTGCAGGCGCCTTGGCACCGGCCGGCACAATAATCAGGCGCTGCCCTACTTTTACTCCAGTAGTTGCAGGCAGGTTATTAAAGCGCGCCAGGTCGGCGGGTGCAAGCTGAAATAGACGCGCTACGGCGTACAGTGTCTGCCCTTTTTGCACTGTATATACGCGGTTTCCGTTGTTATCGGTAGGCAGAGATCGGGCCGCAGCAACTGTGTTGGCGGGTGCTGAGGGTCGCGCGGCGGTACTAGTTGGTGCGGGCGTTGTGAGCACTACCCGTGTGCGGGGCACCAACACTACTTGGCCCGTAACGAGGGCACCTTTGAGCGAAGAGTTGGTTTCCACAATTTGCTCAACGGGCACTGAATAGCGCCGTGAGAGGCCGTAGAGGGTCTCACCGGCCACCACACGGTGCTTGATAAACATTTTATTATTGCGGTATTCAACCCCAATAGAATCGGGGGGAGTGCGAGCCGGGGCGCGGCGGTAGCGGCAAAACCAGCGAGAATAAACGCAGGCAGCAGCAACAAAAAACGGGTCATACGAGCAGTTCGCGAAAAACGAGTGGCCCCAAAATCTGGGTGGGGCAGCTTAGGGGGAAATTTAAAAGCGCCGAAAGATAAAAAATAATCCCAGCTGAGTCCCAAAAATGCCATTTCTGCGAGGCTCAAAGGCCATTGATAAACTACTTACAACTAACGTGGCTGGGTGTCATTTATTGGCCTGCCACGCCACACACCTTATATAACCGTCGTTCAATTCGGGGTTTTCGTTGTTCTTTGCAAAAAAGCCCCCCGCTCGTATTCAGCTTCCCTAAACTTCTTTTTATGATCCACGCCATTGGGATTATTCCCGCTCGCTATGCTTCCACTCGCTTACCCGGCAAGCCATTGGTTGATCTGGGGGGCAAATCCATGATTCAACGAGTGGTAGAGCAGGCGCGGCTGTCTAGTCTGAGCCGAGTGGTGGTAGCTACGGATGATGAGCGCATCTATCAACACGTTGAAGATTTCGGGGGTGAAGCTATGCTCACTGACCCTGAACACCCCAGTGGCACTGATCGGATATACGACGCCTATCAGCGGATACAGCCCGCTGCTGATTGTATCATTAATATTCAAGGCGATGAGCCTTTTATTCACCCTGCCCAAATTGACTCGCTAATAGCGCTTTTTAAGGGAGAAAATGCCCCCAGATTGCTACTCTGGTTAAACCTGTACTTAATAACGAAGAATTATTCAGTCCGCATCTGCCCAAAGTGGTACTTGACTCCCAAGGCTACGCCTTGTATTTCAGTCGTCACCCCCTGCCCTATCAGCGTCAATTTGAGTCGGATCAGTGGCTTGCGCATCATCGCTATCTACGCCACATCGGTCTGTATGCTTACCGGCCCGATGTGCTGGCCGCAATTACGAAACTGCCGCCTTCCTCACTAGAACAGGCCGAAAGCCTGGAGCAACTGCGGTGGCTGGAAAATGGCTACCGTATCCTAACTGCTGAAACAGAGCGCGAAACTATCGGTATTGACACGCCGGAGGATGTGGAGCGGGCTAAAAGGTATTTACAGAGTCAAGGGTAATTTTTCCTCTTAGCTACTAGGAGTTTGATGTGCACGCTCCGTCACAGCTTGTTCGGCACTTTGACGCTCTTCCTGCTGCATTTCCTTGGTTAAGAAATAGTTGAGACCCGTTCGGATGACGGCAATGGCGCCGAGCTGCCCAATTTGCTCCCAACTTGGGGCAATTGCTGTGGAGAGAATATCGGCGCCTAGTTGAAACTCCAGCGCCAGGGCCAAGTAGCGGGCCAGTGTCAGGCGAATAGCCGTGAAATTGGCCGTTCGACGCTGTATTAATGCTTTTAGCAGCAACCAGGCTGCTACGAGTATGCCTAGGGCAATAATGAACGCCCCAACAGTTTCGACACCCAGCTTTAGCCACTGTACGGCGTTTATAATGCCGCTTTCGGCTATTTCGCGTGGGTTGACGGCTTCCATCTAAGTGAGCAAAGGACTGCGCAATTAAAAGTTGTGTGCTAAACCAGCTACCGCTGCATACGCCCTTTCTGCCGGATTAGCCTCCGGCTTTCTTCGCTTTGTAGCCCTGATCTAGCAGTACGCCCATCACTTTATCTCGAAAGTCGCCCTGAATGAGGATGTCGCCGTCTTTGGCGTTGCCGCCCACTCCACATTTGGTTTTCAGCAGCTTAGCCAGGGTTTGTAGATCCGCATCTTGACCAACGAAGCCGGTGATGAGCGTTACTTGTTTGCCCCCGCTTTTGCGGTCGAGGTGCACGCGCAGATTTTGCTGCTGGGGCGGCAAGGTTACCACCGATTCCTCATCGGCATGCTGATAAGAAAAGTCGGAGTTGGTGGAGTACACCACGCCTTCGCGGCTGCGGCGGTTTTTGTCGGCTTTCATAGCAAAATGTAAAGCGGAAATCAGTTTTGGGTTATACGGCTACCTCCAAAGCTAGAGGCAACAATTCAATTTCAAAGCTAGTGGCCTCGCCGGCATAGTCGCCATCCACATGAAACCCCATGGGCGCGGCGGCCTCAACCAATACGTGTCGTGAGGTATGATATACTGCGGCTCCCGACTGGGGCAAATCGCCTAGGGCTAAGCCAATAGCCACGCGCACGGCCCGACGTATCGGCAGCGCATCAATCAGGCACACGTCTAGTAATCCGTCGCGAATATCGGCGCGGGGGGCAATGTAGGCGTTGTTGCCATACTGCCCGGCATTCGCAAAGGCCAGCACGTAGCAATCGGTGGTCAGTGTGCGGTTGTTGAGCGTGACGGTAATGGGCTTTGGCTGGAAAGTTCGGTACTCACGAAGCGCCACGCGCACATACGTGCCCAGGCCGCGCGTACCAGCCGTGGCAAAGCACTTGCTTACGTGGGCATCAAAACCAAGCCCGGCCGTGCAGAAAAATGGACGACCATTAATCCGACCTACATCCATACGCTGAAACTCAGGCTGGCTCATTCGGCGGATGGCGGCGGGCAAAGCCAATGGCACCTCTAAATGGCGGGCCAAGCCGTTGCCGGAGCCGCGCGGTAGGATACCCATCGCAGCATTCGTACCCAGTAAGCCGCGGCCCACTTCGTTCACTGTTCCGTCGCCGCCTACGGCTACTACCGTGCGAAACCCCTCAGCAGCAGCGGTGCGAGCTATTTCTTCTGCGTGCCCCGCATAAGCTGTTAGGCGCAGGGCGTGGTCAACGGCCGTATGATCGAGGTAACGCTCAATCAGGGCTGGCACATCTTGCGCACGGTTAGTACCAGAAGCAGGATTCAGAATAAAACAGATACGCGGCTTAGCGGGCATAGATGGATAGAAACGCGGCGCGAAGCGCAAGGTTGAGTAGCGGCGTAAGTTGAAGTATTGAACTGTGAAAGGTCGCGTCTCGACAATAGTCAAAACAAGCAAAAAAGCCCCCCAGCCGCGTCAAATCACTAAAAGAAAAGCCCACCCAAAGTGGGCGGGCTTTTTTTATTAAAAGGCAATATAGCAGGCCCTACTTAGCCATTTTCTCGCCCAACTGCTGAATCAAATCAGCGGTGCGCGTGCTGTAGCCAAACTCATTATCGTACCAGCCTACCACTTTCACCAGCGTGCCATTAGCGGCAGTCAGCTGCGAGTCGAAGATGCAAGAGTGAGGATTGCCTACGATGTCGATGCTCACCAACGGGTCGGTGGAGTACTCAATGATGCCTTTCATAGGGCCTTCAGCAGCCTTACGTACGGCGTCGTTGATTTGCTCCTTTGTTACTTCCTGCTTCAGAATTACGGTCAGGTCAGTGGTCGAGCCATCCGGCACGGGCACGCGCATAGCGATACCATCGAGCTTGCCTTTTAGCTGGGGCAATACCAACCCTACGGCCTTCGCGGCGCCAGTGCTGGTCGGAATAATGCTTAAAGCAGCAGCGCGGGCCCGACGCAAATCTTTGTGCGGCGCGTCCTGCAGATTTTGGTCGGAAGTATAAGCGTGCACCGTGGTGATGTAGCCTTTCTCAATGCCGAAAGCCTCATCCAACACCTTTGCCATGGGGGCTAGGCAGTTGGTAGTGCAGCTGGCGTTAGACAGAATGGTTTCGTCGCCGGTCAGGATGTCTTCGTTTACACCCAGTACTACGGTTGGAATGTTGCCCGTAGCAGGAGCCGAAATCACAACTTTTTTGCAGCCGGCAGTAAGGTGTTGGCCAGCGCCAGCCTCATCTACGAAGCGCCCTGTAGATTCTAATACTACGTCGACGCCCAGTTCGCCCCAAGGCAATAGCTTCGGATCGCGCTCGGCTAGCGCTTGAATGCGTTGGCCGTTTACTGTCAGGCTGTTGTCATCGAACTCTACTGTGCCGTTGAAGCGACCATGTACAGAGTCATATTTGAGCAGGTGAGCCAGCGTCTTATTATCAGTCAGGTCGTTAATGGCCACGACTTCCACGTTGTCGCGGCCGAGCAGAGACTTGAACGTGAGGCGACCAATGCGACCGAAGCCGTTGATGGCGACTTTAATTTTAGCCATGATGAAAAGTTTGGGGTTTGGGAATTAAAAAGACCACGAGGGCCCCTGGTGGAAACGCGCAGCGAAGGTACAGGGCTAAGGGAATATAGCCAAATCAACTACTAAGCCTTCTGCAATGCTTCCTCTCTTACGGTTTTTTGCCACTCCCGACGGCTTATAAACTCTAAATTTGCCCCCCACAAAAAGAATTTCTTCCTGAAAGTCAGCCTATTTGCGACTGGGGGGCTTTTTTTTTGACCGTACGTATTGCGCTGAATTATCTCTCCCTTATCTTTGCACCACTAAAAACGAGTAAGGCACATCATCTGGTCCGTTCGTCTAGGGGTTAGGACAGTAGATTTTCATTCTACCAACAGGGGTTCGATTCCCCTACGGACTACTCTAAGCCACTTGTTTTAAGCTAAAAAAGGCCGCTCTACACCTCGTAGAGCGGCCTTTTGCATTTGAGCTGTCTTCACTTGGAAGTACAGTTTGAAAATAATAGCACATGCTTAGGCAACAGGTATTGCTAGCGCCTGGCAGATGCGCTTTTTTTCCGGGGTGGGTCTTTCACACCTCCTTTCGTTAAAGTCAGGGCATATACGCGTCCCGATTTGGTGGTCAGAAACTCTACCGTCCGGTCAGGATTGTTGCGGTTGAAAAACTTTCGGGCAGATTCCGGCACTAAGGGCGCCTCCTCGTCCTGTAGATACAGGTGACCGTTGGCATAGAGAATGTAAATTTCCTCGTAGTGCCCTGCATAGTCAGGCAATTTGGACGGCGTGGCGGCTACGGGACGATGAATATATGGCACTTCCACAGTTTTACCGAACAGGATGCCAGCAAGCCCATAGCTGATCCAGTGCGATTCAGCTTGATTGTTCGACAATACCGTGACAAAAATATCATCTTGAGGGTAGCGGTCCATGGTCGTCATGGCGCCAAAATAGCCCCCACTGTGGGTTAAAAGGTAGTGGCCATGGTTATAATAGGGATCCACGAATACACCGTAGCCGTAATGGTCGATAAAGCCTTTACCCGGAAACCGCTTATTGTGCTGGGTAGCCATGAGCGCTTTGGAGGCGTTTGAAAGCAGTGCGGTGCCCTTCATTGCACGGTCTAGCTTGGCTAGGTCGCCGGCCGTGGAATATAGCCCGTCGTGTCCCACGTTAAGGTCCCAATTGATGTAAGGGTTCTTGATAAATGACTCGCCTTCTCGGCAATACGAGCGAGCCAGTCTGGGCACAAGTGCGGTGTTACTATGCAGGCCAGTGTTTGTCATCCCAGCCACATCGAAGATGTATTTTTGCAGATACACACCATACGACATTCCCGAAGCTTTCTCAATGATCTGGCCCAGCAAAAAGTACCCGACATTGCTGTACCCCATCTGAGTGCCGGGGGCAAATTGAACAGGCTGCTTTTTGATAAATGCCAAAGCAGAATCTTTTGATATAGCCGTGTGATTCAGGTACAGTTCTTCAAAGTCAAGTGACAGGCCGGCCGTGTGGGTCAGCAGTTGGTGCAAGGATATGGCGTCGCCATTGGGAAACCCTGGCAGGAACTTGCTGAGCTTATCCGTGAGTCGGAGTTGGCCGCGTTCGGCTAGCTGCAGAATAGCCAGTGCCGTAATGTGCTTAGTGATGGAAGCCAGGGCAAACTTGGTATCTGGGGTGTTGGACACAGCCCATTCTGCATCAGCCAGCCCGTAGGCTTGGTGCAGCAGCACCGAATCGTGACGCGTAATAAGCACCACTCCGGCGAAGCGGTTCACATCGTGTTGCGCCTGCATATAGGCCGCTAATTGTTGCCGCACGGACAGTTGACCTACACTGGAGCTAATGATGCCCAGGCAAAACAGGAATGCAATAAGTGTTATGCGCATAGGGCCGGAGTGGTGCAGTTAGCAATGATTTTCTGCAGTGTTGTGTGGAACTGGGCGAGTTCCGCTTCACTTAGGCCCGCAAGCGCTGTTCTTTGATTGAGCAGAATGGTATCAGTTAACTGGGCCAAGGTGTGCCGCCCTTGAACTGTAAGGTGCAGCTCAAATTTCCGACGATCGGTGGCGTGAATCTCTCGCGTGAGTAAGTCCTTTTGGACCAACAGCTCAATGATGCGAGTCAGCGATGCTTTGTCTTTAAATACCAGATCGGCAATCTGTTGCTGGTTAAGGGCCGGGTGCTTATCCAGTACAATCAGAATCAGGGCTTGATCCACGGTGAGCTTATCCATGACTTTATCAATGTTCTGCTGACAAAGCTTTCGGTACGCCTTAATGGCTTGCTCGAGGGTATAAAGTACAGTTTGGGTTGGGGTATCGACGATCATACATTTTTATTTGATACAAATATAGTTGATATATCAATAATTCAAATTAGATAACCATTGCCTAAGTATGTCAACTTAGTGTACGCCTCTTTCTTATTGAATATGCTTGGTAAAGCCCTATAAATAGCTTAACTATTTCGGAGTGAACTACACAGCTTTATACGGATGCTTAAAAGGTCACTCTATGCCGTTTCGATCCTGGCTGTATCGCTTCTGCTTACAGAAGTTATACTGCGGAAGGAGTATGGGTTAGGTGATGCAATTTTGTTTCGAGCCGATAATCAATTTGAATATATAGCAGTACCACAGCGTCGTTTTCGATTCCATAAAACAAGCTTTTACAATCGCTTTTCTCAACGCAACAGAGAACTGATGCCCAGTGACACAACAGTAATCTTAGGCTTTGGAGATTCTGTAATTAATGGTGGGGCACAAACAGATCAAGATAGTTTGGCAACGACTCTCTTATCCGCTTACCTATCGAAAGGAAAATCAAACAAGACATTAGTAATCAATATCGGGGCGGGATCTTGGGGACCTGATAACTGCTTTGCGTATCTGCAGAAGTATGGGGACTTTGGAGCCAAAGCAATCTTACTGGTGGTCAGCTCGCATGATGCTTATGATAATATGTCCTTTAAACGCACCGTGGGGGTGCATCCTAGCTACCCAAAAAAGCAGTATAGATTAGCCCTATTTGAAGTTGTGGCGCACTATGTCTACCCCCGGTACATCCTGAAATATTTCGCTGCATCCCGTGCTCCTGATGCTCTAACCACCGATTTAGTAATTAATAAACAGGCTGTCGGGACCCCGTTCAACAGTGGTTTTGCCAATTTTAATACTTATGCCCGCCGCAAAAATATTCCACTGGTGATCTACCTACATGCGGATAAAGCGGAGCTAAAAAGCAAACAGTATAATCGGCAAGGTCAGGAGATACTCTCATTTTGTCGTACAAATGCAATCTCTGTTATCCAAGAGCTAGATTATAACTTCCATGAGAGCGATTACCGAGATGTTATTCACTTATCGGAGAAGGGCCAACGGCACATGTTTTCCGTTTTAAAGGACTATCCGCTATTAAATATTAGGTAAGGCTTGAGTTGCTAAAGCAGCCAGGTTGTGTGGGCCCTGTTGGGTTCGGCAATTAGTTGATTTTGTCGTCGCCTCTTGAACAAGATAAGATTGGGCCCGTATCTTCGGGCAACACATTAAGCGGAAAATATCAACCAACTTTTCCCTGAGGAAATGACAAAAATCAAAGTAGCAAACCCGGTAGTGGAGCTTGATGGCGACGAAATGACGCGCATCATCTGGAAGTTTATTAAGGACAAGTTGATCACGCCTTATCTCGACCTCGACATCAAGTACTATGATCTGGGCATTGAGTACCGCGATGCGACCGGTGACCAAGTTACTATCGACGCTGCCAACGCCATCCGGCAGTATGGAGTAGGTATTAAGTGCGCCACCATCACACCCGATGAAGAGCGGGTAAAAGAGTTTAACCTGAAGCAGATGTGGAAATCGCCAAACGGCACAATCCGCAACATCCTGGACGGTACTGTATTTCGTGAGCCCATTGTGATGAGCAATGTGCCCCGCCTGGTTCCCAACTGGACGGCTCCCATCTGCATTGGCCGCCACGCTTTCGGCGACCAGTACCGGGCTACTGATTTCGTGACCAAAGGAAAAGGTAAGCTTACCATCACCTTCACCCCAGAAGACGGCGGTGAAACCCAGTCTTTCGAGGTATTCAACTTCAAGAGCGACGGGGTGGCGCTGGCCATGTACAACACGGATGAGTCAATCCGGGGGTTTGCTCACGCTTGCTTCAACCAAGCCCTGATGAAAGGCTGGCCGCTGTACTTGTCGACCAAAAACACTATTCTGAAGAAATACGACGGACGTTTTAAGGACATTTTCCAGGAAATTTACGAGCAGGATTACAGCGCCAAGTTCACGGCCGCAGGCATTACCTATGAACATCGCCTGATTGATGACATGGTGGCCTCCGCTCTAAAGTGGAACGGCAACTTTGTGTGGGCCTGCAAAAACTACGATGGCGATGTGCAAAGCGACACCGTAGCGCAGGGCTTTGGGTCGCTGGGTTTGATGACTTCTACCCTAGTTACCCCAGATGGCACTGTAATGGAGGCCGAAGCCGCGCACGGCACCGTAACGCGTCACTACCGCGACCATCAGGCGGGCAAGCCAACTTCTACGAACCCTATCGCGTCCATTTTTGCTTGGACCCGCGGCCTAGAGTTCCGCGGAATTCTGGACAACAATCAGGAGTTGATTGACTTCTGCAAAACGTTGGAAGCCGTTTGCATCGAAACGGTAGAAAGCGGTAAGATGACTAAGGACTTGGCCGTTTGTATTCACGGCAATAAGGTGTCGCACGGCAAGGATTACCTCTACACCGAGGAGTTCCTAGAAGCGTTGGATGAAAATCTGAAAGCGAAGTTGGGCAAATAAGCCTGATTAATCGCCTTATAAAAAGCCCATTCGGTAATCGAATGGGCTTTTTTGTGTCATTACTACAAAGGCAAGCAGTGTGTTAGACGATAACGTTTTTGCCATTTGGCTGCAACCATTACATCACCACGTAAGCTCTTCACTATAGTACCGCCCAGTATACTCGCTCAACTAGTGCCACCGGGGGCTTATTTCGAGGCTAGCTTTTAGGACCATTATTTTTTGATATATCCATACCCTCATCCCAATGAGAAGAATTGCATTTAGCAGCCTTGCAGCACTAGGCTTGTATTGCTTTGCAACGCCCACTTACGCACAACAGCTACAAGCTGCCGGCATTAGCGCAGGGTTTAATATTGCACGCTTGAAGGCAGATCGCTATGCCTTTCGGTACAATTCCATTCTAATTGATCCACTGGCCGATCAATCAAACGACGAGACAGGCAACAGCATTACGTTGTTTGGCCGCTGGAAGATTGGGCAAACAGGCTGGTATCTGCAACCTGAGTTGGGGTATATGTCGGCCCTAGAGACTCCGATTTTACTATCAAACGCTAGCAGCGCCTTCCCCTATTCTAATAGCCGTATCAGGCGCCTTGATGCCCGACTGCTGGGAGGCTATCAATCTGGGCCGCTGCGCCTGTTTGCGGGCCCTAGCATCGGTTACTATCTCTTTAATTCGCGAAATTTTACTTCCCCGGATCCGGAATTACAGGCTGCTATGAGCGCCTTGGACGCAAACCCCAAGCGGTGGCAGGCTTCAGTGCAGGCCGGAGCGGGCGTTACGCTGGGCCGCCTGGATCTGAATGTTCGGTATGAGTGGGGCCTCTCTCCTTATAAGCAGTCTTTTCCCGCACCCGGCGAGTCCCCCTTTCTGACGCGCAGAATGCAACAGCTAGTGCTGGAAGGCGGATTTCAACTGTACAGGCGCTCCAAGTCCAAATAGTTACTGCTACGTTCGCACCTCCTTTTTTAAGGTTGAAGTAAGAGAAACCGCCCTGGGGGCAAAACGAGCGCCACGGCTGAGTATTCGGCCGTGGCGCTCGTTTTGCCCCCCAGGGCGGTTTCTTTTTGTTTTGGACTGCGTATCTGTTATTTGATGGCACGCTTTGCTACTTGTCTGTGTTGTTGGCTTTTAGTTTTTTAATTCACTCATTATTTAAACAGCACTGAAGTAAGGGTATTGAAGTTTTAAATCATTTATTTCTTATATTCAGCCAACGTACGCTCTGGAGCTGCTGCCGCCCTCCCACCCGGCCCGCTCAATATTCCGCCTGCAACAGGGAGCAGGCGAACCAGCTTACCAGAAAGGCTCGGCCTTTTGCTACGGTGCTGGGTAACTGTACCATCATTTTTCTTTTTCAGCCTTCCATTTAAAAGGCAACCATTTTTTAACCTTGACTTCCAGGCATTTACTCAGGCCTGGGGTATACGTCGGGTGACAGGTGTGGGCACTTGTATTTGTTGAGAATGACGACCTGCCAGCAGGTCTGCGACCCCACATCTGCGTGATGGGCTGTGCTTGTCTGCACGGCCCCACATCAACTTCTAATGACCATCAATATGATTACCCATATCGCAACCCTAGATCAACCTACTTCCCTGTCGCACACCCGCACCCACGAGCTCAAAATCTGGCCCGCCTGCTTCGAAGCGACATTGTCGGGGGCCAAGACGTTTGACGTGCGCGAAAATGACCGAAACTATCAAGTGGGCGACGCCGTGCAGCTGTGCGAATACGAACCAGAAAGCGAGACCTACAGTGGCCGCTCCACGGCCCGCTGGATCAGCTACGTGCTGCAGGGCGGCGCTTTTGGCCTGCAAGCTGGCTGGTGCATCTTGGGCTTAACCGAGTTGCGGCCGCTGCCGCCTGGCGTAAGCGACACCCGATTGTGGTAACCGAATAGGTGCCGACTGAAGATGTTTTTTCCTCAGTCGGCACCTATTTCTCTTTTGGTACTGCCTCACTTATAACCCTGTGCTGCTGCTCCATGCTCAGCACGATAGAACCCTAACGCCCTACTTCTGGTGATGAAATCTACTGACCCGCAAGGCCTGTACCGCCCCGAATTCGAGCATGATGCATGTGGTACCGGTTTTATCACTTCTCTCAACGGCCATAAGTCGCACCAAACGATTGCGGATGCGCTGACCATGCTGGAAAACATGGAGCATCGCGGCGCCTGCGGCTGCGACTCCGATTCGGGCGATGGAGCCGGTTTGCTGCTGCAAGTGCCACACTGGTTTTTTCTGGAAGAGTGCACGGCCCTCAACATTCGTTTGCCTGAGCCGGGCTGCTACGGGGTAGGTATGGTTTTTTTACCCAAAAATGCCCCCCAGCGCGAGTCCTGCCGCTCTATTATTAATGCCGCTGCTGAAAAATTGGGCTTCCAGCTGCTGGGGTATCGGCCGGTGCCGGTGAACCCAACTGGTATTGGGCAGACGGCCTTAGCGGCAGAGCCTGTGATGGAGCAAGTGTTTGTGGCGCGGCCAACCGGCATCACTACTAGTGAAGACTTTGAGCGCAAGCTGTTTGTGCTGCGGCGGCTGATTACGAAAACGGTTATGGAAGCGGTGCCGGAGGCGGAAAACGATTTCTACTTCGCTTCGTTTTCCTGCCGGGTTATCGTGTACAAAGGCCAGCTGACCACCTATCAGGTGCGCCATTACTTCCCCGACCTATCCGATGCGCGGGTGACGTCGGGGTTTGGGATGGTGCATTCGCGCTTCTCCACGAATACGTTTCCATCCTGGAAACTGGCTCATCCGTTTCGGCTGCTGGCCCATAATGGCGAGATAAACACGCTTCGGGGCAATCTAAACTGGTTTTATGCCGGCCTGCGCTCCTACGTCTCGCCTTATTTTTCGGCCGAGGAAATGGACATGCTGCTGCCCGTCATCGACAACAACCAGTCGGACTCCGCTTGCCTCGACAACATTGCCGAGATTCTGCTGCACTCGGGCCGCTCCTTGCCGCATGTGATGATGATGCTCGTGCCCGAGGCCTGGGACGGCAACACGCAGATGGACCCGCTGAAAAAGGCGTTCTACGAATTCCACGCCACGTTTATGGGCCCCTGGGACGGTCCGGCGGCCTTGCTCTTTACCGATGGCAAAATGATCGGGGCTATGCTCGACCGCAATGGCTTGCGGCCTCTACGCTACGTAGTTACCAACGACGGGCGCGTGCTAGTAGCTTCCGAGGCCGGCGTACTACCTATTCCCGATTCCAAAATTGTACAGAAAGGCCGCTTGCAGCCCGGCAAAATGTTGCTCGTTGATACCGTTGGGGGGCAAATTATTACGGACGAAGAGCTTAAAGCCCAGGCCGCTAGCCAGCAGCCGTACGGGCAGTGGCTGAACGAGTACCAGATTCGGCTGGAGGAGTTGCCCGAACCGCGCCAGATGTTCACCGATTTGTCGGCCGAGTCGGTGTTCAAATACCACCAAGTGTTTGGCTATACCCGCGAGGATATTGACAGCATCATCACGCCCATGGCCGTGGAGGGCAAAGAGCCCATTGGGTCCATGGGAGTAGATGTGCCGCTAGCGGTACTCTCCGACCAGCCCCAACACTTATCCAGTTACTTCAAGCAGTTTTTTGCCCAGGTCACCAACCCGCCCATCGACCCGATTCGCGAGCGGCTGGTGATGAGTTTGGCCACGTTTATCGGCAACAACGGCAATATCCTCGACGAGGACAAAATGCACTGCCACTGCGTGGCTTTGCATCAGCCCATCCTGACCAACCACGAGTTGGAAAAGCTCCGCAGCATCGATACGGGCTTGTTTCACGCCAAGACGCTGATGAGCTATTTCAAGGCGGACGGCAAGCCTGGCTCCCTACAGAATGGCGTTGATCGGCTATGCCGCTATGCGGAGGATGCGGTGAGTGACGGGTTTGAGGTACTTATTCTCTCCGACCGCGCCCTGGACTCAGAGCACGCGCCTATTCCGTCGCTGCTGGCGGTATCGGCGGTGCATCACCACCTTATCCGTAAGGGCTACCGTGGTTCGGTGGGACTGGTAGTCGAAGCCGGCGACGTGTGGGAAGTGCATCACTTCGCTTGTCTGCTAGCCTTTGGAGCTACGGCCATCAATCCGTATCTGGCCCTTTCCACCATCCAAACCATGCAGGCTGGGGGACAATTTGACTCGCCGGAAGACCATCCGAAGCTGGTCAAAAACTACGTCAAGGCCGTGTGCGATGGCTTGCTCAAGATCTTCTCTAAAATGGGAATTTCGACGTTGCAGTCCTACCACGGGGCGCAGGTGTTTGAGATTCTGGGCCTCAACCAGGAAGTTGTAGACCACTGTTTCACCGGGGCTGTTACGCGCATTGGCGGGCTGGGCTTCGATGAAATAGCCCGGGAGACGCTGTATAAGCACTTTCAGGGTTTCAAAAGCACTACCCCCGAAGAGCAACAATTACTACCCGACGGGGGCGTGTATCAGTGGCGCCGCCGGGGCGAGGCCCACATGTTCAACCCCGAAACGGTGCACCTGCTTCAGCACGCCACTCGCACCAACAACTACGCGACCTATCAGCGCTATGCCCGTCTGCTCAACGAGCAAACCGATCGGCTGTTCAGCATCCGGGGCCTGCTGGATTTTGCCCACCACCGCGAGCCCATTTCCCTCAATGAGGTAGAGCCCGCCGAGGATATCATGCGGCGCTTCGCAACGGGGGCCATGTCGTTTGGCTCCATTTCGCACGAGGCGCACAGCACCCTGGCCATTGCCATGAACCGCATTGGGGCCAAGAGCAATACGGGCGAGGGCGGCGAGGATCCGATGCGCTACGAGGTGCTGCCCAACGGCGACTCTATGCGCTCCGGCATCAAGCAGATTGCCTCGGCCCGCTTCGGTGTCACGGCCCATTACCTGACAAATGCCGACGAGCTGCAAATCAAAATGGCGCAGGGGGCAAAACCCGGCGAAGGTGGCCAACTCCCTGGTCATAAGGTCGATGAGTGGATAGCACGAGTGCGCCACGCCACACCCGGCGTAGGCCTTATTTCGCCCCCACCCCACCACGACATTTACTCCATCGAGGATTTAGCCCAGCTGATTTTCGACCTGAAAAATGCCAACCGCGCCGCCCGCATCAACGTGAAACTGGTGTCGAAGGCGGGCGTCGGTACCATTGCGGCCGGTGTGGCCAAAGCGCACGCGGATGTGATTCTGATTGCCGGCTACGACGGCGGCACGGGTGCTTCGCCCATGAGCTCCATTAAGCACGCCGGCTTGCCCTGGGAATTAGGCTTGGCCGAAGCGCACCAAACTTTGCTGCGCAACCAGCTCCGCAGCCGCGTGGTCCTGCAAGCCGATGGCCAGCTTAAAACCGGCCGCGACCTGGCCATTGCTGCCCTGCTCGGGGCCGAAGAATGGGGCGTAGCCACTGCCGCGCTCATTGCGGGCGGCTGCGTGATGATGCGCAAATGTCACCTCAATACCTGCCCCGTGGGTGTGGCTACCCAAGATCCGGAGCTGCGCAAGCTGTTCACGGGTCAGCCGGAGCACATCGTGAACCTATTTCGTTTCCTGGCCGAAGAGTTGCGCGAAATCATGGCGGAGTTGGGCTTCCGCACCGTGAACGAGATGGTGGGCCGGACTCAATTCTTGAAGGTGCGCGAAATAACCCACTGGAAGGCTCGCACCCTGGACCTCAGTGGGTTGCTTCACCCGGCCGCCAACCCCTCGGGGGCACTTTATATAACAGCGAAACCCAGGACCACGGCCTGGACGAGATTCTCGACTGGCAGTTGCTCCAGCATGCTCAACCCGCGTTGGAAGAAGGCGTGCCGGTTTTTGCTTCCTTCAAGGTGCGCAACATCGACCGGACGATAGGCACGCTGCTTTCCAATGAGATAACCAAACGCTACCACGCGGTGGGGCTGCCGCATAACACCATCAACTTCCGATTTAGCGGCTCGGCGGGGCAGAGCTTTGGCGCATTCAGCGTCAAAGGCTTGTCGCTTACGCTGGAAGGCGAAGCCAACGACTACGTCGGAAAAGGCCTGTCGGGGGCGCAGTTGGTCATTTTTCCTTCACCTAACAGCCAGTTTGTGCCCGAGCAAAACATCATCATCGGCAACGTGGCCTTGTACGGCGCGACTTCCGGCGAGCTGTTTGTGCGGGGCCAGGCGGGGGAACGGTTTGCGGTGCGCAATTCCGGCGCCACGGCCGTAGTGGAAGGCGTGGGTGACCACGGCTGCGAGTACATGACGGGTGGCCGCGCCCTTATTCTGGGCAAAACCGGCCGCAACTTCGCCGCTGGCATGAGCGGCGGCCTAGCCTGGATATACGACCCCGACGGCAGCTTCCCAGACAACTGCAACACCGAAATGGTGGAGCTAGACCCACTTGATTCAGACGACGAAGACCAGATTCGGGCGCTGCTGCGCAAGCACGTGCAACTCACCCAAAGTCAGCTTGCGGCTTATCTGCTGGATAGCTGGGCCGAAGAAGCGGACAAGTTCGTCAAGGTCTTTCCTTCCGAATACAAAAAGGTGCTGCAAAAGGCCCAGTACGCCACCGTGTAGAGACTCGATGCTTCGCGTCGCATTGCTGAGGTTGCAAAAGTAACCGTCATGCAGAGCGCGAAGCATCTCGCCTGCTGACGAGAGGTCAGTATTCTCACTAAACACCCCAGATGCTTCGCGCTCTGCATGACGGGCGAAATTAATTAACTGCTCAAAACCAGTCGTTCAACGAGGAGACGCGTCGTATCGCGTCTCTACATAACTCTCTTCCGATGGCGCACATCACAGGATTCAAGGAATTTGAGCGAGAATTGCCCCCCAAGGCAGCGCCCCAGGAACGGGTGGCGCACAACCAGGAATTCGTCGGCAAGTACTCTGAGGAGCAGCTGAATCATCAGGCGGCACGGTGCATGGACTGCGGCATTCCGTTTTGCCACGCGGGCTGTCCGCTGGGCAACATCATCCCCGAGTTCAACGACGCGGTGTACCAGCACGACTGGGAGCAGGCGTATCAGATTCTGTCTTCGACCAATAATTTCCCCGAGTTCACGGGCCGC
The DNA here is from genome assembly GCF_011305775.1 of Hymenobacter sp. HDW8. Classification (NCBI taxonomy): domain Bacteria; kingdom Pseudomonadati; phylum Bacteroidota; class Cytophagia; order Cytophagales; family Hymenobacteraceae; genus Hymenobacter; species Hymenobacter sp. HDW8. Next base: position 954,956 of record NZ_CP049907.1, read on the forward strand.
ATTTGCCCGGCGCCCTGCGAATCGGCGTGCGTGTTAAGCATCAACCGGGAGCCGGTGGCCATCGAGGAAATTGAGAAGCACATCATTGAAATTGCGTTTAGCAAGGGCTACGTGCGGCCAACCTCACCCATCTTAAAGTCTAGCAAAACGGTGGCCGTAGTTGGCTCAGGACCAGCGGGCTTGGCGGCGGCGGCGCAGTTAGCCAAAGCGGGTCACTCCGTAACCGTGTTTGAGCGCGACGACCGGCCTGGGGGGCTTTTACGCTACGGAATCCCCGATTTTAAGCTGGACAAATGGGTGATTGACCGCCGCATCAAGCTGCTGGAAGAAGACGGCATTGTGTTTCGCTGTAACACCGAAATCGGCAAAGACCTGCCAGCCGCTGAGCTTACCCGCACTTTCGATTCCGTAGTGCTGGCTGGCGGCGCCCTCGTGCCCCGCGACTTGCCCATTCCGGGTCGAGACTTGGCTGGGATTCATTTCGCCATGGATTACCTGACCCAGCACAACCGTCGGGTGAGTGAGTTGCCCATCACAAATGAGCCTATTTTGGCCGCCGATCGTCGGGTAATTGTAATTGGCAGTGGCGATACGGGCTCCGACTGCGTGGGCACGGCTAACCGGCAGCAGGCCAGTTCCGTTACGCAATTTGCCCTCATGCACGAGCCCTCCACCGATCGGCCCGCGCACGCGCCCTGGCCTAATTACCCAACTATTTTCCGCACCAGCACCTCCCACGAGGAAGGCTGCCACCGTTACTGGGGCATTCATACCAAGGCGTTTCTGGGTGATGAGCAAGGTCAATTGCGGGCCGTGCTGGTGACCGACGTAACCTGGGAAACCGATGTACTCGGCCGCCGCATCGCCTTTCAGGAAATCGAAGGCTCGGAGCGCGAAATTCCTTGCGACATGGTGCTACTGGCCTTAGGCTTTGCGTCCCCACAGTATGAAGGCCTTCTGGAGCAGTTGAACGTGGCCTTAGATGAGCGCGGCAACGTGCGCGCCCCGGAAAATACCTACCAAACTAATCTACCCAATGTATTCGTGGCCGGCGACATGCGCCGTGGGCAGTCGTTGGTGGTGTGGGCCATTTCGGAAGGCCGTGAAGCAGCACGCCGCGTTGATATGTTTTTGACCGGCAAAACTTCTCTGCCAAGCAAGAACGCCGTGGGAATGTTTGCCTGAGCTACTAAGCATTGGAGTCAGAAAAGCCCCCGGCATACTCTTGTAGTATGCCGGGGGGCTTTTTTCGTTTCAACCCAACAGGCGGTCATGCAGAGGCGGAGCATCTCGCTCGCTTCGTTGATTAGCGTTGCAACGTCAGCACGCGAGATGCTTCGCTACCGCTCTGCATGACGTTCTGGTTGGTCTCTATATAATCGTGCTTAAGCCGACTTCAATGTTGCTTCGGTGCAGCTGACAGTCCTGCAAATCCAGGACGCCATAGGCAATAAAGCTGCCCACTTGCTCTGTGGTGTAGGGCACGCCAGCGGTCAGCTCGGGCGTGAGCACACCTCTTTCCAGTGCATTATTTACGGCATCTTTCACGCAATCGGCCTCGGTTTGTAAACCAAAGTGTTCCAGCAACATAGCGGCGGAAAGGATGGTGGCAATGGGGTTGGCAATGCCTTTGCCTTTGGCCTGCGGGAAAGAGCCGTGGATAGGCTCAAATAGGGCAATCTGGTCGCCGACGGAAGCGGAAGGCAGCAGGCCCAACGAGCCGGCAATGACGGAGGCTTCGTCGGAGAGGATGTCGCCGAACATGTTCTCGGTCAGAATTACGTCGAACTGGCGCGGGTTGAGGATAAGTTGCATGGCCGCGTTGTCCACAAAAAGATAATCGACGACCACATTGGGGTACTGGGGGGCTATTTCCTGCACTACTTCCCGCCACAAGCGCGAGGTTTCCAGCACGTTGGCTTTATCTACCAGCGTCAGTTTCTGGCGACGGTTATCAGCGGCCTGAAAAGCGCGGTGAGCAATGCGGGCAATTTCCTCCCGATTGTAGGTGCAATGGTCATAGGCGGCGCCATCCTCGGTGCGGCCCTTTTCGCCGAAATAAATGCCCCCCGTCAACTCCCGGAAGATGAGCATATCGGCGCCCTGGATGCGGTCTTTCTTGAGTGGTGAGTGTTCCAGCAGCCGATCGTAGGCCGTTACGGGCCGGATGTTGGCGTAGAGACCCAGTGACTTGCGCAGCTTCAGCAGTCCTTGCTCGGGGCGTACTTTCGCGGCGGGGTTGTTATCGTATTTGGGGTCGCCGATGGCGCCGAGCAGAACTGCATCGGCCTGCCAACAGGCAGCCAGGGTTTTTTTGGGCAGGGGGTCGCCGGTGGCATCAATGGCACAGGCGCCCATGAGCTGGTGGTCGAAGATAAACTCGTGGCCAAAACGCTCCGCAATGGCCTTCAGCACGCGCACCCCTTCCTGACACACTTCCGGGCCGATGCCGTCACCGGCTAACACCACAATTCGCTTTCTTAGTATGCCCATGGTCGCTGCTGTTCGTAGGCGGCAATGGCCGCTTTTTGGTTGATGAGAAAATCAATGTCGTCGTACCCATTGATGAGGCATTCCTTCTTGTAAGGATCCAGCGCAAAGCCGATGCTTTCCTCCCACACGGGCACCGTGAGCGTCTGCGTGGGCAGGCCCACGACCAGCTGGGTCTGCGGGTCCAGCTCTACCTGCCGGAAAAGTCGTTGCAGCACCTCATCCGAAACTTGCAGCGGCAACAGCCCGGTATTCAGGGCATTGCCTTTGAAAATATCCGCGAAGTAGCTGGAGATGACCACCTTGAAACCAGCATCGTAGAGCGCCCAGGCCGCATGCTCGCGGCTGGAGCCACAACCGAAATTTTTGCCTGCCAGCAAAATTTGCCCCCCGTAGCGCGCATCGTTCAACACGAAGTCGGGCTTGGGCTGGCCATCGGCCGTGTAGCGCCAGTCGCTGAACAGGTTGGCGCCGAAGCCTTCGCGGGTTGTCGCTTTGAGAAAACGGGCCGGGATAATCTGGTCCGTGTCGATATTTTCGATGGGCAGCGGTATGACCGTTGAGCGGAGCGTTTGAAACTTTTCCATGGGCGCGGCCTAGTTTAAGTACTTGGTAATGTCCACGATGCGTCCTTCTACGGCGGTGATGGCGGCCACCAGCGGACTAGCCAGCAGGGTGCGGGCGCCGGGTCCTTGGCGCCCTTCGAAGTTGCGGTTAGAGGTAGAAACGCAGTAGGCACCCGCCGGAATCTTGTCGTCGTTCATGGCCAGGCAGGCGCTGCAACCGGGCTCGCGCAGCTCAAAGCCGGCGGCCGTCAGCACCTGATCTAGGCCCTCGGCAATAGCTTGTTTTTCCACTTGCTTGGAGCCGGGCACAATGATGGCCTCCACGTGCGGCGCTTTGTGCTTGCCCTTCACGTAAGCCGCCACCGTGCGCAGATCCTCAATGCGCGAGTTGGTACAGCTACCGATAAACACGTAGTTGATCGGCTTGCCCAGCAGCGATTCCCCGGGCGCAAACCCCATGTAATTCAATGACTTATCGAAACTTGCCATTTCTCCCTCCAGCACCTGCAACGGAATAGTGCCATTCAGCGCCATGCCCATTCCCGGATTGGTGCCGTAGGTAATCATGGGCAAAATGCCCCCCGCATCGAATTTCAGTTCCGCATCGAAGTTAGCGTCAGCATCAGAGTACAGGGTTTGCCAATACGCCACGGCCTGCTCCCACCGCTCGCCTTGCGGAGCGTAGGGACGACCTTTCAGGTAAGCAAACGTAGTTTCATCAGGGGCAAGAAGCCCCCGCGGGCCCCCATTTCGATGCTCATGTTGCACACCGTCATGCGGCCTTCCATACTCAGAGCCCGAATGGCGCTACCCGCGTACTCCACAAAGTAGCCCGTAGCGCCACCCGTCCCGAGCTGGGCTATCACGTGCAGAATCAAGTCTTTGGCCGTGACGCCCGGCCGCAGCTCACCATCCACAGTGATGCGCATGCGCTTGGGCCGACTAATCAGTAAGCACTGCGAGGCCATTACCTGTGTTACTTGGCTGGTACCAATACCAAAAGCAATGGCGCCGAAAGCGCCATGAGTCGAGGTGTGGCTGTCGCCGCACACAATAGTCATACCGGGCTGGGTAATGCCCAACTCAGGTCCAATGACGTGTACAATACCCTGGTATTCATGACCTAAGCCAAATAACTCAATGCCATGCTTAGCGCAGTTCTCCGTTAATTTATCCACCTGGGAGCGCGAAAGCGGGTCCTGAATCGGCAAGTGCTGATTGCGCGTGGGTACGTTGTGGTCGGCGGTAGCCACAATTTGGGCGGGGTTGTGCAAGATCAAACCGCGGGCTGCGAGTTCGTCGAACGCCTGCGGGCTCGTCACCTCGTGAATCAAGTGACGGTCGATGTAAAACACCTCCAAGTCGCCCACGGCCTTCACCACGTGCGCATCCCAGATTTTATCAACTAACGATTTGCCCATGTTAATTGGCTGCTACCAAATTTTCCTGTTCCACTAATAAGTGCAGATCATTATCCACCACTTCCTTCTGACGGTCAGCCATTTGCATAAAGCAAGCATATGCTCTATTTAGCGCCGGCCGGTCGAATTCGTAGCCTAACTTTTGGAGCCGGTACGCCAGCGCCGCCCGTCCCGAGCGGGCCGTAAGCACAATCGACGAATCGGCTACACCCACCGTGCGCGGGTCGATGATTTCGTAGGTTTCGCGGTTCTTAATCACTCCGTCCTGGTGAATGCCACTGGAATGGGAGAAGGCATTAGACCCCACAATGGCCTTATTAGGCTGCACCGGCATCCCCATCATGGTTGAAACCAGCACCGAAGTGTCGGCCAGACGCTGGGAAATAACATTGGTATCGAGTTGGAGGTAAGGATGTTGGCGTAAAATCATGACGACTTCTTCCAGCGCCGTATTGCCGGCCCGCTCCCCTACCCCATTGATGGTGCACTCGATCTGGCGGGCGCCATTCATCACCCCGGCAATAGAATTGGCTGTGGCAAGCCCTAAATCATTATGACAGTGCGTTGACAGACAGACCTTTTCAATGCCACGCACGTTCTCGCGCAGGTACTTGATTTTGGCGCCGTACTCATCGGGCAGACAGTAGCCGGTGGTGTCTGGAATATTCAGCACGGTGGCGCCAGCCTTGATAGCCGCTTCGCACACGCGAGCTAGGTAAGCGTTTTCGGTGCGGCCGGCGTCTTCGGCATAAAACTCGACGTCTTCCACAAAGGATTTAGCCAGCTTAACTGCTGCTATAGCGCGCTCCAACACCTTATCCTGGGTGCTGCAAAGCTTGTGCAGAATGTGCGATTCGGAGGTTCCGATGCCCGTGTGAATACGCGGATAGCGCGCATGCTTAAGTGCCTCAGCTGCTACGCGGATATCGTTTTCCACGGCCCGGCTCAGGCCGCAAACGGTGGCTTCGCGGGTTTGAGCCGCAATCGCCTGCACCGCCTCAAAATCGCCGGGACTGGAAACCGGAAACCCAGCCTCAATAACATCAACGCCAAGCTGTTCAAGCTGCTCCGCAATAATCAGTTTCTCGTCACGGTTGAGCTTACAGCCCGGCACTTGCTCACCGTCGCGGAGCGTGGTATCGAAGATTCGTATTTTCTCAGCTGCCATATAGTCGGAGTCCTTTGAAGCGAATAGCTGTCCGCAAGTACACCGGCAAAACGTAGGATGAGAAACGAATTTTTTAGGAGCCTACTATTTCTAATTAAGGCTTTTTAATTATTATAAATTTAATAATCAGCAACTTATATCCAATCCAAATACAAAGGCTAACGCTTGAATTGACTATATTTTATGATGGATATATGATATAAACCTACCCTAGACGGTCATGCCGAGCGCAGCGAAGCATCTCGCCCGCTTCGTTGCAATGCTAACCCAGCGTCAGCACGCGAGATGCTTCGCTGCGCTCGGCATGACCACCTTTATGAAACGTAGGCTGCTAGTTCACCATGTTCCTATACCAGCAAGCTCAGGAAATCCTGTTTTCCATTGAGGTATTCATAGGCGAAGCCTTCCGCTTCCATCCGCGACTGAATACCTTCGATTTCGTGGGGCTTTTTTACTTCGATACCCACGAAAACGGGGCCTTTCTCCTTGTTGTTTTTCTTGATGTACTGGAAGTGAATGATGTCGTCGTCGGGGTGGAGCACGTGGTTTACGAAGCTGCGGAGGGCACCGGGGCGCTGGTTGAATGTGACCATAAAATAGTGCTTCAGGCCCTGATGACGCATGGCGCGCTCCTTGATATCCTCCATTCGGGTGATGTCGTTGTTGCTGCCGCTGAGCACGCACACCACCGTTTTGCCTTTGATTTCCTCGGCGTACTGGCGCAAGGCCGAAATGCTCAGCGTGCCGGCGGGCTCCAGCACGATGCCTTCTTCATTATACATTTTGAGCAAGTCTTCGCACACCTGCCCTTCCGGCACCAGCACTACATCGTCGAGTAGGTCCCGACACAGCTCAAACGTGAGGGCACCGGGGCACTTCACGGCGGCCCCGTCAACGAAGCTTTCGATATTCTCCAGCGCCTGTCGCTGCCCGGCCTGAATGGCTTGCTGCATGGACGGCGCGCCTTGGGGCTGCACGCCAATGAGCTTGGTATGCGGACTCAACTGCCGAAAAATGCCCCCCACACCCGAAGCCAGCCCTCCCCCGCCGATGGGCATAAAAAGATAATCGATAGGCACGGGCGCTGCTTGCAGAATTTCCAGGCCCACGGTGGCCTGGCCTTCCACGATAGCCATGTCGTCGAAGGGATGCACGAAGGTGCTGCCGCGCTCATCACAGAAGCGTTTGGCAGCCGTAAACGTGTCGTCGAAGGTGTTACCGGTCAGAATTACCTCCACCTGATCTTTGCCGAACAGGCGCACTTTGTTCACCTTCTGAGCCGGCGTATTGGCCGGCATGAAAATATAGCCCTTCAGCCCCAGCAGCTGGCACGCGTAGGCCACGCCCTGGGCGTGGTTGCCGGCGCTGGCACACACGACATCGTGGGCGCTCTGCTCCTGGGTTAGCGTAGAAATCTTGTTATAAGCTCCCCGAATCTTGTAGGAGCGCACCACCTGCAAGTCTTCCCGCTTGAGGTAAATGGTGGCCCGGTACGCGGCCGACAAGCCCAGATTTTGCTGCAACAGCGTTTCGTAAATCACACCCTGCAAATTGCGGGCGGCTTGCTCCACGTTTTTCAGCAGCACTGCTGGGGCTGAAGTGGCTATCGTTTCGCTATGCATCCGCTTCTTGGGTCTTTTTCAGGGAACGGAGCTGGCGCACGGTCGTGCCGGTCTGCCACAGCTCCGACTCGCGGACTTCCTTCAATTCCACTTCCAGCTCCTGCCGGTAATTCGGCGTTGAGCCGCGCTGGATGGTGCGCTCCGCTTCTTTGCCGGAGGCCACGCTGTCGTACAACTCGTTGAGCACGGGCAAGGTGGCCTCGCGGAAGCGGCCTTTCCAGTCGAGGGCGCCGCGCTGAGCCGTCACGGAGCAGTTGCTAAACATCCAGTCCATACCGTTTTCGCCCACCAGCGGCACAAGGCTCTGCGTTAGCTCTTCCACCGTTTCATTGAAGGCTTCCGAAGGCGAGTGCCCGCGCTGCCGCAACACTTGATACTGAGCCTCGATGATGCCAGCTAAAGCGCCCATCAGTACACCCCGCTCTCCGGTCAGATCGGAGTAAACCTCCTTCTTGAAATCGGTTTGAAACAGGTAGCCCGAGCCCACTCCGATGCCTAGTGCAATGGCCTTTTCGAAAGCTTCACCGGTCGCATCTTGGTACACAGCAAACGACGAATTTAGCCCCCCACCCTGCAAATACAGCCGACGCAGGCTCGTGCCGCTGCCTTTGGGCGCTACCAGAATCACGTCCACATCGGTGGGCGGGATGATGTTGGTTTGGTCGTTGAAAGTGATGCCGAAGCCGTGCGAGAAGTAGAGCGTTTTGCCGGGTGTGAGCTTGGCTTTCAGCGTAGGCCACAGCGCAATCTGGCCGGCATCGGACAGTAGATTGGCGATGATGGTGCCCCGCTCCGCCGCTTCCTCAATGGAAAACAGCGTTTCGCCTTCCACCCAACCATCCTGCAGGGCCTTCTCCCAAGAAGGCGAATCCTGACGCTGCCCAATGATAACATTGAAGCCATTATCGCGCAGATTTAGCGCTTGGCCCGGGCCTTGCACCCCGTATCCAATCACGGCAATTACTTCCTCCTTCAAATAGGCTTGAGCCTTGAACAGCGGATATTCGTCGCGGGTAATTACGGTTTCGTCTACGCCGCCAAAGTTGATGGTTGCCATGTTGTTAGGGTTTGAGTTTTATGGTTTGAAGTTGTTTTTCTGTCGTCTGGGGGCTTTTTTCGGATCAGGCGGGCATACTAACCGAAAAAGGCGGTCATGCTGAGCTAGTCGAAGCATCTCGACTGGTTACTAATCTCAACGAAGCGGGAGAGATGCTTCGGCTCCGCCTCTGCAGGACGTTCTTATGTGATGTATTTTCTCACATCGTAAAGACCTTGTCGCGACTGTTGAGAAACTCATTCTCAATCACTTCTGAGCCGGGTTCGGTGCGCTCAAATTCGCGCAGCTTGCGGTTGAAGCCGTCGCTGTGCTTGATGATGGCGATGCGGGCGCTGCGCACAAACTCGATCAGTCCGTAGGGCTGTAGCACCTTGATGAGGTTGTCGGTTTCTTCGCGGTGACCCGTGGTTTCGAATACCGTGTAGTCGCGGCGAATCACGACGGCACGAGCGCCGTATTCGCGCAGCAGGCGCTCCACGGAGGCTTTTTCGGCTATGATATCAGTCGGCACTTTGTAGAGCGCCATCTCCTGCCAGATCACCTCCTGATTGGTGTTGAAGTACACTTTCAGCACTTCCACCTGCTTCTCAATCTGCTTAGCAATCTTGCGTACCACCTCTTCAGTTTCGTGTATCACGATGTTGAAGCGGTGAATTCCATCGATTTCAGAGGGCGAGGTGTTCAGGCTTTCGATGTTGATTTTGCGGCGCGAGAAGATGATGGCAATGCGGTTGAGCAAGCCGATTTGATTCTCGGTATACGCCGTGATGTTGTATTCCTGCCGGTCGATGGGTTGCTCACTCATAGCTCTTGTTTTAGCTCTAGTCAATTATCAGCCGTCATGCAGAGCGGAGCGAAGCATCTCGCGTGCTGACACTGGATTACTTATCTCACGACTGCGGGCGAGATGCTTCGCTCCGCTCTGCATGACCGCCTTCCCTAGTTTCTAATGCCACGCCTCTACAGCAGCCGGATTTCGCTGACGCTGCAGCCTTGCGGCACCATGGGGAAAATATTGTTCTCCTTAGTTACCATCACTTCCAGCAAGAAAGAGCCGGGATGCCCTAGCATCTCTTGGAGGCTGCTTTTCAGCTCGGCACGCTCCGCAACCCGCTTGCCGCTAATGCTGTAGCCGCTGGCTACGGTCACGTAGTCGGGGCTGGCGATGTTGACGAAGGAGTAGCGCCGGTCATGGAACAGCTCCTGCCACTGCCGCACCATGCCCAGAAACTGGTTGTTGAGAATGATGATTTTGACGTCTACGCCGGTCTGCATAATGGTGCCCAGCTCCTGAATTGTCATCTGAATACCGCCGTCGCCAATAATGGCGACTACCGTGCGGTCGGGGCGACCGAACTTGGCTCCGATAGCGGCCGGTAGAGCAAAGCCCATCGTGCCCAGCCCTCCACTGGTGATGTTGCTGCGCGAATGGTTGAACTTGGCGTAGCGGCAGGCGACCATCTGATGCTGGCCCACATCGGTCACCACAATAGCCTCGCCCTGCGTCAACTCGTTCAACTGCTGAATTACTTCGCCCATGGTCAGCTCATCCGAGGTCGGAAAAAGCTCGTCTTGGATGACGGCAGCCACTTCTTCGGTCTTAAACTGCTCGAACCGCTGCCACCATTCCGGGTGGCTTTTCGGCTCAATCAGCGCGGTGAGCAAGGGCAGCGTTTCCTTACAATCGCCCCATACCGGCACGGTGGTAGCCACGTTTTTATCAATCTCCGTGGGGTCGATGTCGAGGTGAACGACCTGGGCCTGTTTGGCATATTTGTCGAGGCGACCCGTTACCCGGTCGTCGAAGCGCATACCGATGGCAATGAGCACATCGCATTCGTTGGTGAGCACGTTGGGGCCGTAGTTGCCGTGCATGCCCAACATGCCGACGTTTAGCGGATGATCAGTAGGCAGCGCGCCGGCGCCCAGAATAGTCCAGGCGGCCGGAATACCGCTTTTCTCGATAAACGCGCGGAATTCCTGCTCGGCCGCTCCCAAGATTACACCCTGTCCCCAGAGCACAAAAGGACGTTTGGCTTGGTTAATCAGCGCTGCCGCTTGGGTCACATATTCGGGCCGAACAATGGGCGCGGGCCGGTAGCTGCGGATGTGCGTGCAGGGCGTGTACTCCGCAAAGCCAAACTTCTGCTGCTGAGCATTTTTGGTGATATCAATCAATACCGGGCCGGGCCGGCCGCTGCGGGCGATGTAGAAAGCTTTGGCCAGCGCCTCCGGTAGTTGACTAGCCTCCGTTACCTGGTAATTCCACTTGGTAACTGGGGTCGTGATGTTGATGATATCGGTTTCCTGGAAGGCATCAGTGCCCAGCAAGTGCGCGAATACCTGGCCGGTGATGCATACCAGCGGCGTGCTGTCGATGAGCGCATCGGCCAGGCCCGTGACTAGATTAGTGGCGCCGGGCCCACTGGTGGCAAACACCACCCCTACTTTGCCCGAAGCGCGCGCATAGCCCTGGGCGGCGTGAATGCCGCCCTGCTCATGGCGTACCAGCACATGGTTGAGCTGATCTTTAAAGTCAAACAGCGCGTCGTAGATGGGAATAATAGCCCCGCCCGGATAGCCAAAGACTGTATCTACGCCTTCCGCCAGCAGAGCGCGTAGCGTCATTTCCGCTCCCGACATGGTCTGGGGGACTTTTTCCTGCAGCAGTTGAACTGGTTCTTCCTTCGTGAACATCGCGTTTGCTTATAAATCGGTGATGCACCCCTCACTGGCGGAGCCCACGGTGCGGATATACTTGCGCAGCACGCCCCGGGGGCTTTCTCAGCAGGTGGCGTCCATTGGGCCCGGCGGGTCGCCAGTTCCGTGTCATCCACAAGCACACTGATCGTGTTGTTGGCGGCATCCAGCACCACCTGGTCGCCGTTGCGGACCAGCGCGATGGGGCCTCCGTCGTAGGCCTCGGGGCACACATGACCGATAACAAAGCCGTGGGTGCCGCCTGAAAAGCGGCCGTCGGTTACCAGCGCTACTTTGTCGCCTAAGCCAGCCCCGATGATGGCCGATGTTGGCTTCAGCATCTCGGGCATACCGGGTCCGCCTTTCGGACCTACGTATCGGATAATCACCACCTGGCCGGCTGCTACTTTGCCCTGGGTCAGGCCTTCGTTCAGTTCTTCTTCCGAATCAAACACGCTGGCTGGGCCCACGAACTTTGTCCCTTCCTTGCCCGTTATTTTAGCCACTGCGCCTTCGGGGGCTAGGTTGCCGTACATAATCTGGATGTGGCCGTCGGCTTTAATGGGGTTGGAAAACGGCCGCAGCAAGTCCTGCTCTTCGCCCAAGGCAGCTATTCCAGCCAGGTTCTCCGCCAAAGTTTTGCCCGTTACGGTCGGCAGGTCGCCGGTCAGCAGCCCCTCGTTGAGCAGGGTTTTCAGCACGGCCGGAATGCCCCCCAGCGCCGACAAATCTTCCATCAGATACTTACCGCTGGGCTTGAGGTCGGCCAGCATGGGCACCCTATTGCTGACCTGCTGAAAGTCACGCAACGTCAGCTTCACGCCTGCCGCGTCGGCAATGGCGATGAGGTGAATAACGGCGTTGGTGGAGCCCCCCAGCGCGGTGATAAGCACCATGGCGTTTTCGAAAGCTTCGCGCACCAGAATATCGCGCGGCTTGATGTCCTTTTCCAGCAAACGCAGCAGGTACTCGCCCGTGTGCAGGCATTCCTCCCGCTTGGCCGCACTCACCGCCGGCGCCGACGAGGAATACGGCACCGACATGCCCAGTACTTCCGCCGCCGAGGCCATGGTGTTGGCCGTGTACATGCCCCCGCACGCGCCCGGTCCGGGGCAGGCATTACGGATGATGCCGGTGTAGTCTTCGTCCGAAATCTGGCCCTGCAGCTTCTTACCGTAAGCCTCAAAGCACGAGACGATGTTGAGCTGCTGGCCCTTAAAATTGCCCCCCTTGATGGTGCCGCCGTACACCATGAGCGAGGGACGGTTCAGGCGCGCCATGGCCATGAGCGAGCCGGGCATGTTTTTGTCGCAGCCCACCACGCAGGCCAGCGCATCGTAGTTGTGCGCGGCGGCCATGGCCTCCACGGAATCGGCAATTATCTCCCTCGAAACCAGGGAATAACGCATGCCCGGCGTGCCATTGGTAATGCCGTCGCTCACGCCAATTGTATTGAACCGCAGTCCCACCATGCCGTGCGCGCCCACCCCTTCCTTCACCTGGTCGGCCAGCCCGTTCAGGTGCATGTTGCAGGTGTTGCCATCGAAGCCAGTGGAGCAAATTCCCACAAACGGCTTGCGCAAATCCGCCTCCGACAGGCCGGAGCCAATCAGCATGGCTTGCGAGGCAGGCAGGCTGTCGTCTTGGGTATAAATGCGGCTGTAAGGATTGAGAGCCATTAGTGGTGAAGTTGTGAGAGGTGAGAGGTGAGTCAGGTTGTTTTTTTTACTCGCTTCCCACTTCTTGCTGCTCGCTTTCAATAAATTGACCCGTTACCAACGCCTGGTAGCGGCGCGCAAGTAGGGCTCCGATGGTATCCTGGTAGGGCGTCTCAAACACGACTTCATCCACGGAAGACACGCCGATTACCTCGGCGGCGGTGCCGGTCATGAAGGCACCGGTGGCGCCTTGTAGCGCAGCGGGCGTGAAGAAATTTTCGTGCACCGTAATACCCGCTTCCCGCGCCAAATCGATGATGGTATTGCGGGTGATGCCGCGCAGAATGCTACCGGCCGGCGCGGTGTACAGCTCGCCGTTTTTCTCGAAGAAGAAATTGGCCCCCGGTCCTTCGGCCACGTAGCCGTTCATATCCAGCAGCAGTGCTTCGTCGTAGCCGCGGCCTTTGGCCTCAGAACTGGCAATGATGGAGTTGACGTAGTGGCCGGATATTTTGGCCTCAATCGGCACCGCTTTCGGATTGGGCCGCTCGTAGGGCGAAATAGTCAGGCGCAGGCTCTGGTCGCCGAGGTATTTGCCCCACTCCCACACGGCCATCAGCAGGTTGCTGCTGCTCGCGCATTTCAGACTCATATTGGGCGTGCCAGCGTACACCAATGGCCGGATGTAGGCGTCAGCCAGGCCGTTTTTCTCCAGTAGTTGATAGCTAATCTGAATGAGCTCCTCCACCGAATAAGGCAGTGGCATTCCCACGGTATCGCACGAGTACGCCAGCCGCTCGTAGTGCTCACGGGCCTTAAAAATCTGGGAACCCTGGGGGGTATTATAGGCTCTGACACCTTCAAAAACGGCATATCCGTAGTGCAACGATTGCGCATAGACACTACAGGTAGCTTGATCGGCCTGAACAAACTCACCATCAACAAAAGCGACAGTGTTTTCCTTGAAATACATAGAAGCGGTGAATTTGAGTTAAGTGGTCAGCAGTAAAAAGCCTTCCTGAGCGCGGGGCTTAGAAAGGCTTGTTCTTGAAAAACAGAAGTAGCTCCTTCAGCCCAGCGGCAGCTGAATAATGACCAGAATGACGACCAGGACGGTAAAAAGCATGGCGGCTGGAGCGGTGGCGTTGTTGATGCGTGCAGGAAAGTGGAGCCCAACTATGCACGTAAGTTCATTTGAGTTGTCGGTCAGGACGAGCAGCTGGCAGGCAATAAGCAGGTGCTGCTTTCTGTTTAGCTTGCGATGCTACTGTGCACTTTGGTTAAGTGTCGCAGTTTGCTTGAAAGCGGGTACTGCATTGCTGTAAGCTGCACGCAAGTAGCACCGTCGGTTTAGTGGGCTAAAAACAAATTTCAGTTTAACCACTATTTCCAAATGCGACTTTTTAATATATAAACATCTCTTTGACAGATGTTTATCAAACAACAGAATACAATGCCTAACGAAAGCCTTGACCCGGTTTTTCAGTTAATTAAGTCCTTAACTCGCTCCGAAAAGCGGCACTTTCGACTATTTACCAACCGGCAAGGCTCCAACGAAGGCTTGAAATTTCTTCAGCTTTTCGACGCCCTAGACGAGCAGGCGCGCTACGACGAGGAGCGCGTGCTGACGGAAGTACCCGCCATCAAAAAGGTGCAGCTGGCCAACCTGAAAGCCAACTTATACAAGCAAATGCTGGCCAGCCTGCGCCTCTACCACTTGGGCCAGAACCTGGATATCCAGCTGCGCGAACAGCTCGATTATGCCCGCGTCCTCTACAATCGGGGTCTGTATCAGCAGAGCCTGAAGATGCTGGAGAAAGTGAAAGTGGCGGCGCACCACGCCGAAATGCCCCACATTGCGCTGCTTGCTCTCGACTTCGAGAAGCTCATTGAGTCGCAGTATATCACGCGCAGCTTGCGTGGCAAGGCCGAAAACTTATCGGCGGAGGTACGAGACACGGTGGCCCACCTGACGCAGGAACACGAGCTTTCCAACCTGTCGCTGCGCATGTACGGGCTGTATCTGAAAATCGGCCACGCCCGCAACCAGGAAGACTCCGAAAGCATCACTAAGCTTTTCCGGGAGGCCGTAGCCGGGGTTGATTTGACGGCGGGGGCTTTTTTGAGAAGCTGTACTATTATCAGGCGCAGGTGTGGTACCACACCATCACCCAGAACTTTCGCGCCTGCTACCGCTACGCGCAGAAGTGGGTCGATCTGTTTGCCGAGTATCCGGGCCAGCAGGAGCAGCAGTTCATGCTCTACCTGAAGGGCCTGCACAACCTATTGATTTCGCTCTTCAACCTGCAGTATTACAGCAAGTTCAGCGAGGTACTGCATACCCTGGAGGCGCTGGCCAACGATCCCGACCGGCGCCCGAGCCCCAACACGGATATGCTGCTGTTCCTGTACGTGTACACCAACCGCATCAATGCTTACTTCATGCGTGGGCGCTTCACCGAGGGCCTCACCATCATCCCCGAGCTACTCGACAACCTCAGCCACTTTCGCCAGCAGCTCGACCCGCACCGACGGCTGGTGTTTTACTACAAAATTGCCAGCCTGTATTTCGGTAGCGGTAACCACGATAAGGCCATCGATTACCTAACCAAAGTCATTCAGTACAAGGACGTAAGCTTGCGCGAAGACATTCAGTGCTTCGCCCGTATCCTCAACCTGATTGCCCACTACGAGGCCGGCCGCGACGAGGATCTGGAGTATCAGATCAAGTCGGTGTATCGGTTTTTGGGTAAGATGAACGAGCAGCAGCAGATGCAGGTGGCCATTTTCCAGTTTCTACGCAATCTCGGCGACGTGGCGCCTTCTCAGCTGAAAGAGGCGTTTGTGCAGCTCAAGGAACAGCTTATTCGCATTGCCGCCAACCCGTTTGAACGGCGCCCATTTCTCTACCTCGACATTATTTCCTGGCTGGAAAGTAAGATTGAAAACGTGCCCGTGCAGGAGATTATTCAGCGTAAGTTTCTATTGTTGAAATAACTATTACCCAGCCATTATATAGCAGTTGTGGCAGCTTCAACAAAAAGCCCCCACGCTCTCGTGGGGGGCTTTTTTGTTGAAGCTGCTTACTTAACTTTGATATAAGCTAAGTAGGTATCGTATAGCACTTTACTGGTCTTTACTATTGCACTAATAGTTTCTGTGTCCTTATATTTTTATCACTTTTCACAGTGGCTACATACAAGCCTTTACGTAAAGTGTGAATAGCAATCTTATTTGTTTTACCAACTAAAGAAGACTTAAATACTACTTTACCATTCAAATCCTGAATAATTAATTCAGAAGGCATTGAATCAAAAGTAACTATCAGATAGTCGCTAGCGGGGTTAGGATAAATTTGAAAAACGGCATCCGCCTCTTTCGTAGAAGTACTTAAAACGACATCTGAAGAAACCAGCACATTCCCAAAAGCTACATCCAGATATTCTAATCTATTTTTCAACCAAGTATTAATATAGGTTAGTTGCGCTTCGTTTTGCTCAAATGCATTCCATGTAATTCGCTCACGCTCGTACACGTTATTATTTAAGAGATAATCGTAATCTCTCCTAAACTTAGACATAATAAATTCTTCAGTAATTACGGTTGCTCTTAGCTCAGCCCACCGGCGATTTAAAGCAACTCGGAAGCCATTAGCTGAGCGGTCTTGCATCAAACGATCATAAAATCCATTTGACAGAATATCGTTTGTAACATTTATATCCCACCCTTGCCAATCAGTACCAAATACCCCATCAAGATCCCACGGAACATAATAATATGGTTCGTCAGTTTTATATTTTGCGATATAAATATTCTTACCAGTATTATCCGCGGCTCTGGATAAATTTAGAAAAATAAAATAATCGACCGCGTTATTAAAACTAAACTTTTTCTGGTAGTCACGATAAAATTCCTCGTTTGGGCTATTCTTTACAAAATCTACGAAAGCGTAAATCTTAGACCAATCGGTTTCTTCTTCAGGGTGCTTATACTCAAATCCTCCCCAGAGCAAGTTTTTGTTGTCGAAGGGTGGCAAAGCAGTGAAAGTTACAGCTCCACCCCAGTTGTCGCCTTTATATAACTCGCCCTTTATGCCATTGCTGTATTTCTTCAGCTTTAATTGCTTGCGGTCTACCCGTTCACTTAATGCATATACCCCTTTATATTCCTCATTCACAAAAAGTTCGACATAGACCATATCTATACCGTTCTTAGCTTCGGGCTCTTTGTCTTTATAATATATCTGATGAATATTCTGCCACAATTCATTTGATATCTTGCTTCTTATCCGCAATGGCTCATTATACATAGCCTGCAAATTCCATTTATTATCCGTGCGCATTTGCAACAGACGCACGTCACGGTCTTCAGCAGTTATAGTATCAGTCAGGAAGCCTATTTCGTACGATTTCTTTGGAAATGTTTGCGAAAATGCTCCTCTGATTTCAATATCTATTGCCGATTCAGTAACTACGCCCGTTTGCTCCGACATAGAGAAGCCAGCATAAATACTTGGGCTGTCTACTATTTCCTTCTTAGCGCCAATTTCAATTACAGGAAGCTGAGTAAAATACAAGCTATAAACTTGCTCCTCAAATTTTACCCGATAAGAGCTGTTCGTACTTAAAGATGCAACTGGCTCTATAAAACTGTACTTTTTATCAAGAACAATTTCATTAATATTTCCTTCTCCATTCGTATTAATATCACTAATATTCTGATTAACAAGTATGAGATCTTTTTTTTCGTCAACGTGGTAGAACTTCGCAGGAACCGTGAGACTAACACTTGCTAACGTATCTATAGTGGCAACTGCTATAAGAATAAATATACTAGTCAGGCTCTTCGTGGTAAAGCGTTTTTGCATAATCAGCTTGTGTTAAGTTCGGAAAGGGTAACGTAGGAGTATGGTTATATAACTGAACCCAGCTATTAAAAAGCATGCCAGAAAGCTGTTTTATATAATTAAAATAAGAAATCAATAGTAGTTAGGTAAGTCATTGTATTTCAAGTATATACTTAGCTTTATATTCAAATAGTCTCTTCGTAGAGCCCGATCCTAAGTTGACATCTGGTATTAAGAGCTTCACGATCAACTGTTGGTTGCATGCCGCATTTATACTGCTGGCTGCCCAAAATGCTACTATGCATAGGCTTGGGCTCAATCTCTCAGGGCACAAAAAAGCAGCATGCCAACTGAGGCTATATCTAACCCCATTTAGGCATGCTGCTAACAAGCAATGTATTAGTATGCTACGGCGCGGGTTACAAGAGAGAAGTCGCTACCAAGCAATTGTACATAGTAGACCCCAGCGGGTAAAGCAGCGTCACGCTGCCACGTGAGCCGGTGCCGACCAGCTTTTACTACGCCTTGCTGTAAAGTAGTTACCTCCTGACCAAGCGTATTCAAGATTCGCACCTTCACTTCAGCAGTATTGGGCAGCGAAAATTCAATCTGGGTGGCATCCTGAAAAGGATTGGGGCTAACCGGATATAACGCAGGCACAGTAATGGGGGCCGGCCGTAATATATAGGTATCCTTGAGTTCGTGGCGCCGGGTAAAAAATTGAAACACAAGACTATCCGGCGTGGCATTCAGGAGCATCGCCCCGTAGTTGGCAGCATAAACCGCCTGGCTTTGGGGTAAGGGCTGCTTATTAATGGCATTTACACTACGCCCACCCAAACCATTCACAAAATATGGTAACCCGTCCACCATCAAACGCTCATAGTGGTGGTCGTGGCCAGCCAATACCGCTGAGGCGCCCCACTCGCGGTAGGGCCATTGCATAACTTCGGTGCTACCATGGTGGCCCGACGACGAGTATGGCGCATGATGCAGATACACTATTTTCCAGCGCGCTGAAGAAGCAGCCAACCGCTTTTTTAGCCATTGGGCCTGCACCGAGTTAGCATCTATGCCATCAGGCTCGGCAGGGTCACTATTGATGGCAAAAAGGTGCACATCGCCGCGGACAAAATCATAGTAGCGCCCATTGCCGGGCAACGTAAAATAGTCTCGATAGGGCTCCCCATTCGAAGTGTAATAGTCGTGGTTGCCCAGCGAGGGAAAAAACCGATTGGTGGAGGCACTGGGACCGTAGCGCCCTTTGTACTTATGAATGTACGCGTGATAATACTGGCCAATGTTCTGATCGATGGTAGCCGAGTCGCCCAGCTCGTAGTTATTGTCGCCCAACGTAATTATGAACTCCGGGTCCCAACTTTTCACTAGGTCCGCTACCTCCTTCTCAGCCCGTCCGGCATACCCATAATCGCCGATGGCCGCAAATCGTTGCCCATAACTAAGCTGAGCCAGCACACAGAGGCAACAAACGAGTAGAACGCGGTGCAAAACCTCAAGAAAACGAAATGACATGAAGCTGGTATGATGTATAGTGAGGTACACGTCTGCAAAAGTACCTTCAGGTATTGAAACTAGTTTCCAGCTCTTTTATCGATCCCGCCGCATAAAATTAATTCAATTTTCTTGCCACGGTCGAGCTCAAAACACGAAAAGATTGGTTTTAGACTCCCCCGCCACATCTACGACAGGTTTAGCGCACGTCACGGCGATGAAGACGTTGGGGGCCAATTACTGCCGCCAGATCTGCTAAATCGTAGTAGCGCAATACCTGGGGTAGCACCAAGGAGTACCAATCTTTACGTGTAGGCTGAGTCAGAATTTCGTGAAAAGAACTGGGTAAATCACTTATTTCTAATCGGGTAATTTGGGGCGACAGCACGGCCGCGTGTAGTGCTACCGGCGCAGCCCGCCCGTTAGCATAAACCTCAATGGGCAAGGCATTGAAACGATTATCCTGCCGGATAAAGCTTAGCACCGAGAACACATCCTCAACGCGCTGCCCCAGCAATGGCCGCCCTAAGTGCAGCGCCAGCAATGCCGGGCGGTATTCGCGGTTGTAATACTTAGGGTCGTTGAACGCCGCCGGATCAGTAGTTTCGCCCAGCCCGCGCAGATCTACGAGCAGCACGGCAGCCCGCTCTTTCAGATATTGGGCAACCAGATTGGCGCTATCAGCAAGTGTAGCCTTGCCTTTGTCGGGTAGCCAGATAATGACCTTGCTGGGGGCAAATTATTGGGTGGCAGAGCCAGCAAAGCGGGTAAAGGCGGCTGTCCGGCGCGGCGCAGCAACAGCTTACGCATAGCGATGCCTTTGGCCTGCACGCTGCCTTCGGCGGAAGCCTCAACAGGAGGTACGATGACCGTAGCTTCAGGCAAGGCCAATACGTGTCGGATCGCAGCCGTGAGGCTAGCATAGGTAAGGGGCTGGCGCCGAGAAGCCAGTTCCTGCGCCTGCCCCAGATACTGCTCCGACAGGGTGCTCTCTTTCGGGAAGGCGGTGTTTACCTGGCCCGTCGCGGTGCAGTTCAGCTGCTCAGCCGACAGGGTAGCCAAGTTGTTTTCCGGCACCAGTTGACCATCATCGCGTAGCCAGCGCCGAAACCACGCAACAGCGACCTCCCGCTTCGGCTTAGAAATTCCATGTCCGTCGTCGTAGGTAAACAGGTTGACTCGACTCGGTTTTTCGAGTTCAGTGTATACTTGCTTTAGCTCGTGATACGCAGTTTGGATACTGGCATAATCAATGAAATCATAGCGACCAGCTAGGAGCAGCAAGGGCTTGGGCGCGAACATGATAGGCCACTCAGCTATATCGAGGCCAGCTTGGCCGGCACCGGGAATCTGTACGCAGCCATCGGCGGGGCCGGTAAGCTCCAGATTTCTCTCGCCGCTGGCTACGTAGCTGCACAGCGCAGCCACCTTCACCCGCGGATCATATCCAATGAAATAGGCAGTTTGCGTAGCGCCCCCCGAGTTGCCGATGCAGCCGATACGGTCGGGGTCGACCTCGCGGCGGGTGAGCAGGTAATCGAGGCCGCGCACATTATCCCACAGCTGAGCAGCGGGTACGCTCGTACCTACCAAGGCCGCGCCACCATTGAGCAGAGTGTGCTCAGTGGTGCCACCGCGGGTAAGCGGCTTGCCGGTGGCATCGGTAAGTTGGTATCGCTCACCCTGAGAAATCGGGTCGATGACCAGCACCACGAAGCCATTTTGAGCAAAGAGTATGGCTGTTTTTTGGTACGACTCGGTGGCTTTGGCGGTGGCTTCGTGGCCACAAAAAAGCAGTACGGCGGGCCACTTGCCTTTGCCTTTGGGTACATATAAGTTGGCCGTAACGTGGTGGCGGGGTGTGCTTTCGTAAATGATTTTCTCCACCAGGTAGCCGGCACGCTCAATTTTGCCCCCCACATGTGCTTTGAGCGGTGTACGGGCCGGCAGTGGGCCTAAGAGGCGGCGGTAGCGCGCCCGAACAGTATCCTGATACGCCTGCATGGCCGCGCCCGACTTTAAAGCAGCCGCAAAAGCGGCCCGGCGCTGGTCGGATTGCTGATGAAGCTGCTGAATCAGGTAGGTATTGAGCGTAGTTGGCGCCTTCCAGTCAATGACGTTGTAAGGCACTTGGGCGCGAGCGGCCCCGTTAAGCAGCCATCCGCACAGCACGGAAAGCAGCAAAATCCTCCCGAAGGATAGTCGATTACATTGATTGGCCACTCTTAAAGTTACCGAAAGCCAACCATTAAATAGTAAGAAAAAAGACCCGAAAACCGTCGCTTTCAAGCCTTCAAGAAAAGGGAATAATCTTCTAAAATAACAGCCGAAAAATACTGCCTGCTTCCTCCACCGATTGCACCTGAATGCTGCCCTTGTGCAAGTGCATGATCTGCTTGGCCAAACTCAGCCCAATCCCCGAACCACTTTTGTGAGTAGTGAAAAATGGGATGAAAATACTGTCCAGCAAGTCGGCTGGGATACCAATGCCATTATCAATCACCTCCAGAACAACGCGCTCTTTCTCATCGGTATATGCCACAAGTTGGATTTGAGGCTGAGCGCGCTCCTTCACGGCGTGGGCAGCATTAAGCACTAAGTTGATGAGCACTTGCTCCATCAAATGACTATCGGCTTGCAAGAGCAAGTCTTGCGGCTTCACCGATAGCACCAATTCGATCTTCTCTTCAGCTAGCGAACGCGCCAGCAGGGCCTGCACACTACTAAAAAGCTCCTGCACATAAATGGTGGTCAGAAGTGGGGTGGTGATCTTGCTGAAATTGCGGTAGACCTGAGCAAAATTCAACAGGCCCTCGCTGCGGTGCTGAATGATGCCGATTCCCTCTTCTACATCATCCAGTAAGTCTAAGTCGTGCAGAGAAGGGTCTGAGCCTTTGGCTTTCTCGAGCTGCACGTGGCGGCGCAAGGTATCCGCTAGAGAAGCAATAGGCGCCACGGAATTCATGATTTCGTGGGTCATCACGCGAAGCAGTTTCTGCCACGCCTCGGTTTCGGTTTCGTCGAGGGCATGACTGACATTTTTGAAGGCAATAAGCGTGAATTCGCGGCCGTGGAGCCTGAAAGACGTGGCCGACAATAAGAGCTGGAGCGTTTTCTGGCCCACCGTCAATTTCACCACTACGGGGCTGCCGGGGGCCAACTGCGTGATGGCGTGATAAAGATCCTCATAGCGCTTTTGGAGAGCCTGAATAGTGCGCAGATAGGGCAGCTCCAACGTCTGCTTAAACGACTCATTCATCCATTCTACGTGGCCTTCATCGTCGTAGGAAATAATGCCGGTATCGATCAGTTCTAGTACCGTTTGTAGGTACGTGAACTGCGCTTCCTTCTCCGCACTTAGCTGCCGAAAAGTGGTATTGAGTTGATTGAAAGCCGAATACAACTGCCTCAGGGCTGGGTTGGCGTGCGCTTCGTTGAAGTGCTGTGAAAAGTCGCGGTACCGCACGGCCAGCAGGAAATTAGCCAGCTCCTTGTTGCTGCGCGTCACGTAGCGGGTCAACTCTAGCACTAGCACAACTACCAGCAAGCCGGCAAAAACTACCGGCGCATAAGTGCCTCGGTGCCCGTAATACACCGCTGCGTACAGCAAAACCAGGATGCCCAGCAGCCGGAAGAAAATACCGATTTCGAGCCGTTTAAAGGTCATGCTTTTCCAGACGGCGGTAGAGGGCGGTGCGGGTAAGGCCGAGCTCTTTGGCCGCCTTGGTAATGTTTCCATTGTGGCGCTCAATTACCCGCAGAATCGTGTTCTTCTCTATCTCATTCAGCTGCAACGGACCATCGGCGAAATCCGGCAGAAATTGCCCCCCAACGGGTCGTGGCGTTTCCATCGCGGAGAAGCTAAAGTCTTGAGGGCGTAGCACCTGCCCTTCGGCCAAGATAACGGCGCGCTCCACGGCGTGTTGCAGCTCGCGAATGTTGCCGGGCCAACGATGCTGCTGAAGCTTCTTGAGCGTAGCCGGCTCAAATTCGGGGCGAGGCTTGTGGTTGCGCGCCGCATACAAGCCCGCGAAATGCTGGGCCAGCATGAGTATATCATCGCCGCGGTCGCGCAGGGGGGCAAGGTTATTTCAACCGTGTTGATGCGGTAAATCAAGTCTTTGCGAAACTGGTTCTTGGCCGCCAGCTCATAAATAGGCACGTTGGTAGCCGAGATAAGCCGAATATCAATGGGTACGGGCGTATTGCTGCCTAGTGGAATCACCTGCCGATTTTGCAGAGCGGTGAGCAGCTTGGCTTGCTGGGGCAGTGAGATATTGCCGATTTCGTCCAGAAATAATGTGCCCGTAGAAGCGGCGGCGAACCGCCCTACCCTATCGTCTTTGGCATCAGTAAACGAGCCTTTCTTGTGACCAAAAAGCTCGCTTTCAAAAATGCCTTCGCTCATAGCCGCCAGATCGGCGGTGATAAACGGCTTACTAGCGCGAAACGAGCGCTGATGTAGCGCCTTGGCAGCTAGTTCTTTACCAGTGCCGTTTTCACCTAATAGCAGCACGTTGGCCTCCGTGGGTGCCACTTTCTCGATAGTGTGAAATAGCTCCTGCATGGGCTCCGAGTTGCCCAGCATAGCTATGTCGGCGAAGGAACCGGGGCGCTTAGGCGCTTGGGGCAGCGAACTGGTCTTGGTGGCTTTGTGCTGCAGGGTAGCGTGCAAAGTCTCCAGAAATTTCTCGTTGTGCCAAGGCTTCACAATGAAGTCGGTGGCGCCGGCCTTTAGGGAGCGTACGGCCGTGCTGATTTCGCCGTGAGCGGTAATCATAATTACGGTGGCGTCCTTATCCCGCTCTAGGATGCGGCTCAGCCAATACAAGCCTTCGTTGCCGGTGCCGAGGTTGCTTTTGAAGTTCATGTCTAAGAAGATGACATCGAACGACTGACGGCTCAGCACGGAAAGCAGGTTTTCCGGATTCCGCTCCGTCACTACTTCCTGCACCTCAGTTTTGAGCAGCAGCTTTACCGCGAACAGTACATCACGGTCGTCATCTACTACCAGAACGCGCGCCTTATTAGAAGCCATGGGAACTACTACGAAAGAAGATAAAAGAACCGGCCTACCGATTCAGAATGCTAAGTACCCAATTGCCTACCATAAACTATACTAAATAATAAAATCTCCTTTTCTAGCCTGCTAAGCGCGTTTTTGTTGGCCGTGCCTGCCAAGTTGTATCACTACCGCACACTTAGTTGTATCGAAAGCGAACAGTTCAAGAGGCTACCGGAGGAACACGTTATGTAACTATTTTATAATCAACAACTTAATTAGCTGGCATTATCCTTACTAGAACAGACGACAACGCTTTCACAGAGGCATTCTTCAGCATTTCAACAGTTACATGGACGTTCCCATTCAAAAGAAAACCTGGACACTTCGCAAGCTGCTGCTTTCTGGCGGAATTGTGGTAGTGCTGGCGTTACTGGCGGCGAGCTACTTCTCCACGACGGGCTCCAGCAAGCTCAACGTCGATCCGGAGCGCATCACCATCAGCGAAGTGACTCGGGGGCTTTTCAGGAGTTTATTCCGATTGACGGCACCGTGATGCCCATCAAAACCATTTACCTCGACGCCACTGAAGGCGGCACCGTGAAGCGAGTGCTGGTAGAAGATGGGGCGACGCTCACGCCCGGCCAGCCGATTTTGGAGCTTACCAACACGGACTTGCAGCTGGAAATGGTGAACCGCGAAACAGCCGTGTTTGACCTAATGAATAACCTGCAGAACACGCGCAACCTGATGCAGCAAAACCGCATTCAGCAGCTCAATCAGTTTGCCGATATCGAATTTCGACTGAAGGAAGCCAAGCGGATTTATGAGTTGAATAAGTCGCTGTACGAGCAGAAAGTCATCTCGCGCCAAGAGTTCACCGAGAGCCAGAATAACTACCAGTACCAGGTACGCAAGCGGCAGCTTACCAACCAAACCCTGCAGCAGGATTCGGTGGCGATGCGCCAGCAAGTCAATCAGATGCAGGAGTCGGTGGGGCGCATGCAAAGCAACCTGGCGCTCATGCACAAGAAGATGGATGACCTGACTATTAAAGCGCCCGTGGCCGGCCGGATTACGTCGCTGAATGCGGAAGTGGGCGAGTCGATCGCGCCGGGGCAGCGCATCGGGCAACTGGATATGCTCAACGGCCTAAAGGTGCGCGCCAACATTGATGAGTACTACATCTCGCGCATTTTTCCGGGTCAGAAAGGCGAGTTCATGCTCGACGGCAAACGCTATGAGCTCAGCGTCAAAAAGATATTCACGCAGGTAAATAAAGGCCTGCAGGTAGATCTGGAATTCGTGGGAAATGCCCCCCAGAGCATTCGTCGCGGCCAGACGCTGCAGGTGCGGTTATCCCTGAGCGACCAAACCCAGGCCGTGCGCGTGGCCAAGGGCGGATTCAACCAGAAAACTGGCGGCAACTGGATTTTCAAAGTCAACGAGGACGGCACCAAAGCCTACCGGACCGACATCCGCCTGGGGCGCCAGAACCCGGACTATTACGAAGTACTCGAAGGCCTGAAGCCCGGCGATAAAGTAGTGACCTCCAGCTACGAAGGCTACGAAGATATGGGCGAACTGGTGCTCAAAGACAAAGAGGAATAAAGCCTCCCAGAAGCCCGAATGCAACAAAGAACAACGTCAAAGTAACACGCACAAACCAGCTCAACTACCAGCCTTATGATCCAGATTGAAAACCTCGAAAAAGTGTACCGCACGGAGGAAGTTGAAACCAAAGCGCTCAACAAAGTATCCCTCGTGGTGAACGAAGGGGAGTTTGTGGCCATCATGGGGCCGTCGGGGTGCGGAAAGTCTACTTTACTAAATATCATCGGATTGCTGGATGAGCCCGACGGAGGCAGCATCAAATTCGCCGGAACAGAAATAGCCCATTACAACGAGCGAAAGCGGGCTGATCTGCGCAAGCGCAACCTTGGGTTTGTGTTCCAGAGTTTCAATTTGATTGAGGAGCTCACGGTGCTGGAAAACGTAGAGTTGCCGCTGATTTATCTGGGTGTGGGCGCGGCGGAGCGTAAGGAGAAAGTGGAAAAGGTGCTGGAGAAAATGCAGATCATGCACCGCCGCAACCACTTTCCGCAGCAGCTCTCGGGTGGTCAGCAGCAACGCGTGGCCGTGGCCCGAGCCGTCATAAATGCCCCCCGCCTGATTCTGGCCGACGAGCCGACGGGTAACCTCGATTCGAGCAACGGCAACGAGGTAATGGAACTACTCACGGAGCTTAATGAGGCCGGTACCACCATCATCATGGTGACCCACTCTGAGCACGATGCCCGCTACGCCCACCGCGTCATTCGGCTGCTCGATGGCGAGGTAGTGATGGAGAATGTACACAAACAGTTTACCACCTGATGTGAGGCCACCCAAGGTGGCATTTTGATTCTATCTCTCCCTACTATCCAGCGGCATGATTTGGCATTCTCTACTTCTGATTTACCGCAACTTTCAGCGGTTTAAGACGACGTTTTTGATCAACCTGATTGGGTTATCAACGGGATTGGCGTGTGCCCTAGCTGTGTATCTGTGGGTAAGCGATGAGATGAGTTTTGACAAGTATCACGAGAATGACAGCCGGCTTTTTCGAGTGATGGAAAACCAGCGCACCAATCAGGGAATAAATACCAGTTGGGGCACTCATCCGCTTCTGGCTGAATCACTGCTAGACGAGATGCCGGAAATTGAATATGCCGCTGCCGTTACGCCACCCGGCTTCTTTCCTAAGTTCACACTAGTAAGCAAAGACAAGAATATTCAAGCCGACGGGAAATATGCCGCCAAAAATTTCTTCAACATCTTCTCTTATCCGCTTATTCAAGGCAACGCCAACCAGGTACTAGCAGACAAAAGCGCCATTGTTCTTTCCGAGGCTACAGCTACTGCCTTGTTCGGAAGCCCTAAAAATGCCGTCGGAAAGTCAATTGAATGGCAATTGGCAGGTCTCAAGCAAACCTGCATTATCTCGGGGGTGTTCGGCCCTATTCCCGCTAATTCCTCCGAGCAATTTGATTTCGTGCTGACCTTCGATTCCTTCAAGGATATCATGAAGATGGGACAGCAGATAACGTGGGAAGATATGGGTCCTTTTCATACCTACATCGTGCTGAAGCAAGGTGCTAACGCAGCCAACTTTGAAAGCAAGATTGCGGGGCTGCTGGAGCACAAAAGCGCTAAGAATAAGAATCGCACGCTGTTTATAGAGCCTTACTCTGCTAAGTACCTGTACGGTGAATATGAAAATGGCGTCCAGGCGGGCGGACGCATTGAGTACGTGAAGATGTTTTCTGGCATTGCCCTTTTCGTGCTGCTTATTGCCTGCATCAATTTCATGAACCTGACTACTGCCAAGGCCACGCGCCGAGTAAAGGAAATTGGGGTGAGAAAAACATTGGGAGCCACTCGACTTACGCTGGTCATACACTTCCTAGCCGAGTCCGTGCTAATGGCCTTTCTGGCCTTGTTTGTGGCCGTTACGATAGTGCAGATCGTGCTCCCGCAGTTTAATGAAATAACGGGCAAGCAGTTGGCCCTCGAACTGAAACCCAGCATTATCGGCGGCTTTCTGGGAATCACCTTATTAACGGGGTTGCTGGCAGGCAGCTATCCAGCTTTTTACTTATCGGGGTTTAAGCCGGCAGCTGTATTTAGAGGTACGCTCATCAACTCCGTAGCCAACTTATGGACACGCAAGGCCTTAGTGGTATTCCAGTTTGCGCTGTCGGTACTCTTTATCGTTTGCGTGTTGGTAGTACATCAGCAGATAGCTTATGTGCAGAATAAAAGCCTTGGCTATGATAAGAGCAATATCATTTCTTTCGAAACGGCAGGAAAATCTGCTCAGCAACCCGCTGCATTTCTTGCCGAGATAAAGCGGATACCAGGAGTGGCAAATGCTTCGGGTATGTGGGGCTACTTCGTGAGAGTAGGCCCTAGCGAGTTGGGGGGACCACAACTGGAGTGGGAGGGCAGAAAAACATCCGTGAACAACCTGGCGGTGAATTATGACATGCTGGAAACGCTAGGTATCCAGATCAAGACAGGCCGTAGCTTTTCCCGGCAGTTTCGCTCCGACAGCACCAAGGTTATTGTCAATGAAGCTTTGGTAGCCAGTTTGGGTATGCAAGATCCAGTGGGCAAAGTCCTGGGCAAGGCGCAGATTGTGGGCGTCGTAAAAGACTTTCATTACGAGTCGCTCCACGAAAAAGTAGAGCCCTTCATCTTCCGTTTGGAGCCGCAGGCGGCTGGCACTGTACTAGTGAAACTCGCTCCCCGCCGCGAGCAAGAAACTATCAAAGCTATTCAGCAATTCTACCAGCAATTCAACCCTGGCCTCACCTTCGATTATCAATTTCTGGACGCCGCCTACCAAGCGCAATATGCGTCGGAGAGACGCGTGGCGGTACTCTCCCGCTATTTCGCAGGGCTGGCTATTGTTATCTCCTGTTTTGGTTTGTTGGGCTTAACAGCTTTCGCGGCCGAAAAGAGACGCAAGGAGATAGGAGTCCGCAAGGTGCTAGGAGCCAGCGAATTGAGCATAGTATACCTGCTATCGAGCGACCTCACGAAGTTAGTAATTGTAGCTATAGGCGTAGCCCTTCCCATCAGCTACCTAGTGGTAAGTCAGTGGCTCAACAGCTTCGAGTACCGCATTGAGCTAGAGTTTTGGCATTTCCTAGGAGCTGGATTGCTGGCCTTACTGGTTGCCTGGCTTACTGTTGGAACGCAAGCTGTACGCGCGGCCAGAGTGAACCCGGTCATCTGCTTACGCGACGAATAATAAGGGCGCAGTGCACTCCATCTGCTTTTGAAGTAGCTACTCGAACGGCAATCCATTCGCAGTTCGCTACGGCTAAAAATCACCTTCTGCTTTTGAATTCATTCGGGTCTTTTAGGTCCCGCTACACCTTCACCACTTCTTGCCATGCTTAAGAATTACTTAAACGTTGCTTACCGCAACCTGATCCGGCATAAGGGCTTTTCGTTTCTCAATATCGCTGGCTTGGCCCTAGGCGTCACAGCTTGTTTGCTGATTGGGCTGTTCGTGTACGATGAGCTGCAATATGACAAGTTCGTGCCCAACGGCAACCGGATTTATCGCGTCTATACCCAGCAGACTGGAAGCCACGCGCCCGATATACATAGCTCCGTGTCGCCCATGTTTGCTACTGTCCTAAAGCAGGAATTTCCGGAGGTGGAGCAAACCATGCGCATCCTAATGACGGGCACTAGCCTCAACTTATTAGAGGTCGGTGAGAAAAAGATCTACATAGAAAACGGGCTCTTTGCGGACTCCACCTTTTTTGGGGTTTTTCAGTTGCCCTTCAAATATGGTTCGGCCGCCCATGCTCTAGATGCGCCCACATCGGTGGTGTTGGCTGAGGATGTGGCTCTACGCTTTTTTGGGAATGTAAATCCGGTTGGTAAAGAGCTAAAAATTAGCAAATCGACTTTTTTGGTAACCGGCGTGCTGGAAAATAGTCTGTCCAAGTTCCATTTAAAGATTAACTATATCGTCCCGCTGGCGGCAGCGCAACTGCCCAAGAAGCGTATGGGAAACTGGGGCTGGCAGCAGTTTTATACCTACGTCAAGCTGAAGCCCGGCGCCGATGCAAACCAAACGCAAGCTAAGCTACAGAACTACCTTGTGCAGAAGGTGCAGCCCACGCTCAGCGAAGAGGACCGGCTAACGTCTGTGCCCTATTTGCAGCCTTTATTCGAGGCGCACCTATATTCTTCGAGCTTCAAATACGATCCGGGGGTGAAAGGTAACATCACCTACGTGAAAGCCCTGAGCATCATCGCCGCATTCATTCTTCTGATTGCCGGCTTCAACTTTGTGAACCTGGCCACGGCCAAGTCTATGCAAAGAGCCAAGGAAGTAGGCATCCGCAAAACAATTGGAGCCAGTCAGCAGCAGCTGATGCTCCAGTTTCTGACCGAAACCGTGCTTCTCACGCTGGTGAGCGTGGTGCTGGCTACGGTGCTCACGGCGCTGCTGCTACCCCCACTGAATACCTTTACGGATAAAAGCATGACGTTTGACTTGCTCCGCAGCCCCGCGCTGCTAGGCCTGCTGGCGTTACTGACCGTGGTGGTAGGGCTGGTAGCAGGCTTTTATCCGGCGCTAGTGTTGTCTAGCTTTCAGCCGGTGAAGGTGCTGAAAAGTGCAGTGGTTACGGAGGGAATCTTTGGCCGGGTGCAGTGGCTACGTCACGGGCTGATTGTGGTACAATTCGCCTTGTCGGTATTTCTGATTATCTGCGCCTTGGTGGTATTCAAGCAGGTGTCGTACCTGCACAACAAAGATCTAGGCTTTAATCGTGATCAAATCATGTTCTTTCCCATGCGTGGCGAGAACATGAACAAGCAGTACGAGACCTTCAAAAACGAGCTGCAGCAGGTGCCCGGCGTGGTGTCGACCAGCATTGGTTACGGCTTCCCCGGCGACCAGGTGGCTGGTGATGGTCTCATCGTGCCTACCAACGGCGAGATGAAAGAGCATTCGGTCACGCAACTGATGGTGGACTACGATTACATTAAAACTTTGGGGCTGCAACTGGTCACGGGCCGCGATTTTTCTAAAGAGCTAAGCGACGACAAGGATCACGCCTTCATTATCAATGAAACGGCGGTGAAAGAATTCGGCTTTGGTACGCCACAGCAGGCCATTGGCCAAACAGTGAAATGGACCGTGTGGAGCGACACGAACCCCGATTCATTGAAAGTCGGTAAGATTATCGGCGTGGTAAAAGACTTCCACTACAAAAGCTTGTACGACAAACTAGAGCCGGCCGTGCTCCAAATATTCCCAGCTGCTTACTGGAAAGTGGCCGTGAAGATGAAGGGCGAAAACATCGGCAGCTCGATTGAAGGAGTAAAACAGGTATGGGCCAAGTTCAGCCCTGACAGTCCCATCGAGTACCGGTTTCTAGACGAAAACTTCGATAAAATGTATCAGTCAGAAGACAAACTGCAGACGCTGCTGTGGGTATTTACCGGTGTGGCCATTTTTGTAGCTTGCCTGGGGTTGTACGGTCTGGCTGCCTACGCAGCGGAGCGCCGCAAAAAGGAAATCGGCATCCGGAAAGTGCTGGGCGCCGATGTGTCGACCATTGTGGGTCTGCTGTCTAAAGAGTTCGTAAAGCTGGTGGTTGTGGCGGCTGTCATTGCCTTCCCCGTTGCTTGGCTGGTGATGCGCAACTGGCTGCAGGACTTTGCTTACCGCATCGACATTCCGCTGTGGGCCTTCGTGGCGGCCGGGGTGGCGGCGGCCCTGATTGCTTTCCTGACCATTAGCTATCAGGCTATAAAAGCGGCGACCATCAACCCGATCAAAAACCTGCGCACCGAGTAAGCTTAAACGAATTAAACAGTAAAGGCTCTTGGCAAATGCTCTCTGGGGGCTTTTCCAAGAGCCTTTCGTGTGTAAAAGAAGTACGAATTCCATTTGATTGGGTGAACTTGCAGCCGCTACAAGCCATGCATTAATTGGCTCCAAAAAAGCCCCCCATTGCTGCCGTGCCCGATTCTGCTGCTCATCCTCATGCTCATCTGTTCCAGGTTCGTCACCCGGAGTGGGCCGCTCAGGCAACTATCTACGAAGTAAACCTGCGTAATTATACTCTAGAGGGAACGTTTCGGGCGTTTGAGGCTCATTTGCCCCGGCTGGCAGCCATGGGCATAAGCATCGTATGGCTGATGCCGATTCATCCCATTGGCGAAGTGGAACGCAAGGGCAGCTTGGGCAGCCAGTACGCTGTGCGCGACTATTTTGGCGTCAACCCGGAGTTTGGTACTCTCGACGATTTGCGCCACCTAGTGCAAACGGCTCACGACTTGGGCCTGCGCGTGCTGCTCGATTGGGTAGCTAACCATACCAGCTGGGACAACCCGCTCGTAACCGAACACCCAGACTGGTACCAGCACGACGCCCAGGGCAATCTGGTGCCGCCCGTAGCCGATTGGACCGATGTTGTAGCCTTCGACTACACCCACCCAGAGCTGCGCCGCTACATGACGGATGCCCTGCTCTATTGGGTGCGCGAGGCCGACATTGATGGCTACCGCTGCGACGTGGCTGGCCTCGTACCGACTGATTTCTGGGATGAAGCCCGTGTAGAGCTGGATGCGGCGAAGCCCTTATTTATGCTGGCCGAATGGGACGAATTGTATCCCTCTGGGGGGCTTTCTTGGGAGGAATTCAACGGCGACACCAAGCTGCTAGAAAAGGCGTTCAACATGAGCTTCGGCCTCCGTTTGCACTACCTCCTTGACCATATTGCCGAAGGGAAGCAGCCGCTTCAAGCCATTGACGAGTATTTGGCCGCCGAGCGAGCCAAGTATCCGCCTTCGGTGTATCTGATGCACTTTATCAGCAACCACGACGTGAACAGTTGGGATGGCACCGAGTACGAGCGCCTAGGTCCGTTGGCGCTGCCCTTCGCCGTACTCACGGTGCTACTGCCAGGTATGCCGCTGCTCTATAGTGGTCAGGAAGCGGCGCTAGACCGGCGGCTGGCCTTCTTCGATAAAGACACGATTGACTGGCAGGACTTTCCACTACAGGATTTCTATACTCGCCTGTTGCAACTCAAGCTTCGGCACCCAGCCCTGCACAACGGCGACACTGCCAGTCACTTCCAGCGCCTCCCCAGCTCTGACGACCTCTACGGCTTTTGGCGCCACAAAGAAGGGCAAGCCGTCCTCTGCGTTATCAACCGTGCCGCTACTCCTCAGATGCTGCCGCTGCCTACTGAAGTAGCAGGCACCTGGACCGACATCTTCAACGACACTACACTTACCCTAGCGGCGAGCGAAGGATTACTTGTACCAGGCCACGGGTGGCGCGTAATACAGAAATCCTAGTCTAGTTCAGCGTAGGTCTATTGCTGCCGGCCAGGGCCATACAGAATTTGCCCCCCACGGGCTCCCGTATGGTGCCCATCGCGCAGGGTGAGGCGGCCATTGACCAGCACGTACTGCATGCCCACGGAGTATTGATGGGGTTTCTCGAAGGTAGAGCGGTCAGTTACAGTAGTAGGATCAAAGATCACAATATCGGCGACGAAGCCGGGCCGAAGCAAGCCTCTATCTGTAAAGCCGAAGGTTTGGGCGGGCAGGCTGGTCATGCGGCGGATGGCTTCTTCCAACGTCAAAACGTGCTTTTCGCGTACGTAATAGCCTAGCACACGGGCGTTGGAGCCGTAGCCGCGGGGATGCGGTACGCCCTGCTGCCACACCCGAATGCTGGCGTCGGACGCCACCATATTTTGCGGGTAGCGCATGATGTTTTGCACGTCCGTTTCGCTCATGCCATGAAACACCATGCCCGCATCATATTGCAGCACCAGGTCGAGGATGGTAGCGGCCTCGGCGCGGGCCTTGTGACGGCCGCCGCGCATGCGGTTGATTTCCTCAATGCTGCGGCCGTTGTAGCTAGTATCGGGCGGAAAGCTAGCCACTACAGCGTAGCTAAAGTGCTTGAGCTTGCGGCGGCGCAGCCGGTCTACCATACTAGCTTCCACGGCCTTGCGCACTGCGGGGCGGGCCAGCCGAACGCGCAGAGAGTCGCGGCCATCGGCCTGCACGTCGTCGGGGAGCAAAGTGCTTAGGGAAGTGGAGCTGGCAGTGTACGGGTACTGGTCGATGGTGACTTGCTGGCCAGCCTGGCGGGCGTCCTCAATTAGCGTGAGCAGGTCGGCAGTACGTCCCCAGTTTTGTTGACCACCCAGCTTCAGATGAGAAATTTGGACGGGCAGCCCGGCCTCGCGCCCGATGCGCAACGCTTCTTGGATAGAGAAGGTGACGCTGTCGGATTCGTTGCGCATGTGGGTAGCGTAGAGGCCCTGACGACGGCCCGCTACCCGCGCCAAGCGAACTAGCTCAGGCGTCCGTGAATAAGTGCCGGGAATGTAAATCAGCCCCGACGATAATCCCACCGCACCGGCCAGCATGGCGCTGTCTACCAAGCTTTCCATGCGCTGTAGCTCAGCTTCGGTGGGCGTGCGTTGCGCCCGGCCCATCACAGCCTTGCGCACGGTGCCGTGGCCAACCAACGATGCGACATTCACCGACAATCTTAGGCTGTCCAGCGTTTGAAAATAGCCCCCCAGTGGTAATCGCGAGGAGCCACAGTTGCCGGTTACCACGGTCGTTACGCCATCGTAGATAAAGTTATCGGCGGTGGGCTGGCGCACCTCGTCGTCTTCGATGTGGGTGTGCACATCAATGAAACCCGGCGCGACGGCTAGGCCTTTTGCATCCAGCACGGTATCGGCCGGGTAGTTGGCTGGAAGGCGGCCTACGGCTACGATGCGGCCCGCCCGGATGGCTACGTCGCCCAGAGTCCAGGTATTGCCGGTACCGTCGTAGAGGCGGCCATTGCGGATAAGAATATCAGCTTTCTGGATTTGGGCCGAGGTGATTTGAGCCAACAGCAGCAGGACAAACAACAGGATGTAGCGCATAGCGGCTAAGGTAGCACAGAGCCGGTTTTACTGCATCATTAGCAGCAACTCCATCAATAGATTTAGCCCCCCTAAGAAAGCTACTCGCTAGTTTAATATTTAACCCTCATTACCTTAGAGGCAGTTGACTTGCTAAGCCCTTTCACCGTGATTTTTGGGCGTCTGCTCTCGGCGTTTACTCCATGTTAATTTTCTTGCGCATGAAATTTCCGCTACCCCTGAATGCCGCTTTACTTGGCGTGCTGTTTAGTATGCTGCTGCTCCCAGCGGGGGCTGAAGCTCAGCAGCGCGCCAAGCGCAAAAAAGCCCCCCAAGGCACCGCTGCGGTTTTTGACACTACCCTGTACAACGGGCTGCGGTGGCGCTCCATTGGCCCCTACCGCGGCGGACGGGCTGGTACGGCGACGGGCGTGCCCGGCAACCCCAACTTATACTACATGGGCACGGCCGGGGGAGGCGTGTGGCGCACCACCGATGGCGGCGGCACTTGGGACAACATCTCCGACCGCTACTTTGGCGGGTCCATTGGAGCCGTGGCCGTCAGCGAGTCGGACCCGAACGTGCTCTACGCCGGCGAGGGCGAGCAAACCGTGCGGGGCAACGTGTCGTCGGGCTTTGGGGTGTGGAAGTCGCAGGACGCGGGCCAGACCTGGGTGAACGTCGGCCTCAAGGATTCGCGCCACATCGGCCGTATTCGCATTCACCCCAAAAACCCGGATCTGGTGTATGTAGCAGCCATGGGCGATTTGTACGCGCCCAGCGAAATGCGCGGCGTGTACCGCTCCAAAGATGGCGGCAAGAAGTGGGAGCGAGTGCTGTTTGCTAACAAAGACGCGGGCGCCGTCGACTTGATTCTAGACCCTGGGAACCCGCGTATTCTGTACGCCAGCACCTGGAACGTGCGGCGCACCCCCTACAGCTTCTCCTCGGGCGGGCCGGGCTCGGGCCTGTGGAAAAGCACCGATGGCGGCGACACCTGGCAGGATATTTCCCGCAGCGAAGGCTTGCCGGCGGGCACTTTAGGCATCATTGGCGTGGCAGTTTCGCCCGTGAACTCCAGTAGGGTGTGGGCTATGGTGGAGGCGGAAAAGGGTGGCTTATTCCGCTCCGACGATGGCGGCAAGAACTGGCAGAAGCTCTCAGACGACCGTAATCTGCGCCAGCGGGCCTGGTACTATACCCGCATTTATGCTGACCCCAAGGATGCGGACGTCATGTACGTGCTGAATGTATCGTACCACAAAAGCAAGGACGGGGGTCGCACCTTCCAGGCCAATGATGCTCCCCACGGCGACCACCACGATCTGTGGATTGCTCCCGAGAATCCCAACCGCATGGTGATGGCTGACGACGGTGGCGCCCAAGTGAGCACCGACGGCGGCCAGAACTGGACTACGTACCACAACCAGCCCACGGGGCAATTTTACCGCGTGGTTACCGACAATTCTTTTCC
Organism: Hymenobacter sp. HDW8; assembly: GCF_011305775.1. Classification (NCBI taxonomy): domain Bacteria; kingdom Pseudomonadati; phylum Bacteroidota; class Cytophagia; order Cytophagales; family Hymenobacteraceae; genus Hymenobacter; species Hymenobacter sp. HDW8. The sequence continues at coordinate 990,938 of NZ_CP049907.1, forward strand.
CTATCGCATTTACGGGGCTCAGCAAGACAACTCGACTGTGCGGATACCACACCGTACGGTGGGCCGCAGCATTGAGGAGCGCGACTGGGAGCCGACGGCGGGGGGCGAAAGCGCCCATATAGCAGTGGATCCGCGCAACCCCGACATCGTGTACGGGGGCAGCTACGACGGCTTTCTCTCCCGCGTAGACCATAACACCAAGCAGGAGCGCAATATTGACGTGTGGCCCGACAACCCCATGGGCCACGGCGCGGAGGGCATGAAGTATCGGTTTCAGTGGAATTTTCCCCTGCTGTTCTCCGCCCACGACCCCAAAAAGCTTTACGCGGGCTCCAACCATCTGCACGCCACGACCAACGAAGGCCAGTCTTGGGAAATACTCAGCCCCGACCTGACCCGCAACGATCCGAAAACCCTGGGGCCGTCGGGTGGACCCATTACCAAGGATAATACGGCCGTGGAGTACTACGGCACCATCTTCGCCATTGCGGAGTCGCCGGCCGAGCAAGGCGTTATCTGGACGGGCTCCGATGATGGGCTGCTGCATGTAACTCGTGACCAGGGCAAAACCTGGACAAAGGTGCAGCCCAAAGGCATGCCCGACTGGATTCAGATAAATAGCATCGACGCCCACCCCACTACGAAAGGGGCAGCCTACGTAGCGGCCACGATGTACAAGTCCGGTGACTTTCGGCCTTACCTGTACAAGACGACCGATTACGGCCAGACGTGGACAAAAATCACCACCGGCATCCCCGACACGCATTTTACCCGTGTGGTCCGCGCTGATCCTAAGCGCCCCGGCCTGCTCTACGCCGGCACCGAATACGGCATGTACGTGTCCTTTAATGACGGCAAGCAGTGGCAGCCGTTTCAGCTCAATCTACCGCCGGTTTCTATTACAGACCTCACAATTAAAAACGACAACCTAATTGCCGCAACGCAGGGCCGTGGGTTCTGGCTGCTCGACGACATCACGCCTCTACACCAGCTGAGCGCGCCGTTGGCCGCCAGCAAGTTTCATCTATACATGCCTACCGCGACCTATAAGATGGAGGGACGCGGCACGCCCACTATTCCGAAAACCGCAGGCCAGAATCATCCGGGTGGGGTCATGCTACACTATTACTTCGCCCAAAAGCAAGATTCAACCAGCAAGGTGAAACTTGAAATTCTGGATTCAAGGGGCAAGCTTATTCGCACGTTCGCCAACACCGATCGGGAGTTGGGGGGCAAAAATTTGACAAAGGCGGAGAAAGCCAAGGTAAAAAGGGAGCTGCTGCCTACTCGTAAGGGCCTGAACCGCTACGTATGGGATTTGAGCTACCCCGATGCCAGCCAATTCGAAGGTCTTATTCTGTGGGGTGGCGGCACCCAGGGCCCAAGAGCCGTGCCGGGAACCTACAAAGCCCGCCTGACACTTAACCAAGAGGCTCAGGAAACTACTTTCACTGTGCTGCCCGACCCACGCAGCAAAGCCACACCGGAGGACTTACAAGCGCAGTTTAGCTTCCTACAAGAGGTGCAGCAGAAGCTGACGGAAACCCACGATGCTATCCGTGATATCCGCACTATTCGCGGGCAGCTGAACACCATCACGGGCCCCTTGAAAGACCAGGCTAATGCTAAGGATATAGTCGATTCCGCAGCGGCCATTGACAAGAAAATGACCCAGATTGAAGAGACACTTTACCAGACCAAGAACAAAAGCGGTCAGGACCCCTTGAACTTTCCTATCCGCTTGAATAACAAACTAGCGGCCTTGGTCGGGCAGGCTAGCACCGGCGACTTTCGACCTACGGAGCAGGCCGTAGCATTTAAGAAGGAGGTAACGGAGCAGATTAATCAGCAGCTCAATCAGTTCAAAATGCTTAAGGAGCAGGATATCCCGGCACTGAACAAGCTCATTCGGGATAAAAGCGTGGATGCTATTACGCTGCCGCAGCCAGCCCCGCCGGCTTCGCCCAGCAGCATATAGGAAAATGTTCTAGGCAGGCCAAATGTGGCCTGCCTGCATGGCCAGGTCTCTAGGTATTGCAGTATTATCATAGGGAACGGCGTAATGGATAAGAATATCCGCCTTCGGGTTTTAAGTCAAAGTAGCTAGGGCAAGGAGGAGCACGGAAAATAGCAGGTAGCGAGTACTCCCAACATCAAAGTGCCTCCTTTTGGAAAGGGAGGCACTTTGATGTTGGGAGATTCTCTAAAAAGGCAGGGTAAGCAGATCGTTGATTTGTGCGGTAAATCCCCGAGTTTGTGTCTTACTTGGCTAGTGTACCATAGTTAACTTTGTGCTATCAAATTATTCATAATCACATTATTATGAAACCTATTGATTCTTCGACCTTAGCCCTCTTGGATTTGCGCTGCCCCCGGTGCCATCAGGGTAAGTTGTTTTCATATCCTGCCTATAAGCTTACCAAGTACGCGGTAATGCCCGAGCGATGCGCCGTGTGCGAGGTAGCCTACGAACCCGAGCCTGGCTTCTACTGGGGGGCAATGTTTGTGAGCTACGCTTTTTCGGTAGCGTGTTTTGCCCTAGGCGGCGTAGCAACCTACTACCTGTTCAATGATCCGGCGGTGTGGGTGTACGTGCTGATGGTCACTGGTTTCGTTTTGGTCACGGCCCCGATTACATTGCGCTATTCCCGGGCTATTATGCTCTATCTGTTCGGCTTCATTCCCTACGATCCGAAATACAATGACGGCCGGCCACTAGATTCTGGCCCGCAGCCTAGCCCACGAAAAAGTCCCCTAAAAGCCGTAGCTTAACTTTTCTACGCTGCTGGCCCGTACAGGCTGGCAGCTTTTTATGATGGCTTTAGGCAAAAAAGAGTCGTAGGTGGAGGCGGCACGCAGAAGTGAACGTTGCGTAGCTTGCACGGACAAGTCAGGGCCTGGATAGCGGCGCTGGCCCGCTCCTATGAAATCTCCGTCGCTGCCTGTTTTGGCTCTTGCTGCGTTTCCGTCGCATCACCAGCACCTCTATTACATTCAGCAGCTAGAGGTGCACGTAGCGCAGTTTCCGCATGTACAAGAGCCGCATGCTCACGACTTTTACTTGCTACTCTACGTTACGCACGGCCACGGCACGCATACCATCGACCTGATTACCTACGACTTGCAACCGGGCAGCCTATTCTTCCTGACACCGGGGCAGGTCCACTCGTGGTCATTGTCGGCTGATACGCGCGGGTTCATTCTGTTTTTCAGCGAGGCATTTTATCTTCAGCAATACCCGGCTGGCAGACTGGCGGAGTACCCTTTTTTTAACCTCAGCAATGCTCCGGTCATTTCCGCAATGCCCTCCGAAAACAAGTTGCTACCGTTGTTAGGGGGCATTTTTGAGGAGAATAATATAACTCATCCCGCCCCCAATCGTGACAACGTCGTAGGAGCTTATCTTTTCCTGTATCTGGAACTCGCGGCTCGTTGGTATCCGCACGAACCCGCTCTTCAACCTGCTTATGGTCAGCAGCATATACGGGAGTTTGGGCGGCTGCTTAGTCAGCATTTCCGCACCGAAAAAACGGTAGGCTACTATGCTGAGCGACTATCCCTAACGGGCAACCATCTAAATGCTATCTGTCGGCGCTTGCTCAACAAAACGGCCAGTGCCCTGATTCATGAACGAGTAGTGGCCGAGGCCAAGCGTCAACTAAAGCACTCCGCGCATTCTGTTGCGCAAGTGGCCGACGCGCTAGGTTTTGAAGACGCCTCCTACTTTACTCGTTACTTTAAAAAGTACACAGGTCAAACGCCCGAAGCCTTTCGGCATGAGTCGCAATGACCAATTCATATTACTTTCGACGGCGGCCGCGCTACACATCTTTTTGCGCAGGAGGAGTACCCACCTCCTAATCAGTTACTGGCTTACCTTTTTTGTACTAATGTACATGCATGAGCTAACTGATCAGCCAACATGATAATGTCTGCTCGGCGCACTAGCGTATCCTGCCATTCCACAGGAATATTATCAATACCATGATTTAGCCCAGCCAGTCCACCCGTAACTGCGCCAGTCGTGTCATTATCGTCACCCAGGTTTACCGCTGCCAATACCGTATCAGCGTACCATTCGCCGCGCAATAGGCACCAGAGCGCCGCTTCTAATGTATGAACCACATAGCCTGTTGACTGAATAAGCTGTTGCGGAATAAGGATTAAATGCTCGTCCAGTACCGTTGCAAAATGCTCTATTTCTTTTGCGAGTACTGGTATCAGCATGATGGGGATTTCGCGCCGTAATCGTGCATGTGCTTGCACCGGATTTAGCCCTTGCAACAGGCCCCAGGCTACTTCTAAGTAAAGATAACAAGCAAGTGTAGAGCGGGTGTGGCCGTGCGTGATACTACAAACACGGTGGGTTAGTCGCTGCCGATCTGCGGAGGTGGCAGCCTGCCACAACGGATGAAAAACCAGGGGCAGAATGCGCATTAAGGCGCCGTTACCGTTGTCATACTCCTTTTTGCCCCCCGCCTGCTCAGGTTCAATGCCAGCGCGCAATTGCCCAATAGCGGCACGCGTGGCTACACCAACATCAAACGCTCGACCATGTGGAGTCCAGTACCCGCTATCCAACCAGTTAATAAAACGCCGACTTAAATCCTGCATGTCAATAGCATCGGCTTTGCATCGGCTTATCGATTCAGCGAGGCAAAAGGTAAGGGAAGCGTCATCGGACCAAGTACCAGGAGGTTGATTGTGGGTACCGTAGCCGCGCATAGTTACTACCGGATCTAAACGCCGGCGCGCCCTGCTTTCAAACTCAACGGGCACTCCCAACGCGTCCCCGACGGCTAATCCCAGTAAGGCGCTTTGATAAGGATTACAATTAGGAGTATTCATTTGAGGGAGGCGACAACAAAAGTAAGAGCCTTAAATGGTCAGTGCTTCAACTGCAGATGTATTACAACTTTGTTACTTCGAGTAAGACTCAACGACTTCAATAAGGCCCACAATGTTATCATTGAATGCCTCGAGATCTTCGGCAGGTACCCATAATTCATTATGAATTGGGTCACCTACATTCTCTATTGTGTATTTCTTCAAATACGCACTATTGACATCAAATTTGGTTACATAACCATTACCATAAGCAGGGACATTCCAATCGACGGTAATCTGCCTCGCATATTCCAGGTTAGTAACAGGATAGAAAATAGGCTGCTCCGGTAATCTAGGTGGAAAGCGTGCCCAGCCCAGTTTTTCAATTAGATCTAGTTCTTTTTTACTGGCAGGTCTAAATAGAGTGGTTGTCATTCGTAGCAAAATATGTATTGGTTGGACTCAAGTCCTTGAAGTAGCTATTATCTACCAATGATACTCCTTAGAAAGGAATTCTCTGTAAAAGAAGAGCCTCAAGGAATGACGATGAATATCATTCCTTGAGGCTCTTCTTTTATTCAATTACGGGTCAAAAAATGCTATAATGCATCTAAATCTTCTCCGGTAGCAGGGTGGCCTCTTCGTAATTTCCCAATACCGGCTGCCCGAGGTTGCCTACTGTCACGGCTTCAACCAACAATTTGCCCCCCACGAAGGCTCCCTTCCAAGATTCGCCCAAGCCACCGAATACTTCTTCCCGGTCGCCGCGGGAGCGCAGCTTGTTGAGGCCCACTTTAAAGGCGCGCACTTCCTTGGCCGTGCGGCGGGCCAGCTTCTCATCGTCGGAGGCAATGGCGGCCACCAGCGCGCCGTTGCTGATGTTCATCTCGCCGACCAGTTCCTCTACCCTATCTACCAGCACGATGCTGTCGATTGGGCCGAACGGCTCTTTGAAGTAAAGCTCGCTTTGGCGGGGCAGGTTGACGAGCGCGCGGGGCGCGACATAGGCCGAGCGGTCTTGGCCGGGCAGGAACAGGTTATCGTCGAGCCGGCCTTCGTAGATGGGCGTAGCGCCGGTCTGGAGGGCATTCTTATACAGTCGATCCAGATCCTGGGCCTGCTGAGCGTGAATTACCGGGCCAAAGGCTAGATCAGGCAGTTTGTTGTCGGCGTTATCGACCAAGGTTGGATTGCCCACTTTCAGGCTGCGGATGGCGCTCTGGTAGGTTTCGAGGAATTGCGGAAACAGGCGGCGCTCCACCACGAAACGCACGTAGGCCGTGCAGCGCTGCTTGCCGTAATCGTAGCCTTTTTTGAGCTGATCGGCCATGCTGTTCCAATCGCTATAATCCCAGATGCCGTAGGTATTCACGCCTTCCATCTCCAGCATGTAGCGCTTGTGGTGGGCGCTCAGGGCGTCGGCAATGTTGCGCCCGTTGTAGCGGCCACCCACGAAGCTGAGGCAGTCGATAGCATCGTGCTTCACGAGTACGTCGCTCAATTCGCCCCCCGGACCACTCACCAGCGTAACCGGTAAGCCGCAGCGGCGGGCAATGGCGAAAGTGAGGCTCAGGGAGATAAAACCACCATCAGTCGGCGTCTTGGCAATCACAGAGTTGCCGCAAAGCACCTGCACCAGCACCGCGTGTAGCAGCACCGACATGGGGTAGTTCCAAGAGGCAATGTTGCTCACCAAACCCAACGGCTTGCGCTGGCCCAGCATCTCCTCAATATTATCAACGTACCACTGTACGCCCTCAATGGCCCGGTCGATGTCAGTGAAGCCCAGCTTATAGGTTTTGCCAATCTCCCAGATGAGCAGCTTGCCCACCAGATCTACCTGGTCGCGGAGCTGATTGAGACAATCTTGCACCCGGCTTTTACGCTCGTCGAGGTCGGTGGCGGCCCAAGCGGCAGCTTCCTGCTTGGCGAAGATGACGGCCCGCAGCCCGGTGTCGTGGTCGAGCATGGGCAGGGAGCCCAGGTCGGTGCCGTCCACAGGCGACGTGAATTTGCGGGGCTTGCCTGGCTCCTGCCAGCGGCCTTCCATCAGGTTCAGAAACTGACCATCCGGGGTCAGGATTTCGGGAGTGACGCTTTTAACCTGGCTCAGCAAGTGGCTGAACTCGACCTGGGGGGCAATTATTTTGGGCATAGTGCAGAAAAGAGCCGGTTGTGAGGTTGGAGTCAACGCAGCTCTCGAGGGAAAGAGTAGAGGTTTAGGTTAGAACAGTAAAGCGGCTACGCTTTGACAGCCACAGGCTTCAGATTGGTAAGGTCGGCAATACGAATGGCTTGGCCGCTGGCTATACTTTTACGAGCTGCCACCCCTACCAGAATAGCCATAGCGCCATCGCGGCTGCCGGCGGCTTGGCGGTAGGTGTCGGGGGCTTCGGGGTGGCGGAAAATCTGGGCCCGCAGCAGTTTGTCGCCGCCGCCGTGCCCTTCGGCCTGAGGCACTTGGAAGTACTCCACCTTCCCGAAGTTTCGAGAAAGCATAATCTCGTCGTAGGGCTCCTTTTTCATGGCACCCGACTCTTTTATCCAGGCGTCGATGCGGCCTTTGGTGCCGTTGAAAGCAATGCGGTAGCCCTCGTAAGGCGAGTAAGCGGTAAGCGAATAGCTAACCTGCACCCCGTTGGCATAGCCGATGGTGGCAGCCATCTTATCATAGATGTTTACGTCTTCCTTGTACACACAACCGTCGCGGTGGTAGCCGTCGTATTGCTCGTTGGCGGCGTACAGAGCCATCAAGCGGGCATCCTTGGTCATGTCCCAGTAGTAGGGGCACTTGTCTTTGTGCGGACAGGGACGACAGTTGGTGAAACGGAAGGGGCCATTTTTGCCGTAGTTTTCTAAGGCGCCTTTCGCGTACACGGTTTCGGGCTCCGACTCCAGCCACCAGTTCAGCAAGTCGAAATGGTGACTGGCTTTGTGCACCCACAGCGAGCCGCTTTTCTCGGTGAGGCGGTGCCAGCGACGGAAGTAGTCGGCGCCGTGGCGGTTGTCGAGGTACCAGTGAAAATCGACGGATGTTACCGTGCCAATTTCGCCCTGCCGGATGAGGTCGTACATCTTCTGCCGGTGCGGCGAGTAGCGGTAGTTGAAGGTAACAGTCACCTTTTTGCCCGTCCGCTTTTCCGCGTCCAGAATAGCCTGGCACTTCGTCTCGTCCGTGGTCATGGGCTTCTCCGACACAATGTTGGCGCCCATTTCCATCCCCTTGATAATGAACTCATCGTGGGTATTATCCACGGTAGTCACGATTAGGATTTCGGGCTTGGTTTTGCGCATCATCTGCTCGAAATCGGTGAAGGTGGGGCAGTTTACGCCCATCATCTTCTTCGCCGTTTCGAGGCGGCCTTTGTTCGAGTCGCACAGGCCAACGAACTCAATCACATCTCCATGCTCGGCCAGCAAATCCTTGCCGTACATGTCGGTACCACGATGACCGGTGCCCACCATGGCCACGCGGCGCTTGGCCTTCGGCGCGCCCAATACAGTGAGCGGCAGCGGCGTGAGCAGGCCCGCCGTGGCTAGCATCGACTTTTGTAAAAATTCCCGGCGGGAAGCGTCGCTCGTATTCGCATTCATTGAAAGAAGTACCAGAAGTTGAAGGGAGAGAATGTTAATTCTCAAACACTATGCAGATCGGATGCAGCCTCGTAGGCCGGGGCTGTAACGGGCTCCACGTTGCCCGCTATTAGTTCGGCCACTAACTCGGGCGAGCCAATAAAGAGCGGGGAGCGTTGATGATAATCGGTGGGCTCGAGGTCGAGAATTGCTTGTTTTCCGCACGAAGCTAAGCCGCCGGCTTGCTCAATGATGAAAGCCAGCGGATAGCCTTCGTAGAGCAGGCGTAGCTTGCCTTGGGGGCTTTTTTGTTGGGTGGGTACAAATAAATGCCCCCCGTAAACAGATTGCGGTGGTAGTCGGCGACCAGGGAGCCCACGTAGCGCCCCGACATTGTGCGGCGCTTGCAGCTCAGCAGGAACTTGCGCACGTACTCGGGGTACTCAAACCAGTAGCCTTCGTTGCAGGAGAATACGGGGCCGCTAGCGGGGATGCGGATATTGGGATGGGAGAGGAAAAACTCACCCAGCGACGGCTCATACGTGAAGCCCGCCACCCCGTGCCCGGTGGTGTATACGAGCATGGTACTGGAGCCGTACAGAATGTAGCCCGCCGCCACCTGCTTGCGCCCACCCTGCAAAAAATCGGCGCGCGTGGCCTCGGTTCCTATCGGTGATACGCGCCGATAAATGCTGAACAGCGTGCCAATACTAATATTCACATCGATGTTCGACGAGCCATCCAGCGGGTCAATGGCTACCACATAGCGGCCTTCGGGGTTGCCGGTTTGAATAATATCTTCGTTCTCCTCTGATAGTACTGCGCAGGCTTCCTTCCCATTAGTGAGGGCCCGAATAAAGCGGATATTCGCCTCTACATCCAGTTTTTGCTGCTGCTCCCCCTGTACATTTTGCCCCCCAAACGTCCCGACAATACTGGTAAGGCCCGCGCGGTTTACCTCTCGGTTCACGATTTTGCCCGCTAAGGCAATATCACGCAGCAGCTGCGACAGCTCGCCGGTTGCAAAAGCAAACTCGGACTGATTGCGCATGATATAACGATCGAGCGTGGTGCCAACAGGCTGGGCTAGGTTGTTTTCGTGAGCGGGATTCATAGGAGTAGGATGAATGGGGAGCAGAGAATTCGTTACAAGGCCAGAAGATGTAAGGCAGGAAGCAGCATCTCCCGACTCAGAAGAAGCTACCTTGTCTTGCAGGGATTATGGAAAGACACATCATTATGTGTCTTTTTTGTGCGCAGTTGGGGTATGGCGCAACGACCCGATATATTCTTGTTATGCTTGTGGCTTAGCTTTTTACCTCCGGCTGCTTTTGCGATTGCCAGAGCACTACCTGCCATCCTTTTTTAGGGTCTTTCACCTGCACAACCACGTATTTGATGTGAGCGATATTGAGCTGGCCATCAGGTTTGGGCGGCGAGGTAATTGTAATAATGCCGTTCACCACAGCCGTTAGCCCGTCGTTATAGGCACGCACGTTCACCGCTTCCACATCGATCTTATCATACACGCTTTTGCCATCGCGAATGCTCTGGATGTAGCTGGTTTTATTATCCTGCTTACCGTTGGAATGCGTGTAGATCAAATCATCGCCGAAGTACTTATCGAGCAGCGCGTAATCCTTCTTCACTTGGGCCGCAAAGCGCTGACGCTCTAGTGCTTCTACCTCTTTCGCGGCATCCATGTTTTTTTTGTTTTGGGCGAAGCTGAGCACCGGCAGCACCAATAACAGGAGCGCCAGCAGCAGAAAATGTTTTTGCATAACAGGGAGAGTTAGAATGCGAAAGGACCGCGCAGCAGCGTGAGGCGAGCTACTTAGTCGAGGGAAATTTGCTTCATGCGCGGCGCTAGGAAGTGCATAAGCACCCAAGCCAGCAGATAGGCGCCACCGCAAATCAGGAACATAATGAAGTAGGCCTTGTCCAGCTGATTGATACTCTCGTAGTACACGAACATTTGCTTCTGCACCAACGCCGTCAGCAAAATGCCCCCCAGACCACCCGCCATGCCGCCGATGCCCGTAACCGAAGCCACGGCCCGCTTGGGGAACATATCCGATACAGTAGTGAAGATATTAGCGCTCCAGGCCTGATGCGCCGCCGCGGCAATCCCGATTACCAATACCGCCAGCCACATATCAATTCGCCCGAGGTACTGGGCAAATACAATCGGGAATACGCACAGCGCGATAAGCAGCATGGAGGTTTTGCGGGCTTTAAAAGCGGGCATTCCGTGCTTGATAAAGTTCAGCGGAATCCAGCCGCCACCCACGCTACCGATGCTCGACAGCACATACACCGCCGCCACAGGCAAGGCCACATCGGTGCCTTTCAAACCGTACTGCTTGTTCAGAAAATCGGGCAACCAGAAGAGGTAAAACCACCACACCGGATCAGTCAGGAACTTGCCCAGCACGAAGGCCCAGGTTTGACGGAAAGTCAACAGCTTAAACCAGGAAACCTTGGGTTGGGTCGTAATTGAGGCCGCCGCCATATCGTCCACGTCGCTGTGGATATAGTCGAATTCAGCTTTGGTCAGGCGGGCTTGCTTAGCAGGTACCTCGTAGTAGATGAACCATAAGGCAAGCCAAACAAAACCGAAAGCGCCAGTGATAATGAAAGCCCATTTCCAGCCGATTGTCTCGGCGATGAGCGGCACGGTGAGCGGGGCAATGATAGCGCCCACGTTGGAGCCCGAGTTGAATATACCGGTTGCCAATGCCCGTTCTTTTTGTGGAAACCATTCGGCCGTCGTCTTGATGGCGGCGGGGAAGTTGCCAGCCTCGGTTACGCCCAGGAAAGCCCGCGCCACGCTAAAGCCTATCGTACTGCTGACAAAGGCATGGCCAATAGCGGCTAAGCTCCACAAAAAAGTAGATAACGCGTAGCCAATCTTGGTGCCTAGCGCATCAATGATGCGACCCGCCCCCAGCATACCCAGCGAGTAAGCTACTTTGAAGGCAATTTCGATGTTGGCATAGTCACCCGAATTCCAATTAAACTCCGTCTCCAGATAAGGCTTCAACAGCGAAATAACGGCCCGGTCGAGGTAGTTGACCGTAGTGGCGAAAAACACCAGCGCGCAGATGGTCCACCGATACTTGCTCATCTTCTCAGAGGCAGTATGCAGAGTGCCGGGCGGCGATTGAGTGGGAGAAGGTATCATCGATTGTGGGAATAAAAGTCAGAGCAGTATTCGTAAGCAAAACGACGACGCGAACGACGCGCCACCCGGGGCAACTCTACTTTTTCAAGGTATCTACAAACTTTAGCAAGTCGGCAATTTGACGGCTTAACGCTTCGGTATCATCGGCATTTTTAAAGAGCTGCGAACCCATCCCAACAACGTTTACGCCGGCGCCAAACCACTCCTGCAAGCTTTCCGTTGTGGGCTCCACGCCGCCAGTCACCATTATCTTCACCGTCGGCATGGGCCCGCGCAAGCTCTTGATATAGCCCGGCCCGACCACGTTGCCCGGAAACACCTTCACGAGCTTCGCGCCCAGCTGGGTAGCGTTATAGATTTCATTCAAGGTCATGGCGCCGGGCAGCCAGGGCACATCGTGCTGCTGGCACACCGCCGCTACGGATTCCGTCGTGACGGGCTGCACCACAAAATCAGCGCCGGCGGCAATGAAGCGCTCCGCTTCTTCGGCTTGATAAATAGTGCCGATTCCCAGCAACATATCGGGGCAGATGTCGCGCACAAAAGTCACCAGCTCAGCAAAAACCTGGGGGGCTTTTTCACCGCGGTTGGTAAACTCAAATACCCGCAGTCCACCGTCGTAGCAAGCCTGCATAATACGCTTCGCGTAGTCAGCTTCAGCGTGGTAAAAAACCGGCACGATGGGATGGCGCAGAACGGTTTCGAGAATATGGTCAGCGGAAAAACGAGGCATCGAGATAAATCGAGATAAGCTGTAACGTGAACCGAAGAATGACGCAGTCAAGCTTCAGCTCCGTGAATTGTGGAATGATGAGCGTTGGGGGGCTTTTTTGAGAACACCCCAACGATTTGCAAAGCGGAAGCTTCGCGGCACTTTTCTGACTACCGCACTAAGCGGCCGGTCGTATTTCCTTGCAACACGTGCTCCACTTCGGCCACCGTCACCAAGTTCACGTCGCCGTGAATCGTGTGTTTGAGGGCCGAAGCCACCACGGCGAAGTGCAGCGCCTCCTGCGGCGTAGCGTAGGTTAACGTGCCATAAATAAAGCCCCCCAGAAACGCGTCGCCACCACCAATGCGGTCGACCACGGGCGTGATATCGTAGTAGGGCGTTTCAGAATAAGCGCCGTCAAACAGCTGACCTTTAATGCGCTCGTGAGAGGCACTCTGGGTTTTGCGACGCGTACTGATTACTTGTTTAATTTGCGGAAACCGAGTCATCAGCTGCTCGCTGATGGAAGCAAACTTATTCTCGGCGCCCGCCTCAGGTCGAATACCGAACAAGTCGTCGGCGTCATTCTCGGAGCATACCACCACGTCGCAGCCAGCTACGAGGTCCGGCATTACATCCTGAGCGCGCTGCCCGTACTGCCACAGATTGCGGCGGTAGTTCACATCAGCCGATACGGTAAGGCCCATACGGCGAGCCGCTTGAATACCTTCACCGATGGCCTGAGCCGCCGCGGCCGAAATGGCGGGCGTAATACCCGTCCAGTGCAGCCATTGGGCATTTTTCAGAATATCATCCCAATCGAAAGCGGCCGGATCAAGGTTGGCGAAGGATGAATCGGCGCGGTCGTAGACGACTTTGCTGGCTCGCATGGAGGCACCTACTTCCAGGAAATAAAGCCCCAGCCGCTTGCCGCTGTACACCGTATGGCTCATGTCCATGCCCAGGCGCTGGAAGCTTTGGGTGGCAGCTTGGCCTAGCTCGTTGGCCGGAAAGCAGGTGACGTGCGCCGCCGGTATGCCCAGCCCAGCCAGGGCCGCGCCCACGTTAGCCTCGCCCCCACCATACGTCGCCTCGAAGCTAGCCGCTTGCGTAAACCGGTAGTTCAGAGGCGGCGAAAGCCGCAACATAATCTCGCCAAAGGTGACAACCTGTTTCATCGGGAAGGTAGGAATGCTGAAAAAAGCGAAGCTGATTTGCTGATAATTTTAAGCCCACCCTGCTTCTCCTCATTTCGTGGTACAAGCAAGATGGGCAATGAATGCGGCTATACCTTCATGTACTCACCTGAGGCAGCAGTTGGTGCCGCCTGAGCTACCGCGTCAAAGCCGAAATATTGCTTGGCGTTGTAGTAGCAGATGTTCTCTACAATGCCCCCCAGCAGCTCCATATCGTCGGGCAGCTCGCCGTTTTCCACGTCGTTGCCCAACAGGTTGCAGAGCACGCGGCGGAAATACTCATGGCGTGGGTAAGAAAGGAAGCTACGCGAATCGGTGAGCATGCCCACAAACTTGCTGATTAAGCCCATGTTCGACAGGGCGTTAATCTGCTTCTCCATGCCGTCTTTTTGATCCAAAAACCACCAGCTCGAGCCCCACTGCACTTTGCCGGCCACCGTGCCATCCTGAAAGTTACCAATCATGGTCGCCATCAGCTCGTTGTCGGCGGGGTTGAGGTTGTAGAGGATGGTCTTGGCCAGTTGATCTGATGAATCGAGGCGGTCGAGGAAGGTAGATAGGGCGCGGCCCTGCGGGAAGTCACCAATAGAATCCCAGCCCGTATCGGGGCCGAGTTGGCGCAGCATCCGCGCGTTGTTGTTGCGCAGGGCGCCCACGTGAAACTGTTGCGTCCAGCCGCGAGCGTGGTCCATGCGGGCCAGTTCCAGCAGTAGCTCCGATTTCAGCGCCTCGGTATCTTCCTGATTTAATTTTTGCCCCCCACGCACTTGCGCAAAGGCATTAGCGACTTGCTCCGCGGAATAGTCAGAAGCGTACAGACGCTCCAAGCCGTGGTCGGAAAGGCGGCAGCCCTGAGCGTGGAAGAAATCGTGGCGACGACGCAGCGCTTCCAGCAGGTCATCATAAGTAGCAATGGTAACGTCAGCTGCTGTCCCCAGCTTATCTAGGTAGCTATTGTAAGCCGTTACATTTTCCGGCGACATGGCTTTATCGGGCCGGAAAGTAGGCAAGATTTGTACTCCAAATGGCTGGGCCGCAATAGCCTGATGATACTCCAGCGAATCGGCCGGATCATCCGTCGTACACACCACTTTCACCTGCATTTTAAGCAGCAAGTTCTTTACCGAATATTCTGGCGTGCGCAGCTTCTCGTTGCAGGCGTCGTAGATGCGGCGGGCGCTGTCCTTGTTCAGCACTTCCGTGATGCCAAAGTAGCGCTGCAACTCCAGGTGCGTCCAGTGATACAGCGGATTGCGCACGGTCTGTGGTACGGTTTCGGCCCACTTCTCAAACTTCTCCCAATCTGACGCATCACCCGTCACGTAGCGCTCATTTACCCCATTGGTGCGCATGGCGCGCCACTTGTAATGGTCGCCGTACAGCCAGATTTGGGTGATGTTTTCGAACTGCCGATCCTCCGCAATCTGGTCGGGGGGCAAATGGCAATGGTAATCGATAATGGGCATCTGCTTCGCAAACTCATGGTAGAGTTGCTGGGCCGTTTCCGTTTGCAGCAGGAAATCGTCGTTGAGAAAGGGCTTTTTCATGGTTGGTACCTGTGAAGTAGCGTGCAAATTTTGATTAGTGAACGTAGCTCCCCTCCTCAGATGAGGAGGGGATGCCGTGCCGAAGGCGCGGCTGGGGTGGTTGAGGTCGTTATTTAGTTGAACGATGCGTGTGGGGGGCTTTTTTCAATCCTTTTTAAACAACTAAACAACATCAGCAACGAGGTCAACCACCCCAGCGGCGCCGTTGGCGCCGCGTCCCCTCCTCAGATGAGGAGGGGATTTGGTCGTTCTTATTTATTAGAGCGAAACGCCGCGTTTCCACGGAATAAAATCAGTTTGTCCGTGGCGCACGGCAGCAACTTCTTCCCCGCTAGCCACCCGAACCACATAATCCAGAATGCGCTCGGCAGCCTGCTCGATAGTTTCCTCGCCGTCGATGACGGTGCCGGTGTTCACGTCAATGATATCGGGCATGCGCTTGGCCAGCGCCGTGTTGGTCGCAATCTTCACAACCGGGGCAATCGGGTTGCCGGTAGGCGTACCCAAGCCAGTCGTAAACAGCACCACATTGGCACCCGAGCCTACCTCAGCCGTGGTCGATTCCACGTCGTTACCGGGCGTGCAAAGTAGGTTCAATCCAGGCTTGGTCACTGGTTCTGGGTAGTCGAGCACCGCCACTACTGGCGAGCTGCCACCCTTGCGCGCTGCACCCGCCGACTTCATGGCATCGGTAATCAACCCATCCCGAATGTTGCCGGGCGAAGGATTCATGTCAAAGCCCGAGCCCACAGCAATGGCAGTGTCGCCGTACGCTTTCATCAGCTGGCTAAAGCGCTCAGCCGTAGCGTTATCCACCGACCGATTCACCAATTCCTGCTCGACGCCGCACAGCTCCGGAAACTCCGCTAGAATAACCGAGCCACCCAGCGCCACCACCATATCCGACACGTATCCGACGGCTGGATTCGCCGAAATACCCGAGAATCCATCGGAGCCGCCACATTCCAAACCGATGTTTAGCTTGCTCAACGGCGCGGGCTGGCGCCGCATCTGATTGGCCTGCATCAAGCCCGCAAACGTCTGCCGCAAAGCCATGCTAATCATTGCTTCTTCCGTCCCAATTTTCTGCTGCTCCAGAATGAACAGCGGCTTATCGAAGTTGGGACTGCGCTTGTTAATTTCGTCTTGCAGCATGGTTACCTGCGCGTTCTGGCAACCCAGACTCAGCACCGTAGCACCGGCCACATTCGGATGCGTGATATAGCCGGCCAGCAGGCCGCAAAGCGTCTGCGCATCTTGGCGAATACCGCCGCAGCCGCCCTCGTGGCTCAGAAACCGGATACCATCCACGTTTGGGAACAGTCGGTTTGGGCCTTGGGGGGCATTTTCGTCGCTATGCAGGTCAGTTTGCAGAATTTCCTCCACTGACTTCCCCGCCTGCATCAACGAAATCAGCGCCTGCGTTTGGGGCTGATAGCTCTTGCGCCGGGCATAGCCCAGGTCATTTACCAATGCTTCTTCTAACACCTGCACGTTGCGGTTCTCGCAGAAAACCAGCGGAATAACCAGCCAGTAATTGGCCGTACCCACGCGTCCATCGCTACGATGGTAGCCCATGAAGGTGCGGTCTTGCCAACGAATTACGTCAGGGGCCGTCCAGGGGGCTTTTTCGTGTTGATGTTCGTCGTAGCTGTCGGTGGCGTGCTGAATATTGCTAGTCGTGAGCAAGCCCCCGGCCGGTATCGACTGACGGACTTTACCTACCAACACTCCGTACATGGTTATTAAATCGCCGGGCTCGAAGTCGCGGGTAGCCAGCTTGTGCTTGGCCGGGATTCGAGCCGTCGTGGTTATGGTCGTTCCATCCCACGGTACGGGCGTGCCTTCTGGCAAATCAACCAGGGCTACCAATACGTTATCATCGGGATGAATTCGGGCTACCTGATGCTTCATTTGACTAAGGTGGCTTTTTTATTTAAATGCTTTGCTACCGTGGCAGAAACGCCCGTTTCCAGCATTTGCTGAAGATTGTCGCTTACGCGCTTGGCAAAGCCTGGTAACTGGCTGAGGTCGTGGCCCCAAAGCGTTTGATTTTGTAGAACAATGTTTGTCAACTCGGACGCAGATAAGTTGCGGCTCCACAACTCGGCAAAGTAGCCGGCCTGATCATCGTTGATGGGATACTCCGTGCCGTTGGCCGTGCCGTACCACGTTTTACCTTCCTGACGAGTGCCGCGCATAAATAGCAGATAGGCCGCAAACCCAAGCGCCACATAGTGCGGGGCCGTGTTGAACCGCTTGTAATAATGCAGCAAAGTGGGCACGTTGCGCATCTGCATTTTCATGGTGTACTGCATGGTAATAGCCAGCCACCGGTGCTCGATGTAGGGGTTCCGAAAGCGGTCCAGCACTTGCAAACCAAAGCGCTGACCTACTTTCTCGTCCACGGCATACGGGATGCCCGGCAGCAAATCTCCTAACATCAGATTGTGCACAAAAGTGGCGACAGAATCATTCTCCATAGCCCCCCGCACCGTCTCGCAGCTACTCAGATAAGCCAGGCCGCAGCTTAGCGTGTGCGTACCATTGAGCAAGCGCAGCTTCAGCTCCCGAAACAGATTGATATCGGGCCGAATAAATATGCCCTTATCCGCTTGGTGGAAAGACAGAATTTCCTTCACCCGCTCGTCGCCCTCAATGGCCCACAGCAGGTATGCTTCTGTCATGGTCAAGAGCTCATCTTCGTAGCCAAGCTGCGTAGTCAGCGCCTGTTGAGTAGCGGCGTCGGGCTTGCCGGGCACAATTCGGTCGACCAGGGAATTACAGCAGGTGTTGGCCGTTTCCAGCCACTCAATAAACTCCGGTTCGAGGCCATTCCGATGAGCCAATTCCAAAAGAATCGCCTCTAGCTTACTGCCATTGTCCGGAATTAATTCCGTGGGCACAATGATTAGACCTTTAGATACATCACCATCAAAGGCCTGAAAACGAGCGTACAGCACGGCTAGCAGCTTGCCCGGAAACGAGTGTGGCGGCTCCTGCTGAATATTATCAGCCGAAAGCTGAATCCCTACTTCTGTCGTGTTGGAAATGACAACCTGTAAGTCGGGGCTAGCCGCAAAGTCAAGCACTTCCGCCCACTGGCTTTTCGCCGACAGCACTCGGCTGATGGACGCACACAGCACATTTTCCTCTACGGTCTGGCCATCTTCCACACCCCGAATACCGACGGTGTAGAGGTTATCCTGACGCTCGAAAGCGGTCAGGTCACCACCATCAGTTGATTTTACAACCACAATACGGCCATTAAAAACACCTTGGCGGTTAGCTTTGTCAATCAGATAATCGGGCAGGCCCCGTAGCAAGACGCCGGTGCCGAATTGCAGCACTTTTTCGGGCAATTCCAGCAGAGCAGCAGTGGGTCGGAGCACGGGTGCCTCAGTGTCTGTCAAGGCTACAGCGCGAGATAAATTTTTCATAATCTAGTACTTATAGTTTCGCACCGGTGGTATTGGCCCACTTCTGTTGCCACTTGGGGTATTCTTTCGCTAGCAGCTTAGCCGGCCACGTACCCGCATAGGCATAGCCTGCACGCCGCTCATTTTCGATTTCAGCTAGGGTGGCTTTTTTCACCCCGTCGCGGCCCACGTAAATGGGCTTGTTGGTCTCCAAATCATAAAAGCGGGCCCAGATAACCGAGCCAGGCTCCGGCACAATCACGCGGTCTTTGCCGGTGGGCTCCTTCGGCGCATCAATAAGCTTCACTGCGTAGCCCGGAATCTTTACCATATCCAGCCAAGCCACAGCCGCCTCAATAGACTTTTTAATCTCGGGCGAAGGCTTATCCACGTCCATCAAGAATTCCACTATTTCCACGGTTTCCATACCGCTCAGCGAGGCTAGTTCGAAGGCCCGGGCTTTCACTGGCTGAAAGGTTTTCTCATCGTGCTGGGCACACCAAGCCGTGAGCTTGCCATTCTGTACATACTGCGTTTTCAGGATGCAGTCGATGCCCCGCGCCACGGCAGCTTGAGCCTGCGGTATCAAGGCTGAATTCACGATGGCAAAGTTGCCTTTCTGCTGTGCTACATCCCGAAGTAACACCATCACCCGCATCATGGCGTTGTCGTTGTAGGTGATGTAGTGCCGGTAGCCACTGTTGTCGGGGTAGTACTGCGGAAATCCCCCGTTGGGATACTGCATTTTCAGCAGATACTGAATGCCCTTATGAGCCGCACTCCGGTAAGCTTGGTTATTGGTTTGCTTGAATGCCTCCATCAGATACTTAATCTCCCGGGTGGTGGCATCATTGTCAATGGTGGCGTCATTGCGACTTGAATCGTCGAGTGTAGCAGCTTTTTTAGCGGTGCTCAACGGCTTGGTGTAGTCCACTTTAACATCACCAACAGCTTTGGGCCAGCCGCCTACACTACGCTGATACACCAGCATTTTCTCAGCGATGGTATCAACGCTAACTGGCGCGGCAGATGCTTTGATGATAGGCGATTTGGGGTCGGGGTTCCAGCGGCCGCCGAAAGTCCAGTTGGCCGTAATCGCACGCACCTGGGGGGCATTTTCGGCGGTGTTTAGGTTGTCGCGGTGCCACGCGTAGTCGCCGCCTTCGCGGTGGCAATTGGCATAGTACACGCGCCGCCCCCAGTTAGGCGTACCCGGCCCAGAAGGCGAATGGTAAATGTCGGCATCGGCCATGTTCTTGGGAAACTTGCAGTCGATCAGATAGAACTGCGACTCGCGGTGGTAACGCCCCAATTTGAAGTTGTCGTCGCCCTCAAAAGTGCAGTTCTTCAGTACCGTTTTGGAGTCACGATTACCTGAGCCATCATGCCAAATTGCGGCCGACATATTGTGGCAGATAAAGCGGCTGTTTTCGATGTAAGCCCAGCCGCGGGGGCAGTAGAAATCGACCCCACCTTCCATGGTGCAGTTCTGAAAATAGAACATGCCACCTTCGGTATCCCAAGGGCTAACCGTGTCGCCACCCAAGGCGCGAAAAGTGCATTGCCGAACCGCAATCCGCGTAGCGCCCCCGAAGGTGCGCATGGCCATCTGGTGACCATCTTTTTGCACCACTTTCTTGCCCGTTGGGTCAGCGGGGCAGTCAATGGTAGTCTCGCCTTTGGCATCAAAGCCGTAGCTGTTGATGAAGGTTAAATTTTCGAGCGTGATGTCAGGTGAGTTACGCATATTCAGCGTCGCTACGCCCCAGTCATCGGCGCCTTTTACGGGGTCGCAGCGCCAGGCATCGCGGGCCTGCGAAATGGTAATAATGGCCCCCTTTTCGCTCTGACCTTTGAGCGTGATATTGCTCTTGCCGTCGATGAAAAGCTTCTCGCGGTAAGTGCCGTTTTTGATCAGAATTACCCGTGGCTTAGCCGCTTCATTCGGCAGGCTATTGATAGCTTCCTGAATAGTGCGAAACTGCCCCGAGCCATTTTGAGCTACCACAATTCGCTGGGCCTGAGCGGGGGCAAAAAGCCCCCCAACAGCAGTAGCAGCAGAAGTGATTTGAGTAGTTGTTTCATATGCATCGTATAGGTGCCTTCGGGGCATTACACAAAATCCTCCCGCATGGGGCTGAAGGCATCCACCAATTTTCCCGCTTCTTCGCACACCACGCCGTGCCACACATTGGAAGGCGCATAGAAAGCGTCGCCGGCTTTTAGTATGCGTTCCTCCTCTCCTACCGTGCACCGAAATACGCCGCTTTCCACGTAGCTCATCTGCGTGTGCACGTGGTGATGCAGGGCACCCACGGCGCCCGCCTCGAAGCTCACGCGTACCAACATCAAGCTAGGCTCGTGGGTAAGAATCTGCCGACTCACCCCCTCTCCGACCGTCTCCCAGGGAAGACGATCGGATTCGAAGAAGGTGTCTGACGTGGATGTAGTTGCCATCAGCAGAATACTAGTAGCCGAAGTTCTGCACGAGCGCCGGGTCGGAAGCGATAGTGCTTTGCGGAATCGGAAGTAGCTCCTTGCCTTTGCCGGGCACGTACTCAGCAGCTAAGCCAGCACCTGTGCTAGTGGCGCGAGTAGTAGCATTCTGAATGTAAACCGTACCTACTGGTTTGGTATTGGCTACATATTGGGCATCGACACTCAGGCGCCAGTTGATACGCACGGTGCCCGCGGGGGCAGCGTTATTAGCTGGCGAAGGCCGATAGAAAGAGCGGGTCCACTGCAAGGCGCTGGCCGACGGTGTACGGAAGTACATGTACTGCGGCACGTTTTGGTAAGGCGCCTCGCCCTTCGACAGCTTCTCAATATTGGCTTTTACCTCGGCTATTTTCTGTTCAAATAGATTCCAGCGCAGCAGGTCAAACTTGCGGATGCCTTCGCCCCCAAATTCCAGATAACGCTCATTCACCAATGCATTAAAGAAATTCTGCTTGCTAGTTAAGCTGAAGCCACCCTGGGTAAGCGTAGTAGTAGCCCGCGTCCGATTGCCTCCGAAAGCACGAGTACGCACTTCCAGCAGTGCGTTCTGAGCGGCGGCGGTTGGGCCGTTCAACTCATTTTCAGCTTCCGCAAACATCAACAGCACGTCGGCAAAGCGGATCAAAGGCCAGTTGTAATCCAAGTAGTTACCGGTGCCAGGCACGGGTGGAATGTGCCAATCCCGGCGGAATTTACCGTCGTAAACCGTGTTTAAGGCCACGCCCGTCTGGAAGTTAGTCGAGGGAATGGTATAGGGCGCGATGGTAACGTTGAGGCGCGTATCAGTGGAATCGAAGGCGTAGTAGTAGGTGGGCGCGATGTTTACGCCGGCCTGCGAAGAGCCATAAATGGGTGAGGCATTCATGCGGGGGCCATTATAGTAGCCCACTTTACTGCCCGAACCTGCCGTGGCCGTGGCCATGCCTACCTCAAATATGATTTCGTTGTTGGGCGAAGGCTTCTTCTCATTGATGCTTTTGAATAGCTGCAGGAAGTCAGGCGAGAGGTTATGCTCCCCACGGTTTGCCATCAGCTCAGCACATTCCTGGCGGGCAATAGCGTAGTACTCCAGGTAGTCGGTGGGGCGCACCATTGCATTGCCTTTCAGCGAGTAGCCGCCCCGATACAGGGCCAGGCGCGCCCGCAACGCTTTCACGGCACCTTTGGTAATACGCTCATTGGCGGCGCCCGCCTTCGAGCGCCACGGCACCAGCTTGGCAGCAACCCCCAAGTCCTCGATCATCTTGGTGAGCGTCACATTGCGGTCAGCGTTGGGCAGGTTGAAATCCTGACCTGATTTAGCTGGTGTAAGCTGAGCCGGTACATCGCCCCAGTTGCGAATCAGCTCAAAGAAATATTGGGCGCGCAGAGTTAATGCTTCACCATGTAAGCGGTGCAGCTCGGCCGTATCGGCGGGTGTGCCGGTAGTATACAGCGCCATTAACGGAATCTGCTCGATGCAAATGTTCGTGCGCTCAACGCCTTGGTATAACTGGTTCCAGGGGTTCGTGATTTCGGTATTAGCAGGCAGCGCAGCGTAGCGGGCAATACTGCGCCGACCACCATCGACGGGTCCTATAGACCCGATCATCTCGTCGGAATCAAAGGGATAATACATGCTAATACGAGTACCATAACCATTATCGCCGGACAGCGGATCGTAGGCCCCAATAACGGCGGCAGTAGCGCCGGCCACGGTGCTAAAGGTGTAGCTAGTGGTATTCAAACCTACCGGATCAACCTCCAGGTAGTCTTTACAGGAAGATATCGTTCCAGCGGTGCCGGCTAAGGCGACAGCAGCTAGCGCAGCTCGAAAAGAAATAAAGGATTTCATGAGTTGAAGAGATTGCTAGATTAGAGGGAAACGTTCACACCAAAAAGTAAAGCACGGCTGCGGGGATAAGCAGCGTAATCAACGCCCGGCGTGAGGGGCGTAGCACGGCGGGTGCTCACCTCAGGGTCGTAGCCCGAGTACTTGGTGAACGTGTAGATGTTGTTGGCCGTCACGTAGAAGCGCAGCGTCGAGAGCTTGGCGCGGCTGATCAGAGCCTTGGGCAATGAGTAACCCAGAGTCAGGTTGTTCACCCGCAGGAAAGAGCCATCTTCTACTGCCCATGAGTGCAGGAAGTAAGCCTGCGTAGGCGTCCAGATGTCGGCGTTTTGATTCACCTCACGCAGACGCTCTAATGTTGTGATGGGGCTGCCGTTTTCCTCAATAGTGCGGTAGCGGTTGCCCATGATGTCGAGCACGTTGTTAAAGGTAGTGTTAGCCGTGTTGGTCGTGAACTCGATTTTGTTCGCGTTGTAGACATCGTTACCAACCACGAAGTTCAGGAAGATGCTGGCGTCGAAGTTCTTGTAGGTAAACTGCTGATTCAGACCGCCCACTGCTTTCGGGTTCGCGTTTCCAATTACCGTCTGGTCCTGGTTATTAATGATGCCGTCGTTATTGAGGTCACGCAGCTTAATCAAACCTGGACGGAACTCATTCGCGCCAATGATACCGAGGTTATTTACCAAAGGCCGATCAGGATTAACCGTCCAGGTGCCCACGCCGCCGGGCGTAGTGGAAGGAACGTATCCGATGAAGTCATCGGCCGTTAGGTAGCCATCCGTTACGAAGCCGTACATCTGTCCTACTGGCTGTCCTTTGCGGGCCACGAAATCCTGATTGAGCGCAGTGCCAGCCCAGCCAGAGGCAATGCCTAGAATTTCGTTGGTGTTAGGGCCTAAATCCTCAATGCGGCCCCGGTTGAAGGAGGTGTTGGCGGTTGCCGTCCAGGTAAAGTTCTCGTTATTTACGATGTTACCAATGACCTGCAATTCCAGACCGCGGTTAGAGGTCGAGCCGATGTTCTGGAGCTGGGAGGTATAGCCCGTAAAAGCCGGAATCGGACGGTTAATCAGCAGGTCGCTGGTGGTGTTGTAGTACGCATCAGCCGTGAATTGAATACGGTTGTCGAGCAATGACAAATCCAGACCTAAGTTGCGCGAAGTGGTTTTTTCCCACTGCAAATCTGGGTTTGGCAAACTGACCGGAGCCGAGCCATTCACGATGTTGCCGTTGAGCGCGTAAGGGGCGCTACCAGCCCGGTACAACTGGTCGGTCAGGAAGTCGGCGATGCGGTTGTTGCCGGCTTGGCCGTAGCTTAAGCGCAGCTTCAAATCGGATACGGCTGGAACTCCTTTAAAGAACTCTTCCTGCGAAATCCGCCACGCAACGGAAGCACCAGGGAAGAAGCCGAAGCGGTTGCTATCCTTAAATTTTGAAGAGCCGTCGGCCCGGAAAGTACCGGTAAACAGGTACTTGTCATTGTATGAATACGTCAGGCGACCAAAGCCAGACAGCAAGCGGTAGTCCTGCGGGATGCTGGTTTGGGGCAGCACAGGCTGCGAAGTCTGGCCAGCGGGCAATACGCCTTGGTTGATGTTGGCCAATGCCCGCTCCGCCGTGATTTCTAGCGGCAGGAAGTTGGTTTGAATAAACTGCTGGGTGTTGCGCTGCTGATAGATCTCCTGACCTACCAGGATACCAACAGAGTGCTGGTCCTTCTTGAAGGAATAGTCCAGTACGTTGGAGTTGTTGATCGTGGTCTGGTTGGTAGTCGTGATAGTGGCGAAAGGCAGGTTCAAATAGCCCCCCGCTGCCTGCCGAATGGTAGGCGAATAGCGGCCATTGAAGGTGCTTAGGTCAAAGTTGGTGATGTCGAAACCAGCCGTCGAGCGGAACACCAAGCCTTTAGCTAGTTCAAGCGCAATATTGCCCCCCACGTTGAAGGTGCGGCGCTTATCGAGGCGGTATTCGTTGTCGATGGTCAGGATGGGGTTTACCAGCGAAGAAGTCTCGAAGAACTCCGGGTCGAAGGCACTTACATCTATCACAGTGCCGTCAGCTCTGGGAATAATCAGGGGCTGATACTGCACCGTATTGCGCAGGCGTGAGGTAACGGAGGAACCGGAGGTAGAGGTGCCGGCGCCGTTGGCTTCCTGATCGTTGAAGCGCACGTTCAGGCCGACGGTGAGCTTGTCAGTCGCTTTAGTGTCGAAGCGGAAGTTGATCAGGCTGCGCTCGTAGTCGGAGCCGCGCTGGATACCGTCTTCCGTATTGCGGGTCAGGCTCAGAGAGTAGGTGGTGCCTTTCACGCCGCCAGCTACTGATACGTTGTGGGTTTGCTGGAATGCATTCTTGCCGAACACATCGTCCTGCCAATCTACAAAGGGAGAATTACGGGCCCGCGTGATAGTGTCGCTCGCAAAGTCTCTAGAGCCAAACAGCGTTCTGAAGCTGTTTAGGCCAGCCGTACCGGCGTACCGGGACCGCTCATACTGATAGTTGAGGTAGTCATCGGGGCCGAGCACGCCCAGCGTGTTGGTGATTTTGCGAACCCCAGCGAAGCCGTTGTAGCTGATAACAGTTTTGCCTTCCAAGCCTTTTTTGGTGGTGATAATTACAACGCCGTTGGCACCGCGCGCGCCATAAATAGCCGTAGCAGATGCGTCCTTGAGTACGTCGACGGAGGCAATGTCCTGGGGGGCAATTACGCCGAGTGCATTCTCAATTTGGATACCATCGACCACGTAGAGCGGCGAGTTATCCTGCGTTACGGAGCCCCCACCGCGCACCCGAATCTGAACGTTTTGATTGCCGGGCGTACCTTCTGCGCTGGTCAGCTGCACACCAGCCAAGCGGCCCGTGAGTGCCTCAGCGGCCGAGTTTACCGGTACGTCCTTAATCTGCTGGGCGCCAACTGATGATACGGAGCCAGTTACATCGCGGCGGTTAACCTCTTGGTAACCAATTACTACTATGTCATTCAGCTGTTGCGCATCTTCTTTCAACGTCACGTTGATCTGGTCACGGTCGCCTACGGGGATTTCCTGCGATACGTAGCCGATCGAGCTGATATTTAGGGTCACCGGCTGGCCCGTAGGCACAGTGAGGCTGAAGCGGCCCTCGGGATCGGTAGAGGCGCCGTTGGTGGTGCCTTTCACGAGCACGGTTACGCCGGGCAGGGCCTCGGTTGCCGACCGCACCACGCCCGTAATGGTTCGTTGGGCCTGAGCAAAAGCCCCCGTCGCCGCACCCAGCAGCAGACAGAAGATGAATAGATATTTTTTCATGGTGGGGATGAGAAAAAAATGGTGGGTTTTAAGTCGCTTACCGTAACTCATAAATGCCCACGGCATCCATGTCGGTGTATTCTAAGTTTTCGCCGGCCATGCCCCAGATGAAGGCGTAGGCGCTGGTACCGCAGCCCGTGTGCACGGACCAGGGCGGCGAGATGATGGCTTGCTCGTTGCTCACCCACAGCGGCCGGGTCTGATGGGGTTCGCCCATTAGGTGCAGTACCCGCTGGTTGGGGGGCAAATTGAAGTACAGATAGGCTTCCATGCGCCGGTCGTGGGTGTGGGCCGGCATGGTGTTCCACACGTTGCCCGGCTTGAGTTGGGTAAGGCCCATTACCAGTTGACAGCTCTGAATGCCCTCGTTGTATATGTACTTGTAGATGGTGCGCTCATTGGCCGTTTCCATGGATCCCATTTCTACCGGCGTGGCCTCGGCCTGTGTGCGTCGTGTGGTCGGGTGGGTGGCGTGCGCCGGCGCGGAGAGTAAATAATAGCGAGCCTCTGCGCCGCTGAACGTAATGGTTTGCGCACCTTTCCCCACATATAAGCAATCTTGGTTGCCGAGCTCGTAGCTAGTGCCATCGACTGTGACTTGGCCCGCGTCACCCACGTTCAGAATGCCTAGCTCGCGGCGCTCCAGAAAGTAGTTGGCTTTGAGGTTTTCCGGGTTAGGCAGAGTCAAGGTTTGACCAGCTGGTACTGCGCCGCCCACAATCATGCGGTCGTAGTGGGAGTACACGAGTTCAATCTGACCGTCGACAAAAAGCTGTTCGATCAAAAACTGCTCGCGGAGCTGGTCAGTGGTCAGGGTGACGGTTTCGCGGGGGCTGCTGGCGTGGCGTTGCTGCATGGGAACGTATTGGGTTGTGCTGTAGGAAGTCGTAGGTGGAATTAGCGCCCCATCCAGCCGCCATCGACGGTGAGGATGGTGCCGTGCACGTAGCCTCCGGCCTCGGAAGCCAGAAATACAGTGGGCCCTTTAAAGTCCTCGGGCGTGCCCCAGCGGCCGGCCGGAATGCGGCCCAGGATGCTAGCGGAGCGGTCGGGGTCGTTGCGGAGCGCCTCGGTATTATCGGTGGCGATGTAGCCGGGGGCAATGGCGTTCACATTCACGCCTTTACCGGCCCACTCGTTGGCCAGGGCTTTTACCAAGGAGCCAATAGCGCCTTTGCTGGCCGCGTAGCCCGGCACGTTAATGCCCCCTTGGAAGGTGAGCAAGGACGCGGTGAAGATGATTTTGCCGCTGCCCTGCCGCAACATTTGCCCCCCAATAGCGCGAGCCAGACGGAATGGTGAGTCTAGGTTAATGGCCAGCACGTTATCCCAGTCGGCATCAGAGTGCTCGGCAGCGGGGGCGCGGCGGATGGTGCCCGCGTTATTGATCAGGATATCGATGCGGGGAAAGTCATGCTGCACCTGCTGGATAAAGGCATCGACTTGGGCGCGCTGGCTAAAGTCGGCCTGGTAGGCCGTGAACTGCCGACCTAGGGCCTGCACTTGCTGCTCCGTTTCGCTTCCGGTGGCTTCCAGGGAGGCAGACACGCCGATAATATCAGCGCCAGCTTCTGCCAGCCCTATCGCCATTGCCTGACCAATACCCCGGTTACAACCAGTTACCAAGGCCACTTTGCCAGCCAAGTTGAAGAGAGATGATGCACTCATGCAGGTGTTGTCTTTATAAACTTTTCAAAGAAATTCAGTGTACTTTTAAGACACTGATCGAATTATTCGCTCTGTTAATATCAACTCAAGTGATGGTTAACAGGAAGTATAAGCTGGTTTTTATTCGCGCAAACGTTATCGGGAACGTTGCCACAAAGCCGAATCTCCTCGGTCCCGACTAGGATTTGCGCTGAAAACAAGTGGATATTTCTGCTGTCAGCATGCAACAGGCCCTAGCGGCACGCTTATAGTTCTTGAACTTTAAGAAGCTTTGCCCCTATCTTCCCCTACTCCTCTCTCCCTACACTGCTACTTACTTGGAAACATTCACCATCAAGGATATTGCCCGCGAACTGAATATTTCAACCTCTACTGTTTCGCGTGCCTTGCGCGGCAGCTACGAAATCAACCCCGAGACCAAGCGGCTGGTGATGGAATGCGCCGAGCGTCTTAACTATCGCCCCAATCCGATAGCGCTGAGCTTAAAAGGGAGTGGCACCCGCGCTATTGGTGTCATTGTACCCCAGATTGCCAACTACTTTTTCTCCCAAGCCATCAACGGTATTGAGGCTATTGCCTACAACCGCGGCTACCACGTTATTATCTTCCAGAGCCACGAGTCTTACGACCGCGAAGTGGCGAATGTAGAGCAGGCTATGTCGCGGCGGGTTGATGGGCTGCTGCTGTCTTTATCCAGCGAAACGTCCAACGTTACCTATTTGCGTGAGCTGCACGCTAAAGGTGTTCCCATTGTCCTCTTCGACCGGGTTTCAGCCGAGTTGGATGTAACGCAGGTCGTGGCTGATAACTTCAAGGGGGCTTTTGCTGCCACCGAGCACCTTATTCAGTCGGGCCGGCGGCGCATCGCCCACCTCACCATTCAGCCTTGGTTGAGCATCACGCAGGAGCGCCTAGCTGGTTACCGCGCCGCCTTGGAAAAATACGGCTTGCCCTTCGATGAAAATCTAGTACGCTACGGCACTTTTGGCCCCAATGAAGTTGGACCGATGGTAGACGAGCTCATGGCCTTACCGGTTGCCCCCGATGCCTTTTTTACCGCCAGCGACCGACTAGCAGTGGGCTGCCTTACGGCCCTGCGCCAGCGCAACCTTACCATTCCCGATGATGTGTCGCTTATTGGCTTTACCAACTTGAACGTAGCCGAACTTCTGTCGCCCTCACTGAGCACGGTGGTGCAGCCGGCTCAGGAGATTGGGCAAGTTGCGGCCGAACGCCTCATCGATTTGATTGAGCGCAAGCATCGGGCGCAGCCCGTTGGCACCGTCCGCATTCCCACTGAGTTAATAGCGCGCGACTCCACGCGACTCCCAGACCACATCGCGGCCCGCCTAGCAACAGCATCACCCGATCAGAAGTCGAAGCCAAAGGATTTTGTACTGTCTATCTAATTAGGAAGTCAGGATAGAAAAAGCCCCCCACTGGGTGTTAAGCTGAAGCAAGCATTCGCTGGGGGCTTTTTTCTATTCAATCCGAAACCAATCCACATCGGCGGAGCCAGCGTCGTTGGTTTTGCTGGCCCGAGTGCAGAACAGGCCAACTTTGGCTCCAATCCAGCGGCCTTCACGGGCTTGAAACTCGGTACCGATAGGCTGAAACTGCTGCCCGTCGAGGCTGTAGCTGAACTGGCATTTGGCGCCCTCACGCACGGCTACACGCAGATAAATCGGCTTGTTGGCTGGCACTTCTACTGGTGTTGCAGTCGCTGTTTCCGGCGCAAGCTTGTCCGCGTTTTGGCACACCGTTGAAGCTAAGTATACGCGGCCATTTTGGTTGGTGAGACTTAAGTGAGCGTAGTCCATCCCCATCACAATCAAACCCGTTTTCTCGCCTTCAAAGCGTGGAATAAATGTAAGCTTTGTGGTAGCGGTAAACGCGGCGGCCGGCAGCTTCTGCAACAGCAGATTCGGCACCTGCCAGAAGTTCTTGAAATCAGTGGGCAAGGGCACAGAGTAGAGGCGCAGCAAGCTCTGGGGGGCATTTAGGAAGGCCCAGCCGAGCTGAGGATTAGCGTGCCACTGCCACTGTAAGCCCAACGTAGTACCATCAAACTCATCAGAAGTAGCCGGCGTCGCTAGCGGTTGAGTTTTTGCTTTGTGGGCGGGCTTGCGGTAAGTCAGTACGGGTTCGCCTTTGCCATCGCCATCAGGGTCGTTGCCGATTACGGGCCAGTCGTTTTTCCAAACCATTGGTTGCAAATGCACCACTCGGCCGTAAGGGCCTTGGTCCTGAAAGTGCATAAACCAATCTTCCTTGTCGCCGGGCGTCGTCACCCACGCACCTTGATGAGGCCCGTTGATGGGTGTGTTGCCCTGCGCCATCACAATGCGGTCTTCATAGGGACCGAATACATTCTTGGAACGCAGTACCACTTGCCAGCCCGTGGATACTCCCCCACCCGGCGCGAAAATATAGTAGTAGCCGTTGCGCTTGTAAAACTTCGGGCCTTCGATGGTTGGGTGCTTCTCGTGGCCATCAAAAATCAGCACTTCATCACCCAGCAGCTTCAACCCATCGGGCGACATGCGCGATATGGCTAGCACGCTTTTAAATCCGGCCCGCGAACCGGCAAAAGCGTGCACCAGATAGGCTTGTCCGTCCGCGTCCCAGAGCGGACAAGGATCAATCCAGCCTTTCGCTTCTTTGATGAGGATGGGCGTTTCCCAAGGGCCCGCCGGATTCTTCGCCCGCGTTACATAAATCCCATAGTCCGGGTCGGGGTAATAGATGTAAAATTGCCCCTTATGGTAGCGAATGGAAGGAGCCCAAACCCCATTGCCGTGCTGGGGCTTGCTGAATACATCCAGCGGTGACTGCTGGCTGAAAACCGTGCTGATAATCGTCCAGTTTACCAGGTCTTTCGAGTGCAGAATCTGCAAGCCGGGCGCCGCGTTAAAGCTCGAAGAAGTGAGGTAATAATCGGAGCCAACACGCACAACATCTGGGTCGGAATAATCGGCGTACAGCACTGGATTTTTGTAGGTGCCATTGCCCAAATCCGGCACCCATACTTTCGACAAAGTTGATGACTGCGCCACCCCCAGAACAGGTAGCAGCAACAAGTACAGAACGCTAAGTATTTTCATGAGAAGTAAAGCTAAATGGCTCAGCCTTACTTGCGAACGGTTTGCTGCAGGAGCCAGGTAGCCAGATCTTTACCAGCCTGAAAGTTCTCGTACGTAGCCGGAATTTTGCGGCCGTCCACATACTCGTTGTACAGCCACGGGTCGCCCAGCGCGAACACCGTTCCTTTACCCACTTTGGCCGTGGCCATAATCACGTGATTGCCGTTCTTGACCAGCGGCTGAGCAGGTGACTTTACTTCCAATGGCGCTAGCTCCTTTACGTACGCCGTCTTGGCCGTTTTGAACACCGTTTTGCCGCCGGTCAGGTCAACTTTTCCCTGCTCAAATTGGTCGCCCTTCACCATGTTGAGGCTGGTGTTAGCGAAGCGTAATCCGAAGGCCTGTGCCAGCTGATTAAAACGTGGAATTTCGCAGTTGGAAGTATCGTTGGCCAGCATCACCAATGTACCACCAGCCTTTACCCAGTCGCTGATAGCCTGCACGTGCGCGGCCTCCACAAAGTTCGGATTGGGAGTTTCCTTGCGTGTGTCCGGGTCTACGATAATGTACACGTCCAAACCCTTAAGCGAGGCGGCTGTTGGCGCCGTGGGCACAGACACTGTTTTGCCCCCCAGTTCCCGAAACTGATTGCCCCAGAACCAGAAGCCGCCGTGCGTGCGCTCTTCCCAGGTGTAATGAAATGGCTCCGGCTCGCCGGTAATCGGGCTCTTGCGCGACTCGTGGTTGAAGTAATAGTCTAGGCCTACTGTCTTGCCTTGGCCGAGCTTATTTTCAGCAGCAATTTCCATCTCCACACTGGCCAGAATAAATGGCCCAACACCTTTCAAATCGTTCTTGCGCAGCGGCTCGCTGAGGTAGTATTCAAAGCTACCATCGCGGTAAGGTTTGCCCCCCAGACCACCCACGCTTACTGTTCCATTGAAGGCTAGTGCGCCGTCGGCCTCATTGGCTACAAAGGTTTTCAATAGGCCCTGATAGCCTTTATCGGCCACTTTTTGATACGACTTATCGAGGTAGCCCATGCGTACGCCTTTGGCCAGCATGTACACAAACATGCTGCTGCCCGAGGCTTCGGCGTAGTTGCCTTTGCGTGAGCTTTGGTCTACTACCAATGACCAAGTGCCCGTTTTTTGGTCTTGATATTTAGCCAACACGGGCGCCAACCGCTGCACGTATTTCAGCAGGTTCGCGTACTCTTTGTGCTCCTTCGGAAAGTAGTCAAGCACATCAACCAAGGCCATTGCGTACCAGCCCATGCCCCGGTCCCAGAAGTTAGGCGACTGGCCCGTTTGCTTGTTGGCCCACTGCTGCTCCCGGCTTTCATCGTAGCCGTGGTAAAGCAGCCCAGTTTTCGGATCAACAAGGTTTTTCTCGATCAACGCAAACTGCTTTGCTACATCGTCGAAGTCCTGAGTTTGTTTGAAAACCTGGTTGTACTCCGCGTAAAATGGCTGAGCCATGTACAGGCCATCCAGCCACATTTGATTGGGGTAAATCTTCTTGTGCCAGAAGCCGCCGGCTTTGGTGCGGGGCTGTTCCGCAAGCTGCTTGCGGAGCAATTGAGCGGCTTTAACGTATTTCTGCTGCACCACCGAGCTACCCAACGACATCTGACTCATCAGCAAAAGCGCGTGGCCGGTTGTCAGGTTATCGAGGTTATAATCTTCGATTTTATAGGTGCGAATACTGCCATCGGGCTGCACAAACAGGTCGAGATCTTTCTGAATATAAGTGAAGTATTTGGGGTCGCCGGTACGCTGCCACACCCGCTCCAATGCCTTCAGCATCAGGCCCTGCTCATAATCCCACCGAGTCGTTTTCCGGCTGCCGATAACGATAGAATCGGGGTGCCATTTGATGAATGAATCAGCCATGCGCTGCGACATAGGCCGCGCGGCCGTCTGGGGGGCTTTTTGGGCCGTCGCAGCAACAAACGAGAATAGAAAACAGACAAGGAAGAGACTACGGAACATAGGCTTTGTGTGAGCTTAAGCAATGGGCTATTCTCTCACCTCAGTCGAGGCGAGGGTTACTGTTCTTATAGGTTAGCGGCTCGAAACGGTGACCACCTTTTTCGACACTTTCTTCCCGAACTCTACATCCTCCTTCGCGCCTTTTACATTGGTGTTTACCAATTTTACATTCTTACTCCGGTCGCCGGTTACGCGCAGCAGCAATTCGGCGCCGTTGGTGTAGCGGATGTTGTCCATCACGATGTTGCGACTGTTTTGCACTTCCAGCACGGGCTTGGTTTCGGTGGAAAACAGTGCTACGTTTTTGAGCTTGATACCATCGGCTTCCTGACATACGAGGCCCTTTTTGCTTTCGAGCACAACGTTTTCGATCTCAATGTCCTTGATGTTCATTTCGGGTACCCCGCGAATCAGGATACCAGTATTTGCCCCTTTACAAGTGACGTTTTTGATGCGGAAGCTGCGGAACTGCGGGGTACCCTCGTTCAGAGGCTCCGCCTTGATTTCGGGAATAGCAAAGGCCTCGCCGTTTACCTGCACCGGGTCTTTGGCCGCGTAAAACATGTCAAACAAAATGGCCTCGCCGGCAATGTCGGTCATGTCCACGCCGTCGACGAAGATGTTCTCTACTACCCCGCCGCGGCCACGAGCCGTTTTGAAGCGCAGACCTACATCGGTACCCATGAAGGTGCAGTTGGTCACGTAGATATTGCGCGCGCCGCCCGACATTTCGGAGCCAATCACGAAGCCGCCGTGGGCGTGGTATACTTTGGTGTCGCGGATGATGAAGTTCTCCGTTGGCACCCCACGCTTTCGGCCCTGCTCGTCGCGGCCCGACTTGATGCAGATGCCGTCGTCGCCTACATCAAACGTGCAGCCTTCTACCAAACCATTGCGGCAAGATTCAAGGTCGAGGGCGTCGGTGTTTTGGCCGTACCAAGGGTTTTTGGCCGTCACGTTGCGCAGAGTAATGTTATCACAGAGCAGCGGGTGGATAGTCCAGGCCGGCGAGTTCTGAATGGTGAAGCCTTCGAGCAGAATCTGCTTGCAGCGCTGTAGGCTGAGCATGTTGGGCCGTAGGAAGTCTTTTACCTCCGTGAAGCGGTTGTAATCAACATCAGTTTGTCCAGCAGGAATAACCCAGATTTTGGGCGAAAGCGAGCCTTTCAAAGAACTAGCAGTCGGGTACCAAGTGGTGGCTTTTTCATCCACCACGCCGCCCGACTTCACGAGCTTTTGCCACTGCCCTTCACTCAGCTTCTCCTTCTTCACCATGCGCCAGGAGTCGCCGGCACCGTCGAAAGTGCCCTCGCCGGTAATGGCAATATTCACGAGGTCGTAGCCCGAAATAGGAGACTGATTGCGCACGGCATCCTCGCCTTCCCAGTTCGTTTTGATGAGTTTGTAGTCGGAGAGCTTGTTGCTAAACTGGACCAGAGCTCCCCGCTGCACGTGTAAGTTCACGTTGCTTTTCAACTGAATCGGGCCCGTGAGCCATAAGCCGCGCGGCACCAATACTACGCCGCCCTGCTGGCTACAGGCCTCAATGGCTTTGCGAAACGCCTCGGTGTTCAGGGTTTGGCCATCGGCTACAGCTCCGAACTTGGTGATGTTAAACGTATCGGCACGGAACGAAGGCTGGAGAACCACCGGCAAATCGAAGGCGTACTTGCCCGTAAAGGCCAAGGGCTTCAGGTGACTGGCTATACCCAGGTTTTGCTTCTTTATGTCCTGGGCAACCAGCTGCGCAATTAGCTCAGCGCCGTAGGCCGAAAAGTGGGTGTTGTCGTTCTTGGCTGGGGGCACCGGGTTCTCTTGGTAGTAGCCGTTCTGGTAACTCCAGAAAAGGTCTCGGCTACCCTTCTCACCCAGTTGAGAGTACAGCGCCCAGCTCTTCTCGTGCATGTCAATCAGCGGCACTTTCTGCGACTTTGCTACCTCACGCACCACCGCCGGATACTCGCCATGGTCGTCTTTGCGCTTGCCCTGCTCATCAAAGTAGCGTCGGCCCACAGGCGTGAGCAGCACCGGATTTGCCCCCCGCTGCTTGGCTTCCTGCACGTAGCGCGTCAGGTTTTTGCGATAATCGGTTTGGGGCGCGGCGTAACGGGCGGTGTCTTCCTTTTTTTGATCGTTGTGGCCAAACTGGATAAGCACCCAGTCGCCAGGCTTCACCTGCTCCATCACCTTGGCCCAGCGGCCTTCGTGACGGAAGTTGCGGGTGCTACGCCCATTCATGGCGTGGTTTTGCACGGTGGTTTCGCCATCGAAGAACTGATCAAAGTACATGCCCCAGCCGCGCTCCGGCTTGTTGCGGTCCGGCTTCTCCGACATCGTGGAGTCGCCAACCAGGAATACTTGAACCTTCTTTTCCTCAGCCGGTCGGAAGGCCAGAGCGACCAAAGACAAGAGCAATACAGCGTATTTTTTCATGGAATGAGCTTTAAAGAAAAAAGCCCCCCAGCTCGGGCTGGAGTGTAATTCTTTCCTGATGCGGCCGCTTTCGCAGCTATTGAGCAATAGCTTAAGCTACAGACGGACGCTTTAGCGAAACGGGCTTAGCAGAGAGTTTATTTGCGCAATCGTTACCGGGAACGTTCTCATTCCTCCCTCTGATGCCTTTTGCAACACCCAAATAATGCGCTTTTAAAGCCGTCGTGCGTGATCTGAGGAAGTAAGTGACGTTTGTAAGGCTGCGTCAATGTTGTATTTTATGACGATGCAATAAAAGCAAATCGGGTAGCAGGCTGAACCTAGCTCAGCTTGCTACCCGATTTGCTTTTATTGCACAGCTTCTTCAATGAAACCGTCGCATTATTATCAGATTCCGACGCCCATACGCTTGTAAGTGACTTTGCGCAGCGTCAGTGGATTAGCCACGCGAACCTTGATTATTTTGTATTCCTCATTCGGGAAAAATATCCCCGTCATGGCGGTCAGGCCTTCATCAGCAAAAAGCTCTACCGAAGCGGCATCCACAATGAGTGTCAAGTCCATTTTCGCGCTGGTAGTCAGGCGCGGCGCAGTGGCCCGACTCGCAAATTTGTCGCTGAAGTCAAGCTTTCCGGACTTGGTGCGGTCGATATAGTATTGGTTGGCTTTTTTGTCATAGCCAATCAGGACTTCTTCCTTACGGTCGTTGGTCAAAACCACGGCAAAGTCAGCGAGCTGATCAGCAGAGAGTTTTAGTTGGAATGGACCCGTGTTCTTGGTCTTGTCAGAGAGGTTCATCTCCCCTTTCACCGCTACATTATCCAGTGTAATTTCTCCTGATTCCAGCTTGCTTACTTCCTTGGATGGCTGCGACACCAATAGCACTTCCGTTCCTACTTTGCGCAGCGACAAGTCGCGCGGGATGGTCATGGCACTGCGCCAGGGGTACGTGGGCACCTGATTGGCATATTCCCAGTTACTCATCCAACCCAAGAATATCTTCCGGTCGCCGGTGTTCGACCACGTCACGCCGGCGTAGTTGTCGGGGCCATAATCAACCCATTTCGTGTCGGTAGAAAGTGGTGTAAACGTCTTACCGTCAAAGTCGCCCACGAAGTATTGAGTCGCCGAGCCTTTGTTGGGGCCGCCGGGGTTGATGCTCACCAGCAACACCCATTGCTTTTTGCCCCCCAGCGTCAGCTGGAACAAGTCGGGGCACTCCCACACGCCGCCGTGCGCGCCTACCTTCTCGCCAAACTCACTTTGCTTAGTCCAGTCCTTCAGGTTGGGCGAGGAGTAAAACGTGATGCGGTCTTTGGTAGCCAGGGTCATAATCCACTTTTTGTCCTTCTCGTACCAACTCACTTTTGGGTCGCGGAAGTCCGGAATGCCGGGATTTTTCAGCACTGGGTTTTTCTCGTATTTCGTCCAGGTTTTGCCCTCGTCCAGGCTATAAGCAATACTCTGATTCTGGTGCTTATTGCCCCCCAGCTTCTCCAGCTTAGGGTTATGATGGGTGAAAATAGCCACCATCGGCGCCTGGCCGTTTTTGCCGAAGCCCGAAGTATTGTTCACATCCAGAACGGCGCTACCCGAGAAGATATACCCCAGGCTATCAGGATATAAGGCCACGGGTTGGTGCTGCCAGCTCACCAGATCTTTGCTGGTAGCGTGACCCCAGTGCATCGGCCCCCATATGGTGCTGTCGGGGTAATATTGATAGAACAAATGATACGTCCCCTTGCTATAGACCATGCCGTTAGGGTCGTTCATCCACTTCGCCTTCGGGGTGAAGTGAAACTTGGGGCGGTACTGCTCAGTAGCTTGCGGCCGTTGGGCCCAGCCGCTGAGCGTCAGGCCCAGCAGGCCCACAGTTAGACAAATCAGTTTTTTCATAGGGAGTTGATAAATGACCTATTAAGGAAAAAGGCGGTCATGCAGAGCGGAGCGAAGCATCTCGCCATCGGTAGTAAGATTACTAATCTGACGTTAGCAAGCGAGATGCTTCGCTCCGCTCTGCATGACCGCCTAGAGGAGCATG
Source organism: Hymenobacter sp. HDW8 (assembly GCF_011305775.1). Taxonomy (NCBI): domain Bacteria; kingdom Pseudomonadati; phylum Bacteroidota; class Cytophagia; order Cytophagales; family Hymenobacteraceae; genus Hymenobacter; species Hymenobacter sp. HDW8. Next base: position 1,028,235 of record NZ_CP049907.1, read on the forward strand.
ATTTACTGCCGAACTTGAACGTCCAGCAAATCAGTAATATGCGTTTCGCTGAGGGCTGGGGTTGCGCCCTGATAAGTCGCAACTAAAGCCCCACTCGCGCAAGCAATGCGCAGGCATTCGTCGTAGGGGCGCCCGCTTAACCAAGCTCGCAAGAAAGCCGCCAGGAACGCGTCGCCGCTGCCGATAGTATCCACTACTTCGACTTTGATACCGGGGGCGCGGTAAAATTGCCCCCCAGCCCATAGCATGGCCCCGTCGGCGCCAAGCGTGACGCACACGGCTTTTAGGTCAAAACGACTGGCCAGTCCAGCCAAGGCCGCTTCGTCTTCGGTGCTACCGCCGAACCAATCAAGGATTTCGGCCAACTCATGGTGATTCATTTTCACCACATCGGCTTGTTCCAGCAGGTATTTAATGACCTCGCGGGTGTAATGCGGCGGGCGCATGTTCACGTCGAATACCTTGAGTTGAGCACTTTGCAGCAGCCGATACAGAGTTTCGCGCGTAGCCTGGCTCCGCGCCGCCAGACTACCATATACGAATACTTTGGCGCCGGCCACTAGGTCGCGGACCTCATTATCGTATTGGATGTAGTCCCAGGCCACGGGCTGAACAATTTTGTAAACTACCTCATTACGGTCGTCTACATTCGCCTTTACGACACCCGTCAAATGAGTCTTGCCGCGCTGTACATATTTTGTGCTGACGCCTCGACTTTCTAGGAAATCCAACAGCTCAGTTCCTAGGTCGTCGTCGCCGACCCGGCTGATAAGCTCTACGGGCTGCCCAAACTGATGCAGGTGCACCGCCACGTTGAAAGGTGCTCCGCCCGGCTGCTTACCCGAGGGCAGCACATCCCAGAGCGTCTCACCGAAGCACACAACTGTATTTTGCATAAGAAGTTGATTTGATGATTTATAGACCTGTCAATTCTCCTGTCATCCTGAGTTTACGAAGGACCTTATGCCCGATGAACAATTAGCATAGCAACTGTTCGTATTAACGTGATAAGGTCCTTCGTAAACTCAGGATGACAGGTGGGGTGGAATGACCGAATCAAACCTGCGATATGACCTCTTTTGAATGCCTACCAACCTGGATTCTGCTGGTACAGGCCTTTGCTGAAGTTGATTTGATTTAACGGAATTGGTAGGTATTCGTCGCGGCCGCGGGTGAAGCGGGCGTCCTTTAGGTGCTGACGCTTCGTTTTTTCCTTTTCGAAGTACGTGTTCAGGTAATCGGCCGCGATTCCCCAGCGCACGAGGTCGAAGAAGCGCTGGCCTTCCAAAGCAAACTCTAAGCGGCGCTCAAAGCGTAGCGCCTGGCGAGCGTACGCCTGATTCCAAACTCCAGCCGAGTACTGACCGATCCGGTAGTTGGAGATGTTGGCGCCGGAAGTGGTTTTCAACCGAGCGGTGCTGTTCTGGGCACGCTGCCGAATCTGGTTAACGATGGGCAGAGCTTCGGCCGGGCGGTTCAGCTCAATTAATGCTTCGGCTTTCCAAAGGAGCACATCAGCGTAGCGGATAATGGTCCAGTTCTTCGATGAGCTCATGAAGGGGGGCGTTTTCTGGAAGCTTGGGTCCGTGGGCAGCACGTTTTCCTTCATCGACATATACACCCCGTAAGTATTCTGGTCGCGCAACCAGGAGGTTTCGAAGATGAACGATGGAGAATATTTGTAAGGGTGCGAGGGAATACCAACGGAGTGGTCGAGGCGTGGATCGACGGTATTGGTCTGGAAATCAGCGGGGGCGCTTAGGTCCGAGTTGTTGAAGGTTTCAAACTGGGGCAGACCTTGGGCATCCGTCTTGAAGGCGTTCACCAGGTTCTGGCTGGGCTGATGAAACCCGCAGCACCCGTAGTCCGGATTCATCGGGTAGTTCAGGGCATTGCCCCGGTCCGTGCGACCCTTGGGGGTGCCGTCGTTGCGTGAAAACTGGATGGCAAATACCGACTCTACCCCGTTGTCGCCGGCTGTCAGGAAGTTGGTGGCAAAATCAGAGTGCAACGAGTATTTGCCTGAGGCAATTACCTGGTTAGTAAGGGAAACCACTTCTTGTAGCTTCGCCTGGTCAACGGACGTAACGGCGTTGTTGTCGCTCTGTACGTAAGCCTGGAAAAGCAGCGTTTTGGCCAGATATGCCTGCGCCGCCGACTTGTTGGCTCGCCCGATTTCAGGCTGGGTATCCGGCAGATTAGCTACGGCAAAGCGGAAGTCATCGGCAATCTTCGTCCATAGTTCGTCGTTGGTCAGGCCCACGTTCGATACGGTAGCGTACTCTGCAGTGGGCACTTTCTCGTCAATGTAAGGCACTCGTTTGAACAGTTCCTTCAGCATAAAGTAGAAGTGGCCGCGCAGAAAGCGCATCTCGCCCTGACGAATGGCCTTGTTGGGCATGGCCGCCGCATCCACGGTTTCGAGGCGGCGGAGGGCGTCGTTGGCGCGCGAAATGCCGATGTAGATCAGGAACCATAGCTCGTCGGTGTTGCCTACATCGACGCGGTTGAAAGTGAAGGTTTCGTAGAAGTGAAACGCATCCACGTCGGCCGTGCCGTTGCCACCTTTGTAAGCGTCGCCGGCGCGGACGTTGCCGTAGGGCCACAAAGAGGTATAAGGCGCGCGGTACACGTCGTTACCCAGCTGGGAGTAGGTGGCAATAACCTGCTTTTCAATATTGGCGGCGGTATTCAGCTGGTCGTCGCTGAGCGCGCCGGTGGGCTGCACATTGAGAAACTCTTTGTCGTTGCAGCCATAGGAAAGGGCGAGCAGCGAAATCGCCAGTACGCTGGATTTCAGGATTTTCATGGTAGTAATGCTGGCGGATGATTAGAAGGAAACGTTGAGGCCGGTGGTGAAAATGCGGGGAACCGGGTACTGGTAGTTGGTTACCTCGGGGTCCGGGCCGGTGTACTCCTTGCTCTTGACAGTGAATAAGTTCTGGCTCTGCACGTACACGCGCACCCCTTGCAGCTTAATCTTGCTGACCAAGGTGGCGGGCAGCGAATAGCCCAGCTGAATGTTGCGCAGCTTCAGGTAAGAAGCGTTTTCGATGAAGTAAGTCGAGGCGCGGCCTTCATTGTTGGAGTTTTGCAGGGTAAGGGCCGGAATCGAAGAGCCCGTGTTAGTCGGCGACCACGCGTCGAGCAGGCGCTCGCCCCAGTTCTCACCCGAGGCAATTGATGCGAAGTCAGTCCGGAATTTGGCGTTGTTGTAAGCTTCCAGGCCTTGCACCCCTTGCAGGAACACTTGCACGTCGAAGCCTTTGTAGCCGGCGCCCAAGTTTAAGCCGTAGTTGAAGTCGGGCACGCCCTCGGTAATCCAGGTCTGGTCGAAGTTGTCAACTTTGCCGTCGCCGTTCAGGTCCTTATAGCGAATGCGGCCGGGGGCGGCACCTACCTGCGTGGGGCCTTCGCTTACTTCGGTGGCGTTCTGGTACAAGCCGTCGGCTACGTAGCCATACACGGCATTAATAGAATGGCCTAAGCGAGTTACGTCCTGGCCGTTGCCGCCGTAGGCGTTGATAACCTCGTCGGGCAGGAAGGTCAGCTTGTTGCGGTACGTGGACAGGTTACCCGTGATGCTGTACGTCAGGCCGTTGGCTAACTCATTCTGGTAGCCTACCAGAAACTCCCAGCCCTTGTTTTCGATCGAAGCGCCGTTCACGAACTTGTCGCCGCCCTCGCCAACTACGGCCAGGTAAGGCAGGTTCACGAGGATGTCTTCGCTTTTCTTGATGAAGTAGTCGACCGAACCCGTGAGGCGGTTATCCAGCAAGCCGAAGTCAAGGCCGAGGTTGGTTTGGGTGGTGGTTTCCCACTTCAAATCGGGGTTGGCCTGCTGCACGCGGCGGTAACCGGAAGGCAAATTGGTATCGTTGCCGAAGATGTCGTAGGCCGTGCCACGGTCGTACTCAAAGTTGGGGTCTAGGGTGCCTAAGAGCGACTGATAGAGGCCGCGGGAGGCAAAGTTGGCAATGTCCTGGTTGCCGGTTTGGCCCCAGCCGGCGCGCAGCTTCAGATCGGAAAAGAACGGGGTCGTGTTTTTCACGAAGTTCTCTTCGCTCAGACGCCAGCCCACCGACGCGGCCGGGAATACGCCAAACCGGTTGTCTTCACCGAAGCGGGAGGAGCCGTCGCGGCGGATGGTAACGGAGGCCAAGTACTTGTCAGCCAGCGAATAGTTGAATTTACCGAAGTAGGAAGCCAGCTTGTAGGCGGTGCCGCCGCCGCCGTTGTCCTTATTGGCCGCACCCGCGTCGAGGTAGGCGTAGGTGGGGTCTTCGCTGGCGAAATTGGTGCGGGAGGCGTAGCTACTCTCGTCGTAGTAGCTGATGCGCTCGGTGCCGGCCACGAAGTTGAGCTGATGTTTGCCCCCCAACGTCATGTCGTAGTTCAAAGTATTCTGCCACACCCAGTTACCATAAAAGCGCTGGTTATCAGTTACTCGGTTGTTGGCTTCGGAGAGGAAGCCCGCCTTATAGGTTTTGTATATCTGGCGGAACTTGTACATGCTGTAGTCGATGCCGAAGCTGGTGCGCAAATGCAGGCCGGGCAGCAGTTCGGCGTCGGCAAATACGTTACCGAAGGCGCGGCCGGTGTTGGAGCGGTTCTGGCGGTTATCGGAGAGCAGGCGCAACGGATTGTCCCGGTCGCTCATGCCTTCCACAGGGCCGCCCCAGCCGATACCATCCACGGTGCGCACGGGCACAATAGAGGGCAACTGGGTAGTCCGGTCGCGCACTAGGTTCAGGTCGAACTCCGCCCGCTGCGACTTGACGATGGTCAGGTTTTCGCCAATCTTTAATTTGCCCCCCAGGAAGTTATAATCGGAATTGAGGCGGGCCGTATAGCGGTTGAAGCCAGAATGTTTGAGAGTACCGGAGTTGTCGTAGTAGTTCAGTGAAAACAATGCCCCGCCTCGCTCGCCGCCGCTGCTCACGCTCAGGTTGTAGCTCTGAATCAGGGCGTTCTGCTGCGTTTCCTTAAACCAGTCGGTGTCGGCGGCGCGCATGGTTTTGTCCTTGTCGATGAACTCAGGCACAATCACCTGGTCGAGCACGGGCTGTCCGTCGGGACCCGTGCGCGTTTGAAAGGTGTAGAACGGGCGGCTGGCCACGGCACCATCGTTGGTGGCTGCCTGCCAGTACACCCGGCCGTAGTCCAGGGTATTGAGCATCTGGATGTGCGGGCCCGGCGTCTGGAGAGTGAAGAAGGTCGAGAAATCCACCCGCGTGGCACCTTGCTTGGCCTTTTTGGTGGTGATGATGATAACGCCATTACTGGCCCGCGAGCCGTAGATGCTGGCGGCGGAAGCGTCTTTCAGCACCTGTATTGACTCGATGTCATTCTGGTTGATTTGGTTGATGCCTTCCCGCGTCGGGATGCCGTCGATGACGTAGAGCGGGTCGTTGTTGCCCAGCGTACCGATACCGCGAATGCGCACGGTGGCGGAGCTGCCCGGCGCACCGTCGGTGGTGATGTTCACGCCCGGCACCCGACCCTGCAAGTTGCGGGTCACGTCGTTGGAAGCCATATCCTTGATTTCTTCCGTTTTCACTACCGATACGGCGCCGGTCAGGTCGGCCTTGCGCTGGGTTTGGTAGCCCGTCACGACCACTTCATCCAGGGTCTTGGTGTCGGCGGCCATCGTTACATTAAGGGTAGTGCGGCCACCTAATACAATTTCCTGGGAAGTGAAGCCGATGGAAGAGAAGGTCAGCACCGCATCTTCGGGAACGGTAAGGCTGAAGCGGCCGTCGGGGTCGGTAGCGGTGCCGTTGGTGGTGCCTTTCACAAGCACGGTTACACCGGGTATCCCCGCGCCCTTATCGTCAACTACCTGACCAGTCACCTGGATATCAGCCTTATAGATACTGATCCGTTCTATTCGGTTGGGCGCTGCGACGAGGTTTGGGGCCGTCAGCAGCAGAGCAGCCAACGCCGTGGGCAGGAGTGTCCGGCGGCGCATGAGTACGATCTTTTTCATGGGTGTTGTGTAAAGTGGAGGGAGTTAATGGCTAACCAGTGCTGGGGGCAAAAAAGCGCCCTCAGGTGGTAATCGGTCTTGGTTGTGAAGCACCCAAAAGCATGCTTCGCTGTGCTCGGCATGACGGTCTGAGGGGCTTTTTTTCTTGAATGGTATCTTAATGGACCACCAAGATTTTCTCGACTTGCTCTAGGCTCGTGCCCTTGGTTTCGGGCATAAAGCGCCACACGAAGACCAGTTGCAGCACCATCATCAGACAGAAAAACAGGAAGGTGTGGCCGCCGCCCAGGTGCTCGGCGAAGTAAGGAAAGGTGAAGGCGATGATGGTAGCCATGATCCAGTGCGTGGAGCTACCCAGCGCCTGTCCTTTAGCGCGAACACTGTTGGGGAAAATCTCGGAGATAAATACCCAGATAACAGCCCCTTGCGAGAAGGCGAAAAAGGCGATGTACACAAACAAAAGGATGGGCACCGTGAAGCCCGTAAACTGCTCCGTGTAGAAAGACCGGGCTACCAAACCTAATGTGGCAATCAGGCCGAAGGAGCCAATCAGCATGAGCTTGCGGCGGCCAAAACGGTCGATGAAGTTCATGGCCAGCAGCGTGAAGGCGAAGTTGATCAGCCCCAGGCCCGCCGACGATAGCAGCGCCGAACTAGTACCCAACCCCGTCATTTCAAAGATGCGGGGGGCATAATAGAGAATAGCGTTGATGCCGGAAACCTGATTGAAGACGGCGAACAGCACTGCCAGCATCACCGGACCAATATGCTTGCGGGTAAAGAGCGACTCACCGCCCGCGCCTTCCTGAGCCTGCGACGTCAGGATGGCTGTTACGTCGCTGTCAAAGGAGGTGGGGTTGATGATGCGCAGAATCGCGCGACCCTCTTCTACCAGTCCCTTCTTTGTGATCAGCCAACGTGGGCTTTCAGGTACGCGGAAGAGCAGGAGTAAAAACGCGGCGGCTGGGAACACCTGCACGCCGAGCATCCAGCGCCAGGCCGCGTCGCCGCTATCGGCCAGCAGATAGTTGGAGAGGTAGGCAATCAGGATTCCGAAGACGATGTTAAACTGAAACAGCGCCACCATGCGGCCCCGGGAGGCAGCCGGCGAAATCTCTGAAATGTAGAGCGGCGCCGTGACGGAGGAGGCGCCAACACCCAGACCACCAAGGAAGCGGAAGATTAGAAAAGGCACCCAACTCGGCGCCAATGCCGCGCCCAAAGCCGAGATGAAATAGAGGACCGCAATCCAGATCAGCGTCTTGCGGCGCCCTAGTCTATCAGAAGGAATGCCCCCCAGTAAGGCACCGAGCACCGTACCTATAAGCGCGATAGATATGGTGAACCCGTGCTCGAAAGCGGTGAGTTGCCAGAGCTGTTGAATCGCTTTTTCCGCGCCGGATATAACGGCCGTGTCAAAGCCAAACAAAAAGCCCCCCAGGGCAATGACAATGGACCAGAAGAATACTTTGCTGTTTTTCACGACCGTTTTTTTTTCTCAAAATTCGGTCGTGGCGGCTGCCTAAGCGTGCTCTATTATTCCAAAGTCTTCCATTTTTGATACAACGTTTACGTAATATTTAAATCACTATAAGTCAATAACTTAACTACTATTCCTGATTCATTTTTGAAACTAGGGTTTCGCTCATGATACCTGGCTTTCGAAATTGATTCAGCTTTGGGGCGTAACGTGCAAGGCCTTGAACTCGGAAGGCGAAATCTGGTACTTGGCTTTGAAAGCAGTGGAGAAATATGAGGGCGAAGAGAAGCCCATTTGGTAAGCTACTTCGGCAATAGTCAGGCTGTCGTCGAGCAAAACCTGGCGGGCTTTGGTCAGGCGGATGCCCTGAATAAAGTCGGTGACGCCGGTACCTAGCAGGGCCTTCACTTTGCGGTAAAGCTGCACCCGCGAGATACCCAAGCTGCGCGCTACATCTTCTACGCTCAGGTCGGAGCGCGTGAGGTTGGCCTCCACGATGGCGGTGAGTTCGGCCAGGAATTTTTGGTCGACGCGCTGGGGCGCCACGGTAGCGGTGTCCACCGATAACTCGCGGCGGAAGTGCTCGCGCAGGTGGGCGCGGTTGGCGAGCAAGGTGCGGATACTTTCCAGCAGAAAGGTCGGGTTAAACGGCTTGGTTAGGTATAAGTCGGCGCCCGACTGCACCCCTTCTACCTGCTGCTCGGGCGCGTTGCGGGCCGTGAGCATGACCACTGGTATGTGCGAGGTGCGCCAGTCGGCCCGCAGCTGCGTAACTACTTCCAGGCCGCTGAGGCCAGGCAGCATCACGTCGCATACAATCAGGTCCGGAATGGTTTCGGCAGCCATTCGCAGGCCCGTGTCGCCATCAGCGGCTGAGGACACCTGAAAGTGCGGCGCCAGCTTCTGTACCACAAAGTCCCGCACGTCGTCGTTATCCTCAATCACCAATATCAAGGACTCACTGGCAGAAATAGGTGTGGGCGTGAGTTCTTCCTGGGCTCTGGGGGGCATTTCTTCCTCCTGGGCGAAGCTGGTGGGCAGGCCCGCATAAGGCGTATTGCTCCGCAGCGCCGCCGGCAGCTCCAGCGGTAGGGTCACGACAAACGTGCTGCCTTGCCCCGGCTGACTGGTAAATGATAACTGCCCTTGGTGCAGACGCACGAGGCCCATTGCCAATGCCAAGCCCATACCCGAGCCTTTGGCGGCTGGCTGATGCCCTTGGTAAAACCACTCGAAAATGTGCTCCCGGTCTTGTTCCGAGATGCCACAACCCGTGTCTTCTACGCTCACGCGCACCGTATTGTCGGTGGGCACGCGCTGGATGCTGACTGTGATCTGGCCCCGGTCGGGGGTAAATTTCAGAGCGTTAGATAGCAGGTTAAAGAAGACCTTATCCAGAATATTCACATCAAACCAAAGCGGAATGATGGGTTCAGCAGGCAAAAAACGGAGCATGATGCCGCGCTGCCGGGCCGACTTCTCGAACACGTCCATAATCTCACGCACGAAGGCCACAATATTGCCCTCCGACGCCCGCACGGGCATCTTACCCACTTCGATTTTGCGGAAATCCATGAGCTGATTCACCAGTTGCAACAGGCGTTGGGTGTTGCGGTGCACCAAGGTTAAATCGTGGCGCTGCCCGGCCGATAAATCGGCGCTGGCGGTCAGCATTTCCTCCACCGGCCCCAGAATAAGGGTGAGCGGCGTGCGTAGCTCGTGGGAGAAATTGGTGAAGAAGCGCAGCTTGGCTTCCGTCTCGATGCGGGCCTGCTCGGCTAGCTCGGCTATCTGGTTACGCTGGGAGCTGATTTCCTCATTTTGCCTTTCTAACCGCTTGATTAAGCGACGGTTTACTCGAAAAGCCCGCCACGCCAGTAAGCCCAATATGGCAGCACCTAGCAAGGCAGCAAGCAAGATGTACAACACGGTGCGCTGGCTGGCGTAGGTATCACGCTGCTGTTGCAGAAGTTGCTGCTGGCGCTGAATATCCTGCTGCTGACTATTCAGCTTTTCCGTCTGCATCTTCATCGTCAGCGCGTTGGTCGAGTCAATGACCATTGTGCCGAGCATGTTTTCCTTTTCGTACGGCTGGCCCTTGATGATTTTCATGGCCGCCCGAATGGCTTCTTCCCCACCCGGCGAGTAGAGAATAGTAGCTGCCAGGATGCCATCCTGCACAAACTGAATACCGCCGTGCGGACCCGGCAGCCCATCTACTCCCACCACCTTAATGCGCCGGTCGAGGCCCAACTGCTTACACACCTGATAAGCGCCCAGTGCCATGCGGTCGTTGTGGGCAAAAATCAGATCGACTTCGGGATGAGCTTTGAGTAAGGCCGGGAGATTCTGAATGACGGAAGGGCGCTTCCAGTCGCCGTGCATCTGCGCTACAAGCCGCATTCCGGGGTACGCTTGCAGCGTTTCGGCGAAACCTCTGTGGCGGTCGAGGGCAGGCGATGCACCCGGCGCCCCCATGATTTCCAACACATTGCCACGATGGCGCAGCAGCGTACTGATATAGTTAGCGGCTGTTTGACCTACCTCCACATTATTGCCCCCCACGTAGGCAGTGTAGAGCTTGGAAGTGGTGCGGCGGTCGAGGATAACCACCGGAATACCCCGATTGAACACCTCCTCCACAATAGGAGTAATAGGTTCCGCTTCGTTAGCCGACACAATGAGCAGGTCGATGCCTTCGCGCATAAACTCCTGAATCTGCTGGCGTTGGAGGATACTGTTGTCGTGGGCATCCTTCATCTCGAACACCACTTCCGGATGAAAGCTCAGCTCCTTCTTCATCCCAGCCAGCATGGCCTGCCGCCACGCGTCGCCGTTGGTACACTGCGAAAACCCAATCTTCACCCGCTTATCTGAGGCTGGTTCGGAACAGCTGCTCAGCAAAACGAGCATGAAGAGCCAGAGTATCCCACCATGCAGGCAAGAGACCAAACGCTCGTTCCATCGTTTTGCGGTGCTACTAATCATTCGTGCGGGTGGGCTGGGTGGTGTAAGTAATCAAAGATGCAGATACCTGAGGAAAGAATGAGTACAGTTCAGCTGTTGCGTCGCCTTTCCCAGAGGACTTATTCCGTCATCTACTAGCAGCGCCGCATTTTATTAGGCTAAAGCTAAGTGGTAGCCCTCCTTTTCACTTCCCCAACACCAGAGTCTAACTGGGGGGCTTTTATGGCATTCTCGCTAGTTAGGGAGCAGATTTGGGTCCGTTGCTTCACGGTTTGATCACAAACACTTTCGCCGAAACGGTTCTTTTTACCGTAAGAAAAGCTATTTGTGTACGAAGTTAATACCCTATGTCCCGTACGATTATCGTTTCTAATCGCCTACCAACCAAAGTACAACGCAGTGAAGAGGGCCTTTCTTTTTCCCCCAGCGAAGGGGGCTTAGCCACCGGTTTGGGCTCTATTTATCGGGCTGCTAATAATGTCTGGGTGGGCTGGCCCGGTATCTCTGTCGATGCTGAGGAAGAACAGGAAGTGCGCGAAAAGCTCCGTGCCGACAGTATGCGGCCCGTGTTCCTGACGGAAAGTGAAATCCGAGATTTTTACGAGGGCTTCAGCAACGAAACGCTCTGGCCAACCTTCCATTATTTCGCGCAGTACGCCATCTACGACCAGTCGCACTGGGAAGCCTACGTGGCGGTGAATGAAAAATTCTGCCGGGCCGTGCTGGAGCTAGCCGGCCCCGATGATACCATCTGGGTGCACGATTATCAGCTGCTGCTCTTACCGCAGATGCTGCGCGCCGCGCGACCAAAAAGCAGCATTGGCTTCTTTTTGCATATTCCCTTCCCCTCCTACGAGCTGATTCGGGTGCTGCCGTGGCGGCGCCAATTGCTAGAAGGCATGCTGGGAGCCGATCTGATTGGCTTCCATACCTACGGCTACATGCGCCACTTTTTGAGCTCCGTGTCGCAGCTGCTGGGGTATCAGAGCCAGAATGGCCTGGTGGAAGTGAACACGCGCAGTGTGCTGGTCGACGCCTTCCCGATGGGCATCGACCAAGCTAAATACGCGGAAGTAGCACAGTCGGAACAGGCCCGCGCGCACGAGCAAACGTACCGCGATGCCCTCCGCAACGAGCGGATAATCCTGTCCATCGACCGCCTCGACTATACGAAAGGCATAGCCCAGCGCCTGCGAGCCTACGAGCTGTTGCTGCAAACCTATCCCGAGTGGCGCGAGCGAGCTACCCTGCTCATGGTGGTAGTCCCCTCTCGCGACCAGGTGGATCAATACAAGGAGCTAAAAGAGGAAATTGACGAGCTGGTTGGCCGCATTAATAGCACCTACCGCACCATCTCCTGGAACCCGATTCAGTATTTCTACCGCTCCTTCCCGATTGAGGAATTGGCGGCTTTGTATCGGATGGCGGAAGTAGCGCTGGTTACCCCGATGCGGGACGGCATGAATTTGGTGGCTAAGGAATTCATTGCCAGCAAGATTGATACCCCTGGGGTTCTGATTCTGAGCGAGCGTGCCGGGGCCGCCCGTGAGCTATCGGATGCCATTATCATCAACCCCACGGATACCAACCAGCTGGCCGAGGCCATGCACGAGGCGCTAATAATGCCCGAGGACGAACAGCGGCAGCGCATGGGCGCCATGCAGGCATTGGTAAAGAAATACAACATTCACCACTGGGTAAATTTATTCATGGATCGCCTCACCTACAGCAAGTTAAAGCAAGAAACCTTGGCCACTACCACTCTGAACACTGATGAGCTGCAACGCATGACCAGCGAATATAAAAATGCCCCCAGCGGCTTTTATTCCTGGATTATGATGGCACGCTAGCCGGATTTAACTCCAACCCTCAACTTGCCGGCCCCGACCAGGAGTTGCTCACGCTGCTAGCCGACCTGAGCGCCGACAAGCGCAACCGCGTGATAATCGTGAGTGGGCGCGACCGGGCGACCTTGGAGAAGTGGCTTGGCCATTTGCCCCTTGATTTTATTGTAGAACATGGCGTGTGGCTACGGGCCTTGGGCGAAGAGTGGACCATGCTGCGGCCGCTTACCAACGACTGGATGCACGAAATCAGGCCTATTCTTGACCTACATGTAAGCCGCACGGCGGGCTCCTTCGTGGAAGAAAAAGAATACTCGCTGGTGTGGCACTACCGCCGCGCCGATATAGAGCTTGGCGAGGTAAGGGCGCGCGAGCTGACCAGCCATCTGCACTTTTTGGCTTCCAACAGCGACCTGCAAGTGATGGAGGGCAATAAGGTAGTGGAAGTAAAGAGCGCCGGCGTAAACAAAGGCGCCGGTGCCGCGCGCTGGCTCAGCTTCTATCCCGCCGACTTTATCATTGCCATCGGCGACGACCGTACCGATGAAGATACCTTTGGTGCGATGCCGTCGCACGCCTACACCGTGAAAGTTGGCAGCACTCACCGCTCCCTAGCGCGCTTTCACCTCGATACCCACCACGATGTGCGACGCGTATTGCGAGCTTTGGTAGAAGCGTAGCCAATCCTATCTGATTGCAAAAAAGCCCCCGGATGTATTCCGGGGGCTTTTTAGTTTAAGAACCAAGTCAGAGACTTCTCGGAGCGTTATACAAAGTTTGGCTGGTCTAGCTTTTTGGCAATGCGATAGGCCGCATTCACCAGACCTACGTGGCTGTAGGCCTGCGGGAAATTGCCCCACTGCGAGCCGGTGCGGGCGTCCACATCTTCCGAAAGCAAGCCCAGATGGTTGGTGTACGTCAGCAGTGACTCGAACTCGCGAATGGCATCCTCTACGCGACCCACGCAGGCCAACGCTTCCACGTACCAGAAAGAGCAGATGAGGAAGGTGGTTTCGGGCGTGCCGAAGTCGTCGGCGTGGCGGTAGCGGTAGAACAGGCCCTCGGGCGTTTTCAACTCCTTTTCTAGCTCTACAAGATGGGTTTTTGCCACTTCCGACGCTGGGTCGAGGTAGCCCATCATGATGAGCTGCATGGTGCTGGCGTCGAGGTGGGGCGAGCCGATGGCGTTGGTGTACACGCCGCGCTTGGCATCAAAGCACTCTTCAATTTTCTTCGCAGCCTCATCCACTAAGCGCGTGGCTAGGGCTTCCATTTCCGGGTTCTTCAATCGGCGGGCTACGTGGCGAGCCGCGTGGGCGCCAGCCCAGTGGAAGAGGTACGTGTAGCTATGATACTGCGCCAGCGTTCTGAATTCCCACAAACCAGCGTCGGGCATGTTCATGGTCTTCTCAATCATGCGCAGTGCATCGTAAATCAGCTTCTGCGAATCAGTCCGCTCACCATCGATAAAGCGACGGTCGACATAAAGCGGTAGCAAAGCCACCAGCACCTGCCCATACACATCGTTCTGAATGTGGGTATAAGCGTCGTTGCCGATACGCACGGGCTTATTACCGAGGTAGCCTTCCAGATCCAGCTCACGCTCAATCAGTTCCGTGCCGCCGCTAATGCTGTACAGCGGCTGATATTTTTCCTTAACCTTCGTAGAGATGTTGGCGATGTAGTGGAAATACTGCTCCATCTCCTCAAAGTGGCCAATGTTGTTGAAGGCCGTGAGGATGTAGTAGGTATCGCGCATCCAGCAGAAGCGGTAGTCCCAGTTGCGGGTGCTGCCGGGAGCTTCGGGCAAGCTGGTGGTGCTGGCCGCAATAATGGCCCCCGTGTCCTCGTACTGGTGAATTTTGAGCGCCAAGGCCGACCGAATAACGGCTTCCTGATAGAAGCTGCTGATACTGGTACTTTTTACCCATTTCTGCCAATACTGCACCGTGCTGCGCAAGAAACGCTCAGCGGTGCTTTCCAAGGGTGCTTCCAAAGGCGCTCCATAGGTGAGCACCAAGTATTTAGGCTCGTTGAGCACGAACAGTTCCTCGTCCAGAATATAGGTTAGGGGAATGTTGGTGGTTAAGCGGATTTCCTCTTCCAGCCCCAGAAAGGCAATGTGGTTGGAGCTGCGCCGACGGCTCAGCGGCAGTTCGCCATAGTTGCCCACCGGCGAGCAAACCACCTTCACGCGGGGCGTACCCGACAGTGGCTCTATCTTCCGGATCAGCATCAGGGGCTTGTAATAGCGGTCGTACTGCGGGAAGCGGGGGGCAAAATCCGTGACCCGATAGCGCCCGTCCTCGTTCTCGATTTCGGTGCAGAGCACGTTGGTGTTCTCTTGATAAAACTGGCGCGAGGTAAACTCCTCCGTGGCCGGCTTGATGCTAAACTCGCCGCCCTTGCGCGTATCGAGCAGGCTACCAAACACGAAGCTGCTATCGAAGCGCGGCCAGCAAAGCCAGGAAATAGAAGTGTCTTGTTTTACCAAGGCCAGAAAGGCACAGTTGCCAATCACGCCCATATCGTAGGTGTGCTTTGTCGTCATGAGAGGGAGAACAGATGATGAAAGCAGCGCAGTATGCTTAGTGGAATGCCGCTCAGCAGTAGTGTACCTCATTGATGCCGCTCAGGTTGCCACCAACCGAGTGTGAGTGATTTTGCGTAGTGCTAGGTAGGCGGTTCTGACAAGGGCGCTAATACGCCTTCTTTAAATCATTAAGAGCATCCTAACGAACTGATACACGAAGCGTTAGCATCTATGCATCAACTTGAAGATCAATCTCCATCAGTGACAGATAGCGCCTCAGCGAAGGGGACCTCCAATCATCTGCCATTGTATGTTTCGGCGGCCGTGATAGTGCTGCTCGTGGGCTGTTATTTTTTGTGGCCGGCCTTCCAAAGCGCCGTGCGTGAAGCCTTTGATATTCTGACCAGCGGAGATCGGCCGCGCATTGCCAAGTGGGTGCAGCAATTTGGTGCGTGGGGGCCGGTTTGGCTGATACTGGCGTTTATTATCCAGATGTTTTTAGTGGTAATTAATGTGGTGCTCTTGATTCTGGTAGCTATTCTGGCGTATGGGCGGTGGTGGGGTTCGTTGTGGGCCTTTGTGGGGATAGTGGTAGCGTCGTCGGTGGGTTACGGGCTGGGTCACCTGCTGGGAGAAGGGTTTGTGGGGCGCTTATTGGGTGAGAAAAGCCAGAAAAAAGTAGTTGATCAAGTGCAGCGCTACGGCGTGTGGGCCGTGGTTATTGCCCGCATCTCTCCTATCATATCCAACGACGCGGTCAGTTTCGTGGCGGGCTTGGCACGCATGGGCTACCTCAAGTTCCTGATTGCCACCGCGGGGGCATCTTGCCGCTCATCGCGCTGCTGGCGTATCTGGGTGAGAACAGCGACCGGCTCAAAAGCGGCTTACTGTGGGTGTCAGGGATAAGCTTGGTGCTGTTTGGAGCGTATGTGTGGTGGGATAAGCGTCGGCAAAAGGCATAAATAACCGTGCGGGGGGCAAAATAGCACAGTCATTGTAGGAGATTTTTTACTGCCGGGCTCCCCCTTGGGGATGCCAGCAGGCAGAGGCAAAAAACGGTTTTTTGCTTTCGGCCAAAGTCCTACCGTTCTACCTTTGTCCTATTGTGGACTGCTTGAGTAGTTCGCGCTTCTGGCTTCTGGCTACTCACTCTCTGACCTGAACCGCCCCGTGCGCCTTCTTCCAGACCTCAGCCGCACTGTCGGCACCTCGCTTTTACTGTTGGTTTTGCTGGCAATTAGCCCCGCAGCTTTTGCTCAGACTCCGCTGCTGCGAGAAGTAGTGCTGCACGTCGATACGGCCCGCTACCACCTGAGTCGCCAAGTTGTAACGGTCGAAAATGAGCCGCACCTGTACTTCTATTACCGCCAGGACGACGAGACGGCGGAGCTGCTGGTTTACCCCAGCCAATTTGCCCCCCAGCGGCCCCTACGCCTCCAGCGCTCCGCCGATTTTCAGCTCCTGGACTCGCTCACGGCCGTTGACAACGCGTTCTATCGGGCCAAAATACGCTTTCGCGACCTGACGGCTACCCGCTTCCTGCGCCTCACCTTTACACAAGACCCAAATCAGGCGGGGGGCAATTTGCAGACCCAAACGGTGAATTTGTTGCCCGTTACGCGCACCACGCTGGCCTTCCGGCCCAATGATACAGAGCTGTATGTGGGCGAGGAAAAGGTGTTTGACTTGACCAGCAACAACCCCAAAAACGTGCGCGTGAGCACCGACTGGACGCGTGGGCAGGACATTGACTACCGCCTCAGCCAGCAGAATGGCACGTTGCGCCTGCACGTGCTGCCCAACGTGCCCGGCAACCGCACGCTGATGGTGCGCCCCCAAACGGAACGGCCGTTTCTGATCGAAAATAACCGCCGCCTTAGCTACAGTCTGGCTCCATTACGCCAGGAATTTACGGTGAAGTCCAGCCGTCTGCGGTTTCTGAGCGTCGATAAAAAGGAAATTACCCTCAATGAAGCGTCGCGGCGGCAGGGCGTGGAAATTATTCTCGATAACGGCCGCAGCTTCGATCTAAAGCGCACTTATCGCATTGAGGATCAGGAGGAACAGGGCGGCCCGCTGATTGCTGAGTTGGTGACTCGCAGCTACCTTTCCAACGACCGGGTGCTATGCTGGCTGCGCGTGTACAACACCCACCGTCAAACCGACAGCTACCTCTATATCAAGGAAAACGACCAGCCTAAGTACCTCACCAACTTCAACGTGTCGCCCAAAACCAGCATTACTGGCGTGCAGGTGCGGCACCGCGGCGGCGATTGGACGGCCAACCAAACCGTAAACCCCGGCGAAACGGTGGACGTGCGCCTGGAAGGCGAATCGTTGCAGAAAGCCCGCTTCCACTTTGAGGATGTGCTGGTGGTACCCTCCGACTCATCGGTGCGCTCCGAGCAGGCGGTGGTATACCGCGTACAGGTGCCGTTGAACATCGACAAAAAGCGGCTGACCATTTTTAACGCGGGCCAGCCTACGGGCCACGTGCTCAACGTGCGGGAGTTTCAGCGCCCCCACCCGCTCGATTTTGTGAGCGTGACGTTCGGCGAAGCGCCCCGCCCCATCACCCGCCTCAACGGCCCCGTACTCTACGACAAGTCCATTCGCGACGTGGTGTTCAGCTTCAACGCCGATGCCATCGACACTGATGCTCAACTGTACGGCAAGCAATACCTGAGCTTCGAGATTCGGACCCTGAACAGTAAGGGCGAGCTAATTGAGATGCGCACCCTCGACAACATCGTTATCTGTCCGGGCGAAAACTCCATCCGGGGGGCTTTTTACCAGGACAAACAGTGTCAGGTAGGCAATTTGAGTCTGAATGCGCACCTGAGTACCCGCAAAACCTACGACCTCGACGATTGGGCTCGCATTCAGATTACGGTTAAGCACGCCACGGATAAGTATTCCGAACCTGGCTTTCAGCAGAAGCTTGATCTCGTACTCCAGCGCCGCGTGAAGTTTGATATCGACGTGAGCTTCCCAGCCGGTTTGCTGACCAAGCAAGTCAACAGCGACGTGCAGGGCGTGGGCACGTTCAACGGTATCAGCCTGGCTACGCTAGCGCAGTTCAGCTTCTATAACCCAAATAAAATCAACAAGTTGCGCCCGTACAAAGTCGGGGCGGGCTTCGTGGCGCTGAATGCCTTCAACCTGAACCCCGACGCCAACAGCGCCCGCAACCTGGGCATCGTGATTTTGGGCTCCGTGTATCCGACGCGCAGCGATGCTAAGCTAACTTTCCCGCTTTATCTGGGGGGCGGCTATTTGCTTAATGGCGGCAAGCTGTTCTTTCTGCTCGGGCCGGGCATTGGTATCCGGTTGTAAAGCTTAGCCCACAAAAAAGCCCCCAGAGTCACCTCTGGGGGGCTTTTTTGGCTCTCAATTGTAACCGCAGGGATTATAGGCAATCCTCTGGCCCGAACGTTTTAGATTCATAGCCAGGAGCTGGCGAGTTAAACCAGCCGTACGTGAACCCATCGGTTATGCTAGTGAAGCTTGGATAAGGCTCATTGATTGACATGTATTCTAAGGGCCACTTCCAGTCATCAGAAATCAGGATGCCGTTTGGATATTCCTTTCCTCCAACGGTATAGGTATCTCTGTTTGAAACCTCCCACACGTACAAATCATAAGAGGGTGTGCCTGTGGCGGGGCCGGAGGTATACACCGAAATGTAGGGCTCGTAGGGCTCGCTCGGATTGTAGGAGAAGTCGCCATTGATGTTGAGCGTTACTTGGGCTGTTGCGTAAGGAACGCATGGCTCACCCGACACCGTATTAGCGAATCTTTCTGGTCCTGATCCAAGCAGTGCGGTTTTTGTGCTCTCGAAAACGGTGACGTAGTAGTACGTGGCATCACTCGTGTAACTGGCCGCCCCTGAGATGCTGGTTATTCCCAGCTTCGGAATCCGGAAACGGAACTTATGATCGTAAGCAGCTCCTCTAGCAGTTACCAGGAAGTTGATTATCAGTTGGCTAGGAGTCTTAACGATATCTGACTGCACTACTAAGTCATTGTAGTCTCTGTCGTTTTGGAAAGGACCAACGTTGTTAATATCCTCCCAGGCATAGGTGAAGTCAATAGCTTGGCTGCATCTGCTCTTGCAGAACTCGAAATAAACCGCCCAGTTATTGCCGGGAAACTGGTTGGCATTCTCTAAAGACACACCTTTGCTTGTGTTGTCGCATACACCACCCCAAGCAGTTTCGCCATTGGAAAGCGCCGCATGTGATGCGATGAAAAAGCAGTTGATGTCTGGAACCTGCGCGGCAGGAATTCTTACGGTATACGATGTTATGCCAGGATTAAATGTTTGTTTATAAGTAAACTTTCCGGGTGCAGGTCCGCCATTGCTCAGCTTCTTTGCATCCTTCAACTCCTGCAGACTAGTAAAGACATCAAGGTGAATCTCCTTCAGAGTGATACCCGTTTTCGTCACATTATACGTCACCAGCACGTCGCCACCGTCCAGCGCCACGTCTACCGTTCCCACTTGGTTATGCTGGCCTGCTACCAAGCAAACGGACTGACAGGCTGGAGGGACAACAATATCCTGCGTGCTCGATTGCGTGCTTGTGCGAGGCGAAGCAATATTTTCCTTATCCGAACAACTTTGAATCGTCAACATCAGAGCTATGGCTGAAAATAGCCAAGAAAGCCTGTGCTGTAAAGGTTGAATTTTCATGGTTACAAGGGTTTAGAAGGTGGGAGTGTAGGACGTATTATTAGGAACTAATTTATAAAAATTTAAACAAATTTTTATTATGTGGCTAATTTTACTTGTATTATTTATACCAAAGAGAATTACTTCAATCAGCTAAATTGATGTAGCCAAAACATTAGCAATGTTTTGCACTCTACCCACATTACTTGCGATAAAAGTGTGCTTAGACAGTGCACTTGCGCAGGCGCCTAACTGCTTAGCCCAAAGTCATTAATAGCAATAGCGCCAGCCACTAGGCTTTTAGCCTGGCAGCTGGCGCTATTGATGCATTATTACTTCTTACTTTATTCGTAGCTCAATACTTACTATAGTACCTCGGCCGGGGCGGGAGTCGATGGAGAGCGTACCGGCTAGCAGATCGACACGGTTGCGGATACTGGTGAGGCCAATACCGGAATACTCAGCCTTAGCCTGGGCTGGGTCGAAGCCCTGGCCGTCGTCTTCAACGGAGATGATTACGTGGCCATCTTCCTGCACTACATGCACAAAGGCTTCGCGGGCTTTGGCGTGCTTGATAATATTATTAAGTAACTCCTGCACAATACGATACACCGATACTTCGAGCTGCTGCGGAAGCCCATCGAAATCTCCCTGCATGTAGAGGTGCACGTGCAGTCCCGCGTGCGGAATGCGCTTTACCAGTTCTTCCAGTGCCGATTTCAAGCCAAAATCCTGGAGAATACCGGGCGTCAGCTCAAACGAGATGGTGCGGGTGGCTTTGATGGCCTCTTCCAGTAGGGCCAGCGCCGAATCGCGGGAAGAATTGCCCCCCGCACGGTTTTCCAGATTTAGCTTGGTGGCGTAAAGCAATTGCCCGACGCCGTTGTGCAAGGCTTCGGCAATGCGCTTGCGCTCCTCTTCCTGGGTAGTAAGGATGGCCGAGTGCACCTCCTGTTGCTGCCGCAGCTTCAGTTGGGTGGCTTCTTCGGCCAACCGGACGCGCTCCGTCACGTCGCGGATCAGTACGAGGCCCCCTTCCACTGCACCCTCATCATTCAGCAAGGGCACAAAGAAGGACTCGAAGTGGCCGGCGCGTTCGTAGAGCTTCAGATTGTAGTTTGTGACGCGATGCCCCGCCAAGACCTTGCATACGGCTTCTCCCTCGGGGCCGTCGCGGTGTTGCGGAAACAGGTCAAATACATCCTTACCCAGCACTTCTGCTTTCGGCTTACGGGTATTGAGTCCCATCACCTTGTTCCAGGCCGTGATGCGGTGCTGGGCATCGAAAGCCATAACACCATCGACGCTATTATTGAGCAGACTTTCGGAGAACTCCTTTTCCCGGCGTAGCTGCTCCCGCGCTTTCCGCTGAGCCGTAATATCGCGCACCACGGAATGCAATACCGCCTGGCCATCCAGTGAGAAGGCGGTCAAGGAGATTTCTACCCACATTTCCTCCTCATCCGGCCCTATCAACAACCACTCAAACCGATTCCAGCCTTTCTGCAGTGCCTCTGCGGTGTGGGCGTTGGCGGCTTCTACCGACGGCATTCCAGTAGGCTGCGTAGGGGGGCAAAAATTGAAACGTGCTTGCCCAGCAGTTCACTCTTGCTGCGAAGATTAAATAATTGAAGAGCAGTGCTGTTACAATCGATAACGTGGCTATCCTGAATGAGCAGCGTGGCATCGCGGCTTTGCTCAAACAGCAACCGAAAACGAGCCTCACTGGCTTCGAGGGCCCGCGTAGCCGCTTTTGAATCAGTGATATCGATGACAGCCAGGCGGCAGCACTTCGCGCCTTCCTCTGAGAGCATCGCTAGGCCCTCCAGCCTGACAAACATGCGAGTACCATCCTCCCGCATCATCTCCAGCTCGCAGGTCTGGCGCGTGTCGGAGAGCAGGGTTTGGGTTAGAAAATCGCTGAATCTGGGACGGCAGTCCAGGGTTACAAACAGGGCAAGACGACGGTTTGTGAGACGCTGGCGTACGGTGCCCAGCATTTGGGCCGCCCGCAGATTCAGCAGCTTAATAAGCCCCGCCTCATCGACCGTAAAGTAGCCTATTGGCGCAAAGTCGTACAAATCGACGTACTGGGCGTGCGCAGTTTCGGCCTCTGCCTGCGACAACAGCAGCTGCTCGTACTGCATTTCCAGCTCTATCTGGTACACTTGCAGCTCCTGCACTAGTCGTTGGGTATCCTGCGGCGCCGATGCATCCACGTTCTGGGTAACTAGGTGGCGACGCTTTTCAGCATGGTCGCGTAGCTGCTGTAAAGCCTCATGTGCGGAAAGCTGCTGGTCGTAGTCCATGGCGCTCGGAGTAGATGAATGAAAAGAGCGTAAGCAATCTACTGCAAATCAGAATCTGACCTTAAAAAAAGCCCCCCAGCGCAAGATCAGCGCCCCTGCGCCAAGGTAATAATGCATACGCAACGCAGGCGAGTAGAGCGGCCTACTGGGGGGGCTTTTTTGATGCCTACCTCTCATGCGCACTGCTTGCAAACCAGCTGCCTAGGTCGGGGCTTGCGCAGGTGCATCACTTACGCCCAGCAGTACAGACGTCATTTGCGAGCCGTGGCTGAGCAGGCGGCGGCCATATACCAGCACCTGGCGCGGGCCCAACTCAGGCAGCTTTACCTGCAACGGCACGTTGTCGAACTCTTCGCTTTTATCGCTCAGCAGGTTGGTGAGCAGGCGGCGCAGAGGGGGCAGGTTCCAGGCGCCATTGTTCAGTTCCGTCAGCGACTGGCCTTTCGCTTCCGCCACGCTCAAGCGGTAGTGCTCGGCAAAGGCTCCGCTGATCATGACCACCTGCAGGTCTTGGTTGAGCACGATCATAGGCTCGCGCACAGTTTCGACGATACTTTCAGCAAAGCTGGTGCTGGCTTGCAGACTACCTTCTAGGTCCTTGAGCTGAGTGATATCATTGAAGGTGATAACGGCCCCGTTGATGTAGTTATCGAGGGTGCGGTAGGGCAGAATGCGCATGGCGTACCACTCGCCGGTGGTCGTCTGAATGTTGGTTTCTATTGTTACCAGCCGGTCAATTACGTGCTGCACGTCGCCGGCCAAATTATCGTAGCGCAGGTTGTTGGCAAAGTCCGTTATGGACCGCCCCACATCCGAAGCCACCAGCTTGAATATGCGCCCGATGGATGGGGTGAACCGTTTGATGAGCAAATCATTATTGAGAAAGATGGTAGCAATTTCGGTGGCATCGAGCAGGTTTTTCATGTCGTTGGCCGCCTGACTCAGCTCCTCCGTTTTGCTCGCGTACTGTAGGTTCAGCGTGAGCAGCTCCTCGTTCATGCTCTGCATTTCCTCCTTATTGGTCATGGCCTCCTCGTTGGTGCTTTGCAGCTCCTCGTTGGCGCTTTGCAGCTCTTCGTTGGTACTTTTCAGTTCCTCCAGGCTGCTTTCCATCTCCTCAATGGTCATTTGCAGGCGCTGCTTGGTGTAGTGCAGCTCCTTTTCCATGGCTGCCACCGCCGCGTCGCGACTCAGGTCAGCACTCAGCAAATTGACTTTACCTGGGCGCACCTTGCGGGGTGGGGCTTGCTCCTCAAACGCTACCAGCATCAGGCCCTGCAAGTGTTCTGGGTCGGTCATGTATTTCACGCTGAGGCGCACCAGCTGAAAGCCGGTATCCGTGGCCAGCTTCATGCCGTCCACTACCACATCGGCGTGGGTGGTGCTGGCCTGATGAATGGCGCCGCTCAGCTCGAAGCGCATGTCGTCGCGCACCATCTCAAAGATGTTCAGGTTGCTGAGGCCAGGGGCCGGCTCCAGGTAGCGGCCCGTGCGCCCATTCACAAACAGGATTTCGCCCTTCGGATTGACAACCACGGCCGGCGGGGCAAAGTAGCGTAGCAATGCTTTCTGCACCAGGATAGCGAAGGGGCCATCTTTGCGGGTGCCTCCGAGGCCAGAACTGGTGGCTGCTACGGTAGGAATAGATGGCAGCCGCGACAAGCCCGAGGGGAAATTAAGCAGACGGGGCAGGGACGCCGCGCCCTCCATGCGCCGCGAAATCTTCCACTTGACATCCAGGGGGGCAAATAAATCCTGGAAGCCCGTCAGGTTCTCGCTCGGTCCCAGAAACAGCAGCCCGTTAGGGTTGAGGGCGTAGTGAAACACGGGCAGCAGATTGCGCTGCAGCTCCGCCGACAGATAGATGAGCAGGTTGCGGCACACCAGCACATCGAGGCGAGTGAAGGGAGCATCCTTGTTGAGGTTGTGGGGGGCAAAAACCACCAAGTCGCGCAGCTCTTTCCGAATCTGGTAGCCGCCCTCCACCTTGGTAAAGTAGCGCCGCAGCCGCTCCGGGGTCACATCGGCGGCTATGTTTTCGGGGTAAAAGCCGGCGCGGGCAAAGTCGATGCCTTCCGCGTTGATGTCAGTGGCAAAAATCTGAACCTTCAGATAGCGCTCTGGCGCTAGTGCGTCGAGGCATTCGAGCAAGGTAATGGCGACCGAATACGCTTCTTCGCCGGTGGAGCAGCCGGGGGTCCAGACCCGCACCAGGCTGCCGTCAGGCTTCTGGCGAAGCATTGGCAGCAAGTGCTTTTTAAACGAGTCGAACGCTTCGTTGTCCCGGAAAAACTTGGTTACCCCGATGAGCAGCTCCTTAAACAGGGCTTCTACCTCCGGCACGTTTTCCTGCAGGTAGCGCACGTAGTGGGTGAAGTCCTTGATCTGGTGAGAATTCATGCGCCGCTCAATGCGGCGCATCACCGTGTTGCGCTTATAAAAGGAAAAATCGTGGCCCGTATGGGAACGGATGAGCAGGAAGATTTTCTGGAGAGCGTGGGCCGGCTTCGACGCCGACTCGGCCGTTTCGCGGTGCGGGCGGCTTGTGGGGGCTTATTAATGTATTCCAGCAGCTTGCCGGGCAGCTGATCCACAGGCAGCACGTAGTCTACAAACTCGGTGGCAATGGCTGAGCGGGGCATGGAGTCGTACTCGGCCGTATCGGGCGCTTGCACCATTACCATCCCAAAGTTCTCCATCACCATCTTCAGCCCAATGGTACCATCGGTGCCCATGCCAGAGCAGATAATGCACACGGCCCGCTCGCGAGCATCTTTGGCCAGACTTTGAAAAAAGAAGTCGATAGGCATGCGCTTGCCCCGCGGCTGCGTGGGCGCAAACAGCAGCAGCGTGCCGTGTAGCAGGCTCATGTCTTTGTTGGGCGGAATCACATACACCTCATTGGGGCGTATTCTCATGCCGTCTTCGGCCTCGCGTACGGGCATGCGCGTGAATTGTTGCAACACGCCCGCCAGCGTGGCATCCTGCTCCGGGGCAAGGTGGGTCACAATCACGAAGGCCATCCCGCTATCCACGGGCATAGTCTCAAAAAAATCTTCGAAGGCATGCAGGGAGCCTGCCGAGCCGCCCAGGCCCACAATCGTAAACTTGTCCTGTACGTTATCCTGATGGTTGGCCAGCCGCAGTTGGGGGGACGTCACGCTGGCCGGAATCTGGCTGGGGTCGTGAAAGTTGACAGTGATGCCGGGCTCGTCAGTATGATCGTCGGGGGAGGAAGCATAAGCAAGAAAACTGGGCTCCAAGGAAACGAAGCGTGTTTGGGATGCGTCCCAAACGGTGGGAATATGTAAAGTTACTCCTTTCCCAAGTCTGAAAAAGCGTGTCGAGCTTTCGGTAAAACCCGGCTCCTCATCCTACTTGGGGTAGCGGTTTGTGATTTGCCGCGCAAATTCTGCGTATACAGGAGCGCGATTTTATTCCGCTTATCGGCGCTTCTTCCGAGCTCAACCATAGCCCCCAAACGGCCTTCCTCGTAGTTTAAGGAAACTACTCAGCGCGCACGTCCCACCTTCTTTGTTCGCATCTGTGAAAAACCCCTCCCATCTTATCGTGGTTGGTGCTTCAGCAGGCGGAATGCCTGCTTTGTGTCGACTGGCTGAGCAACTGCCGACTGCACTGTCGGCGGCCGTGCTTATCGTACAGCATTTTGCTCCCGATTCCTCGGGCTGGCACTTGGTAGAGCGCCTGGCGCGCCATACCTCGCTTACATGCCTGCTGCCCAGCGACGGCGACCGAATTGAGGCTGGCTGCGTGTACCTAGCGCCCCCCGACCGTCACTTGCTGGTGAAGGATGGTCATATGCTGGTGACTAAAGGTCCCCGCGAAAACCACTACCGCCCGGCGGCTGACGCCCTTTTTCGCTCCGCCGCGGCTCACTACGGAACCGCCGTTATCGGGGTGGTGCTTACGGGTATGCTCCACGATGGCACTGCGGGCCTGGAGCTGATTAAGCGCGCTGGTGGCCTCGCCGTGGTGCAGGACCCTCAGGAGGCAGAGTATCCGAGTATGCCTGAAAGTGCGCTCAGCAACGTGCCCATCGATTATGTATTGCCCATCTCGCAGATGGGTGAACTACTGGCCAGACTGGTACGGATACCTTCCTCTGGCAATAGCAACGTACCTGAAGACATTAAACTGGAGGCCGCTATTGCGGAAAGAGTCGTGGGAACTACCAACGAAGTTGAACGCTTGGGCCAAGTCAGTTCCATGACCTGCCCCGACTGTGGCGGGGCGCTTTTTGAGCTCAAGCACGGCAAGCTGCTACGCTACCGCTGCCACACAGGCCATGCCTTCACTGCCAATGCGCTCCTTAAAAGTACGCAGCACAGCCTTGAAGAAACCTTGTGGGTGGCCCTGCGCATGATGGAGGAACGCAAAAATCTGCTGACCAGTATAGCGAGCCGCGGCGAGGGTCATTATTCGGTGCAGCAGGAGGAGCGCATTGAGGAAATAAAGAACCACATCAACCGTCTGCGCGAGTTTTTGCTCAATGGCGTAAGCGGCAGCACCGTGGTAACGACTCCGGAAGAGTAGCAGCAATAACGGCAGGCACTTCCCAACAACCCCGTTTCAAAAAAAGCCCCCCGGACTAGTCCGGGGGGCTTTTTTGCAGGTCCCGCACTCCGTATTATCCCGGAATAAGCGTGAAATACGCTGGTCAAATTACGTGTTCGTGCCAGTCGTTTTCCGTAGTAAACAGGTGAATTTTTGGGCCTAATCAGCGTTAAAGTAAGTGAGTGGGTTGCCCGGAATGGGAAGACTGCGGCCGAGAGTAACTCTATCTGACTCTGCCGGGCAATGCCACTACGTGGCCTTCGCGCTACCTCTGCTCTCTGCCGCTATCCAACAGTAGGCAGTATAATCAGCCCCACCCTACGTTCCGCCGAGTCGCCGCTGGCGACTTGGTCTGTAGCTCATCTGTTCAACTTTATAAGGCCCTATTTGCTCCGAGCTATACGTAATGAATTCTTCGCTTTGGTTTGTCTTGCGGCAAACATCAAAAGATGCTGTTTTTCAACACCTGGCGTTGTGCTCGCCTACCAGCCAACTCATGCACTGGGTGTTGCCAGGACGGGCTCAGCAATTGCTCGACGGGCTCCCCTACTACTTGTTGTGTGAGTCGCCCACGTCGGTGCCCCTCCCCCATGTGGAGGTAGACAGGGGCGAATGCAGGATAGCTGAAGCAAAGCAAGAAAACCTCCCCGCGGCCCTACAGCAGTGTATTGAGGCGGGGCATTTGCTTCTCCACCTACGCGGCCGCAACCTGACAGGCGCTTTTACCCTGGCCCGACGCAGTCCCGATAGTCACATCTGGCGATTTAGTGTGGGGCATTCTGTAGCACAGATTGACCCGTGTATTAGTAAGGGCCAGCAGTTGGGGAGGATACTGTACACACTTACTTAGCGAGCAGGTAGAAATACGGGTTTTGAAAATAGGTGATTTTACGCAAATAAAGGGCTGCACTTCTGTTTAGATTTGTCTAGTGCCATCCTGCTGCATCGCCCTCTGAACCTAATATTTACGTATTCTCTCCCTTTATTCCAATCCCCATGCAAGCGCACTCCTCTCGGCACATGACTTGGATTCCCCGCGCGGTAAAGCTGAGGGTTGATCCGAGTAACTCGGCTCAGTTTGGCAACACCTTAGTACGCGTTGCTACCATGCGCGAGCCTCGTCTGTTTGTCAATTGTGAGCACTTGGATTGCCTGCGAACGCACGGCGTGGGGCACCTTGCTTCCCAGCTGCTTCTACTGCACCATGGCGGAGCCAGAGTGCGGCTCTACAACGTTAGCCCCACCCTATTCCGCACCCTACACCTGCTCCGCCTGGATACCGTTTTTGAAGTACTTCAGGCTTCCGGCAAGCACAGCGACGAAGCCAGTCACCGGACAGCTACTGCTTAGCGACCGTAAGGGTTTTGACCGCTACGCTGTCCGCAAGCCTAGCTCGTTTAGTGGCCAAGGCGCAAATCGGGGTAATCCGTGATGATACCATCTACTTTTAGCTGAAGCATTTTCTTCACGTCGGCCGCCATATTCACTGTCCAGGGAATGATCTTCATGCCCTGCTGGTGGCAGCGCTGCACCAATGCTTTACTCACCAGCCGGTAATGCGGACTATAGTGCGTGGGCCGGAAACTCAGGCGCCGTAGGTTCGCCGCCAGCCCCTGCGTGTTGTCCACTAGGAAAGCAGTAGGCAGTTCGGGTCGTAGCCGGTGCACTTCCTCTAGGGCCCGAGGGTCGAAGGACTGAATAATAACCCGGTCCTGAATGCCTTTAGCCTGCACCACGGCCAGTAGCAGCGCTACAAACGCGGCGGGCGCCGGGTGCAGGGTACCGTCGCCGGCCGGAGTCATTTTCGTTTCGATGTTATAGCGCGGGGCGGGGCGGCCTTTTCCCTGCGCATACGCCTCCGCCGAGTCGATTACCTCAGCGAGCAGCGGCTTGTAGGTGCGCAGCTTTTGCTGACGTGGAAACTTCGCGTTGCCCTGGCTGCCCACGTCGTAGCGCCGAATGTCAGCGTAGGGCATGGCGTACAGGCGGAAGCTTTTTTCCTGGGCTTTGGGAAGGGGCTGCCCCTCGGGCGTGCGCACGAAATCGGCGTTCAGGTAGGAGTCGTGGGAGAGCAGCACCTGCCGGTCCTGGCTGATGGCCACGTCCATTTCCAGGGTGGTCACGCCCAGGTCCAGGGCCTTGCGCATGGCCGGAATGGTGTTTTCGGGCATCAGACCCCGGCAGCCCCGATGGCCCTGCCAATCCAGCGAAAGCTGCTGCGCGGTTGCGCTGCGCACGATCAGCAAGGCGGCCAGCAAGGCAAGAGTGGTTCGTCGCATGGGGGTCAACATACGCAAATAAAAAAGCTCCCGCCTAGGGGTGCGCCACCGGGCGGGGGGCTTTTTTAGAATGAAAATGAGACCGGCAGTTTTCGGGGGCCGTACGTAGGCTAAACGGTTCGCCCGCGCACGGCTTAGCTTCAGATTTGCCCCCCATGCCTGCTTCTACTACGCTTACCCAGCCTACCCCCACTTCTCCCTTCGCCCCACTCAAAATTCCGTTTTTCCGGATGCTCTGGATTGCGTCGTTTGTGTCCAACATCGGCACGTGGATGCAGAACGTGGGCGCCGTGGGCCTGATGACTGAGTTGACGCCTTCGCCCGTGCTGGTAGCCTTACTCCAGACGGCCTCGGCCCTACCGGTTTTTCTACTCAGCTTACCCGCCGGCGCTCTGGCTGACTTGGTAGATAGGCGCCGGATGCTGCTTTTCACCCAAACCTGGATGGCTTCAGTAGGGCTGCTGCTGGCCTTGCTAACCTTCATGGGCCTCACCACCCCCTGGCTGCTGCTCCTGCTCACGTTTATGCTGGGCCTGGGCGGCGCGCTTAATAACCCGGTGTGGCAAACCGTAACACCTGAGCTGGTCCCCCGCGCCGAATTGCCTCAGGCCATTGCCCTGAACAGCGTGAGCTTTAACCTGGCGCGGGCTTTTGGGCCAGCCTTGGGGGGCATTGTTATTGGCTACTACTCGGCCGGGGGGGCTTTTTTGATCAACGGGCTGTCATTTCTGGCTACTATTTACATGGTGTGGCGCTGGAAGCGCGAGCATCAAGCTACCTCTACCCTGGCCACCGAGCGGGTGGTGGCCGCTATCCGGGGCGGCATTCGGTATGCCCGATTTGCCCCGCCAGTGCAGCGGATTCTGGTACGAGGCGTCAGCTTTACATTCGGAGCCAGCGCCCTGCTGGCGTTGATGCCGGCCGTGGTTTCCCAGCGGTTACAATTGCCCACTTCCTTTTACTCTACCCTGCTTTCGTGCATGGGGCTGGGAGCCGTTATTGGGGCGGTGGTACTCCCTCGCCTCAACCGCGGCCTCACCATCGACCACCGCGTAACGCTCTCTACTATTGCCTTTTCCATGGGCCTGCTGGGGCTGGCTTTTGCTGACAACCACTGGCTGCTTTATGGCTTGCTGGTGCTGGTGGGCCTGGCCTGGATGCTGGTGCTCAACTCCTTCAGCGTGGGCGTACAAACGGTGGTGCCACGCTGGGTGCAGGCTCGCACCATCAGCTTGTATCTGCTTACTATTCAGGGCGGTATGGCTCTAGGTAGCGTAGTTTGGGGAACGGTGGCTACCCGTTGGAGCTTACCGGTGGCGTTGTCGGGTGCGGCTATCTGGCTGGGACTGAGTACGCTATTGGTATTCCGCTACTCGCTTATTAATGCCCCCGAAAGCCTCGACTTTACGCCCGCCCGCCCACGGCCTACGCCCGTGCTGGCCGAGGAAGAGCCAGCGCCGGATGCCGGGCCTATCATCATCACTACTACCTACCGCATCGCCCCCGCCAACCGCGCCGCCTTTGCGGCACTCATGGAGGAGTTGAGCCGCATCCGCCGCCGCGAAGGCGCCATCCGTGTTGGGCTCTACGTCGATTTGGCTGACCCGATCCGTATGGTGGAGTATTTTATGGTAGAATCGTGGGAAGAGTACGAACAGCTCCACGACCGGGGCGTAAGTCGGGAAGAAGCCGATGTAAAAGTTCGCGCCCGAGAGCTTCACATTGGCCCTGAAATGCCCGTGGTGGCCCGGCTCCTAGCCCTCCATGCCGAGCCAATTCAACCGCCCCGCGTAATGGTTCCGGGCAGCACCCGCCATATTGCCAGCACTGCCGGCGAAACCTCGGCTTAGTAAGATGGTCTGCCTGTTCCACTAAATAAGCTTACCCTATCGCAAATGCAAGCAGAAGCAATGTGCTGGCTTTTAGACTAGCTATTTGTTCTCTTCTAATAGAAGGCTAGCGTTTGCCAACTCCGCATCTTCATATGGAGGTATAGCTTCCTTTTTACGAAGTACATATGTTTTTTTCCTTAATAGCGTCGGAGCCAGAAATAAAGCAGGCACTATTAATAATAAAATCATTAATAAGGCTAATGGATACGCAAAGAAATAGTGTGTTATTTGAATTGAATAAAAATCACTGAATGCTTCCTTCAAAGGTTTTAATAAAATTATCAGCAACACATGAAATGAATACACCTCTAATGAGTATCGACCCAAATAACACATAGGTTTAGATGAAAACCAACGCGGCGTTTTAGTAGATACAAACGCTATAATAAAAACAATTGACAAACAATTTATAAGTCTTACTGGACCTAATATATTTTTAGAAAATAAAAGGTCAAGCCCATCCAAATTAACATGCAAGTTCTTTATTAAGAAGAGCCCAGAGAACAAAATCAATGAAAATAGTAGTAGATATTTATTGTTCAGCCACCGATTGGTCTTTCCATAGTAGTAGCTGAAGCCTGAAAATAAGCCTAGAAAGAACAGAAATTGCCAAGAAAGTAGATTGAAGAAGCCAGTATTTATATCCCTAATCTGCGTTATGTCATTTAATATGTTAGATCCCATAAAAATTGGAAACATATACAATCCAATTGAACAAGCAAATAATTGCCAAACAATTCCTTTTTGAAAGTATTTAATTATCACTGGCACAAATAAAATAAAGACTGCGTACATTGGTAATATATCTAAATATATAGGCTGATATAACAATGTAGCACCTAAGAATATTGATAAGAATGGATTTTCAGCAAACAAGCTGTAATGATTAACCCAATATTCATTCAATCCGTAACCAAACAGTACAGCTATTAAAGCAAAGAGCAAAATAGCTATATGATTCCTGTAAATTAACCAAGCTCTCTTTTTTGCTGCTTCATTTGTATAACGCTCGCCTTTTTTGATCAGCTTATGAGTATATATAATGCCTGCTGTCAGCCCCGATAAGAATACGAAGCCTTCAGCAGCAGTCACCCAGCCAATGAACTCATATGTAAAGTGTCTGACGATGTCTTTTTCAGATAGAAAATGATCTACTGTGATCAAAATCAGCATTATACCTCTGAAGAAATCGAGGGAATGTATTCTTTTCATAATTATAATTAATTTCAATATTTTATAATTTTTCCGATAGATAAGAACTATAGATCAACTTTCATAGATATTATTTTTATTATATTATAACTAACTAATATTTAACTATTTACAGTTAGCGCCTCTTACAGTTTGACTTAAAGCTTACTCACTGATGCGTATGAGTTTATGTCAGCCTAAGCATAGCTGCGGATCAGAAAGCATGGGTGAGCGCCAACTAATAGGGTCTACACAGGGCTGCTTCTCAGATGTGAATTGGCGCTTTATCACATAAAAGCGGACACTAGGAACACTTACCTATCAGGCTTTAGCCTAACCTTCCGCTTTGTAAGTGGTTGGTACTCTGAATTAGCCCCCAAAATCGATTTCTATTCGCCAAAACCGCTACGCATACGTACCTCAACAGTAATGCCCGCCACCAGCTCGCTTTTTTTGAGTCGGCGCTTATTCTTATCTCTATTTTAGCCTATGTGGATGGTTCGCTTGGCGCTTTCGCGTCCGTACACCTTTATTGTCATGGCCCTGGTAATTCTAGCGGGGGGCATTTTGACCATCTTCACCATGGCGGTGGATATTTTTCCCGAGGTCAACATCCCGGTGGTAGGAGTGGTGTGGAGCTATTCGGGGATGAGCGCCGAGGAAATGAACCAGCGCGTGCTCAACGTCAACCAGCGCGTGTACACCACCACCGTCAACAACATCGAGCACTTGGAGTCGCGCGCCATTAAGGGCGTTGGCATTATTAAAGTGTTCTTCCAGCCCGGCACCGACCCCGATGCGGGCGTGGCCCAGCTCACGGCTATTACGGCCACGCTCATTCGGGGCTTACCCCAGGGTATTGGCCCACCACTCATTATTCGCTACTCGGCGGCCAACGTGCCCATTTCTCAGGCTAGTCTTTCCTCCCAAACCCTGGGCGAAGCCGACCTCTACGACGCCAGCCGCTCCTTTGTGCGACCGGGCTTGGCGGTCGTAAAAGGGGCGTCTTTGCTGGTGCCCAACGGTGGTCGGTCAAAGCAAATCATGGTTGATCTGAAGCCGGATGCTTTGGCGGGCAAAGGTCTCTCTGGCAACGATGTGGTCAATGCATTGACGACGCAAAACGTGATTCTGCCCGCCGGTACCGCTAAAATTGGCGACCGGGAGTATGACGTACGCCTCAACAGCAGCCCTGAGTTGATTGCCACCCTCAACGACTTGCCAGTAAAGGAGGTAAACGGCGTCACGATATATATCCGCGACGTGGCATTTGTGCACGAGGGCGCGGCTGTCCAAACCAATATTGTGCGCCAAGACGGGCTGCGCACGGCAGTTATTCCCATTCTTAAAAGCGGACTGGCCAGCACGCTCGATGTTATCGATGGGATTAAAGAAGAGCTACCCAATGTAGTGGCTACCTCGCCGAAAGGGCTGGATGTGAAGCTGTTGTTTGATCAATCCTTTTTTGTGCGCTCGTCCATTTCGGGGGTGGCCGTGGAAGGCTGCGTAGCGGCGGCCCTCACGGGCCTGATGATTCTGCTGTTTCTGGGCTCATGGCGGTCGACGCTCATCATTACCATCTCGATTCCGCTCTCGGTCTTGGTCACCATCATGTTGCTCCGCGCCTTTGGGCAGACGCTTAACATCATGACGTTGAGCGGCATTGCTCTCTCCATTGGCAACCTGGTAGACGACGCAACGGTGGAAATTGAGAATATTCACCGCAATATGGGCATGGGCAAAGGGGTGAAAAAATCCATTCTGGATAGCGCCTCGCAAGTAGCGCTACCAGCTTTGGTATCTACTCTTGGATTAGCCATCGTGTTTGTCCCGATTTTCTTCCTTTCAGGCGTATCGGCCGACATTTTCACGCCGCTAGCGCTGACGGTTATTTTCGTCCTGTTCGTGTCCTACTTCTTGTCGCGGACGCTGTTGCCTACGCTGGCCCGCGTGCTGCTGCGCAAGGAATTGCCCATTTACCACGAGCAGGGCCCCGAGGAAGTACCCAGCGACCTTACGCGTAACGGCAAAAAAGTAAGTGAGCACGAGAAGGAATTAGCTCAACTGCGCCGCCAGCAAGTGGATGAGGAACAAGCCGCTAATCTTGCTGGGGAGGATGAGGAAAAGCCCCTCACGGCCGAGGAAAAGGAAGGCGCCAAAGCCATGCAGAAAGGCTGGATTTGGCGGGTGCACATGGCCTTCGAAAAGCGGTTTGACAAGGTGCGTGAAGCTTACCAGAGTGCGCTTAACTGGGCGCTCGACCACCGCAAAACCGTGGTAATTGGCTTCACAGTTCTTTTTATTGGGTCTGGGTGCTTGTATCCGTTTATTGGGCAAGATTTCTTTCCCAAAGTAGATGCTGGCCAGATGCGCATGCATGTGCGCGCTCCTACTGGCACTCGGTTGGAGGAAACAGAGCGGCGGTTTCGGGAGGTGGAAGGTATCATCCGAGAGGTGATTCCGGCCGAAGAGCTGGAATTGGTGCTGTCTAATATTGGCTTGCCGAGCATTCCGGTGAACCTGCTGCTCAGTGACAACCCCGTTATCAGCTCCGCCGATGGCGAGATCCTGGCTTCGCTGAAAAAAGGCCACGAACCAACGCAGGATTATATCACCGAAATCAGGCGGCGGGTGCAGCGCGAGCACCCCGACCTAACCATCTTTTTTCAGCCCGCCGACATCGTTAATCAGACCTTGAACTTCGGCCTGCCCTCTCCCATTGATGTGCAGGTGACGGGCCGCGACATGGAAATTAACGAGAAAGTAGCCAAGCAGCTTCAGCAGAAAATAGCGGCTATTCCGGGCGTCGTGGATGCATTTATTTTCCAGATAAAAGCCCCCCAGATTCGCCTCGACGTCGATCGGGTGCGTGCTCAGCGAGCGGGCCTCAGCCAAGCCGACATTGCCGACAACGTGCTGGTAAACCTCAGTTCCAGCACCCAAACCGACCCCAATCAGTGGCTGAATCCGGAGAGTGGTGTGAACTACACGGTGGCCGTGCAAACGCCCCCCAGGGAGCTTACTACGCTGGATGATGTGCGCACCATCGGCATCACTAGTCTTACCCAAACTCAAGCCCAGCTTCTGAGCAGCTTTGCCCAAACCCGCCGCGACCAAACCGACGCGGTGGTAAGCGACTATGACATTCAGCGCGTAGTCGATATCTACGCCAGCGTGGAGGGCCGCGACCTGGGTGGCGTGGCCAAGGAAATCCGCAAAATCATTGAGGAAACGAGCAAAAACCTACCGAAAGGCACCACCATCGAGCTGCGCGGTCAGGTGGAAAGCATGAAAACTTCCTTCACTGGTCTGGGCATTGGTCTGGCGGGCGCTATTGTGCTGTTGTATTTGCTGATGGTGGTCAACTTTCAAAGCTGGCTCGATCCATTTATCATCATTACGGCCCTGCCAGGCGCTATTTCGGGTATGCTCTGGATGCTGTTTGTGACCCAAACTACCTTCAGCGTGCCTTCACTTATGGGCGCCATTATGTGTATCGGTATTGCCACGGCCAACAGTATTCTGGTGGTGTCATTTGCCAACGAACGGCGCGAGGCCCAACCTGACCTGAGTCCGCGCGACGCGGCTATTGATGCGGGTGTTACCCGTCTGCGCCCGGTGCTGATGACCGCTCTGGCTGCCATCATTGGTTTGCTGCCGTTGTCGTTGGCGCTGGGCGAAGGGGGCGAGCAAAATGCCCCCCTGGGCCGGGCCGTTATTGGCGGCCTGATCCTGGCCACCTTCACCACGCTGTTTTTCGTGCCAGTGGTGTTTAGCTACTTCAAAAAGAAGCAGTTAGTGGCCGAGGAAAAGGAAGCCGAACAAGACCGCGTAGCTGCCTAAGCATAGCTACTTCAACTCATTTTGCGATACCCGAAGCCCGCGCTTCACCCTACGTTACTCACCTTATGGCTACTAGCTCCGACGACTACAAAGACCCGCCCAAGGACGACCCGCGCCCCGAGGAGCCTGCCGCCGACTCTGACCAAGACACTCGCCCCGAAAATGCCAATCAACGGGCTGAGCTAGGAGACACGTTTGCGCATGAAAAAGCCCCCCAGCCCGCGCCCGACGCGGATTGGAGGAGGTCGTCGCCACCAAGCCCTGACGCGGAAGCGGACAAAAAAGAGGAAGCCAAGTCGAAGAACGATAAGCAAGAGGAAGCACAGGCTGCTGCCGACGAAGACCACGAAAAAAAGCCCCCCAGCAAGAAAAAGCGCCGTATTTGGCTGATTATGCTGGGTATCGGAGTTGTGTTTGCGGCCTTGTTGCTGATTGGCTTGCTACCCCGCTTGAGCAAAGACAAAAAGCGGAAAGAAGAAGCTGAAAAAGACGCCAACGCCCTCACGATCGTGACTGTGGAGCCCGCCGCCGCTGCTCCCGACACAACCCGAGTAGAACTGCCCGCCGACACGCGCTCTAACCGTGAGACTTTCGTGTTTGCCCGGGCCAATGGCTTCGTAAAAACGTGGTACACAGACATTGGCGCCCGCGTAAAGCGCGGCCAACTCTTGGCGTTGCTCTCCACGCCTGAGCTGGACCAACAAGTAGCGCAGGCCCGTGCCAGCCTCAACCTGGCGCGTACTAGCTTCGAGCGCTTGCGCAGCATCGAGCTGCCGGGGGCCATTTCGCAGCAAGAGCTAGATGAAGGCCGCGCTCAATACGAAGCCCAGCAAGCCGTGCTCAACGGGCTGCTGGCCCAACAAGGTTTTCGGCGGGTTACGGCGCCGTTTGGGGGCATCGTTACTCAACGCAATGTGGAAGTCGGGTCGTTGGTGTCGGCTAGCAACGCGGAGGGAACGCAGCTCTTTAAGATTGAGCAGACGGATACGCTGCGAGCCTTCGTCAACATTCCGCAGAATTTTGTACCCAGCATTGAGCCGGGCATGACAACCGATATTCTGATACCTGAGTACCCCAACCGCACTTTCGCGGGCCGCGTGGCTCGCGATGCAGGCGCGTTGAACGAGGAAACACGCACCCTGCTCACTCAGGTACAGGTGCCTAACACCGACAAGCTGCTACGGCCCGGCATGTTTGCCCAAGTACGGTTTCAATTGCCGCGCACCCAGCCCAGCGTGGTTATCTCCGCCAATGCGCTGGTCCCGAGTGGTATTGAGCCGCGCGTGGTAGTGGTGGCAAACAATAAGATTCGCTACCAAATCATCGTGCCCGGCCGGGACTTTGGCGACCAGATTGAAGTGATAAAAGGCTTGAAAGGCGGCGAGATGCTAGTCGTCAATCCCATTGAAAGCCTGCGCGACGGCCAGCAAGTGGAAGCGCGTAAGCCCAAGAAAGAGGACGAAAAACCGGGAAGTCAGTCGAAGCCCAAAGCGCCCGAGCGCCCCTACGACCCCGATAAGCCCCGCGTCGAAACGCCCGCCGATAAGAAATCAGAAAAGTAACCTCCCGCCTGGGATTCACCGTTCGTCACCCTGCATGAGGCTTTTTCCCTATCTATTCCTACCGCTGTTGCTACTTAGTGGCCTGATGGGCTGTGCCCGGTCGCCGCGCTACCAAGCTCCCGAAGTGTCGGCGCCGCCTGCGTGGAAAAACGGCTCCAGCACGACGGCCCCAACCGCCCCCCCTGCACCTGCATCACTGAGCGCAAAGCAGCAGCCCGCCATACCGGCTTGGTGGACGGTGTTCAACGACCCTGAGCTCACCAAGCTAGCCGAACAAACGCTGGGGGCAATTTTAGCGTGAAAGCCGCCGTAGCTCGCGTGGATGAAGCCCGCGCCGCCATTCGCGTCGCTACGTCCACACGGCAGCCGGAGGTCACTATTGATCCGCAGGCTTACCTCACTCGTCTATCGGGTTTGCGGCCGTTGCCATTTGCTGCGGGGGGCGAAACTGGGGGTGCTCCCACAGCCAACGGCATTACCCAAACACAATACTATGTGCCGCTCAATGTGAGCTACGAGGTAGATGTGTGGGGCCGTTTGCGCCGGGGTGTGCAAGCGGCCAAAGCTGAATCGGAAGCCAGCGAAGCCGAGTTGCGCACCGTACAACTCAGCCTGACTGCCGATGCCGCCACGTATTACTTCGGTATTCGTGGCCTCGACGCCGAATTGGCCGTGCTCGACAGCACCTTATTGGCTCGCCGGCAAAGCTTAGCGCTTACCAATGCCCGCTTCACGGCCGGCGTTGATAACGAAATAGCCGTGCGCCGCGCCGAAACCGAATTGGCCACCGTCGAGGCCAGCTTTTTCGATGCCCAACGCCAGCGCAAAGGCCTCGAAGCGGCTTTGGCAACCATCACGGGGCAGTCGGCCAGCACGTTTAGTGTAATGCCGCGGCGTGGGACGCTAAATGCCCCCCAGGTGCCTGCCTCCGTGCCCGCCGCCCTGCTCACCACTCGTCCCGACTTGCTTCAGGCCGAGCGTCTGCTGGCGGCCACTGACGCCCGCGTAGATGCTGCCCGCCTAGCCCGTCTGCCAACGCTTCTACTCAATGGCTTCATCGGTCCTCAAGCCGCCGAGCTTCGCGATTTGCCGAAGATTTCGGATAACTACACCTACTATTTGGGCGGCGGCATATCAATTCCGGTGTTCAACGGCGGCCGCTTGCGGGCCAACCAACAGATTGCGCAGGCGCGTTATGACGCCCAGGCAGCCGAGTACCGCCAAACGGCCCTGGTGGCTTTTCAGGAAGTAGAAACGGCCCTCGCCGATGTGCAGCAAACCACTGCTCAGCTCGCCGCTCAGCAGCGCGCCCTCACCGCCGCCCGACAAGCCGGGCGCCTCACCTTGGAACGCTACCGCCGCGGCCTCGCCGATTATTTTCAGGTAGTTGATGCCGACCGGATTACGCTGAATGCGGCGCGTCAGCGCGTTCAAATTCAAGCCAATCAGCTGCGCTATACGGTACAATTGGTGCGGGCTTTGGGAGGAAGTTGGGAGTAAATTGGGTATTGCTCGAGCTTTTCTTAAACTTCTACTCAGGCTCGCAGCTTTTCAGCCATAACTCTCCCCCTCCATGCGCCTACTTTATTCTTATCTGCGCCAATACCGAGGCCTGTTGGCGTTGGCGTTGGCTCTGGCAGCCGTCAACCAGATTTTCTCGCTCCTCGACCCCTGGATTTTTCGCAAAATTATTGACCAGTACGTGGTGCAGCCCGGCGGCGAGCTACACGACATCAACGCGGGCACCTTCATCCGCGGCGCCGGCACGCTGATTCTGGCTGCCATGGGTGTGGCCATGGTGTCTCGGATTGCCAAAAACTTCCAGGATTACTACGTCAACGTCATCACTCAGCGCTTGGGCGCCCAGCTGTATTCCGACGGTCTGCGTCACTCGCTCGAATTGCCTTATCAGGTATTCGAAGATCAGCGCTCCGGCGAAACCCTAGGCAAGCTGCAAAAGGTACGCTCCGACGTGGAGAAGCTTATTCAAAGCTTTGTAAATGTGCTTTTTACCTCGTTGGTAGGCATTATTTTCGTGGTCGTGTATGCCATTACGGTGTACTGGGTTATCGCGCCGGTGTACTTCCTTACCATACCGTTGCTGGGTATTCTCAGCTCCGTATTAAGCAAGAAAATCAAGGTATTACAGAAGACAATTGTGGCCGAAACCACCGCCTTGGCTGGTGCTACTACAGAGAGCTTGCGCAACATTGAACTGGTGAAAAGCCTCGGCCTGGGCCAACAAGAAACCTTGCGCCTCAATGCCACCACCGACAAGATTCTGAAGCTGGAGCTGAAGAAGGTGCGCTACATCCGCTCTCTGTCATTTATTCAGGGTACGTTCGTGAATTTGCTGCGCAATGGCATACTGCTGCTCATGCTGTTTCTGGTGGTCAACGGGCGCATTACGGTGGGCGAATTCTTCTCGCTCTTCATCTACTCCTTCTTCATTTTTGGCCCTTTGCAGGAGCTAGGCAACATCATCAATATCTACCGCGAAACCGAGGCTTCATTAGCTAATTACCAGCAGATTCTGGATACGCCGAAGGAGGTAAAACCCAGCAATCCGAAGCGCATTGAGCAAATCCAAACGCTTCGTTTTGACAATGTCCGCTTCCAGCATTTGTCGGCCAATAACGCGGCGCTGGATGGTATTTCTTTTGACACCAAGCTCGGCGAAACCATTGCGTTCGTGGGGCCTTCTGGTTCGGGCAAAACGACTTTAGTAAAGCTGCTCGTGGGTCTGTATCCACCAGCCAGCGGCCAGATTCTTTATAACGATTTGCCCGGCAATGAGCTCGACCTCGACCAGTTGCGCGAACAGATTGGTTTTGTGACGCAGGATACCCAGTTATTCGCTGGCACCATCCGCGAAAACCTCCTATTTGTTGCGCCCCAAGCCACCGACGAAGAGTGTCTCCGCGCACTACATCAAGCCGCCGCCGACTCATTGCTGGCCCGCGCCCCGCAGGGCTTGGACACTGTCATCGGGGAAGGGGGAGTGAAGGTCTCGGGGGGCGAAAAGCAGCGTTTGAGTATTGCCAGGGCTTTGTTGCGCCGTCCAACGTTACTGGTTTTCGACGAAGCCACCTCTTCTCTTGACTCGCTTACGGAGGAGGAAATCAGCCAGACGGTGCGGGAGTTATCCGGTTCGCGCCAGCACATCACTATTCTCATTGCCCACCGCCTCAGCACTGTGCTCCACGCCGACCGCATCTATGTATTGGAGCGCGGCCGCATTGCCGAGCAAGGTCGCCACGCTGAGCTACTGGCTACCAAAGGGTTGTATTACGCCATGTGGCGCCAGCAAATTGGCGAACGCACGACCAATGCCCCCACCGAAGGCGTACCAGCTTTAGCGTAACGCCCCGTCCCTAAATCTAACGCGTCATGCAGAGGCGGAGCTGAAGCATCTCTCGAGTTTAGTGAGATGCTTCGGCTCCGCCTCTGCATGACGGGCTCATTATAGTGCTATAGTTTACCTCCACCTAATTACTCTATAGCTCGACAACTAAATTTTACTTTTTCTACGTTTTTCAAACGAAAAGCCCCCAGATAACGTTATGATTTCGAACCGCTGACAAGCTGACTGCTTTGTGCCTCTGGCCGGAAAGTTGCCTTTGTGAAGCGTCAACTTTATCAAGCCTTATCTATGAAAACCAACCGCATCTTCCGCCGTTTTGCAGGCCTGTTGCTTGCTGGGGGCTTTTTTTATCGGGTACCGTAGCTACGGCCCAATCGAGTACCGGTGGTCAGCGCGATGTGCTGCGCGAAATCACGGATGTGGTAGGTTTGAAGCCGCGCTTTGAGCTGCGCTCCACTACCGAAGTGCAAAATGCGGCGGCAGTGGTGTACAACGGCCAGCGCTATTTGCTCTATAACCCGCAGTTTGTGGGGGCTGTGAACCAGGCCGGCCGCACTGACTGGGCAGGTATCAGCATTCTGGCCCACGAGATGGGTCATCACCTCAATGGTCATACCTTGCGCGCCGGCGGCAGCAACCCTACCGACGAGCTGGAGGCCGACGAGTTTTCGGGATTTGTGCTGCGCAAGATGGGCGCTAGCTTAGCCCAGGCGCAGGCCGCTATGGCCGTCATTGCCGATGATCAAGCATCAGCTACGCACCCTGGCCGTCCTACCCGCCTCAAGGCTATTGGGGAGGGCTGGCAGCGTGCCAACGGACAGATTGTAGCTAGCCGTAATGCTTCTGCGCCCTCTGCTGCGCCGGCGGTGCTAACCCAACGCAATCCGCCTGCTACTCCCGTGCAAACGACTAGCTCCATGGTAAGCGTAATTGGTAAAATTACCTTCCGCGACTACCCCGATGAGCAATACTATCTAACTGACCGTCTTAGCGTAGTGCGCCTGGGGCGCAACAGTCGCTCGGCGCAGGTGGTGGGCCGCCTGACGCGCTCCGGCAGCCGCACGTTTCCGTATGTACTTACCGATGGGCAGCAGCGCCGCCTGTATGTCAGCGCTAACGGTGGCGTTTATGATACCGATGGTGAGCAGGTAGGCCGCCTTTCCGATCCTTCCTAAGTCTTGGTTGAGTTTTTGTCTAAAGCTAATTCCTCTCTCGAGGAATTAGCTTTTTTTTATATCTAACTCCCCGACTCTTCCTACCTTAGAGGTTCCGTTCCTGCCGCGCCTATGCCCGTTTCCTACCCCTTTTTGCTTGTCGATGCCTTTACCCAAACAGCGCTGAGCGGCAACCCGTGTGCGGTGGTGTTTGATGCGGATGAACTTTCGCCGGAAACCATGCAGAAGGTTGCTCGCGAGTTCAACCAATCCGAAACCGTATTCGTCCGTCGTTCGGCCACTGCTGATTTTGGGCTGCGCTATTTCACGCCTGCGGAGGAATTGCCGCTGGCCGGCCACCCTACTATTGCGGCTATCACGGCTCTGATTTATGCTGGCCGTCTGCCGCTGGCCGGCATCCATACCACCTTGCAGTTGGAATTGCAGGAAGGCCCTATTCAGATTGATGTATTGGCGCCTGGGGGGCAAAAGCCGACGCACGTTGTCATGACTCAGCGCCGCCCGGTCTTCGGTGCGGTGCACGAGCCAGAAGTGGTGATGCCCTTCTTTGGTCTCACCCCCGACGACCTGTATCCCGGCGCCCTCATCCAGACAGTAAGCACCGGCACTCCACAGCTAATGGTGCTGCTCCGCAACCACGATGCCCTGCGCCGCGCTACTCCTCCTGAGCCAGTGGCTTTCCGTAAGTACCGCGCCTCCAGCGACTTCTTTAGTCCTCATCTTTTCTGTCTGGGCGGCGCTACCAAGGCTGGGCACACCTTCGCCCGCCACTTCGGTGTACCGCCCGATACTATCGAAGACCCCGTTACGGGCTCGGCAACGGGCGGCATGGCCGCTTATCTTTGGCATTATCGCTACCTCGATACGCTCAACTTTGTGGCCGAGCAGGGCCATTGGCTCGACCGCCCTGGCACGGTGCAAGTGAGCGTGCGGGGCTCGCACGAGTCGATTGAAATGGTACAGATTGGTGGCACCGCCGTAGTGGTCGCCGTAGGCACCATGCGGATTTAGAGCAAGTACCAAACTGGTCTTTACTGATCGGAACTTCCGGTGGGAAAGTTGGTTAATAAGATGCTGATTCTTTGAAAAATGCCCCCAAGGGCATTTTTTGGTTTTTACCCCACCTAAGCTTCTTACCTCATTGCCCGAACTACCCGAAGTAGAAACCTACCGCCGGTTTCTCGACGATATTATTCTTCATCAACCGATTACTGCCTTCGAAGTGCGTGACGCTCATGTGCTGGGCACGGACGAGGACACGCTCCGCCAGCGCGTGGTCGGCCGGCAGGTAACGTCCACCCGCCGCATTGGCAAAAACTGTTTTCTGGAGCTGAATGATGGCGCCGTGCTAGCCCTGCACTTTGGCATGACTGGCGATGTAGGCGCCTACCGCGACGACCACGACGCGCCCCGCTTCACTCGCGTGGCTCTGCACCTGGCCGACGGCCTGCGCGTGGCCTTCATCGACCCCCGCAAGTTTGGGCGCATTCGTCTGGCCGATAGCGTGGAGGCTTACCAGAAAGCAAAGAAGCTCGGCCCAGATGCCCTCGACGTCAGTGCTGACTATCTGAAGCAAGCAATGGGGAGCAAAAAGACCATTCTCAAGCCCCTCTTACTCGATCAGCGTATCACGGCGGGACTAGGCAACTGGATTGTGGATGAGGTATTGTTTCAGGCCAAGATTCATCCCGAACGAGTCGCCAACTCGCTAGCTGACAAGGAATTCAAGGCCCTGAGTACAGCCATTCAGCTAGTGCTGCAAACTGCCATTCAGCAAGAGGCTACGTATCGGCACTTCCCAGCTTCCTTCCTCATCCACGCCCGCGAGTGGGATGAATCTGCTACGCCCGCCTCGGAGCAACACAAGTTTTGTCCCCGCCACCCTAAAACACTTATTGACAAGAGCTACGTGGGCGGGCGAGCGACGTATATATGTCCGCTCTGCCAAGTATTATAACCGAGAAAAGCCCCCCAGAACTGGTTCTGGGGGGCTTTTCTCGGTTAGAGTCCGTTTATGTCTGGCTTTTCGTGCTTACAGTATGAACACATACTGTACTGTTATATTATCTTCAATAAGGCCGCCTGAATTTCTACCTATTGTTCCAACCATTATGCACAAAAACTATTACATGATTGCCGTATTAGTCCAGAATAAAATTGAATTATAGGCCTACTATGGTTGAATCAGGAAGCGTCACTCCGTTAGGCTCAGGAATAGGATAAGGTAATTGAATGGTGCTACCAACGGAGATTACAGCAAACGCATTTAATCAATCGATTACGAAGATGTTTTTACTTACTATCGTTATATATTTTTTGAACATTATATAAAGAATATTCTATCATTAATTATTAATTGATTTGCTATTGTATAAGATTATTATTTGTTTAATTTAGATTATTCTATCAGCAAAGACCTCCCGAAACAGCTAACCCTTGCTGGTATGGTGATTTCTTTATGTGGATCACTGTTGTGTTTTTTTTGCGGCACCTCGCCTTCGATTATTACTTGAGTATTAATAAAGTTCAAGTACTGACCAGATCAATAATCGAAAAAAACATTCATTAATTATTA
This sequence comes from Hymenobacter sp. HDW8, assembly GCF_011305775.1. Classification (NCBI taxonomy): domain Bacteria; kingdom Pseudomonadati; phylum Bacteroidota; class Cytophagia; order Cytophagales; family Hymenobacteraceae; genus Hymenobacter; species Hymenobacter sp. HDW8. The sequence continues at coordinate 1,072,488 of NZ_CP049907.1, forward strand.
AGCACTAGTTTTATTCAGGGCTATTTTATCAGTGTAGTTTCTTACTACTGCGACGGCAATGGTAAGGTTTTTAGGCACCCTTTGTTTTTGCTTTATTACGCGTAACTGACCAGGCTCAAAACAATAAGCAGGTCAGCTTTACTAGGGCCAACTCCGAAAGGCTCTTTTACACTCCTGTAAAGCAGCAAAAGGCGCAACAAGGTGAGCTACTATTCTAAACAGATAGTATCAGCCACCTTTCAGTCAGTCTCCTCCAACGCTTACTCACGTCCTAGGAGACATTTCGTGCTGGAGGCATCTCTGCCTTTTAGCCCTCGCTTTATAAGTAGCAATTCATTCGAGAAACCCGCGTCTGGCCCACCAAATCTGGTGTAGTATCTGGCGCGCCGTTGTGCTAGCCATTAGCCCTATTGATTGCTAGTGGTGCATTCGCTCTTGTGTCCGGGGCCAACGCCTGTAGGGGTGTGCCTCGGTGAGTTGCTCAGCAACGAGCCTGATGTTTTGTTCGGTTTACTCTTTTTCACACACCTTACTATTATGGGAAAGTTTTCCTTTCAGTACACACCGTATAACATCTCCGATATATCGAAGTGTTATTCGCCTGTGTTAGCTTACACGTGCAGTTTGCTCTGCGCTAGGGTAGTGACTTCACTTATGCTGTTGTGTAGTCTTTTTCTTGCCACAAATACATTTGCTTCTAACCCTAAGTCAGTTGCAAGAGCTAATAAGTTACCTGCATCGGTAACCGCCTCCACACCAGCTGGTGTGTGGTGGGTCGGCGGAGATTTTAATTTGGACTTTGTAGCAGCAGCCCCAAAAACCTACAATCATTTTACTGGTGGCGGTTCTTTTGACGACCGCACAGTAGGTGTAGACAAGGATATCGTTGAATCGCTGGAAGGTGGTGATTTTAAATGCGAGGATATCGTCACCTACTTTACAGAAATAGTTGTTGCTGATGGCGCGACAGGGTCCCAAACCATTGAGCTAGACTACTCTTTTCTAGCTGATGCTACAGGTTCGCCTGGTGTAGCCCACTCCGATATTGTTGGTGTCAAAGTTAACTATGGCAATGTTCTAGGTGACGGCGCAGGCGGTACAGATGCAGGCATTCAAGATGACGGTGGTAGCACTGCGACTCTCGTTCCCGGAAGTGAGACCTTTACAAAACCCATTTACTCTAAAGGCAGTGAGTTACTGGGCAGTATTACGGTCAATGATCTGGAGGCGGGTGAAAGGGTTATTATAAGGATAGATGTTCGCATTAGTTGCGATAGTGACCCATTAACCACCCCGACTGGCAATCTGCAAGCCAGTATCACGGACGCCGACGTTATAGCTCCGGGTAGTGCTGTTGGTAATATTAGTGCTGGTAATCAAACTGTACCATTTCAAAAACTTGAAGCTATCAGCCCAGTTACCTGCAGCTTACCAGAAGCAGGTCCAGTCTGCGTTGGCACTACAACTACGCACATGGCTACCAGTGATAATACCGATGCTAGCTATGCCTGGTCTATCACGGGTAATGGAGTAATAGTAGTTAATGGCTCAGATGTCACGTCCGTCACTACTACTTCCGCTGGGACTACTTCAAGCGTTAATGTCAGAGCTACTGGTCCAGGCGCATATACATTAACAGTAGTTATCAGCAAACCTGGCTTCAGCAGTCGTACCTGCCCTATAACGGTGTCGGTAAACGCATTGCCAGCGGCCGCAGTCGCGGACGTAACGAAGTGCGTAGGTGAGGATGCCACGTTCCAGGCTACCCCCAACGACGCTGCTGTCTATAGCTACCAGTGGTATAAGAACGGCACTATCATCGGAGGAGCGACCAGCAGCAGTTATACTGTGATGGCAGTAACGGCGGCCATGCATAACGACGTCTACAAAAGCGTTGTCACGAACATACTAACCTCGTGTTCAGCAGAAAGCAGTGGCACTCTGAATGTGAATTCTCTACCAGCGGCAGCAGTAGCCGATGTCGCCAAGTGTGTAGGTGAAGATGCCACGTTCCAGGCCACGCCGAATGATGCGAGCGTGTACAGCTACCAATGGTATAAGAATGGCAACATCATCACAGGCGCAACCAATAGCAGCTACCTCGTTGCCAAAGCTGATGCCGCCGATGGCGACAAGTATAAAGCTGTAATCACTAACAAGACCACTGGTTGCGCCGCTGAGGCTGAGGGAACGCTAAAGGTAAATTCACTTCCAAATGTAGCAGTAGCTGATGTAGCTAATTGCGCGGGTGAAGACGCAACTTTCCAGGCTACTCCAAATGACGCTGGAGTCTACAGTTATCAGTGGTACAAGAACGGCAGCATTATCACGGGTGCGACCAGCAGCAGTTATCTCGTTGCTAAAGCTACTGCTGTAGATGGGGACAAGTACAAAGCCATCGTGACAAACAAAACGACTGGCTGTTCGGCAGAAGCTGAAGGGACATTGAAGGTAAACGCCTTACCTCTAGCCTCGGTTGCGGACGTAACGAAGTGCGTAGGTGAGGATGCCACGTTCCAGGCTACCCCCAACGACGCTGCTGTCTATAGCTACCAGTGGTATAAGAACGGCACTATCATCGGAGGAGCGACCAGCAGCAGTTATACTGTGATGGCAGTAACGGCGGCCATGCATAACGACGTCTACAAAAGCGTTGTCACGAACATACTAACCTCGTGTTCAGCAGAAAGCAGTGGCACGCTGAAGGTAAACGCCTTACCAAATGCGGCCGTTGCTGATGTCGCGAAGTGTGTAGCTGAAGATGCCACGTTCCAGGCCACGCCGAATGATGCGAGCGTGTACAGCTACCAATGGTATAAGAATGGCAACATCATCACAGGCGCAACCAATAGCAGCTACCTCGTTGCCAAAGCTGATGCCGCCGATGGCGATAAATACAAAGCAGTTGTAACCAATAAGACTACTGGTTGCTCGGCTGAGGCTGAGGGAACCCTGACAGTCAAACCGTTGCCTGAATTGACCGCCAAAAGCGTGGATTTCTGCAACGATATGCAAACCAATACTACACTAAGCGACTACAATGGTGCCATTGGAGCTGTAACTGGTGATGCTGTCGTCTGGAAAAAAGGCGCTGATGTCGTCACAACTACTGGCGACTTAGCAGTAGGTACTCACGTCTACACAGCTACCCTTACTCGGGGCAGCACCTCCTGCAGCAACTCTACTACTCTCACCATTAAGATTTTGGGTGCTCCTGTTCTCACAAATGCGAGCGCAAATTTCTGTGAGAAGGAAATGGTGGGGGTAGCACTAAGTAGCTACAATACAGCCATTGGAGCTCAGGCGGGCGATGTCGTAACGTGGAGAGACGCAGGTGGGAATGCTATTACAGTTTTCGATAACTTATTAGTGAAAGCCGGCGGCCATATCTTCACCGCTACAGTTTCGCGCCCTTATGCTGATACTGATAGCAAGAGTTGCGACACGGAGGCTACTCTCACCGTTAATGTAGCTGAGTGCAGTGGACTTACGCTGCTCAAACAAACGAACGGAGCGATCAATAGCTCAAAAAGCTACACCTTCGAAATCTATAATGGACCTAAGGGTTTTGGTACTGCACCCATCAAGTCTGAAACAACCAGCCTTACCAACTCCAGCGAGTTGTTTACAGGAGTAACGTTGAGTGCCAATAAGAACTACACCTTGTGCGAACTCAATGTGCCGTCCGGTTTCTCTGTAGTATGGCAAATTGACAACGGAGATGGGACGTTCAAAACAGTGACATTGTACGACCCAAATGGCACTGGTGGTGACTACAACCAGGGAGAAGCAGTGGGTAATTTGTGCATGGAGTTTGGGCCTGACACTGACATCCAGTTACCGACCAACAAGTATGGTGAGACGGCGATGGTGCGGCTCAGATTCCTAGTGAATAACACCTTCCCACAAGGCACTGCCCGCACACCCGGCTACTGGAAAAACTGGAGCACATGCACGGGTGGCAAGCAGGTACAGACCGCCATCAAGAACGGTGGTAAAGCGGCCGGCTTCTACATTCTAGATGACCATTTGCCCCACACGCTCTGGTCAAATCCCGGTAGCACGAAGTGTACTAGCTTCACCCTTACTGACTGCACTGCTGCCGTGAAAATCCTGAGCACGCAGGACGCAACCGGTAAGCAGAAAGCTAGTGATGCGGCCTACAACCTGGCCAAGCACTTAATGTCTTATCAGTTGAACATTAAGTCAGGAACGGCTCCTTGCGCGTCGGCCGCCGATGCGGCAATAAAGGCGGAAGCTTTGCTGGCTAAGTACTGCTTCAATGGTACAAAGGACTATTTGAAAGCAGCGAGTGCCGATCGTACTACTGCCCTCAGCTATGCCAAAATACTGGATGCCTACAACAACAACCTCGCCTGCGCTCCTTTAGCGGTCAATACGACGGCAACCGCACTGCGGGGGGCTTTTTCCGCAGACGAGCTAACGACCGGCGTTTATCCAAACCCAACCACGTCCGACGCTACCATCACGTTCTCGGTAGCGAAAACCGGACACGCACGGGTTGACGTGTACAACGCAATCGGAGCCAAAGTTGCGACCCTGTACGATGGCGAAGCAGTTGCTGGACAGATGCAGTCGGTAACCATGAAAGGAGCTACGCTGCCTTCCGGCACGTACTTCTATCGGGTGAGTACCGATGGCAAAACCAAGACCAACCGTTTCCTCATTGCGAGATAAGCACTTAGGTCTTGATCCCAAAAAAGGCCCGCCTATATAGGCGGGCCTTTTTTATGGATGTTATTAGTTGACCTACTGCCTTATTATTCTGTCACAGGCTGAATTTGTGTTCCTGCTTGCTCAGTGTATAACCAGCTTTTATTTGCTTTATAAAAGCTGGCACAAACCTATTGTCGCTTTAAACTCATTGTTACCCGTAACTTCCCCACCTGCGGCAGCCTGCGCTTTGGCTTAGGCTGGCATTCGTAGCCATCTACTCTAATCTTTATTCATATTATGCTCCCCAAATTATTCTCTGGTCTGCTGCTGGCTGCCTTAGCTATCGGCAGCAACGCCACCGCCCAAAAAGCAACCGGTAAGCCGCAGCCTTATTCTGTAGCGGGCAAAAAGGCCCAGGTGTTTACCACGGCAGCGAATACGCCGCTGCGCATGGCGGCGGGCGAGGCGTTAGCATTCAAGTCGGAATCGCAGCCCCTGGAAACCCAGGTATGCATCTTTGTTGATCCTACAAAAACGTTTCAGACGATGCTCGGCATTGGAGGGGCGCTTACCGACGCCGCGGCCGAAACGTTCGCTAAGTTGCCCAAAGCGGCCCAACAAGAGTTTTTGCAGGCCTATTACAGCCCAACAAAGGGCATCGGCTACACGCTGGCCCGCACCAGCATTCACAGCACCGATTTTTCCAGCGGACCTTATAATTATGTGGCCGACAAAGACGAAAGCCTGAAGTCCTTCAGCGTAAAGCACGACGAGCAGTTTCGCATTCCCTTCATCAAGCAGGCGCAAGCAGCGGCGGGGGGCAAATTGACTATGTACGTGACCCCGTGGAGCCCGCCCGCCTGGATGAAGGACAACAACAGTATGCTACAGGGGGGCAAATTGCTTCCTCAGTACCGGCAGAACTGGGCTGACTACTATGTTAAGTTTATCAAAACGTATGAGCAGCTGGGTATTCCGATCTGGGGCCTGAGCGTGCAGAACGAGCCAATGGCTAAGCAGAAGTGGGAGTCGTGCATTTTCACAGCCGAAGAGGAGCGCGACTTTGTTCGTGATTACCTCGGTCCAACGTTGAAGAAAAACGGCCTCGGCGACCGTAAGCTCATTGCTTGGGACCACAACCGTGACCAGATTTTCCAGCGGGCCAGCACCATTCTCGACGACCCTAAGGCCGCACAATATGTTTGGGGAATTGGCTATCATTGGTATGAAACCTGGACCGGCAGCGGCATGCTTTTCGACAACCTAAAAAATGTGCATGAGGCCTATCCGAACACGAACCTGATATTCACGGAGGGCTGCATTGAGAAATTCAACTTCGACAAAGTAGGCGACTGGGCGCTTGGCGAGCGCTACGGCCATTCCATGATCAACGACTTCAACAACGGCACCGTTGGCTGGACAGATTGGAACGTACTGCTAGACGAAACCGGCGGCCCCAACCACGTGCAGAACTTCTGCTACGCCCCCATAATCGGCGACACGCGCAGCGGTAAGCTCCTGTATACCAATAGCTACTACTACATCGGCCACTTCTCCAAGTTTATTCGCCCCGGCGCGAAACGTATCACCAGCTCCTCTAACCGCGACCATTTGAGCACAACAGCTTTCCTGAATCCGGATGGTAAGGTGGCCGTAGTGGTGATGAATGACAGCGACAAAAAGCAGGATTTTCAGCTGTGGGTACAGAACCAGGCTACGGCGGCCGTGAGTCAGCCGCATTCCATCATGACTTTCGTTGTGAATTAAGCATTACGCTCCTAGCTATCTATGAAAACTGTACTGCTCCTTTTGTGCTTTATGATTCTCGGTTTGCCTATAGCTTTTGGTCAGGCAAAAAAGCCCCCCACAGCCTCTACTACCACCCGTGTGCAGACCGCCAATGGCTTGCTGGAAGGAGCTACGGCAGCGAGTGGCATTCGCGAGTTCAAGGGGGTACCGTTTGCCGCGCCCCCCGTCGGCGACTTGCGGTGGCGGGAGCCTCAGCCAGTCAAAAACTGGACGGGGACGCGACAAGCCAAGAACTTTGGCCCCCAGGCAATGCAACTGCCCATTTACAGCGACATGAATTTTCGCTCCGATGGGGTGAGTGAAGATTGTCTTTATCTGAATGTGTGGACGCCGGCCAAATCAGCGCAGGTGAAACTGCCTGTGCTAGTGTATTTCTACGGCGGCGGCTTTATTGCGGGCGATGGGTCAGAACCGCGCTACGATGGCGAGAGCATGGCACTTCGCGGCATAGTTACCGTCACGGTGAATTATCGATTGGGCATTTTTGGCTTCTTAGCTCATCCTGAACTAACCCAAGAATCACCTAATAAGGCATCGGGCAACTATGGCTTTCTGGACCAGAATGCCGCGCTGCGCTGGGTACAGCAGAATATTGCGGCCTTCGGCGGCGACCCTAAAAAAGTAACGATTGCCGGCGAGTCGGCGGGCTCCATGTCGGTGAGCGCGCAGATGGCGTCACCGTTGTCCAAAAGTCTGTTTGCGAGGGCCATTGGCGAAAGCGGCTCCATGCTGAACACCAGCTTTGGGCCGTTGCCCTTGGCCGAAGCGGAGAAAAACGGGGTGGCCTTTGCCACCAGCCTTGGGGCAACTTCGCTGGCGGCTTTGCGAGCACTGCCGGCCCAACAGCTTCTTGAAGCAGCCAGCAAGCCCGGCGTGCCGCGCTTCGCTCCTACCCTCGATGGCTACTTTTTCAAGCAGCTGCCTACTGCTACGTTTGCTGCCGGACAGCAAGCGCGCGTGCCGCTGCTCGTGGGGTGGAATTCGCAGGAAATGAGCGCTCCTTTTCTACTTGGGAAAGAACCCGCTACACCCGAAAACTTTCGGAATGTGGTGCAAAAAATCTACGGTGAGCGCGCTAATGAAGTACTAAAGCTCTATCCGGCCACCACCGCGCAGGAAGCAGAGCAAGCAGCCACCGACCTAGCCGGCGACCGTTTTATTGCTTACAGCACTTGGAAATGGGCCGATTTGCACGGTCAAACCGGCGGACAGCCCGTGTATCGCTACCTCTATGCCCGCCCCCGCCCAGCCATGAATCCGGCCATGGGGAACGAGCCCGCCGCGCGCGGTGCCTCACACTCAGCCGAGATTGAGTACGCCCTCGGTAACCTAGCCACCAATAAAGTGTACGCCTGGACGCCCGACGACTACAAAGTATCGGAAACGATGCAGAGCTACTTTGCCAATTTCATCAAAACGGGCAACCCGAATGGTGGTGGCTTGCCTGCCTGGCCAGCGGCTAAAGCGGGCGGTAACACGCAGATTCTACGCATTGATGTTACGACGCGAGCCGAGCCCGAGCAGAACCGCGCCCGGTATCTGCTACTAGATCAAGCTTTTGCCAAGTAATAATGCGCCGTTGATAGCGATGCCCAGCATCATTATCAACGGCGCATTATCAGTAAATCAGCGTGAGCAAGTCAGGTTTTACTTGTCGCTTGTGAGCTCATTATTCTCCTTTTCAGCCTTGCGCGTGAGCGTTGTTACCCAGGAGCGGCTCACTGCCGATTCGCTTTCGTAGCCGTGACGCCGCTCGTCGCCTAACTCACCATTTTCGCCCGGCAAAGCACGATTGACTAAGCTCAAAAGGTCGGTGGTGGTGCCGGGAATAAGGCCGTGCAAGCCAGCCAATAGTTTAGCGGGCGTCCCTACAATCACCTCAGCATCGCCACGGCGGCAGGCGTTCCAGATGCGGCGGGCAGCGGCTTCGGCATCCAGCGTCAGCACCGGCAGAGAGTCAGCAACGACGAAGGTGGCGTATTCTTCCTTGTGCTTGCCTTTCACAATGGCATGACGAGCGCTACCCGTACGCAGCAAATTGGGGCAAATGGTAGTTACCAGAATGCCGTGCTGCTTTAGCTCAATCCGGAAGCTTTCGGAGAGGCCCACCAGCGCAAATTTGCTGGCGCAGTACGGCGCTAAATGCGGAATCGGAACTTTGCCCCCTACGGAGGCTATGTTAATAATGCGTCCCTCTCCCCGACGGCGCATGGCCGGCAATACAGCCTGCATAGCGTGCAGCGGCGCCCAAAAGTGCGTATCCATCGAATCCTGGTACTCACGCAGTTCCATGTGGTCGAGGGGGCCAGCGGTGATGATGCCGGCGTTGTTGATGAGCACATCAATGAAGCCTAACTGCTCTTGCACCTCGGCTATGAGGGAGCGCACGGCGGCCGGATCGGTGAGGTCGCGCTGCAAGGCTACTACTTCGGTGCCGGCAGCGGCCAGCTCCTGGCGTGCGCGCTCCAACTCTTCAGCGTCGCGGGCGCAGATAGCCACTTTGGCGCCTTCGGCTACGGCCTGACGGGCCAGCACCAAACCCAGCCCGCGCGAGCCCCCCGTAATCAGGACCACGCGGCCCGCCAAATCGTAAGAGCCGCGGCGGTTAGACCACAGCGCCGCAGCGGCTACCACGGCGCCCATGCCAGCCAACGCCAGCCATTTAGGTTGATTTTTCTGCTTCATACTTTCTAGTATGGAATGCCAGAAGAAAGGTTGCGCTGTCTGGGGGGCTTTTTTTCATTGCTGTAGGCATGAATTGATGACTATCTGCGTTACAACCCCATTATTCCTTTCTGGCACCATATTTACGTGCTGAAAACCTTGTTTCAGGCTCTCACTTTCTGATCCATCTTTGCACTGGATGCTTTTTTGGCTCCACCCTACCTATTTTGACATGAAGATTTCCTTTTTTGCTGCCTTCCTTCTGCTAATTGTGGCTCCTGGCTTTGCGCAGGCTCAAACCGCCGCCAAGCCCAAAGCCGCCGCAGCCGCTACCAAACCCAAAGCGGCCACGCCCGCGAAAACGAGCGCGCCGGCCCCTACGCCTCCTGCCGATAAAGTAGAAGCCCGCGCCAAAGCCCTCACCGATAATATGCGCCAGGCCTTAGGTCTTACGCCCCCGCAGGTCGTAAAAGTGAATCAGATAAACCTGACCAGCGTGCGCAACGTGGAAACTGCCCGACTGCGCTACCGCACCGATTTGCGCAAGCTAAACGGCATTGTAGAAGACATTGGCCAATCGCGACTGGCAGCGCTGAAAGAGGTGTTGTCACCAGACCAGTTTAACCGCTATCAGCGCAAGCGGGAAGAGAAAATGGGCGTTCCAAATACAAGTGCCGCCCAAGGCAACCCGGTACCTGGCCTGCCTAGCAACCAAGATTAAGTAGCTGTTGAGAAGCAAAAAAGCCCCCCAGAAATATGTCTGGGGGCTTTTTAGGATTAAGTCTATTTCATTTCCGGCTTAAAACCAGCGTCTCGGGCACTAGTTGGGCCACTACCTTTTACCACTTAAGCTGTTTAGCCAAACGTATCGTACGCCAGCTTCAGAATTATCCCGCAGACCACTACCAGAAACAGCACGCGTACAAAGCCGGTACCTTTTTTTAACGCCATGCGGGCGCCGAGCGTAGAGCCCAGCATATTGCAGGCGGCCATGGGCAGGGCAATATGATAGAGAATCTGGTCGGTGAAGGCGAAGTACAGCAGGCTGGTGAGGTTGGTGGCCACATTGACGAGTTTGGCCGACGCCGAAGCGGTAAGAAAGTCGTAGCCAAACAACCCCACGAAGGCAAAGAGCAGCAAGCTGCCTGTGCCCGGCCCAAAAAAGCCGTCGTAAAACCCTAAGATCGCGCCTACCAGCACGCCATAAATCATTTCGCGGCTGGGCGTGAGCCGGGGGGCGTGAATGGCCCCAAAATCTTTGCGCCAGAACGTGTACGCGGCAATCACGACCAGCAGGCCCAGCACCAATGGCCGCAGCAACTCGCTGGGCAGCAGGCTTACCACCCGCGCGCCGGCGAAGGAAAACAAGCCGGCCATAATTGCCGCCGCCCCCACGCTGCGCCACGGCATCGGCACTCGCCCCGAGTAGCGCCACAAAGCCGTGGCCGTGCCCGCCAACGACGACACTTTGCCCGTTCCAAGTATAACGGGCACGGGTATACCTTTGAGCAGCAGCAACATAGCTGGCAGCTGAATCAGGCCGCCGCCGCCCACCATCGAATCCACGAAACCAGCCAGAAAGGCAAATAAACATAACAAGGCCAGGGTGAGGGTCATCTGGGGGCTTTTTTGAGTAATGCCGGCGAAGGTAGTTTGCTCGCAGGGGTGTTCCTTATTCCTCCCAAACATTTGTCGACCAAATGCGCTCTCAGGTAAGCACAGTGGCCGCTTTAAGACTTACATTCTGGTCTTATCAGCTAGCGGGTTCTTCCTGATTCCAACTAAGCGACGAATACCGCGTAACTCAGTCCGACCTATTGCAATATGACTGACTCGCTTACCCAACGCACCAAAGTGCTGACTTTGGCAGGTGTGCTGCTGGCCCTTTTTCTGGGCTCCCTCGACCAAACCATTGTGGCCACGGCCCTGCCGCGCATCGTGGGCGACCTGCACGGCCTAGACCGTTTCACGTGGGTTGCTACGGCTTATTTGGTGGCCAGCACGGCGCTGGTGCCTATATATGGGAAGCTGGCTGACATGTACTCGCGGCGTACTATTGAGGTCACAGCCATTTTGGTGTTCTTATTTGGCTCGGCGCTGTGCGGGCTGGCTGGCGAATTTGGCACCCTGCCCCTGCTCGGCGATGGCATGAGTCAGCTGATCATCTTCCGAGCTATTCAGGGCCTTGGCGGTGCCGGGCTGTTTGCTATGGCATTCATTATCATCGCCGACCTGTTTCCGCCCGCCGAGCGCGGCAAATACCAAGGCTTTGTGGGAGCCACTTTCGGCGTATCGTCGGTGCTGGGGCCCTTTCTGGGGGGCCTTTTAACCGACCACGGCGACGGATTGCTGCCGGGCGTAGAAGGCTGGCGCTTGGTTTTTTATGTAAACATCCCGCTGGGCGCGCTGGCCTTATGGTTCATTTTATCCCGAATGCCCGCCTTGCGCCCCCGGGGTGAGCAGCAACCCCTCGACTATCTGGCCGCCATCCTGCTGATGCTGGCCCTGGGCCCACTGGTCATCGCTTTGCAGCTAAATAAAGCCGTGTACGGCTGGACTTCACTTACCACGCTGGGCCTTTTCGCCTTGGCCTTGGCGGCTCTTACGCTGTTCGTGGTCCGTTCCCGCCGCGCCGCCAACCCCATTCTTGACTTCTCACTCTTCGATAATAAAGTGTTTCGGACGGCCAATCTGGCGCTGTTTCTTCTCGGGGGGGCTTTTTTGAGCATCATTATTTTTGAGCCCCTGTTTATGGTGAATGTGCTGGGCACCACTGCTACGCAGGCCGGCGTAAGCCTTATTCCGCTTTCGTTGGGGGTAGTAACTGGCTCTATGCTGGCGGGCCAAATGGTGTCGCGCTTTGGTCACTATAAGCGCTGGATGCTGGGCGGCGGCGTAGTGCTAATGATCGGGCTTAGCCTGCTGGCCACTATGTCTGCTGATGTAACCTATTATGAGGTATTGTTTTACGTAGTGCTCTGTGGCCTGGGCCTCGGGCCGAGCATGCCTCTTTACACACTGGCTGTACAGAATGCCATTGAGCCCCGTTTGTTGGGTCAGGCCACTTCAGCCAGCCAGTTTTTCCGGCAGATTGGCGGGGCTGTAGCCGCGGCCGGACTTGGCGCGGTACTCAGCATAAGTTTGGCGCAAGCACTGCCCGCTACGGTTACTGCGCCAGTTGCTGCCACAGAAGTTAGCGTCACGGAAGGCCCTAATTTGCCCCCCGGCTTGGCGCAAGTTGCGGGCAGCCCTACTCCCGCCATTCGGGTAGCATTTACCCATGCTATTTCGCGTATTTATCTCTGCACCTTATTACTGGTAATGGCGGGCTGGGTAGTGACTTTATTTATTCCGGAGCTGCCGTTGCGCAAGAGCAACGCCATCAGCCAACCCGTGGCCGTGGCCGCCGAGTAGCCGCTCGCTAGGCAATCAGTGGAGCGAACTGAACACGAGGGACGGCCGCGGGGTTATAGCAACTATTCAACTGCTATTCATCTCTACATCATGACCAATACACTTCGTCTCAGCGTCCTCGACCAGTCTCCCGTTCGGCAGGGCGGCACGGCACGCCAGGCGCTTGAAGAAACGATACAACTGGCCCGCCTCACCGACCAATTGGGCTACACGCGCTTTTGGGTGTCAGAGCATCATAACACCGGTACGTTGGCCGGCTCGGCGCCTGAGGTACTTCTTGGACGCTTAGGGGCCGAAACGCAGCACATCCGTCTGGGCTCGGGTGGCGTAATGCTGCCCCATTATAGCGCCCTGAAGGTGGCCGAAAACTTCCGCCTGCTCGAAACGCTTTACCCCGGCCGCATTGACTTAGGCATCGGCCGCGCGCCCGGCACCGACCGCCTCACAGCCCATGTGCTTAACCCTCAGAATACTTTCCGCGACGAGGACTTTGTCGACCAGCTCATGGATCTGCGGGGTTTCCTGCGCGATGAGGTTGTTCCTAATACCGTCCACGAAAAGGTGAAGGCGGCGCCCTTCGCTACCACTATGCCGGAGCTGTGGCTGCTCAGCTCCAGCGGGCAAAGCGGTCTGTTCGCGGCTCATCTGGGGGCTTCTTTTTCGTTTGCCCATTTCATAAATCCCGTCGGGGGCCTGATATGGTACGGCTGTACAAGGAGCGGTTCCGGCCGTCGGAGGAGCTGGCCGCTCCACGCGCTACGGTGGCCCTTTTTGTACTGTGCGCCGATACGGAAGCGAAGGCAACCGAACTAGCGGAAACACTGGCCCTGCAAATGCTGAAGCTCGAAACCGGCGACCGGACCTCCATTGGTTCGTACGATACCGTGCGCAACTATCCGCTCACTTCTGAGTTGCGTGCTCGCCTCACCTATCACCGGCAACGCATGGTAAGTGGCACCCCTGACCAAGTACATGCCCAACTCACTGCTCTGGCCACATCGTATGGAGTAGAGGAAATCACAGCGGTGACCATTACGTACGATTTCGCTGATAGACTCCGCTCGTATGAATTGCTGGCTGAAGTATTTGAGTTGGCCCCCGTAGCTCAGACGCTCGCGTAGTGCCATTTCAGGCGAAGAAATTGAAAAGCCTCTGGCCGTTTAGCCAGAGGCTTTTTTCATTCCTGGGAAGGCGGCTTTATAAGTTCCCTGACAATCAGTGTCTTAAAAATATATCGAAAACTTTATCTGATTTGTTTGGATCGATTCTAGATAGGCTATTTCTTTGCATTGTTTTTAAGCATTCTAAATAAGCATATGCGCTGCTCTTCCCTACCAATCATCCTGATAACCACGCTACTGGCTCCATTAGCAGGTTATAGCCAGCAAGATCTTACCGCTTCCATCATGCCCGTATCAACAACCAACACGGACGGACCGGAGAAGAATCGGAGCTATGTAACCGGCAAGGTGCTGACGGCGGATGGGCAACCGGTAGAGCAGGCGGGAATTCTGGTAAAGAACTCGACCATGGGCGCCAGCACCAACGCCCATGGCCGGTTTCGGCTACCGCTCCCATCGGGCAGCTATACCTTGGTGGTCAGCTACTTGGGCGTAGGCCGGCAGGAAATTGAGGTGAGCCTGGCAGCGGATCAGACGCTGAATTTGCCCCCCATCACGCTTTCCCAGAGCGCCCAGCAGCTTTCGGAAGTAAAGGTGACGGCTACTCGCACCATGAACGAGCAGCCCGTGACCGTAGGCAAGATGCCCGTTCGCCCGCTTGATTTGCCCCAGAGCGTTGTCACGATTAACAAGGAAGTGCTGGAACAGCAGCAGGTACTCCGCGTAAGCGAGGTGCTGCAAAACGTGAGCGGCGTGTACGTCATGGGCGCCACGGGCGGCACACAAGAAGAAATTGCCGGTCGTGGATTCGCCTTCAACAGCAATAACACCTTCAAAAACGGCGTGCGCTACAACAACGGCGTGATGCCCGAAATAAGTGGCTTGGAGCGGTTCGAGGTGCTGAAAGGCAGCGCCGCCATCCTTTATGGCAACGTGGCCGCGGGTGGCGTGATCAACCTGGTAACCAAAAAGCCCCAATTTCAGTCTGGGGGGCAAATTGGGATGCGCGTGGGCAGCTACAACTTCTACAAGCCCTCGCTCGACGTGTACGGCGCCATCAACAACAGCGAGCATGTGGCCTTCCGCCTGAATTCCAGCTACGAAAACGCCCAGAGCTTTCGCGACGGCGTGAAAGGCGAGCGTTTTTACGTGAATCCTTCGGTGTTGGTAAAGCTGGGCGAGAAAACGGATATCCTGGTTGAGGGTGATTACCTGAACGACAACCGCACGCCCGATTACGGCATTGGCGCTATCAACTATGATATAGCCGACGTGCCACGCAGCCGCTTCCTGAACACGGACTGGGCCAACAACGAGACGACCCAAAAAAGCGCTACCCTCACTCTTAACCACCGTTTGAACTCGGCATGGCAGGTGCGCACCACCGCTGGTTATCAGCACTATGACAATGCCTTGCTGAGTGCCTCGCGCCCCACGGGTATTCGGGCCAATGGTAATCTGTTACGTAACGTGCAGCGCACCAGCGCCACCGAGGGCTACATGCTCGGTCAGGTGGATCTGATAGGCAAATTTGCGACGGGCTCCCTAAACCATACGCTACTGGTGGGCGTCGATGGCGACCAGTATAACAGCCGCAACGTGTCGTACGTGACGGCGGCTTACGACTCCATCAACATTTTCGATCCGAACCGGGTGGTGGCCCAACCCCGGGTACGAGCCGACATTACCAACCTGACCCGCAACCAGCGCACCACCGGCGGCACCCGGCGCGGCGGCGTGTATGCCCAGGACTTGCTGAGCATCAGTGAGAAGCTGAAGGTGTTGGCCGGTTTGCGTTGGACCTACCAGGAAACGCCTAGCGACGTGTTGACCTATCGTACGGACGTGACAACCAAGACCCGTCGCTTCGACGAGGCGTGGTCGCCGCGCTTGGGCATCGTATACCAGCCCATCCAGACGATGTCGCTGTTCTCCTCCTACTCCAACTCCTTCACCATCAACAGTGGGCTCGATGTCACGGGTACGGCCCTTAAGCCCTCTACCCTGGACCAGTATGAGGTTGGTATCAAGAACGACCTGTTTCAGGGCCTGCTGTCGGCCAACGTAACGGCTTATCAAATTGTGAATAGCAACCTGGCCCAGACGGTGCTGCCCGACGCGCCCAACTTCAACAAGGATTATCCTGCGGCGCAGGAGCTAGCCGGTGAAGTGACCAGCCGAGGCGTGGAAGTGGATATCCTGAGCAAGCCGTACCAAGGCTGGTCTTTCATTGCCGGCTACAGCTACAACCAAACGAAGTACACCAAGAGCACCATTTATGAGGTTGGCAGCCTGCTGCGCTACAACCCGAATCATACGGCCAACGCGAGCGTGTTCTACACTTTCGACAATGAGTCGGCCCTGAAAGGCTTGAACGCAGGCTTCGTAGCTACCTATATTGGGGAGCGGCAGGCGGGGCGCTCCACCCGTCGCACCGTGGAGAACGATGCCTTCCGTCTGATTCCGCTGGAAGCCTACACCCTATTTGACCTCTCTGTTGGGTACACGCTCGACCGGGTAAGTCTGCGCCTGAAAGCTTCCAACCTGCTGGACGCCTACAATTACAACGCCCACGACGACAACAGCATCAACCCTATTAACCCGCGTCAATTCTCTGGCACCCTTTCTTACCAATTGTAGTTAGGTAGCACTGCCGGCATTCTACGCCCCGAGCAGCCACTGTTCGGGGCATTATTGCAAATTTGCCCCCTGCTAACGGATTTCAGCTTATTACTGCCATGAAGGTCTTTTTTCGCACGATTCACCTCTATTTAAGTCTGGCTTCGGGGCTGGTCATTGCCATACTGTGCCTCACTGGGGCCGTACTGGTTTTTGAAAAAGAACTGGAGCAAGCTTGGCACTCGGAGCGCTATTTTGTGGAGGCACCTGCTACCCAGCCTCGTCTTTCTCTTCAGCAGATAACCCAGGCGGTACAAGCCTCGGTGCCTGACGCCAAGGTAACGGGCATGAAGGTATATGCCGACCCTCTGCGCACGGTGGAGGTAAGCCTGGCGGGTGGCAAGCCCGGCAAGGAAGGTGCAACGGCGCAAGCGGGCCCAGCTGGTAATGCCGGAGGAGCCAAGGCAGGCGAAAAGCCTAAAGGCGGCGGGGAAGGCGGTGGCGGCCCCAAGTACTTTGTCAATCCGTATTCGGGGCAGGTAATCGGCCCATACGTCTACCGCGACACCTTTTTCTACACCATGTTTGCCCTGCACCGGGGCATGGTAGCCGGCGCGGTGGGCAAATTTGTTGTTGGTGTAAGCACCTTATTTTTTCTATTTATTATCGGGACTGGGGTAGTGTTGTGGTGGCCCGCTACAGGCAAGGTGCTACGACAGCGTCTCTCCGTCAAGTGGGATGCTAGCTGGAAGCGCCTCAACCATGATCTACACATTGTACTTGGTTTCTATAGCGCCCTATTCCTATTTGTCTTTGCTTTTACAGGTTTGGCTTGGTCGTTCGAGTGGTTCAACAAGGGCATCTTCACGCTCACTAACTCGGAGATGAAGGGTCCGGAGCCACCAAAGTCTGTAGTGGCTGCCGCTGGTTCGCGCCTGACCTATGACGCGGCCTACGACGTAGCGAGACAGCAAATGCCTACGGCCCAAAACTTCAGCATTCAGTTGCCCAAGGATTCTGCCGAGTCGGTACGCGTGGCCATGCTGCCGAAAAATGCCCCCCACGAGTCAGCTAATGATGAACTATACCTAGATCAGTACAATGGTCAGGTCTTAGGAAAGCTTGCCTTTGAAGATCGTAACCTTGGACAGCGGGTACGACGCACCTTTAAGCCAGTTCACACAGGATCCATTTACGGATTACCCTCCAAAATAATTGCCTTGATCGTGTGTGTGCTGGGGTTCACATTCCCTATTACCGGCGTTATTCTGTGGCTCAACAGATTGAAAAAAGAGAAAAAGAAGAAGCAGAAACAGTTAGCTGCAATTGCTTAACAACCGGCTGTTGTAAGAGGTAATATTTACAATTATTGTCTCTTATAATTTGTTGTTACGGGGTGGTGAAAGAAAGAAGTTGATATTGTACTTTTACGCAATATCAACCTCACTTTACCACCCCTTCGCATGAAAAAGATTACCTTCTTTTGCTTATTATTTTTGAGCTTAGCTTATGTTTCAGCAGCGCAGGATAAAAGCAAGGAGTTATATACAGCGGTTTTAAAGAACAATGCCGCAGCCGTTGAAACCCTGTTAAAAGCAGGTGCTGATCCCAATCATGTTATCGAAATTGTTCCTGGTTTTCCGACTAGTTATCTGATTGCGGCGGCCACAAATAATAATGTAGCTATTGTAAAATCGCTGCTCCAGTACAAAGCAAAAATCAACTGGCGCGATGCTTTTCAAGCTACCGCTCTTCATTATGCGGCTGGAAAAGGCAGCAAAGAGCTCATTGAGTTGATGTTAGTCAGTGGTGCCGACTTACAAGCTAAAGATGAAGACGGAAACACAGCTTTGGCCAGCGCGAAGGCTAGTGGTAATAAAGATGTAGTCCCGCTACTTGAGGCCAAGACTAAATCATAATATTATTATATAGTAAATATAAGCCCAAAAGAGCTTCACGCATGTGAAGCTCTTTTGGGCTTTCTTATTTATCAAGCTGCTAAGCCAAAATAAATATTAACAAAATACAATTGACATAATTTTATAGGTGCGTTTTGGACTGCTTTTGATGGTGTATACAAAAGGGGTATCTATATTTGTAGTCAGGACACATCAGTAATTACACTTCTTCAAGGTAATTCAACTGCTTTCAACTCTTTTAGCGTCTAGGCGCATCCTCTAAAATTCATAGCTATACGGTCTATTTTTACGCGTTCTTTTTTATTCACCTTTCTATCTTTTCATGACCAAAGTACGTCTGCTTACAGCCCTCTCGTTGGGCACCATGCTGTTTGCCTCTTGCGAAAAGCAGCTAGAAGAATCTCCAACTCCTCGCGCTACTGCTCAGTCTTCGACGGATGCTTCCTTGGCCGGCGATTGGCAGCTAGTAGCCTACAAAGGCATCGTACCGACCCCAAACGATGTTAGGACCACCAATATCTTCATGATGCTCGATGAGTGCAGCAAGGATAACAAGCTACACTTTGAGGCTACAGGTGAATTGACGGAGTTAGAAGGCGCAAACATCTGCGATAAGGAGTCTAAAAAAGAGGCTAAACCTGGCACTTGGGCGCTCAGCGCTGATAAGAAAGGCCTCACGCTTAACTTAGGCGAAGCCAAGGAATACCAGGTTACTTCGCTGTCCGCTTCTTCGCTTAAGTTGCGTAGCGTAGCCGAAGTCGGCAAGCCTTACACTGAACTTGAGTACACACGCTAACACCAGCCTGCATACTTTTTAAAAAGAGGCTGTTCCTGTTCAGGGGCAGCCTCTTTTATGTAGTTATAACTCGACTCAAAGGCATAAAGCAGCATCCCCCATACCTAACCTACTATAGGCTAGGTATGGGGACGCTGCTTTATTTAGCACTCCGTTACTTAAAACGGTGGATCGTCATTCCCAAAATTGCTTTTTGGGAATGGCTTCGGGCTGGCACCGTCGTTAATCTTACTGCCTAGCCGTATGGTATTGGGTGCAAAGCTGCTAGGATCTTCATCAAAGGTACTGGCAGGGAAAGCGCCGGTATTAAAACTACCTGCCTCATCACCAAAGCCTACGCCATCCAAGTCGGCAAACTTGGTGAAACGGCCGATAAACTTGAGTTGAACCGTTTCGAGGGAGCCGTTACGGTGCTTGGCAATAATAACCTCACCAGTACCTTGGGTGGGATTACCCATTTCGTCCTCCGTAATTTTGTAGTATTCAGGCCGGTAGAGGAAGACAACCATATCAGCATCCTGCTCGATGGAACCCGATTCACGAAGGTCGCTGAGCTGCGGTTTTTTGTCGCCGCCGCGCGTTTCTACTGATCGGGAGAGCTGCGACAGCGCCAGCACAGGTACGTTCAGTTCTTTGGCAATTCCTTTTAGTGCCCGTGAGATAGAAGCAATTTCCTGTTCGCGGTTGCCAGCACCTTTGCCGCCATCGGTGTTACCGCTCATCAACTGTAGATAGTCGATGATGATCATCTGAATGTCGTGGTGGGCCTTCAGGCGGCGGCATTTAGTGCGCAGCTCCCGGATGCTAAGCGCGGGCGTGTCATCAATAAAAATGGGCGCGCTCGACAGCGAGGAGATCTTGTGGTTGAGCTGAGCCCACTCGTAATCCGCCAAGTTGCCTTTCTTGATTTTTTCAGAATCCAGTTCCGCCTCAGCCGAAATCAGACGATTAACGAGCTGCAGAGACGACATTTCCAGTGAGAAAATAGCAACTGGCTTCTTAAAATCGACGGCTGCGTTACGCATAGCGGAAACCACAAACGCCGTTTTACCCATACCAGGCCGGGCCGCAATAATCACTAGGTCAGAGGGTTGCCAACCGCTGGTTACACGGTCTAGGGCCGCAAAACCACTGGGCACGCCGGTTAGGCCGTCTTTCTGATTCTTTTTCTCTTCCAGTTCTTTGATCGCCTTGCCCATGAGGCTACGCATATCATCAAAGTTCTTGCGGATGTTCGATTCCGAAACCTCAAACAGGGCTTGCTCAGTTTGATCGAGTAGGTTGAATACGTCGGTAGTATCTTCGAAAGCGTCGCGGTGAATGGTCGATGCAATATTGATCAGCTCCCGCTTGATGGCATTCTCAGTGATGATACGGGCGTGGTACTCAATGTTCGCGGCCGAGTTAACCTTGAAGGTGAGGTTGGCCACATAGTGATGGCCGCCAGCGGGTTCCAACTCCCCCATTTCCCGCAGCTCATGCACCACAGTGAGGATGTCAATGGGCTCCGACTTATCAAACAGATTCAGGATAGCCTTAAAAATGCGCTGGTGTTTATCGTCGTAGAAGCTTACAGGCTTCAGGATATCGATAACCGTTGTAAGGGCATCTTTTTCGAGCATCAGAGCGCCGAGCACTGCCGCCTCTAGCTCACGGGCCTGGGGGGGCAATTTGCCCGCCGGGCCGGTCATGGATAAAGCGGCAGGACGGCCATTCAGGGCGGCGATGCCTCGAGAGGCCTGCAACTTTACGCGCTCATTCATCTGGTCGTTCATCACTGGGTGTTGTACAAGGTAGTCAGCTTTGGAAGGATTTGGTTCGCAACGCGAAGGATTTATTGTTGCTTGCGCTCCCGATGCTGGCTGTTTTTTACGCTCAAAGGGGTGCAAATCTAGGGGCAGATTTTCATAATTAGCAGACGGAAAAACGGTTTCTTTTCGCTATCTGATGTTGATAAAAATTATGGCATTTGCCTTTGTAACAGTTGAGATGCTCGTTCATCCCGGCCCGAACCAAGTACTATACCCACTGAGCATCAACTTCTGAGTTGGGCTAGTACCTTTGCCGGCCGGCTTTTCGCCGATTTATCATTGCTTCTATATCTCAGAAATGCCCCCCATGCCCACCGCGCTCCACCGTCTTCACCTGATTGCCATCGGGGGAAGCATTATGCATAATCTGGCGCTGGCCCTGCATCGTCGCGGCGCTCAGGTAACCGGTTCTGACGACGAAATTTTTGAGCCCGCTCATGGTCGCTTGGCTACCGCCGGAATTTTGCCCCCCAGCGAGGGTTGGTTTCCGGAAAAGATAACCACTGACCTCGATGCCGTGATTGTGGGCATGCACGCCCGGGCCGACAACCCCGAATTGCTGCGCGCTCAGGAGCTTGGGCTTCGGATCTACTCATTCCCGGAGTTCATCTATGAAGCTTCCCGCGATAAACAGCGGGTAGTAATTGGGGGCAGTCATGGAAAAACAAGTATTACCTCGCTGATTCTGCACGTGTTGCGCCATCACGGCCGCAAGTTTGACTATGCCGTGGGCGCTCAGCTGGAAGGATTTGATTTGATGGTGCAGCTAACGGACGACGCGCCAATTATCATAATTGAAGGCGACGAATACCTCTCTTCTCCCATTGACCGGCGGCCGAAGTTCCACTTGTACCAGCACCACATCGGGGTTATTTCGGGTATCAGCTGGGACCATATCAACGTTTTTCCGACCGAGGAAGACTACCGCGAGCAGTTCCGCATTTTCGCCGAAATGACGCCCAAAGCCGGCGTGCTCATTTACGACCGCGACGACGAGCAGGTGCAGCTGGTGAGCGTGCCCACTGACCCAGACGTGAAGTACATCGGCTACGGACCGCACGAGCATGTCGTGCGCGACGGCAAGACTTTTCTGCTTACCAAGAAAGACGACGAGATTCCAATCCAGATATTTGGCGACCACAACCTGCGCAACATCTCGGCCGCGAAAGAGGTCTGTAAGCAGCTAGGCATTAAGGGCAAAGATTTTTTTGAGGCGCTGGCCACCTTTAAAGGCGCCGCGCGCCGCCTGGAACTAGTGCGCGCTGGCCACGATTCGGTAGTTTATAAGGACTTCGCGCACGCGCCTTCCAAGCTCAAAGCCACCGCGGCAGCACTAAAAAAGCAGTTTCCGAACCGGCGGTTGGTGGCCTGCTTGGAGCTACATACCTTCAGTAGCCTCAATCCAGCCTTCTTGCCCCAATACGCCCATACTTTTGACGCGCCCGATGTGGCCATCGTGTACTTCAATCCGCAGGTGCTAGCCCATAAGCGTCTTCCCGATTTGCCCCCCGAGCAGGTAACAGCCGCCTTTGAGCGCCCTGATCTGCGCGTATTTACCGACAGCCGGGCCCTCGCCGCTTTCCTGCACGAGCAGAATTGGACCGATGCCAACCTGTTGATGATGTCGTCGGGCACATTTGACGGCTTGGATTTGAATATGCTTGCCGAGGCCGTGACCAAGTAACCCGAGGCCAGTAAATACCAGTTACTAAAAAAGGGCCGCTACGTAGCGGCCCTTTTCTATTTGTCGTTGGTGGGTTTCTTTTCCGGACGCTTATCAGTGGTTAGCAGCAGAGCCAACGCGGTCAGGGTGAGACGAATTATCCACTTGCGGCTCATTAGCGGGGAAAGAAATTGTTGTTGCTTTCCACCTCCAGGTCGCAGCGGCTGCCACCGGTGTTTTCTTCGCATTCGGTACCGGTTATGCGGCTTTTCTCAAAAGAGAAATAACAGAACGTACACCCCACACTCGTCACGATATAGCGTTCGGCATTGGAGCGCAGGTACAGGCTATTGTCGGTGGAGGTTTCCAGCGGAATAGCCATAGCGCGGTACATACCATTGCGCAGTCCCATGCCCACCAGATAATAAATAGCCTTGTCCTTGGGGCTGCCCTGCACCTTGCGGATGGTGGTTTTGTCAACAACGGTACCGTCGTTGAACTGCCGGATGAAGCCATTTGCGAGCTGTGCGCGGGGCACCACGTACTCTATTTGGCCCTCAATTACTCGCCCTACCAGCTTACTGCTCACTTCCAACTGCCGCCGTTCTAGATCAGTGCCGTCCGCAGCATTGACTTCTGGAATACCGCGCTTACTGGTTTCACAGGCTGCCAGCGAAGCCAGCAGCATAACAAGTAAGGGCAACACTCGACGCACGAAAGACTGGGGGGCAAATTTCATTTGATACAGACAGTAGCGGCGGATTAGCGCGCTTTGTAATACTTACGCGCCTCTGGTAACAGGCTTTGAATATCGCTGATGCGCGTTTCGTTGGAAGGGTGCGTGGAGAGGAACTCAGGCGGCGACGCTCCATTGTCACGGGCAGCCATGCGCTGCCAGAAACCAACGGCTCCATCGGGGTTGTAGCCCGCCATAGCCATAAATATAAGGCCCAATCGATCAGCTTCCGACTCTTGGTTGCGGCCGTAACGAAGCAGGCCCAACTGCGAGCCTACGCCAAAGGCTTGCAAAGCTACTTGCTGGGTGGTGGCGGAGTTGGTTGAAAGGGCAGCACCCAAGGCCTGACCGCCGAGCTGCTGCACCAAACCCTGACTCATCCGCTCACTGCCGTGCTTGGCTACGGCGTGCGCTATTTCGTGAGCCATTACTACGGCAAGGCCATTTTCGTCTTGCGTAATAGGCAGTATACCGGTATACACGGCCGTTTTGCCCCCCGGCATTGCCCAGGCATTCTGCTGCGCATCGTCCTGAATGAGATTAAACTCCCAAGCATAGCCAGATAGCTGATCCTGCGCATTCTGCTGACGAAAATATGTTTCTACGGCCTGCTGTATGCGCTGTCCTACCCGCCGTACCATGGCCGTTTGGGTAGAATTAGATGAAAGCTTGCTTTGGCTGATAACCTCGCGGTATTGCTGGGCGGCCAGGGTATTTATCTCGGCATCAGACACCAAGCTAAGCTGGCGACGACCCGTAATTGGAACGGTAGAGCAGCCTACTGCCACAAACAGACAGCTGGCTACAAGAAACTTTTTAAACATGACAGTGAGATTGCTTTGGAATAAAATGGCACTTAACTCCCAAAGCTTAGCATTTATAAGGCCAAACCGCCTTACAGCCCAGCTTTAGTAGCTTCAGCCTATACGATAGCGCCTAGGGTAAATGTTTAGTGCTAACCGCTTGGCCTTAGTAGTTCCAATGGTGAGTGAAGCCTTATTTATTTCCTACGCCACAGAAATAGCCCTAATTTTGGCTGCACACGCCTACGGCTGCGGGAGTAGCCTTTACTGAGGGCAAACTTCAGGCTGGCAGGCTAAGCTCAAGTCACTAAGCATCATACAGAAATGAAAATACTCTGCATCGGTCGTAATTATGCCGAACACATAGCTGAGCTTAAAAATGAAACGCCCGACGAGCCTGTCATCTTCGCCAAGCCCGATACAGCTTTATTGCAACGAAATCAGCCCTTCTTTTACCCCGATTTCTCGCAGGATATTCACCACGAAATTGAGTTGGTGATGCGCATCTGTAAGAACGGAAAGAACATCGAGCCTCAGTTTGCCTCCAACTACTTCGATGCTATCGGGCTAGGTATTGATTTCACGGCCCGCGACCTGCAAAGCAAAGCCAAAGCGAAAGGCCTGCCGTGGGAGTTAGCGAAGGGCTTCGATGGCTCAGCGCCGCTTTCTACCACCTTTAAGCCCGTGACTGAATTTGCTGATTTGGGCAATATCAACTTCCGACTGGAAGTTAATGGTGAAGTTCGGCAGCAGGGGAACTCCGGCATGATGCTACACGATTTTGCCGCCCAGATTGCATACATATCCCGCTTTATTACGTTAAAAATGGGGGATTTGATTTTTACTGGCACGCCCAGCGGCGTGGGTCCTGTGCATATTGGCGACCGGCTGGAGGGGTATATAGAGAACGAAAAGTTGTTGGATGTTGCTGTTAAGTAAAGCGTTTAAAATTGTGCAGTACCAAGTTCGAGGCAGTAATAAAATAGTAAAGCTGAGTGGGGTAGCTGTAGTAGCCGGAGTGGCCGCCTTGGCGGCTATGAGTCTGCGGCCGGCCCCGTTCAATGGGCCGGTTGCGGCGCGCAGCGCGGCGAAAGCAGCGCCCGAAGTCAAGGCCACCCGGCCCATCACGCCGCTGGACAGCGTACCGGCCGACTATTTCATGTTTCCCATTAAGCCAGGCAAGCCTAACTTTTTGACGGGCAGCATGGGAGAGATTCGGGCCAACCACTTTCATGGTGGCTTGGATATTAAAACCGATGGTCGCATTGGTTTGCCAGTGTACGCCGCCGCCGATGGCTACATATCGCGGCTAAAGCAATCGGCATTCGGTTATGGCAATGTGCTGTATATCACTCACCCCAACGGGCTAACGACGGTATACGGTCACCTCAACACTTTCGAAGGGCCGGTGGCAGATTTCCTTCGCCAGCAGCAGTACGCCAAACAAACATTTGAGCTGGAGCTGTTTCCAACGCCAAACCAGTTCGTGGTAAAGCGCGGCGATATTGTAGCCATGTCGGGCAACACGGGTGGCTCGGGTGGCCCGCACTTGCACTGGGAGGTGCGCGACGCGGAAGATCGACAGCTAAATCCGTTGCGCTTCGGGGGTTTTGCGGAGATTCAGGACCACATAGAACCTACGTTGCAGGCCTTTGCCGTAGAGCCCCTCGGTATTGAGGCCCGCGTGCAAGGACGTTTCGAAAAGGCAGTTTTTACGCCTAAAAAGCCCCCCACGCCTTCAACTCCCGGCACGCCTTACGCCCACCCCGATACCATCACAGCTTTTGGCACCGTGGGCTTGTTTGTCCAAGGCTTCGACCGCTTCGATTTCGCTACTAACCGCAATGGCCTGCAACGGGTGGAAGTGCGTGTAAATGGACAGCCTCACTATCGTCATGTTATCGACGCTGTCCCTTTTAGCGACTCCCGCCAAATTTCGCAGCACATTGATTATCAGTGGCAACAGACAAACGGCCGCACTTTCGAAAAGCTCTTCGTGGATGATGGCAATACGCTGCCAATCTATAATACCAACGGCAACAAGGGCAAATTGCGGGTAGAAGATGGGGCGCTGTACACGGTTGAAGTGCGAATGAGCGACTCGTATGGAAATACCACGCCCTTCTCGTTTGTGCTGCGCGGCCAGAAGCCGGCTTACTTTAAAACCCGCAATGCCAGCGTACGCAAGCCGGCCTTGCGCTACGATATCAACCGCAATATTCTCAAGGTAGTGGCCACCGATCCGGATACCAGCCGCCAGGGGGCAAATATTACGCTGATGCGCGGCAACCGCCGCCTCGAGGTCGTGCCGAGCTACACGGTGCAAAGTGAGAATGTATACCTCTACGATCTGCGGGCCGGCCTGCCCGATTCTATTCGCTTCGGGCAACTGACGAAGGCCTTCGAGCCGAAAGCTCTTATTCCGGCCGCGTCGGAGCAGTCCTTTGCCAACGGAGTCCAGAATCTGGTTTTCTCTCCCCTTACGCTGTTTGATACCCTGTATCTGCAAAACGGTTACAAAGAAGGACTCTGGACAATACATAATGCGCGCACGCCTTTATTTAAGCCGCTGCAAGCTACCCTGAAGCCGCCCGTGGCCGTGGCCGACAAAACCCGCTCGGCCGTGTACATGATCAACTACAAAGGCGCTCGCATCTATCAGGGGGGCAAATGGGATGGTGAACAGATTACATTCCCGGTGAAAACGTTCGGCTCCTTCCGCATACTGACCGATACGCTTGCTCCTACGGCGCGCTTGGTGCGCAAGTCGCCGGCAGGCCTCACGTTCATAGTAGGAGATAATCTTTCGGGGCTGAGTAGCTACCGCTTGCTGGTGAACGGGCAGTGGCGCATGCTGCGCTACGAATACAAAAACGCTACCTTATTCACCGATCCGAAAGACAAAACGGTACCTCTGGCCGGCGAAGCTGAGCTACGCCTAACCGATCAGGCCGGCAATGAGAAAGTTCTGCAATTCAAGATTTAAACGTGCGCTGGGGGGCAAAAAGTAGCCATGCCCAAGCACATTTTTCATCAAACACGAACCTATGAAAACCCGTCGACCTATTCTTTTTGCTGCCGCCGCCACTGTTACCGTAGCCGCGGCCGGCCTGGTGTATTCGCGGAACCGTCGTCGGGCACCGCTGGCTGTAGTTGAGCACGTCGACTTGGCGCGTTACATGGGGGTCTGGTACGAAATCGCCCGCCTTCCTACTCGTTTTGAAAAAGGCTGCCAGCACGTGACAGCTGAATATGCGCTGCGGCCGGACGGAAAAGTAACTGTGGTGAACAGCTGCCGCAAAGGCAGCCCAACCGGCTCGCTGGAGATAGTGCGTGGCGTGGCCCGCGTAGTGGATTCTGCCACGAACGCCAAGCTCAAGGTTAGCTTTTTCTGGCCCTTCGAAGGCGATTATTGGATTCTAGATCTCGACCCTGAATACCAATACGTGCTGGTAGGGGAGCCCGGCCGCGAGAATCTGTGGCTGCTGAGCCGCACACCCCAACTGGCTCAGCCCGTGCGTGAGCAACTAATTGCAGTGGCGCAAGCTGCCGGCTTTCCGACAGAAAAGCTCATCTTCACACCCCAACCCGCAACCAGCTTAACCTAATATTTGCCCCCCATGTCTCTTCAGCCTGGCGAACCCGCCCCCGATTTCGAAGCCATCGACCAAAACGGTAACCTTATTCGCCTGCAAGACCTGCGCGGGCAGAAAGTCGCGCTTTACTTCTACCCTAAGGACGACACCTCAGGCTGCACGGCCCAAGCCTGCAATCTGCGCGACAACCAGGCTGAGTTACGCGCCGCTGGCATTCAGGTATTAGGCGTAAGCATCGACGGAGAGAAGTCGCACCAGAAATTTGCCACCAAATACGACCTACCCTTCCCGCTATTGGTAGATGAAGACAAGAAAATAGTGGAAGCCTACGGTGTATGGCAGGAGAAATCGATGTACGGCCGCAAGTATATGGGCACCATGCGCCACACATTTCTGATAGATGAGCAGGGCAACATCGAAAAGATAATAACGAAAGTAGACACCAATAATCACGCGGCTCAGCTGCTTGGCGCATAATTTCACCCCTTATCTTCGCTCCAAACCTCCTCTCAAAACCTATTATATGTCGCAGTCCAGTTCCGCCAACATACAGACCGAAACTCAGCCCGCTCAGCGCGAAAAAAGCATTGCTGAGCTAAAACAGATTGCCGCGCAGGTACGCCGCGACATAGTACGCATGGTTCACGCCGTGAATTCGGGCCATCCCGGCGGCTCGCTGGGCTGCACCGATCTGCTGGTGGCGCTGTACTTCCGCATCATGAAGCACAACCCAGACTTCTCGATGGAAGGCCACGATGAGGATTTGTTTTTTCTATCAAATGGGCACATTTCGCCGGTATTCTACTCTGTTCTGGCGCGTTCGGGTTACTTTCCGGTCAGTGAGCTAGCTACGTTTCGGAAGCTCAATTCGCGCCTGCAAGGCCACCCTGCCACGGAAGAAGGCCTGCCCGGCGTGCGCATCGCCTCAGGTTCATTGGGCCAAGGACTGAGCGTTGCCGTTGGGGCGGCTCAAGCCAAAAAGCTCAATAAAGACAATCGCACGGTATATGTGCTCATGGGCGACGGCGAACTGAACGAAGGCCAAGTATGGGAAGCGGCCCTGTACGCGCCGCACCGCAAGGTAGACAACCTGGTTGCCATCGTGGACCGTAACGGTCAGCAGATCGACGGATCTACCAAAGAAATTATGAACCTGGGTAGCCTGCGCGCCAAGTTTGAAGCTTTTGGCTGGCGCGTACTCGAAACCGACGGCAACGACCTCGAAAAGCTTATTGCTACGCTGGAAGAAGCGCGCCAACTACTCGGTCAGGAACAACCCATTATGGTGCTGATGGATACGCAGATGGGCGCAGGGGTCGACTTCATGATGGGCTCGCACAAGTGGCACGGCGTAGCTCCCAACGATGAACAATTGGAGAAAGCTTTGCAGCAGCTCTTGGTAGAAGAAGCATCAGATTATTAAATCCGAGCTGCAGTCTGGGCTTTATAAAATTGAACGTCATGCAGCACAGCACGAAGCATCTCGCGTGCTGATGTGAGGCTACTACGCTTACTAGGCACCCGAGATGCTTCGTGCTGTGCTGCATGACGTTCAACTTAGCCGCCTGCTTATGAGCCAACTCCGGTGCATGTGCGGAATACTGCTGGGGGGCATTTTGTTGCTCACAACTCCATTGTGCGCGCAGAATTTGCCCCCCGCAAAGCCTCGCACTACCCGCATCCTGTTTTTGCTCGATGCCTCGGGTAGCATGGGGGCAGTGTGGGAAGGCCGGCCGCGCATGGAAGTTGCCAAGAGCCTGCTGGCCAAGATGGTAGACTCACTGAACACCTACCCAAACCTGGAATTGGGTTTGCGCGTGTACGGCCATCAGTACAGTCGGGAGGAAAATAATTGTCAGGATTCCCGCCTAGAAGTAGCCTTCGCTTCCAAAAATGCGCAGGCCATTAAAGCCAAGTTGCAGACCCTGCAACCGCGCGGCAATACGCCCATCACGTATTCGCTGCTGCAATCGGCCAACGACTTTCCGGCTGATAAAACAGCCCGTAACGTGCTCATTCTCATTACCGACGGCCTCGAATCCTGCCAGGGCGACCCGTGTGCTACGTCATTGGCCTTGCAGCGCAAGCATATCTTTTTGAAGCCCTTTGTCATTGGCATCGGGGCCGAAAAAGAGTTTGGCAAGCAGCTCGAATGTCTCGGCCAGTATTATAATGCGGCCGATGTAAAGACCTTTCGCTCAGTACTTGACAATGTTATTACCCAGACTCTACAAAAAACGACCGTTCGGGTAAATCTCACCGATGCCGATGGCAAGCCCGTGGAAAGCAACGTGAACATGACCTTCATCAACAGCGCCACTGGTCAGCCCGAATACAACTACGTGCATTACCGCGACGCCAAAGGCCAGCCCGATGTGCTCGACATCGATGCGCTTCAGTCCTACGACCTCATTATTAATACGGTGCCACCCGTGCGCCAAGCCGACCTGAAAATAAAGCCGGGCCAAGCCAACTTACTGACTTACAAAACGCCGCAGGGCACGCTCCGCTTGCAGGGGCCAAACATGACGCCTAATCCCTACGGCACGGTTCAGGCGGTGGTGCGGGCGCAGGGCCAGGAGGCCACAGTGGTGGCGCTGCCTTTTGGAAGCAGGCAAAAGCTGCTGGGGGGCAATTATGAAGTGGAAGTGCTTACGCTGCCGCGCATTATCCGGCGCGTCACGATCAAACAAGGTCAGGAAACAATGGTGACGTACCCGGCGCCCGGCACGCTGAACATTGTCACGGATCTGGCGGGCTACGGAAGTATTTATCAACTCAACGACGACGAGTCGCAAACCTGGATTTATAACCTGCCTGAATCCACCAGCAAAATCAACCTGACAATGCAGCCAGGTGCCTACCGCCTGGTATTTCGTACCAAAAACTCCACCGGCAGTCAGTTTACGGATGTGCGGAATTTTACCATCCGCAGCGGACAGACGACTTCGGTGAGTATGTTTGGGAAATAAAAGTATCCTTCTTGAAAAGGAAGGGAATTGCTCGTTCTGTTACTACAACCTCTTACTTCATAATGAAAGAATTCCCCTACTCCGAATCCAAAGACACGCGCTCAGGCTTTGGCGCCGGCCTGCATGAGCTTGGCAAAACGAACGAAAACGTAGTAGCCTTGTGCGCTGACCTCACGGGTTCGCTCAAAATGGATGCGTTTAAGAAAGATTTTCCCGAGCGCTTTTTCCAGGTAGGGATTGCCGAGGCTAACATGATGAGCATGGCCGCTGGCATGACTATAGGGGGCAAAATTCCGTTTACGGGCACCTTCGCAAACTTCAGTACCGGCCGCGTCTACGACCAGATTCGGCAGAGCATTGCCTATTCGGGCAAAAACGTAAAAATCTGTGCTTCCCACGCGGGCGTTACGCTCGGTGAAGACGGCGCGACCCACCAGATTCTGGAGGACTTGGGCATGATGCGCATGCTGCCTCACATGACCGTCATTAACCCCTGCGACTTCAACCAGACCAAGGCGGCCACCATCGCCATTGCCGATCATGAAGGCCCGGTGTATTTACGCTTCGGTCGGCCCGTAGTGCCCAACTTTACCCCCGCCGACCAGCAGTTTGAAATCGGTAAAGCCGTGATGCTCAACGAGGGAACTGATGTAAGCATTTTTGCTACCGGTCACTTGGTTTGGAAAGCTATCCTCGCGGGTAAGCTTCTGGCCGAAAAAGGTATTGATGCCGAAATCATTAACATTCACACTATAAAGCCTCTGGATGCAGCTGCAATTCTGCAATCGGCGCGCAAAACGCGGTGCGTAGTGTCGGCTGAAGAGCACCAGATGAACGGTGGCCTTGGCGACAGCATCGCCCAACTGCTGGCCCGTGAAGAGCCGCTTCCCCTGGAGATGGTGGCCGTCGACGACTCCTTTGGCGAGAGCGGCACTCCCGATCAGCTAATGGAAAAATACGGTCTGATGGAGAATGACATCGTGGCGGCGGTAGAACGGGTTATGGCCCGCAAAAAATAGAGTTCAACCAAAAATTACTGAAACAGTCCGGCGTCCCTATGGCGTCGGACTGTTTTGTTTACCTCCAACCAAGGGGCATCCTCAATGCCGGCCATTGATTTTTCTGTCATCCTATGCGCTTTTTGACCCTTCTTTTCGTGTTGCTCGCTTGTTCCGTCCAGGCCCAGGATTTGCCCCCGACACCACGCTTATCGTATATACCGGCCAGCTAACGGGTGCTTACAGCGCGGGGGGCGTGAACCGCACCTTGCTCTCCACAGCCCACACCGCCACCTTCACCCGCGGCGAGCATATAGGGCTGCCCTTGAGTGGAAGCTTTATTTATGGTAAGCAGGACCGCCTGCTTAAGGAAAGGGAGTTTCTCCTAAACGCGACGCCTTACTACCGCTTTGGACGGTTCCGCTTTTATGGCATCGGTGGCTTCGAGAGCAGCAACCTACGCGGCATCGACCGTCGGGTGCAACTGGGAGCTGGGCCGGGCTGGGCCTTTTACTCCGATTCGCTGGGACGTGAAATATCGGTGAGCAATCTTATTATCCGCGAGTCGACCAATTTTCAGGATGGCACGGAGCGCATTACGACCCGCAATTCTGCCCGGCTGAAGGTAGCTTACTCACGCAGCATCATTACCCTGAGCGCGCTCACTTATTATCAGCCTTCCCTCAGCGATTTTGGTGATTATCGCTTCAGCAACTTAACGACTATTGCGCTCAAGCTTTCGCGTCGCTTAGCTGCGAACCTCACCTATAATTACACCCATGAAAGCCGAGTGATTGAAGGCCGCTTTAATGATAATACGAACGTGACACTAGGGCTTTCTTACGCTACGAATAAGTAATATCTATACAATAGAATAATTTGTCATAAATAATATTATTTCACTTGCAACTCAATAATCAATATAATCATATAAAATAACAAAGGCTTTTTTTATAAATAATAATTAGTAAAGATACATTCATTAGTATTTGCTAAAAAACAATATATTAAGCCCACAATGCTTCGAAATTTATTTAGTCGAATATTAAAATTCATGATACACCTATGAGATTTCTAAATTCTTGAGCTAAATCCATTCTTGCATTCTTTGTTTCACTTTGCACCTTTTCATTTAACTCAATCCATTTTTTACTTGGCTTCAGTAACTCTTCCTCGGTCAAGCTCATTCTATTCTTATTGAATCTCTCGTTTCTTTGCTCAAGCCTTTTCGCTATAAACATTTCATGGATAACCTTTTGACTATCCGATAACAGAAATTCTATTTTACTACATAAATCAATTGAAAAGAATATTCTGTTTACTTCTAATGCGTTTCTCGTTTTCTTGATACTTTCAGTTGCTTTATCATCTTTTTCCGTATCATCTTTCCACTCCGGACCCTGAAACATACTTGTAAGATCTGATAAAGAGTTTTCTAATTCTAAAAGCAAATTATATATTAATTTTATTATCTCTCCCCTTTCTTCGTACAGCTTTGAATACCTAATTTGATGCTCTGTCGAAGATATTTGCAATTCATGCTTGAATGCTTCTGTTTTGAAATTCAGCTCATTTTTAAAGGCTTCAGTATCTAATTGAAGAGAATTTTTATATTTTTCAATTCTAGATTCTAAATATTTTTCTGTAATCTTTTTCGCTAAAAAAATGATTGCACCTGTAATAAATGATACTGAAATAAAAAATTCTATAATCTGAGTATAGTCTACCATTTTTTTAAATTTTGTACAACATTATTTCATCACCAATATACCAGCTATTCGTCTAATTTTCATAGCCTAATTAAACCTTGCTTCATCGCTATTATCTAACCAGCCAAATACCGCCGATCCTAATCCCTCCCCTCCTACTTGGAAGATCAAGAAATCCTCCTCAAATTCCAAGATCCTGCCAGCCGCAACCTGGCTTTCAATCAGTTGGTGCGCAAGTATCAGCAGAAGGTGTACTGGCATGTGCGCAAGATGGTGGTAGACCACAATGATGCCGACGACCTCACGCAGGACACCTTCGTGAAAGTGTGGAAGCACCTGGGCAACTTTCGCCAGGATGCCTCCCTTTACACTTGGATTTACCGGATTGCGACCAATGAATGCCTGAGCTTTCTGCAAAGTAAGCGCCGCAAGTTTTTCCTGCCATTGAATGACGTGGGAGCCGAACTAGCGGCCAAAATTGAAGCCGATCCGCTGCTGGCTGGCGACGAGATAGAGCGCAAGCTGCAAAAAGCCATCCTTCGCCTCCCCGACAAACAACGGCTGGTGTTCAACCTCAAGTATTACGATGAGATGACCTACGAGCAGATGGCCGACGTCACGGGCACGTCGGTAGGGGCGCTGAAGGCCTCCTATCACCACGCTGTGAAAAAGATTGAGCAATACGTTACCGAAGAATCTTCCG
This sequence comes from Hymenobacter sp. HDW8, assembly GCF_011305775.1. NCBI lineage: Bacteria > Pseudomonadati > Bacteroidota > Cytophagia > Cytophagales > Hymenobacteraceae > Hymenobacter > Hymenobacter sp. HDW8. The sequence goes on from NZ_CP049907.1 coordinate 1,106,498, forward strand.
CCGATTAAACCTCGCGGCCCCAGCCGCATCCAATGCATATGAAAACTCCTTTTCGGCTCGATGACCACCCACGCCGGCCGCAACCACCACTAGCCTCGCCCCCAGCCGGTTACTTCGACCAGTTGCCGCGCCAAATAATGGCGCGCGTGCAGCCCGAAGCCACCACTGAGTCGGTGACGTGGGGCTGGCTGATAACCCTCTCCCGACCGCTACGCACGGCTTTAGCCTCAGCGCTGGTTCTGGGGGCTTTTCGACGGCCTTCTACCTAAGCCAGCCCGCTACGCAAACCTCAAATTTGTCCCCCACGGTTGAGTTGGCAGCCGTGCCCGATGCCGCCCTAATTGAATATCTGGCCGTCAACAATCAGTTGGAAACCGAGGACCTGGCCAGCTTGCCTTTACCTGATGACAACCTAATGGCTTATTTTCTGCAAGCCTCGCCACAAGAATTAGAAGCTGCGCTGGGGCCTCCTACGCTTGATGAAGCTTACTACTAGCCGTTCCTTTCTCCCTTTTGCTCTCTCTTCACTATGAATAATTCCCTCTTATCTCGCTTAGGTTTGGCTTTGGTATTTCTGCTAATTGCCCTACCAACCCTGCGTGCCCAAAACACCCGCTCCGCCGATATTGAGGCCCGCATTGAAAATGCGCGCATTGCCTACATCACCCGCGAAGTAGCGCTTACCCCCGAACAAGGCCAGCGTTTCTGGCCCTTGTATAACGAATACAGCACCAAGCGCCGCGACCTGCGCCGCACCCACGATCAGCTCCGCCGCAGTGCCACGCCCACCATGACGGACGATCAGGCCCGCGACAACCTCAAGCAGATCATTGCGGTGTCGAAAAACGAGCTGAACATGACAGAGGATTATTTCGCCAAATTTCAGAAGGTGATTTCGGCCCGGCAGGTAGCGCAACTGTACAAGGCCGAGCGCGAGTTTGGCCGCGTGATGATGAAGGAAATGAAAACCGAGCGTCAGGCCAGCGGCCCTCGCGGGCGGTCGGGCAGGCCGGCAACCACCCCAGGCACCTCCAATTAAGCATACGCCAAGCAACTAGTGAAAAAAGAGGCTGAGCATTCAGCCTCTTTTTTGTTGAGTATAGGTTATGAACTGGGGGGCAAATTGCAAGCGTCGAGGTTCAAATGCTCATCAGAGCTGACAATACTTTAGCTACCGACCCCGAGGTGCTTACTTTTGCCCCCCAGAATCTTTTGTTCACTCGCATGCTTACCCCTCGCCAACTCTTTCTGCGGCATCAAGCCCAAACATCCGACTCTCCATTACTGCTGGAAATAGAGCGGGCCGAAGGCGTGTACATGTACGGGCCTGATGGTCGGCGCTATCTAGATTTGATTTCGGGTATTGGCGTAAGCAACGTGGGCCATCGTCACCCAAAGGTTATTCAGGCTATTCAACATCAGCTTGATAAATACTTGCATCTGATGGTATACGGCGAATTGGTGCAGGCCCCACCGGCCGAGTTGGCGCACGCCCTGACCCAAACCCTGCCTGCTCACCTCGATGCTGTTTATTTTACTAATTCGGGCACCGAAGCGGTCGAAGGTGCACTCAAGCTAGCAAAGCGCCACACCGGCCGCATGGAGCTTATTTCCTGCCATCGTGCTTACCACGGCTCCACTCACGGCGCATTGTCCGTCACCGGCTCCGAAGGATTTAAGCGCAGCTACCGCCCTCTGCTGCCTGATGTCCGCCACATCGAGTTCAACGATTTCTCTGACTTGCAGCATATTACGGAGCGTACGGCAGCCGTTATTATCGAGACAGTGCAGGGTGAGGCGGGCGTACGAGTGCCAGAGAACAATTATCTACAAGCCCTACGGAAGCGCTGCCTCTATACCGGCACACTTCTTATTCTAGACGAGATTCAGTGCGGTTTTGGACGCACCGGCTCATTTTGGGCATTCGAGCAGTTCGGGATATGGCCTGATATTCTGCTTTGCGCCAAAGGGATGGGCGGTGGCATGCCTATCGGGGCATTTATTGCCCCCCAGTCTATTATGGCAGGCCTTCGCAGCAATCCAGTGCTAGGTCATTGCACTACCTTTGGAGGGCACCCAGTGTCCTGCGCGGCTTCTTTGGCTACGTTGCGCGTTATTTTGGAAGAAAATCTGTTAGCAGGTGTAGCCGAAAAAGCGGCTCGGTTCCGCCATCAGCTTGTGCACCCAGCTATCAGGGATGTACGTGGGCAGGGCTTGCTCATGGCCGTCGAGTTCGACTCTTACGATGTTCTCAAGCCCATCATCGACCGTGCCCTGGAACATGAGGGAATACTGACTGACTGGTTTTTATTCTGTGACAACTCTCTTCGCCTCGCTCCACCACTCACCATTACTGACGGTGAAATTGATGAAGCCTGCGCGGCTCTTTTGCGAGCCATAAACTACGTAACCGGTCACTAAGACTCAGCGGAATACCCATATAAAGGAAGGACCTTCTTTCGGTAGAACGAGCCGTGTAAAGCCAGTTGTTCTACCAAAAGAAGGTCCTTTTTTGTATGGATGATAGACGCTTGTAAGGTCTTATCCTACGTACTGCTTTACGACGCGCACCAAGGCATCAAAGTCAAGAGGCTTAGGCAGATAGTCGGTAATGCCAGCTTCGCGAAACTGCTCCATAGAGTAGTTGTTTGCATTACCAGTGATGGCAATAATAGGCACCTGAGCAACTTGCGGGTTCGAGCTGCGGCGAATTTCGCGGGTGCATTCCATACCATCTTTCACCGGAATGTTGATGTCCATCAATACGCAGTCGATGGGCTGGCTTTCCATCTGCTTGATGACCTCATTCCCATTTTTGGCCGAAAGGATGTGGTATTTCTGCAGTTCCAGAATTTTTTTTGTCAGGTTCAGAATAACGGAGCTATCCTCCGCAATCAGAATCGTTTTGGACTCGGCCATGATGGAATAGATTTAGGTTCAGATGAGGTGGAGAGAAAAGTACAGAAAGTATGAAATATAGATTGACTTATACTGCTTGGGTGAATTCAGGGTAAGTGGCAACGAACTCCCTAAAGTAACGCAACAAGGAGGAAAAACGCTTCTCAATGCCAGTAAACTTACCTTCTTTAATGGTATGTTCCAGACTCTTAGCGCATTCGGCCAACTGATTAATGCCTAGTGTAAAGCCTGTGCCTTTGAGTTGATGTAAATGAGGCAGGATCAAAGTGTATTCTTTTGCCTTAACCAATGCCGTGGCCTCTTCCAATAGTTGGCTCACCTCGCGCTCAAAGTCGTTGTATAGTTGTGCAGCAAATTCACTTCCTCCCAGCTGCCGAAGTTGCTCCAGCACAGCAGTATCAATGCTGTTAGCGGTTTCCTCGGGCAGAGGTTCCGCAACTGGCTCAGGCACTGGCACTGGTTCGGGTTCTTGCACAGGAGTGTCAGTTCCCATAAGGCGCGGAGTGGTGGCAGGCTCCATTGTGATGGTAGTCCAGCGCCGCAACACCGCATAGAGATCCTGGGTCTTGACAGGCTTCGACACGTAATCATCCATGCCTTCCTGCACAAAGCGCTCAGCATCTTCCTTCATGGAATATGCTGTCATGGCTACTACCGGGGGCGTTTTTTTGCCTAGGCGCCGCCGAATTTCGTTCATAGCCGTCACGCCATCCATCTCCGGCATCTGAATGTCCATGAAGATGACATCGTAAGTGGCCTTCGGATCGGTGGCTTTGCTGATGGCTTCGAATCCGTCGCTTGCCACGTCAATCTTGCAGCCCAACCGGTCGAGCAGGCGCACGGCTACCTTCTGGTTGATGGGATTATCATCAACTAGTAGCACTTGGGGGGCATTTTCGAAGTGCGAAACTTCCTGGGTTCGCTCGCGGGCCGTAATGCGCTCCTGCAGAATCTCGTCCTCGTTGCGCGCCACGCTGCACTGAATCGTAAACCAGAAAGTACTACCGACGCCTTCATTGGAAATAACGCCAATTTCGCCCCCCAGCAGCTCAGCAAGTTGCTTGCTGATGGCTAGGCCCAAGCCCGTACCGCCAAATGACTTAGTCGGCGTGGTATCAAGCTGTGTGAAGTTGGTAAAGAGCAGTTTCTCATTTTCAGCCGAAATACCGATGCCCGAGTCCTGCACCGCAAAGCGCAAGGTGTGATTATCCCCATCAGTTGAAACTGATGATACTTGAATATTCACTAAGCCTTGGGAGGTAAACTTAATGGCATTGGAAGTCAGGTTGGAAAGCACTTGCAGCAGACGCGTTTCATCGGTGTGGATGAAGCGCGGCGTGTGGGGCGTTATATGGTAGCTAAATTGCAAGTCTTTCTGAGCCGCTCGATTGGAGAACAGCGAATGCAGCTTATCAAGCGTGTAGTGCAGATCAATACCTGACTCGCTCAGCTGAAGCTTACCAGCCTGAATCTTCGACAGGTCTAGGATGTCGTTTAGGATAGCCAGTAGTGCATCCGACGATTTGCGGAGTGTATCTACATAGTCTTCCTGCTCCTCGCTTGACACCGTCTGGTGCAGCAAATCAATCATACCGATGATGCCGTTCATAGGCGTCCGCAGCTCATGGCTCATATTGGCCAGGAACTGAGTTTTAGCCTCCAGCGCACTTTCAGCTTCCTCCTTGGCGTGACTGAGTTTGTCCTGGGTTTGCTTCAGCTCCGTAATGTCACGGGCAATGCCTTCGGTCCCACTAAGTGCTCCTGATACAGCGCGAGCATTAATGAGCAGCGGCACGCCATGGCCATCTTTATGGCGTAGGGTAGCAGGAAAGTTGCGCAGGGACCCATTCGTAGCCACTTCCGTTAGAAGTCGGTCACGGTCAACGGGGTTGACGTAATAGTCCACGATGCGCTTACCCAGCACTTCCTCCGGCTTATATCCCAATACCTCGTATACCGAAGGACTCACAATCGTGATAATCCCTTGGTCGTCGGTACGATAATAAATGTCTTGGAAAGACTCGAAGATGGCCCGGAATTTCTCTTCCTGAGCCGCCAGCTCCAGCTGCGAGCTCTTCGTCGCCGTGATATCGTGGGCCATGCCCGAAATCTCCTCGAAGGAGCCGTCGTCGAGGTAAATGGGATTGAGGTAGATTTCCCGCCACGTATCCTGACCCCGAGCGTCGCGCAGGCGCACTTCAAATCGTTGCGCCAAGCCTTGGAATGCTTTCTTGTAGTTCTCCTGAAAAATATCGTGCGCTTCCTCATCCATCATGGCCATATCAGCCTGCCAGAGGTTCACATTCAGAGCGGGATATACGCCGTTGCGCCGCAGGAAATAAGCGGCGTAGTTACGGTTGAATGACGTGAGGCGCGAATGCATATCCACGGACCACATCAGGTGGGAGCCGCTTTCGAAAATGGCGTTCAGACGCGCGTTCTGCTTATTGATCATCTCCTCATTGCGCTTGCGCTCAATGGCCAGGGCTACCTGGTTGGAAATGAAGTGCAGAATCTCAATATCGGTGGTGGCGTAGGCGTCGGCTTTGTGATAATCCTGGACGGCAATTACGCCGATGATGCGCTCCCCAATACTCAGCGGGGAACAAAGCATTACCTCCGGCATCAGGCCAAAGGCAGTGATGGTACCGTCTGCAATCAGCTCGTGTAGCTCATGCTTCAGCAGAAACTGCGGCCGTCCCGTTTGAATAATATATTCCGAGACGCCCGTGGAGAAGGGACGCGCGCCCATTCCTCTGCTTCCCTGCGAGTTCTGATCAACGAAATACGCAAACTGCAGCGTGGTGCGGGCATCGTCGCAGAGGGCAATATAAAAATTATTGGTTTCGATAATCTTGCTTAGCTCCCGATGAATCGCCCCATAGAGCGAGTTCAAATCTTTAGAGCTAATCGCCAGGTTAGCAATACTATAATATACTTTCTGGAGTCGCTCTGCTTTGATACGATCCGTAATATCATGCAGAATAGCGCGGGTCGAAACCGGCTCATTATCCTGCCAGGAGCAGGAGATGCTCCCAATCAGGTGAACTGGCTTACCTGTTTTGGTCAGAAAAACGGTTTCGAGCTTATTCACCTTCTCACCCTTATACAGATTACGCAACTGATAGAGCAGCTTCGCTTTGTAGTAGGGATGCACTACCTCATTGAGAGTCAGCTGCGTAAGATCATCATCGGTGTAGCCTAGTTTTTCTTTCCAGGCCTTATTCACGAACAGGAAGCGGTTGTCAATGCTCAGGTTCTGAATCAGATCGTGCGCATTGTCGAGGAAATCCTGGAGACGATTGCGGTTGTCGGTCAGGGCGCGGGCAGCAACTTGGCGGTCGGTATGGTCCCGACCCACAAAAAATGCTCCTGTAACGTTTTGATCAAAGTCGCGGGCAAACTCCACATGCCAGTGCACCAGTCGCGTCTGGCCCAGTTTGGTTACCAGCGGAAACTCGCAGGCATCTGCAACGCTCTCCTCTTTAATATTTTGCAGGAATGACTGTCGACTTAACTCCTGATCGGAGGCAGGTGGGAACAGATCGAAATAGTTTTTTCCTAGCAGTTCGGCCCGCGAGTATTCGGTGAAGTTGAGAAAGAAGTCGTTTACATCCTGTATTACGCCTTCACGATTCACCAGCACATACGACAGGTCAGTTCGGCTGAGTACATCGCGCAACTGCTGTTGAGTCCGATCTGCCTGCTGACGCTGCTCGCCCGCCTCGTGGCGGCGGCGCCCTTTGGTTACATCGCGTAGGGTGAGCTGTACGCGCAGGCCTACGGGCATCTGCACGCGATGAAGCGTTACCCAACCATCCACCATGACGTGATCGGTGCGCCGTCCATGCCACCACTTTGAGAACCTTTCACCGGTACGGGCAGTAAGCAACACGGCTTCGCGAAGCATCAGCTCCGAAAGCCAATGATCCTGGCGCTCGTCGGCGGGAGGCATGGCAAAAGCCATCAGGCCCGAAGCTAACAACATCGGCCGCGTGGTGCCCAGCATGCGTAGAGCTGTCTGGTTGCAGTCTACCAGTCGGCCCTGCTCATCGTAAAGTAATAATCCATCATACGCGTCGTCGAATAGGGTGCGGTAGAAGTCCGGCTGAGCCGGAAGGGCTCCAAGCGCGGAAGGGGGAAGCGATGATGAGGCGCGAATAGGCATTGCAAGAGGTAGCACCGGCGGGTCAACTCAAATTAAACCACCGGCCAGTACGCGGTTTAACTTTCTAAATTTGTCAAAAATATATCAAAAACCGCGCTTTACCATCTGATTTCGCTTGTTGGTAAATAGCGTATTGTGCCTGCCTTCGTATGCGTCCTTTGCTCTTTGCGGTCACCACCGATTTGAACTATGATCAGCGCATGCAGCGAATTTGCAGTAGCTTGGCTGTTCATGGCTACGCAGTGCTGTTAATTGGGCGCGAATGGCCCGATTCCCAGCCGCTTAGCCCTAAGCCATACAAGCAGCATCGATTACGGTGTGTATTTAAAAAAGGCAAGTTATTCTATTTAGAATATAACTTAAAATTGTTTTTGTATTTAATTCGGCAGCAAGCGGCCGTCTGGTGTGCCATCGACTTGGACACAGCCCTCCCTATGTGGCTGCGCGCTAGGTTGAGTGGCCAGCCATTTGTGTATGATGCGCATGAATTGTTTACGGAAGTACCTGAGGTTGTGGGCCGTCCGGTTACAAAACGCATTTGGCAACTGGTAGAAAAATTTATTGTACCCCGGGCTGCCTTAGCATACACAGTAGGGCCGGCGCTGGCGCAATGGTTTGTGCAACAATACGGCCAACCGTTCGCGGTAGTACGCAACGTGAGTTGCCTGGAAACGGCAGAATTGCCCCCCACTCCTACCGCAGCACCCACCGACGGGTATATTCTCTATCAGGGCGTGCTGAATGAGGGCCGCGGCTTGGAGGCACTGCTTGATGCCATGCCCCAAGTGACGGCGCGCTTGATCATTTGCGGCGAAGGCGACTTGTCCGTTTCGCTGCGGGAGCGAGCCCGGAAATTAGGGCTGCTGGCCAGCGGACAGGTTGAATTTCGGGGGTTTGTATTGCCGGCTGAGCTACGCCAAATCACGCGACAGGCATTGCTGGGTATTATGCTGCTCGAAAATCGTGGGATGAGCTACTACTATTCGCTGGCCAACAAGTTCTTCGATTATCTGCACGCCGGCGTACCACAGCTCATTGTGGACTTTCCCGAATACCGACGCCTCAATGACCTGTATGATGTAGCAGAGGTGGTGGAGCTAACGCCCAACGCCATAGCCACGGCCATCAATCGGCTGCTTCGCGATGAGCCGGCGCGCTATCATCAACTAGCTTCCAACTGCCGTCGGGCCCGCCTTGAGTTAAATTGGCAGCATGAGGAACAAACCCTGCTGGCGCTTTACGCTACCTTACTCCAACCGGCACCTATCCCGGCCTGACCATGCCTGATTCTTCGTTAAAAAAAGCCCCCCAGCGCCCGCTACTGCTGGTAGTAACCGGGCCTACGGCCGTTGGCAAAACGGCGTTATGCGTTCGATTGGCCCAACGCCTAGAAACCGTTGTAGTATCAGCCGACTCGCGGCAGTTTTTTCGGGAGCTAAGTATTGGCACGGCCAAACCTACCCCCGCTGAAATGCAGGACGTACCGCACTATTTTATTGATTCGCATTCTATTACGGAAGAATATAATGCGGGCCGCTTTGAGGTAGATTGTTTGGCACTACTAGAACAACTATTTCAGGATCACGCCATTGTAATCCTGACGGGCGGCTCAGGCTTATATCTGCAGGCAGTGACGGAAGGCTTTGACGTGATGCCACCCATTGAGCCAGAGGTGCGGACAGGCTTGCAGCAGGAACTCGCTGCGCACGGCCTAGAGCCGCTGGTAGCCGAGTTGCTGGCTACTGACCCCATTACCTATGCCCGCCTCGATCGCCAAAATCCGCAACGAGTACTACGCGCCCTCGAAGTAACACGCGGCACGGGTCAGCCATTTTCAAGCTTTCATGCGCAAAAAAATGCCCCCCAGCGCCCGTTTGACTCACTAAAAATCGCCCTTACCCGAGAGCGGGAAGAATTATACGCCCGCATCGATCAGCGTGTAGACGAGATGCTGGCATCGGGCCTGCTCGCGGAAGTTGAGTCAGTGACTGCGCATAGGCACCACAATGCGCTGCAAACGGTGGGATATCAGGAGATATTCGATTTTCTGGATGACAAGCAAGATTGGCCTGAAACCGTGCGCCTGCTTAAGCGCAACACCCGCCGCTACGCCAAGCGCCAGCTCACCTGGCTACGCCGCGACCCGGCGTATCATTGGCTGCACCCCGATGCGGCCGAAGAAGAAATTATGGCTTTATTGGCTGCTCATACCCATGAGCGAGCCTAATAAGTTGGCCGACTTAAAAGCGTCGGCCGACTTTGACTTGCAGGGTGAGGAGAGAATTGCCAAACGTATCGTTCTGAAACGAGGTTTTACCACCTATCAACCAATTTTGTGTCTGGCCAAGCCGAAGGTCAAGGTTGAGGGAAAACATATAACCAGCATGAAAACCTTTTTCGTGTTCGAGGTCTAAGCTAGTTTCATTGGTGGCAAAGTCAATGTGATTTTGCGGATAGCCATACCGGTTTGAGTGACCTACGTAGCCGCCGCCACCCAGAAAAAAACGTGCTTGTCGATCATTTCCGAAAGGATATACATAAAACTCCTGTTCCAGATTCGCTGTCTGATAGCTCTGCGATACGGGCACATTTACGCCAGGGCTTCCTGGTTTCTGCGGATTATATACCGTTTGAATTCGCTCTTCACTACTACCACCAGCAACAGCCAAACGTGTACCTGAGCCGAAGTGTCTTGCAAAAAGCATTTCGTATTCCAAATGCGCTTTTAGCATCTTATAATCGCCGGTGCCCATCATGGCCGTTCCCACTCCCAATTGTAATGTACCTATGCGCCTAGCGTCGGTTGACTGCGCGCTGCCTGAAGCAGCAGCTATACTGAGCATGAAGACTAAAAAGACACGGAAATAAGAAGTCATAAGTATGGATTGAAGCTGGACGAAGTTGAAAGGAAATAATAAGAATCAGCAATATATACCATAACTGCACTCGTAAAGTATAGAGCACAAAAAACGCCCTTTCGGGCGTTTCTAATTGATGAAGAAAGGTATTCAGATTCTATACCGACAGAATTTCTACCATTCGCATAAAGCTCTGGTTAATAAGCTTTTTCTTGTAAATAGTATCGTGAAAAGGTGTATAAACCAGCTTGCGGTCTACGATACCAGCCATCACGTTATGCATTCCATTCATCAGACCTTCCACGGCAGCAATCCCGATCTGGGAGCCTAAGAGGCGGTCGGCAGCAGTTGGAGAGCCGCCGCGCTGCACGTGGCCAATGATAGTCACGCGAGTATCTAGTTCAGGAATGGCTTCTTTTACCTTGGCAGCTACGGTAGTGGCGTTGTTTTCTTCGTCGCCCTCCGCTACAATAACAATAAAGGAGGTTTTCGAGCGCTTCCAACCAGAGCGTAAGGTATCAATAACGGCTTCCGTCGACATCTGCGTTTCCGGAATCATCACGATTTCGGCCCCGCCGCCAATAGCACAGGGAATGGCGATGTAACCCGAGTCGCGGCCCATTACCTCAATAAAAAAGCAGCGGTCGTGCGAATCGGCTGTGTCGCGTATTTTATCAATGGCCTCCAGCGCTGTATTCACCGCCGTATCGTAGCCAATGGTATAATCTGTACCGAAAAGGTCGTTATCAATCGTGCCGGGCGCGCCTACTGTCGGGATGCCGAATTCCTGCTCAAAAAGCATGGCCCCGGTAAACGTACCGTTGCCGCCGATGGCTACCAAGCCGTCAATTTTATGATTGCAAAGTTGGTCGAAGGCCTGCTGACGCCCTTCTTTCGTCATAAAAGTCTGGCTGCGGGCTGATTTGAGCAGAGTGCCGCCTTTCTGCACGGTGTTCGAAACCGAGGCGGAGTCAAGCTTCACGATTTCCCCTTTAATCATGCCCTTAAAGCCGCGCATGATACCATACACTTCAATACCGTGGTACACGGCCGTGCGCACTACGGCACGGATACAGGCATTCATGCCGGGCGAATCGCCGCCACTGGTAAAAACTGCAATACGTTTCATCATTAATCAGAATTGAAAGCTGCCTAAAGCGGCGGGGCAAAGGTGGCAAATCCAAGCTAATATTGCAGCAGACAATTGCCGAGTTCTAAAAAGCCCCCCAAGGCTGGCTGTTTTTTGGCCATCTGCGTAAAGGGCGCTATTGGAACCTTCGGGTCAACCTCCTACCTTACCATTTGGTCGGAGCCTGCGTTACGACTGTTAGTGCCGTTCCCATCCTACCCACCCTGTACTTAAGCAACGCTCTGTATGTTCGGTTTTTTTGAAAATGAGCAAGCCAAGAAGATTAAAAGCCATATCGTGAACTTGGCCGCGCTGGCGAAGGCCGATGGTCATATTGACGAGCGAGAAATGAATTTTATCGTGGCCATTGGCAAAAAAAACGGCATGCGCCCGGCTGATGTGCGCAGTGTGGTGGCCAATTCAGGCAGCGTAAACATGCTCCTGCCCGATAATGACTCGGAGCGCTTCGATCAGATCTTCGATTTGGTAGATATGATGCTGGCCGATGGCGTGGTCGATGACCACGAGATGGAGTTCTGCGTTGATATGGCCTGTAAGCTGGGCTTCCGCAAAGCAATTGTGGGCGTTCTGGTGCGCAAAATTTCGCTGGGTGTGAAAGATGGACTGCCGCGCAAGCAGATTAAGGAAGAAACCCAGGCATTTCTGAATTACAACGAGCAAAACAGCGGTGGCGGCTGTGAGTAGCAGGTAGGCCGTATCTTGGCCGTTGTATTGGAGCTCGTCGGCACTTCCGACAGCTGATTTTTCTCTGGCATGCAAATTACCATTCTCGGTTCGGGCACCTCGCAGGGCGTACCCGTCATTGGGTGTCACTGCGCCGTTTGTCGCTCCCTGGATTATCGTGATAAGCGCCTGCGCGTGTCGGTGCACGTGGCAGTGGGGGGCAAAAGTATCGTCATTGACTCGGGTCCAGACTTTCGCCAGCAAGTTTTGCGGGAGCGCATTGACCACCTGGATGCGTTGGTTTTCACCCATGAGCACAAAGACCACACGGCCGGAATGGACGACATCCGCTCCTACAACTTTAAGCAACAGCGCGATATGCCCGTGTATGCTGAGCAGCGAGTGCTTGACCAGCTGAAACGGGAGTTTGCCTACATTTTTGCCGATTACAAATACCCCGGTGTACCCCGTGTGCAAACGATTCCCATCCTGGACGACCATAACAGCTTTTTGGTAGAAGGTATTGAGGTGCATCCCATCCGGGCTTTACACTACAAGCTCCCGGTGCTAGGCTACCGAATCGGTGATTTCACGTACCTGACCGATGCCAATTATATCTCGCCGGCCTCGATGGAACGGATTCGAGGTTCGCGAGTAATTGTGCTGAATGCCCTGCGGCGGGAGCCACACATTTCGCATTTCTCACTACCCGAAGCGGTTGACATTCTCACGGATTTAGCCCCCCAGCGCGGTTATCTCACGCATATTAGCCACCTGTTAGGTCGCCACCGCGACGTAGAAGCCGAATTGCCGGAGTTTATCCGGCTGGCTTACGATGGCCTCAAGATAGAGATGTAGCCTCAGGCAGTTTCAGTTCTGCCCTTTGTATATCGCCGGCACCACCGCATAGAACGGGGTGCTTTACTACTTACACCTCCTTTTTCGGGAGCATCATCGTCATCTGTGCACAACAATTACTATTTCCTGCGCCAACTCGCTCCTGCTCTTACTGCGCAGCTTTCGGGCTACCAGGTGGCGGCTTGCTTTTCTCAGGAAAAAGATGAGTTGGTTATTGGCCTGACGAATGGCAGTGCCGAGTTTTGGCTTAAAGCTCAGCTAACCGCTTCTTTCCCGGTTTTAGCGCTGCCAACCAGCTTTCATCGTACCCGTACCAATTCTGTTGATTTGCTACCGGATTTACTGGGCCGCACCGTGACGGAGGCCGACGTTTTCCCCCACGACCGGGTGCTTACGTTGCGCTTTGCTGATGGCGCTTCCCTACTTTTCAAGCTCTACGGCCCGCGGCCAAACGCCATCTTCCGCTCGGCCCCCGATGCGCCTGCTCAGCTGTTTCACCAACGTTACACCACCGACGCCGACTTAGCCCCCCTATCACCTGCTGCTGACTCGGCCCGCCCATCAGCTGACCCATTGAAAAGCTATCCGGCGCTTGGCGATTTGCCCCCCGCTACTTACGAGCGCATGGCTACGATTCAGCATCAGAACCCGACAAGGAGCGCAGAGTCCAGGAGGTTGTGGCGCTTCTGGAAAACCCGCAGCAGTTCTATATTATTCATCTGGAAGGCCGCACCCGCCTGAGCTTGCTACCCTTAGGCGAGATTGAGCAGACCTTACCGCCCGACCCAGTTGCCGCGTTGCGTGCGTTTGTCCCCATGTTTTTGGGTCGGCGGGCATACGAAACGGAGTCGCGACAGGTAAGGCAGCAACTGGAGCGTCGGGCTGAAGAGGCAACCAGCAGCGCCAGCCAAGCCAGGGCCCGCCTGCATGCGCTGGAGCACGGTGCCAGCTACCGCCAGACCGCCGATCTTATTATGGCTCATCTCACTCAAATTCCGGCCGGCGCCGCACAGGTAGAAGTCGTGGATTTTTATCAGGACAATCAGCCCCGAATCATTAAGCTCAAGTCGACCGAAACGCCCCAGCGTACGGCCCAGAACCTTTACCGCAAAGCCAAAAACCAGCAAATTGAAACGCGGCAGTTACAAGAGCGGGTAGAGCGCCGGGAGTCCGACGCCTTCTGGTGCTTAGAGCGGCTGGAAGAACTGGGGGGCATTTTGGACTTGCGCACGCTGCGCACCTGGCGCAAGACGCACGACTTACACCCCGAAAACAAAGCCAAGGCCGCTCCTGAGCTGCCGTTTAAGGTATTTGAGGATGAAGGCTTTACTATTCTGGTAGGACGCAATGCAGCCAATAACGACCTGCTCACCCAGCGCTATGCGCACAAAGAAGACCTTTGGCTGCACGCAAAGGACGTAACTGGCTCTCATGTGGTCATTCGCCACCGGGCGGGCCATGTAGTGCCAGCCACGGTAGTGGAGCGCGCGGCTCAACTGGCAGCTTGGTATTCGCGCCGTCAGCACGACTCGCTTTGTCCGGTTACCGTCACGCCCAAAAAGTTTGTGCGCAAGCCCAAAGGCGCTTTGCCCGGCCAGGTACTGGTAGAGCGGGAAAAAGTAGTGTTGGTGGTGCCCGCTAACCCTTTTGAACGCGTGGGGGGCAAATAGTTGCGCGTTCGGTAACTCGCTGCCCCATAGCCTTACTAGCTTCTGACTTGGGCAACAAAAAAGCCCGACCACTTACGATCGGGCTTTTTTGTTTGTGCGCGCGGGGAGATTCGAACTCCCACACCCGGAGGGCACCACCCCCTCAAGATGGCGTGTCTACCAGTTTCACCACGTGCGCAGTAGGCTGACAAAACGCTTTACTCTGAAAACCTAGGTTTCCTGCTTCGCTGAGGCGGCGAAGTGGGTACAAAAGTAGGCACTCGTAACGCCCTACGCAAATGCCCAACGGTATTTTTTCACTATTGAAGGCGCACTAGAATTATTGGGGGGCTTTTTTCAAAGCAACAAGCATTCATTCTAACAAAAAATACGGCGACCTCTCCCTTGGAAAGGCCGCCGTATCATCAACTTACGTTCTTTGGGAACGCGGACTACGAACGAGCCAGCGGCGTATCAACTACGTGTTCGGATACAAACCAGGTTTGCAACTCGTTGGTCCGAATCAGCTGACTAACAATCAAATCGTTAGTACCGTCATCACCCGATTCGTCCGCTTTCTTGGCATACTCGTGGCACTCTTTCAGAATAATTTCGTGGGCTTCAAGCAAGCGTGATACCTGCACAGGTGCTTCTTCCCGGTCGCGGGGTGGCCGCGGAATATGAGTCGTTTCAGCAATATCAGCAGCCATGGCTAGACTTACGCCCCCCAGAAGCTGAATACGTTCGGCAATGGCGTCGACCAATACGCTTTGCTCCTCATAATGCTTATCATAAAGCAAGTGCAGCTGATAGAAAGTAGGGCCTACTACCTGCCAGTGGTGTTTTTTGTACAGGTCACGAATGGTAATCGTATCTACCAGCAGTTGGTTAAGCATATCAACGCTTTGCTGACGCACTTTCTCGTCCAGCCCTACCGGCATACGAGGCGATACAACGCCAAATTTTTGGATGGCAGCCGCACGCTGATTTACAATTGGCTGCTCCACATTACCAGGTTGAATCTTGCCCTGATTAACAGCTGTGCCGTTCGATTTTTTTGGTGCTGCCGCTGCGGTTTTTTTAGTAGCGGCTGGCTTCTTATCAGTGGTTTTGGTTGCCATAGAGAGGTGAGATTTGAAAACAAAAAGAAAACAGATGCAAGTGCTTGAACACTAATTCAGCAGTCCATTTCCATCCTGATGTCAATACGCAGGCTTGCCCCGCAGGTTAGCGCGATCTTGTTAATTTACTGTTGACTTTACGTAAAACAAGCGCGCGAATACCGCTCCCTCCCCATGCCTCACTCAACCAGCTCGTAGCAGTGCGCTCTGGCAACCTTAACCGATGCCTATGCAGAAGGCAACCAATAGCAGCAAAATGCTAAAAAAGCCCCCTGACCCAGAATTTTGCTGAGCGCCAAAACAAGTCGTTTACGATATAAGCAGCCACTGGTTGTTAAAATCACAATTTTTTCGATAAAATACGTCTAATGAAAATATATGTGGATTTATCAATCCATTTCCCATATTTTCCACGTAACAAAAACTATATAAAAGTTTAGCTTTGTAGACCCTCATCGCGTTTCAGATAGCTTAAACGGTAGTATACTTTCCATTTTCAAACCCCTTAGTCGAATGCAATTACCCATACTCTCCCCTTCCTTCGGTAAAGCTGCTCGTCGTGCTCCTTGGTTAGTAGGGGCAACGCTCGGTTTATGCCTTAGCGCTCTGGCGCCGGCAACGGCCCAAACGCTCCCTCCCCTGACCGGGCAGCTTATGTATGCCACGCAGGTAGTGGGCACCACTACCAACTTATTATCCTTCGACGAAGCAGCCCCTACTGTTCTACGCTCTACAGTTGCCATTACCGGCATGACTGCTGGCCAAGTATTAGTGGGTATGGACGCTCGTCCGAGCACAGGCCAATTGTTCGGGTTGGGCTACAATGCTACCCTCACAGCCGATAACGCTCGTCTGTATGTTATCAATCCGACCACGGGCGTTGCGACGCCCGTTGGTACTGCCGCTATGACGCTGGCACTTGGCACTGCCACTGACCGCATCGGGTTCGACTTCAATCCAGTGGTGGACCGGATTCGGGTAGTATGCACGAACAGAGCGAACTATCGCCTCAACCCTATCAATGGCACCGTTGTAGATGGCGACCCTGTTGCGGCTGGCACCCAGCCTGATGGCAGCCTAAACCCTGGCACCCCATCTATTGGCGCGGCGGCTTACACCAACAACTTTATTGGTACGGGCAGCACCACGCTGTATGTATTTGATGATGCGCTCGGGCAGCTATTCATTCAGACCTCTCCGAATACGGGTTTAATTACTGCTGCCGGGCCAGCCACGGGCCTTACATTCAACCCTGCGATTGGGGTGAGCATGGATATTAACTCTATCAGAACAGGCGAAAACTATGTTCTGATGTCTGGTGCTCCTGGTACCGGTACGAGCACGCAGCTGTATGAGTTAAACGTTGGCTCGGGCGCGGCAACATCAAAAGGCGTTATTGGCACGGGTTTACCAATCAATAACCTGACGTTCGCAACGTTCGCCGTCGATCCAGTGTCGCCACCCATTGCCCTCGCGGGCCAATTGATGTTCGCGCTGACCGGGAGCAACTTGATTTCTTTTGACTCAAATGCCCCCCGAATTATCCGTACTTCAACGTCTATTACCAACTTAGCTGCTGGGCAAACTCTGGTAGGACTTGATTTCCGGCCTGCTACCGGCGAGCTATTCGCATTAGGCTATAATGCCACGGCTGCTGCGCCTACCGCAAACGCCCAGCTTTATACTGTAAATCCAGGTACGGCCGCTCTAACGGCTGTTGGTGCTGCCCAACGCTTAGAGCTTGGTGATGCTGCGGCTCGCGTCGGCTTCGACTTCAACCCTACCGTTGACCGCATCCGGGTAGTAAGCTCCAACAATGCCAATTACCGCCTCAACCCTGTTGATGGAACCATAACTGCCACCGATACCAACCTGAATCCGGCTGGTGGCGCTATATCATCGGCGGCTTATACCAATAGTGGCCCAGGTACTGCACCTGCTGCTACTATCCTTTACAACTACAATGCGGCCAATAATCAGCTTGTGCGCCAGGACGCGCCAAATTCTGGTACGTTCGCATCGGTAGGCAGTTCTGGCATCACAGTAAACCCAGCTGCCGGCGTTGATTTTGACATTTATTTCGATCCGGCTGCCCCAGCCGCCTCTCAAAACAAGGCTTTCTTGGTGGCTAGCCCTGGCACAACCACCAACGCCAGTCTTTACACCGTCAACCTGACGAGCGGTGCTGCAACACTGGTAGAAGTCATTGGCGCTGGCATGCCTATCACGGGCGTATCCGCGCTGATTTCGGGCACGGTACTATCCAGCAATAAGGCTTCAGAAAAAGTGAGCGCACAGGTAGATGTGTATCCGAACCCAGCTACTGGTGAGGTTTCCATCAATATGCCAGCCGCTCTGATTAAGCAGTCGGTAGAGGCTACATTGGTTAATGCTCTGGGCCAGCCTGTATTACGTCGCACTCTTTCCGCCCGCGACGGCGCTACACAGCGTCTCTCGCTCACCAACGTGGCGAAAGGCATCTACATGCTTCAGCTTTCTACGCCCGAAGGTGTAGTAACGAAGCGTCTGATGGTGCGCTAATAAACGGCATCACCATAAGCACAAAAAACCCGCTGACAATATTGTCAGCGGGTTTTTTGTGCTTATGGCAGTCGTCTGGGGGGCTTTTTTAATGCGTGTCAGACTTACCGCACTGATTCGTAGCCTCCCAGCAAGCCCCGCTTGGAGAGCACCATTTGCCAGAGTTGGTTGTGGCGCGCCCTAAAAGACGCGGCGCTGGATAGTAAATAATACTTCCACATCCGATAGAACCGGTCACCGTATTCAGGCCGTAGCTGCTCCCAGTTGCGGTCAAAATTCTGAAACCAAGCCATCAGCGTATTATCATAATACACGCTAAAGTTATGGCAGTCTTCGAGTACGAAAAGGTGCTCCATTGCCCCTCCTAGCTGTTTAATGGAAGGCAACAGGCAGTTAGGAAAAATATACTTATTCGTAAACGGATCGGCGGAAGTGCGGGAATAGGCCATACCAATGGTGTGCAGCAGAAACAGGCCATCGTCCTTGAGGCAGTTGGCTGCCGTGCGCATGTAGGTTCGGTAGTTGCGGTGGCCTACGTGCTCGGCCATGCCTACCGATACCACATGGTCGAACTTCTCGCGCACGTCCCGGTAGTCTTGGAGTCGTATTTCGATGGGTAGGCCTTTGCACAGCTCCTGCGCTAGCTTTACCTGCTCGCGGGCTACCGTCACCCCTACCACCTCCACCCCGTAGCGTTCGGCGGCAAACTTGGCGAAGCTGCCCCAGCCACAGCCGATGTCGAGCACTCGTTGGCCGGGCTGGAGGTATAGTTTGCGGCAGATCAGGTCCAGCTTATTTTCCTGCGCCTGATCGAGGTTGTCGGCATTCTTCCAATAGCCGCAGCTGTACGTTAGGCGCTTGTCCAGCATCAACTCGTACAGATTATTGCCGATATCGTAGTGGCGCTGCGCGTTGCGGGCGGCTTTTCCTTTGGCCTGTCTGTTGAATATCTGCGTGAGCAGCACTTCCAAGATGCTTTTCCAGCCCAGGCGAGCGGTTTTGTACAGATCAGCGCGCAGTGCCCGAAAGACAAACGCATCTATCTGCTCACAATCCCACCACCCATCCATGTACGACTCGCCCAGCCCCAACGTACCCTGACTAAGTACCCGCTGGTAAAACCGGTCGTTGTGAATTTGCAGATCCCAGGGCTGAGAACCATTTACCTGTATGCCCGCCGGAGCTAGAATTCGGGCTACGTTTTGCTGTAATTGCTGTGCCTGCATGCGTACATCGTATATATCAGCTGCTCTTACAATAAGGGTATAATTAAATTAAGTATTGCAATAGTAAAATACATTAGCCAGCCTTCTTCACCCGAAAAAGGTGCTGAGCCAGTGGTCACTTGGTTTTTGCGAAACCGGCAAGCAGCAACTTCACGTTCTCCTTTCTCCTTCCATCTCTATCCTCATATGGCTTTTCCCTTCTTCGGCGACGACAAATCGACTATTGCCCGCTTGCTCTCCACCTTGCCCCAAACCGGTCGCATCGAGTGGATTGGTATTCGGCCGGTGCGGCGCGAGCCGCTTGTATCGCTGCCCGAAGTGGAAGTACTGACGGACGCTCACCTGCGCGGCGACCACGCCCGCCCCAAGCCCGGCGGCAAACGCCAGGTTACGCTTATCCAACAGGAGCACTTAGCAGCCGTGGGGGCTTTTTGGGGCTCGATGGCCCCGTGGAGCCGGGCCGATTGCGGCGCAACCTGGTAGTCAGCGGCCTGAATCTGCTGGCGCTGAAAAACCGGCAAGTGCAGCTAGGCGACGAGGTTATTCTGGAAATAACCGGTGAGTGCCACCCCTGCTCCCGCATGGAAGAAGAGCTCGGGCCCGGCGGCTACAACGCCATGCGCGGCCACGGCGGCCTTACGGCTCGCATCATCCGTGGGGGGCAAATTCGGGTGGGCGATGTGGTGCGCGTACTGGAATCGGCCTTGCCGACCGGCGCTACCGGCGCTTAGTTATGGCTGCTTCATCACCCGCAGGCCCGATGGGTGTTGGGCATCGTGGTACAAGCGCAGCGTAGCTTTCACAAAGTCTTTGTCCTCAGCCTTATCAATGTCCACGAAGGTCTGCGGGTTGCGGTCGACGAGCGGAAACCAGGAGCTTTGCACCTGCACCATCAGGCGATGACCTTTCTTGAAGGTGTGCAGCACACCGGGCAACTCATATTTCACTTCTGCCACCTGACCTGGTTGAAACGGCTCCGGCTTTTCAAAGCTATTGCGAAAACGTCCCCTGATTACCTCCGCGCGCACTAGGCGCTGATAGCCAGCCATCTGAAGGTTTTTGGGATTGGGTGAAGGATTGCGGGCCGTGTCGGGGAGCACGTCGATGAGCTTGACTACAAAGTCGGCATCGGTGCCAGTGGTGGTCACAAATAGGTCGGCAGTAAGGGGGCCGGCCAGCGTAAGATCCTCGGTGAGGGGAGCGGTTTGGAAGACCAGCACATCGGGGCGGCGGGCCGCAAAGCGCTGATCCTCGATCATGTATTCGTTGTTGCGACGAGCAAAAATACCATCGGTGTAGGGCACCGGCTTGCCGGGGTCGCTTACGTACTCAGCAAAGCTTTCCGCAGCAGCAGCGGCCGAGAAAGCAAGTGCTCCATTGGGCTGAAAGTATAGCGTTTGGGCCTGGGTGGCGGCCGGTGGCCACTGCTCAAACGTCTTCCACTCGTTGGTGCCGGTATTGAATATAGTGGCTTCGGCCTGGGTGAAGTTGCCTTTGTCTTTGAGGTAGGAGTTGAAAAACTTCAGTTCAATGTCCTCCTGAAAATACTTGGCCGTGTTGCTGCCAAAACTCAGCGGCCCAAACTGGCTCCAATCTGCCCGCGACCACGCGCCATGGGTCCAAGGGCCCATCACCAGGCGGTTGTTATTGCGGGGGTTTTGCTGCTCAATGGCTTTGTAGGTATTGAGCGCGCCAAACAAATCTTCTGCGTCAAAAAAGCCCCCACAACCAGAACGGCGGGCTTTACATTTTTCAGCGCCGTTCGGATGTTGCGTGCCTGCCAGTACGCATCGTACGTATCGTACTCCTGATACTCATTCCAGATCTTGGCTTTGTTGTTAAAATACTGCGGCGCATTGGCGTTTTTGATCGGTCCTAAATCGAGGAAAAACTGGTATGCATCTTTCGGTCGGAAAGTGAATAACGGCTTATATTCCTCTACCGGACCGGTACGCTGCGCGTCGAAATAATTGGTAAATGAGAAGTTATCGAGCAGAAAAAACGCGCCGTTGTGACGGGCGTCGTCGCCGATAAACTCATCTGTCACCGGGGCCTGGGGCGACACGGCTTTCAGGGCCGGATGAGCGTCGGGGAGAGCGGCTGTGGCGTAGAAACCAGGGTACGAAATGCCCGTAATACCGGCCTTACCGTTGTTGTTGGGCACGTTCTTAAGCAGCCACTCAATGGTATCGTAAGTATCAGAGCTTTCGTCCGTTTGCTTGGTTTTGTTGCCGGGCACGTTGGGCGTCACCTCCTCAAACTGACCCTCGCTTTTGTAGCGTCCGCGCACATCCTGATACACGAAAATGTATTTCTCCTGCGAGAGAGCCCGGCTTGTGCCAGGGCCGGTAGTGGGGTAGTTTGTTTCGCCGTACGGTGCGGCCGAATACGGCGTGCGCTCCAGCAGAAACGGGTACCGATTTTTCTTCGTCGCGTCGGTGGGCACGTAGATGACCGTGTACAATTTCACTCCATCGCGCATCGGAATAAGGCGGTCGAGCTTGCGGTAGTTCTGACGCACGAAGATGGAATCCTGGGGGCATTTTGCTGCGCCTGCGCCGTGGGGGCAGTCAGCAGAATAACACTAGCGAAGCAAAAAGCAGCAGTACTGAAACGAAGCATCTTAGGGGGCAGGTGAAACAGAGGAATGCGGTTTCAATACTAGGAAATAAAATGCGCAACAGCAGACTAGCCTTACTTCTTATGAGCGGCTACTACCCCCTACACACCTTACGACTGCGGCTGAAGCAGGCGCACCACCAGCCCCGTCCAACCGGTTTGGTGGTTGGCACCCAGGCCGTGGCCGTCGTCGCCGTGGAAATATTCGTGGAAAAGCAGATTATCCCTGAAGTGCGGGTCGGTTTGGAGCAGCTCGGAGTTGCCGAAAGCAGGGCGGCGGCCATTTTCGTCTTTCAGGAAAAGCTTGGTCAGGCGCTCCGATAGGGCGGCGGCAATATCGCGGAGGTTGCGCAACTCACCCGAACCCGTGGGGTATTCTACTTTCAGAGAGTCGCCGTAATAGGTATAAAACTTCTCCAACGACTCAATAATCAAGTAGTTAATCGGAAACCAGATTGGCCCGCGCCAGTTGGAGTTGCCCCCAAACATGCTCGATTCCGCTTCGCCGGGCACATAGCCCACGGTAAACTCCGCTTCCGGAGTGGGGTACACATACGGCTTTGCGAGGTGATAGCGCGACATGGCTCGTACCCCAAATTCCGACAGAAATTCGGCCTCATCCAGCATGCGCCGCAGCAGACATTTGAGCCGATGACTACGAAGCAACGACAGTAAGTGTCGGTCGCCTTTGCCGGGCTCCAGCCACCGTGACACCAGCTCCGCCAGCTGGGGCCGATTGTCCAGCATCCAGCGCAGGCGACGGGTAAAATCGGGCATGGCCGCCAGCAGCTCGTCGTCGAGCACTTCCACCGCAAACAACGGAATCAGGCCCACAATAGAGCGCACTTTGAGCTTGGTGCGTACATTATCGGGGGTGTGCAGCACGTCGTAGTAGAACTCGTCCTCCTCGTCCCACAGGTTGAAAGCACCGTCGCCGCTTCGGGTCATGGCCTCCACAATGTAGAGGAAATGCTCAAAGAACTTGCTGGCAATATCCTGGTACACGGGGTTGGTTTGGGCCAGCTCCAGGGCAATGCGCATAAGATTAAGCGCGTACATGGCCATCCAGCTGGTGCCATCCGACTGCTCGATGGTGCCACCCGTAGGCAGCGGGGCCGAGCGGTCAAACACCCCAATGTTATCAAGCCCCAAAAAGCCCCCCTCGAAGATATTGCGGTTGCTTTTGTCTTTGTGGTTTACCCACCAGGTAAAGTTGAGGGTGAGCTTATGGAATACCGACTCCAGGAAGTGCGTATCCCCCTTGCCGTTATTCTGTTCTTTATCCATTTGATACACGCGCCAGGTGGCCCAGGCGTGCACCGGCGGGTTCACGTCGCTCAAGTTCCACTCGTAGGCCGGCAGCTGGCCGTTGGGGTGCATGTACCAGTCGCGGGTGAGCAGGCGCAGCTGGTGCTTGGCAAACTGCGCATCTACCATGGCTAAGGGCAAACAGTGAAAAGCGAGGTCCCAGGCCGCGTACCACGGGTACTCCCACTTGTCGGGCATCGAGATGATGTCGTCGTTATACAGGTGGCGCCAGTTGCTGTTGCGGCCAGTGCGGCGTTGGTTGGGCGGAGCCAGCATGTTCGGGTCCCCATCGATCCACTGGGCCATGTCGTAGTAGTAGAATTGCTTGCTCCAGAGCATTCCCGCAAAGGCCTGACGCTGAATATTGCGCGCATCCGGGTCTTTTACCTTCTCCTGAATGCGGGCATAAAATTCATCGGATTCCTGCTGACGGGCCGTAAAAATGTCGGCGAAATCAGCGAACGGAGATTCCAGCTCGGCTTGGCTCAGGCGCAGGCACACCGTTTGGGAGCCGCCGGCGGGTACGTGCAGCGTGTACTGAGCAGCGGCTTTGGTGCCGGTATGAGCCGGGTTTATGGCATCCAGTTTCCCATTAACGACATAATCGTTGATGCCATCCTTGAAGAATAAGCCCTCCGCCGACAGACCATACAGTTTGTCGCCGTTGGTGTCGTTATCACAGAAAAGCAGCGGCGGATTCTGGTCGCAATACAACTGGTAGCGCCCCATCACCTTGTGGTCGGTCTGCACCACGCCGGGCGCGGGCGTGCTCATCGTCGGCCGATAGTCGTCGTGGCCCCAAGCCCAAGTATTGCGAAACCACACCTGCGGCAGCACCATAATGGGGGCCATATTTGCCCCCCGGTTGTGCACCGTTATCTGAATCAGAATATCATCGATGCCCGCCTTGGCATACTCCACATACACATCGAAATACCGGTTGTCGTCGAAGATACCGGTCTCATCCAGCTCATACTCAGGCTGGTCGCGGGTGCGCTTGGCATTTTCTTCTACCAACAGCTCATACGGGAATTTCTGCTGCGGATACTTATACAGCATCTTCATGTAGGAGTGCGTGGGCGTGCTGTCGAGGTAGTAGTAATACTCCTTTACGTCCTCGCCGTGGTTGCCCTGTCCGTTGGTTAGGCCAAACAGGCGCTCTTTTAGAATACGGTCGGCCCCATTCCAGAGCGCCACCGAGAAGCACAGGCGCTGTCGGTGGTCAGAAATGCCCCCCAGCCCTTCCTCACCCCAACGGTAGGCATAGCTGCGAGCCAGCTCGTGGGTGATATACTCCCAAGCGTTGCCGTTGGCGCTGTAGTCTTCGCGCACGGTACCCCATTGCCGTTCGGTGAGGTAAGGTCCAAACTTCTTCCAGACGGTATTTTGAGCGTTTGATTCAGCTAAGCGTAGGTGTTCTTGCGTCATAAGTGTGTTGAAGCACGGGCCTGTTTGCCCGGCTAAAAAGTAGTGTTGGGCATGGCAAAACGCAAGCTCTAGCGGCTCATTTTCGCAGGACCTGGCGGCTACAATGTCGGCCTTTTTCGGTCAGCTACCGCGTTTTACCTTCCTACCCGTTATCGGCAAAGCCCGGATACAAGGTCATGCCGCCATCCACGTAGATAGTGGTACCGTGGACATAATCGGCCTCGTCAGAGGCCAGCCACGCGGCCACCCGCCCGATATCCTCCACCTCCCCAATGCGCCCGTAGGGAATCAGCTCCAGCAGTTTGCGAGCCGCTTCGGGCGTTTCCCAAGCCTCGTTGTTGATGGGCGTTTTAATAGCGCCCGGCGCAATGCTGTTCACCCGTATTTTGTGCGGTGCCAGCTCTTGGGCCATACTTTTCATGAGCAGCATCAGCCCGCCCTTCGAGGCAGCATAGTTCACATGACCCGCCCACGGAATGGTTTCGTGTACCGAGCTCATGCAGATAATCTTGCCGGCGGCCCTAGATATATCTTCCTTCACGCCGCGCCGGATAAACTCCCGCGCCGCTTCGCGGGCGCACAGAAACTGACCCGTTAGGTTCACGTCAATAACCCTCTGCCATTGCTCCAAGGTCATGTCGACCAGCGTTGCATCCTGCTGAATACCGGAGTTGGCCACCAGAATATGTAGCGTACCAAACTGCTCAATCGTCTGCCGAAACATCGCCTGCACCTGGTCCTCTTTGCTCACATCGGCCTTCATGGCAATGGCCTTGCCGCCTTTTTCCTTGATGTGTGCCACTACCTGCTCCGCCTCTTCAGCATCACTATGGTAGTTGACCACCACGGTTGCGCCCGCTTCGGCCAGGGCCACCGCTACGCCTGTTCCAATTCCTGAACTTCCTCCCGTAACCAGCGCAATTTGCTTGTGTAAGCGTTTTGTAGAAGCTGAAGCCATAGCGGTATGTAGGTTTGGCGAAATGATACTTATACGGCTACGCGCAAAGCTGGCCGCACAAAGCGAAGTTCTGCCGTACTCTATTTTTGGGTTGGGGGTTGCTACGGAGGAGCTGATGAGTGCTGAATAGGCTTACCTTGTGGTAAATGTTTTCTCCTTATGCTGATTAACAGAAATTCAGTCCTGCTTTTGAGCGTAGCTTTTATGTGGTCCTGTAATGATCAGCATCCAAGCAATCCAGCTGGCAGGACTACGGAGACTAAAGTAACTGCCACGCAGGAAGAAAGCCCTTGCCATAAGGGTATAGCCCGAGCTAAGGCCGATATTAAAGGAGGTATAATTGGCTATTACTTTTGGGGCATTGGTGGAGCGACAGTTGATCCGGATACGCTAAGGAAGAAGTATGGTATGCTTGTTCGCTCACTAGGGTGTTCTCTTGATGAAGATGAAATGACATTGATTTGCTATAACCAATTTATGGACAGTGTCATCCTAGCTAAATATAAGGTTGACATTTTTAAAGTCGAACAGAAAAAGGCAGAAGACGCCTTCAGGAAGAAGTGGTCGAGGCAGTAGGCGCACTTAATCGACGGGAGTATCTTCTGTTTGGTGTCAATACTGCTGACACATAGGTGATACGACAAAAAAAGCCCCCTAGCTACTCTCCCCGCCCTTTCCCTCTACCGCCGCCCGCATCCATACGTACTACTTTAGGCGTGAACGTGCCCAGCACATCTACCAAGTCGCGCTGGTGGGCCATTACCTGGTGGATGTCTTTGTAGGCGGCAGGTGCTTCGTCGAGGCCGCCGCCGATTAGCTCTATGCCGTGGTCGCGCAGTTGGCGGCGCATGTCGCCCTCTCCTATCTGCGCTTTGGCCTGGGTGCGACTGAGGCGGCGCCCGGCACCATGGGAAGCCGATTGGAGCGAGTCCCGCTCCCCACGGCCACGTACGATAAAGCCGGGGGCCGTCATCGAGCCGGGAATAACGCCGAGCACGCCTTTCCCAGCGGGCGTGGCGCCCTTGCGGTGTACAATGGCTTCACGGCCATCAGGCAGCTTTTCGCGCCAGGCAAAATTGTGGTGATTTTCTACTTGGGCCAGCGCTTTATTACCTAAGGCTTTGCTGAGGCGGCGGTGAATATCGTGGTGGCAGGCCGAGGCGTAGTCACCCGCTAGGTTCATGGCGCGCCAGTACTCCTGCCCTTCCTGCGAGTCCAGCCCCAGCCACGCCAAATGCCGCGCCTGCGGCGGCAGGGGGCATTTTTCCATGGCTACTTTGGTGAAATGCTGGGCCACGGCTGCTCCTAAGCCTCGCGAGCCGCTGTGCGACAGTAAGCCGACGTACTGCCCAATGGGTACGCCCATTTCATTATTCGGATCGGTAATATCTACTAGCCCAAATTCCACAAAGTGGTTGCCCGAGCCCGAGCTACCCATCTGAGAAATTGCCGAATCGCGCTTTTGCCGCACCACCCCGATTTCGCGAAACTCTGGCCGCTCGAAAATGGGGTCGTCGGTGAAGGGTTTCTTGAACACTTCTTTGTTGCCAAACTTGGTGTGCTCCAGCAGCAGCTTGCGCAAATCCTGGCTGTGCTTGTTCAAGTAGCTGGCTGGCATGTCGAAGATGGACAGCGCCATGCGGCAGCCTATATCCATTCCCACACCGTAGGGAATCACCGCGTTATCGACCGCCAACACGCCGCCGATGGGCAGGCCGTAGCCCTGGTGCGCATCGGGCATGAGTGCCCCGTCAATGGTTACGGGTAGCTGCATGGCCGTATCCATCTGCTTGCGGGCGCCATCTTCAATAAAAGCCTCACCGTAACGGCGGTAGTCTTTAATTTCTGGATTGAGGGCCACATCGCGCGACGGCTGGGGCACAAGCTGCTCTGCGAGTGGCCGCCAGTTTTCGTCTCGCAGGTACTTGAACGGGTCGTTTTTTATTTCCTGTAGCAAGGCTTGCGCGCTGCCCTTATCGAGTCGGCGTAGCTCACGTTGGTCGAGGATATCGAGGGCAAGGCTGATGTGCTGGTCGTTGGTAAAGCCGATCTGGCGCAGGTCCTTGCTGTGGAGTTTGTTGGTCGCTTTGGCCATAATGCCGAGAGGTGGGTGGTTCCCAGTTGTAGCGCTGATCGGTGCTTATAGGTTATGGTTGAGCTTAATTTGTGAGGTTGATATAAGAGGTTTTGTGTTCGTAAGACTGTCATGCAGAGCAAAGCGAAGCATCTCGCTCGCGGTCGTAAGATTACTAATCTAAATGCTTGAGCGAGATGCTTCACTCCGTTCTGCATGACGGTCTGTTTGCTTCTTACTCACACAAAAAAAGCCCCCAGTTATTTTCTGGGGGGCTTTTTACATCATCTACGCACCATCCATGCGCACGATTTTCGGGGTGAAGGAGCCGAGCACGTCCACTAGCTCTTGCTGGCTTTGCATCACGGCGTGGATGTCCTTGTAGGCCATGGGCGCTTCGTCGAGGCCGCCGCCTTGCAGCACCACGCCGTGGTCGGTGAGGTGCTGGCGCACCGCCGACTCGCTTAGCTCCTGCTTGGCCCGCGTGCGCGACATGAGGCGGCCAGCCCCGTGCGAGGCCGACCCTAAGGAATCGGCCACGCCCCGGCCGCGCACGATAAAGCCGGGGGCAGTCATCGAGCCGGGAATAATGCCGAGCACGCCTTTGCCGGCTGGCGTGGCGCCCTTGCGGTGCACAATCACCTCTCGGCCGTCGGCTAGCTTTTCGCGCCACGCGAAGTTGTGGTGGTTTTCCACTTTCGCCAAGGGCCGCTCGCCCAGGGCTTTCGCCATCCGCTGGTGAATGTGCTCGTGGCAGGCCGAGGCGTACGCGCCCGCCAAGTTCATGGCCGCCCAGTATTCCTGCCCCAATTCCCCGTCGAGGGAAAGCCAGGCTAAGTGCTTGGCTTCAGAGGGCAGCTGGCAGTTTTCCATGGCCAACTTCGTGTAATGGTTGGCCACACCAGCACCCAAACCCCGTGAGCCGGAGTGCGACAACAAGCCCAAATACTGGCCCACTGGTACGCCCATCTCGTTATTAGGCTCCGTGATGTCCACGATGCCAAATTCGACGAAGTGGTTGCCGGAACCCGACGTACCGATTTGCTCGGCGGCCGTTGCCTGCTTGTTGCGCAGGAAAGGAATGTCGCGAAACTCCTCCCGGTCTAGTACCTCGTGGCCCATTTTCTTGCCGTGCTGAAAGCCAGTTCGGTTGCCGAAACGGGTGTTGTCCAAGAGCAGTTTTTGCAACTCCTGCACCCGCTGGGTGAGGTGCTTGGGGGGCAAATTGAAGATCGACAGCGCCATCCGGCAGCCAATGTCCACGCCCACGGCGTAGGGAATCACGGCGTTGTCGGTGGCCAGCACGCCGCCAATGGGCAAGCCGTAGCCGTGGTGGGCGTCGGGCATGAGGGCACCCGCTACCGTCACGGGCAGTTTCATGGCCGTGTCCATTTGGT
Source organism: Hymenobacter sp. HDW8 (assembly GCF_011305775.1). NCBI lineage: Bacteria > Pseudomonadati > Bacteroidota > Cytophagia > Cytophagales > Hymenobacteraceae > Hymenobacter > Hymenobacter sp. HDW8. The sequence continues at coordinate 1,135,435 of NZ_CP049907.1, forward strand.
GCAGGGCGCCGGCTTCAATGTGTTCAGCCCCGTAGAGGGCGTAGGGTTTGCGCGCCACCAATTCGATATGGCGCGAAGGTGGTGGGAGCAACGCGGCTGCCACGTGGCTCCAATCGAGGTGCGTAACAAAGTCCATGGGAGTAGTCAGAATTTGCTCTAAGAGCGTGAGCTGAGCGGTAAGCGAGAGTCGTTTGAGATGCTTGCGCTGCAATTGCGCTAACGCGAGACCGATGGCGCGGCCCTCGGGAAAGCCGAGTTGACGGAGGTCGTTGCCGCGTAATTGTTGAGCCATGAGAGTTTTTTTATTGAGTGAAAAAGGTTTGGCAAAGCCGGAGCAACAGGCCGTCCGCGTCTGTGGGGTACTTGCGTAACACCCGACGTGACAGGTCGAAGGAACGCGGACGTACGGCATCCGACTAAATAAAATTGCCAATTTGCCGAGGCACGGAAACGGGTAAAAAAGTGGGCAGTCCGATTGCGTATTTTCAGAACGAAGGAATACTACCCGACGACACCGCTTCCGGCTCGGCTCCTCATTGGGGCAACAAGGCGCCCAGCCAACTGTCCTGCTCTAACCAACTGAGCTACCATCAGCCCGAAGGCTGACGAGAGGGAATCGAACCCCCGACCCGGCGAATCTGAATCGAAGTAAGGCTAGGCTACGGCACCCAACGAGGTACTTTTATGTATACCAACCGGGGTAAAAAATGGGAAGCGCGGCCAAAGCCGTTCTGCTCTACCAACTGAGCTACTTTCGCCGCCTGGAGCGTAGGCGAAAGGCAGGATTCGAACCTGCGACCCGAAGGAACGCTACCCAACGACACCCGGCGGGATATTTATCTAACCAAACCCAGCGGCAAGGGCAACAGCGGTAGGCGTGTCTGGGCGGCAAAAAGCCCCCCAGCGGGATTCGAACCCTGACAGGTAGCCCGAAGGCCGCCTGATTCACCGACGAAGTAACGCCCATCTACGGCACCTTGCCTGTAGGTTGGTTTCCAAGTAGTCGGGAGCAGGCCCAGCCCGTTTGGCTGTGCATTTAGGCCCCCGACTGTTGGGTTTAAAGGTTAAACTGAGAGTGAGAAGGGAGATTTCAAGCGTGCACTTTGTGGCCGCAGCCAGCGCACTTCTCCCCTCTCGGTACTCAGGTTTACAAATCAATTTTTTCTATTTCAGCCAAGGCCGACTCGTCGTTTTCCAGGGCTTGCAGCACGTCGAACACTTTATCCGACCAACCCGCAATCAGGGCGACGCCGTGGTCGGCGCGCACCTCCAGGGGAGTTGTGCCGTGGCCGGCCAAGTCAAACAGGTACAGGCGGGCGTTGGGTGCTACAGTACGGCGGTAGTCGCTCCAGGCTCGGGCCAGCGTGTTACCGTCGCCGGTGCTGTTCCAGAGTTGGGCGTCGGTGAAAAGCATCACCTTATCCACCACTTCGCGGCGCTGCACCAAGTCCCGGACGACCAGGTAGCCGTTAGTGCTGTAGCCTACCTCGCCTTCGCGGCGGTAGAACTCCTGCACGTTTTGCAACACCCGGCCGCGGGGCAGGCTGATGCGCTTCCACGTAGCACCGAACATGCCGGTGGTTACGTGGCTGCATTGGCTTTGCAACAACATGGCGAGCACCAGGCCCACGTCGTAGAGCAGCACTTTGCTGCGCGCTGATATGGGTTGCTGCATCGAGCCCGACACGTCGCAGGCCACCAGTACGCGGGTACCGGCGTCGAAGCCGCGCAGGTTGGCCACGCTGTGGGCAATGGCCGTTTCCAGCGCTTCCAACACCACCGCCACGTAGCCCGACTGTACGATCAGGACCTCGCGATAGGCGGCTAGGAAGCGGAAAGGCAACTGCTTGGAGCGCGCTACCGCCACTTGGTCGGTAAGGCGGGCACATACCTGCTCCACCGCCTCCGCCGACACGTCGGCTTCGAGAATGTTGCGCAGGTTGCGGAGCAAGGCCATGTAGCCCAGCTTACCGCTTCCAACTAACGTTTCCCAAGCCGAGCGGAAGGCATCCTTACGCTCCGATGCCGAAGCAAAGTGCTGCTGCCCAAGGGCCGACAACTCGGTTTCCCAGGTGTAAGGCGTGGGCAACGTGCCCTGCACGAGCTGGTCGAACAAGACTTGCTGCTCCGCATTTCGGGGCGTGGGGTGCACCAGAAACAAGGCGTCGCGGAGGCGTACCCGACCGGCGCGGTCGTACTTGGCCAGCTGGTAGCCGTCGAAGCGGTTGAAAGCCAGAGCCAAGCCTTTCTGCAGCTGCTTAGAGAGGCGATTGAGGGTTTTTACCCCGTCGCGTTCGTTAGCTTGGGCGTAGAAGGCCAGCAACTCCGTGATTTCGTCGGCGCGCTGCACCACCCGGGCCACCAAGCGGCTTACCAGGTTGTCGCCGCGGTGCAGGCGGGCCAGCTCCACGGTGAGCACCAAGGGCACGGTGCGTAGGTACAGCTGCTCGCGGGCGTACACCGCCAAACGGGCCACAAACTCAGGGTCGTTGCGGGCCACTAAATCGCGCAAGCGGAGCAAACGAGTGTCGGCGGTTTCGTAGAACTGGTCGCTGAGGGCGGCAGTGGCTACGGCAGCGTACAACTCCAACTGGGGAGTGAGAGCGAAGGCTGCGGCGCCCTCGTGGTTGGTAGTAGTAGCTTTACGAAGAGTAAGGTTGAAGCGCATGGTGGGAGGCTTTTTTGGGTGGGGTGGTGTTTTTTATTCTGTGTTCGGTAGTGCTGGATGGGCTAATGTTACAAATGCTTGGAGAGCGTGAGCTGAGCTTCGGTAGCCCAGCGCGTCACCCAAAACCGCTCATTATCGGCCAGAGCGCGGTTGTAGCGGCCTTTTGCCTGCACAATAGTGCGGTTGTGCTGCACTTCCAGCGTGATGACGCGGGCGCCATCTAGCCTCAGCGAAAAGATGCTGCAACGCCCTTTCTGGCAGGACTGCAGATAGGAAGCCACGCAGTGTCGCAAGGCGTTGCCCTCATCCACTAGTTGCCCATAGGTGCGCAGTTGGGTAATGACCACCCGCTGGTCGTCGCCACTGGTGAAGTCACTCACTGGCAGCGGGTTCCAGGTAGCCGAGAGCAGGTGCCCGGCGTGACGCCGCAGCAAGCCCAGGCTTCGGTGCCACTGCTCCGTTTGCGCCAGTAGACTAGCCATAGAGCGCCCCTTTAGGGAAAACCCCGGCTGGGGCGGCTCGTCGCCGATGCCCACGGTGCGCTTATGGTGAATCCAGTCGCACACCGGCCCGAACTGCTGCGGGTCGACCATGGGTGTAGTGGCAAAAAGGTCGACCAGATCCAGCCAGAAGTCGTCATCGGGACCTACCGTGCGGCTCCAGGCGGTTTGCAGCACCGGCCCAATCCACTCCAGCGCCCCCCGACACGCCAACTGAGCATAGCGTAAGGCTTCGATATAGGTGCAGCCCGCCGGCGCCTGGCGCATAGCGTGCTCCAGCTTTTTGGTGATGGGCCGGGGCTGACCAGAGAAGCTGCGCAACGACCGACCGTTGCCTAAATGAATGGTCAGTTCGGCCAAATTGACGCCGCCGCAGGTTAGCTCGCCCGTGGCCCAGGCTTCCAGCACCCAGCCGGGTACGTCGCCGTAGCCATCGAAGAGGTGGCGCACCAAGCTTTCCAGTTGCCGATACACGTTGCGCGTCCGGGGTTGCCAGTCGGCCAGGTCGCGTTGCCGGCTTAAGTAGTAAGTGGATAGTACGCCCAGGGCCGGCACCATTTCCGAGCGCTCCAGCAGAACGGTGCGCTTATTGGCCAAGGTTAGCAAGGCTTGGCGGGTGCGGTGTCGGTCCGTAGCGTTGCGGCCCATTACCCAGTGTTGGTAGCGTAGCGCCAAAGGCGAATCGGCCGAAACCTGGGCGTGCAACTCCTGGATAGTAGCACAAGAAAAAAGAAAGTCTATTTGCTGCCTAGCCGACCACTTGCGTCGATCAGCGTGCCGCGATAAAGCTTCTAGGGCTTGTTGGGTATCCAGCGCTTGGCGGGATACGGTTTTATTACGGTTGGACATCGGGGAGGATTCCCTGCACGAGGGATTTTACCGATTAAAAAATCAGATGAAGAAGTAGGCCCGAAGGCGGGCACACTGAGCAGGATTCTGAAGCTTTCGTACATGATATGTTTTGCAAAAAAGGTTAAAGACTGATTTTATTTATCTCGAAATAAATACCTATCGTATTTAATTTATCACTGAAATTATAGACAATAATTTCTCATGCTGCTTTTTTCAAGCAGCTAATCAAAGTCAATTAATTAAATTAAAACTCATCGATCTACCGTGAGGAGTAGTTCGGGGTTAGCCTCTCCGTTTTCGGTCTGGATGGCTAGTGCTTATTGTTCGATAGCTGTTGTCGCGCCGGCACGGAGCAACAACGCTGAAGAGCGGCAAGTAGCTGGGCTGAATTGGGCGTGGTGACAACATGAGAGTAAGCAAATTATAATATGATAGGAAAGCAAAACGCCCGAATCTGGCTGGATTCGGGCGTTTTGCTTGGGGTAATTCTATCGTTAGAATTTCACCTGTCTGCGTACGCGCCGAACCCGAACTGATCCCGTTGGGTCAGTGAGAAACTTGGCATATCTAGCTTATTAATATGGCGGCGCATGACAGGTAAAAGAAGTGGGTTGTTGTGTTTGGTGTTTTGAACGAGTCAAAGGTAGAAAGGTTATTCAATTAAAGTCAATACTTATTAAATATATTTTTTAAATTATTTTTTAACAATTATTAAAAGTAGCGTTTAAATCAAGCTACTGCATTTTTTATTATTCACGACTTTATAATTTATACTATTTATAAATAAATTTTATGCTTGATTTTGTAAACGAAGCATGCGAACAATCTCTTTTGCCTAGCGTTGTAACGAACAGTTAGCCGTACGTTTCGGCCCTTTCCCTGCTACATGCCCTGCCTTGCTACTTCCGAACGCTACACCCTGGATTTGCCCCCCGGTCATCGGTTTCCGATTGCCAAATATGAGCTGATTCGGGAGCAGCTGCTGTGGCAAGGAATTGCCCCCCAGACCGACTTTTACGACCCTGGCCTGTGCGCCGAGGAGGATATCCTGCGCGTGCACACCCAAGAGTACTGGCACAAAGTGCGCGATCAACGCCTCTCCCCTGCTGAGGTGCGCCGCCTGGGTTTGCCCCAAAGTGAACAGCTCGTACGCCGCTCCTTGAGCAGCAGCGCTGGCACGCTACAATCTGCGCGGCGGGCCCTAACTGACGGCGTGGCGCTTAATTTGGCGGGCGGCACTCACCACGCTTTCGCCGACCGGGGTGAGGGTTTTTGTGTGCTTAATGACATTGCCATCGCCGCGGCCCACTTGCTGCATCATGGGTTAGCAAAGCAAGTATTGGTGGTGGATCTGGACGTGCACCAAGGCGACGGCACGGCCAGCATATTTCAGCAGGAGCCGCGGGTATTCACCTTTTCCATGCACGCGGGGGCCAATTATCCGCTGCGCAAGGAGAAGTCAGACCTGGATGTGGAGTTGGCGCTGGGCACTTCCGATACGGAATACCTTCAGCAGCTAACCGCTACGTTACCCCGTCTGCTTGCCGAAGTGCAGCCTGATTTCGTGTTTTTTCAAGCGGGCGTGGATGTACTGGCGACGGATAAGCTCGGCAAGCTGGCTCTGACCAAGAAGGGCTGCCGGCAGCGGGATGAGTTCGTGTTGGGGCTTTGCCGGGAGAAGAACCTGCCCGTGGCCGTGAGTATGGGCGGCGGCTACTCCGAGCGGATCAGCGACATCGTGGATGCGCACTGCAATACGTTTCGGGTGGCATATGAAGTATGGAGTGACTCGGTAAGTCTTTGAGCGCCTTCCTCGTCGCACGCAGATATAAGTAGATAATGGCCAGTGCAGTGACAATTGAACTCACTATCGATTGAGCGTGGGTAAGGCACTAATTAAGTCTGGCAAAAACGATTCTAGGGTAGGATAGCGCTGCCGGTCCGCCTCATAGCGCCGGAGCTGCTGCTCAAAAAACGGCAGATACATCCAAGCCGCGTAGTCTGCTCGGAGCTTCTCACTGACGTCGCCCCGGCCAAGTGCCAGCGCCAGGCGAACCTCACCGGCTCGTACCAAATGCTCGTTGAATGACGTTTCCCAGTCGCTGTATTGTCCATGCCCTGGAATGGGTTGAAACAAGGCGCTTTGCGCTTTAATACCCGCCGCGAAAGCTGGCTGGGCCGTTAAGGTATTGACAAAAGTGTGGCCGAACTCATGCACCGACAGCTTGCGTACTTCTTCGGCGTTGTCAAACCCAGCTTTTAACAAGTTTCCGCGTACGCGCAGTTGTTCGCCGAAAGGCGCCGCAATTTGGGTAGCAACCGGACCATTGGCACCTGCTACTTCCCAAGCCATGCCCCACTGTGACTTAAAAAATGGATTGACGATAATACAATACGCTGCCTTTTGGGCGCCATAATAACGCTCCATGGTCGGTATAAAGGTTGGAGAAGGAAGGTTGCGCTTCACTTCCGAGATGGCCACCTCGTACACTGCCTGGTTGGCGCGCTGAAATTGCGCGAAGTGCGAGTCCTGATAAAATCGCCCCACTAAACGAATATAAGCATCAGCTATGCGTACTGCCGAGTCTGGATTCGGGTGAATAGCTTCGAGCAACGGCGTCGAGATGGGTGTGTGCCGTCGAGGGCGCGGAAATCCCTGATAGAATAAGGGTAGCAAATACACGCCGGTACCAATTTTGTCGGCCAGCCATTGGGTACGACGCACAGCGGCATGAGTGCGAAATGGCGCAAAGTGGGTATAGCTTTCGCGCATCAGCCGGGTACTGCGAAACAGGTGCGGGTCGGCGACCGAGTCCTTTATAAATTCCGGGGAAAGCTGCACCATAAGGGTATTCACCAGCTCTACTCCAAGGTCTGTTTTCACCGTGATGGCCTGTCCTTGCGCCCGGAGCGAGGGCCGGAAGCCCAGCAGCATAAGGGCTAGTAGACAACAAAGTGAAACTCGATTTTTTTGCAGAAACATAGATAGAATAGTAAGAGGATAGTTGGATAAGAATGTAAGGGAGGCAGCCGAAAATACCCACCAGCTCGCGATGAGTCAACACTACTCATAAAACTACTCGTGATTTGCGTCAAGCCTGGGCTTTCTATCATCGGGTCGCACTCCTGACACTCAAAAGTGTAGGTAAAGCTGCGCTCGAACGTATAACGCAATGGTCATCGCTACCTTTGCTGCCCCATGAATACTTCCTCCCCCTCCGATCTTCCGGCCGCTACTTCTTACCCCATTCCGGCAACGGATACAGCTATTAATCCTGCTCAACAGGCATTTCGGGAGGCAGTGCAACAGGTAGAAGGCTTACGCCAACGCCTGCGCGACTTGCAGGCGGAGCAGGCCGACGCCCGGCGCCGCTATTGGCAACAGGTAGGGCCAGCGGCCCGGGCGGTGGTGGAGGCGCGGCAGACGTTGTTTGCCCCGCTGGAAAACGCTCTGTTGATTCACTTTTTCAGTCGGGCCGAGGAGCAGCAGATTACGGGCGTAATTGTGGGAAATGCCCGCGCTTTACAGGAGCGGTTTGGAGAAGATGCGGCGGATATATTGCTGAAATATGCCCCCCAGCGCCAGTCAGGTAAGGCGCGAAGTGCTGCCTCAGATTCCGCCGACGCCGACGTCAGCTTCGATTCTTCGCTGCCCCCGCACGAACAAGCAGCCGAGCAGGCCCGCGCCCGACGTAAAACCAAAGCCCAGAAAGCCCAAGAAGCGGCCGAAAAAGCCGCTCGCGAGGAGGAGCAACGACTGTTATCCAACACAAAAACGCTCTACCGCCAGCTCGCCCGCACCCATCACCCCGACTTAGAGCGCAATCCCGACGCGCAGCAGCACAAAACCGCGCTCATGCAGCGCATCACGGAAGCCTACGAGGCTAACGACCTGTACACGCTGCTTCAGCTTCTGTCCGAATCCGCCCCACCGACCACGCCGATGACGACGTTCTTACGCGCTACACCCAGGCGCTCCGCCAGCAGCAAATCGAGCTAAAGCAGCAATTGAACGAGTTGAAATACGGGCCGTCTAAAGTGCTTAGCGGGACTGGCAAGAAGCAGGAAGCCGAACTGCGCCAACTGAAGCGCTACTTACGCGCTGAAGCTGAATACGTGCAGCACGTAGCTCGCTTAATTCAAGAGCCCGAAGGCTTGCGCGAAGTGCTGCGTGGACTCGCAGCTGAAGGCCAGGAAACGGTTTAAGAAGCTTAAACTATTGAAGGAGCTTAGCAACTAAACAACCGTCATGCAGAGCCCAGCGAAGCATCTCGCGTGCTGACGCTGGGTTACTGATATCAAACACGCGAGATGCTTCGCTGGGCTCTGCATGACAGCCAGAAAAAGCCCCCAGACGTCAGTGTTAATGTCTGGGGGCTTTTCTACTTATTGATTAACCTGAACTACTATCAGAATTTACTTAGAGGCGAGAATATCAACCATTTCGATGACTGGGTCAGTGGCCAGCAACTCCCCTGCATTAGCCATGAGAGCGGCGGCAACTTTGCCGCCAAGATGGGCTTTGCGACCAGCCTCGTCGGGGAAAGTGTCGAAAATACCGAAAGTTGACGGCCCTAGTTGGATACCGTACCAGTTAATGGTTTCGGGCTCGTCTTGCACGAGCGGCAGCCCACTGCGCAAAAAATCGGCTACTGCTTGTTCTTTTCCGGGTTTGGCTTCGAGCCGCACCAACAGTCCTACGTTGACCATGCGCTTGGGGTGTTAGAGGTAAATGGAAGTGAGTAACCTAATGGGTAGTCAAGTCTAACACACTATGTATTGTTCAGCTCAAAACTGTAGTTCCTTCATGAGTATTCAGTTTAAGCTACCAATTCAAAATCCAGCACGTACTATTTCCTAACATCTATCAAGCAATAAAATCTACTACTTGCTTTATCACGTTGGGGTCGCGCATGATGCGGTTGTGGCCCAAGCCGGTAGTAGGCCGAAATTCCAAGGCGGGCCAGTGACTGGCAATTTCTTCAGCTTCGGCAAAGGGCACGTTGGGGTCGAGGTGGTCGTGGAGAAGCAGGGCGCGCTGCACGGGCAATTGGCGACCGGTTTCGAGTAGGCTGAAGCTTTCGGCACTGCGGCCGTACTGCTCCTCAATGAAGCGCCCCATGCGCTGCACTACGCTGGGGGGCAAATGCAGCAGATGGGCGAAGCGGGCGGCTACCTTACGGGTACTGCTGGGCGCACTCATCAAAACAAGCCGCGGTAATTGCCCCCCAATGGCCTGATTGAACCGCACCGGCACGCCCGCAGTGCACGCGGCCCCAAAGGAATGTGCTACCGTGGCATGAACTGGTCCGATAGCATCGGCTACGGCTTGCACGGCTCCCGCAAAGCTCACCAAGGTAGCCCGCTTCCCGTCCGACAGGCCATGCGCCGGTCCATCCACAGCCACGATCCGGAAGCCGGCTTTCGCCAGACCGTCGGCCATGTGCCCCCAGAAGCTGGCCCGGTGCTCCCAGCCATGCACCAGCAGCACCGTGCGACTGCCGCTCCCGTTCCACTCATAGTAGGCAATTCGGCCACTTTCCGCCTGAGCCCAATGCTGGGTAGCATGGGCCAGCGCCTTCGTCTCCCAAGTCTTTAGTGGTAGACGGCGCGGAGTAGTAAATACCTCCCAGGCGGCCTTAAAAGCCCACTCGGAAGATAGCGCCGATAGTACCCGAAACTTCAGTTGCAGCAGTTTCAGGCCGGGCGGCACCGAGGGATACTGAATGTTAGCAGGGTGAGCGGTCGTCTCGGTTGGAGGCATACAAGGAAAATCAGCAGGAGTAAGTACGGCCGAATACGAGAGTTCAGGTAAAAAGACTTACTGATTCGAACCCTCATCTGCCTGGTAAAGGTTGAGGTTCTTAGGAAAGGACTATCTATCTTACCTGCGTTTCACTTCTACCCCAGCTACCCTTAACTCGACGGCAAGCCCTAATTACTCGTAATTAGGCGTGTAGCCGCAACTGGTGCGGTCCTATTTATGAAATTGAGCTGGCTTCGGCGCGTATTAGTTGCGGGGTTATTGCTGGTAATCATTGGGCTGGGGCTGGTGGCTGCGTTGGTGGGCACTCGGGTCGGGCAGCGACGCGTGGAGCAATGGGTACGCGAGCAGCACCGGCAAAACTCTGCCCTGGTGCTGGCCCCGTTTGAAGTTCAGATTTCGCCCTGGCGCGACTTTCCGCACCTTACGGCTTCCCTCCTGCATTTGCGGCTGACTGACACTGCCTACCAACAACCAATGACGGTGTTGAGCATCGCCCGCACCGATATGCGACTGTCGTTGCGCGAGCTGCTGCGAGGTCAGGTGCACGTCACGCGTTTAGTAATCAATGACGCCGTCTTGCACGAGCGGGTCGATTCGCTGGGGCGCAGCTGGAGTGTGGGGCGCAAAGGCAAACGCCAACCAGGGCCGGGCCGGGCACCCAAGATGAACCTGAAGCTGGATGCGTTGACCATCAACAACTTCCGTATCGTCACGCGTAATGACTTTACCGGCGGCTTGTTTGCGGCGCATGTGCGTCAGGCTCGGCTAAAGGCGTATATGCACCAGGGCGTGCTGCGCATAGATGGCACTCTCGATGGCGAGCTTGGCCGGCTGGGCTCCACCACGGAGCCCTTGTTTGAGCGCGAGCCCATGCAGGCCTGGGTTAATTACCGCTATAAGTTCAGGGAGCGCCAGGGCTATATCTACCGCACCCGCGCTACGCTTAATGGTGATACCGTCCAGATCAGCGGCACGCATACCGTGGTGCCCGGCCAGCCGGGCACGCAGCTTAGCTTCCGGTTTGTGGGCACCCAGCCCCTACCCGATGTGCTCCGCTTGGCGTTGCCGCAAAGTTTGCGCCCCATCGTGGAAGGCGCCACTAGTCCCAGCAAAGCCTACATTCGCTACACCATTCGAGGGCTGAGCGGACCTACCATCCGTCCGCGCAATATCCTGCGTTTTGCCCTGCGCGATGCGCAGCTCACCTGGCCCGACACCACGCGGCACATCAAAAACTGGGACCTAAGCGGCACCTACGACAATGGGCCGGGGCACAACCTCCAGACCACTACGCTCACGCTGCCCCAGTGTCGCATCCATACCGCGCCGGGCTGGGTCGATATATCCCTCACTATTCGCGACTTTACCCGTCCTTTTCTGACCGGGCAGATAATTGGGCGCACCGAGTTGCCCGAGCTGGCAGCCGTAGTGGCGCCCGATCTGTTGCGGGCGCGGCGCGGCACGGCCGAGCTCGATTTGCAATTGCGAGGACCGCTCCCGCCTCAATCAGATGGCACTAAGCCCATCTACCCCGACAGCCTTTCGGTGCGCGGCAACGTGACGTTGCGCGATGCTTCCTTCGTGCTGCTCGATCGGGGGGCAAATTTCTCGGGCGTGAACGTGCGAGTTGGTTTGCAGGATAGTCGCTGGCACTTAACCAATGCCACTGGGGTGCTGGATGGCATGCGGTTTCGGGCCACTGCCACCACGGACCATTTGCTAGATTATTTGACCAAGCGGCACCCAACCACCAATATTACCGGCAATTTCGCCGTCGATGAAGTCCGTATTGACCGCTTGCGCGAGCTATTGCGGCCAGTAGCGCCCAGTGCCGCACGCACAGCGGCATCCGTGCCTGCTAAGTCGGGGAAGCTGGATATGAGCATGTTTCCGCCGGGGTTGCACTTGAATGTGGGCTTGCGCTGCGACCGGCTTTTGCTGCCTGCTGATACCGTTAACCGTCTGGCCGTAACCGTGCGCCACGATGGCCGCCGGGTACAGCTCCACAACATTCGCGGCCAGGTGTGGGGCGCCGATGTCAGCGGCCGTGCCTCCTGGCCCTCCGATACCAGTCAGCAGGTGGCCCCCATTCGCTTCGAGTTGGCGGTAAAATATGACCAGCTCAACTATCAGAACCTGGTGCGGCACGCGGCGCGCCCGCCCCAACGCTCGGCCAAGGAGCCCGCGAGTCCGGCGCTGCGGGAGCTGCTGCTGGCTGCCAACGGGCACGTTACCTGTACTATTGATGCCATGCAATTGTCGGCTGGTGAAAACATCAGGGACTTGCGGCTGCGCTTAGAAAAAACGGGCAGTTCTCTACGGATGCCTTACCTGAATTTCGCCACTACGCGCGGCGGCATCGGCAAAGCCACGGCTACCGTGCAGGTAGCAGGCACCCGCGTGCTGGCCGCCAAAGCCACCCTCGATCTGCGCTACGCTACCCTGGATGTGCAGCAATTGTTGCAAATGCTGGCCGGCCTAGATGTGAAGGAAGAAAATGCCCCCCAGTCGGCCCAGAACGGCAGCCGCAGGAAAAGACCGGCCGCAACCGCCAACGGCAGCCCCCGCGATAAGTCGCTACTTTCCAACGGTATTCTGAGCGCCGTAGTGCGGGTGCAGGCCGACAAAGTGCAGTACACGGCGGTGCGCGGCACGCAATTTAAGCTGGTCTCACGGCTGCGCGAGGGAGAGGCATTACTGGAAGAATGTTCGCTAAATGCCCTTGGGGGGCAAATTAAGCTGCGCGGACGCATGCTCACCAATGCGGGTCAAAACCACCACCCTCTGCATGTTCAAACGCAGCTGGAAGGAATTGCTCTTCCCGAGCTCTTCACCACGCTCACCGATATGAACATCAATCTGCTCGACGGCCATAACGTGCGCGGCACCCTGCGCTGCGCCGCCGACCTGCACACCGACCTCGACTCTACTTTCCTGCCTGTATTCGATACCACGCTGGGCTACCTCAAAACGGATATTCGCGACTTGGAGCTGCTAAACGTTGATTTCTTTACGGAATCGTTGAAGTTCATGAAAACGGAGCGCACCAGTCACTTGTTTTTCGAGCCCGTCAGCACTCAGCTTCTGCTCCATGACGGACGCATCCTGATTCCCAGCCTGCGCCTGAACAGCAACCTGAGCAACCTGGAAGTGAGTGGCTATTACCATCTGGACGGACGGGCCAACTTATATGTAAGTCTCAATCCGTTGCAGGTTCTTTTCGGCAACAACCAGAAGCGCGTGGAGCGGATTCAGCAAGGTCGCCTGATTCGGAGCGCGCGGGGCCGCCCTACTTATATCAACCTTCGGCGCCCCGCCGCGAAAAGCCCCTACAAGGTGCGCTTATTCAAGAAAGCCGAACAACGCGAGCAGCAGGAACTGCTGCGCCAGCAGGCCCGGCAACTACTGCTCACCCAGCCCCTCGATACCACGCTGCGTCTGCTACGGCCGTAGTGGGCATTTTTCGAGCTTGAAATTTATCGAGCATCTGCCAAAATCGTCTATCATGCAGAGGTGCATTATTCAAAAAAGCCCCCCAGCAAGTCGTTCTCATTCACAAGACTCTATCGGAATATCTATTCGTATCATAATAAATAGCAGAACACCTATCTTCCACCGCATATACCTACTTATTCCTTCTGCGCTTATCGTGAAAAGACTTCTGCTATTTCTGACGCTGCTGGCACCTTCTCTCTGCGCTCAGGCCCAGCGCCCAGCCCGACCAATAACCACCATTCCCCAGCTGACCGATTCGATTGAGCGCATCATGCAGCGGGAGCGTATTCCGGGGCTGCTGCTCACGCTCGTCACCCGCGACTCGGTCCTCTTTGCGGGTGGGCTGGGCCTGGCCGATGTAGCGCAGAAGAAACCCGTGACGCCGCACACGCTGTTTCGGGTGGGCTCCGTTACCAAGCCCTTTATCGTGGTGGGGTTGCTGCAACTGATTGAGCAGGGCAAGCTTAGCCTCAACGACGAACTGCGCAAAATTGCCCCCGAAGTACCCATCGACAACCCCTGGGAAGCCACCGACCCGGTGCGCGTGGTGCATGTGCTGGAACACACCGCCGGCTTCGACGACATGCATCTCAACCACGTCTACAATACCACGCCCACCGACCCCAGAGGCACGGCTATAGTTCAGGTTTTTCGTAAAGAGCTGCGCTGCCGGTGGCGGCCCGGCGAGCGCATGTCGTACTCCAACCCTGGGTATCTGGTGGCGGGCTATCTGCTCGAAAAGCTGAGTGGGGAAACGTATGAGCATTATCTCGCTAAAAACGTATTCCGCCCCCTGGGTATGCCCGACGCCACCGCCACCCTGCGACCAGCGTCGGATCCGAAGCTGGCGCGCGGCTATACCTACGCCGATGGCGGCTATCAGCCACTATCCGCGCTGCCCATTTATGCGGGTCCGGCGGGCTCCGTGAGTGCCTCCGCCACCGACATGGCCCAGTGGGTGCAGTTCTTCCTCCGCGACTTCCGCACTCCCGGCGGTGCGGCCTTACTCCAGCCCGCCAGTCTACGCGAAATGGAAACCGTGCATAGCCCCCTCGAAGCCCGCGCCGGCCTGCAAACCGGCTACGCCCTCGCCAACATAATCGTCAGCCAGAAAGGCAAGGCCCCGTTTCGGGGCATAATGGCGGCATTGAAGGGTTTACCTCCATGTTTGCCTACAACCGAGTGCTAGGCATGGGCTATACACTTTCTAATAATGGCGCGAAGCCACTTACCACCATCAGCATTCTGGTGCGCGACTTCCTACTGCGCGATTACCCCACTCCACCCCCACCGCCTACCTTTCCCCTTGATGCGGCAGCCATTGCTCCTTATTTAGGTCACTATCAAAGCGCTGCGCCCCGCAATGCCCTAACTGGCTTCAGTACTCACCTGCTAGGGGGCATTTCGTTGGAGCAAAGTGGGCAACTACTTACGCTCAAGCCTCTTATCGGCGCCCCCGATACGCTCTTGGCTACTGGCCCGCTCACCTTCCGCATCAGCGGCCAGACCCAGCCGAGCGTAGCCCTCACCCGCGACCGCGACGGTGAACTGGTATTGATTTCACCCCAGGGTTACGCGCTTAAAGCGGGCATGTGGTGGTGGTTGCCGCCTACACTATTCTGGGCCAGCATCCTTCTCGCCACCACTTCCAGCATTGCAGGACTGATCTGGATTATTTACGCCTTGCGCAAGCAACTGCCACGCCTTCAGCTGCTGCCGCGCCTGCTGCCGCTACTGGCCACCGTGGCGCTGATAATAGTTGTATTGGCCCTGGTCAGTTTGGGGGGCAATGTGGCGGCGGCCGGACGCATAAGTTTTGAAAGTGTATTGCTCTTCGTAGCGCCGCTGGCCTTCGCCGTGCTCACGCTCTGGGGCCTAGTTCTGACGGTGCGACGCTTCCGCCTGTTCCGCAGCCGCGTGGTAGCCTGGTATTTGCTGCTCACTTATGGCGCCTTGGGCCTAATCGCGACGGTATTAGGGTCGTATGGGTGGCTGGGGCTACAGCTGTGGAGCGTATAAGCAGCAAGCGACGATATTGCCCGGAAGCAGGTAACACTCTTTCCACATTCAAGAAGCCCCAGCCGCCATGCAGCTGGGGCTTTTTTGTACCACTGCTTGAACTTATACACCAAAAAGCCCCCAGCACGATCATAGAGTCGCGGCGGCTTGATCACCATTTTCTGCAGTATCGCTCGGGATTTTGCCGCTACTGAGGCTACTAGACTTTTGCCTGGAATTACTTCGCTGTTATTAATTGGTTTGTATGTCGATATCAGTTAGTTAAGTGAATGACTGGAGCAAATGAACAGCGCATAAAGTTGAGCTTCTATATTGTTTTATTAAAGTTTAATATGTAAATTATTACACCAGCCTTGCAGGAGCGTGCAGGACTTGGTTCGGCCTACCATTCACCCCTTACTGCCATGCAAAACATCCTTGTACCTACCGACTTCTCCCCCGAAGCACACAACGCCTTCGAGGTAGCCATGCAGCTGGCCCACCGCACGCATGGGCAGATCACGTTGTTGCACGTAGTCGATGCGTCGGCTGGCAGTGGTATGGTAACCACCGGCGGCGTATCGAGCGGAGCCTCGCTGCACGGCGTATTTATGGTGGAGCTGCTGCAGCGCACCAAGCACCGAATGCGGCAGCTGATTGCCGAAATGGCCCGAATTGCCCCCGAAGTAACGGTACACGACCAAGTGGCCACCGGCAACGTAGACGAGGCCATTCTGGAAGTTATCCGCGAGCAGCACATGGACCTGGTCGTAATCGGGGCCCAAGTTCACGCGCCGGCGTTCCTGCATTTATTCGAGCTGGATTCGCACGCCGAGCGGCTGGTGCGGCTGGCCCCATGCCCAGTGCTCACAGTCAAGCTGCCAGCGCCTCATTTCGAGGTGCGCTCCATCGTTTTTGCCTCCGATTTTTCTCAGGAAGCCGACCGCGCCGTGAAGAGCTTGAAGCAGGTGTGTGCTGCCTTCCCTGAAGCTACCCTGCACCTGCTCGACGTAGTAACCCGCGCGGAAGATTATTCCAACGCCATCGACCGTATTAATGCCTTCGCCGACCGCCATCACATTCTCAACTTCGAGCCCGACGTGGTAAATGCCCCCCAAGTGAGCATCGGGGTGCCGCGCTACGCCGAGCAGTCGCACGCCGACTTGGTGGTGATGCTTTCCCACGGCCGCACGGGCCTCTGGCATTTCCTGCACGGCGGCAGCACCGCTGAGAGCGTAGCGGTGCAGGCCAAAGCACCAGTACTCACCTTCCACCCGGAGACGTTTTAAAAGAGCATTTCACAGGCTAATGCATAACGGGCTACAACGCGACCATTGAAGAATGGTCACGTCGTAGCCCGTTATGCATTAGCATCTTTCCTGGCTGCACACGCTTCATCATCCTGCGGCCCGAAGGATGACAGGTGGGGGCTTTTTTAGCTACCTGAGAATCTTGAAAACCGCGCACAACTTCCCTAGCTGTGGGCAGAATTAGGCGTGCGTTAAATACTGAGTCTTTTTATATTTTTGTAACCTGATTTGCCCCCCAGGCACTTTTCGTGTCTAGCTAATTGCTTCTTGCGGCTCTCCTTTACCTGCCTACGTTGCTGTACGCGGCCAGTAGTCGCACTCTACGTTTGACACTCCTTTTCTCTCCCTAACCCACCTTTTCTTCTATGACCCGTTTCTTCCGCCACGGCTACTCCTTTGCACTTCTACTTTGGGCGCTGTTGCTGCCCACTACGCTCCTGCTCGCCGGGGTCCGTACACAGCCGCTCACCAATGGTACCCCCAGCATCACTACCAGCGACGGCATAAAGCTTTACACCAAAATTTCAGGGCAGGGCATCCCCTGCGTGTTTGTGCACGGCGGACCGGGCGCTTGGAGCGGCATGCCGGAAGCGCTGGCGGGCCCAAGTCTGGAAGATAAGCTCCAGATGATTTGGTACGATCAGCGGGGCAGCGGCCGCACCCCCAACGACCCGAATAAGAACTACTCCCTTGACCGTATGGTGCAGGATATGGAAGAACTGCGTCAGCAACTGG
Organism: Hymenobacter sp. HDW8; assembly: GCF_011305775.1. Classification (NCBI taxonomy): domain Bacteria; kingdom Pseudomonadati; phylum Bacteroidota; class Cytophagia; order Cytophagales; family Hymenobacteraceae; genus Hymenobacter; species Hymenobacter sp. HDW8. Next base: position 1,152,760 of record NZ_CP049907.1, read on the forward strand.
GCTTGGAAACTTGGCTGATAATGGCCCACTCTTTTGGCGGCACCATCGCGACGGAATATGCGGCGCGCTACCCGCAGCACGTGCGCGGCTTGGTGCTCGTGAATAGCACGCTCAGCATACAGGAAGCCATGAAAAGTACGCTGACAAACGGGCTGAACTTCGCGACCTTGCCCGACAAAGCTCCCTACCTCGACGAAAGTAAGCCGCTGGATGAGCGATTCGGCATGATCATGCCCGTCCTGAGCGAGCAGAACATCTGGTTCAAGCTTCAGTACCAGACCGAAGCCGGCCACCAAAAGGTAACCGAAGCCGACAAGGGTAACCCCGGCACGGGCGAGTTCGGTAGTTACGGCTTTAGCCTGCCGGATTACCGCAAGGATTTCACCGCCCTCACGCCCCAAATTAAAGCGCCCGTGCTGGTTATCACGGGCACCAAAGATTATTGCGTTGGGCCGGAGCATTACAAGATGTTCCGCTTTCCTAATCAGCAGGTAGCGCAGCTACAAGCCGGCCACGTGCCTTTTGTAGAGCAGCCCGAAGCCTTCCGCAAAGCCGTACTTACGTACGTAAAAAAGCTCCCTCGGAAAAACGCATAAGCTAGTGCCTTCATGCGAAAAGCCTGTTCTGTTGTTTAAGCCGTGTATAGTCCAACACCAAAAAGCCCCCCGCTGATCACGGGGGGCTTTTTGGTTGCTGATTATTTTTTCTAAGCCAACATAGATTCTCGCTGCTGCATGCGGCGGTGCAGGGCCGTCCGACGATTACCGCGCAAGGCCGCTTGTACGTCTTCGGCAGCCATGCGGCCAGTTTCGGCGGCGCCATTCATATAGCCCTGATACCAGGCGCTGCAGTGCTCACCGGCGAAGAACATATTGCCTACTGGCTTGCGCTCTGCGCCGGCAATGGTGCTGTACTGCCCTGGCCGGTAGCAGGCGTAGCTAGCCAGCGTGTATTTATGTGTGGGCCAGTGCATGCGCTCCACCCGCCCATTATACTGCCCGCTGGCGGAAGGCCAAGCCTGCTCCAGCACTGGCAAGTAGCGACTTACCTGTGATTCGGGCGTGCCGGTGCCTATTTGTATGCCTTCGTTGCCACCCAAGTACACCGTATAAGCCGATTGGGTAGTAGGCTGCAATTGCCCCGAGTCCCAGCCGGTTTGCACGGTGCTGTCCGTAAAGATGTAGCCCGTGTAGCCGTCGGTGCGCCAAGGGCGGCTTTTGAAACCGAGAATCAGTTTGGCGTTGGTACCGTAGCCCAGGTGTTGAATGGCGTTCGTTTTCCAGGCCGGCAGCGCTACCTGAATATCAATGTTGCGCAGCACAGTGAAGGGAAGCGTGAGCACAACATAGTCGGCCACGACATTGAGGATACTGGCCTGTGGGCGCTCAAAGCTGAGCACATACTGCCCGGTGGTGTTCTGAGCCAGCTTCACTAGCTTGTGCTGCAGCGTGATTTGGCCGTTGAGTTGCTCGGCTAGGGCGTCGGTGAGGCGCTGATTGCCGCCCTGAATCTTGTAGCGCTCGTCACTCTCCCCAAAGATGTCGAAGCTGCCCTTATGCGTATCGGCCGAAAACAGATACAGAAAATTAATGGCCGACTGGTCGTTCACCTCGCGACCATACTCCGTGAGGTAGGCCACATCCAGCAACTCCCTGATCAGGCCCGTCATGCCTAAAGAGTCAAAATATTGGGCAATGGAAAGCTGATCAAAGCGCACCACGGCCGGCGTAAGTTTGTCGTAGGTAATAGTGCCGGGCAGAGCACGAATATCGGCCGCAATTTGGCGAGCGTAAGGCTGGAAAGCCTCAATTACCTGCGCGACGGAATAGTGCTGTCCGTTGAAAAAATAGGCATCCTTTTGAAGCATCGTTTCACTCGGACCTTGCACATCATAAAGCGGCAAAGCAAACTCCCTAGCCAGCTGCAGCATGTCGCGGTGGCCACTGTCGATAAACTCGCCGCCTAGCTCCGTAGTCAGGCCAGGAGCCATTAGGTCGCGAGCGGTAAAAATTCGCCCCCCAGCGCGGTTGCTAGCCTCGTATATATCCGCACGCAAACCATTTTTGCGCAGTTGATACGCGCAGTTGAGTCCGGCTATTCCGGCTCCTACTACCACAATGCGCGGCTGCGTGTCTTTCGCATCGGTAGTGGCGGTGCCGCCCAGTGACAGAGTTGGTTCTACCACCTCAGCCTCGCAGGCCGTGAGCAAACCACCAGCCCCAATGAGCAAACCAAGCTTGGCGGTATTGGCCAAAAAATCCCGGCGACTTTGGCTAGTAGCCATCTGAGCCAACTCGTCGGCGGATGGCGCGCCAGATTCATTGGCGACTGTAGCTAATCCAAAAGCCTTTTGCAGAGCTCTCAATAAAGGAGTACGAGCTTTAAAATGCGGAGTAGATGATTCTTGCATACACATATCTAATTGGAAACAAGGCGGATTTTGAATTATGCTAAAATAATTATTATCAAATAAATTCAAGCAATAGTCCAGTAATTATTAAGCTCTTGTTTTTTACAATATCCTTCTTGTTTTATGAAAAATCGAATATCAAAAAGTTAGAAAAAGACAACGTAGGCTAATGACAAAAAAATTGCACTGTGTATATAAAGCACCTATATTTGATGGTTCATATTCTCACAATTAATACCGATATTATCAACTCTATGACCTTTTTACTTCGCATTTCTCTAGTTGGTGCGCTAGTTAGTAATGTAGTTTTTACTAGCCATGCCCAATCAGAAGCTCCCGTTGTCACGCCCACCACACCTCCTGCTTCGGCTGAAGTAGCTGCTACGCTAGCACCATTGTTAGCTCCTAAACAACTGCAGGAAGCGAGGTATAAGGAAGGAAAGTACAGAGACTATCTAATTAAGCGTTACCCTAATGATAAGGAGGCGCGTGCCGTTATCCACTTATTTAGTCGCAAACAGCGTGGTGGCTTTTTATGGCTTACCGCTGGGGCTGCCACCATTGGATTTATTACCACCCAAACCGGCACCAAAACAAATGACTCAGGTGTCACGACTACCTTCGAAGTTAAGCCTCTAGGCTACGGGATACTGGTAGGTCTGTTTGGTGGCGTCGGCATTGGCAAATTAGCTCGTTTCAGTGATGAAAAGTTATATCTAGCCTTATCTAGCCACGACCAAGGCCAAGCATTTCCAAGTTTTGTGGTGAATAAGCTTCGAGACAAAGATCGCAAATAGAGAGAACGAGACGCACACTCGTATTTTGAAGTAATTCTGAAGCGCGTATTAGACCACTAAAAAGGCCCGGTTACTACCGGGCCTTTTTGGTGGTCTGTGCTCAAAGGGTGAACGAACTTCAGTTACTACTTCTTTTTGGTGGAAGCCAAAGCACATTTTTCACCCATCGCCATCAGCGTACCATTGGCGTCATACACGGTGATAGTGGCGCAGGTAACTTGCACCGACGATTTGGTTTCGGTAAAACGCAGGACTTCCGCCTCAGAGAGTGGTCGGACCAGTGTCACCATCACCGACATTTCCCGCTTGCGAAAGGCAGTGGTACGCCCCAGAAACCCATTTGGTGCTTTGGTGCCGAGCGGTGTACTAATAGGCGCTGCACTGCTTATCACTATCGCTTTGTTGCGGTACGTATTTAGCACTTTGGGCGTCGTTTGGGGCGGGGCAAAAGCAGCAAGCGTCAGCAGGGCCAGCAGGCAGCCTGTTGTCCTCACTTGATGAGCCAGAAAAGCGGCATTTTTTCTATTCATACACCAGCAGGTAAATAAGGCGTTTCGTTTCTACTAACACACCGCTGCTTTACCTTAAACTTTTACTTATTAAGGCTAGATATACCAGACTGCATCAGCGGCCAGCGAAACGTTAACTGTATCACCAGCAGTGGCGCTGCCTACGTTGGTGCGCACCCTAACAATACTACCGGCTACTTGCACATCAAGTTCGGAATAAGAGCCGAAGAAACGCACCGTTTTTACCTCACCTGAAAGGGCGCTTAAACCGACTGGGTTTAGCATGAATTTTTCCGGCCGAATCAGCATGGTTTTACGCTTGCTTTTCGCCCCGGCCGCCGCTACGAAAGCCTTCGCTTGCCCAGCGCTTGTTATTAGATTATATGTTCCAAAAAGACCCGCTACATATTCATTAGCAGGTTGGTTATAAATCTGGGCTGGGGGGCCTTTTTGCACGATTTGCCCCCCATACATCACCACTATCTCATCGGCCCACGAAAGCGTATCCAGCGGATCGTGGGAGATGAGAATACAGGTAATTTGCAGCCGCTCGCCGATATCCTGAATCACTGATTTCAGGATGTTTTTATGCACCATATCCAGGTTAGAAAACGGCTCGTCCAGCAGGAGCAATTTGGGCGAAGAAAGTAGCAGTTTTGCCAAAGCAATCCGCTGCCTTTCACCACCGGATAACTGGTCGGTGCGGCGCTCACCTAAGTGGTCTATTCGACACACTTCGAACAGCGTCTGGGCTTCCGCTCCTGTCAGCTTATTAGCGTATTTTAGCACCTGTTCTACCCGCAAAAACTTAGGCAGCTCAAACTGTTGCGACAGGTACGAAATACCCGGATTGCCAGGCATTAATTGTTCGGCCGGCCCTTTGGCTCTTCGGCCATCAAACCATACTTCACCGGCAGTGGGCTGCACTAGGCCAGCGATGGTTTGAAGGAGGGTGCTTTTGCCCGCTCCAGTTTCGCCAGCCAAAGCAATTTTCTGTAGTTTCTGCTGCGTAAAGCTGACGTCCTTTAGAATGTATTTCTCTTCTTGCAGTGTAATTCCTGATACTGTTAACAAACTCATACTAGCGAAAAAGAGTGTGGAGCGGCCGGCTTAGGCATGAGCAAAAGTAAGCACATAGAAACCGACGCTTCGTGCAGCTTGCACAACGTGGTATTCATACCCTATTATCAACTAAGCAGGCACTTTGGCTGGGTTCTTCTGCGCTACTTCGGCCGCCGTAGCGTCTGCAGAAACGGTGGTTTCGGGGGTATATACTAGCACGTGGGCCGGAGGGATATTTAGTAATACATACGTGTCATCGAGCAGGCGGAAGAAGCGCTCGAACAGACGTTTGTTTTGCAGAGAATATTGAAACAGAATGAGCTTACCATCAGGAAGTAGTGCCTGCTGAGTTTGCTGCATGATACGCCAACCCAGACGGCGCGGCAGCGAAGAAAATGGCAAGCCACAAACCACATAATCGACGGTATCCAGACCCAATTTCTTCAAATATTCGCTGGTTTTGTCGGCCGAGCCGTGGATGATGTACACATTGGGTTGGCCCGAGTAGCGCTCCTTCAGCATCTGGCTAAAACGCCGGTTTACTTCTATCAGCACAATAGCTGTTTCGGCTTTGCGGCGCTGAACGAGAATATCGGTGAAAACGCCCGTTCCAGGGCCGTACTCCACTATGCAGCGGGCGTTGGCAAAGTTGATGGGCGCCATTACTTTCTCGGTTAGCTCGCGCGAGCTGGGCACCATAGAACCTACCACAGCAGGATTACGCAGAAATTCTCCTAAAAAAGACGACATCATGAAGCTAGAATCTGGTGTTGGAGCAGGCCGTACCCGCCGCAACTTGTACGACAGTTTCCGGCCATGAGTACACAAGTTCTGCCTGATTAGCCGCAAGAGAAAAGCCCCCCAGTACCACTATCAACTGTAGATAGCAGTACTGGGGGGCTTTTTAGCGACGTAGAGTAGCTCCTTATTTTTTTCTAAACGCGAGATAGTCGAGGTAGTACAGGATCTTCACGGAGACGGAGTTATTGTGCGGCGTGTTGATGGTGTTGCTCAGGTTGTCGAAGTAAAGTGGGGTGGCTTCGTTGGCCTGCAAAAACGACGTACCCGCGTTCTTCCACACGACGCTAATCTGGGAGCCGGGCGCAAACCACCACGAGTACACAGCGTCTACGTTGAAGGCGTTGTAGGTATTGTCGCGGTTGCGGCGGTAGTCCACGAGTTGCTCATTGCCGCCCGGCGACAGCATCGAGAAGTCGGCGTACCGTACGTTGCTAGTATAGTGGCGCGTACGTAGCGTGAACGACATACGATTGGTGAACGTGTAGGCCACCGACAAGACGTTGGAAACCGTAGCTACGTCGCGGCGACCCAGAATAACCTGCCCCATAAAGGGCTCATCCATCGGCTCGTCGCGCGACATACCGCCGTTTACGTACCCAATCTGGTTGCCATCAAAGCTCCAATCGAGGCTGTAGCGGAAGGTGAGGTGATCATTCACGCGGTAGCGTGGATAAGCGCCGAAACGGTAGCTTACCCGCCGGTCGCGGGCGAAGCGGTTGTCGAGGGCGTACGTGCTGTTACCGGCGTTCATGCCCAGCGCGAACTTCTTGCGCGTATCCGAATTAAAAAACACGATCAGGCTGGTGCTGCCGGGCACGCGCACGTAATATTCGCCCAACGGGAACACGCGCGGCTCAAAGTAGTCGTGGTTGCGCGGGTCCACGTTGAAGTCGAAGCCCACTTGCAGAAAGTTCTTGGTGAACGTGGTGTTAGCGCCCAGATAAAAGCTCGTGCTTTGATAGCGCGTGGGCTTATACAACAAGGTGTGCCTTGCCTGCCCAAACAGGTAGAAGTTATTCACCTTCCAAAACGGCTTGTATTTCCAGTAGCCCATGTCTAGCGACTGGGTGATTTTGTTGTTGCCGAACAGAATTCCCAGGTCGTTCGGGTTATAGGTATCCGACTCGATGCCGTGGTTCAGTCCCCAGGTAAATTTGCCGCTGATTTTGCCCACGCCTACCCGGTATTTGTAGCCATCCTGGTCACTCACTTGATCATCGGAGCCGAAGGAGGTGCCGCGGCGGCGTGAGTACACTACGCTGCCATCGAAGGCATAGGCGTTTTTCTTGTCAGCGAAGCGAAAAAGCCCCCCAGTTACGTTTGCATCGTAAGTTTTGCCCCAGCGCGTGACGTTGGTATTGATCAGGCTCACGTAGGAATTGTTCTTCAGGCTCTGGTCGAGCACGGCAATATTGTAGTTGCTGAAAGGCTGGGTTTGCACCTCACGCTCCTCCCCCGTTTCGGTGTTGCGCACGGTGGCGTACACATCGTTACTTAGTGCATTGAACAACCCGATTCCCAAGCCTTTGCTCGTGCGGCCCGATACTTTGGTGGCGTTCAGCAGCCGGGTTTCGGAGGGGTTGCGCACGATCTTTTCGTCTTCCTCCGTGGCTACATCATAAAAGCCGATGGGCGTGGCGCCCACGCGGCGGGAGTAGAACAGATTGCCTTTGTTAAATAGCTCGGTGCCTTCGGTGAAAAACGGCCGGTTCTCGTTGAATTGCACCTCGAAAGGCGACAAGTTGAGCACTTGATTATCGCTCTGCACCTGCCCAAAGTCAGGGACCAACGTGGCGTCCAAGGTGAAGCTTTCGTTGATGCCCCATTTCAGGTCAGCGCCACCGTTGAAGCTGGTGGTAGTGCGGCGCGTGCCGTCGGCGTTCAATGGGTTGTGGTTCACGTAAGTAGACACGTAAGGCGTGAGCGACAAGCGCAGTGGCGGCTCCACGTTTTGGATACCGCGCAGCTCGCCCCATTGGTTCACAAAACCATCGACTTCGGGCTTCACTTCGTTCCAAAAAAACTGCGCATTATCGCGCTTGCGTTGGCGGGCAAAATTTAGCCCCCAAAGTTGCTCGGGCGCCTTACTGAAGCGAATGGCCGAGTACGGAATGCGCATTTCGGCAATCCAGTCGGTGCCGCGCTGGCTGGTTTGGGCGTCCCACACGGCGTTCCAGTTCCAGTCTTCGCCGCTGGCCGGCGAGTAGCGCGCATCTAGCTGAACTCCCGAAGTGGTTACGGTGAAGTTGTAGCCGTTGAGCTTGTCGTTGTACGTGTCCAGAAAAATGGAAAACAGATCAGTGTTGCCAAACTGGTCACGCTGAGTCATTTCTCGCAAAATGGAATCGGGGCTAATATCGTGCATGATGGCACCGATGTAGAGGTTGGCGTCATCATAGAGTATGCGCACCTCCGTTTTCTGCTTTTCCGGTACGCCGGGGTTGGGCCGCTGCTGAATAAAATCGGTGGCTACCGTCGCCTGCTGCCACATAGCCTCACTTAGCTCGCCGTCGAGCTTGATCGGCTCGGTGATGCGTAGCGCCTGGAGCTGGCGCTTGGGAGCGGCTGTGGCGGAACTGATGGGGGCCGGAGTTTGCTGGGCTACCGCAAAATGCCCCCCAGCCACGAATCCGGCCAGTAAAAGACAAAAACGCAGGGTAAAATTGAAAGACATAGCGCGGGTGAATTAGAAAAGAAACGTATGGTGGTGAAGTGGAAAACAGCGGCAGAAAAGTGCCCGAGAAATATGGGCGTACCAGTGGCTGGCAGCAGCAAAACGCAGCGCGAAAAGGAGATGAAATTGAAACGTGGAGAGCCGCGTAGTACGGCCGGGATCAGCTAATAAAACAGATTGCCGCTAGCAGAAATTTGTAGTGCAAATACGAAGCTGGCGGGGGGCAAAAAACCAGATTCGGGATGGTGAACGAGGCGATTACCAGAGTTAAGTCTAAACGTTACAGCCGGATTCAATTATTTTTTCAACGCTTTGGGTGAGAGGAGTAACGACCGTATTCGGCGCTGGTAACTCCGCGATTTCAGGAAGGTTACAGCCCGATCAAAAAATATTATCGGCGCGGAATAACTGGGTGTCACAGCCTTCATTCTACCTCATCTTATTGGGGTCAAGCCACTTGACATGCCTAAGCTGTGTGGACAGACTTTGCTTTTACTTGCCATTCATGATTTGGCTTGAGTCCTTTATTGTTCACGTCGCCTTCGACCGGCTAAAGGGAACCGAAGCGTTCCTTCTTACCTTTCAGGCTCATATTGCTACCTCAACCACCACTTTCCTCATGCCCAAACTACTCTTTTCTCCTGGTAGGCTTTTATTAGCAAATACGCTTTTCACCTTCAGTTTTGCTGCCACTGTGAATCCGACTTCCAGCCACGCCCAAACGACAGCCCCAACGTTTACGGCTACGGCCACCCGCCCCGACAACAATGCAGTATTAGCTCCTTGGGCCGGGCCTTACGGCGGCGTACCGGCTTTCGATAAGGTGGAAGTGGCGCAGTTTAAGCCGGCCTTGGAATCTGCCATGGCCGAAAACTTGAAGGAAATTCAGGCCATTGCCAGTAACAAGCAAGCTCCCAATTTCGAGAATACTATTGCTGCCTTGGAGCGGGCTGGTCAATCCCTCGACCAGGTGCAGACCGTGTATGGCGTCTGGACGGGGACAATGAGCAACCCGGAGGTGCAGTTGGTGCAGCGGGAAATGGCTCCCAAGATGGCGGCCTTCTCCGACCAGATTACGCAGAATGAGCCCCTTTTCCGCCGCATTGAGGCGGTATATAACTCACCTGACAAAAAGAAGCTGACGCCTGAGCAGCAGCGCTTGGCGTTTGTGTATTACAACAACTTCGTGCGGGCGGGTGCTAAGCTTGATGCCAAAGCGAAGACGCGTTTGTCGGCCATCAACCAAGAGCTGGCTGGGCACTTCACGCGCTTCAGCCAAAACGTATTGGCCGATGAGACGGATTCCGTGCTGGTGCTAAAAACGCCCGCTGACCTTGGTGGTTTGTCAGCTTCGCTACGCGAAGATGCAGCCAAGGCTGCCGCTGACCGCAAACTGTCGGCTGCTGGCGTGATTACCAATACGCGCTCTTCCATCGACCCTTTCCTGACCTACTCCGACCAGCGCAAACTGCGCGAAAAGGCCTGGCGCATGTTCTACAGCCGCGGCGACAATGGCGGCGCCCACGACAACAACGCCCTGATTACTCAGATTCTACAGCTACGCGCTGAGCGCGCCAAGCTATTGGGATACGCCACCCACGCACACCTGCGCCTCGACAACACTATGGCCAAGACGCCCGAAAAGGCAATGGCGCTGATGGAAGAAGTGTGGAAGCCGGCCGTGGCGCGCGTGAAAGAAGAAGTGGCCGATATGCAGGCCTTGGCCAAGAAAGAAGGCGCCACCTTCAAGATTGAGCCCTGGGACTACCGCTATTACGCCGAGAAAGTCCGCAAAGACCGTTATGACCTCGACCAGAATGAGGTAAAGCAGTATTTGCAGCTGGATAAAATGCGCGAAGGCATGTTTTGGGTCGCTGGTGAGCTGTTTAATTTCACTTTTAGCCCCGTCACCAATGTACCCGTGTACCACCCCGATGTGAAGGTGTGGGAAGTGAAAGACAAGACCTCCGGCAAGCAGGTAGGCCTCTGGTATTTTGACCCGTATGCGCGCCCCGGCAAACGCTCTGGGGCCTGGATGAATGCCTATCGTAAGCAGGAGCGCATGGACGGCAAGCCCGTTACGACCATTGTGTCGAATAACTCCAACTTCGTGAAGGGCAAAGACGGTGCGCCAACCTTGATTTCCTGGACCGACGCCACTACCCTTTTCCACGAGTTTGGTCATGCCTTGCACGGGCTTTCTTCCAACGTCACTTATCCCACACTATCCGGCACTAGCGTAGTGCGCGACTATGTTGAGTTCCCCTCGCAGGTGCTGGAAAACTGGCTTTCTACGCCGCAAGTGCTTCAGCGCTTTGCCGTGCATTACCAAACCGGTAAGCCCATTCCGCAAGCACTAGTTGACCGCATTGAGAAGGCCGCTACATTCAATCAGGGTTTCGAGACCACCGAGTTTTTGGCCAGCGCTCTGATTGATATGAAGCTGCACCTAGCCGGCGACCAGAAGATTGACCCCGACAAATTTGAGCGTGAAACCCTGGCGCAGCTAGGCATGCCGAGCGAGATTGTGATGCGTCACCGCACGCCACAGTTCTCGCACGTTTTCTCGTCTGATGGCTACTCAGCTGGCTACTACAGTTACCTCTGGTCGGTGGTAATTGCGGCCGATGCGTATGGTGCCTTTACTGAGGCTGGCGGCCCGTACGACAAAGCCGTGGGCAAGCGCCTTACCCAGCAGATTTTCTCCGTGGGTAACACCGTTGACCCTGCCGAAGCCTACCGCTCCTTCCGGGGCCGCGACCCCAAAACGGAGGCCCTGATGCGCGAGCGTGGCTTCCCGGTAACAGAGGCCAAAGCAACCAAACCAACGGATAAAAAGGCCCCTAGCAAGAAAAAAAGCTAATCTCTTGCACTTTTCGGCAAGGATTACCTGCCCGATTAATTTAAAAAAAGCCTCCGCTACTGATGTAGTGGAGGCTTTTTTTAAAAGGCAGTAAATTGAATGCGTTTAATGCCGATTACAAGGGTTGACCCATAGTTTGCACATCTGCCAATGTCTGTCGGATTTCGGCAAATAGTGGCCTGGCCGAAGCTGTAGGTTGTGTGCATTGCGCCTGTAAGTCCCGCATCGTATGTAAGGCGTCGGGAAAAACCAGTGAGTCTTGGCAAGGAACTACAAGTTCTTCCAGCAAGCAACCGAAGGCCCGTACTTCCAAGCGCTGCAAAGCATGAGCGCATTCCAGTTTTTCGGGGTCGAAGAAGCAGGCGGCGCCAAAGTCGCTGAGCAAGCTGGCGCCGGCTTCCGTAGTCAGAATATTATGGGCGTATAAGTCGCCATGCATGATGCCGCCCGCGTGCAGGTGCTCAGCGGCGGCAGCAATGCCGTGGGCAATTTGCAAGGCAGCTTTTAAGCTAAAGCTCGTACCATCCGCGTACACGTCGCGGGTGCACGACGCAAAGCTGGGCGGGCCGGCCAGATTGCGAAATTCTGGGTCAATCAAGTCCAGCACTAACCCTTCAACTCCGTTGGGATGACCGCCTATTTTGCCCCCCACGGCCACCAGATTAGGATGAGCGCCGGCGCTGATACAGGCCGCCATTTCGCTGCGCGGCAGTCCGTCGCTGGTCACGGCACCTTTGAAAAGCTTCACTGCCACGGCCTGCGAAGCCGCATTTTCGCGCTGCCATTGCCCCTGGTAAATAACCCCCGATGCTCCCTCGCCTAGCTGCTGCTGCAAGGTTAGGGTAGCCCAATCGATGGTGGTGATGGGGTGTTGGGCCACGGCCTTCTGTTCAGCTTCCTCGCTAAAAGGGTTGCCGGCATATGCCAGCCACGACAGGCGCGGCAGCGTTAAAAGCCACTGCGGCAATTCCTCAAACCGATTGGCAGCAATGCGCACCAATTCCAACCGCGTACAGGCCACCATGCTCGCGGGCAGTTCTGTGAGCTGGTTGCCGGCCAGCATTAGCTTTTGCAAGTATTGGCAGTTGCCCAACTCGGGCGGGAGTTCGCGGAGCTGGTTATCGGTGAGAATGAGCCAGCGCAACGCGGGCGTAAGCGCCGCTGCCGGCAGAGTTTGAATTTGATTTGCCTTAAACCCAACCATGCTCAGCTGCGGGCATTGACCCAAAACTTCGGGCACGCTGGCAAACCGATTGTCGGAACAGAACAGAATGCGCAGCTTGTGCAGCCGCCCGAAATCGGATGGCAAAGCGGATAACTTATTGCCGGAAAGATTGAGAATTTCGAGCGTGTCGGCCAGTTCAAAAATCTCAGTGGGAAACTCCGTGAGGCCTTCAGATAAATCGAGGCGAGTGGTACCGGCCAGCTTTCCAGCGCGCAATTGATCAAGCGTATGCATCCGGCAAAGGTAGCTTTGGAAGGCTGTGACCAGCGTATCAAATATGAAATTGGCTACCATACAGTCGAAAAAAGCCCCCCAAACATTCTGGAATGTTCGGGGGCTTTTTTCGACTGTATTAAGCAGCACTACCCTCGGGGTGGCACCGGATATTTGTCAAACAGCGTTCTGATGGCGTCGTTGATGCGCTTGGTAAGCTTGTCGGGTTTGGGTGTCAGAATGCTGGCCACCGACCCTTCCCAAATCAGTTCGTTGCGGGCCGCGTCCACCACTTCTATGGTGGCGGTACCTTCTTCGTAGGTGCCCGTTGCCACCTCTTGGCTTTGCCAACGGTAGTTGCGCTGCCCGATATACAAGGGGGCTTCCTGAATAGTAGTCTGGCGGGTTTGGGTTTTGTCCTTGATAACGACCCCAATATTCACCAACAGATCCGGCGAGTCCGATTGCTGATAGCCGCGCCGCGTCATCTCCCGGCTCACGGCTTGCTTCAGGGTTTCGATACCGGTGCCGGGGCCCTCGAATGCGGCCTCGTTGCGGGCATTCACATCCATGAAGTTATAGGTTTTATAGGTCGTAAAGTCGACGCCTGATTGCTGCGTGATATCTTTTACCTGCTCAGGCGCACAGGCTGCCAGGCTCAGCAAGAGCAGTAGAAGAAACGTTTTCATAGCTATGAACACAGAGATAGAACTACTGATTTAGGCGAAGCCAAGCACCGGGTGAGGTAAATACAGCTCTTCCAGACGGGTAATTTCATCCTCAGAAAGCTGCACATCCAGCGCGGCTACGGCATCCTCAAGATGGCCAGTTTTGCTGGCCCCGATGATGGGCGCCGTCACCACGGGCTTCGACAGCATCCAGGCCAATGCCACCTGCGCATTGGGCAGACCGCGGGCTTCGGCTACTTCCGTCACGCGGGCCGCCACGTCGAAGTCATCGTCGCGGGAATACAGCGCTTGGCCAAAGATATCGGTGCGGGCGCGTTCGGTTTCGTTGCGGGCTTTGCTGCGCTTGCCCGTGAGCAGCCCGCGCGCCAGCGGCGACCACGGAATGACGCCGATCTTCTGATCCTGACACAGCGGCAGCATTTCGCGTTCTTCCTCCCGGTACACGAGGTTGTAGTGGGGTTGCATACTCACAAAGCGCGTCCAGCCGTGCAGATCCGATAAATACAGCGCCTGCGCGAACTGCCACGAAAACATTGAGGATGCGCCAATGTAGCGCGCCTTACCCGCTTTCACCACGTCGTGCAGGGCCTCCAGCGTTTCCTCAATGGGCGTATCGTAGTCCCAGCGGTGAATCTGATAGAGGTCGACGTAGTCGGTACCGAGGCGCTTAAGGCTGGCATCGATAGCCTTCATTATATGCTTGCGCGACAGCCCTTTATCGTTAGGGCCCGCCCCCATCGCATTATATACTTTGGTGGCAATAACCACGTCGTCGCGCGAGGCAAAGTCGCGCAGGGCCCGCCCGACTACTTCCTCGCTGGCGCCGTTGGAATACACGTCGGCCGTATCGAAAAAGTTGATTCCCAGTTCCAACGCTTTCTGAATGAAAGGCCGGCTCTGCTCCTCGTTTAGAGCCCACGGCCAGCGGTCGGTGGGGGTGCCGTAGGTCATCGTACCTAGGCAAATTCTAGAAACCTGAAGGCCAGAGGCCCCTAAACGGATGTAGTCCATGCTGTCGTGCTGAAGTGCTGGCTACTGTATACGCTCAGAAAGCGGCAAAGGCCGATGTTTAGGTCAGGGCCAAATACGAATGACGTTACTTGCCGGGGGGCTTTTTTATGCTTCTTCCCGCAGCTTGGGTACCAGCCACACCACCACCCCACCCAGAAGCGCCACCAGCGCAAACGACCAGCGTAGATTAGAAGCTTTCGCCACGAACCCTACCAGCGGCGGCACGATCAGAAAACCGAAATAGCTCACCGTTGAAACAGAGGCAATAGCTGCCCCAGCGCGCTCAGGACTAGCTTTGCCAACGAGCCCAAACACCAGCGGCACCACGCATGACACGCCCAGCCCGCCCAGCACGAACCCCACGCCAGCCAACAGAGGCGTCGGAAAAGCGGCCGCCAGCAGTAAGCCGGTTGTCATTAGGATGCCGCTGGCTTGTAACATGGGTTTGGTGCCAAAACGGCTTACTGCCCAGTCGCCGAGGAAGCGGCCCGTAGTCATGGCAACTAGGTAGGCCGTAAATCCTAGTGTTGCTAATTCCTTGGGTGCGTGCACGGCCTGCACCAAGTACACGCCCGTCCAGTCATACAGCGTGCCTTCGCAGGCCATAGAGGCGAACGTGATAAGGCCGTATTTCAACAGGTGTTTGTCGGGCCACGAAAAGCGCGACTTGGTAGCGGGTGGTGACGGCGGCAGCGCCAACGCATTTGGGAAAAACGCCAATGACAGCGCCGTGAGCAGCACCGCTACGCCCAAAAAGTGATAGCTAATGGGCACCGAGCCTCGAATCAGCAAGGTGCCAACTCCCGCAGCCGCAAACCCCGCCACGCTCCAGACGCCATGAAACGAAGCAATAATGGAGCGCTTATACAAAGCCTGCACGCCCACCGACTGCGCGTTCATGCTCAGGTTGAGCAGATTGCGCGAGGAGCCAAAGCAGAATAGTAGCGCTACCAACTGCCAGGTGTGGGTGGCAAAACCCAGAAGTGCTAGTGCACCATTGTAGAGAATAGCGCCCGCCATCATCACATGGCGGCTACTAAAATGCTGTAATAACTGACCGGTAACGGGCAGCGTGAGCATCAGGCCAGCCGGCAGGGCCAGCAAAACGCCCCCCAGCTGCGCCTCATTGAGCCCAAGCTGGTGTTGAATCAGGGGAATGCGGGAGGCCCAGGTAGCAAACCCAAACCCTGAGACAAAGAAGAATAGTGCAATGGCAATTCGCGCCCGCGTGGGAGACGCGGGGGGCACGGCAGTCAATACCTGACTCATGGCAAACGGATAGGCGGCACGTAAATAAGCCCCCTCATACGCGAAGAAAAACTAAACGACCACCCCTCTCTGCGGTTGCGCCGCGGTTTTAGCTACTTACTGCCGAGATACTAGGTTCTACACTAAGCCCTTACTGCCTGGCGTTGCTGACTCATAAGCCAGGTGATGGCTTCAGCTTCCTGCTCAAAATATTGGTACGTGATGGATAAGTCGCGCACGGCAGATATCACGGTGGCCGTAGCCAGACGCGCAAATACATTTTGCGCTACCAGCACAGCCCCATATCGATAGCCACCTTCTTCCACCAGGCGCGGGAGCCACTGCTGAATCACGTACTCCTGCTCTTCGGGCGTGAAAGGAGTCATTACCCTCTGATCGATAAGCAGGCAGCCATCTTGCTGCCGAATCAGCAGCTTCATGACGTGCCTTAAGAGGTCTTTGAATTCGTCAAAGGAGCGTAAGCCGGGCTGATAGGTGAGGCGGGCGAAACCCATCGGATCCTCCACGGCTCGCCCAATGGGATTCTCATAATAAATGTGGTAGTTATTCGACATACTCAACCTGACCTCCCTTCCCCAAAATTTGCTAAGTGCCGCCTCTGAACCTTGGCGCAGTGGCTGTAGCCCCAACTACCATACCAACGGCTGACTTTTATAAATTTAACTTTCGCGTTCTCTATTACCGCTGAAAGGGAGATAATCGACTGACTAGTATAATTTTAGCTTGCCCGAAGATTAACTATAACTTTTCTGGGGGGCTTTTTTAGCTCCAATTCCAATTGATTCTCTAATAAGGACAGGGCTTCAGATGCTAACGCCAGCAAATTCACTGCACAAGCTGTGCGTGCAAACGCGCCAGCGTCGCGGCGGCATCTTCGCAGAGTCCGGGGTGTACGGGCGAGGTTTGCACCACCGTGCTACGCGTGGCCGTAAGCCAACGAAACCGCTCAGCAATAGGCAATTGACCAATGGGGCCACCCTCAGGGCGACCCTGACAGATTCGCTCAAAAGCCCGTAAGCGCTCGGTTAGCTCCTGCATATCCAGTTGGTCGCCGGCAAAAGCGCGCAGGCGCGCTTCGGGCACCTCAAACTGCGTTTGCAAAAAGCCCTGCGCCCGACAGTACACAATGACGCCCACGTTCAGGAACTCCTCTCGCTCCACGCGCGGCACCACGCGCAGAACGGCATACTCAAATAAGTGCTTGTCGGGCATGCTGCGCTTCTTGAACAAAAGTATCTGATGCGGCGAGGCGAGCTTCCAAAAACTCCACATAGGCCGTGCGCTGCTCCTGGGCCGTGGTATCCGCGGAAAATGCTTCCAATAGCCATTCGTCAGGCACCAAAGCCACAATATCTCGGATAACATCACCTGAAAGCAATGCTCGGCTTTCGGCATTCACGGCTTCCAACTCAGCGGCTTTGGGCAACAACACATGGTCTTTCACCTGGGCAAAGGAGCGCTGGCGTTCCGGCTGAGCCCAGCCAGAACCGGCGTGGTGCACATAGAGGGCCGCGCCGTGGTCAATCAACCATAACTCCTTGTGCCACATCAGCATATTAGTGTTGCGGGCAGTGCGGTCGACGTTCAAGGTTAGGGAGTCGAGCCACACAATCTGGGAGGCCAGATAGGGCTCGATAGCAGTTACCAGCGGGTCGAAGGTGATAGCGCCCGACAGGTAATGCAGCCCTAGGTTGACGCCGGTACTGGCGCGCAGCAAATCCTGAATTTCCTCGTCGGGCTCGGTGCGCCCAAAGGCTTCATCGAGCTGACAAAATACCAGTTCCGGCACGCGCAGCCCCATCACGCGCGCTATTTCGCCCACAATGAGTTCGGCAATGAGAGCTTTAATGCCCTGCCCTGCTCCTCTGAATTTTAAAACGTACAGAAATCCGTCGTCTGCCTCTGCTAACGCCGGTAGGGAGCCACCTTCTCGCAGTGGCGTCACATAGCGCGTTACATCAACGGTTCTCAAAGAAAGATTAGCCGGCATAAGCACACGAAACTGAAAAATGAGGCCTGCAAAGGACGCACAATGCGGGGAGTTTATTTGAACTAGAATTGAGAACTACGCTATGCGTGGCCTGAAAAGGAATGAATTAAGTCTGACCGTCATGCAGAGCGCAGCGAAGCATCTCGCTCGCTTCGTTGTTTAGCTTAGCAACTCAGCACGCAAGATGCTTCGCTGCGCTCTGCATGACGTTCTCGTTAATGAATTATTTATCTATTAACTTCCTGCCCATCGCTAAGAAAGCGCGCCAAATACGGAGCGGTGCGGCTGGCCTTACTTCTAGCGACTTTGGCAGGCGAATCGGCGGCAACTACCTGGCCTCCTTCATCGCCGGCACCGGGACCCATATCGATAACCCAGTCGCTGCCAGCTACAACGCGCATATCGTGCTCCACTACAATGACGGTGTTGCCGGCTTCTACCAAACCGTCGAGCTGGGCCATGAGCTTTTCTACGTCGGAGGGGTGCAGGCCAGTTGTAGGCTCATCTAGCACATAAAGCGAGGTACCGCGCTGCGTACGCTGGAGCTCGGTAGCAAGCTTAATGCGCTGAGCCTCACCGCCCGACAACTCGGTGGCGGGTTGTCCCAGCCGCAGATAGCCCAGACCTACTTCCCGCAGTACGGTGAGGGCACGCTGCACGGTGGGCTCGGCAGCGAAAAACTCCCAGGCCGTATCCACGGTCATGCCCAGTACCTCCGCTATGTTTTTGTCCTGATAGGTGACTTCCAACGTTTTGGCGTTGTAGCGGGCACCGTGGCAAACGGGGCAAGGCGCGTACACGCTGGGTAGAAACAGCAATTCTACCATCACGAAGCCTTCGCCCTGGCAGTTTTCGCAGCGCCCTTTGGCTACGTTGAAGGAAAAGCGGCCGGCATCGTAGCGGCGGCCTTTGGCCATTTTGGTGGCGGCAAACAGCTTGCGCACATGGTCGAAGAGGCCGGTGTAGGTGGCCATATTGGAGCGCGGCGTGCGGCCAATTGGCTTCTGGTCGACGCGTACCAAGCGCTTAATATTTTCCATACCGCTCACAATTTGCCCCCCAGTAGCAATGGGTGCGGCCCGCGCTAGCTCGTCACCTTCCTGCTCATCTTCGGCTTCTATGGGTTGGCCCAAATGTTCGGCTACCAACTCCACCAGCACCTGACTAACCAAGCTCGATTTGCCTGACCCCGACACGCCGGTAACCGTGGTAAGCACGCCGAGTGGAAACGCTATATCCAGCTCATTCAGGTTGTTGCGCGTGACGCCCGCCAGCCGCAGCCAGCCGCTAGGTGTGCGCGGTGGACGCGTGGGGGGCTTTTCCTGGCCAAACAAATAACGGCGTGTTTGCGAAGCCGGGACTTTTGCCAAACCAGCTGGTGAGCCGCTATACAGTACTTCCCCGCCCTGTTCACCGGCCGCCGGCCCCACATCCACCAGCCAATCAGCCTGCCGAATGACGTCCAGATTATGCTCGACCACAAACAGAGAATTGCCGCTTTGCTTCAAGCTCGCCAGAGCGGCCAGCAATGCCTCGGTATCAGAAGGGTGCAGGCCGGCGGAGGGCTCGTCCAACACATACACCACGCCAAACAGATTGGAATACAGCTGAGTAGCCAGTCGTAGCCGCTGCAGCTCCCCCGGCGACAAGGTGGGCGTACTGCGCTCCAAAGACAGATAACCCAGCCCCAGATCGAGCAGCACGGCGAGGCGTGCAACTAAGTCGGCGGCAATGCGCTGGGCCACGATAACCTGCTCGGGGTGGGCGGCATCGTGCTTTTTGCGGCCGGTGTGCGTGCCGTCGGCGTAAGGGCGCAGCAGGTTGGCTACGCGCTTCAGGGGCAAATGCGAAAGCTCCGCAATATCCAGCCCCGCAAACTTCACCGACAGCGACTCAGGCCGGAGGCGCTTGCCGTGGCAGAGCGGGCACTCAGTGCTGAGCATGTACTGCAAGGCCCGCTTTTTCATCAGTGGGCTATGCGTGGTGGCGAAAGTATGCAGCACGTGGCGCTTGGCGCTGCTGAAGGTGCCCATGTAGTTTGGGGGCTCCCGGCGCTTCAGGGCGCGTTGAGTTTCGGCGGGCGAATACCCAGGGTATACCGGCACGACCGGCTGCTCCTCCGTGAACAGAATCCAGTCGCGGTCTTTCTGGGAAAGCTCGCGCCAGGGCCGATCCACGTCGTAGCCGAGCGTGACCAGAATATCGCGCTGATTTTGCCCCCCCCAGGCCTGAGGCCACGCGGCAATGGCTCGCTCCCTGATGGTGAGCGAGTCGTCGGGCACCATGGAGCGCTCGGTTACCTCATAAATGCGGCCCAAACCGTGACAGGTGGGACAGGCACCCTCGGGCGTATTCGGCGAAAAGGCTTCGGCGTAAATAATGCTTTGCCCCGCCGGGTAGTCGCCGGCCCGCGAGTACAGCATGCGCACCAGGTTGGAGAGAGTGGTGACGCTGCCTACGGACGAGCGCGTGGTGGGCGTGCCGCGCTGCTGCTGCAAAGCCACGGCGGGGGGCAAACCTTCGATGGAATCGACTTCGGGCACTGCCATCTGATGAAACAGGCGCCGCGCATACGGCGACACCGACTCCAGATAGCGGCGCTGCGCCTCTGCGTAAAGCGTCCCAAACGCCAGACTTGACTTGCCCGAACCCGACACGCCCGTGAATACGACCAAAGCGTCGCGCGGAATTTCTACATCAACGTTTTTGAGGTTGTGCTCGCGGGCACCGCGCACGTGTACAAAACCAGTAAAAGGAGTAGTAGCAGGCTCGGAAGAAGATTTGGCCATATAGCAGCAGTGCGAAATAAAAACGGCAGGTAAAGCAGTGTGCAGATACGTATTCGATGTGGAAGTATATATCTGCTTGCCGCAATAGCTTTATTTATACCTGGTACTTAACCCCTTATAAACGCCTCGTACTCCCGGCAGAAACGAAAGGTTATGCCACAAGTACTGAAATAGCGCATGTTTATAAGCATGTCAGCGGTACTTTTACGCCCATATCGGTATACACAAATTTTCTCCCTACCTACTGCTTGCTGCTTTTGCGTTCTATTTCTCTTTTCCTGGTACTGCTGCTGACTTCGTTTCAGGCATTTAGTCAGGGTACCTACCGCCTGGTTACGGCCCGTGCCGGCGACGGCACCCACACCTTGCTGCGGCGCTACGGCCTGAATCCGACGAGGCACTTACGTCCTTTTCTAGCACTGAATCAGGCGAAGCTGGGCAAGAATCAGAGTCTGATTGTGGGCCATAAATACCGCCTACCCGTGGCCTCGCCCCCACCCAGCCCCAAGGAGGTAAAAAGAACGGTGGCCACTGCCAAAACGGTGGGTCCCATTCCGCCGGCCAGCTTGTTTGGCCCCACTTACGGGGGCGTAACTGTTCGCACCCAGCAACTACGAGGGGCTGTACTGTACGTATCTGCCGGCCACGGCGGGCCCGATCCGGGGGCTATTGGGCAGTATGGTAGCGCCGCGTTGGCCGAAGACGAATATGCTTATGACGTAACGCTGCGGCTGGCTAGGGCTTTGATGGAGCACGGCGCACAGGTGTATATGATCATCCAGGACCCCAACGACGGCATCCGCGACCAGGCTGTGCTGCCCATTGACTACGACGAAGTAACGTATCCGCGCCAGACTATTCCGCTTAATCAATTGGCTCGTCTGCGCCAGGGCATCAATGCCGTGAATAGCCTGCATGCCCGGCACAAGGGCGCTTACCAACGCCTACTGACGCTGCACGTGGACAGTCGGAGCGCCGGCCAGAACATCGACGTGTTTTTCTACCACAACTCCAATAGCAAGGCGGGTCAGGAGTTGGCCCAGCGCATTCACCAAACCTTTACCGCCCGCTACCGCCGCGCCCAGCCCAACCGGCCATACTCCGGCAATGTATCGACGCGCAATTCGCTGTACGTGGTGCGCAAGAGCCTCGCCCCGACTGTGTTCATGGAACTGGGCAACATCCGCAACGACAAAGACCAGCGCCGCTTCGTTATTCCGGATAACCGGCAAGCCTTGGCCAACTGGATCTGCGAGGGCATTATAGCCGATTACCGCTCTCGTCGTTAGGCTGAAATTTGCCCCCCAGCGCTACTTCTCCGGTCTGAGTTAAGCTTACCGAATTCATGCAGTAGCGCAAGCCGCTGGGCGCGGGTCCGTCGGGGAAAACGTGGCCCAAATGACAGTCACAGACGTTGCAGAGGGCTTCGATGCGCTGCATATGGTGGCTGGTATCGAAGGCGTACTTGATGGCGTTTTTGGCAATGGGCTGCGTGAAGCTGGGCCAGCCGGATATGGCGTGATACTTCTCCGTGGAGTTGAATAGCAGGCTACCGCAGCCAACACAGACGTACACGCCCGGCTCGTAGGAGCGGCAATAGGCGTTGCGATACGGCGGCTCGGTGCCTTTCAGCCGCAGCACTTCAAACTGCGCGGGCGTCAGCTGCGCCTCCCACGCCGCCTCCGATTGCTCCACTCTTCTGGGCGGCTCGGGGTTACTGTATTTGGCAAATTTCAGGACGTCAATCCAGCGGAGCATGAGGCGTGTTGTTCGTTTTTAACGTAGTAGGTTTCTGGGTAAATGGGCGCCCGGTTTGGGGTAACGTATTTTTCCATACTTAGCTCACCTCCCCGTATCTTCTATTCCTTTGGTCTTATGAACAAATTATCCCTAGCGCGGCAAATCAGCAGAATTGGCGCGACGCTATTAGCGCTGGCGACGCTATTAACTGTGTCGGCGTACCGGCCTGCCGCCGACCGCGAAATGTACCAGCTCCGAATTTACCACGTGAAAACCGGGCAGCAGGAAGAGCAGGTGGAGAATTTTCTGCGGGGGGCTTTTCTGCCAGCACTGCACAAGCTGGGCGTTCGGAAGGTGGGGGTTTTCAAGCCCATCGGCAATGATACTGCTACCGACCGGCGAGTGGTAGTGCTCATTCCTTACTCTTCCCTTGCTCATCTGGGGCGCGTGGCGGAGCGACTAGAACAGGACGCGGACTTTGCCAAAACCAGCCCTGCCTACTGGAATGCCGTCCATACCGCTCCGCCGTACCTACGCTTAGAAAACATTCAGCTGGAGGCTTTTACTGATAAGCTGCGCCTGCGGGAACCGCAGTTGCAAGGGCCGCGGAACGAACGCGTGTATGAGCTGCGCAGCTACGAAAGCGCCACCGAGAAACAACACCGCAATAAGGTGCACATGTTTGACCAGGGCGGCGAAATACCACTGTTCGAGCGTCTGGGCTTCAACGCCGTATTCTACGCCCGCGTGGTGGCCGGCAGCCGCATGCCCAACCTGATGTATCTCACCACGTTCGAAAACCAAGCGGCCCGCGACGAGCACTGGAAAGCCTTCGGCGCGGACCCGGAGTGGAAAAAGCTGGCCGCGGCACCCGAATATCAAAACAACGTATCGAAGATTGACATTCTGTTTCTGCGCCCCACCGCCTACTCCGATATCTAGTTTCTAACCCAGAAGTCGGGCGATGAGCAATTAATGAGATTATATTAAAATATTTATTCTGGTGAATTATACGGCCGGTCAGGCCGTTCACACGTCTTAGCCATTCCGAATCCGTCGGTGGTAACACCCTCGAAAACTAGCCTGCACTTTTCCATGCGTTCCAGCGAGGAAGACTTTTGGCCCCCATGAAGCCATCCGGGCTACTTACTACACGCATTCCTCCGCGAAATCATCAGGGCAAAAAAGCCCCCCAGTAGCATTTATGTCAAAGCAACAGTACTTTTTTCTGATTTTGATTTTGGGCAGCCTTTCGGCGCTCGGACCGTTTTCCATCGATATGTATCTGCCGGGCTTTCCGGCCATTGCCGAGGACCTAAATACCACGGCTGCCCGCGTTACCTTGTCCTTATCCAGCTTCTTCGTTGGTATCTCGGCGGGCCAGCTGCTGTATGGGCCGCTGCTCGACCGGTTTGGACGCAAAAAGCCGCTATATGTGGGGCTGGCCGTGTATGTGCTGGCCTCCATCGGCTGCGCCATGATTCAGACCATTGATGGGCTTATCGTATTGCGCCTGATACAGGCCATTGGGAGCTGCGCCGCGGGCGTTGCTTCCGTGGCGATGATACGCGACCTATTCCCGGTGAAAGACAGTGCGAAAGTATTTGCCCTGATAATGCTCGTGATTGGCCTTTCGCCCATGATTGCCCCCACCGCCGGTAGTTATGTAACGGCAGCCTTCGGGTGGCACGGCGTGTTTATCGTGCTGGGCGCAATGGGCTTGCTGCTGCTGATTGCCACCTTTCTCTGGTTGCCCGAAAGCTATGAGCCCGACACGACTATGTCATTGAAGCCCAAGCCTATTCTGGCCAATTTCTGGTCGGTGCTGCGCGAGCCACAGTTTTATACCTACACGTTTACCGGCGCTATGTCCTTCTGCGGCCTCTTCGCTTACGTGGCCGGTTCACCGCTGGTGTTTATGGAGATTTTTGGGGTAAGTGGCGAGGTGTACGGCTGGATTTTCGCCTTCCTGTCGGTAGGTTTGATTGGCGCCAGTCAGGTAAATAGCTACATGCTGCGGCATTATCAGAATGAGCAACTGGTGTATGCTGCCCTGATCTGTCAGGTGCTGACCGGCGTGGTTTTTCTGGTGCTGATCAGCGGTGGCTGGATTGGCCTTTATGGCACGATTGCCCTGCTGTTTATTTTCCTATGCTGCCTCGGCTTTAGCAGCCCCAATACCGCCGCCCTTTCATTGGCTCCATTCGCGCGAAATGCAGGTAGCGCCTCGGCTTTAATGGGCGCTATTCGGATGGCGATGGGCGCGTTAGCTTCTATGGCGGTGAGTGTTTTCAGCAACGGCACGGCAGTGCCCATGGTGGCTATCATGGCCGTCACGTCGGTGGTAGCTTTGGTGCTGCTGCTCACCGGTCGCCGGCAGATTACTGAGCAAGTGAATGTATCCACTGATCAGATGGCGGAGCCAGTGCACTAGCAGTCGATAAGCATCCTTAGTCAGAATTCGGCCTTGGTCCCACAACAGCGCAGCAATTTGCTGCGCTATTGTGGGACCAAGGCCTTTATGCAAAAGGTAGCGGCGGCAGTATATGTCTCCGCAATATCCTCTACTTGGTATGGTAGAAAACGGCTGTATTCGGGTTGAATTTATAGCCCACCGTAGGAGTGACCCCAGGCCCTAACACAACACTCTAGAAGCCAGCCAACGCGCTTGAGTGCACAAAAACCTTTTCCGTGAAGCAAGCTCCTCACTTGTTTTTTATCCGTGTGTTTTTATCAGCTAAAAATCAACAAAAAGCCCCCCAAATCCGAAGAAACAAGGTTTTAGGGTTGTGCACTAAGCGGTTTAGCTTGGGTAGGAATAAGCAGCAGGGTTCTATCTTTCCTTGGAAAAAGCTTGCATTACCGGAAAAAGGAAGGATAAATTAGTGAACTGTACTTCTACAGCAAGGCTTTTTTCCTTGCCAATCAGCTCTGAATAAGCAGCAGCGCGAGTACCTGACACCGATGTATCAGTCTCCGGTTACTTGTTGCCTATTGCCGAAACACGACCATACGATTTCTCTCCTTCCCACCAACTTCTCTTTATGACCTCTCGCCGTTCCTTTGTGAAGTCTGCTGCGCTGCTATCAGCTGGTGCGTTTATTTCACCTGCATTGCTGGCCGCACCCAAATCGTATATCGGGCTTCAGCTATACACCGTGCGCGATGCGATGCAAAAGGATCCGGCGGGCACGCTAGCCCGCGTGGCCAAGTTGGGTTACAACTCGATGGAGGGCGCCACCTACACGGGTAGCCAGAAATTCTACGGCATGACGCCCGCGGCTTTTGCCGGCGTACTCAAGCAGAATGGCCTGATTATGCCCAGCAGTCACTACCGGTTAGGAGAAGAGCAGGAAAAAGGTCAGCCGGTGCAAGGCACCATGCTGCACGGCTGGGACAAAGCCGTGGACGATGCCGCTCAGGTTGGTATCAAGTATATGGTGTGCGCTTACCTATCGGAAGCCGAGCGCGGTGGCCTCGATAAGTATAAGTACGTGGCCGATCAGCTTAACAAAGCCGGTGAACGGGCCAAGAAAGCGGGCATCCAGATGTGCTACCACAACCACGACTTCGAATTTGCCCCCCAGAACGGCAAAACGCCCTACGATTTGCTGTTGAGCAGCACGGACAAGGAACTGGTGAAGATGGAGCTAGACCTATACTGGACCGTGAAAGCCGGCAAAGACCCCGTTGCGCTATTTCAGCAGCACCCCGGCCGGTTCCCACTCTGGCACGTGAAGGACATGGATAATACACCTAAAAAGAACTTTACGGAGGTAGGCAGCGGCACTATCGACTTCAAAAAAATCTTTGCTCAGGCCAGTAAGTCGGGCCTGAAATACTACTTTGTAGAGCAGGACCAAACGCCCGGCTCACCCTTCGACAGCATCCAGAAAAGCATCACGCACATCAAGCGCACTTTAGTATAGTCCGCCTCGGACTCTCGCTTCCATTACTTTTACCCCACCCCTTATGGAAAAGAACACCTACGATGCCATCGTCATCGGATCAGGTATTTCAGGCGGCATGGCCGCCAAAGAGTTGACCGAGAAAGGCCTGAAGACCATCATGCTGGAGCGCGGCCGCAACGTGGAACACATTAAGGACTACGTGAACGCCAACAAAAACCCCTGGGAATTTCCGCACCGGGGGGGCAAAACCCAGCAGATGATCGAGGACTATCCGGTGCTCAGCCGCGACTACACACTGAACGAGCAGAATCTAGACTTCTGGGTGAAGGAGAAGGAAAGCCCCTACGTGGAGGTGAAGCCCTTCGACTGGTTTCGGGGCTACCAAGTAGGCGGGCGCTCGTTGATGTGGGGCCGGCAGTCGTACCGCCTGAGCGACTACGACTTCGAGGCCAATGCCAAGGATGGCATTGCCGTGGACTGGCCCATTCGCTACAAGGATCTGGCGCCGTGGTACAGTCGGGTGGAGAAATTTGCCGGCATCAGCGGCAACCGCGACGGCCTGCCCCAGCTCCCGGACGGCGAATTTATGCCCCCCATGGAGATGAACTGCGTGGAGAAGGACGTGGCCGCGCGCATCAAGAAGAACTTCAAGGACCGCCATATGGTCATTGGCCGCACGGCCAATATTACGGTGGGGCACAACAACCGCGTGGCCTGCCAGTACCGCAATAAGTGCTGGCTGGGCTGCCCATTCGGGGCTTATTTCAGCACGCAGTCGGCGAGTTTGCCCGCGGCTGTGGCCACCGGCAACCTCACGCTGCGGCCGTTTTCCATCGTCACCAAAATTCTCTACGACAAGGATACCAAGCGGGCCAAAGGCGTAGAAGTGCTCGACGCGGAAACCAACGAGACCTACGAGTACTTCGCCAAAATCATCTTCCTGAACGCCTCGGCCCTGAACTCGGCCTGGGTGCTGATGAACTCGGCCACCGACGTGTGGCCCGAGGGCCTGGGCAGCAGCAGCGGGGAGCTGGGCCACAACCTGATGGACCATCACTTCCGGGCGGGCGCCAGCGGCGAAGCGGAGGGCTACGAGGATAAGTACGTGTACGGGCGCCGCGCCAATGGTATTTACATTCCGCGCTACCGCAACCTGTTTGGCGACAAACGTGACTACATCCGCGGCTTTGGATACCAGGGCGGCGCCGGCCGGGAAGGTTGGAGCCGGGAAATTGCGGAAATGAACATTGGGGGCGACTTTAAGGATGCTCTCACCGAGCCCGGCAAGTGGACTATGGGCCTGACCGGTTTCGGCGAAACCCTTCCCTACCACGACAACCGCACCTACCTCGACAAAACCAAAAAAGATAAGTGGGGCCTGCCAGTGCTAGCCATCGACGCCACCATTCGCGAAAATGAGCAGAAAATGCGCATCGATATGATGCAGGATGCCAAGGAGATGCTGGAAAAAGCGGGCCTTAAAAACGTGAACACCTACAACAACGGCTACACCCTAGGCGGCGGCATCCACGAGATGGGCACCGCTCGCATGGGTCGCGACCCCAAAACCTCCGTACTCAACCAGCACAACCAGGTGTGGGACGCCCCCAACGTGTACGTGACCGACGGTGCGGCCATGACCTCGGCGGCCTGTCAGAACCCGTCGCTGACGTATATGGCCCTGACTGCTCGGGCGGTGGATCATGCAGTAAGCGAGTTGAAAAAGCAGAATATCTAATTCTTACTCGGCAGCATTATGAACAGAAGAGACGCACTGGGCCGAGTAGCCCTCATCATGGGTGGCACCATCATCGGCGCCGATTATTTCCTCACTGGCTGCTCCTCCCCGAGCCAGGAAAAGGAAGCCAAAACCGCCAAAAAAAGCCCCCCAGCGGCGAAGGAACTGAAGCCCGTTCTCAATCAGGAGCAAGTTGCTTATTTGAATGAGGTAGGCGACACTATTCTGCCAACTACTTCTTCGCCCGGCGCCAAAGCCGCCGACGTGGGCGGTTTTATGGCCGTTATGGTGCGCGACTGCTACAAGCCGAAGGATCAGCAGATTTTTCTGAAAGGACTGGATCAGTTGGAAGAAGCTTCCAAAAAGAAGAACGGCAAAGGCTTTCTGGCATCTGACGCCGCCCAGCGCACGGCACTGCTCACGGCCCTCGATGCGGAACAGAAAAACTACGCCAAGACCAAAACGCCGGAGGACCCCAACCATTACTTCCGCATGATCAAGGAGTTGACCTTGCTCGGCTATTTTACCTCGGAAGTGGGCAGCACCAAAGCCCTGCGGTATTCGCCCGTGCCGGGCAAATACGAAGGTTGCGTGCCCTACAAAAAGGGCGACAAAGCCTGGGCCACCACTTAATCTGCGACCTTGGACGGCATGAAACTACGACTAGGCATGATTGGCGGTGGCCAGGGGGCTTTTATTGGCGCCGTGCACCGGCACGCCGCCGCCTTGGATGGCCTCTACGAGTTAGTAGCCGGCGCCTTCAGCAGCAACCCCGACACCTCCAAAGCCAGCGGCCAGCTCCTGGGCTTGTCCGCCGACCGCGTGTATGGGTCGTATGAGGAATTGATTGAGCGGGAGAAAGCCCTGCCCGCCGACAAGCGCGTGCAAGTGTTGTCCATCGTGACGCCCAACCACCTGCACTTTGCCCCAGCCAAGCTAGCGCTGGAAAACGGCTTCCATGTCATCCTGGACAAGCCCATGACCTTTTCTTTGGCTGAAGCCAAGGACTTACAAGCGGTGGCCGCCGCCAGCAACGGCCGGTTCTGCCTCACGCATACCTATACCGGCTACCCCATGGTGAAGGAGGCGCGGCAGTTGGTAGCTTCTGGCGACCTGGGCACCGTGCGCAAAGCCTACGTGGAATATCCGCAGGGCTGGCTGAGCAACTTCGAGGAAGGCTCCGACAACAAGCAAGCCGCCTGGCGCACCGACCCCACCCGCAGCGGCGTGGCCGGCGCCATGGGCGACATTGGCACCCACGCCTTCAACCTGCTGGAGTACGTGACGGGCTTGTCTGTAACCCAGCTTTGTGCCGACATCAACACGGTTGTACCCGGCCGCAAGCTCGACGATGACGGGGCCGTGCTTCTCCGCCTCTCGAGTGGGGCCAGCGGTGTGCTGGTGGCTACGCAGGTGGCGGCGGGTGAGGAAAACAACGTGCGCCTGCGCGTGTATGGCGACAAAGGCGGCTTGGAATGGCAACAAGTAGACGCGAACACCCTCCAAGTGAAATGGCTGGATAAGCCGATGGAAATCCGGCGGACTGGCGCGAGCTACGTTAGCTCGTACGCCCGCCACAACACCCGCACGCCCGCCGGACACCCGGAAGGCTACCTCGAAGCATTTGCCAACCTCTACCGCAACTTCGCGCTGAGCCTGCAAGCCGACCTGGGGGGCAAATCTGCGTCCCCTGAAGCCCTCGATTATCCCGGTATCGAGGAAGGCGTGCGGGGAATGGCTTTTATCGAAAACGTAATTGCCTCGGGCCGCTCCGATCATAAGTGGACTGAGTTTACCGTCTAGCTGCGCATGAAAACCATCAAAGGCCCCGCAATTTTCCTGGCGCAATTCATCTCTGATCAGGCGCCGTTTAATAGCCTGACTTCCATCTGTGAATGGGCCAGCGGCCTGGGTTACAAAGGCGTACAGATCCCGACTCTGGATAGCCGCTTTATCGATCTGCAAAAAGCTGCCGAAAGCCAGACCTATGCCGACGAGGTGAAAGGCACGGTGCAGGCCGCGGGGCTGGAAATCACGGAGTTATCCACGCACTTGCAGGGCCAACTGGTCGCCGTGAATCCGGTGTACGACTCACTGTTTGATGGTTTCGCGCCCGAATCCGTGCGCGGCAACCCCAAAGCCCGGCAAGAATGGGCAGTGCAGCAGCTTAAGTACGCCGCCAAAGCCTCGCAGAATCTGGGCCTGACGGCTCACGCCACGTTTAGCGGTGCATTGCTCTGGCCGATGGTGTATCCCTGGCCCCAGCGCCCCGCTGGCTTGGTTGATACTGGCTTCGACGAGCTGGCCCGCCGCTGGCTGCCCATCTTGCAAACCTTCGACGAGTGCGGGGTCGATGTATGCTACGAAATTCACCCTGGCGAGGACCTGCACGACGGCATTAGCTACGAGATGTTCCTCGACAAAGTGAAGCACCATCCGCGCGCCTGCCTGCTCTACGACCCTTCCCACTTTGTAATCCAATGCCTTGATTATCTGGAGTACATCGATATCTACCATGAGCGAATCCGAGCCTTCCACGTGAAAGATGCGGAGTTTAACCCGACAGGGCGGCAGGGCGTGTACGGGGGCTACCAAAGCTGGGTAGACCGGGCAGGCCGCTTCCGCTCCCTCGGCGACGGACAGGTGGACTTCAAGGCTATCTTCAGCAAAATGGCCCAATACGACTTCCCCGGCTGGGCCGTACTGGAGTGGGAATGCGCGCTGAAAAATTCCGAAGACGGCGCCCGCGAAGGCGCTACCTTCATCCGCGACCATATCATCCACGTCACCGACAAAGCCTTCGATGATTTTGCGGCCGCCGGCACCGATGAAGCTCACAACAAAAGCCTTCTAGGCCTTTAATATTCTCCTTTCGCACTATGAAAAAAGCCCTTCTGCTCCTTAGTTCCTTCGCTTTTTTAGCTGCTTGTAGCTCCGAGTCCAATAAAGCCCCCAGGAGAAATATACGCTGGCGGAACCCGAAGAAACCATGAATGCCGACAGCACCACGGGTGCCAATATGAGCGCCGTTGCTCGTCAGCCTCAGGTTGATACCAATGTCACCAAAATTGGAACTACACCAACTGGTGGGGCGCTGGCCAAGGGTGCCAAGTTAATGGAAGGCAGCGACTGCGCCACCTGCCACCGCGTAAACGAGAAGCTCCTGGGCCCTTCCTATCAGGCCGTTGCCCAGAAGTATCCGGCTACGGAAGCCAACATTAAGATGCTGGGGGGCAAAATTATTACCGGCGGCAAAGGCAACTGGGGCGATATCGCCATGACGCCCCATCCCGCTATATCGGTGGCCGACGCGGAGGAAATGGCCCGCTACATTCTCACGCTGAAGTAAGAGAAAATTGAGGCGGTCATTCTGAGCGCAACATCTACTGCGCTGATGCTTTAAGTGCTAATGTGTAATAAACCGACCGTCATGCAGAGCCGTAGCGAAGCATCTCGCGTGTTTAGTAAGGTTAGTAACCTCACATCAGCACGCGAGATGCTTCGGCTCCGCCTCTGCATGACCGCCTGTATTATGCAGTTGAGCGCATAAATCATAAACAGCTTCCTTTCTTAACGACACCGAAACCCTTCCCAGCTATGACTTCCTCCATTCGGATTAAGCTGTCAATCATGATGTTCCTGGAGTTTTTCATCTGGGGCGCGTGGTTCGTGACGTTAGGCACCTACCTGCTGCGCAACCTCAGCGCGACGGGTACGCAGGTGGGCGTAGCCTTTCTGACGCAGTCGATTGGGGCTATTGTGGCGCCGTTTATCATTGGCCTGATTGCCGACCGGTTTTTCTCGGCGCAGAAGATTTTGGGAGTGCTGCATCTGGCTGGGGCGCTGCTGCTCTGGCGCGCTTCTTCGTCGCCGGATTTCGGCTCTTTTTATCCCAACATCCTGACTTACATGATTTTGTACATGCCTACGCTGGCGTTGGTGAACTCCATTGCGTTTCGGCAGATGCAGAATCCACAGAAGGAATTTGCTACCATTCGGGTGCTGGGCACGCTGGGCTGGATTGTGGCCGGCCTGACTATCGGTTGGCTGAACTGGGAGCAAAGCGGCAGTCTGCGGGCTACCTTCCTGATGGCCGCTGGTGCGTCGGCTTTGCTGGGCGTGTTTAGCTTTACGCTGCCCGCCACGCCGCCCGTAAAGCGCGGCCAATCTTCTTCCCTAGGCGATATGCTGGGCCTCGATGCGATTGGGTTGCTGAAAAATCGCTCTTACCTTATCTTCTTTCTGGCTTCCATCGCCATCTGTATTCCGTTGGCGTTTTATTACGGCTTTACCAACCCATTTTTGAACGAGGTAGGCATGAAAGCCGCGGCTGGCGTGCAAAGCCTAGGGCAGGTTTCCGAGCTTTTGTTTATGCTCCTAATTCCGTTTTTCTTTACCCGTTTGGGAGTGAAAAAGATGCTAGCCATTGGTATGCTGGCCTGGGTGGTGCGCTACCTCTTCTTCGCTTACGGCGACGGCCAAAGCAACTACTGGATGCTCATTGCGGGCATCGTACTACACGGCATCTGCTACGATTTCTTCTTCGTGACGGGCCAGATTTACACCGATAACCTGGCCGGGGAGCGGTTCAAGAGCTCCGCTCAGGGCTTTATTACCCTTGCTACCTACGGCGTAGGCATGTTGATCGGCACGCTGCTTTCGGGGCGTATTTTTGATAACTACCAACTCTCGGAAGGGGTGCACGACTGGCGCATGATCTGGCTGATTCCGGCTGGTATTGCTGGGGCAGTTGTACTGGTTTTCCTATTATTGTTCCGGGACCGGCCCCAAGCTCAGGCTACGGAGTCGGACACGTACAACTCAGCCCCCGAGTTAGCTCAAGCTAAATAACTGACAGCATGGCCACCTGGAACCGAAGAACTGCCTTGAAAGGTCTCCTCACCAGCACTGCCGCCGTGGGCACCCTGGGCATGGCCAGTGCCTATACCACCGACAAAAAGCCCCCCAGCCCGAATACTCAGTTGAAAAACAACATTAAACAGTCGGTGTGCCGGTGGTGCTTCCAGGATTTGCCGCTCGATAAGCTGTGCGCCGCGGCCAAGGAAATGGGTATCCAAGGCATAGATTTAGTAGGCCCCAAAGACTGGCCTACGCTGAAAAAATACGGGCTAGACTCACCCATGTGTAACGGAGCCGAAATCAACCTCACCGACGGCTTCAACGATCCGCAGTTTCACGCGCGCCTGCAGAAGCAGTACGCCGACATGATTCCGCAGGTAGCCAAAGCCGGCTACACCAACCTGATTTGCTTTAGCGGCAGCCGTCGGGGCATCACCGATGAGGCTGGCTGGAATAACTGCGTAAAAGGACTCCAGCCACTGGTGAAACTGGCCGCGCAGCATAAAGTGGTGTTGGTCATGGAGCTGCTCAACAGCAAAATCGACCACAAAGACTACCAGTGCGACCACACCAATTGGGGCGTGGAGCTCGCCAAGCGGCTGGGCTCCGAGAACTTCAAGCTGCTCTACGACATCTATCACATGCAGATTGACGAGGGTGATGTCATTCGCACCCTCACCGAGTTTCATCCCTATATTGCCCACTACCACACGGCCGGCGTACCGGGCCGCCACGAGCTGGACGACACCCAGGAACTGAACTACCCGGCCATCATGCGCGCCATTGTGGCCACCGGCTTCAAAGGCTACGTGGCGCAGGAGTTTATTCCACAAAAAGCTGATAAGCTCGCTTCTCTGCGCCAAGCCGTGCAGCTTTGCGACGTATAACTGCCATCTTTTCACCTACTTCACCAAGCATTTTATGCGTCTTGCTGTCCTCGCTTCCGTTCTACTATTTAGTTCTTCTTTGATGGCTCAGGCGCAGCAGACGGGGAAACCAGAGGATACGGAGGTGTGGGAGCCGGTGCCCAAAGTGGTGTCTGCCAATCCGCAATTTACGCCTCCTCCCTCCGATGCTATTGTGCTGTTTGATGGCAAAGACTTAACCCAATGGGTATCGGCTGATGACCGTAATGCGCCTGCCAAATGGAAAGTCGCGGGGGGCATTTTTACCGTGGACAAGAAGACCGGCAACATCGAAACCAAGCGCACCTTCACCAACTACCAGCTGCACTTGGAGTGGCGCGTCCCGGCTACCATTGCGGGCACAGGGCAAGTACGTGGCAACAGCGGCCTGTTTCTAGCCTCACTGGGCAAAGGCGACCTAGGCTACGAGCTACAGATCCTGGACTCTTACCAGAACAAAACCTACGTGAACGGAATGGCCGGCAGCATTTATAAACAGCTGATTCCGCTGGCTAACCCCACCCGCAAACCCGGTGAGTGGCAATCGTACGACGTGCTGTGGACGGCGCCCACCTTTAAGGCCGATGGCTCGGTACAGTCGCCCGCCCGCGTGACGGTACTTTTTAACGGCGTAGTGGTGCAGAACAATGTCACGTTGGCTGGCCCCACCGTGTATATCGGCAAGCCCAGCTACCAGAAGCACGGCCCCTCGCCTATTAAGCTGCAATCCCACGGCGACCCGAGTGAGCCACTCAGCTTCCGCAACATTTGGGTTCGGGAGTTATAGGCTTTCTGGGGGGCAAATTCGAGGTTATTTGGTTGGCTGGTCGCTAAAATACTGGGCGTACTCCGCGGGCATCGCGTTCAGGGGCTTGATCATAATGCCTTTGTAGTACACCTCAGCGGCTTCGCTTTGCAGCTGAATTTTGCCGTGCGTGAGGGGCCGGCGCTGGCCGTTTTCCACGTAGCCGGAGTTGTTGACGGCCAGCACCACCTTGCCGTTCACAATGTGGACGCTCTTGCCATTCACGTGAATCAGCTCCAGCTCATCCCATTGCCCATTAGGAACACCGTTATTGGTTGAAGCCTGGCAAAAGCCGGGGCCGCCCCGGCCAAAGGTGACGGGCGTCGCGGTGGGGTCGTATTTCAGCCCGTCTTTGGTTTCGTTTGGCGTGGCGGTAATGTCGGCCGTGGAGTTGGCAATGCACCAGAAGTCGCCCATGGCGTTGCCCTTCTCGTACTCCGACACCTGAAATTCCTGGCTCAGCATCCAGCTATGCCAGTAGTCTACTCCGCACTCGCCTTGGCTGTTGTAGAGAATGCCACTGTCGCGGGGCTCGTTGAGGCGCGGCACCCACTTCTTCTCGCCCCACTTCACTTTCAGCTTGAGGGTGTAGTTGGTGAAGTCTTGCTTGGTGAATACGCAGCCGTATATCTCGCCGCTGATGCGCAGCACCGGCTCCCCTTTCTCCATCACAACGGAGAATACATTCGCTTCGTTTTTGCCGTAACCGATGGGCGTAATTTCCTTCCCTTGAGCGTCGGTGGGTACTTTTCCTTTGTAGCCTAGCTGGTGGCGGTAGCTTTGGAAGGTTTCCCACTTGCTCAGCTTCTTATCCAGTAGCGGCTCCCACTCGTCGCGCGGGGCCGTGGAGGAAGTAGAGAAAAACAATAACGTGGCACCCAGGGCCAAAGCGGTAAATTTTCGCATATCAGGCAGCATAGCATAACGTGAGGGGATGAATCAAAGCTACTCTTTTGTTGGGCTTGGGCAAGGCATATCTGCCTAAGTAATACTAGATCATCCCAACAAAGACATACAGTTCGGAAAAGCCCCCCGCGCCATCCTGTGCGTTGGCTGGCACAACCCATCGGCGGTGGATGCGTTGTATCAGTCTGTTCCCGCCCTGTTTCGCTTATGCCTTTTGCCTACCGTTTGCTTTCCGCGCTACGTCGGCACTGGCCCCACTACGTTGCGGAAGCATTGGGCTTAGCCTTTTTTGTGGGAAGCGCCGGTTTGCTGACCATCTTGTTTGAGCATCCAGCTTCGCCCGTGCGGCAAAGCTTTGCGGAAAGCCACTTGCTGCGGCGGGGCCTTCTGGGGCTTGGAATGGGCCTTGTGCTGGTTATTGTTATTTATAATCCCTGGGGCAAGCGGTCGGGCGCGCACATCAACCCCGCCGTTACGCTGGCCTTCTACCAATTAGGAAAAATACGCCTTCCTGATGCGGTATGGTATGTACTGGCGCAACTATGCGGGGCCATTGGGGCGGCCCACTTGCTGAAGCTTTGTTTGCCCGAATTCTACGCGCATCCGGCGGTAAAATACACGGTGACGCAGCCCCACCCGCTGTATTTGCAAGGCGAGCTGATCGCCTTCGCCGCCGAGTTTATTATCTGTTTTATGATGATGCTGGTAACGCTCATTGCCCTGCATTCGAGTCGGTTGAAAAAGTGGGCTGGGTGGCTGTTGGGCGCGCTAGTGGCCTTGTATATTCTCGTTGAAACACCTTACTCCGGGATGAGCTTGAACCCGGCCCGTTCGCTGGGCACCGCTGTAGCGGCCGGCCACTATCATGCACTTTGGGTTTATTGGGTAGCGCCTTGCCTAGCTATGTGGCTCGCGACGGTTGGTTTTTTGCGCTTTCACCACGGCCAGCCCCTGGAGTGCGCCATTATGGCCGGCTGCGGCCCCAGCCCCAGTTCCCCCCACGCCTCCCATGACGAAGAGCCGCCGCAGTACCCGGATGAGTGAGGGTACATTTTTCTTTTGGACGGGATATGAGTTGGCAGCAGCTTAACGTTCTGCTACTTTGGCTCTTTGGTAGCGCAGCAGCCGTTGTAACCACAGGCTCTGGGAGCCTTTTGCTGTCTTTTCCGGTTCTTGTTCTATGGAATATTTTGTGCCGAAGCACTCCGTGGTGCGGACCATCTGGGGTAAGGCCGACACGGTGCTGGTCATTTTTGCGGGGGCAGCGGCGGAGTTTGCGCTCAATAAGGCTGTTGACTGGCTGTACTTCACGGGCCGCCTGCCCGCCGACCCTTTAGCGCGCCTGTTCTCAACAGTAGAGTATGCCCGCCAGATCGTATTTGCCCCCCAGACCAGCGCCGAGCGCGCCATCGACAGCATTGCCGCCATTCATGCGGCCGTAGAAGCGAAGCGCGGCGCCGCCATTCCCGACTGGGCCTACCGCGACGTGCTGTTCTTGCTGATTGACTATTCTATTCGGGCATTCGAGCTACTGGAGCGGCCCATGAGTGGCCCCGAAAAAGAAGAGGTATTCACCGTATTTTCTCGCGTAGGGCAGCGCATGGGTATTCCCGATTTGCCCCCCACCTACGCGCAGTGGCTAGTGGTGCGGCAGCAGCATCTGGCTTCCGACCTGGAGTATAGCCGCTTTACCAAAGATTTGTATCAGCAGTATCGGAAGCACCTGGGGCCGGTGCGGTACTGGCTGCTGCTCCACGCGCAACGCCTGGTGGTGCCGGCTACTGTGCGCGACTTGCTTCATTTGGGCACTAGGTCGTGGCTACGGCCGGTAGTTCCGGTGTACCGTCGCACGCAGCATTTGTCGCTTAGTCAGTGGGTGAAAAGTGCGCTGCTACCGCCAACTTATAAAGCGAAGATTAAAGCGTTGGACCGCGACCCGGTTGAGCTTATGCATTCCGCTGGCGTACATTCCTAAGCGTTAGGGTCACTTCCTCGGGGCCAGCACGGGAATTAGTTTGATGGTGGTGCCGACGTAAAATCCAGGTTGTAAACCACATTCAGGCGAAACCCATTGTTGTTCTCAAATACCGATTGCTGCGTATTGGGCGCTGGCTCGGCGTGTTGGGTCCACTGGTTTAGATAGTTCAGCTCTAACTTCCAATTGTCGCGAATCTGGTAGCCTAAGCCGCCCGAAATACGGTTTTGATTAAATACGTTCCGGCCCACGTTCTGCCCAAAACCGATAAATAGCTCGTCGAAGAAGGTAAAATACAGCTCCCCATCATCAATAGTGGGGCCTTGCAGCGGTATTTCACCAGCCACTTGATAGCGGGCGCGGTTCTGGTATTCCCAGCTGGCTACTTGCTTCGGGTTGCTTTCATCGAGTTGTCCCAGCCAGCGCTGCTCCAGCCGAAACCGATGCGTAAGTTGCAACCGGCCGTAGGTGCTGGCCAGCGTCACATCCTCATACGCTCTGTTCTCAGGTGTTGCTTCCCCGAGACTGGCCGTGGGGTAGTCGCCGTAGGGATACGTGGTCAGCTGCGTATAGCCCCCCGATAACGTTACCTTCTCAGCGAGTGAATACACGAAGCCCAGCCGCGAGAGTAGCTGCTGGCGGCCCAGGCCCAAGCGCGTGCGGCGCAATTGCACTTCCGTGTGTACGGCCCACTGGGGGGCTATTTTGTGGTCGCCATTGTAAGTAAACCAGCCTATAGCGTTGCGGTCTATTATCCGCTCAGTAGATTGACTAACGGCCGGAGACGCTAGCAAACTTAGCGGCAACAGCGCAGCAAGCTTCGACGCGCGCAAGTAGTGAAGCGCCATTACTACGGGAGAAGGGATGAGGTGATGGAGGCGGCAAGCATAGCCAGCCTGAATTCCCTAACGAATTTCGCGGGTGAGTGGTGGTAATAAGCCTACGCAATAGTATGTTGAACTCAGATCGGAAATAGCCAGCCATGGATAAGCGTTGATCTTTTTAACCTAATGACTATGCTAAAAACGAATACTCCATCCAGCGTCCACCTGCGGACTATACTTGGCGCATTGTCGCTACTTGTAATGGCGAGTTGCTCAACCAGCAAACCCACGGCACCGCCGCCTGCCGCTACTGTACAATTACCTGAGTCGAAGGAACTGTATGCCACTA
The DNA here is from genome assembly GCF_011305775.1 of Hymenobacter sp. HDW8. Taxonomy (NCBI): domain Bacteria; kingdom Pseudomonadati; phylum Bacteroidota; class Cytophagia; order Cytophagales; family Hymenobacteraceae; genus Hymenobacter; species Hymenobacter sp. HDW8. The sequence goes on from NZ_CP049907.1 coordinate 1,191,075, forward strand.
TAGCCCGCCTCGACAGCGCCATGTTTGCGGCCTTCAACCGCCACGACGCGGACCAGTTGCAAACCTACTTCGCTGAAGACCTCGAATTCTACCACGACAGAGGCGGCCTGGCTGATTTCAAAAAAACCATGGATGGTTTTCGCAGCCTCTTTGAACAGAACAAAACGACCGGTCTAAATCGGCAGTTGGTGCCAGGCAGCTTGGAGGTGTATCCTATTCCGGGCTATGGCGCCGTAGATGCCCACCTGCACCGCTTCTGCCACGTGGAGAACGGCAAAGACGACTGCGGCACCTTCAAAAATATGATGGTATGGCGGCTAAAAGACGGGCAGTGGAAAGTAACGCGCGTCGTCAGCTACGACCACGATCATTGAGCATTGGTGGAAATACTTTGCTGCTGACCCGCGCTATACCTCTAAAAAAGCCCCCCACAGCCGAAAACAGCAACACTCCCGGCGCTAAGGCAACTGTTGCCGCTTAGCGCCGGGAGTGTTGATACGCCTAATGCTCGGAACTTCCAGAGTAGAGGAATTACTATTGCGCGCGGCGCTTCTCTTCCTCCGCTCCGGTTTTGCGGTTGGTAGTGGTGAGCTTGTCGTTGCCAAATTTCCAAGCAAATGAGAGCGTCACCACGCGCGTGTCGCGGCGGATGTAAAGGTCTTGCCGGTAGTTGTTATAGAGCGAAACGGCGCTAAAAGGCAAGGTGTAAAGAATGTCGTTAGCTGCCAGCTTGATGGTGCCTTTGCGGTCCATCACCTCTTTTTTCACAGCTATTCCGACTTGCCCATAGTCGCTGAACTCGAAGAAACCGACCCGCTGCTGAGAATTGTATCGGGCGTTCAATTCTGCCCCCCAGCCTTTGCCGAAAGTAAAAGTACTGTTGCTGCTCAGGGTGTAAGCCGGCTGTCCGGCCCGCAGGGAAGTCCCAGCTAGGGTGCCATCATAATGGATGTAAAAGAACACGGCGTTGTTGTAGATACTCAACCACTTGCCTACCGTGATGGGAGCTGTGAGCGTGAGGGACACATACTGTTGCTGATCCAAGTTTACGTTGGTCGAAACGGTAGTAGTGTCGGTTTCGGGGTAGGCCACGTCGGTGATGGGATCTTTCGTGACGCTGTAGCTGAGGCCGGCAGTGTACTTCTGCTTGAAGGTGTAGTTCAGCTCCATATTGTAGCTGGTTTCGGGGCGCAGGTTGGGGTTGCCTTTGCCGGAGGTAGCCGGGTCGATGATGAAGCGGAAAGGGTTGAGCTGCCCATAAGAAGGACGGTTGATGCGCCGGCTTAACGACATCGTTATTTCGTTTTGCTCAGTGGGCGCGTATTTCAGGGCGGCACTCGGGAACAGCTGGTAGTAGTTGCGCTCGAAGTTCTCGGAGGTCACTATCTGGCGGCCGGTAGCGTTGGTTTGCTCACCCCGAAGGCCAGCTTGCAGATTAAATTGCTTGCTGAAATTATGATTGAGGTTGACGTAAGCGGCCGTAATGACTTCATCGTAGCGGAAGCGGTTGCTCAGGTTTAGGTCGGGTGTGGTAATGCCTTCGCGGGTATTCTCGAATTGGATGTCGTTATCGGCGTACACCTGGCTGGCTTTGGCGCCGGCTTCCAGGCGGGTATCAGCATTCAACTGTTGGGTATAATCGGCCTTTATGGCTTTGATGGTTAGCTCGCTGGTTTGGTCGCTGGCTAAAGTAGCATCCGGCTGGCCCGACAACTGAAAAAAAGTGGTTTGGCTTTGGGTCCGGTGCGTGTTGTAGCGGGCATAATCTACGTCGGCAGTCAGTTCGGGGCGGCCCGTACCTTCGCCGAAGGTATGCTTGAAATTGATGTTGCCGGTGATGTTGGGGTTGTTGCCCCGGCTAGTACTTAGCGCGGTATAATAATCACTCACCTGCCCTGCTCCATCGTAAAACGTGCTGGTATTGACCCCCGTCCCGCCGGGCTTCGGATTTGGCACCCCAAAGCCCGAAATAACGCCCCCCAGCACGGTATTTTTCGACAGGTTTACATCCGTTCCGACCTTATAGATCATAAAATGATCCTCAAAAACGGCCCGGTTGCGCTGATCTGCGGTACCAATCAAGACTGGCTCTCCCGTGTCCTGCGACTCGTAGAAGTAGCGGTAGGTGTCACGAACGCCAAAGTTGCGGCGCCGGCCATACGTGAGCGCGCTGAACACGTTGACGTCTTTGTTGCGATGGTTGCCTGACAAGCTACCGGAGAACTTGCCGTATTCACCGCGGCCGTAGCTGATGTTGGCGTTGCCGTTGGTGCCCTGGCGCTGATCCTTTTTGAGGTTAATAGCGATAATGCCAGCTCCGCCCTGGGCGTCGTACTTGGCCGGCGGATTCGTTATCAGCTCAATGCTTTTCAATTGATCAGCCGGCAAGGAGCGCAGATAGTCGGCTAGCTCGGTGCCGGTCATGGGCTGGCGCTTGCCGTCAATGAGCACGAGCAAACCCTGACGGCCGCGCAACGCCAGGTTGTCGTTGCCGTCTACGGTTACGCCGGGAGCCCGAGCCAACACATCTAGCGTGGTATTGCCGGCAGCCAGCGTCGAGCCTTCCACGTTCACCACGGTACGGTCGGCCAGGCGCTCAAACAAGGGCTTCTGCCCTACCACCTGCACTTCCTTTAACTGCGTAGCGGCGCTTTTTTGCAGCGTAATAGCAGGCAAAATTTGCCCCCAGCGGGCAGTGTAAAGGGCGCACTCCAGTGCCGCACGTACCCCAGCTGCGCCGCCGATACGCGGTAGCTTCCTTCACTCAATCCTTCGAAACGAAAAGCCCCCTGAGCATCACTAAACTCGGTTTTAACTACCGAAGAGTCGGCGGCGCGATGCAGGGTAATGGTGGCATAATCGATGGGGGCGCTGGCCGATGTACGCACCGTTCCGGTGAGGCTACCGGGAGTTTGAGCCGTAGCGGTAGCAGCGATAAGCCAGGCTAACAGGACCAGTAAGATTCTGGCTACGAATAAAGTAGAGTTCGTGCGCATGATGCTTCGGAGGATGGTAATGATGGCAATGCGAGAAGAGTCAGATCAGCTAGCCGCCAGTTGAATGAAGCAGCCGGCTACGAATCCTCCTTTCGCTACCCGTAGGACATGATGCCGACGGCAGGCCGCGAGTAGCAGCCCGGAATCAGATGCCTGTCCGGTTGCGCGTGGCCGGATCAGAAATGCATGATTGGGAATGGAAGAGAATTCAAACGTGGACACCGCAAAAAATCCAAAAGGTTACAGGCGGTGTAAACTTTTTTATTTTGCCCCTACTCGGAGGGCAATAGCAAGAGCGTAGACAGCCCCGTGGCGCCGAGCGCAGCCGCGAAAGATTTCCCTTTACCACTTGTCATTTCCAAATCTCTCTACCTTGTAAGCCAAGACACTTCTTTTTGCCCTGCCTATGCATTCGTCTGTGTTCAGGAAGCTTCTCTTCGTTGCGCTTTTGCTGCTTGGCAGCAGGGTAGAGTTAGCCGCCCAAACCATGAAAGTGGCCACCTACAATGTTCGCTACGATAACCCGCAGGACACCGTCAATGCCTGGTCGCGGCGGTTACCATACCTGGCTAATCTTATTCGCTTTCAGGATTTTGATGTCTTTGGCACCCAGGAAGTACTATATCGCCAGCTTCAGGACATGACGCGCCAGCTGCCGGGCTACGCCTACACTGGCGTGGGTCGCGACGACGGCAAGCAGGGTGGAGAATTTTCCGCTATTTTTTACAAGCAGGACAAATACGAATTGCTCAAGCACGGCACGTTCTGGCTTTCGCCCACCAGCACCGTTCCGAGCAAAGGCTGGGATGCTGCGCTGCCGCGCGTGTGCAGCTGGGGCCAACTGCGGGAGAAAAAAACGGGTTTTACTTTCTACCTCTTCAATACCCACTTCGACCACGTAGGTGTAGAAGCCCGGAAAGAAAGCGCCAAGCTGATTCTGACCAAGGTAAAGGAGATGGCAGGCTCCACGCCAGTTATTCTGATGGGTGACTTCAACATTGACCAGCGCAACGAGAGCTACACGATTCTCAACACGACCAGCAACTTACGTGATGCCTTCCAGCTGGCCCAAATAGTATATGCGCCCAACGGCACGTTCAACGACTTCAATTCCCAGCGCAAAACCGACGCACGGATTGACCATATCTTTCTGAGTCCCGCTTTTAAAGCCACCCGATACGGCATCCTCACCGAAACCTACGGCGGCGGCAAAACGCCCTCCGACCATTATCCAGTGGCCGTGGAATTGCAGTACTCCGGGCGAAAATAAGTACCTGGCAGTATCTGGGGGGCAAAATTGATCCGCAAAATCTTATTTAACCGTAACGCTTCAGCCTTTCTACTCTATGAGTACTCGCCGAAAGTTTATTGCCTCCACCGCGGCCGGACTAGCGGGGCTGGCGGTTCCCAGCTACGGGCTGGCCGCCACCTCGTCGCCGGTGACTGCTGTGGGGCAGCCCTTGGTTATTTCCACCTGGGATACTGGCCTGGCTGCCAACTTAGGCGCCTGGAAGGTATTGCGGCCGGGCGGACGCGCCCTCGACGCGGTAGAGGCCGGCGTGATGGTGACGGAAGCCTCGCAGAACTGCTGCGTGGGGCTGGGGGGCAATCCTGACCGCGACGGCATCGTGACCTTGGATGCGTGCATCATGGACGAGAAGTTTAACTGCGGTAGCGTGGCGGCCCTGGAGCGCATCAAGCACCCCATCAGCGTGGCGCGGCGGGTAATGGAGCGCACGCCGCACGTGATGCTGGTAGGCGAAGGCGCTCAGCAATTTGCCGTGGCGCAGGGCTTCCCGCTGGAACCGCAGCAGCTCAGCGCCGACGCGGCCAAAGCCTACAAGGAGTGGCTGAAAACCAGTCAGTACAAGCCGGTTATAAACGTCGAGAACACGGGCAGCAAAAAACCTGTGGGGCCCGTGGGCGGCGCCAATAACCACGATACGATTGCCATGCTGGCCCAAGATGCGCAGGGCAACCTCAGCGGCAGCTGCACCACCAGCGGCATGGGCTTTAAAATGCGGGGCCGTCTCGGCGATTCGCCCCTCATCGGCTCGGGTCTTTTTGTGGATAATGCCGTGGGGGCGGCTGCGGCCACTGGCCAGGGCGAAGACGTGATTCGTATTGCCGGCGCTCATACCGTGGTAGAGCTTATGCGTCAGGGCCTCGCGCCCAAAGCTGCCTGCAAAGCTGCCATCGAGCGTATTGCAAAAATTAAAGGTGCTCAAGCTCGCGACATTCAGGTGTGCTTTATTGCCATCAGCGCCAAGGGCGAGCACGGTGCGTACGCGCTGCAAAAAGGCTTCAGCTACGCCGTCTGCGACGCCAAAAACCAGCAACAGCTCGTACAAAGCGACTTCTTGCTCGCCTGAGTAGCATGCTGGAAATCTGCGCCAATTCCATACAATCGGCCTTAGCGGCGCAGGCGGGCGGGGCGCAGCGCATTGAGCTGTGTCAGAACTTGGAGCAGGGCGGCATCACGCCTTCCTTTGGCCTGATCAGACGAGTGCAAGCGTCGCTGACGATTCCGGTGTTCGTGCTGATTCGGCCGCGGCCAGGCAATTTCGTCTACACGGCTGATGAGTGGGACATTATGGCCGCCGATATTGAGCAGTGCCGCACCTTGAGCTGCGCCGGGGTCGTGTTCGGCATTCTGGACGCGGCAGGCCGCGTAGACCTGGCGCGTTGTCGGTTGCTCATCGAGTTGGCGGGTTCTATGTCGGTTACGTTTCACCGCGCCTTCGATGCCTGCCCCAACCAAGCGCAAGCTCTGGAAGACATCATTGCCTTAGGCTGCCAGCGGATTCTCACTTCTGGGGGGCAAATTACCGCCATGCAGGGCCAGGCGCAGCTGGCGGCGCTGGTTCAGCAGGCTGCCGGGCGGATCAGTATCATGCCGGGTGCGGGCCTCACGCCCGAAAATATCCGGGAGTTGGCGGCCAGTAACGGTGCCACCGAGTTTCACGCCAGCGCCACTAGGCCAATCCTGCCATCACCCGCCGCCGAACCTACCTTATTCGACGCTACCTTACTGGAGACGGACGCAACTATTGTGGCTGAGCTGGCAGCGCAACTCAATTTGCCCCCCAATGGTGCGGATTAACTTGGATCATCCTGTTTTCGTCATTTCACGATAAATCAAACGCTTATGCCCGGTACGTTTTCCCTGTCTGGTCGTTTTGTTAAGCTGCTGGCGCTGGGTCTGTTGCTCAGCCAACTGGCGGCGGCCCAACAACCGGCAACACCGTCCCAAGGCTTGGGACTGGTGCCGTTGCCCCGCCAAGTACAAGTGCAGACCGGCACGTATTTCCTTCCCCAAAAAATCAGCATCTATGCCAAAAGCCCGGCCGAACGGAACGTGGCGGAGTTGCTGAAGGGCCTGCTGGAGCCTTTGGGCAAGACCGTCGCCCTCACGACCAGCAGCCAAACGGCGCAGATCAGGCTAGTGACGGAAGCTATGCCGGGCGCCGAGGCGTATCAGCTGGTCGTTGACAAAGCGGGTGTGCAGATTACCGCTTCGGCCGGCGCCGGCCTGTTCTATGGCTGTCAGACGTTTCTGCAATTATTACCGGCCCGCCCCGCGGCCACCACCGGCGTGCCGCACGTGCGCATAATGGATGAGCCGGCGTTCCGCTGGCGAGGCGCTATGCTCGACGTGAGCCGGCATTTCTTCCCGGTGGAGTTCGTCAAGAAGTACATCGACTTTCTGGCCGCCTACAAGTTCAACACCTTCCACTGGCACCTCACCGACGACCAGGGCTGGCGCATTGAGATAAAAAAGCACCCTAAGCTGACGCAGATCAGCGCCTTTCGCAAGCAAACCCTGATTGGCGCCCAGCAGCAGTTTAAAACGCCCGCCGAATTTAAGTACGACGCCACGCCCTACGGCGGCTTCTATACCCAGGAGCAAATCAAAGACGTGGTGGCCTACGCCCAGAAGCGTTACATTACTATTGTACCAGAAATAGAGATGCCGGGGCATTCGGTGGCCGTGCTGGCCGCTTACCCCGAGCTGGCGTGCCGGCCCGGCCCCTATGAAGCCTGGACGCAGTGGGGGGTAAATGAGGACATTGTGTGCCCCACGGAGCCAACCTTCCGCTTTTTCGAGGATGTACTGACGGAGGTGAGCGCCCTGTTTCCTGGGCAGTACATCCACATCGGGGGCGACGAAGCACCGAAAACGCGCTGGAAGGAAAGCGCCGCCGTGCAGGAGATTATGAAGCGCGAGGGGCTGGATGACGTGGAGAAAGTGCAGGGCTGGTTTAACCGCCGCATCGAAAAGTTTTTGCAGAGCAAAGGCAAGAAGCTGCTTGGCTGGGACGAGATTCTGGAAGGCGGTATTTCTCCAAGTGCTACCGTCATGAGCTGGCGGGGCGAAAAAGGTGGCATTGAGGCCGCCCGGCGCGGCAACGATGTTGTGATGACGCCTACCAGCCATCTGTACCTAGATTATGGCCAACACCCGCAACCCCACAGCCCCTACGAACCACTCATGATTGGCGGCTACCTGCCCCTGGAGAAGGTGTACAGCTTCAATCCCCTGCCCCAGGAGCTGACGCCGGAGCAGCAAAAGCACATCCTGGGTCCGCAAGCCAACCTGTGGACTGAATACATCACGACGCCGGCCAAGGTGGAGTATATGCTGTTTCCGCGGCTACTGGCGGTGGCGGAGGTTGCCTGGACGCCTGCTGCGCGGAAAAAATACGCCGAGTTTTTGCCGCGTATGAGTCAGCAGTTTGCCCGGCTCGATGCACGCAGGATAAACTATCGGGTGCCCGAGCCGCTGGGTCTCGATAGCGCCAGTGTAGTTCGGCAGGGTGGCAAAGCCGTACTGACGCTGCGCTCCCTGGTGCCTGGGGGGCAAATTCGCTACACCCTGGACGGCAAAATGCCCGATGAAACTACCGACCTCTATACCAAACCCTTGGCCGTGCCGCTCAACCAGCAGCTCACCGTACGAGCGGTAACCGTTGCTCCCAATGGCCGAAAAAGCCCCCCAGTCGAGCTGCTGATCAAGTAACGTCTTAAGGATCGTCATACCGGACATTCTGCTTACAAGCATGAATGTAGCATCGGGCCAATAGTCGTTGCCACAGTAGTTGTCAGGCTGAGGGGAGCGAAGCATCTCGCGTGCTTCGTTGCAATGATGTTGATTAGGAACCAATAGAGATACTTCGACAAGCGGACAACAGATCAAGCATGACAGCCTTTTCAGGTGACAAATAAATTCGCCATATGCTCTAGTATGGGCCACGGTCCGATTCTAGCGAAGTTTCTTACTACTCATACGGCCCTATGAGTGATGGAACATCTCCTATTTGCTAAAACCTTTAAGCTTTAACTTTGATAGGCGTCTTAAGATTATAAAATTGTCGTCATCTTAGCTCTTGAAGCGGCAGCGCTTCCAATTTCCGCCGATGACAGGTGCCGCTACGGCTCCTTATTCCACCTTTCACTATTTTTTGACTCCGCTCATGGCCTCCCCTCCCTCCGTTCTTCCGCCCCGGCCCGCTGGCACGGCCGCGCCGGCCCAGACCGAACGCTACACCTCGGCCCTAAGCGCCGTCACCACTTTGTTCTTTCTGTGGGGCTTCATTACCTGTTTGAATGACATTCTGATTCCGTATTTGAAGGCCATTTTTCAGCTCTCATACACTCAGGCCAACCTGATTAACCTGTGCTTTTTCGGGGCTTATTTTCTCGTCAGCATTCCGGCGGGCAAGCTGGTACAACGGGTTGGCTACAAGCGGGGCATGCTGATTGGCTTCGCCATTGCCGCGCTGGGGGCCTATTTATTTTATCCGGCGGCGGAGCAGCGCGTGTACGGGCTATTTCTGGGGGCGCTGTTCGTGCTGGCCTCGGGCATTACCATCCTACAGGTAGCAGCCAATCCGTACGTAGCTATCCTGGGCCCGCCCAAGTCGGCCTCGGCGCGCCTCACACTCACACAGGCCTTCAATTCCTTGGGGGTAACGTTGGCACCTATCGCGGGTAGTGCTTTAATTTTGAGTCACTTACCAGATGAAGCTTCTTCAGTTGTTGCTAATCAAATTGATGTTAAAGCTGTTCAAATACCCTACTTAGCTATCGGAAGTCTTCTACTGATCATTAGCTTCATGCTTAGTAGAATCAATCTCCCAGTTATCAAACACGAGGTAATTGAAACAAAAGGAATTATAGACAAAACGCGCGCTTGGCATCATCGGCACTTAGTACTCGGCGTCGTTGGTATTTTTGCTTACGTAGGTGCTGAAGTGGCTATTGGCTCGCATTTGGTTAATTATTTTGCCTTGCCTGATGTGATGGGATTGTCGGCGAAGGAAGCCGGCGAAAGAGTAACTTTTTATGGGGGCGCGGCCATGGTGGGCCGATTTGCGGGGGCTTATTTGCTCAATAAATTTTCGCCTAGTAAGCTACTGGCTTTCAACGCCGTGGGCGCGGTCATTTTGGTGCTTATCTCCATCAATAGCACAGGCGAACTGGCTATGTGGAGTTTGCTGGCGGTGGGCCTGATGAACTCCATTATGTGGCCCGTCATCTTTCCGCTGGCGCTAGCTGGACTGGGTCGGCACACCGAGGAAGGCTCCGGCCTACTGTGTACCGCCGTGGTAGGCGGGGCCCTGATGCCAATGCTGTTCGGCTTCGTGGCCGATCAGAGTGGGCTGCGCATGGCGTTGCTGCTACCTGTGGTCTGCTACGTGTATATCATGTGGTACGGACTGCGCGGCAGTCGTCGGGTGGAGGCAGCGTAAATTTTGCCCCCACCAGCAACAAGCAAACGGCGCCCGTTCTGTAGACCACAGAACGGGCGCTGTTACGTTAAAAAAGCCCCCCCAGGTCAATCAAACCAACTTACTGACCCGTGTCCGACGACGCCGCGCGGATGGACGACTGCCGGATAATAAGTTGAGGCACTAGCTGCAGCTGGGTCATATGGTCGCTTTCCTGGGCGCCTTCCAGTGCCTTTAGGAGGGTCTCAATCACGTTTTCCGATATCACCTCCATCGGTTGGGCTACTACGGTGATGGGGGGCGAATAGAGCCGAAACAAATCGTTGTCGTCAAAGGAAACCACGGCCATGTTCTCCGGGATGCGGTAGTTCAGGCGGCTGAGCGCCTCCAGGCCGTACACGCCCAGATAATTGGTGGCAAACAGCACGGCGTGGCAGGCCGGATGTGCCTGAAAAAAAGCCTGCATCTGGGTAATAATGGCTTCGGGCTCCTGCTGAAACTCTACCTCCAGCACGAGTTCCGGTAGCTGCTGCTCCCGCAGTGCCTGAGCGTAGCCCTCCCGGCGCGCTGTCATCTGCATTTGCCCCGAGCCCAGCGTAACCAACGCAATGGCCGTGAACCCCTGCGTGAGCAGGTGGCGGGTAGCTTCGTACATGCCCGTGGCTCCATCTACCACCACGGCATTAGCCGTCACATCCGGCAGCAGGCGGTCGAACAGCACCAGGGGTTTGCCGCTGCGCACGATGGCGCTTACTTCGGGCCCAATTCCGGCGGGTGGGGCGAGAACGTAGCCATCCACGTGCCGCTCCTGAAACATGGTCAGCAGGTCGCGGGTCTTGGCTGGGTCGTTGTTGGTGCTGCAATAAATGATGCGGTAACCGCGTGCCAGCGCTTTTTTCTCGATCAAGCCCGCCACCGTGGCGAAGAAGGGATTGGCAATATCTTCAACCATCAGGCCAATGACGTGGGTTTTGCCCGTGCGCAGACTTTTGGCCAATTGGTTGGGCTTGTAGCCAACCTCCTGCACGTATTGCATCACTTTCTCGGCCAGCTGGTCACTGATGCGGTTGTCCTTGGCCTTCCCGTTCAAGACCAGCGACACGGTGGCAATGGACACGTCCAGGTGCTTAGCGATGTCGTGAATCAGGATTTTCTTTTTCAATGCGAAATAATTTTGCCGAAGCTGGTTGATTATCTAAGCCGCTACTCATACACTTCTTTCGGCCGGTGAGCCGCCGCCGCGCCGAAGCTCTGGTTTGGCTGCGGGCCCATCGTTAGCTGGAGTTTGCCGCCGGCCACGATGTCGCGGTGGAGCAGGTAGCTGTTGGGGTAAGGCTTACCGTTGAGCGTGGCTGCCAGAATGTAGAGGTTCTGGGGGCATTATTCTTGACCTCCAGCACGAAAGATTTGCCCCCGGCAGCTGCAAGGTAGCCTTGTCGACGATGGGGCTGCCCAGCACGTAGGCGCCGCTGCTGGGGCTAACGGGGTAAAAGCCCAGGGCCGAGAGAATGTACCAGGCGCTCATCTGTCCGCAGTCCTCATTGCCGCTGATGCCGTCGGGCTTGTCTTTGTACATCTCCCGCAGCACTTGTCGCACCTTTTCGGCCGTTTTCCACTGCTGACCGGCGTAGGCATACAAATAGGTGGTGGCGTGGCTGGGCTCGTTGCCGTGGGCATACATCCCAATAAGGCCCGATATGTCGGGGGAGGCGCTTTCGCCCAGGTTGCCTTGCACAATAAACAGGCTGTCGAGCTTCTGAGTGAAGGCCGCATCGGAGCCAAATAGCTGGATGAGCCCCGGCACGTCGTGGGGCACCAGCCAGGTGTACTGCCAGGCGTTGCCCTCGGTGTAAGGATTCTGGCGGTGAATGGACTGAAACGCGTTAAAAGGCAATTGAAATTTGCCATCGGCGGTGACGCCACGCATAAACCGGGTTTTCGGGTCGAAGTAGCGCTGGTAGTACTTAGCGCGCTTGCTGTAAGTAGCGTACGCCTCTTTGTCGTCTAACTTCTTGGCTACCTGCGCAATGCTCCAATCATCGATGGCGTACTCCATCGCCTTGGCTACCGATTCATTTTCCTTATCGGCCGGAATGAAGCCCAAGGTTTTGACATAGTTTACCCCCTGGTCATCGCGTGTGCTGGAGGCTTTCATAGCGGCCAGCACCCGCTTCCCGTCGAGGCCGGGCGTACCCTTCAGAAAGGCTTCGGCCAGTGCCGGCACGGCGCTGTAGCCTACCATCGTATTGGTTTCGGAGCCCATCAAATGCCAGATAGGCAGCTTGCCCTGCTGCTCCTGAATAGCCAGCATGGAGCGCATCATATCGCTTACCCGCTCGGGCTGGGCCAGCAAAAACAGCGAGTGAGCCGTGCGGTACGTATCCCAGAGCGAGAACGTGGTGTAATTAACAAAGGGCGCCTTGGGGTACACTTTCTTATCGGTGCCGCGGTAGTCGCCGTTCACGTCGTTGAACAAAGCCGGCGCGAACAGGGCGTGATACATGGAGGTGTAGAAGATGCGCCGGATTGCGGGGTCCTTGGTTTCAATGGTCATCTTGCTGAGCTCCTTATTCCACTTTTCATCGGCCGCCTGCTGCACTGCCCCGAAATCCCAGCCGGGAATCTCGGCCGCAATATTCGCCAGCGCGTTCTGCGAGCTAACCGGTGAGATGCCCACCTTCAGCTGCAACGTAGCTGGGGCTTTAGCAAAGCTGAACAGGCCCTTTATCGCCTTCCCCTGCCCTTTTTTGCCGGTGAGTAGCTGCGCCTCCTCGTACACGGCAAATTGCGGGATGGGCACCGAGGTCTTGATGGCGAAGTACACGCGCTGGTCGCTGGCCCAGCCCTTGGAGAAGCGGTAGCCCACAAACGTCTGCGGGTCAACCTGTTCAATGTAGGTGTCGGTGGCTTTGTCGTCAATGCCTTCTTTCAGGTCGATGATAACGTGGGCTTGCTTGCCACCAGTCGGGAAAGTGTAGCGGTGAAAGCCTACTCGCTCGGTGCTGGTCAGCTCGGCCCGAATATCATAGTCATCCAGGGTCACCGCGTAATAGCCGGGCTTGGCAGTTTCGCGCTGGTGCGAGTAGCGCGACAGGTACCCCCCGTGGGGGGCTTTTTGCTGGCCCTTATCCGTTTTGATCGGGCCGGTGTAGGGCATTATCAGCACGTCGCCCAGATCGGAAGCGCCGGTGCCGCTCAGGTGGGTGTGCGAAAAGCCGATCATCAAGCTATCGGAGTAGTGGTAGCCCGAGCACCAGTCCCAGCCTTTAAAGATGTTTTGCGGGCCGAGCTGCACTGCCCCAAAGGGCACATTAGCCCCCAAAAAAACGTGGCCGTGCCCGCCCGTGCCAATCATCGGGTCGACGTGGGAGGTCAGGCGCTGGCCTGTGGCGGGCAGAGTGGCGGTCCCAAACCAGAGCAAGCTAAACAGCCACAACAAAAACCGCGGGGCTTCGCGGGGCAGATGGGTAGAGGATGAAGGCATGAAGACAATAGCTTGAAGTATACATGGAAGCAAGCGGGGCTGATAGCGCTCTGCTCAGCCCGGAGCTCGCACCAAGCGCCGTTACTACGGCGCCGGTGAAGCTCCAAATTAAAACCGCTTAGACAAATAAGCTAAAAGGTTTTAGCTTATTTTGGTTAAGTAAAAATATTTCCGGACATTTTCCCACATCCCCTGCCATTCGCTCTCCTTTCCCCAACTGAATGCCCAGATTCTTTCCTGCTTTTACCGCTTTCTTGCTGACGGCCGCTTCTGCCCTAGCCCAGTCAGCCGCCCCGAAAGATTACGCGCAGTGGGTGAACCCGCTCATCGGCACCGACTCCAAGCCCAGCCTGTCCAACGGCAACACCTACCCAGCCATTGCGCTGCCTTGGGGCATGAACTTCTGGATGCCGCAGACCGGCAAAATGGGTAACGGCTGGGCCTACCAGTACTCGGCCGACAAGATCCGGGGGTTCAAGCAGACTCACCAGCCTTCGCCCTGGATGAACGACTACGGGCAGTTTGTCCTGATGCCCATTACGGGCAAGCGCGTATTTGACGAGGACGAGCGGGCCAGCTGGTTTTCGCACAAGGCCGAGGTGGCCGAGCCCAGCTACTACCGCGTGTACTTAGCCGACCACGACGTGACGACGGAAATGGCCCCCACTGAGCGCGCCGTTCGGTTCCGCTTCACATTTCCGAAAACCGATAGTGCCTACGTGGTAATAGATGCCCTCGACAAGGGTTCCTACGTGAAGGTGCTGCCTCAGCAGCGCAGAATCATCGGCTACACCACCCGCAACAGCGGCGGCGTACCTCAGAACTTCAAGAACTACTTCGTCATCGAGTTCGACCACGCGTTCACGAGCACGGCCGTGTATAAAGACAAAGTGCTGGACGCGGCCGCGCTGGAGGCTCAGGTGAATCATGCCGGGGCCGTGGTGGGCTTTAAAACCCGCAAGGGCGAGCAGGTGCAGGCGCGAGTAGCTTCCTCGTTTATTAGCGCTGAGCAGGCCGAGCTGAACCTGAAGGAAATTGGTAGCAACGATTTTGAAACCGTGCGCCAGCAGGGCCGAGCAGCTTGGAACAAGGCCCTGGGGCGCATCGATATTGAGGGCGGCACCTCCGATCAACAACGCACTTTTTATTCCTGTCTGTACCGCTCCCTGCTGTTTCCGCGCAAGTTTTATGAGGTGGACGCGGGGGGCAAAATTGTGCATTACAGTCCCTTCAACGGGCAAGTGCTGCCCGGCTACCTCTACACCGATACGGGCTTCTGGGACACATTCCGGGCCTTGTTTCCCTTCCTGAACCTGCTCTACCCCGACGTGAACGCCGAAATTCAGCAGGGCCTGGCCAACGACTTCCGGGAAAGCGGCTGGCTGCCGGAGTGGGCCAGCCCCGGCTTGCGCAACGTGATGGTGGGCAACAACTCGGCCTCCGTCGTGGCCGACGCTTACCTGAAAGGCATTCGGGGCCAGGATATGAACGTGCTGTATGAGGCCCTGACCCATGGCGCTAACAACGCCGGACCGCTTACGGCCGTGGGCCGCGCGGGCGTGGAGCACTATAACAAGCTAGGCTACGTACCCTACGACGTGAAAATCAACGAAAGCGCCGCCCGCACTCTGGAATACGCCTACGACGATTTCACGATTTATCAGCTGGCCAAGGCCCTGGGGAAGCCTAAGCAAGAAATCGACCTCTACGCCCAGCGCAGCCAAAATTACCGCAAGCTCTTCGATAAGAAAACCGGCCTCATGCGCGGCAAAAACGCCGACGGCAGCTGGCAAACGCCCTTCAATCCCTTCAAGTGGGGCGATGCCTTCACCGAGGGCAACAGCTGGCACTACACCTGGTCGGTATTTCATGATGTGCAGGGGCTGGTGGATCTGATGGGGGGCAAAAAGAAGTTCGTGGCCACCCTGGACACGGTATTTACCCTGCCGCCGGTCTTCGATGAGTCGTACTACAAGAGCGTGATCCACGAAATTCGGGAGATGCAGATCGCCAACATGGGCAACTACGCCCACGGCAACCAGCCCATCCAGCACATGGTTTACCTCTACAACTACGCCGGTCAGCCCTGGAAAACGCAGTATTGGGTGCGCGAAACCATGAACCGCATGTACCAGGCCACCGCCGACGGCTACTGCGGCGACGAGGACAACGGCCAAACTTCGGCTTGGTACGTGTTTTCGGCCCTAGGCTTTTACCCCGTCTGCCCCGGCACCGATCAGTACGTGCTCGGCGCGCCGCTCTTCCCCAAGGCCACACTGCACCTGCCCTCGGGTAAGGACATCGTCCTAAATGCCCCCCAGAACTCGGCTCAGAACCGCTACGTGCGCCAGCTTACGCTTAACGGTAAGCCCTACGAGAAAAACTGGCTCAGCCACACGGAGCTGATGCAGGGCGCCACCCTCGGCTTTGACATGAGCGTCACACCCAACAAAAACCGCGGCACCAAGCCCGACGCCGCGCCTTTTTCTATGTCGAAGGCGAAGTAGCACAAAACCTTCAAAAGGCGGTCATGCAGAGGCGGAGCCGAAGCATCTCGCGTGCTGAGGTTGCCAAGCTAACTGTATAAATCATCTGTCATCCTAAGCTTGCGAAGGACCTTATGGCAGTTGAACGACTAGTATTACTACGACTCGTTTAAGGGTGAGAAGGTCCTTCCTTCGTCAGGATGACAACGAAACAACATCAGCACGTGAGATGCTTCGGCTCCGCTCTGCATGACCGCCTAGTCTTTAGAATAAATCACCTTAAGTACTCCCCCACGAAGCGACGCTTCCCGCCCACAATTCCCTTGTCTATGAACCGTAGAGCCTTTGTTCAGAGCTTCTCCCTGCTCACCGGCAGCGTATTCTTTCGGCACTACTCCTTCGCTGGTGGGGCGCTGGCCTTTCCGTTGGTGCGCCCGGCAGTGGCCCAGCGACGGTTTACCAGCCGCTCCGTGGAGGCGGCTATTGCCGAGTTTCAGAAGAAAGTGAAAGACCCGGAGTTAGGCTGGCTGTTTAATAACTGCTTTCCGAGCACACTCGATACCACCGTCACGCATACCAACCGCCAGGGTCGCCCCGATACCTACGTCATCACCGGCGACATCGACGCCATGT
The DNA here is from genome assembly GCF_011305775.1 of Hymenobacter sp. HDW8. Classification (NCBI taxonomy): domain Bacteria; kingdom Pseudomonadati; phylum Bacteroidota; class Cytophagia; order Cytophagales; family Hymenobacteraceae; genus Hymenobacter; species Hymenobacter sp. HDW8. Next base: position 1,207,405 of record NZ_CP049907.1, read on the forward strand.
GGCTGCGTGACTCCTCGGCGCAGGTGTGGCCCTACCTTAATTTTATTGACAAGGATGCCGAGTTGCGGCAGCTGGTGGCAGGCGTCATCAACCGCCAGACCCGCTGCATCATCAAGGACCCCTACGCCAACGCTTTCTACGGCGACGATACCAAGGTGGGGGAATGGAAATCGGACCTGACCAAGATGCAGCCCGGCGTGCACGAGCGCAAGTGGGAAATCGACTCCCTGTGCTACCCCATTCGGCTGGCGTATCATTACTGGAAGAAAACCAATGACTCACTGCCCTTCGACGGGCAGTGGCAACAGGCCATCCGCGCCACCTTGCAAACGTTTCGGGAGCAGCAGCGCAAGACTGAACTGGGCCCCTACAAGTTTCAGCGCGAAACGGCCGTGGCTACTGATACGCAATCCATGAGCGGCTACGGCTACCCCGTGCGGCCGGTGGGCCTCATCTGCTCGGCCTTCCGCCCCTCCGACGACGCCACGCTCTATTCCTTCCTAGTACCCAGCAACTTCTTCGCCGTAGTCAGCCTGCGCCAGGCCCGCGAGATGATGACTAGCCTGGCGTATGACCATACAACCGCCGCGGAACTAAACGCGCTGGCCGATGAAGTAGAAATTGCTCTGCGCAAGTACGCCGTCGTCACTCACCCCGAGCACGGCAAGCTCTACGCCTACGAAGTGGATGGCTTCGGCAGTCACGTGCTCATGGACGACGCCAACGTGCCCAGCCTGCTGTCTTTGCCCTACCTCGGCGCCGTGCCCGCCACCGACGCCGTGTACCAGAATACCCGCAAGTTTTTGCTCTCGCAGGCCAACCCGTTTTTCTTTAAGGGTACAGCGGCCGGAGGCATCGGCGGCCCACACGTAGGCCAGGACATGATCTGGCCCATTGCTATCACGATGCGCGGCCTGACCAGCACCAACGACGCCGAAATCCGGGCTTGCGTGCAGAGTTTGAAGAGCACCCACGCCGGCACGGGCTACATGCACGAGTCGTTTCACAAAGACAATCCCGCCAAGTTTACCCGCGCCTGGTTTGCCTGGGCCAACACTATTTTTGGGGAATTCCTCTGGCAGGTGTACCAGCAAAAGCCGCAGCTCTTAGCCTAAAGCGCAGCTGGGGGCTTTTTCTTTCCTTACTAAGGCGGTCATGCCGAGCAGAGCGAAGCATCTCGCTCGCGGTAGTAAGGTTAGTACTCTCACTAAACACGCGAGATGCTTCGCTCTGCTCTGCATGACCAGCAATAGAGTGTTCTTTAAATTAATCTAGTCTGAGAATATCGCGTATCCCTCTCTCCTGCAATGAAAAAGCTTCTTACACTAGCGATTGTGCTTAGCTTGGCCGCGCCCACCGCGTTTGCGCAATCTGCCACGCCCGCCCCTAAAGCCAAAGTTGCGCCCAAAACTAAAGCGGCTTTGGCGCGTGCTGGCAACCCGGTGTTTCCCGGCTGGTACGCCGACCCGGAGGCTGTCATCTTCGATAACAAGTATTGGATTTACCCTACCTATTCGGCCCGCTACGAGCAGCAGGTACACCTGGATGCCTTCTCCTCGCCCGACCTGGTCACCTGGACCAAGCATCCGCGCATTGTCGACACTGCCGCCATTAAATGGGCCCGCAAAGCCATGTGGGCCCCATCTGTGATTAAAAAGGGCAGTAAATACTTCCTTTTCTTTAGCGCCAACGACGTGCACGAGGGCGAAATCGGCGGTATTGGTGTGGCCGTAGCCGACCGCCCGGAAGGCCCCTTCCGCGACCACCTGGGAAAGCCCCTGATCGGGCAGATCCACAATGGTGCTCAGCCCATTGATCAATTTGTGTTTCAGGATACGGACGGCGCCTACTACATCATTTACGGCGGCTGGTCGCACTGCAATATTGCGCGGCTGAAGGATGACTTCACAGGCTTCGTGCCCTTCCCCGATGGCACTGTGTACAAAGAAATTACCCCCCAGGGCTACGTAGAAGGTCCTTTCATGTTCCGCAAGGACGGCAAGTACTACTTCATGTGGTCGGAGGGCGGCTGGACCGGTCCCGACTACTCAGTGGCCTACGCCGTGGCCGACTCGCCCCTGGGCCCGTTCGAGCGTGTGGGCCGAATCCTGCAACAAGACCCGCAGGTAGCCACCGGGGCCGGGCATCACTCCGTCATTCAGGTGCCGGGCCAGGATGAGTGGTATATCGTTTACCACCGCCGCCCGCTGGGCGACACCGGCCGGGATCACCGCGTCACCTGCATCGACCGCCTGTATTTCGACGCTCAAGGCCGTATCCAACCCGTGAAGATTACTACCGCAGGTGTAGAAGCGCGGAAGTTGAAATAAGGGCAAATGCCTGCTTTGCGCCCCTTGCTTACCTTCCAGCATATTTGCCCCCCGCCACGAATAACTACATGAAACTTCCGCTTCTCGCCGCGTTCCTCCTCGCATTCCTTCCAACCCTCGCCCAAAAGCCTAAGCCCACCGAAAACCTGGTGCAGTATGCTAAGCCGCTGGTGGGCACAGCCAAGATGGGGCATACGTTTCCGGGGGCTACGGTGCCCTTTGGCATGGTGCAGCTCTCGCCCGATACCGACACGCTGAGCTACGAGCAGAACGGCAAGTACAACCCCGATGTGTACAAGTACTGTGCGGGCTACCAATACGCCGACAAAACCATCGTCGGCTTCTCTCACACTCACTTCAGCGGCACCGGCCACTCCGACCTCGGCGACTTTCTGGTGATGCCCACCACCGGGCCATTACAGCTCAACCCCGGCACGGCCGACAAGCCCCAGAGTGGCTACCGCTCCGCCTACTCGCACCAGACGGAGGTGGCTGAGCCCGCCTACTACAAAGTGAAGCTTGAAGACCATAACATCCTGGCCGAAATGACGGCCACCAACCGCGTAGGCTTCCACCAGTACACCTTTCCCCAGTCCGATCAGGCCCATATTATTCTGGATATGATGGCGGGCATTTACAATTACCCCGATAAAAACGTCTGGACGTTTGTGCGGGTGGAAAACGATTCGCTCGTGACCGGCTACCGCCAAACCAACGGCTGGGCCCGCACCCGCACGCTGTATTTTGCCCTCCAGTTTTCCAAGCCCTTCCAGCAGTACGGCCACCGCAATTACTCCCCCAAACAGGTGTACCGCGGCTTCTGGGGTCGGTTTGACCAGACTAAAAACTTCCCCGAACTAGCCGGCGAGCAGTTGCGCCTTTACTTCGATTTTCAGACCAAGGCTAACGAGAAGATTAAGCTCAAAATGGCCATTTCACCGGTGAGCACGGCCGGGGCCTTGCAAAATCTGCGTGCTGAAGCGCCAGGCTGGGACTTCGAGCAGGTGAAGCGCCAAGGGCAGCAGCAGTGGCAGCAGGAGCTGAGTCGCGTGACGATACAGTCGCCGAAGCGGGCGGACAAGGAGAACTTCTACACGGCGCTGTATCACACCTTTCTCAGCCCCACCACTTATCAGGACACCGACGGCCAGTACCGCGGCCTCGACCAGAACACGCATAAGGCGGAGGGCTTCACCAACTATTCTACTTTCTCGCTCTGGGATACCTACCGGGCCTTGCACCCACTGTTCAACCTCTTGCAGCCCAAGCGCAACGCGGATATGGTACAGTCGATGCTGGCCCATTTCAATCAAAGTGCGGAGCACATGCTGCCCGTCTGGAGCCACCACGCCAATGAAAACTGGTGCATGATCGGCTACCACAGCGTGCCCGTGATTGCCGATGCTATCGTGAAGGGCAATGCGCCCTTTGATGCCAATAAAGCCCTCGATGCCTGCGTAACCACCGCCCGCCAGCAGTGGTATGACGGGATTGGTGACTACCTGCGCCTGGGCTACGTGCCGGAAGACAAGCGTGGCTCTTCCGTCTCAAAAACCCTGGAATACGCCTACGACGATTGGTGCATTGCCCAAGCCGCGCAGAAGCTGGGTCGTCAGGATATCTACCAAGAGTTCAGCAAGCGGGCCCAAAACTGGCAGAACGTGTATGACAAGCGCATCGGCTTCATGCGCCCCCGTCTCAGCGACGGCAGCTTCCGCAAAGAGTTCGACGTGCTCAGCACCCACAACCAAGGCTTTATTGAGGGCAACGCTTGGAACTATAGTCTTTATGTACCCCAGGATCCGGCGGCGCTAATTCAGCTTATGGGGGGCAATTCTCGCTTCGTACCCCACCTTGATTCGCTATTCACGATGGACTTGCCGGATAAATTCTTTGCCGAAACCGAAGACATCACCCGTGAGGGTATCATCGGTAACTACGTGCACGGCAACGAGCCCGCCCACCACGCCGCCTACCTCTACAACTGGACCGATCAGCCCTGGAAAACCCAAGCTCGTGTGCGAATGATTCTGCCCAAAATGTACCGCCCCACCCCCGACGGCCTCGGCGGCAACGACGACTGCGGACAGATGAGCGCCTGGTACATCTTCAGCGCCCTGGGCTTCTACCCCGTCGCGCCCGCCTCCCCCGACTACGCCCTGGGCAGCCCGGCCATACATGGCGCGACCATCAACTTAGAAAACGGTAAGACCTTCACCATCAGCGTTAAAAACCAGAGCGACAAGAATGTATACGTGAAGGAAGCGCGGCTAAACGGGCAAAAGCTTACGCGGCCGTTTCTACCGCATCAGGATATTATGAATGGCGGCGAGCTGACGTTCGTGATGGCCGCGCGGCCGTAAAGTCAAGTTCTAGCAAAAAATCACGGATTTATTAATGCAGGTTCCGACAGACGACATTGATTTTATGCTAACCCTTAACCCCCACGGGTGGAGTACTTGTCTCGTTTTTGTACAGGGGAAAGTGTATGAGCTATATATCACCCATGTTTTCGGTGATCCTTATTACGATTTCATACATGCATTAGAACTCCTAATGACTGGACAGAATAGTGTAAGTTTTTTCTGGTATGATGAGCCAGGAGGCAACCAAATCGAAATAGTAAGGCTGAGTTCGGAAAAGCACAAAGCATTCGTTAGGATTCAAGGGTTCAGCGAAAGTTTTGGCGATGAAATAAAGAACCTCGAAGAGCTAGTAAGCTTTGAAATCAACGTCAATGCTCTTTTAACTATAGCCTACTTACAGCTAAGAAAAACGTTCTTATTGCTCAAAGTGAGAAGTTTTGCTAAAGAGAGAGATAGTATATTTCCTTTTGCAAAGTTTGTGGAGTTTGAGAAGCTTATTTCAAAGCAACTAAATCTATAGATATTTGACTGCCTCCCCTACTGGCGCGAGTTTAGAGAAGCGTAACTCGTGATCAGTCATTAAGTGGAGGTTGCACCTCCACTGCCGCCAAGCGGCAAGTAGCACTACGCCTTACTTAGCACACAGGACTCAGCTTTTATTTTGCGTGTCATGCTGAGCTTGCCGAAGCATCTCTACTGGTTAGTAACCTCAACGAAGCGGTAGAGATGCTTCGGCAAGCTCAGCATGACACAACCTAATTTTTACCGTTTCTCTTCAATGGCCAGGATCCGCGAAACCTGACCCAATCAAACCTTACAAAAAGCCCCACCCCCGACCATAAAAGGCCAGAAGTGGGGCTTTTGTGAAACATGCGGCGGAGCGCCTACAGATTCGGGTTGAAGTTGGACACGTTGGTATTAGACGCATTTGTGCCCTTGTTCTTATTGCGATTATAGAGGTACGCGGCGCCGGCTGCCAGCAATGCTCCGGTGGCCAGTTTGCGCCCAACGCCTCCAGAACGGCCGACGTTACCATATGTGCCAGTAGCAGGGTTTACGCCCCCTCTACCACCGCCAAACAGGCCTGAAATTAGGCCGCCTAGTGTGCCGCTTGAGCGGCTAGAACCAAATATGCTCATGATTGACAAGGGAAATGGTGTAGGGTATATAACGCAGATTGAGCCGACAGGGTTGACGTGGCCAACGGTTGAGCCACGCCGTATAACTGCCTAGCAAATTCCGCCCCTTCTCACCTTTCAGACACCCGCATTATGGACCCAAAAACGCCCCCCAAGCAGCCTAATCCGGCTGATAACACGCTACCCACCAAGGGCACCTCCGATACGCAGAGCGCCGACACTCAAACCGTCACCAATCAGCCACGCCCCGATAGCGCCCCCACTGACGCCCCACCGGCAACGGCAGATGCTGAGGATACGACGTCCGCTTCAGAAAGCGAATCCGCGACGGACACTCCTACCGACCCCACGGCGGCGGGTACCCAGTCTGACATGGGCGGTGACTCTGACCCCAGCGCCAGCAACACCAGCAACGACGAGCCGCTGTAGAAGCTTCTGCATAATCGGATGTATAGTGGCCGGATCTAGCTAGTTTTAACCAAACAAAAAGCCCCCCAGAACCTATGAAGCTCCTCTCCTGCCTTTTTCTCCTCACCTTCACCGCGTCGGTCTATGCCCAAACTGAGCCAGTGAAAGTGGAAGTCAAACAAGCCAATGGCCGCTATGAGCTGCTGCGCGGGGGGAAGCCGTACTTTATCAATGGGGCCGGTGGGGGGCAATTTCCGGAGCGCATCAAGGCGTACGGGGGCAATTCTATTCGCACCTGGAGCACCAACAACGCCGATAAAGTACTGGCCGAGGCCAACAAAAATGGCCTCACCGTTATGCTGGGGCTCGATGTGGCCCGCGAACGGCACGGCTTCGATTACAACAACCCCCAGGCCGTGGCAGAGCAGCTCCAGAAGCTGCGCGCTGAGGTAGTGAAATACAAGGACAACCCGGCCGTGTTATTCTGGGGCATCGGCAACGAACTTAACCTGGAGTACACCAACCCAAAGGTCTGGGATGCCGTGCAGCAGATTGCCCAGATGATTCACGAAGTAGACCCCAACCACCCCACCAGCACCGTGCTAGCCGGCCACAATCAGAAGGAAGTCGATTACATTAAAGCCAAGTGCCCGGCTGTGGATATTCTCAGCATCAACACTTACGCTGGGCTGGCCGCTATTCCGCAGCAGGTGCGCACCACCGGCTGGACCGGCCCCTACGTGGTAGCCGAGTGGGGACCAACCGGTCACTGGGAAAGCCCGGTTACGCCCTGGAAAGCTTCGGTAGAAGAAACCAGCAGCCAGAAAGCCGCCGTGTACCAAAGCCGCTACGAAGCCTCCGTAGCCAAGGATAAAACCCAGTGCCTGGGCACTTACGTGTTTTTGTGGGGCCAGAAGCAGGAGCGCACGCCTACTTGGTACGGTATCTTCACCGAGGACGGCAAGGAATCGGAAGTGGTAGATGTGATGCAGTATCTGTGGAGCGGGAAGTGGCCCCAGAATCGGGCGCCGCACCTGGGGGGCTTTTTGCTGGATGGCAAGAAGTCTACCGACAACATCTACCTGCAAGCCGGCCAAAGCTACCCCGTCGTGGCTACCGTCACCGACCCTAACAAAGACCCACTCACCTACCGCTACGAGCTGCTCCCCGAAAGCACCGACCTTAAATCCGGCGGCGACCGGGAGAGCCGACCTGTTGCCATTCCCGGCCTGATTCCGACTGACGCAAAAGCCCAAACCAAGCTCACTGCCCCCACCAAGGAAGGCGCTTACCGCTTATTTGTGTACGCCGATGATGGCCACGATAACGTAGCCACGGCGAACATTCCGTTTTATGTGAAGGGGAAGTAGAGTTGTTTACAAGCCACGGAAACAAGTACTATTCAATCTTAAGACCGTCATGCAGAGGCGTAGCCGAAGCATCTCGCGTGCTGATGTGCGAAAATTACTAACCTACTTGCTTTAGAAACTACTGATTAAAACTAGTCAAATCTCATTTGTCATCCTGAGCTTGCGAAGGACCTTCTCACACGAGAACAAATCGTTCAATTGGCATAAGGTCCTTCGCAAGCTCAGGATGACAGATTAGGAAGGCAACGACTACTTGGGAAAGCAAACGACCGCACACGAGAGGCTTCGCTGGTGCTCTGCATGACGGTCTTAAGGTTAGAAAGTACCTCAACTAAATAGCTCCAGCAGTTCCTGTTTTGTTAGAGATTTAACTAACGCTGTGTCGGTTTTGATTAGCTCGTAGGCCAGCTCGCGCTTAGCCTCTTGCAGCTTCATGATTTTCTCCTCGATGGTATCGGGGCAGATGAGGCGCACGGCCACCACTTTTTTGGTTTGGCCGATGCGGTGGCTGCGGTCGATGGCTTGGTTTTCTACGGCCGGGTTCCACCAGGGGTCAACGAGGTAGACGTAGTCAGCTTCGGTCAGATTCAGGCCGGTGCCGCCAGCTTTTAGGCTGATGAGGAAGACGCGCACGGTTTCGTCTTCCTGAAACGAGGTGACGGCGGCGGCGCGGTTACGGGTTTGGCCGGTGAGGTATTGGTAGGTAATGTTGCGCTGGTCGAGTTCCTGCCGAATCAGGTTGAGCATGCCTACAAACTGCGAGAAGATCAGGATTTTGTGCTGGGGGGCTTTTGTGTTGATTTCCTCCACCAACACCTCCAGCTTAGCCGACGCCGAGCCGTAGTATTCCTGTTCGCGCAGCAAGGCCGGCGCATTACAAATCTGGCGCAATTTGGTGAGGCCCTGCAAAATATGCAGGCTGCTTTTGCCGGGTGTTTCTTCGTGCAGCCCCATCAGCTTCGCCCGATACTCTTGCTTGCAGGCCTCATACACCCGCCGCTGCTCAGCGCCCATCTCGCAGTAAAGCACCATTTCCGTTTTGTCGGGCAGCTCGGCGGCTACTTGGGCCTTGGTGCGGCGCAGCACGAAGGGGTTTATTTTGCGTTGGAGCGCTCGCGCCCGTTTTGCGTCTTTGAACTTGTCGATGGGCGCGGCATACAAGTCTTGGAAGTGCTGCCGACTGCCCAGCAGGCCGGGGCAAGCGAAGGAAAGCTGCCCGTACAGGTCGTAAGTGTTGTTCTCAACGGGCGTGCCGGTCAGGACCACGCGGTTGCGTGATTGTAGCAAACAAGCAGCTCGGTAGCGCTGCGAATCCGGATTTTTGATGGCCTGAGCTTCATCCAGAAATACGTAGTTGAAACGATATTCCTTCAGCCACCGAATATCCGACACAACGGTATTGTAGGTCGTCAGCACGATGTCACAGGCATCAAACTCGCGGGTGTGCAGGCCACGGTCGGCGCCGTGCAGGATGTGGACACGTAGTGAGGGCGCAAACTTTTCTACCTCCGCCAGCCAGTTGAACACCAGCGAGGTCGGCACCACGACCAAATTAGCACCTGGGGCGCTTTTTTCGCGTTGCAGCAGGATAAAGGCCAGCACTTGCAGGGTTTTGCCGAGGCCCATATCATCGGCTAGGCAGCCGCCGAAGTTGAAGGTATCGAGGAAGTTCAGCCAGTTAAGGCCCTGGTGCTGATAGTCGCGCAGGGTAGCGTGCAAGTCGGGGGGCAAATCGACAGCCTTGATGCCAGCAAAGTCAGCCACGGCGGCTTTGTAGCGCGCTAATTGGTTTTGGGCATTGGGCAGCAGCACCTCTGGTTCATACAGTTCCTCAAGGGTAGCAAAGCTGATGCTGGGCATCCGAATCCGGTCCTCGACCATCTCGCCCGCCGCGAAATAGCTCGCAAACTTCTCGACCCATTCCTGGGGCAAAATGCCGCGGGTGCCATCGTCAAGCTGCACGTAGCGGCTCTTGTTGCGAATGGCTTTGTGCAGATTGCGCATAGACGCCTCTTGCTTACCAAAGCGCACCCGCAGCACGGTATCAAACCAGTTATTTTCGCCCGTCACGCGCACCGTTACATGGGCTTTGTTGGGATTGTATGTGTTGCTCTTAAGCTGATTAAAACCCAGAATGGTGATGCCTAAGTTGCGCCAGTCCTCAAAAGCATCCAGAAACCATTCTTCCTGCAAAAACTGGCTTTTCGGCACGTACAGGCTCTCATGATTGACCTGCTCCTGAAAGTCGGGATAATGGCGCAGCAGAGCCGCCAAGAAGCTATTTTCCGCCGCCGCATCCCGCGCTAGGACAAAGGCTCGGCCCAGCTCATCGGTAGCATGCAACTGCCGCCGCGACAGGATTGATACCTCCGTGGGTCCGTAGCGCATCACGGGCAGCAGCTCCACGTACCCACCAGCATCGGAGAGGTACAGCAGTAGCTCTGGCGCCTCATTAAAGCCGCTTTCCACCAACTGCTTCGGCGTAGCGGGCCGCATATAGCCGTAGGTGATGTGCAGACGGTTTTCCAAGTTAGCCAGCACGTCGCGCTGAAACTCGCCGAACTTCGATTGGTGAATGAGCAGGGTATTATTGCGCTTTTGAAAAAACTCCACCACCCGCCATACATCCAAATCGTCGAGCAAGTACAAAGCCCCATGCACGGCTACAAAATACTCGTACTGAATAGATAGGCCTTTCAGATCGAAGGGCTGATCGTGAAGCCACAGCTTACCACTGACCCGATAATAATCGCCCTGCTGCTCCACCAGTATGCGCAAGTCCAGTTTGGTGTGCCGCAGTTTCACCGGCGTAACAGACTGGGCCGTGATATTGTCAGAAACACTGGTGTTGTGCGCATACACCGGCAGGCCAGCGGGGTTCTGCACCACCGCTCGCAAGGCACTGATAGCGGCACTTGTGCGGGTGTCTTCGTAGTTGCGCTGAAAGTGAGAAATAGCGGTGTAAAACTTGACTTCGTCGGGGTGCTGAAGCTGCCAGATTCCATCCAGCGGGTTTATGACATTCACCGGGTTTTTGACCTTGCCCGTGGTAGTCATTGCCGCCTCCGCCAAGTAAATAGTCAGGTGTCCGTAGAAGCGGTGCTTGCTCAGAACAAGCAACTGTTGGCTGGGGGGCAAATCTGCCGCTGGCCCTCGTTTCGCAGGGAGCAGCTGTGTTATTAATTCCTGCTTGGTAGCAGCCGTAACGGCATATAGATCAGGTCGCCGAGGTACTGCGACAACTGATGATGGACGGCTGTAAATCAACTCAAAATGAGCATCTAGATCATCCGCCTGCTCTAAGCCATAGTCGCGGGCCAGGGTGCGCAGGAAGGCATAGCGCGCCGGTTTATCAAAAAACAGGCGAAGCTCTTTGCGCTGCACAATGCTGAGCATCACTAGCGCTTGATGCTCGCACAAGCTTGTTTTTGGAATAGTACAGGCGCAAGACACTACCAAGTCTGGTCCGTTTTGCTGCACTACTACCGTTGGAAACCGCAACTCGCTGGCTGCATGCGCTACGCTAGTAAAAGTGCCACTATCCAGCACCAGCGTTTCGGGCTGAATAGCTGCCAACATGCGGCTGTCCACAGGCGGCAGCCCCACGCAATGCAGCCCGACAATTGTACTCGTCAGCTCGGTTACAGTTATAGCCGGCAGCACATACTTGTGCGGATGCGGTCCGGCCGCCGATAGCAAATGCGATTCCTCAGATTTTAACATGCAGTAAGCAGCACAAAGCGCGCTGACGGAGGCTACCTAGCAAAGGTAACTTCCATCAGCGCGCTTTTGATCTTGACCATTTCCTAAGAGCTACACGACAACGTTGCACACCCAGCCTTGGTCCGTGCCCAGTCGGGGCGTTTGGCGGCTAGTTCATCGTGCTCCGGCTGCTCGGCAAACGGTGTTTTAAGTACTTCCATCAGCCGGTTTAGCACCGATAAATCACCGGTTTCGGCGGCTTCGATGGCTTGCTGCGCTAGGTAATTGCGCAATACGTACTTCGGGTTGGCACTGAGCATGCTTTCGCGAATAGACGCTGGATCGGCAGGCTCTTGACGGAGCCGGTCGGTATAACGCTGCAGCCATTGAGTCAACAGCTGCTCGCCTTCGGGCGACGTGCCGTATGATGCAGCTTGAAGTAGCTCCTGGAATAACGCATCCTGGTTTTCTGGGCTTGAAATCAAAGCCGGTGCAGCTTGCGAAAGGCGGCGGAAGAATATCGTCATGTCCACTTGCGACTCGGCGAGGGCTTCGAGCAGCGCTTCAATTAAGGCCTGATCATCTGACGCTTGAGTCCTAAGACCCAGCTTGCGCATCATCATGGCGTGGCGGGTTTCGGCCAAAGTTTTGGTGTACTGATCGAGGCTTTCACGCAGCGCTTCCGGCTCTTTTACCAGCGGCACAATGGCCCGCGCCAGTTGGTACAGATTCCAAAGCGCCACCTGGGGCTGCTGGCCGAAGGCATAGCGGCGGCTACTGAAATCGGTGGTGTTCGGCGTCCAATCAAGGTCATACGGCTCCAACCAGCCGTAGGGGCCGTAGTCGATGGTGAGGCCGAGAATGGACATATTATCGGTGTTCATCACTCCGTGCACAAAGCCCACCGACATCCAGTGCGCAATCATGACGGCCGTGCGTCGACATACTTCCTCAAACCAGCGCATGTACACTTCCGGCGAAGGGGCACCTAGCTCGGGATAGAAATGTTGAATTACATAATCGGCGAGGGCGCGCAGGTTGTCCATCTCGCCCGCCACGGCCATCATTTGGAAGTTGCCGAAGCGAATAAACGTAGGCGCCACTCGCGCTACCACAGCGCCCGGCTCATCCTGCGGATTGCCGTTGTAGAACATATCGCGCACCACCGTATCGCCGGTTCCTACCAAGCTGAGTGCCCGCGTGGTGGGCACGCCGAGATAATACATGGCTTCGGAGCACAAGAACTCCCGCAGCGAAGAGCGCAGCACAGCGCGACCATCGGCGCGGCGAGAGTACGGCGTAGGGCCAGCGCCTTTCAGCTGAATTTCCCACGTCGAATCATTGGTAGCCTTAAGCTCGCCTAAGGAAATGGCCCGCCCGTCGCCGAGCTGACCCGCCCAGTGGCCAAACTGGTGTCCGCCGTAACGGGCCGCAAATGGCTTCATGCTATCCGTGACGAGGTTGCCGGCCAAGGCATCTACGGCAGGGCCGCGCTCAGCTGGGCGGGCGATGCCTAAAAAGCCCCCAGATCATCGGACCAAGCCAACAGATGCGGGTCGCGGACGGGTGTGGGCTCAATGCGCGAGTAATGGTAGCCAGGTACTTGGCGCGGGTTTTTATTGCGAGATGCTTCACCGCGCAGCTCCTCCACAAAGGAGTTCTGAAAATCGGCTTGATCTAATTGCTGCGTATTTAAGGACATATCTATTCGTTATAACGGTCAGCCGAAGCATGCCGCCTTTCACCTATTGCTGATGTACTGAATACGATGAACACACAGGATACGCTACTCATTCAGCCCAATGCGCATTATTACTGTGTTTAGTCGTTCACCTGATGTAGCGTACTGTTTGTTAGATGATAAGCGTTTAAAACAGCAAAAAGCTCCAGCTGCTGAGGTAGCTGGAGCTTTTTTTCCTTATGCCCGACCAAAAAGAAGTCTTACAAATTCTTCATCCAGGCCTCGCGCAACGCTAGCTGAGCGGGCGTGGCAGCGGGGTTGGGCACAAAAGCGTAGCTTTTCACTTCGTCCGTAGCTGCGAGGCGCACGCGCACAATCTGCTCTTTGCCGTCCCGGCGAATGGTAAGAGGCAACTCGGTATTGGGAGTCCGCTCGCGCACCTTACTGATGACCGAGGCGAAGTTGCGCCGATCTACGAACGTGCCGTCGAGGCCCCCGATCTGGTCGCCTTCCCGAATGCCAGCCACTTTCATCGGAGCACTAGGCGCGGTTACATAAACATCATCTCCCTGAACTTGATAGGATGCTTGCCCGATAGTGGCGATCTGGCGGCCGGAGCGCAGGGCGCGGTCGTAGCGAATGCCCACTTTGGCGAAGTATTCCTGCAACGGCAGCGGCTCGGCCTTCTGAATGTAGCGGGCAAAGAAGTCGCCGATTTCGGGATAGGTGAGTTGGGTGAAATCCTGGAAGAAGTTCTTCTCGCTGATGGGCTTGTTGGGGCCGTATTTCTTGGCCAATTCCAGCAGCACTTCACGCAAGCCACGCTTGCCGCCGCTCAACTCCAACAGGCGCAAATCGAGCAAGGTGGCAGTAAGCGCACCGCGCTGATAAATGTTGCCGTACTGCTTCTGGCCCTCATCACCGAACGAGTTCAGACCCAGTTTGCTGAGGCTGTAAGTCGTATCGGCGCGGGTTTGGTTGTAGGCGACTTTGTCGTGGAGGGTTTCTAGGTAGTCATCGAGCGAGACGAGGCCGCCGCGCAGCTGCATGGTGTGAGAAGCCCACTCCGTAACGCCTTCATACAGCCACAGATGCTCCGAGCCAGTCGGATTTACGAAGTTGAACTGCTCGATAATTTCGGAGTGAATGTTCAGCGGCGTCACGATGTGGAAGAACTCGTGGGCAGCTATATCCACTACGTTTTGAGCACTTTCAGCATTGAGCGGCGTTTCGCGCAGCACGTACTCTGAGCTGTAAGAATGCTCCCAGGCACCGGCCGATTTATCGGCGAAATGATAGAGAAACGCATAGCGCTTCACTGGCAAATTGCCCCCCAGAAAGGCTTGGGCGGCATTCAGCATCTTTTGCATGTAGCCGAGTAGCGGTTGGGCCTGCACCTGATCGGTGGCGGAGTAGCAGTACAGCGCCACGTCGGCGTCGCCGAGCTTGGTGCTGGCTTCGGTGAGGCGACCCAGTAAAATGGGCGAATCAACGGCATGGTCGTAGTCATCGAGGCGGTAGTAGCCTTGGGCGTCGGGCACGAGCACGGTGCCTACTTTCCATTCCTTCGGATGCTCTAGCTTGAGGCGCAAAGGCTTGCCTTGCATATCCTCGGGGTAGCCCAAAATGGTCTGGCCGTTGAGCAGGGCGTGGTCAGCCTCCAATGACGAGCCGCACATGAGATAGATCGGGTGCTCCTCCACCTTCGTATCCCAGGTCTCGGCAATGGTGTAGCGGATTTCGCGCGTTTTTTTAGGGTTGTCGAGCTGCCACTGATTGGTAGAAAGCTTTTTGGTCCCCAGTGGTTTGCCCTTGGCATCGAATGCCTCAAACTTGCTCACAAAGCGCCCCATATCCATCACCTGGTAGGTGCCGGGCGCGGTGGCCGCAAACTGGTAGATATCCTGCGACTTCTTGAGCTTGGGCAGCTGAAGCTTCACCTGAAACTCGTTGCTGTTGGCCGCCGGGTCCATCGTGACGGTATACGTCAGTTCTTTAACGGTTTGGGCCTGAAGGGCGGGAGCGATTGTGGCCAGCAAGGCCGCCAGGGCGGCAGTGCGAAAGAATGAATGCATGCTAGGGGTGGAATAAGAAAAGGAAACGAACCAAACGAAGGTAGCGAGAAAGCTATTGACGCGGTTTTGCGTAAGAGAGACGCACCCTACTCTTTAACTAAGAAAAGTGCGTACTAGCTGCCTAACAACTTCCATAAATTAGTTTCTGCTAGGCTGTTTTAACCTTATTTAAAATAGAATATCGAGCCCTATACCTTTTTGTAGAATACTAGCGTTCAGCCTTATAAATACCTATATACCCTAATAGAAAGCTATTTATGAAACGGACTTTATGTAGTGGGGCAATCATAGTTTCACTATCATTTGCGGCGCTTCCCTCCGTCGCACAAACAACGATTCCTACGCCAGTTATTGGAGCAATCGTTACCCAGCCCCAAATGGCGCAGGCCGACACCGTACAAGCCGTTCGTCGGCTTTTTCAGGAACAACGACAGCACTCCCGACTTGCCGCCGTGTTTGGCGTGGGTTTTACAGCGTTTTGGTTTCCAGTAATGCTCAAAACGGACAGCACGCTACCCAGTCTGGCAACGACGGCGGTGACTAGCGCAGGCGGTGGATTTGCCGGGGGTAGTATTTACAACCTCATTCAGTACAGCCAAAAACGTGAACAGAAGCTGCTGCTAAGTTGGCAGACAGGCCAGCCTCTTCCAGCGTTGATTAGGGGACAATTGACGGCTAAATACTTTACATCAAAGTAGTTTCTCTAGTCGGTTTGACACAATTAATGGCTTGCTGCACTTTCAATTCTTTTCCTCTCTACTTCCATCCTATGAAAAGCCTACAGCTCCTACTATTCCTGGTTTGTGGAAGCTTATTGGGCTGCTCTGCTTCAGCCACCAATTCTACGCCATTGGCCACGCCGACGCCCGCTATTTTGGTGTTTTATAAAACCGCTGGCTTCAAGCACGAATCTATTCCCGTGGGGCGGGCGGCCATTCAGAAATTGGGGCAGGAAAACGGGATAAAAGTAGATACGACGGTAAACGCTAGCGCCTTCACCGTTGACAATCTAAAGCAGTACGACGCCGTGGTGTTTCTGAGTACCACGCAAGACGTGCTCAACGATGCACAGCAGGCGGCCTTTGAACAATATATCCGCTCCGGCAAAGGCTTTGTGGGCATTCATGCTGCTACTGATACCGAGTATGGCTGGCCTTGGTACAACCGACTAGTGGGGGCCTATTTTAGCAGTCATCCGGCCATTCAGCCAGCTATTATTCGGGTAACCAACAAGACGCATAGCGCCACGTCTTTCCTGCCCGATGCCTGGCCGCGCACCGATGAGTGGTATAACTTCAAGAACATTCAGCCCACCATTACGGTGCTAGCGACGCTGGATGAGAGCAGCTACTCCGGCGGCACCAACGGAGCCACGCACCCCATAGCTTGGCACCATGAATTCGACGGTGGCCGGGCTTTTTATACGGCTGGCGGCCACACCAATGAGAGTTACCAAGAGCCGCTGTTTCTGCGCCATCTTCTGGGGGGCATTCAGTATGCCATAGGCAAGCGAAAGTAGGCCTCGGGGCAACAACCTGAACTATAACTACTGCTTAAGCGGGCCGTTAGATTTAGCATACTTCCCTCCTATCGTATCAAGTTATGAGCAAGCGTAATCTACGCGGCGCCACGGTGGTTATCACGGGCGCCTCCAGCGGTATTGGCCGGGCTGCGGCCCTCACATTTGCCCGCCACGGCGCTAAGCTCGTGCTGGCGGCCCGGCGCGCTGAGGTGCTGGCTGAAGTAGCCGCCGAATGCGAACGACTTGGAGGCGCGGCCCTCCCCGTACCCACGGATGTGACCGATGCGCAAGCCGTAGCTCAGCTGGCGGAAGCCGCTGCCGCCTTTGGGGGGCAAATTGACGTCTGGATAAACAACGTGGGAACAGGCGCGGTCGGCGAATTCGACAAAACCCCGCTAGAGGCACACGAGCAAGTGTTGCGTGTCAACTTGCTGGGGAATCTGTACGGGGCGTATGCCGTGTTGCCTTACTTTCGGCGGCAGCAGCATGGAGTGCTCATCTTTATGAACTCCTTGGGAGGCTGGGTGCCCATGCCGTACACGGTGGCTTATATCACTAGTAAGTTTGGGCTGCGCGGCATGGCCGAAGCGCTCCGCACCGAGCTGCTCGACTCGCCTGATATCCATGTTTGCAGCGTGTATCCGGCGTTTGTGGATACGCCCGGCTTTCAGCACGGCGCCAATTATTCGGGGAAAGTGGTAAAACCTGTGTCGCCCATATTTGCCCCCCAGTTGGTCGCCGATACGCTGGTGGCTCTAGCTCAGCGGCCCCGGCCCAACGTGATGGTGGGCTGGTCGGGCCGGGTAATGCGGGTGTTCCGGGCGGTGGCGCCGGGCGTCACGCAGTGGTCTATGCTGCGCTTTTTCAAGATTGCGCAGCGCCGTGCCGATCCGGCGCCAGTTAGCGAAGGCAGCATATTTGCCCCCCAGCCGGCTCCACGCGGCACCGAAATTACGGGCGGGCACCGTGGCTACTCGAACTCATCTGGCAGCAAAGCCTGGTTGGGTGCGGCACTTGTAGCAGGCGTGGCGGCTTGTATTTATGCCTGGCAGCGCCGCACGCACAGCGGGGAAAGAGAAGAAAGTGACTAAGGAAGACGACAGATTGGGACTTACGCCAACTGCCATTTGATGCGGGTATACGCAATACGAAACCCTTGCTTTTCGGCATTGCGTTGCGACTGACTACCTGGCAATGCGCCCATCATGGCGAGGCTGCAACCCTGCTCAGCAGCGTAGCTCAAACGCGCATCCAACAATGCCTGCTGGGCCCCTTGGCGCCGACCTTCGGGTACGGTACTGGCACCCGCTAACAAGGCTACGCCATCGTGAAGAAATAAACCGCCAGCCGCAATTGGGTGGCCATCCAGCTCCGCGAGGAAAGGGCTGGCGCCCGGGGTTTGCGCGCTAATCTGGCCGAACTCCAGAAGGAAATCTGCCATGTCGGGATGCTCCGTGTGCCACCCACGAGCCGAGGTGCGGGCCCACAAATCCTTCTCCTCAGCCTCTACCAAGCGAGTTGTGAGGCGCGAGTTTGGAGGGGCAGTTTCTCTATCGGTAAGCGCAAGCGGTTGATATAATACGCTTGTAAACTCCAGAGGCTGGTACCCGCGCCGAGTGAGCAAAGGCAGTAAGCCAGCGTCGGCCAGAGGACTAACCTCATGGTATACAGGCGCATTGCGCTGCTTGAAAAATGCTTCTAAAGCACTCAGATCAGCATCCTCAACTTCTCCAAACAAGCCTAACCCGAACGTTTGGGTTAGAAAGGACTCCGCGCCATCGTACATAGCATAGGCGCCGGCTACCTCTATCCATTGCGCCTGACTCTCGGGAAATAATCGGGCGCGGGCTTCCACGAATTGAGCATTGGCGCTAGCCTCGGTCCGTTCTAGCCGTTGCGCCAACTGGCGGTCTGAGAAAAGCATAGCTGTTTATTGAATTCACTAAAAATGCTTGCCTAAAGCTAATGCTTAATATCAAGTTTGCGCTTGGGTTTAAGTTCTTGCCTTCTAATTGATTAGCAAGACAATTTGGACACGATTCTCATATTGTATTTACCAAAAAGCCCCCCTTTATCTACAATCGTTCACTCGGGCAGCACCTCAATCTGCACTCCAAACCCGCGCACTATCGCGGCAACTTGCTCCCACAATGCCGGCTCACCATATGGGCTTTGCACCCGTAGCACCCGGTCGCAGTCGTCCAGATCGAAGGTGGCTTTGAGGCTTATAAACCGAGTGTGGAGCGCCCGGATAATAGTGTTAGCCAAGAGAGGAGAGCTGACGTTGGTTTGAAAAACCTCTACCGATGGCAGCGGACATGAGTCGACAAAAAGCTGGCGGACGGAGCATGCTAACATTTTTTGCATTGGCGTAGCGTTAACAGTGAAAAAGGCGACTTCCATAATGATAACCCCTTGTTTTGATGGTGTAAAGAACGACGCAGCAAGTGACAGCCCTATGTCAGTAGGCATAGAGATATTTAGCTATTTCTTTCCTTTTAGCTAAATTTTTTAGTTATTGCAGGGCATATGTTAGGAGCGCAGCTGTGCATAGTGAGCTGCCCTTAAGTGGTGAGATTTTAGGCCCAACTGCTTTGCTTTTCGACTCATGAACCGCTTCGACCGCATCACGGCCATTTTGATTCAGCTGCAAGCTAAGCGCAGTGTGAAAGGCCAAGATTTGGCGGAGCGGTTTGACGTGAGTTTGCGCACCGTGTACCGCGACTTGCGCACCCTCGAAGAAGCAGGCGTACCACTCTGCGGGGAGCCCGGAGTGGGCTATTCACTGGCCGAGGGCTACCGACTACCTCCGGTCATGTTTACGCGAGAGGAAGCTACGGCCCTGAGCACGGCTGAAAAACTGGTGTCGCAGCTTACCGACGCGCACACTGCCCAGCTCAGCCACGCGGCCATGGACAAGCTGCGAGCCGTGCTGCGTCGCCCCGACCGTGACTACCTGGAGGCGCTTAGTCCGCGCATTACGGTGCTCCAGCCCCGCGCGGCGCGAACCCCAATTTTGCCCCCCACAACGAACACGCATCAGCTTTTGCTCACCAGCATTGCCCAACAGCTGGTGGTGCGCCTCGACTACCGCGCCGGGTACAACGGCGTGGCTACGCAGCGCGATGTGGAGCCCATAGGCTTGTACTTTGGGCAATACTGGCACGTGGTAGCATTCTGCCGATTGCGCCAAGAGTTCCGGAATTTTCGCCTCGACCGCATTGCCGCCCTGCACCTGTGCGACGAGCATTTTGCCCCCCGCCCCGATACGTTGCAATCGTACTGGCAGGAGCAGGCGCAACGGCGGCAGGCCCAGGCGATGGTCGTGCGCTTTGCGCCGGAAGCCATGGGTTACGTACAAGAAAACAAACATTATTTCTACTGGACCCACGAGCAGCTCCAGGCGGATGGCTGGCGGGAAATGACGTTTCTGGTGGAGTGTTTGGACAATCTGGCCCGCTGGCTACTCGTGTTTACAACGCATGTCACAATTGTGTCGCCGCCGGAGCTGAAGCAGCGAATGCGGGAGCTGGCCGAAGAGGCGCACCAACATTTTTGCGCATAGGGTTTAAGTACTACAAAGCCTGGTATTTGCCCCCCAGCTCAGGTTTCGCAACTCCCACTCCGGGGCTGCGTTAGCAACTAGCATGAGCCGAGCATTTACCAAAGAAGACGACGCCCAGCAGCCGCCTATAATTCCGCCCCGCGCCGCCCTGCCACCCGATACGCCCAACTATGTGACGCCCCACGGCTTGGAGCTACTCCGCGTCGAGCTGACAAAGTTGGAAGCGGAACGCGCCCAAGCCGAGGCCAACCGCGACAACGACGCCGACCGCACCCGCCTGCTTAGCCTGTTCAATGGCCGCCTCAGCGACCTCAGCGCCCGTATTGCCAGCGCCAAAGTGGTAGACCCTCGCCAGCAGCCCGCTGATGAAGTGCGCTTTGGCGGGACCGTTGCGCTGCGAACCGTGAGCGGCGGCAAATCCGGCTTTATGCGAAAGTTTACGCTGGTTGGAGTAGATGAAGCCTCTATCGCGGAAGGCAAAATCGCCTTTGTGGCGCCTATTGCCAAGGCCGTACAGGGGGCAAAGCTGGGCCAACGCGTCACGCTGCACCTCGGGCCGAAAGAGGAAGTAGTGGAAGTAGCTGCCATTACGTACGAAGTCTGATTATTAGCCCCAAGCGAAGCTCGGCATAACGCGTAGACCGTAGATGCAGTAAGCATATTAGTTTGTCTTTCCCCTTTTAAATCAATGCTATGGCTATTCCTACACCCAACGTCAATCCGAACCAGCTGGTCCGCTATATTCTGCAAATTGATGCCATGCGGGACACCGAAAGCATTGGGCAGGTGCGCCAGCTGCTCACCGGCCTCAAGCTGCTCGTAGACCGGATAGAGCCCGGCGAAGTGGAAGTTGCCGTCACCCACCCCGATTCGCCCGGCCAGGATGATATTCGCGAAGCATTGCTAAAGGCCGGCATTTCGGTGCAGAACATCACGGCCCAAACGGGCTAGCATGCACAGGCGCTGCTGGGGGGCAAATTCAACCAGTTGACTCCGATAAAACGCTGCCAGCCGGGCAACGTATTGAGGGCGTGCTGCTCCCTGCGGGCGTCCTCTCCCTGCCACTAATTCCTATTGCATGCGAAGCATTTCTCTGGTCCGTGTCAATGGTTTGCTACTACTTGCCTTGCTGGCGTTGGCCCTGCTTTATTACGGCCGATTATTCCTGATTCCGGTGGCATTTGGCATTGTGCTGGCCATGCTGCTGGCGCCGGTTAGTAGGCGGCTGGAAAGCTGGGGGCTGGGGCGCGGACTTGCTTCTTTCGTTTGCCTTGTGCTGCTGTTGCTGGTTATTGGGGCCATGGGCTGGGCCATTGGCGAGCAGGCCGCCAATATTTCCGAGCAGCTACCCCAAATTCAGGCTAAGCTACAGGAGCTTTTAGGTCAGGGTCAGCAGTTGATTCAACGCGAGTTTGGCGTCACGCCAAAAGCTCAGATTCAGTTTGTACAGGAGCAGATCAGCAAGATTGCGCAGTCGGCTAACCGTTACCTAACTACTTCCCTCAAAGGCATTTTTGTGTTGCTGGGGGGCTTTGTGCTGGTGCTGTTGTACTTGTTTTTCCTACTGTGGCAGCGCAGTAAGTTCCGGGAGTTTTTGCTGCGACTGGCGCCCGTCGAAAACCGCTCCGAATATGCCCGGATGCTACACCAGATCCGCCAAGTGTCGGGCCAGTACCTAGTGGGCCGTATGATTTCCGTTATTTTTCTGGCGGTGTTCTACGCCATCGGTTTTTCCATCATCGGTTTGCAGAATGCCGTGCTGCTGGGCCTCATTGCGGCTTTTCCCACCATCATTCCGTACGTGGGCGCGTTCATTGGGGGGCTTTTTCCGTTGATAATGGCCTTAGTTAGTGGCTCGTCCGGTCAGGTGTTGCCAACGGTCGGTATTATGGTGGCCGCGCAGGTCATCGACAATAATATCATTGAGCCACTGGTGATGGGGGCCAATTTGAACCTGAGCCCCATCTTTACTATCGTTGCCGTGGTGCTCGGCGAACTGATTTGGGGCGTACCGGGCATGATTCTGTTCGAGCCCCTCTTCGCCATCATCCGCATTATTTGTTCTCACGTGCCTGCCCTGCACCCGTACGCGTTTCTGCTGGAAGACGAGGTGGAAGAGCCGCAGTGGCTTCAGAAATTGAAGCACGCTTTCAGCCGGAATAAAACCTAATAGACAGGTTCGTTCAGCGCAGCTTTATTCTCCATTCAGCCCCTCGGTTATCTCGCGCACAGCTTCCGACAAATGGGCGGGCACCTCGGCTTTGGGCTGGAGCAAACGCAACAGGCGCAGGTATTTGGCCCGGCCATCCCCCAGCATCGTCCGCGATACTTCCACGGTGAAAATCTTGAATGGCTCCACTTTTTGCACCCCTACCAGCAGAAACCGGTCGGCGTGGAGGGCATCGAGGTAGAAGGCGGCTTGGCGGTCGTAGTCGTAGCCGGAGCATTGCCACAGGAAGTGGTCGTAGTCGCGGGCGTTGGTGGTTTTAAAGTCGATGATGGTGTAGCCACGGTCGGTTTCGGGCACTACAAGGTCGGCGCGCAGCTTACAGACGGTTTGAGTAGACGGCTCGGTGAAAATGCAGCTCGGCTCAGGCACGCCAGTGGCTAGCAGTTCCTTTACTTCGGGGTTAAGCTGCACGCCTTCTACCATCCACCACACCAGCGTATCGTTGATGCCGGGCAGGCCGGGCTCGTACAAAGTAGGCTCCAGCAAGGCCGTATGAAATGCGGTACCCAACCCTAAAGCGCCCGACATAGAAGCCGGCTTCTGGTAGCGGCCGTTCAGGGCATCGCGCAGCCGCGAGAGATCGGAGTTGGCAATGGCTGGCAGTGCACGGTAATCATCGTAGGGCAGGCGCAGCAGATCGGGGCGGCGGAAGGGGTCGGTTTCGGTCATGGCGTTGTAACAGCAGCATACGCAGGATAGCTCCAGCGTAGTTACTTAATTATGCGCCCGAAGGTCGAAAAAAAGCCCCCCAGCTTCGCAAATAACCTCAACCGAAAAACCCCAAAGTCGGGTATCAGACAATCCTGATTTAATAACCCATTACTTCACAACGAGTTGGCCGAGCAGCATGTGCATCCCGCAGGTAAACTCGAATGTGCCCGCCTGCCGGGGCAGCAGTTCCACGGCCGTCGTTTGGAAAGGCGCCAGCTCACGGCGAATCTGAAAATCGGGCAGCAGCAGTTCCTCGGAGCAGCTGTTGTCTTCGTCGCGGTAAAAGTTGAGCTGCACGGGCTTATCCTTTTCTACCTCAATTACATTCGGCGAATAGCCGCCCTTCACCATAATATCGACCTGCTGCACCCCGCTGCTCGAGGATACAGCCGTGGCTACTTGGTGCGGGGCCATAAAGAAGAACCAGCCGACGAAGCCAATGGAGGCCATGCCCCCAAGCAAAACAATGATTTCAGTTGTGTCCATGTTTTTCAAACAGTTTACTACAACCTGCCAAAATTCCGTCCGTCATGCAGAGCGGAGCGAAGCATCTCGGCAGCGGTAGTAGGATTACCAACCTAATATCAGCACGCGAGATGCTTCGCTCCGCTCTGCATGACAAACGAAAAATCAACGACTACACCTTAGCGGCGCGTAGCCGTAGCGAGTTGGTGAGCACCGACACAGAGCTGAGAGCCATAGCTGCGGCAGCTAGCATGGGCGAGAGCAGCCAGCCGGTGAAGGGATACAGCAGGCCCGCGGCAATAGGAATACCGAGCGTGTTGTAAACGAAGGCGAAAAATAGGTTCTGGCGGATGGTGCGCATAGTTTGGCGAGAGAGAAGCAGGGCCGTGACTACCCCGTTGAGGTCGGAGCGCATGAGCGTGATGCCGGCAGCTTCCATGGCCACATCGGTGCCGCCGCCCATCGCTAAGCCTAAGTCGGCCTGCGCCAGCGCGGGCGCGTCGTTGATGCCGTCGCCCACCATCGCTACGATGCGGCCTTCGGCTTGCAGCGCCTTTACTTTACTGGCTTTATCCTGAGGCAGTACTTCGGCGAAAAAGCGCGTGATGCCGACCTGCTGTGCTACTTTGGCGGCGGTTTGCTGATTGTCACCAGTCATCATGACCACTTCCAAACCCTGCCGTTGCAGTTCCCGAATAGCCGCCGCCGATGTTTCGCGCACGGTATCGGCCACGCCAAATAAGGCGACAATTTGCCCCCCAATGGCCGCATAGAGCACCGTTTTGGCCTCATCCAGTAATCGGTCAGCGGCTTCAAAAGAGGCGGGAGTTAGTAGTATGTTATGTTCCTCTAGCAGCCGACGGTTGCCAATAAGTACCCGCTGGCCTTGCACAGTAGCTGCCGCCCCGCGCCCTTCATAAGCCTGGAAATCAGCAGCAAGCAATGATGCCACGCCCTGCGCATCCGCGTAGCGTACCACAGCCTCAGCCAACGGATGTTCCGACTGCCGCTCCAGTGCTGCTAGCGTAGCTAACACGGATGCCTGATCCGTGCTGGGGGGCAAATTCAGGGGGATAAAGTCCGTCACGGCGGGCTCGCCGCGGGTGATAGTACCTGTTTTGTCGAGCAGCACCGTGTTTACCTGATAGGCTTTTTCCAGTGCCTCCGCGTTGCGGATCAGCACACCATGTTCAGCCCCTTTGCCCGTACCGACCATGATGGCCGTGGGCGTAGCCAACCCCAGCGCACAGGGACAGGCAATGATGAGCACCGCCACAAAATTGACCAAAGCCAGCGGCAAACGAGTAGCCTCCGGAGCGGCCAGAAACCAGACTACGAAGGTCGCAATGGCAATCATAACCACGACCGGCACAAACGCGGCGCTCACCTTATCAGCGAGGCGCTGAATGGGTGCGCGGCTGCCTTGGGCTTCTTCCACCAGCTTCACAATTTGCGCCAGCATGGTTTCGTGGCCTACTTTGGTCACTTGGAAGCGGAAGGAGCCGGTTTTATTCAGCGTAGCCCCAAATACCGGGTCACCGGTCTTCTTTTCTACCGGCAGGCTTTCGCCCGTCAGCATAGCCTCATCCAGCGCCGAGCGACCTTCTGTGATAACGCCGTCGGTGGCTACTTTTTCGCCGGGCCGCACAAGTACGATGTCATTCAGCCGAACTTCTTCTATTGGAATATCCACTTCCTGACCGTGGCGCACGACGCGGGCCGTTTTGGCTTGCAGATCCATCAGCGCCCGAATGGCGGCCGACGTACGTTGCTTAGCCCGGCTTTCCAGCACTTTACCCAGCAGAATCAGGGCAATGATGGTGGCCGTGGTGTCGTAATACACCTCCGGCATCAGGCCCTGACGCATAAACCAGCCCGGCACCAGCGTGGCGGCGAGGCTATACAGAAAAGCCGCGCCGGTGCCCACGGCAATGAGCGTATCCATGCTGGCGGTGCGGTGGCGCAGCCCATTCCAGGCCGACACGTAGAACTCGCGCCCGCTATACAAGAGCACGGGCAGCGTGAGCAGTAATTGTACATAGTTGAGCACCGGCATCGACACGCGCTGCATCAGCGCCGGCCACAGCATCATCATCGATAGCGGCATGATGATGGCCGCCAGCGCAACTGCTACCCAAAACCGGCGCAGCAGTTTGCGATAAGCAGCCGCTTTGCGCTGAGCTAGCTCCTCATCGGAGCCTAGCACCCCAGCCGCCACCGGCGTTACGGGCTCGTGCACGGCGTATCCGGCCTGCTCCACCGCCGCCCGCAGACCAGCTCGATCTATTTGAGTAGGCAGAAACTCGACAGTCGCTTTTTCGCTGGCCAGATTAACGGTAGCGCGCTGCACACCGGGCGTACGACTCAAGGCCCGCTCCACAAAATTGGAGCAGGAAGCACAGGTCATGCCCTCTATATTGAGCGTTGTGGTTTCAGTAGTAACGTTGGGGGGCAAATTTGCCGGCTCGCCGGGAGTCGGCACTTGCGAAGGCGATGGTGCTGACGTAGTATTCATAAAACAGGGAATTTCATTGGTAACAAAAGCCGGGACTGAAAACGTCCAAAACGCTATACAAAGTAACGTCTGCCAGCCCCAGATGGAGGTGCGCAATTCGCGCTAGGAGGTATAGAGTTTTGCCCTTGCGGCGCATCTGTTTGCTTTGTCTGATCTTTAAGTTGTCAAGCAGCACAGCGCGAAGCCTCTCGGGCTAACTCAGTCTTACGCCAAGGGGTCATGCAGAGCGGAGCGAAGCATCTCGCGTGCTGACGTCTGATTAGTACCCTAACGGCGCGAGCGAGATGCTTCGCTCCGCTCTGCATGACGGAACACGGCATGATGCGCGCGCTTTAACGGTCCTTGCTGCGTTGGCCAGAGGGTTCATAATTAGGCTCTAGGATTACAGAACTGTGGCCCAACACGGAAACATCAGCAGCCCACAGCGCTTTGTTAACGTTGAATATGTACTTCCGGCGGGCAATTGTAAGCATGCTGACTTTCAACACTAGCAATTCAATATTACCTCACAAGTAGAGCGCATTTGCTTGCGAGTGAACAACTGACGTAAGTTTGTCGTTAAGAATTCGCCATGTACAAACTCACTGCTCCTGTTCGTCGCCGAGTGGCCGCCAGCTTGCTGGGGGTCTTTCTGAGCGTGTTCGCAGTGCAGTTTCTGTGCTTGTGCTTTGGCGTGCAGTCCCGCAGTTTGCCCCAGCATGTGGCGGGCACGGAGCAGCACAGCCACGCCGCTGGCACGCCAGCTCATAGCCACGCCACGAGCACTCCGCACGAGCACAAAGCAGTTTCTCATCATCACGATCAGGACCACGCTTCGGACGATAAGCAAGGGCAGAAAGACGAATGCTGCCGCGACAAAACCTCGACTTTTTTCGCGTCGCTCACGCATCCGCCCAAGGTTAGCTTCGACAAGGCAATGCCCCTGCACCTGGCGCTGCCTCCAGCCAGCAGCTTTGCATTAACTCATTTTGAGGCATGGGACCGTTCGCAACCTGTGTTGCTGGTGCCACCCGCCCATCTGAAACCCAAGATTCCCGATATCCGGGTATTTATCGGTTCCCTGACTATTTAAGGTTTCGCGTCTGAAAAGGTCCGCGCTGCCCCGGCTTGTCCGTGGGCTGGCGCGGACCTTTTCGCGTGTCTGGTCGGGCTTTGGGCTGCGTCGCACTGCAAGCCTTCGACCTCCCCTCCTCCCACCATTCCTGACTTCACACAAAAAGCCCCCCAGGGCTTCATTTCGCATTTATCACCTGTTCCTTTTTATGAAAAACCTACTATCTGTGGGCCTGCTCCTAGCTGGCCTCTCCCTCTCAACCACCAGTTGCTCTGATAACGCTTCAAACAGCTCGCAAACCGCCGCCGATGGCCATGACCACGAGCACGGCACGGAAGCAAGCGCTACCCACGCCGGCGAGCATATTTATACCTGCCCAATGCACCCCGAAGTGGTGAGCAACGAGCCCGGCAAATGCCCCAAGTGCGGCATGACCCTGGAACACACCGACGGCGCCAATAATGATGGCAAAACCTACCGTATGGCGTTTACTTCAGCGCCCGCTCAGCTTGCCGCTGGTAAGCCCGTCACCTTGTCTTTCCTACCTCAGATTGAAGGTCAGGAAAAAGTGCCTGTGCCGCTGGCTGTACTACACGAGAAGAAAATGCACCTCATCATTGTGAGCAAAGACTTGTCGGAGTTCTACCACGAGCACCCCGAGTTCACGGCCGATGGCAAGTATAATGTGCCTTTCACCTTCAAAACCGGCGGCGACTACGTGCTCTACCAAGACTATCAGCCGGAGGGCGGCGCCCACCAGCTGGGTCGCCAGGAAGTGGCGGTTGCCGGTCCGAAGAAAGAGTCGGTAAAGTTTACGGATGACCAGATGCGCTGGCAGAAAAACGGCTACGAGGCTGTATTGTCCTTCGATAAGACTGTGCAAGTAGGTCAGCCTTTGGCCTTACAAGTGAACGTGAGCCGCAATGGTCAGCCCGTCACCAACCTCGACAACTACCTCGGCGCGCTGGGTCATATGGTGGTCATCAGCGAGGACACCAAGCAGTATTTACACGTGCACCCCGGCGACGCGGGCGCCAACCGTGGCCCTAGCATCGGCTTCCAAACAGGCTTCGAGCAGGCCGGTATATACCGCGTTTTCCTGCAGTTTAATCATGGGGGGCAAATTCACACCGCCGACTTCACCGTGAACGTAGCCCCAGCCGCCGGCGCCACGGCAGCCGCCACCTATGAGTGCCCCATGAAGTGCGAGGGCAGCGCCAGCACCCAGCCCGGCAAGTGCCCCGTGTGCAACATGGACTTAGTAAAGAAAAGCTAAAGCCATCCAATGAGACCGTCATGCAGAGCGGCAGCGAAGCATCTCGCGTGCTGATATTAGGTTGGTAATCCTACTACCGCTGCCGAGATGCTTCGGCGTCGCCTCTGCATGAAAACCGGGTGAGACCAAAAACGAGAATCAAGAAGTAACAATAGAGTCAATTCTCAGTGAATAAACTCCTTGCATATTCATGTAAACACTTCAAGCTGAGGCTACTGGCAGCGCTTGGGATGTTATTGCTTGTGCTTCCGGCGCGCGCCCAGCAAGTGCTTAGCCTGGATAGTGCCCTGGCGGGCGCCTTGCGGGTGAGCCCGGCGCTGCGGCAGGCGGGGGCGGAGCAGCGCGAGCAGGAAGCATTGCGGCGGGGGGCTTTTTCGCTGATAAATCCGGGCATTATTGTGGAAAGCCCCACGGGGGAATTCTACACGCTGGGCGCTCAGCAGACCTTCGAATTTCCGACCGTGTACACTCGCCAGGCCCAGGTTGGCCGGGCGCAAGTGACGTTGGCTCAGCGCAACCAACAGATTAGTCGCAATACGGTGCAGCGCGAGGTACGCCTGAGTTACTTAGCTCTGCAAATAGCCGAAACCCAACAGCGCCAACTGGCTAGCCAAGACAGCCTCCTCCGCACCCTCGCTGCTGCATCCGAGCGCCTCTACGCCGCCGGCGAAGTCGATTATTTGCAACGGGTAAGCACCGAGGCCGAGTCGCGGCAGGCAACCAACCGCCTTCAGCAAGCCGCCGCTGACCGCCGCGCTGCCCAGGCCCGGCTGGCGCTGCTCCTGGGTCAGCCTACCAACGAGCTGACCACCGGCGCCGATTTAGTGGCCTCAGGCACAGTGATTTTGCCCCCCAGCCCAGTCGTGACCCCAACGGATAGCGCGCAACTCCAAGCCAATCCGCAGCTGGCGTTTGCCTTGCAAAACATCGAGGTGAGCCGCTTGAATCTGCGTTTGGCGCGGGCGCGAGCCTTGCCGGGGGTAATACTCGGTTATCAAAACCAAGGGGAGCGGGATTCGCCCATCAAGAACCGTTTTCAAGCGGGCTTGTCGCTGCCGCTTTATTTCTGGACCTACCGCTCACAGGTGCGAGCGGCCGACGCCCGCTTGCAGGCTTCGTTGGCGCAAAGGGCAGCTACTACGCTGGAAGTCAGTCGCGAATACCAGCAGGCGCTGGCCGACGCAGCTAAGTTTGAAGCAAGTGTGCGCTATTTCCAGCAAACTGGTTTGCCCCAGGCTACCACCATCGTGCGCACGGCTCAACGGCTCTTTAAGGCCGGGGAAGTGAGCTACTACCTGTTCGTGCAAAGCGTTAATCAGGCCTTCCAAATCCGCACCGACTACCTAGATGCGGTGCGCGGCTACCAGCAAGCGCTTATTCAACTCAACTTTTTACGCGGCCAATGAAAACCTATCTGATTCTCATTCTGCTTCTTGGCACCTTGGGTTTTGGGGCGCCACCAGCCATGGCCCACGGCGGCGAAGACCACGGCGAAACCGCCACAGCCACGGCGGCGGGCGCCCAGTATTTCTCCGTTACAAACCAGTCAACGCAGTTTGAGCTCCTGCTGCGCTACGAGCCAATCAAGGCCGGCGAGCCCGCTCACTTGCGCCTGTTTGTATCAGACTTTGCCACCAACGCGCCCATCTCCGGTGCGCGCCTCACCTTCACGGTGCCCGAAAACGACAAGCTCCAATTCGCGGCCACGCCCCAAGGACCCGGCGAGTATTTGGTGGAAGGCCAGTTTCCCGCCAACCAAGCGTACAGCTTCACGGTGAACATTATAGCCGGCAAGCGGGCCGATTTGATGCTCCTTAAAGGCATAGTGGTGGGCAAGGAGCTGCCCGTTGCGGCGGCAGCACCAACTACAGAATCTTTTCTGACTTGGAAAATGGGATTACTGCTGCTGGGGGGCTTTTTGGCGGGCGTCGCCCTTACCGCTTTGCTTCTCCGCCGCCGCACCCGCGTCACCAACGCCCAACCGCCCTTGGTACACTCATGAAAACGTCCCCAAAATCATCCTTCCACCATTGGAAAGCAGCCAGCCTCCTGCTGACAACTCTGCTTTGTGGCCTGTTCGCGGTTTTCCTGCCCCCGCCCCGTCCGTTGGCAGCCCACGGCGGCGAAGACCACGGCGCAACGGCCACCGCTTCCGGCGTTACCTCCGGCGCCCCAGATGAGGTAGTTATGCCCAAGGAAAGCCAGTTTCTATTTGAGATTCGCACCCAGCTAGCGACTTCTGATACCCTGCTCACGCGCCGCACCTTACTGGGCCAAGTGACGGCGGCGCCCGGCGGGGAAGGCCGCGTCGTTGCGCCCCAAACCGGCCGTTTAGTAACGCTGAATGTGCGCGTAGGGCAGAACGTGCGGGCCGGTCAAGTACTGGCGGTGCTCGATCAAACCCTAGCTGCCACCGAGCAGATTGGACTAGCCACCGACCGTGCCAACGCCCAGGCCGAGCTACGCGCCGCCCAGCAAGACTACGCCCGCCTCAAAAGTATCGAGGATATAGCCGCCCGCAAAGACGTGGTTGCCGCTGAGCTGCGCCTGCGCCAGGCCCGCCAAAACGCTGGCATTCTAAACAACCAAGGCAGTCAGCGCCGCGTCGAGCTGCGGGCGCCCATTACAGGCACCGTCGATGTGTTCGGGCTGGCCGTGGGGCAGCAGGTAAATCAAGGCGATGAGCTGCTGCGCGTTATCAACCCTGGCCAGCTGTATGTGCAGGCGCAGGTGTTTGCCGCCGATATGAGTCAGGTGAATGAAGCCGGCCGGTTTGTAATTGAAGGTCTGCAAGATGGCACCTCGGTACCGGCTCGCTTAGTGTCGTTCAGTAACGTGGTGAACCCCGTGAATCAGGCCCGCGAGCTGGTGCTGTCCGTGCAGGGTAACACTACGCTCCGGACCGGCCAAAGCGTGAATGTGCGCGTGCAAACCCGCGGCGCCGAGGCCCAACTTACCGTGCCCACCAGCGCCGTTACCGACGTCGGGGGCCGCCCGGCAGTCTTCGTGCACACGGCCCCGGAGGTGTTCAAACTTCGCTACATCCGCCCCGGCGCCGCCGATGACCAGCAAACCACCATCACCGAAGGTTTAAGCGAAAACGAGCGGGTAGTGACGCAGAATACCTACCAGCTGAAGTCCGTGTATTTGAATCAGTAATTGCATTTATAACCTAAACAGGTGGTCATGCCGAGCGCAGCGAAGCATCTCGCGTGCTGACGTTGCCACGGTAACCCAATCGTCAGCACGCGAGATGCTTCGCTGCGCTCGGCATGACGTTCTTTTTGAATAAAGCTCCCCTGTCAACTCCGCGCTGCCAGAACAACGCTCGCTCCAGCCATGCTCGACCGAATCATTCGCTTTTCCCTTGAAAACCGCCTGCTCACGCTGGCCTTCGCCCTGGCGCTGCTCGTGGGGGCTTTGCTACGTTGCGTGGCCTGCCCGTCGATGTGCTGCCCGACCTGGACCGTCCCCGCGTAACGGTATTCTTGGAGGCACCCGGTATGGCCCCGGAAGAGGTAGAAGCCCTCGTGACGCGGCCCGTAGAAACGGCACTAAACGGCGCTACCGGCGTGGAGGCGGTGCGTTCCAACTCGGCTGTGGGACTGGGCATGGTGTTCATCGAATTCAACTACGGCACCGACATCTTCACGGCCCGACAAATCGTGAGCGAGAAGCTGCAAACCGTACAGGAGCAATTGCCCGAGGGAATCTCGCCGGTGCTAGGCCCTATTTCCTCCGTTATGGGCCAGATAATGCTCGTCGGTCTGACCAGCGGCCACACCCCGCCGGCCACCAAAGACACAATTTCCCCCAGAACCAGCCAAAGCCCGAACAACACACCAACGCCGCTGACCTGCGCACCCTTGCCGACTACACCGTGCGCCAGCGCCTGCTCAGCATTGCGGGCGTAGCCCAGGTTATCCCTATTGGCGGTGAGCAGCGCCAGTATCAGGTGCTCGTTGATTTGCCCCGGCTTAATGCTACGGGCTTAACTATCAATCAGCTGGAAGAAGCCCTGCGCCAGTCGAACCTGAATACTACCGGCAACTTTTTCGACCGCAACGGCTCCGAAGTACTCATTCGCAACTTAGGCCGCTTGCGCTCGGTGGAGGATATCGAGAACATTATCGTGAGCTACCGCGATGGCTCGCCCGTGACGGTGAAACAAGTGGCTACGGTGCAGTTTGGGGGGCGTTTTAAGCGCGGCGACGGCAGCGTAAACGGTCAGCCCGCCGTTATTCTCAGCATCGAAAAGCAGCCCGGCGCTAGCACCCCCGAGCTCACTCGGCAGATAGAAGCCGCCCTTGCCGACTTACAGCCTTCCCTGCCGGCCGACGTTCGTTTCAACACCCGTTTGTTCCAGCAGGCCGAGTTTATCAACGCCTCGCTCACCAACGTGGAAGAAGCCCTGCGCGACGGGGCCATTCTGGTAGTGATTGTGCTGTTCGCTTTCCTGCTGAACGTGCGTACCACCGTTATTTCGCTCACGGCCATTCCGTTATCCTTGCTCGTTACGGCGCTGGTTTTCAAGCTAGGGGGCATTTCTATCAACACCCTTACGCTCGGCGGCCTGGCAATTGCCATCGGTGAGCTGGTGGATGACGCCATCGTGGACGTGGAAAATGTCTTCCGGCGCTTGCGCGAAAACCGGCAGCTGGCCCAGCCACGCCCGGCTTTGCAGGTGATTTATGAGGCTTCCAGCGAGGTACGCAACTCCATTGTGTACGCCACCATTATTGTGGTGCTTGTGTTCTTGCCCTTGTTTGCGCTGTCGGGTATGGAAGGGCGAATTTTTGCCCCCCTGGGCGTGGCTTACATCACCAGCATCATCGCGTCGCTGTTTGTTTCTTTGACTGTGACACCGGTGCTGTGCTACTATTTGCTGCCCAAAATGAAGATGCACGCCGAGCAGGACAGTCGCTTGGTGCGCTGGCTGAAGGCGAAGGACACGCGCCTGCTGAGCTTCGGTTTTCGGCATCCCAAGCTGATTCTAGGCACCACGGGGCTGCTGTTTGTGCTGGCGGCGGCCACGGTACCTTTCTTCGGCACAGAGTTTTTGCCGCCCTTTAACGAAGGCTCGCTCACGGTTAACTTTTCCGCCCCCGCCGGCACTTCTCTGGCGGAGTCGAACCGCTTAGGTACCATTGCCGAAAAGCAGATGTTACAAGTGCCGGAAGTAGCCTATACGGCCCGCCGCACCGGTCGCGCCGAGCTGGACGAGCACGCCGAATCGGTGAATAACTCTGAAATAGAAGTAGCCTTCAAAACCGACGCGGAGTTGGAGAAAGCCGGCTTGGAGCGCCGTGAAAAAGACGTCATCCTAACCGATCTGCGCCAGCGCCTGAGTTTGCTGCAGGGCGTCAGCGTGAACGTGGGGCAGCCCATTTCCCATCGCCTCGACCACCTGTTGTCGGGCGTGCGGGCCCAGGTCGCCATCAAGGTTTTTGGCAACGACTTACTCGAATTGCGCCGCTACGCCAACGAAGTTCGCGACGTGGCCGCCACGGTGCCGGGCGTGGTCGATTTGCAGGTCGAAAAGCAGGTGCAGGTGCCTCAGCTGCTCATCCGCCCCCGCGAAGATGCCATTCGGGCGCTGGGCTTGCCCCGCGGCGAGGTAGTGCAGGACCTGGAAACGCTGTTTCAGGGCGCCGTCGTATCGCGCATTTTGCAGGGGCAGCAAAGCTTCGAGCTCATTGTAAAGCTGCCAGATTCTCTGCGCGCCGACCTCAACCAAATTGCCCAAACCCGCCTTGAAACGCCCAGCGGCGGCTTCGTACCCGTAAGTGCCGTGGCCGACGTGAGCTACGAGCCCGGTCCCAACACCATCAACCACGAAAACACCCAGCGCCGCATCACCATTTCGGCCAACGTCGCCGGCCGTGACCTGGGCAGCGCCGTGCAGGAAATGCAGCGGCGCATTCGCGAGCAGGTGAAGCTGCCCACAGGCTACTACCTCACCTATGGGGGGCAATTCGAAAGTCAGCAGGCGGCCAGCAGCCGGATTCTGTGGCTGAGTTTGTTCTCGCTGGGGGGCATTTTTCTGGTGTTGTACGCCCACTTCAAATCCTGGCTGCTCGTCGCCCAGATTATGCTCAATATTCCGCTGGCCCTTATCGGCTCGGTGGCGGCTGTGCTGCTCACGGGCGGCACGCTCAGCATCGCCTCGCTGGTCGGTTTTATCACGCTCACTGGTATTGCTTCGCGCAACGGCATCATGATGATTTCCCACTACATCCATCTGGTGGAAAAAGAGGGCGAATCGTTCTCCGACCAGATGATACTGCGCGGCTCCTTGGAGCGCCTCGTGCCCGTGCTGATGACGGCGCTCGTCGCAGCCCTGGCCCTCGTGCCACTGACCCTAGCCAAGGATGCGCCTGGCAAGGAAATTCTGTATCCGGTGGCCGTGGTCATTCTGGGGGGCCTTTTGTCCTCCACGTTGCTCGATATCATCGTCACGCCGGTCGTGTTTCGGTTGCTGGGTCGCAAAGCCTTGGAGCAATACCGCCAGAACCACTCCGCCCCCGCCCTTACCGCCTCCTTGGACGCGCCCCCTTTCACGCCGCTCACCGATCAAAATCCGGCTCCCATAATCCACTAATTTTCCATCTTACAGCATTACTTAAGCTATATTCAAATCGTATAGCAAAGCTGAGCGTATGCTGTGCAGCTTGTGGCGCTAGCGCTCAAGTCTGAAGCAACATGCCCGTATGGTTGAAGTCATTATCTTCTGCCCTATTTGGCCTGTTCACTCGCGCATAATGGGTCTAACAGGAAGGCTGCTTTTCAAAAGTGCGGCCTCTTGTTGTAGCCGATTACTTATTTACCGATTTAAAGACAAAATCATCTTCCAGTAGTACTACCTTCGCCATGATGAAAATATTAGTAGTTGATGATGAGCCAGACGTGCGCCAACTATTTGAGCAGCGTTTTCGGCGAGAAATCCGCAATGGCGTGTTCTCCTTCACCTTTGCTTATTCGGGCGAGGAAGCCCTTGAGTACCTGCATGATCACTTCTCGGAGGTTGTCCTGATCTTATCCGATATCAATATGCCCGGCATGAGTGGGCTGGAGCTGCTGCGGCGCATCAAGCAGGAGCACCCTACGCCGCCCCCGCCCACGGTGATGATGATTACGGCCTACGCCGACCAGGAAAGCCACCGACAAGCGATGCAATTGGGAGCCAATGACTTCCTCACCAAACCAGTAGACTTCTCAGCCCTGAAGGAAAAGTTGATTTCCATGGAAAAGGCATGAAAACAAAGATTTTAGTTGTAGACGACGAAGCTGATTTAGAGCTGCTGATTAAGCAGAAATTCAGGCGCAAAATCCGGGAGAATCAGTACGAGTTTCTGTTTGCCAGCAACGGGCAGGAGGCGCTTTCCCGCGTGGCCGAAAATCCCGATACGGATATTATTCTCTCCGATATCAATATGCCCGTCATGGATGGGCTCACTATGCTTACCAAGCTGCACGAGGCACATACGGCCATCAAAACCGTAATGGTTTCGGCCTACGGCGACATGCAGAATATCCGCACGGCCATGAACCGCGGCGCCTTCGACTTTGTGTGCAAGCCCGTCGATTTTAATGACTTAGAGCTCACTATCGAGAAAACCATCGTGCAGGTAAAGCAGCTGCGCGAAACGCTTCAGGCAATTCAGGAAAACAACATCCTGAAGATGTACGTGGACGAGACGGTGCTCAATTTTATGGCCCGCCCCGATTTTGAGAACAAGCTATTGGCTAGCGAAACGGTTGACGCCACGGTCGTTTTCATTGATATCTGTGGCTTTACCTCCTTGTCGGAAGTTTTGCCCCCCGGCGATGTGGTGAACATGCTCAATTCTTATTTCGATAAGATGGTGCGCGAGATTATCGCACACAGTGGCTACATCGATAAGTTCATGGGCGACGCAGTGATGGCCGTATTCCGGGGCGAGTACCACCTTGACCGCGCCATCGACGCGGCCCTCTCGGTGCGCAGCCTGATAGCCGCCAGCCCGGGCACCCTCACCGATGGCTCACCCTACCAACCACAGGTTTCCATCGGCATCAATACGGGCGAAATGGTGTCCGGCAACATCGGTTCTGCCTCGCTTAAGCGCTTGGATTACACCGTAATTGGCGACACGGTAAACGTAAGCCAGCGGCTGCAAGGCGCCGCTCAGCCCGGCCAGATTATCGTTACCGAAGCGACCTACAACAGGATAAAAGAGTCGTTTCAGTGCCGTCAGGTGGGTGAGGTCAGCCTGAAGAACAAGTCAAAACCCATCATGACTTATGAGGTCGTAGCCTAGAATTAAGTCCTCATCAAATACTAGAACGTCATGCAGAGCGGCCGCTCTGCATGACGTTCTTTCGTAAAGTCTTTGTCAAAGCGTTCTCCTCCTACCTCCATGAAACACGCTATACTTTCTCGTTTCCTTCTGTCCGGAAGTTTGCTAGGGCTGTTGCTCCTAAATAGCGGCGCGGCCACAGCCCAGCGTAGCCCTTTCGCCGGCGACAAACGCTCAGCCATCAAGGAAGAAGATTTAAAGCGTGACTTATTTGCCATTGGTGGCGACCATTTTCGGGGCCGTGAGGGCGGCACGTTAGATGAGCTAAAAGCCTCCGTTTGGATAGCCGAGCAGGCCCGGGCAATAGGCCTCCAGCCCGCCGGCGACGATGGCACATATTTTCAGTTCTTTCACATTCAGCGCACCCGCCTCACCAAAGACAGCCGCCTGAACATTGGTACGCACCAGCTCACCCACGGCAAGGATGCCATGATTTTGGCCCCCGGTGTGGCTACTATAAATGCCCCCCTGATATTTGTGGGCACCGGTACGGCGGCTGAAATGGCCAACATCGACGTGAAAGGCAAAGCCGTGGCTATCCTGTTTTCGGGCACGCCATCAGCTGACTTAAGCTACCGCCGGTTTGTGGGGCAAACCATGCGCGACAAATCTGTGGAACTAGTGAAAGCAGGTGCCGTGGCTGTTGTGTTCGTGTCAGATGCGCGAGCCCAGAACTTATATGAAAACTGGACCACCAGCTACGAGCGCGGCCGCTACAGCTTGCCCGGCGAGGTTGCTACCAAAGTAGTTGAGCAGGCGCCCACCGTTTGGCTGCCCGCCGAA
Source organism: Hymenobacter sp. HDW8 (assembly GCF_011305775.1). Lineage (NCBI taxonomy): Bacteria > Pseudomonadati > Bacteroidota > Cytophagia > Cytophagales > Hymenobacteraceae > Hymenobacter > Hymenobacter sp. HDW8. The sequence continues at coordinate 1,244,936 of NZ_CP049907.1, forward strand.
GCGTTAGCTTGGGTCCGCCAGCCGGGCCAGCAGCTGACGGCTACCCTGAAAGTGGAAACCTTCGCGTATCCATCGGTAAATATTGTGGCGACAGTGCCCGGCACCGACGCGCAGCTGAAAAAGGAAAACGTACTGTTCAGCACCCACCAAGACCACGACGGCGTGCGCAAAATCGTGGCCGGCGACTCCATCTGGAATGGCGCCGACGACAACGCGACGGGCTGCGCGGCATTGCTCGCTACGATGCGCGCTTTCAAGCAAAAACCAGCCAAGCGCACTGCTTTGTTTGTGTTTCACGGCGCCGAAGAGCGCGGGTTGCTTGGTTCGCGCTACTACGCTGCCCATCCTACCGTGCCGCGTGAATCAATTGTGGCGGTGCTGAATGCGGAAATGCTGGGGCGCAATGCTCCGGATAGCGCGGCGCTGCTGGGCTCGCAACCGCCCCATCGCAACTCCCTTGGTTTGGTCAATACGGCTCTGGCAGCCAACCAAGCCAGCGCCCAATTTAAACTCGACACGCTCTGGGACAAGCCCACTCACCCCGAAGGCTGGTACTTCCGCTCCGACCACCTTTCCTATGCCCGCCTCAATATCCCATCCATCTGCTACACCACGCTGCTGCACAAGGATTACCATACGCCCGAAGACGAGCCAGAGCGCATTAATATTCAGAAACTAGCCGGCGTCACCCGCTGGATTTACCTGACGGGCTGGGCCGTAGCCAACCAAAAGGAGCGCCCCGCTGTAGACAAAGATTTTAAGCTGGAACGATAGCCAAAAATCACGCTGGGGGGCTTTTTTGGCCTTAAATCCTGATTATCAATAGGCAAATTTGCTGCGGCAGAAAGCATAGAGGTTGACGATGAACTCGTCAACCTTTTTTGTGCCCGCTCAGATAGCCATTTAATACTGCCCGGACACAACCTTACGCAGTCTAGAACAGTACTGCTTGTACGGCTGCAGTTATTTGCTTCGTTCGCTCTAAACAAAATAAACAGCCGATAGCTAGTACCGATCTGCTGGATTAGGAAAGACAGAGACCCAGGCTATTCGAAAAGCCCCCTGCCCAGCCCGACGCGGCCCTCCTACATGATGAGCAAATGGTTGCGTGTTTTTTCGATTCGCTGCCTGTCGTTTGAGTACCCTCCGTGCGTAGGAGGCCCGATTAACATCGCTGCTGCCTCATATGCAGAGCCAACAAGCTTCTTCACCTTTTCCAGTGCTACGTGTCATCTAGTAAACCCAAGACTTGGAATTGACCCGCAAACGATTGCGCTTTCCTCCTGATTTGGTTGCAGTTATACAACTGACGAGTAATGCCTGTAGTCTCCAATTAGGGGCGCATTCCGGCATCTGAAGTACTCTCTGATTTCTATTTCCCACTCCAAACCCTTCCTTTATATGCACCCTCTTCTACACTTCCCTGGGCTTCCTAGGTGTGTTAAGCAGCTTACGGCCCTGGCGGCGCTCGGGGCCGTTTTGTGCGCCGGCAGCGCCCCAGCCTACGCCACCGCTGAATCCTCGCCTATTACCAACCTGGCCCAAACGCCGGCCGACATTACCGTAACCGGCCGCGTAATTGACGAAACGGGTGGGGGCCTGCCCGGTGTAAATGTAGTGGTGAAAGGCACCAGCAACGGTACGGCTACCGATCCTGAGGGTCGCTATACTATCACCGCCCCGGACAACGGCACGCTGGTTTTCTCCTTTGTGGGCTACAACCCGCAGGAAGTAGCCATCGGCGGCCGTACCACCATTGATATCAATCTTGCGCCTAATACGCAGGCACTGGGCGAGGTGGTCGTTACGGGCTACGGTACGCAAAGCAAGCGCGACCTCACCGGCGCCGTGGCCCGCGTGGAAGGCACTGAGATTGTCAATCAGCCTGTGCAGACTGCTACCCAAGCATTGCAAGGCAAAATCTCTGGGGTACAAATCACGAACAACGGTGCTCCTAACTCCCAACCCGTCGTGCGTATCCGAGGAACGGGTACCCTGCTGGCTGGCGCTAACCCGTTGTATGTGGTAGACGGCGTGCAAACCACTGATATCCGCAACCTGAGCAACGCCGACATTGCAACCATTGATGTTTTGAAAGATGCGTCGGCGGCAGCTATTTATGGTGTGCGGGGGGCAAATGGTGTTATTATCATCACCACCAAGCAGGGCAAAGAAGGCAAACCGGTGCTCAGCTACAGCGCTACGGGGGGCTTTAAGCAAGCAGCTCGCTTGGTAGATATGGCCAGCGCCGACCAGTATGTGAACTACCTGGGTGATGTTTCGCCTAGCACCAACATTCCGAATTTCACGGGCACTACCAACTGGTACGACGAGATCCTGCGCCGCAGCACCTTCCAGAATCACAACATAGCCGTGTCGGGTGCGAGTGAGAACGTGCGCTACTACTTCTCTGGCAATTTGCTTCAGGATGACGGTATCGTCATCAATAACAAGTTTCAGCGCCTGACGGTACGTTCTAACACCGCCTTCGACCTTTCGGATAAGGTAACGATCAGCTCGCAGGCATCCTTTAGCCACGCCAATACGCGCGACGTCAACATAGGAGCCGCTTATGGCAACGCCTACCGCGCGGCCCCCATTATTCAGTCCAAAGTAGGCGACCGATACGGGAACACCTCCGCCTTCGGCAACGTAGGCAACCCATTGCTGGATATCGAGAAGAACAACAATAAGTCGTTGGAAAACCGCTTGCAGAGTACCGTGGCCGTAGATGTAAAGCCCATTACTGCGCTTACCCTCCGCTCGGCCATCAACCTCGACCTCAACTACAATAACCGTCGCGTCTACGACTACCAGTATCGCAACGATGAGGTCACGTTCCTGACGGCCGGTGGCAACCAGCGCTCAGACCGTAGCAACCTGAACGTGACGCAGAACAATAACTCCCGCTATCTCTGGGAAAATACTGCCACGTATCAGCAGCGCTTCCTCGATAAGCACGACCTGACTGTGCTTGTCGGTACTGTGGTAGAGAAAGGCTTTGATAATCAGTTTTCGGCCGCCCGCCGCGATGTGCCCGTCGACCCAAACCAGTGGTACTTAAACGCGGGCGACCCAAACTCTTCGGTGAACGGTTCGGCAGCCTCGAAGGATAGCCGGCTATCGTACCTCGGGCGCATTAACTACGCCTTCCTCGACCGTTACCTCTTCACCACTAACCTCCGCCACGATGCTACTTCGCGGTTTAACCGCGACCAGCGCAACGGCTTTTTCCCCTCAGTGGGCTTGGGCTGGGTAGTGTCGGATGAAGCCTTTTTGAAAGGTAATACCATACTGAACTTCCTGAAGCTGCGTGCCAGCTACGGCCAGCTTGGCAACGACCAGATTCCGGCCGATACCTACATCGTGACGGCTAACTCGAATATTCCCTACGTTTTTAATGGTCAGCCAGTATTGGGAGCCACGATTACGGAAATTAAAGACCAGGATGTGCGCTGGGAAACCACCACAGAGTATGACTTCGCGGTAGAGTTCGGTTTGCTTGACAACCGCCTGACGGGCGAAGTAACCTACTACGACAAGACCACCTCCGACGCTCTAATTCCGATTAACATTCCTGGCATCTTAGGTGACCCCAACAACCAGTTTATCACCAACGCCGCTGATATCACCAATAAAGGCGTGGAAACCTCGCTTAACTGGCGCACCAACATTGGCGAAAGTGCCGACTGGAGCTACAACATTGGGGTGAATGCTACCTTCAACAAAAACCGCATTGCCGAGCTAAACGGCGGGCAAGCATTGTTTGCCGGTGCGAACAACGTGACGCGCTCCGACAACGGCGTGGCGGCGGGCAGCTTCTACCTGCTCGATGCTATTGGCGTGTACCAATCTGCTGATGAAATTGCCAGCGGCCCCCGCTCCACTTTCAACCCTCAGGTAGGCGACCTGAAGTATGCCGACACCAACGGCGATGGCACCGTTGACTTGCTTGACCGCTCTTATTTCGGCTCTTATCAGCCTCCTGTTTACTATGGTGTAAATGGGGGGCTAAATTTCCGGAATGTGGACTTCTCCTTCGTGTTTTCGGGCAACCTGAATAACAAGGTATATAATGCCAAAAAGCAAGCACGTAACGCCAGCACCGATAACGTCGAAGCCAGTTTCGCCGATGATCGATGGACGGCCGCTAACCCTTCCAACTCCGATCCTCGGTCCCTGATGAGCAGCATGCCCAACTCGACCTACTTCCTGGAATCGGGTTCGTTTTTGCGCCTCACCAACGTGGTAGTAGGCTATTCGATACCAGTAGCTGCCCTCGAGCGTTTTCGCATGACTTCGCTCCGCGTATTTGCTGCTGCCCAGAACGTGTTTACGGTAACCAACTACAGCGGCTTCACGCCAGAACTGTCCGGTGGCCCCTCGACTCAGGTATCGAGTTAAATAGCTACCCTATTAGCCGCACCATCACGCTGGGGCTGAACGTCAACTTCAAATAAGCTACGCCGATGTATTTCTCTATTCCCACCTCTCTCCCGCGCCGTGCCGGTACGGCTGCCTTAGCCCTGGCCCTAGTGATGGTCAGCGGCTGCAAAGATTTCCTTGATGTAGCTCCCCAAGGTCAGTTGAGTGAAGATGCAATTCGCAATGATCCAGCCGCAGCTCAAAAGCTGGTCGATGGGGTATACAACGTCATGTACCTAGGGGGATTTGGCCCCGATGTTCATGGTTTGCAGTATGTTATCATGACCGATATTGCCTCCGACGACTCTGATAAAGGCAGTACTCCGAGTGACTATGGCGATGCGCTTACCATCGACAATTTTACGCTAACCTCCAGCAATGGCACCCCCAATAACGTTTGGAATGGGTACTTCCAGGGCATAGGGCGCGCCAATCAGGCCTTGGACAAAATTCCATTGAGCCCTGCGCCTGAAGCAGATAAAAACCGTTTGATCAGCGAGGTTCGCTTTCTGCGCGCTTACTTCTACTTCAACTTAGTGCGCCTTTTCGGAGGAGTGCCCTTGCTTGACCGCGTACCTCAAACCTCGGAGATTAACAGCCCAGAGTTTCAGCAGCGTGCTACCGCCGATGCCGTTTATGATTTCGTCATCAGCGACCTACAATTTGCCGCTGATAACTTACCGTTAAAAGGTGCCACCCAGACGGGGCGGGTTACGAAAGCGGCTGCGCAAGGCATGCTAGCTAAGGTGTACCTGTATCGCAAAAACTATCAGCAGGCCTACAATCTGACTAACGAGATCATTCAGGGTCGCTCGGGAACGTATGCATTGCAGGAAAACTACGCGGATATTTGGCGTACGGCGGGTGCTAATGGGCCCGAATCTATCTTTGAGGTGCAGGCGGGTGTTAGTGCTTCCTGCAACAACTCCGCAGTGGAGCTATACACCGTATCGCAAGGTCCGCGCTCGGGTGGCCGGGGCGGCTGGGCCGACTTAGGCTTCGGTTTCAATACGCCTACCACGTCGCTGGCCAGTGCCTATGAGTTGAACGACGTACGGCGAGCAGCCAGTATTATCTTCATTCAGCCAACGGCCCCGCGGGCCAGCGCTCCACCGGCACTGTACTGTGGGACGGCTTTCGCATTCCGAGCAAAGACTCGGTAGAAGGCTTCCGCTACAGCTACAAAGCATACCATAGCCGCACCCGCGAAGCTAATTGCGGTAACAACGACTTCTTGCCTAAGAATATTCGGGTGTTACGCTATGGCGAGATCCTGCTCATCAATGCTGAGGCTGCCCGGCAAATTGGCAACACTACCGCTGCGGCTACGAGCTTGAACTTGGTGCGTCGCCGCGCTGGCTTAGCACCCATTCCGGCTCCTACCCTCGAGCAAATCTGGTGGGAGCGCCGCGTGGAGCTTGCTCTTGAGCACGACCGGTTTTTCGACCTGGTTCGTCAGGAAAGTGTGATTCCTGGCCGCATCGTTCCCATTTTCGCGGCCCAAGGCAAAACCTTCGTGAAAGGCAAGCATGAGCTATTTCCCATTCCGCAGGCCCAGATTGACTTAAGCGGCGGCCAGCTGACGCAGAACCCCGGGTATTAATGAAACTTGACAAACACTACTAGACTAGGGCTAGAAAGCTAGTTCCCCTCCTCAGTTGAGGAAGGGTTAGGGGTGGTTGACAATCGTTACCCATTTTCTAAGACTATATATAGTTCTTGTTCTAGCGTCATCAACCATCCCTAGCCCCTCCTCAACCGAGGAGGGGAACTAGCTTTCTAGCTTCCTAGCCCTATTTATACGTCGCCTAAGCTGACTTATGAAAGCAAAACTTCTCCTACTTCTGTATCTGCTGCTACCTGGATTTTTAGTTGCCCAGCAAAAACCAGCGCCCAAAAAAGCCCCCCAGACCACCAAATTCGACCCGCGCCAACGGCCCCGTAATCTCTCGGACGAGCAGCTACTGGACTTGGTTCAGCGTCAGACGTTTCGGTACTTCTGGGACTTTGGGCACCCGGTATCGGGTATGGCGCGCGAGCGGAGCAACGTGGCCTACGAGTATGGCGGCGAAGTAGTAACCACCGGCGGCACGGGCTTCGGCATTATGGCCATCATTGTGGCCGCCGATCGGAAGTGGATTACGCGGGACGAAGCGGCGGCGCGAATCCTGAAAATCGTGAAGTTTCTGGGGAAGTCGGATTCATTTCACGGCGTGTTTCCGCACTGGCTGAATGGGGAAACCGGCAAGGTTATCCGCTTTAGCCAAAAGGACGACGGTGGCGACTTAGTGGAAACTTCCTTCCTGTTTCAGGGGCTGATTTGTGCCCGCCAATACTTCACCCAAGAAAACAAAACGGAGCAGGAACTGCGCAACCGCATTCTGTGGATGTGGGAAGGCGTAGAATGGAACTGGCACCAGCAAGGGGGGCAAAATGTACTTTACTGGCACTGGAGCCCCAACAACGGCTGGAGCATGAACCACCAGATTCATGGCTGGAATGAGTGCCTGATTACTTATGTCATGGCGGCCTCCTCACCTAAGTTTCCCATCGACAAAAAGGTGTACGACCAAGGTTGGGCCACCGGCGACTACTTCAAGAATGGTAAGGAGTTCTACAAAATCAAGCTGCCCTTGGGCTTCGACTACGGCGGACCGCTGTTTTTCTCGCACTACTCTTTTCTGGGCATCGATCCGCGTGGGCTTAAAGATCAGTACGCCGACTACATGCAGCAAAACCAGGCCCACACCCGCATCAACTACGCCTACTGCGTCGACAACCCAAAGAAGTATAAAGGCTACGGACCCAACAGTTGGGGCCTTACTGCCTCAGACAGCCACAAAGGTTACGCGGCCCACTCCCCGTCTGAAGATTTGGGCGTGATTTCGCCCACTGCCGCCCTATCGGCTATGCCTTACGCGCCGGCCGAGTCGATGGCGGCCTTGAAGCACTTCTACAACGATCTGGGGGACAAAATATGGAGCGAATACGGCTTTGTAGATGGCTTCAGCGAGCACCATAATTGGTACGCCAAATCGCACCTCGCCATCGACCAAGGCCCTATCATCGTCATGATTGAAAACCACCGCACCGGTCTCCTGTGGAAGCTATTCATGAGCAGCCCCGATGTGCAGCGCGGCCTTACCAAACTCGGCTTTGAAAGCCCTCAGATTAAGAAATAATTCCTCTGAACGTCATGCAGAGCGCAGCGAAGCATCTCGCTCGCTGTCGTTGAGATTACTACCCAGTAGAGATGCTTCGGCAAGCTCAGCATGACAGACGATTTAGTTTTCATTAATGCCCATGCTCAGAACCCTGCTCTTGTGCTTTGCTGCGTTGCTGAGTTTGGTTACTCAAGCTCAACCAACGGCCAGTCCTGGCCAGCGGACGTATTGCAACCCACTAAACCTGGATTACGGCTACACGCCCATTCCTGACTTTGCAGTTTCGGGTAAGCACCGCGCTACGGCCGACCCAGTTATCACTTTGTTTAAAGGTGACTATTACCTTTTTTCAACCAACCAATGGGGCTACTGGCACAGCAAAGACCTGTATAGCTGGGAGTTCGTTTCGCGGTCCTTTCTCAAGCCTCACCATAAAGTCTATGACGACTTGTGCGCGCCGGCCGTGTTTGTAATGGGCGATACGCTGCTGGTATTTGGCTCGACGCACGAGAAAAACTTCCCTATTTGGATGAGTACCAACCCTAAGGCCAACGAGTGGAAAGAAGCCGTGGAGCCCTTCCAAATCGGCGCTTGGGACCCTGCTTTTTTCCTGGACGATGATGGCAAGCTGTATCTGTACTGGGGCAGTAGCAACGAGTTTCCACTCTACGGCCAGCAGATCAACCGCAAGACTTTTCAGCCTATTGGGCAGCCCAAGGAAATGTTTGGCCTGAATGACGAGCGGTTTGGCTGGCAACGGTTCGGCGAATACCTCGATAACACCTTCCTCGACCCATTTATGGAAGGCGCCTGGATGAATAAGTACCAGGGTAAATACTACCTCCAATACGGCGCGCCTGGCACCGAATTTAGCGGCTACGCCGACGGGGTGCAGGTGAGCGACAAGCCCTTGGGACCGTTCACCCCGCAGCCCCACAACCCGTTTGCTTACAAGCCCGGCGGCTTTGCCCGCGGCGCCGGCCACGGCAACACTTTCCAGGATACGTACGGCAACTGGTGGCACCTCTCCACGATGGTGGTATCGGTGAAAAACAACTTTGAGCGGCGCCTGGGGCTTTGGCCCGCGGGCTTCGATAAAGACGGCGTGCTGTACAGCAACACCAGGTTTGGCGACTATCCGCACTACTTACCTAACGGCCCCGCTGACCATCTCAAAAGTCGCTTCACAGGCTGGATGCTGCTTAACTACCAGAAGCCGGTGCAGGTATCTTCGAAGCTGGGGGCTTTTCTGCCAACTTCGCCGTTGATGAAAGCATCAAAACCTACTGGAGCGCCGCCACCGGCAACAAAGGCGAATACCTCCAGACCGATTTGGGCAACCTCAGCACGGTGCATGCCATCCAGATAAACTACGCCGACCAAGACGCAGAATTTCTAGGTAAGCAACAAGGTACATACCACCAGTACAAGCTCTGGCACTCCCAGGACGGCAAAAAGTGGAAGATGCTGGTGGATAAAAGCCAGAACAAAACCGACGTCCCGCACGACTACATCGAACTAGCCGAGCCAATAAAAACGCGCTACCTCAAGCTCGAAAACATCCACATGCCCACCGGCAAATTTGCCATCAGCGGCCTGCGCGTATTCGGCAAAGGCAACGGCTCAGCACCTGAAGCCGTGAAGAATTTCATCGTGCTGCGGACTGAAAAAGACAAGCGTAGCGCCTGGCTCAAATGGAAAGCCGTCGACAACGCTCACGCCTACAATATCCACGTTGGCATCAGCCCCGATAAGCTCTACAATTGTATCATGGTGCACGGCTCCCCTGAGTTTTACTTCAAAGGCATGGACAAAGAACTCCCCTATTATTTCACCATCGAAGCCATCAACGAAAACGGCATTTCAACCAGAATACCAGTCGTGACGGCTAAGTAGGAAAATGAATAACGCTGTCACACATCAACAATAGAACGTCATGCAGAGCAGAGCGAAGCATCTCGCGTGCTGATGTTGCCAAGCTAAACAACCAAACATGCGAGATGCTTCGCTCTGCTCTGCATGACAAACGTCCTAAACAGCCGCCTAAGCTGAGCATTCATACTACTTCTGGGGAGCTTTTTCACCTCCCTTTTGCGCTCCAAACCCATCCTATCCTTTCTCACATGAAAAGAACGTTCCGCACCGCTTTGCTTCTGTCTTTGGGGCTTTTGCTGAGCCCGACGCTGCAAGCCCAGACCGCTGTTGCTCCGCCTTCCAGTGTCAATACCCAGAAGATGAATCAGTTTGTGGAGGCGCTGATGAAAAAGATGACGCTGGACGAGAAAATCGGCCAGCTGAATCTGGTGTCGGTGGGATTTGACGTAACGGGGCCGGTGGTCAGCAAAGACGTAGACGCCAACATCCGGAAAGGAAATGTGGGCGCGGTACTCAATACGTACACGCCGGTGGCGGCGCGCAAGCTGCAAGAGCTAGCCGTGAAAGAGTCGCGTCTCAAGATTCCACTGATTCTGGGCTACGACGTTATTCATGGTCACCGCACCATCTTCCCCATTCCACTGGGTATGGCTGCCAGTTGGGACCTAGCCGCCATGGAGCGCAGCGCCCGAATTGCGGCTGAAGAAGCCGCTGCTGATGGTATTAACTGGGTGTACTCGCCCATGGTGGATATTGCCCGCGACCCGCGCTGGGGCCGCATTGCCGAAGGGGCCGGCGAAGACCCCTACCTCGGCGCCCAGATCGCCCGCGCGATGGTGCGCGGTTACCAAGGCACCGACAACGATATGAGCAAGCCCACCAACGTGATGGCTTGCCTCAAGCACTTTGCCCTCTACGGTGCCGCCGAAGCTGGCCGCGATTACAATACCACCGACATGAGCCTAGTGCGCATGTACAACGAATATCTGCCCCCCTACAAAGCTGCTATCGAAGCCGGAGTGGGTTCGGTAATGACGTCATTCAACGATATCAACGGTGTTCCCGCCACGGGCAATAAATGGCTAATGACCGACTTGCTGCGCACGCAGTGGGGCTTCAATGGCTTCGTGGCTACCGACTATACCGCCATCAACGAGATGGTGGCCCACGGCATGGGCAACGACGCGCAAGTGTCGGCCCTGGCGCTGAGCGCAGGTACGGATCAGGACATGGTGGGTGAGATTTTCCTGAAAAACCTGGCGAAAAACTTGAAAGACGGCACCGTCAAGCAAGAGCAGATTGACCTAGCCTGCCGTCGGGTGTTGGAGGCCAAATACAAGCTCGGTCTATTCCAAGACCCCTACCGCGGCGTGACGGAAAAGCGCGCCAAGGCAACTATGATGAAGAAAGAGTTCATCGCCGATGCGCGCAGCATCAGTCGCAAGAGTATGGTGTTGCTCAAAAACGACAAGAACACGCTGCCGCTCAAAAAGACTGGTACAATTGCGCTGATAGGTCCGCTGGCCAACCGCCAACGCGATATGATTGGCTCTTGGAGCGGCGCCGGCGACTGGAAACAAGCCGTTTCCTTGGAGCAAGGCATCAAAAACGTAGCTAGCAGCGTGAAGATAGTGTACGCCCAAGGTGCCAACATCACCGATGATGCGCAGATGATTGAGCGCCTCAATGCCCACGGTGGCGACCTGAACATTGACAAGCGCACGCCCGAAGCCATGATTCAGGAGGCGGTGCAAGCGGCCCAGAGTGCCGATGTGATAGTAGCCGCTGTAGGCGAATCGCAGGGCATGACGGGCGAGGCAGCCAGCCGCGCCGATATCAGCATTCCGGCTCCGCAGATGGAATTGTTGAAAGCCCTGAAAAAGACAGGTAAGCCGCTGGTATTGGTGCTGATGAACGGCCGGCCCATGGCGCTGAGCTGGGAAAACCAGAACGCCGATGCAATTCTGGAAACCTGGTTTTCGGGCACGCAGGGCGGCAACGCTATTGCCGATATACTGTTCGGCGACTACAATCCATCGGGCAAAATTACGGCTACGTTTCCGCAGGTTGTGGGTCAGGTGCCGCTCTACTACAACCACAAAAGCACCGGCCGCCCCTTCAACGGCACCGACAAGCTCGACAAGTACAAGTCGCGCTACTTGGACGTGAGCAATGACCCGCTGTATCCTTTCGGCTATGGGCTGAGCTACACCACATTCAGCTACAGCAAGCCGGAACTCAGCAAAACCTCTATCAAGCAAAACGAGCCGCTGGAAGTGCGCGTAACCGTGCGCAACACCGGCAACTACGACGGTGAAGAAACCGCCCAGCTCTACATCCGCGACATGGTTGGCTCTATTACCCGACCGGTAAAAGAATTAAAAGGATTCCAGAAGGTGACCTTGAAAAAAGGCGAAAGCAAAATCCTCACCTTCCGCCTCACCCCTGACGATCTAAAGTTCTATAACAACGACCTGAAATTCTTGTCGGAGCCCGGCGATTTTCAGGTGTTTGTTGGTGGCAATTCCCGCGATGTACAAGAAGCCGCGTTTAAGCTGCAATAACCGTTTTAGACTGAATGAATACAGCCAGCCTGATGCTGGGGGCAAATTTACCCCCCAGCATCAGGCTGGATTGCTGAGTGGGGCTTGGGTTTGCATCTTCTCATTCTGCCGGCGCAGGCGTTGGCAGAGCACCTTCATGATGTTACGCAATACCTCGCTGCGCTCCTCCATCACGTCATAGAAGTCCTCCTGATCGAGGCGGAAAGCAACAACCTCACCTTGGGCAACGGCGGAGGCTGAGCGAGGCTCGGCATCGAGCAATGCCAGCTCGCCAAAAAAGTCACCTTTGCGGAAAGTTGTGAGGTGTTGGGTTCCGTTGAAAATACCTACTTCGCCTCCGTACACGATAAAGAGCGAGGTGCCTAGGTCGCCTTTGGCAAAAATCTGTTGCCCATCGCGGAAGCTTACTTCCCGCATGATGGGCACGATGCTGCTCAGCACGTTTTCGGGCGTCTCGGCAAACAAAGCGGTTTGCTGAAGTATATGCACCCGGTCGCGGGCCGAGATGGTAGCAGTGGTAGCGTGGGTGTGGCTCATAAGCAGGGCAGGTAAGGCTGGCTCGGCATCCGTAAGCTGTTCATAGAGTTCAGGTTGACGCTCCGACAGCTTTTTCAGCACAAAGAAGGCACTTTCCCGAATAAGGTAGTTGGAACTATGTATATACGGTAATAACAGTCGGATTGTGGGGGGTTCGGCGTGCCAATGGCGCAGGGCTACACTGATGGTCCAGTCGGAAAAGGCCACTTCCCCCTGCTCAACAATAAACGGGACTACGCGCGCAGGCTGGCTGAGCGGCCCGAGCAGCCGATCAAATACACGCACTTTCTCCGCTACCGGCGCTACATCGAGCAAGGCTTGCAGACCCTGATAGAGGGAACGCGGAATAATATTATCCAGAATTTCGAGGGCGTTGGCTTGGCGTTCGCGGGCCGCGTGATCGACGCCGCGCTGGGCATCAGCAATGATATGCGGGGGATAAAGCTGGAAAAGCAGACCAAAAATGCGCTGCTGCACTTTAGCCAATTCATAATAGAGGCAGCGGCGCAGCTCGTCGTGGCTAAAGGCAGCAATGCCCTGCAACAGCTGATGCGCCAGCCGCATTTCCTCCTGCACCAATGCCTGAAAGATTGGCGCATCGGTTTCCACTTGCTCCATAGGGCGCAGGGCGCGCAGGGCTGTTTCGCGCTGGTGCAGGTTGGCGCGACGAGCCAGTGCGACCAATGCTTGACGGCTGGCTGGCACTGGCTGACGGGCGCACAGTTGCGCCACCCGCCGTACCAGAGCATCACTCGCCGTGGGTGATTCCAGCGTTTGAATCAGCTCAGGTAAGACGCTGGAATCCAGTTGTAAGAGTTGGGCTGTAGCTGCCCGGCGCTGGGTTTTGTCCTCCAACGCGTCAATCAGAGCTTGTACTTCGGCTGGGCTAGCTGGCAGCTGCTCTTCGGCCAAGAATTCGCTCGTTAGAACTAACGCGTCTGCCGAACCGCCAAAACGGCGACCTAAGGCATGTTGAAGCTCAGCCATATAATGGCCATAGGTGCGGTGCAGAAAGAACAACGCGCCCGCAGCAAACAGGCTCATCCAGACAAACGGCGCCCACTCATTCAGGCCGGGCAAATCGTGCAGGGCGAACAATAAAAAGCCCCCAGTGCCATTCCCAGCGGCTCGTAAAAGCCTTTGGCCCGTGTATGTGCCCGCAGCCGCTCGGGCGGGGAAAGCGGCTGAAACAGCACCAGAAACACTGGGTCGAACACGGCGCGGCGCAGTACTTCCAGCCCCAGATATAAGCCACAGAAGTAAAGCAGCAGCACCGAATCATTGGCGCCAACCTGCCATAAACCGCTGAATACCAGCAGTCCAATTAACAAAGCCACGGGCAAGGTCACCAGCATCCGACGAATACCAACCTGCTCCAGGGCTTTCTGGGTGAGTAGCATTTTGAAAACCATCGCCAGCAAATACGTGACTACCAGCACGCTACTCACGTAGCGCATCACCGTGGCTTGGTCGTGGAACTTGTGCTTAACATTAACAAAGAAAGAGTACTCCACGCCCGCCGTAACTGCCGCAATGGCCGTGATACTCAGGCACGTAGATAGGACAAGTTGGCTGTCGCCGAACCAGCGTTGCAGGCCCGGCGCCAGACTGGTCAGGCGCTGCGGGCGGGATGTAGGCCGCGCTTCTACTGAGTGCGAGCTAAGGGTAGCACGTAAGGTGTACAATGCCCCCAAATAGGCGCCCAAGGCCAGCAACAGTAGAAATAGCAAATCGGTGTGGGCGTGCACCAGCAGCGCTAAAATGGCCCCCAGCGCCTTGGCAGGCATATCGCCCGACCCGATCAGGCCGAAGAGGCGCTTGCTCTGGCGCACATCGAACACTACCGCCGATACGCCCCAAAACTCCAGATTGGTCAGCAGATAAATCACCCGATAACCTGCCATAATGGTCACGGCCGCTGCCACCGAGTGCCCTACGGCCACCAGCACACTTATAACACCCGTAAACGCCACCACGGCCAACAGCACCCGTACGGCGAGGCGCTGTAGGGGCAAATGGTGCTCAAAATAGGTATAGGCCTTGCCCGCTGCCATCATGGCCAGCGCGGCCAAGCCGTAGGCCAGCGGCAGGTTGCGCTCGGGGTTATTTTCGAGCAGGATAACGTTGGCCGACACGTACACCAGAACGGTGCCGATGCCCAGCAAGAAGTTATGGAGAAAGAAGAGCCCTACCGTTTTGACCTCGGTCGTGCGCACGCCGATCAAATCGTACCACTTGGAAGCAAGCATGGATAAGCGTTAAGAAAGAAGTAGCAAGGTAGGCGTTCGGTGAGAAGTTGAACCGAAAGTAAACGTTGGCTGCTCTTAATTCAGGTAGCTCAGCACATCAGTCATGGAGGCGGCCTCGTAGAATGCCACACCTTCTAACTGCTCGGCGGGCACCTCTTCGTGTATCCAGTTAGTGTGATAGGGCACGTGCACGGCCCTTGCACCGAGCTGCGCCACCGGTAACACATCTGATTTCAGCGAGTTGCCAATCATGGTGAATTCAGAGATGGGCACTCCGTAGTGAGCTAAAATGCGCCGATACGTGGCCTCGTTTTTCTCGCTTACTATTTCCACGTGGTCGAAGAAGTCGCCTAGACCGGAGCGGGCCAACTTGCTTTCCTGGTCAAACAAGTCGCCTTTGGTAAGCACCATCAGGGGCTGACCGCGCTCTTTAAGCGTGCACAGCACTTGCTCTACCCCCGGCAGCGGCTCAATGGGATAGTCGAGGAGGCGCTTACCCAAATCAATGATTTGCTGGATTTCGTGGCCGGCAACGTTTCCTTCGGTGAGTTGAATGGCCGTTTCAATCATCGACAGCATAAACGACTTGGCTCCGTAGCCAAACAACTGCATATTACGCCGTTGTACCTCGTACAGGTGCGGGCCGATGACGACCGGGTCGCCGCAGCGGGTAAGGATGGCGAATAATTGCGCCTCCACGTGGTCGAAATGAGGCTGATTGGCCCATAGCGTGTCGTCAGCGTCGAAAGCAATAAGTTGAGAGACGGGCATTATCTTGAGTTGGCTAGGAAATAAGGGGCAAGCTAAGGCCTTGCAGTTCCTCGCGCATGACCAAGGGGCGCAGCGCTGCGTCGTAGGTCACGTCGAAGTGAAATGGCCGATTGGCCAGTAAGTACTCGTAAATAAAATGATCGGTGAGCGGGGTGGGCACCACGGCCATCTCAGCCTTTTCCACCCAAACCAGCGTGCCTTCCGAACAGGCCGGTGGGGGCACCCGCTCGATGTGGGCTTCAAATACGAAGCTGATCCAGTTGTAGTCGACAGGTGCGGTTTCGACCAGCATCCCCCGCCAGACCATTTCCAGCGCCTGCAAGCCGGTTTCCTCTTGTACTTCCCGGAAAGCTGCTTGTTGGGGGCTTTCGTATGGGTCTAATTTGCCCCCCACGGGCGTAAACAATCCCTGGTGGGGTGGCTTCAGCCGCTGAAGCAACAAGAAGGCGTCGGCGTGGCACAACACACAGAGTACAGCTGCTTTCTTCAATCCGGGAGCTACGGTCATGCGGGCGGAATTTGTGGCACTGAGTTAAGCAAAGTTACCGAACTTGCGGCTCATGAAACAGCTGATTGACCTCGTTCAGTGGCCCCGCCGGGAGCATTTCGCGTTTTTCTCAACTTTTGATGAGCCTTTCTTCGGACTGACGGCTACCGTGGACTGCACCCAGGCCTACACCGAAGCCAAGCTACAAGGAGTACCTTTCTTTCTGTATTACCTGTTTCATTCGTTGCAGGCAGCGCAGGAAGTGGAGGAATTCCGTTACCGCATTGAGGGCGAGCAGGTAGTTTGTTACGACCGGGTGCACGCCTCAGCTACCATCGGCCGCCCTGATCATACGTTCGGCTTTTCCTTCATCGAGCTACACGACTCGCTACCCGATTTCGTGGCTGCTGCCAACCGCGAAATAGAAGCCGTCCAGCAAAGCACCGGCCTGCGCCTCTCCGACGCCACTGGCCGCCCCGACGTGCTGCACTGCTCGGCCGTGCCGTGGGTACGCTTCACCGCGTTGTCGCACGCCCGCAGCTTTCGCCACGCAGATAGCTGCCCCAAGCTTTCGTATGGGCAGGTGTATCTGGAAGGTGCCACCCGCCTGCTGCCTGTATCGGTGCATGTGCACCACGGCTTAGCCGATGGATACCACGTAGGGCAGTTTCTAGAAGCTTTCCAGCGCCGGCTGAATTCTGGTAGCTAGCCATTCAGTTACTAAAACACTAGATCACTAGAGAGCTAGAAGACCCTAGCCCCTCCTCAGCTGAATTCCGCGCATCAAGCGGCGTGGGTTAGGGGTGGTTGGCAATCGAGAATGATGTTCTTTGCTTGTTATCAAATGGTCATCCTAAGCTTGCCGCAGCATCTCAGCCGCTTCGCTCCGCGCTGGAGAGATAGTTGTTCGCACCTAGTCGCATTCGTTACTTATGGGCTTCTAGTTACAATGCGCCGAGAAATTACATCAGGCCATCTCGGCAGCCGGGTTGTTCCTCCTTTCGTGCAGGACAATGCCGTCCGGATGCTCCTCGTGCAGCACCCTTATTTTTTTGGCTCTACCACTTTGTCATTATCTACCAGCTCCCAATCAATTAACAAATGGCTAGGATCAAAACTCACTTTAGCGGGTTTGTCTGGTATCATTAACACAATCGTCTGCTTGCCGGATTTTATAAGATGTTTTTGCAGGTAGAGCTGCTTGCCTATCCCCTTTCCCGATTCAGCGGGCGCAAAAACTCCGATTTCTACCCAATCCTTCATTGGTAATTTCGTCTCTGTACCGGCGCTATCCACTACCAGCTTATTCGCTTGTAGGGTGAGCGTCACCTGCCAGCCGCCTGCTTTGAGTTGTTTAGCGGTAGCGGTTTCCGTCGCCAGCTCCCAGAAGGTGTTGACTTCGAACAGGTCGTGCAGCAGCGGTTGGAGCGAGTCCGGCGTGGCCGTTTGCAGCTCCTGGT
This sequence comes from Hymenobacter sp. HDW8, assembly GCF_011305775.1. Classification (NCBI taxonomy): domain Bacteria; kingdom Pseudomonadati; phylum Bacteroidota; class Cytophagia; order Cytophagales; family Hymenobacteraceae; genus Hymenobacter; species Hymenobacter sp. HDW8. The sequence goes on from NZ_CP049907.1 coordinate 1,262,468, forward strand.
AGAGGTCCAGCGACGTGGGCCGGGGAATGGTCCCAGGTCGGTGCTTCGCCAGCAGCTGCCGGAGCGCGCCGTTTACCCGGTCCTGACCGATGTACTGGCTTAGGGCGTACAGCGCGAAGGGCCCTTTGCGGTAGTTCTGGTAGAAGTCATCGGCCTGCAGCAGGGGTTTGGCGGCGCGGGTGCGCGGGGTTTCGTTTTCTTCCCGCAGGAAGCGCAGCAGCGCCTGCAGGTGCTCCGAGCCGTATTTGTCTTCCAGTACGCCCATAGCCGAGTACCACGCGAGGCTTTCGGTAATCAGGCCGGCGCCCTCCACGTAGGCCTGCTTGAGCTGGTTGCCCCACCATTGGTGCGCCACCTCATGGGCCACCACGGCCGTCACCAAGTCAAAGTCCCGCTCGTCCTCCTTTGGGTTCATGAGGAAAAAGCCTTCCTCCGCCGTAATGTCGATGGGCGAAGCGTGGTTGCCGAAGGCGTAGCTGGGATGGGCCACGAAACGGAGCTGCCGGTGCGGGTAGGGCCCAAACTGCTTGGTATAATAATCTAGCGACGCCTGGGCGCTGCGGACCATGCGCGCCGGGTTCTCGGTCATTCCCGGAGGATAGTAAACCTGGATGGCAACATCTTGCTCCGGGCTGGCCAAGGGGTTGCGCCATTTGCCTTCCTGCACGGCGTAGTTGGCCGAGAAAAAGGCGTACTCATTGCGAATGGGCGCATCGGTGGCGTAATGAAAGTAGCGGCGGCCCGCTTTGGTCCATGTTCGGCGTAAGGTGCCCGGGGCCACTACGGTCTGGCCGGCATCTGTGCCCACGACGGCCTCGAAGCGGATTTGCTCGGGGAACGGGGCGTACCGGCGGGCTGCCACGTCGTAGAGCGAGTAGGTGGCGGGCCGGGGGGCCAGGCCATAGGCTTTGCGGTCGCCGGCCTCGTCCAGCTCGCGGTAGGGCTGGTAGCCTAGCACCGGCAGCCACTCCAGATTCCGAAAGCTGGTGCCGTTGGCCAGCACCTGCGCGTCGGCGCCGTTGTTGGAGAAGGCCTGCGCTTGGTGCTTCACCTGAAAGCGCAGGCGCAGCGAGTCGCCGGGTTGCAGGGGCCGGGCCAGGGCGTACATGCGGTAGCCGTGCTCCTCGTCTCGGTGAACCTGTTTGAAGGGCTGGTCGAAGTTTACCGCAACGGTTTCCACACCGGCCCCAGTTGCCAGATGAATGGAGTCAATGGGTGCCGGGCTGTTGTTCACGAGCAGGTACGTTCCCTGTATCGTCACCGCCCGCTGCTGCGGGTAGATTTCCACCTGCAGGTTCACGCCGGTTAGCAGGGGTTGGGGGGCGTTATGGTACCGGCGGTAGCGCTGCTCGTAGGCGGCACGCTGCGCGGTGGCTGCTGACGAGCTCAGATAACCATTCAACACGTTGGTATTGTAAAAGATGAACCCACCCAGAGTAAAAATGCCCCCCACAGCCACTGTTGAAACCAGCATGCTGGAACGCGTGAAGCGCCGGCGGGCAAGCTGCAGTCGCGCCGCAACACCGCCCTCCCGGCCCCGCACCCAGAATAGCCGCCCCACCACTGCCAGCAACAGCGTCCAGGCCACCCAGTAGCCTTTGAACCACAGCCAGGGCGCCAACGACGTGCCAAAGCCGGCCATGTTGGTATAGGTCCATTGCGGACTGGCGCCAAAAATGAGCAGCTTGTGCTCGATGCCCAGCGTAGGCGCAAAGGACATGAACCCGTAGATCAGCAGCGCCACCAGATGCGCCACAAACTTCTGATTCACCAGTACATGCACGGTGAGGGCCAGCAGAGCGAAAAGCAGGCAGTCAAGTAGCTGCAGCCCGAATAGTGCCCGCACGTACAGTCCGATTTCAGGAGTAGCACCACCGATGGCCACCTGCGCTGCCATTCCGGCCGTCATTAAGAAGGCCAGCCACACCACCAGCACCAGGCTTAGCGCCAGAAACCGGCTTAGGAACAGCACCCATTCGGGCACTGGCGCCGCGTTGGCCACCTCACTCAGCCCGGTTTCCCGTTCCCGCCACACCAGCTCGCCGGCATAGAAAATGATGAGTAACACAACAAGGACCCAGAAGGCTGCCGGGCCTGCCAAAGGTGCGGTCAGGTACTCCAGGACAAAATCGGTGCGGGGCAGCAAGGGCACGCCGCGGCCCTTCAGGTTGCCGGATATGGTGGCCCCCACCAGCAGGGCGAAGACGGCCAGCAGCGGCAGCCCGGCTTTGCTTTTGGCCAGTTGCAGAAAAGATTCCCAGGTGATGAGGCGCAACTGGTGCAGTTGAGTGACCCAGCCATACGTTCCCCTGGCCTGTGGCAGCGCCTGCCCGGTGCCCCAGTTCAGCTTCTCCCAGTCCGGCACCGCGGCGGGTAGCGGTTTGCCCGACGGCGGTTTTTGGCCGGTTCCGGGCAGCACAAATTGAAACCGGAAGTAGGTAAATGCGAGCAGGCCCAGCGAAACGCCGAACCATAGGAGGCGGTTGGCGAGAAAGGAGCCCTCCAGTAGCAAAAAACGCGTGTTTTTCTCCTGCGGGCTCCAGTCAATGGACAGATGGCTCAGCACCGGGCCAAAACTCATCGGGTCGGCCAGATTGCCCCATGCGCCCCCTTTTTCAAGCAGCGGCCATATGGTGTAGGAGGCCGCGAACAGGGCCCCGCCGACCAGATAACTAGCCAGGGCCTTGCGGCTGAGCGCCGCCGCCGAAAACTGCATGGCCGTCGCGAAAAAGGCGTTGGGCAGCGCGATAAAGAAAAAAGTAGTCAGGTAGGGCGCCACCCGGAACGGGCCCAGAATCTCAGCTTCTACCCCAGCAAAGTGCATGGCCAGCAGCATGCCCACCGGGATGGCGAGCAGCTGGAAGGCACTGAGGGCCAACGCGGCCAGGTACCGCCCGCCCAGGTAGGCGGCTTTGCTGGCGGGGGCCGCATAGGTGAGCAAATGCATGCGGGTCTGCACGTCGCGGGCCGCCGCTTCGCCCGCCACGGAAGCGCCTATCACCAGCCAAAACACGCAGCAGATAACCGTGACGGCGGCCATGACGATGGGCGCATTCAGCAAAATGTACCCGTCCCGCGCATCAGAGGCATAGTTGGCAATGACCACCAGAAACGTGATGACCAAGATGACCCCGAAGTAGAGCCAGGTAGCGGCCCTGCGCAGCTGGTAGGTGAACTCCAGCGCAAAAATCCGTTGGAATTTCATAGTGCTACCCCCTCTGCTTTCGGTTGCTGATTAACCGTACCGAAGCAGCCCGTCATGGCACTGAAGTAGACATCTTCCAGGTCCGGCTCTACTGGCTCAAACCCGTTGTCGGGCCGATCCGGGCTGTACACGTGTACCATGGTGCGCCCGCTGAGTAGCTTGGCGGAAATAACCTGGTGTTCCTGGTTTAGCACCGGCAGGGCCCGTTTATCAGTCAGCTTGCGCCAGATGCGGCCCCTGAGCGAGGCCACAGCTTCCAAAGGCTCGGCCTCCAGCAGGATTTGGCCTTGGTTGATGATGGCCATGTTGGTGCACAGCTCCGACACGTCTTCCACGATGTGGGTGGAGAGAATCACGACGCTGTTCTCGCCCAGCTCACTCAATAGATTTAGAAAGCGGACCCGCTCGGCCGGGTCGAGGCCCGCCGTGGGCTCGTCGACGATGAGCAGCCGCGGGTTGCCCAGCAAGGCCACCGCCACGCCAAAGCGCTGCTTCATGCCGCCAGAAAAGCCCCCCAGCTTCTGCTTGCGCTTATCCCACAGATTGGTTTGCTTGAGCAGGGCCTCGGTGGTTTCACGGCGCACCGCCCGGTTGGTAATGCCTTTCAGTACGGCGAAGTAGTCGAGCAGCTCTTCCGCGCTGGCTTTGGGGTACACGCCGAATTCCTGGGGTAAGTAGCCCAAGGTTTGGCGCACCGCTTCCTTTTGGTTCACCACGTCGATGTCGCCTAAAAATATTTGCCCCCCATCCGGCTCCTGCAACGTGGCGATGGTACGCATCAGGGTTGATTTACCGGCGCCGTTGGGGCCCAGCAGCCCATACATGCCCAGCGGAATATCCAGCGATATATTATGCAATGCCTGCACGCCATTCGCATACCTTTTCGAGACATTGCGGATGATCAGGCCTAAGGGGTGAGTTCCCATTTTATCGGATTTGCTTCAGTTACCTTTCTATTTCAGAACGAAGCAATCGTTACCGAATCGAATAGCGAAATGTGATATGCTGATGCGGTGAAGTACTCGACCAAGTTGGACTTTGCTTCTGCCAACGCACTGGCAGGCTCCTTTGCCTCTCCCGTAGATTAGCCTTCGTAGCTGGTCGAAACGCTGGCCCGGACCAGCGCCGAAAAACCCACCTTTGTGCTATGGAGCGCGTCAAAAGAATCTTCCGGCTAATTCACCTATCTGTCTGGGTCTTATTCACCTTGGCGATAGTCTTACAACTTAAGAGTGATACCGACGCCCACTGGCGTAGCACCACGGCAGGTTTTATAACCACCTGTCTGTATGTTTTTTACGGTCATTTTTACCTATTAACCCTTACTACCGGCAAGAGAAAGGGAAGAGACTATTGGCTCCGACTGGCAGGCATCGCGCTGACCGCGCCTTTGTGCTTTTTGCTTTTCCACCAGCAGCCGTTTGATTTTGGGTATTATTCAATGCACTTAATCACCACAGTCCCCATCTTTCTCTTCCTGAGCTGGCTGGCCCGGGTCACCGAGAACTTGGTGCTTAACACCATCCGGAAAGAACAGCTGGAGAAGCAAGCCGTGGAGGCCGAATTGGTTAATTTGAAATCACAGATTAACCCGCATTTCCTGTTCAACACCCTCAACAACATCCACACGCTGGTGTATAAACAGGCGCCGGCCGCTCCGGAGGCGGTCATGCACCTGGCCTCGTTGATGCGCTACATGATTTATGAGTCCAATGCGGCCACGGTTCCGCTGACCAGGGAGATGGATTATTTGCGAGACTACGTGAGTTTGCAGCAGCTCCGCTACAAGCACAGCCCAGTAGTAGACCTACAGATAGAGGGGGAAACCGAATCCTGCTACATTGCCCCGTTGCTGTTCATTCACCTGCTGGAAAATGCCTACAAGCACAGCCCCGCCCGGCTGGAGCCCGGCGACCTGAAGGTAAGGGTGGAAATACAGGACGATATCCTTGCCTTCAGCGTGCAGAACACAATAGGGAAAAAATCGACCAACGCGCTCGAAGAACCGGGCGGCATCGGCTTACCCAATGTTCGAAAAAGGCTGGCTTTGTTGTATCCTGATCAGCATACACTGACTATTCAGAACACCGGCGAAACCTTCACGGTCGCCCTTACCATTCAAGGCCTTCATTTACCGGCGCATGAAAGAAAAGCTCACCTGCTACATCATTGAGGATGAGTACCTGGCCCAGGAAATACTGGAAGAATACATCCGGAAAGTCCCGTTTCTGGAGCTGAAAGGGTCATTCGTGAGCCCCCTGGAGGCCGCCGGTCATTTGGCGGAAGACAAACCCGACCTGCTGTTTCTAGACATCAACATGCCGGACCTGGATGGGCTCAGCTTCATCCCGATGCTGAACCCCAAACCCATGATTATCCTGACTACCGCCTACGATCAGTATGCGCTGAAGGCTTATGACTTAGAGGTGAAGGACTACCTGTTGAAACCCTTCACGTTTGAACGGTTTTACAAAGGCGTGTTGCGTCTGTATCAGGAAAAAAGCCCCCCAAGCTCCTTGGCGAAGAAGGAAGAAAAAGCGGAGGCAAAGCCGGAGCAGGAGTATATTTTTCTCAAGGTGGGCCACCGCATTCAGAAAGTGGCTACCCGCAATATTCTCTTTGTGGAGGGTATGAAAGACTATTTACGGATTCATACCACGGAGGAGAAGATTATGACCCTGTTGAACTTTGCCAAACTAGAAGAACTGCTGCCCGCCCAGGATTTTGCCCGCGTGCACCGATCCTTTCTGGTCGCACTTGACAAAATTGACCATATCGAGAAAAACCGGATTCGCATTGCCGACCAACTCATTCCCATCAGTGATACCTATGCCGAGGCTTTTTATAAAATGCTAAAGGGGTTTCAATAGGATGGGTTAGTACTACGGCGGTCCTGAAGCAGGAGCAATGCGTCGATAAGCTCTGCTGGTTTCAGAGTTAACTAAACAAGCTACTCAGTTGCTGCACAAATACCTGCGCGCTCATCCACGTCATTACCAGCACCACCAGCACGCCCACAACGGCCAGCCACAGCGGGTGCCGATACTCGCCCACTACCTTTTTGCGGTAGGCGGCTACCAGCATAGTAGCCAGCGTGATAGGCAGAATAAACCCATTCAGGGCCCCGGCCAAGATGAGCAGGCTAACTGGTTTGCCGATGGTAATAAAGATGAGCGTTGAGATTGAGATGAAAGCAATGATGAGGCGGTTTTCGTGCCGGCTGATGCTGGGATGAAACGATTTCATAAAGGAAACAGAAGTGTAGGCCGACCCTATCACCGAGGTGACGGCTGCTGCAAACATCACCACGCCGAATAGCTTGTAGCCAAAATTGCCGGCCGCCAACTGAAATACGGAAGCCGGCGGATTGTCGGCGGCGATGGTCAGGCCCTGGCTAACAACGCCCAATGACGCCAGAAACAACAGCACCCGAATAATGGAAGCCACCGTGATTCCAGAAACTGCGCTGGTCATTACCTGAGGCAGGGCGGCGGGGCTTTTCACGCCGGCATCAAGCAGGCGGTGGCCGCCGGCAAAAGTGATGTAGCCGCCCACCGTGCCGCCCACCAGCGTCACGATGGCCATGACATCCAGTTTCGTGGGGGCGAAAGTTCTAACCAACGCCTCCCCCACCGGCGGCTCCGATGTAAAGACCACGTACACGATAATCAGAATCATGAGCAGGCCCATGAATTGAGCAAACCGGTCCATGGCCTTGCCGGCCTCCTTCACCAGGAAAATAGCTATGGTGAGAGCCGCAGATATGGCAGCCCCAACCTCTACCGGAATCCCAAACAGCACTTGCAAACCAAGCCCGGCGCCGCCCACGTTGCCAATGTTGAAGGCTAAGCCACCCAGCACAATCAGGAAGGAAATAAAGCCCCCCAGACCCGGCAACACTGCATTGGCTATATCTTGGGCACGCATTTCGGACACCGCAATGACGCGCCAAATGGTGAGCTGTACGCCCAGATCAATGAGGATAGAAGCCAGGATAACGAAGCCAAAGCTGGCTCCCAAGGCTTGGGTAAAAACAGTTGTTTGGGTAAGAAAACCGGGCCCAACCGCCGACGTCGCCATCAGAAAACCCGCTCCTAACAATACGCTCCAGTTTCGGGCTTGCTTCATCGGGCAGCTTTTCTAAACGCTTGCAAGCTTACTCCTTCGTTTTGCAGGGCTTGCCGGATGTGGCGGGCAAATTCGAGGGCGTGGGCACCGTCGCCGTGGATGCAGATGGTATCAGCCTGAATGGCTACGTCGAGGCCCTGCTGGGCGCGCACTGTGCCTTCTTTTACCATGCGCACTACTTGCTGGGCGGCTTCTTCGGGCGTGGTGAGCAGGGCGTTGGGCAAGCGGCGGGAGGTCAGGGTACCGTCGGGCTGGTAGGTGCGGTCGGCGAAAACCTCATGGGCCACCTGCAAACCCAGCTTGGTGCCGGCTTTAGTAAGCTCGCTGCCGGCCAGGCCATAGAGCACCATTTCCGGATTGATGCGGTACACGGCTTCGGCAATAGCTTCGGCCAGCGGCGCACTAGCGGCCGCCATATTGTATAAGGCGCCGTGGGGCTTTACGTGGTGGAGCTTGCCTCCTTCGGCCGCCAAAAAGCCCCCCAGTGCCCCTATTTGGTACACCACCATATCGAAGGCTTCTTCGGGGGAAACTGCCATTTCGCGGCGACCGAACCCGACCAAATCCGGCAGGCCGGGGTGGGCACCGATGGCGACTTGGTGCTGGAGGGCGAGGCGCACGGTTTTGCGCATCACGGCTGGGTCGCCGGCATGAAAGCCGCAGGCAATATTGGCGGAGGTGATATAAGGAAGAATAGCCGCGTCGTTGCCCAGATTATAAGCGCCGAAGCTTTCCCCCATGTCACAATTCAAGTCAACAGTAAACGGTTGGTTCATGTATTCATTTTTATGATACTAACTCCAAAACGTCATGCAGAGCACAGCGAAGCATCTCGCTCGCTTCGTTGAATTACCATTGCAAGCAAACACGCGAGATGCTTCGCTGTGCTCTGCATGACGTTCTTATGAATCGTACAACTCTGCTTCAATTAGTTAGTAGTTAGCTTATGCTGTAAAGACTGCTGCAGCTGCCGGATATTAAGTTCCTGCTGGCAATACAAGCGCTGAGCTTCGGCCAGCGACACCTCCTGAAAGCGAATTTTGCCCCCCGGTGGTACTTGCGCCAGCAGCGAGTAGTCGGCCGTAACTACCTGCGCGATGCGCGGATAGCCGCCTGTGGTTTGGTGGTCGGCCAGCAAGACGATGGGGTTGCCTTCGGGAGGTACTTGCACCGTGCCGAAGGTAACGGCACTTGAGAGCATTTCTTCGGGCTGCATTAGGGTCAGAGCTGCGCCATCGCCGCGTAGGCGGTAGCCCATGCGGTTGGAAGCCAGCGTCACGGTGTACTCCTGTGCCCAGAAATCCTGCTGACCAGCAGTGGAGAACAAGCTATACTCCGGCCCCGCCACCGCCCGAATACGGGGGTCGGGCTGCGGCCCCTGATACAGCTCGGGGCTGGGCGTCCAGGCAGCTTGCACCCAAGCTTTGGCCGGACTGGTAACAAACCTTTTTAGCCAGAATTGCTTCGCTAATGCTGATGGTCCGGGGCAGGGTATTACGTCGCCGGTTTTTAAGGCCCGCCCCTGCCGGCCGCCGATGCCCGCCTGCAGATACGTGGAACGAGACCCTAGCACCGTGGGCACCGTGAGGCCGCCGGCAAGGGCCATGTAGGTGCGGCAACCAGAGCCTTGGGGGCAAATTGCAGCACGCTGCCCTGGCGCACAAAGATGGGCCGGTTCATTTTTATGGGCTGCCCATTGATTGCAGGAGCCAGATTGGCGCCGGTAAGTGCCATAAGTTGATCTTCGTCGAACCGGATTTTGGGCCCGAGCAACGTGACTTCCAGGCCCGCTTCATTTTCCTGATTTCCTACCAGCAGATTGGCCACGCGCAGCGCCAGCGCGTCCATCGCCCCACTCACGATAATGCCTTCTTTCTGGTAGCCGATTCTACCTAAATCCTGAATCGTGGTCAGGAGGCCGGGGCTGAGGATGCTAAGACTCATGCTTGTTTTGCTGCTCAAACTCGGCGGCTGTAATGGGCACAAAACGCACCTGATTACCTGCCCGCAGCAAGCTTGGGTTCTCCTGACGCGGGCGAAAAAGTCGCCGGGGCGTGCGGCCAATTAATTGCCAGCCGCCCGGCGTGGGGATGGAATATACGCCTGTTTGCTGACCCGCAATTCCCACCGACCCGGCCGGCACCAAAGTTCGGGGCTGGGACTTGCGGGGAGTGGCTATTTGCTCATTCAGACCGGCTAAATAGGGAAATCCGGGAGCGAATCCAACCATAGCCACCACATACTCTGGCTCGCAATGGATCTGTATTACTTCGGCCTCCGACAAGCCGGCGTAGCGAGCCACTTCTTCCAGATCGGGGCCCAGCTTTCCGCCGTAGCACACCGGTATTTCTACCAGCGTAGGGGCGATTTTCGGTTGGGGAGTTTGCGCCTGCGCCAGCATTGCCTGCGCTATTTCGGTCATGCGAACGTAGGGGTCGAGGCGGCCTTGTTCGCTCATCAGCCACGGGTTATAGTACAGGGTGAGCGTCGTGTAGGCCGGCACATATTCTAGCAGCCCCGGCACTTGTAGCTGGTCGAGATAGGCGCAGCAGGCCTGAATACGCTGCTGGACTTCCGTATTGTAGACGCGGCTGAACTGCAGCACGATACCCGAATCGCCCAAAGGATAAATTTGGGGTTGTGACCATTGAATTTGCCCCCCACGTCGGTTTTGCATCGGCTGATTAAATAAATTCTGTTCTCTTTTCACTGGCAGAGCGTCCCACCAGAGCTTGTGCTTAACTCGCCCGTTTTCAACCGCAGGGCGGCCGACTGTGCTAGCTAACAAGCATATATGGAATTGGAGGAGGCTTGAAAGTGCAGGTGAAAATCGACAAAAATATCGGGCTTAGCCCTGAAGTAGCTCATGGGTTAAGCAAGTTCAACTTAACTACTTGCCCCACACTGCCGTAAGCCATACCAGTACTATAATAACTTATTGCATCATGGACCAATCACAGCAATCATCTCCGCAAAATAGCACATCGACGCAGTCGCAAGGCGCAGGCCAGCTGCTCGACCAGGCCAAAAAATGGGTCAACCAAGGTAACGTATCCGACCTGCTTGGCCAGTTACCCAATTCAGTAAAGGACTTGGGCACGAAAGCAACTACCGGCTACAACAAGCTCAGCACTACTCAAAAAGTAGTTGGTGGCGCTGCCATAGCATTGGGCGTGGGCTTGTTGTTCACCAATCGCAAAAAGAGTAAGGGCAACAAAAAAGCCAATACACTGCAGGAGCTACTGCTCTTCGTAAACGACCGGATTGAGGGCTACAAAAAGGCCGCTGATGAAAGTCAAGACACGGAGCTTACCGGCTACTACAAGCAGCTGGTAAGTCAGAGTCAGCGCTTCGCCAACGAGCTCAACAACCACCTACGCCAGCAGGGCGGCGAGCGGGAAGACGGCACTACGGTGAAAGGCAAAATCTACCGTCGCTTCATGGAAGCCACGTCTGCCGTGACCGGTCACAGCGAAAAAACGATTCTGGCTACCAACATTCACGGTGAAATGTGGGCGCTGAAAGCTTACAAAGAAGCCCTCAGCGACAGTAGCCTAACCGGTCAGTTGCGCCAGGAAGTAGAGCGTCAGCATACGCAGTCGCAGGCAACGTATGACAAGTTGAAGCGCTTGGCCGAAAAGCAAAGCTAATCGCACGATTAAGTTAGTTTAGGTCCTGTTGGGATGACAAAGATTGTCATCCCAACAGGACCTTTCGTTTTGCTTCAAACGAAAGTTTGACCAGCGAAGAATGATAGAAGTATCTTAGTCATTCACTCGTTGCTTTCCTATAAAAATCAGGTTCAATAAGTACCTACAGTTTGGTGTATTACTCTTTGCGGCAGCGGTCCTAATCTGTTGTAGCAAAGCAGTGAAAACAACAACTATAGCAATAGAGAAGGGCGTTTCGCAAGAGTTAGCTGCCTACAGAAGCCAAGTCGTGTCCGAATTGGCCTACACCTTACATTTCACTATTCCAGCGGTCAAAGAACAGCCTATTCTGGCAACTGAATCTGTCTCATTTGTTCTAAGTGAAAATAAAAGCCCCCTACAACTCGATTTTAAAGAAAATACGGACCATCTCAAGCGCCTTATTGTCAATAAAAAGCCTGTTATTATTGACCACCCAAAGCCTACCAATCGGTAGCATTAACTCCCGCCGCGCAAGCCAAATTATACGATGTTTGGGCGACGGAAAAGGCTCTGGATGGCGTCAAATTAACGGAAGATGAATACACCACGTTGGCCCTAGCGCTAGCCGTGCGCGACTATGGCTCCGATAGCGAAATTCTGCGGAAGCAATTAGTCCGAATTAAGAACGAAGACCGCAAAAAGCGCATGGAATTTTTGATTCCAGCCTTGTCGGCAGACGTGAAAATCCGGGACGCTTTTTTTACTTCGTTAAAAGAAGAAAAGAACCGCAGCAAAGAAGCTTGGGTAGTAGCTGCGCTGGCCTACTTACATCATCCATTGCGCGCCGAATCATCTGGAAAGTATTTGCCAGAGAGTTTGAATCTGTTGGCCGAAATTCAGCAGACGGGTGATATTTTCTTCCCTTATTCCTGGCTACAGGCCACATTTGGCGCTTATCAATCCCCAACCGCAGCTCGCACTGTTCGCGCATTTATCACCAAAAATCCCACGTATAATCCGAAACTGCGGGCGAAGATTCTGCAAGCCAGCGACGACTTATTTCGCGCCGAGAAATTAGTGCAACAGCAAGCTGTTTTAGGCAAGAAGTCTTAATAGAGCGCAACCTAACTTATGATAGTTACCTCACCGCTGCATCGGCCGCTACGGGCTGCTTAAGTAGTGGCTGCAAAATATCCCACACGGTACGGGCAATGAGGCGGTGGCCAGCGGGCGTGGGATGAATCCCGTCGGGCTGGTTGAGCTTGGCTACGCCGCCTACGCCTTCGAGCAGGAAAGGAATGAGCACCAGCTTGTTTTCGCGGGCCAGATCGATGTACGTCTGCTTGAACTGGGTGGCATAATCGGCGCCTAGGTTGGGCGGAATCTGCATGCCGGCCAGCACAATTTGGGTTTGTGGGCTGATGCGGCGCACAGTGTCAATGATGGCTTGCAAGTTGCGGCGCGTGTCGGTAAGCGGCAGGCCGCGCAGGCCATCATTGCCCCCCAGTTCCAGCACAAATACATCCACGGGCTGACGCAGCACCCAACCCACGCGGCTGCGGCCGCCAGCGGTTGTCTCGCCGCTCAAACCAGCATTTATCACCGTGTAGCCCAGGCCAGCCGAATCAATCTTTTGGCCTACCAACGCCGGAAAAGCTTCTTCCGGCTCTACGCCGAGGCCCGCCGTCAGGCTATTTCCAAAGAACAGAATAGTGCGTGAGCCCGCTGTGGGGGGCTTTTTATCAGCCGTCGGCGGGGTAGCGACCGACGTAGCGGTTTGTGAATCGGAGCCGCAGCTAGCCAGCGTGAGCAGCAAGCAGCAACTAAATACAGACAATAGGGTTTTCATGCGTGGGGGGCCTTTTTGAGGTATATGCCTAACGATAGAAAGTATTATAAAGATTAAAACGTCGTTTAGAATGCAGCTAACCTCCTGCTTATCGCCTCTTTCTCTTAACAATCCATACGCCCATCGTTCGTGCTTAAAGTAGAAAATCTCACCAAATCATACGCCAGTGGCGGCCGAGAGCTCACCGTACTAGAGGCCGTCAGCTTTGAATTACAGCCTCAAGACACGTTTGCTATTGTAGGGCCCTCGGGCAGCGGCAAAACCACGTTGCTAGGGTTGTGCGCCGGCCTCGACCGGGCCAGCGCAGGCAGCGTCTGGCTCAATGGTATTCAGCTCGACAACCTCAGCGAAGACCAGCGCGCCGCCGTGCGCAACGAGCATGTAGGCTTCGTTTTCCAGAATTTCCAGCTCTTGCCTTCCCTTACCGCCCTCGAAAACGTGTTGGTTCCGTTGGAATTGCGCGGCGTGCGCGGAGGCACAAAAACGGCTCTGGAGCTGCTGGAACGCGTAGGTCTGGGTGGGCGCGGCCACCACTACCCTACTCAGCTTTCGGGTGGCGAGCAGCAGCGCGTGTCCTTGGCGCGTGCCTTTGCTAATCGGCCCAAAATCCTCTTTGCCGACGAGCCCACCGGCAACCTCGACGCCGACACCAGCGCTACCGTAGTGGAACTACTCTTTGAGCTTAACCGGGAAGCCGGCACCACGCTGGTGCTCGTCACCCACGACTTAGAGTTAGCCGCCCGCACCCAGCGCATTGTGCGCATCAAAGGCGGCGCCGTAGTTTCGGATACGGTTAATCAGGAAAGAGTACAGGTGGGAATATAGGCCCCCACAATCACCAATCCCTACAGCCGGTCATGCAGAGGCGGAGCCGAAGCATCTCGCGTGCTGATGGCTGGTTACTAACCCCACTACTGCGAGCAAGATGCTTCGCGGTACTCGGTCTGACCGGCCTTGTATTTCGCTGCCTATTTCATTCTTAACGCTAATCTGAGCTTTTTATCTCATGTCTAATCTTCCCTGGCTTTGGCGCATGGCGTGGCGCGACAGCCGCCGCAGTCGTTCCCGCTTGCTGCTATTTACCTCGGCTATTGTGCTGGGCATTGCGGCGCTGGTGGGCATCAACGGCTTCGGCGACAACCTGGCCCGCAGCATCGATGAGCAGGCGCGTGAGCTAGTGGGGGCCGATTTGGTGCTCTCCGCCAACCAACCGTTTGACTCCACCCTCCAAACAACCCTGCGCCAGCTCGGCCAACGCCGCAGCGACGAAGTCGCTTTTGCCTCTTTGGTCCAGTTTCCCAAAGGCCAGGGCGTGCGCTTGGCTCAGGTGCGCGCGCTCACGGGGGGCTTTCCATATTATGGCGAGTGGCTCACGGAGCCAACCACAGCTGTAGCTGCGTTTCGGGAAGCAGGCACCACCAATCAGCGCGTGGCCTTGGTAGATGACGCGTTGCTTGCGCAATTTGCCGCTCGTCCTGGTGATTCTATTAAGGTTGGGGAGCTGACTTTTCGCATTGCGGGCCGAGTACGCAAGACGCCGGGCCAATCAGGTTTTAGCGCCTCCGTTGCACCCACGGTATTCATTCCCCGTGAGTTTGTGGAGCAAACTGGCCTCTTGCAGCGCGGCAGTCGGGTGCAGTACCGCACTTATTACCAGTTCGCGCCCGGTACCAACGTCGACCAAACCATCAAGCCCCTAGAGGCCCGCCTCGACCAAGCTAACATCGCCAGCGACACTGTGGCTGAGCGCAAGCGCCAGACGGGTCGTTCTTTTACCAATGTCACTCGCTTTCTGAATCTGGTGGCTTTCGTGGCGCTGTTGCTGGGCTGCGTGGGCGTGGCTAGCGCCGTGAGTTTGTATGTGCGCGAGAAAGTGGCCGCCGTGGCGGTGTTACGCTGCTTGGGCGCCAGCGGCTGGCAGGCCGTGTTGATTTATTTGCTCCAAACGGCGCTAATGGGTCTGCTGGGGGCCATTTTGGGCGCAGCCTTGGGCACCGGCGTGCAGTTGCTGCTGCCGAAGGTGGTAGAAGGTTTTCTGCCCGTCACGGTGAGCGTGGGCATTTCGTGGTCGGCAGTGGCCGAAGGTATTCTCACGGGCGTATTTGTGGCGGTGTTGTTTGCGCTTCTGCCCTTGCTGAGCATTCGGCGCGTGTCGCCGCTGCGCACGTTGCGGGCTTCGCTGGAAGAAGACACGGCGAGCCCCGACCCGCTACGGGGCTTGGTGTACGGACTGATTATCCTGTTTATTACCGGCTTCGCCTACCTCCAAACCCGCGACTGGAAGCTGGCGCTAGGCTTCGCGGGGGGCTTATTGCTCACGTTTGCGGTATTGGCTGGGCTAGGTGAAGGCCTGCGTCGCGCGGTCAGAAGGTACTTTCCTAGTTCCTGGAGCTACGTGTGGCGGCAGGGCTTAGCCAACTTGTATCGACCTAACAATCAGACACTACTGCTTACCGTTTCTATTGGCTTAGGCGTTTTTCTATTAGCGACGCTGTATTTGTTACAGGGCTTGCTCCTGAGCCAAGTTGAAATATCGTCCACCAACGGGCAGCCCAATTTGGTGCTGTTCGATATTCAATCGGCCCAACGAGAAGGCGTCACCCAGCTCGTAAAGCGCAATAAGTTGCCCGTATTACAGCAGGTGCCCGTCGTGACAATGCGTTTGTCGGCCATTAATGGGCGCTCGGCGGCGGAGCTGAAAAAAGACACTACCAGCGGTGTTTCCAAAGGGGCTTTGGGGCGGGAGTATCGCGTCACTTACCGCGATTCTCTGATTAGTTCTGAAACACTGGCTGCTGGCAAGGCCCCTTTCGTCGGCCCTGACGGCATTCCGCGCGTTTCCTTCGATGACGGATTTACGGATCGACTAAAGATTAAAATTGGCGATACGCTGACCTTCAATGTGCAAGGTGCTCCGCTCGTGACCATCGTGGGCGGCACCCGCACCGTCGATTGGAGCCGGGTGCAAACCAACTTTTTAGTGGTCTTTCCGAAGGGTGTATTGGAGCCGGCCCCGCAGTTTCACGTACTGCTCACCCGCGTGCCCGACAATGCTACCCTAGCCGCGGTGCAGCGCGAGCTAGTCGCCACTTACCCTAATGTATCGGCCATTGACTTGGGCTTGATTCTGCAAACGCTGGACGAGATTCTTACCAAAATCTCCTTCGTCATTCGCTTTATGGCCTTGTTTAGTATGGCTACGGGCTTGCTGGTACTGGTGAGTTCGGTAGTGGTAAGCCGCTACCAGCGGGTGCGGGAAAGCGTGCTATTGCGCACTCTCGGCGCCAGCCGGGCCCAGATTCTGCGCATTACATTGGTCGAATACGCGCTGCTGGGCTTGCTCTCAGCAGTGGCCGGACTCGGATTAGCCGTAATGGCAGCTTGGGCTTTGGGCGTGTTCGTTTTTGAGGTGCCTTTTGCCCCCCAGATCAGTCCGCTGCTCCTGCTGGCCTTGCTCACCACGGCTCTCACCGCGCTTATCGGTTTGCTCAATAGCCGCGACGTACTGACGCGCCCGCCGCTGGAGGTGCTGCGCGGCGAAGTCAGTTAGACCGTGCGGATATCCCCGTTGCAGCTACGTGCCTTTTTCATGAAATAGCAAAAGCTCTCCTCACGGGGGGCTTTTGCTATGTAGGCCATACCTATATAGCGACGACTAAGCCCATAAATTTCCTCAAAGGCAAGGGCGCGCCCACGAATCCAGACCTATACAAGGGCACATTTTTTCCGGAACGCAATTGTTTTTTAAGCGCCAAAGATGATGGAGTGCACTAACCAATAAGCGCGCCCAAGCGCTACAGATGAGCATACGGCGAGCTGAGTGAACGTGTGCCTTAAGCGTCAGGCAAGCGACTGGGGGGCTTTTTTGGTTGAAACGAGCGCGCTTTTCTTTCGCAAAAGCCTTCTACCTTATTGGGCCGATCCAGAAGCGGCGGCTCACAAAAGCGCTGCTTTTCCTCTCCACTTCCTTCCTAAAACGGTTTGATCAGCGTCTGCCGCAGGCGGTGGTTTGGCCGAAGTAGGGAAGCGTCTTAAGTCCCGCAGCATGACGACTCGCTTACCCCAAACTCCCCGCCTGCTTCTCCTTTTTGGCCGTTACCTGGGCCTACTTATCTGTTACTTGTTTGGTGGGGGGCTTTTTTGCTTGTCCCAAACGCTGAGCCCCTCCACGCATCGGGGCCGCGCGTGGTCGATGCGGCCGGCCGCGAAGTGGTGCTGCGGGGCTACAATGTAGGCGGCTGGCTGCTCCAGGAAAGCTATATTCTCGGCACCGATACGCTCAATAGTCAGTGGCGTATTCAGCAAGGGTTGCTGCGCACCATGCCCGAGGCGGAAGTCGAGGAGTTCTATCGGCAGTACCGGAAGAACTTCATCACCAAGGCCGACATTGATTTTCTGGGTAAGCAGGGGTTCAACGCCGTCCGGCTGCCTTTTCACTACGATTTGTTCCTGACGCCGACCCAGCGCCGCGCTCGCACAGCCGTTATCCGCAACCCACGTAGCGAGGCGCAGTTATCCGCCTACGTGGAGCAGCTCAGCACCTGGCACGACCAGAATCAGCTCTTCACCGATGAGAATTTGGAAGGGTTTCGCTTCATTGATGACGTCGTGAATTGGTGCGCGGCCAACAAGATGTACGTCATTCTGGACTTGCACGCGGCCCCCGGCGGCCAGGGCACCGATAGCAATATCAACGATAATTTCCGGCCGCTCGACCTGTGGAAGCGGCGCGACAAAAAGGGTCGGCTCGTGTACCAGGATGTGACCGTGCGCCTATGGGAGAAGCTGGCGGCTCGGTATAAGCAGGACGCGCGCATTGCCATGTACGACCTCATCAACGAGCCGCACAACCTGAACGCTGCCAATGGCTTATCAGCCGATAACCAGGAGCTACGGGCTCTATACGCTCGCCTGATTACGGCCGTGCGCGCCCAGGGCGACCAGCACCTAATCATGCTGGAAGGCAACGGCTACGGCAACGAGTATACTAACCTCACACCTGATAAGCTGGGCGTCAGCGACCGTACCAACCTCGTGTATAACGCCCACCGCTACTGGTGCTCCAACGCACCCGAGGCCACCGACCCGAACCCGAACCAAGTTAACCTGATCCGTAACCTAGTGGCGTTCCGCGAGCGGTGGCAGGTACCGGTGTGGGTGGGCGAAACCGGCGAGAACTCCAATGAGTGGTTTGCCGCCGCCGTGCAGGGGCTTAACGCTCAGAATATTGGCTGGTGTCACTGGAATATCAAGCGCGTAGATTCTAGGGCGGGCTTGCTGCGCGTAGCGCCCTACGGGAGCCTGCTCACGCCCCAAGGCCGGACGGCGCTGCTGCGCAACGTGCAGTTTGCCAATTGTCAGGTAAACCGGGATGTGCTGGCGGCCCTCACTCAGCCAGCCGGCACGCGCGCACCTTTTGCCCCCCACACGATTCCCGGCACTATTCCCGCCACCGATTACGACCTGGGCCGCGACGGCGTAGCCTACCACGACAGCTTCTCCGCCCGCATTGATTACCGCGACCATACGCCGCACAACCAAGGCAAGGCCTACCGCAACGACGGCGTAGATATCAGTGCCAGCCCCGACGCTGCCAATGGCTTTGCCGTGAGCCACTTGGCCGCAGGCGAGTGGCTCGCCTATACCGTGACGGTAGCCGCGGGCGGACCTTATACCGCCGAGGTACGCCTACAACCGGGCACTACGCCTGGCCGCCTCCGGCTGGAGCTAGACACGCAGCCACTAGGCACGGTTACCGTCCCGGCCGGCACCAATTGGACCAATGTTTCGCTTACTACCCCCATCTTACGGCCGGGCTCCCATATCTTGCGCCTGCTGGTAGAAGCGCCCGTTGGTCAAGTAAGCGAGCTGCGCTTTGCGCCCGTTGCCAAAGGAAAAAAAGCCAACAGCCAGTAGCCATTGCCCGCTGGCTTTTACGGTGATAGGTGCCCTACTGCACCTACACTAGATACCTCATTTTGCCCCCCATGACTTTACTCATCATCCTGCTGACGGTGCTGGCTCTCATCGCCCTCATCAACTGGGGTAAGGTGAATGCCTTTCTGGCCTTTTTGCTGGTTACCATTCCCGCGGGACTAGCGCTAGGTCTAGCGCCGGAGCAGGTGCTGGCTGCGGTTCAAAAAGGCCTGGGCGACACGCTGGGCTCGGTGGTGCTGGTGGTGGTGCTGGGCGCCATGCTGGGCAAACTAGTGGCCGAAAGTGGCGCCGCCCAGCAAATTGCCGCTGTGCTGGTCGGTCAGTTGGGGTACAAAAACATTCAGTGGACCATGATGGCTACGGGCTTTATCATCGGTATTCCGCTGTTTTATAATGTGGGTTTTCTGCTGGTCATCCCGCTTATCTTCTCGGTAGCCTACCAATACCGCCTCCCGACACTGTTCGTGGGGCTGCCTCTACTTGCTTCGCTTTCCGTGCTGCACGGCTTTTTGCCGCCTCACCCCGCCCCCACGGCGCTGGTTGTGCTATTCAAGGCTGATGTAGGCCTGACGTTTGGGTATGGGCTGCTGGTGGCAGTGCCGGCTGTGCTAGTTGCCGGTATCTTTTACAGTCGCACGCTGCGCGGCATCATCTCGCAGCCCCTGACCGGGTTTGTGAGCGAGCCCCTCCCCACCAACCAATTACCCGGCCGACTGAACAGCTTTCTGTCTTCGTTGCTGCCGGTGCTGGTGCTCTCGCTCGTGTTCAGTTTGCAGGCAATTTTGCCCCCCAACGGACCACTGGCTCCAATCCTGGCATTTGTCGCCGATCCGGGCGTGGTAATGCTGCTTTCGGTGCTGGTAGCCACGTTTAGCCTAGGTCGTGGGCAGAGCAAAAGCATGCCTGAGATAATGGAAACTTACGGCTCTGCTATTCGCGACGTGGCCTTGCTGCTGCTTATTATTGGCGGCGCAGGGGCATTAAAGGAAGTATTAATTGCCAGCGGTGCTAGTTCCGCAATTGCTGCTGGCTTGCAGGGCACCGGTTTGCCGCCCTTGCTGCTGGGCTGGCTGATTGCGGGTTTTATCCGGGTCTGCCTGGGTTCGGCTACGGTAGCGGGCCTGACGGCAGCCGGAGTTATGTTACCTACTATGAATCAGGTCGCCGTGAATCCAAACCTGATGGTGCTGGCCATCGGCGCGGGCAGCCTGCTGCTTTCGCACGTCAACGACAGCGGCTTCTGGCTGTTTAAGGAATATTTTAACCTATCGGTGCGCGATACATTTCGCTCTTGGTCGGCGATGGAAACCATCGTTTCGGTGGTGGGATTGCTGGGCGTACTGCTACTCGATTGGGTCCTGCTTCTGGCTTCCCACTGACTGCACAGCTGTAGAATACTCCCGCAAAAAAGCCCCCCAGAATTAATCTGGGGGCTTTTATTTAGGTTCAGGAGGCCATCAGGTTGGCTCCTAATTATACTGCTCACCTGGCTCCCATCGCTCATCAGCTTTGTAGAAGGTGGAGTTTATGTGCTTGGGTTTGGGCTTAATTTCCCCGTCTCGGGTCAGAATATCTCGGATTAGATCTTCCACCTTTTCCTGGGGAATTGCTTTCATCGTAATGTCGGCCTCAGGGCGCGTCATAATGATGGATACATCGATGAGGCCGGGGGCAGTCTCTGTCTGGCGAAATGCAACGACCTGATCCAAGTTTATGGTAATGGGCAAATCTGCGCCATTTCGTAAGGGTTTGAACATCATAGGTGTATTGCAGTAAGGGTGGATAATGTTTGTAAGGTAGCAGCTTTATTTTAGCGAGAGTAGGCTTTAAGCTGAACAGTTAGCCCGCCGCATCTTTTTTGCTTTCCAAGGCAAAATTCAGTTCACGTAGTATTCCGTGTGGCACTTTACATCCATTTTACTAAAAATATTGTCAAAACATATACTAATTTAATTAGCATAACGTATACTTGCAACAAACCTGTTGCTGCCCTACTATGCGTGAATTTGTTGTTGTCTCTGTTCTACATCAGCCCGTGTGGCTGCCTTTCATCGAAAGCCTAGTGCCAGCGGGCTTTCCCTCCCCGGCCCTCGACCATGAGTCTGCTGCGCTCGACCTAAACGCCTTGCTGCTGCCCCACCCCGATGCCACCTACCTCATCCGCTGTTTCGGCGACAGTATGATGGGTGGCGAGGACGGCATCCGCAGCGGCTCACTGCTGGCCGTTGACTGCACGCTCAAGCCCCAATCAAATGACGTCGTTATTGCCTCCCTCGACGGCATGGATTACACGCTGAAGCGCCTCATTCAGCGCCCCGACCAGTCGTGGTGGCTTGTGCCGGACAACCCCACCTATACAGCCGTTCCCATTGAGTCGCCGGACGTGTTCACCGTCTGGGGCGTGGTCACGCATATTGTGAACGAAACCCGTCCCGGCAAACTTGGCCAGCATGTTCGCGCTCGTTGATTGCAACAACTTTTACGTGAGCTGTGAACGGGCTTTTCAAAATAGGCTCAAGGGCGTTCCCGTGGTGGTGCTTAGCAATAATGACGGCTGCATTATTTCGCGCTCCCAAGAAGCCAAAGACTTGGGAATCAAGATGGGCGAGCCGTATTTTAAAGTGAAGCCCCTGCTGGCACAACACGGGGTGCGGGTATTTTCCAGCAACTACGTCCTCTATGGCGACATGAGCCGCCGCGTGATGCACTACCTCAGCTCCGTAGTGCCCGACGTTGAGATTTACTCCATCGACGAGGCCTTTCTGGATCTGCGCGGCATGGAGCGCTACCACGGCTGCCTCACTACGTATGCCGCCGACATCAGACAGGAAGTATACCGCCGCACCCACATTCCGACTTGCGTTGGCATCGGACCCACCAAAACGTTGGCTAAGCTCGCCAACCGCATAACGAAGAAAAAACCGGCGCTGGGGGCATTTTTTACCTTGATACCGAAGCGAAACGGCAGTGGGCCTTGGAGCAAGTAGCCGTAGAAGACGTGTGGGGCATTGGGCGGCAGTACGCCCAGAAGCTGCATGATGCCGGCATCCGGACTGCTGCTGCCCTGGCTCAGTGCTCCGAGTCGTGGGTGCGCAAGTACCTAGGTGGCGTGGTTGGCGCCCGGCTGGTGCGCGAGCTACAGGGCATCTCCTGTCATGCCTTCCAGCCGTCAGATGGTAGCACAACCGTCCGGCAAAGCATCGCCTGCACCCGCACGTTTGGGAAGCCCCTCTCCACCTTCGCTGATTTACTGGGCGCAGTTGGCGCCTTCGCGTCGCGGGCTGCTGAGAAGCTACGGCAGCAAGGCTCTGCCGTCAACACGATGACGGTATTTATTAGCAAAAACAAGTATAGCAACGAGCCTCCACCCTACACCTTTTCTACTGTTATATCCTTACCCGTAGCCACCAATGATACCAGCGACCTGCTGCGCCATGCCCGTATTGCGCTGAAGCGTATTTGGCAGCCCCATACTACTTATATCAAAGCCGGCGTGATCCTCGATGGCCTGGAGGGAGCAGGTCAGCAGCAGCTCAGCTTGTTCTCGACAACCAATAAAGGCGAGGCCCGCACCCGGCTCCTACAGGATCTTGACCAGCTCAACCAGCGCTTCGGCACTGGTACGGTACGGTTTGCTACGGCCTCCATTCCCAGAGGCAAGCAGTCAGTGCCTTGGCTTGGCAATGCTGATTTTAAAAGTGGAGCCTACACTACCAGCTGGGAAGAGTTGTGGGCTTTGTAAGACGCTGAATCAGGGCTTGGCAGACCCAAATCACCTCTGGACTTCTGTGCAGAAGTGGGTAGCAAAAAGGCGGGCAACTATGGTTGCCCGCCTTTTTGCTACTACCTACACCGTCTGGCTATTGCTTGATTTTAAGCAGGCGTTGGGTTTGCGTGGCTTTATCAGTAGTCAGGCGCACCACGTACAGACCATCAGGCAGGTTGCCGGTCACTTCGTAGCGATACTTCTTACCGGCCTCTGCAACCCCGGCTGCGACGCGCGCCACTACCCGACCATTCACATCAACTACCTGTAGCGTGTAGGACTGCTTTTGCGGCAGGGCAAATTCCACGGTGGCTGTCTCGGCGAATGGGTTAGGATAGAGACTCATCCTACTATTGAGTCCGGAGTCTTTCTGAGCCGCCGGCATGCTGGCCGTCCGCAGGGCCGATTGATTGACGACGGAGAAAGCCAAGGTCAAGGGTGTGCCCGCTGTCCCCCCGCGTTTCCCTTGGTATAGGGCGTGCCTGTAAGCGAGTAGTTGCCCAGTGGCGGGTTCCAGGAGGCATAGTTGCCGTTGGTATCGCCGAACAAGGCATAGGGAGCACCTGTTTCGGTCTTGGTCACGCTCTGCGTTTGGGGCCCTGTGAGTACGAAGCGCACGCTGCCCACGGTGGCTGGGTTGGTCAGAGCCTGCACGTTCAGGCTCGTGCCCAGCGTAGCCAGGTTAAGCGTCTCACCGTTCACAAGTTGGCGAATAGGCTGATCGGTGGCGGCATTGATGAGTATAAAGCTGACCACTTGCTGGCCCCCGCCGGTGGCGGTAAAGGTGGCGGTGATGCTTTTGTTGGCCGACATGGTCACGGCGAGCGGGTTGGTCGTGCCCGTCGCGTCCCCGCTCCAGCCCGTGAAGGTGTAGCCGGCGGCCGGGGTCGCCGTTAACGAGACCACCGTACCACTGGCATAGCTTGTGGCATTGGGGCTGCGCCCAATACTGCCGCCGACCGTGGGGCTCGCCGTGGTCGTGAGCGTGTAGGTAGTGGGGGGCGTTTGGGTGAAGGTAGCCGTGATGCTCTTGTTGGCGGACATCGTGACGGACAAGGGATTCGTGGTCCCTGTGGCATCCCCGCTCCAGCCCGTGAAGGTGTAGCCCGCAGCGGGCGTGGCCGTCAAGCTCACGACCGAGCCGCTGGCATAGCTTGTGGCATTGGGGCTGCGCCCCACTGTTCCCCCAGCCCCCGGACTGGCCGTGGTCGTGAGCGTGTAGGTAGTAGGCGGAGTACTCTGATTGACGACGGAGAAGGCCAGGGTGAGGGGCGTGCCGGCCGTGCCGCCGGCATTGCTGCCGGTGTAAGGGGTGGCCGTGAGCGAGTAGCTGCCCACCGGTGGCGTCCAGGAAGCGTAGTTGCCGTTGTTGTCCCCAAACAACGCATAAGGCTGTCCGGTCTCGGTTTTCGTAGCACTTTGGGCACCACTGAGCACGAAGCGTACGCTCCCCACCGTGCCGGGACTGGTGATAGCCTGCACATTCAGACTCGTGCCTAGTGTAGCCAGGTTGAGCACCTCGCCCGCGACGAGCTCGCGGATGGGCTGATCGGTGGCGGCATTGATGAGCATAAAGCTGACCACTTGCTGGCCCCCGCCGGTAGGCGTGAAGGTGGCCGTGATGCTTTTGTTGGCCGACATCGTGACGGACAAGGGATTCACAGTGCCCGTCGCATCCCCACTCCAGCCCGTGAAGGTGTAGCC
The DNA here is from genome assembly GCF_011305775.1 of Hymenobacter sp. HDW8. Lineage (NCBI taxonomy): Bacteria > Pseudomonadati > Bacteroidota > Cytophagia > Cytophagales > Hymenobacteraceae > Hymenobacter > Hymenobacter sp. HDW8. The sequence goes on from NZ_CP049907.1 coordinate 1,286,689, forward strand.
CGCAGCGGGCGTGGCCGTCAAGCTCACGACTGTGCCGCTGGCATAGCTTGTGGCGTTCGGGCTGCGCCCCACTGTTCCCCCGGCCCCCGGACTGGCCGTGGTTGTGAGCGTGTAGGTGGTAGGTGCGGTGCTATTGTTGCTGGCTTTCGGAGTTGGTGTGGTAAAGCTTACAAACGTTGCTGCGCCATCTTGCTCTCTGCCACTGGATATGTCGGCAGTTTGTGCCTCGAAAGTCAGAAAGTCCAGAGCGTTGATAGCAGTGCCATTGACTTGGTGTAAGCCGATTTGCTCTCCACCGGCCCCTAATTTGATGCCTACGTGCAATGCCCCTTGCACAGGCTGTTCATCGGCCCACAGCAACAGAAAGCCTTTGGCCGGAATAGTTGTCTGCGCAGCATTCGTGGTCGGAATCTGATACTTGGTCTTGTTGTTCAGATCATCGGTGATAAAAAGCCCCCCAATGTCAACCGCTTGAGTACCGGCGTTGTAAATCTCGATCCAGTCGTCAAACTCCCCATTCTCATCGGGCAGCTTGGTGTTGCTGGCCATAAATTCATTAATGAAGAGATTGGCAATGGCCGGCACGGTGTTCGTCGCTCCCGGCGTGGGGGCGCTATACGATTTGAACTGCGCACTGCCATCCGGATATCTCCCTCGTGATACATCTGTCGTCTGGCTGCCGTAGGGGCAGAATCTATCAGGGAAGCATCGGGCCCGATGATGTCGGACAAGCCAATTTCGCCCCCCGCCGCATTCAGCGTGAAGCCAAGATGTAGTATTCCCTGAGCGGGTTGGTTGTCTGCCCACAACACCAGGAAGCCTTTGGCCGGGATAGTTGTTTGAGCAGCGTTGGTAGTCGGTATTCGGTATAAAGCGTTGTTGGCGAGGTTATTTGTCAGATACAAACCACCTATGTCAACGGGCTCGGTATTGTTGTTATAAATCTCAATCCAGCTGTCGTGCTCGCCGTTCTCATCCGTGATGGAGCCTTGGTTGGAAACCAGAAACTCATTGATATAGAGGTTGGATTTGAACGCAATGACATTGGTGCTGCCCGGTGTGGGGGTGAAGAACTGCTTAAAGGTGCTAGTACCATCTGGCAGCCGGCCCGTAGACACATCATCAGCCTGCGCGCCAAACGTATACGAATCCAGAGCGGTAGCTGTTGAGCCGATCATCTGGGATAACGCAATTGCCTCTCCCCCTTTACTGAGTTTTGGCATGACGTGCAGGGGGCCCTGGTCGGGTTGTCCATCGGCCCACAACACCAGGAAGCCCTTGGGTGGAATAGTCGTCTGTGCGGCATTCGTGGCCGGAATCTGCCACTGCGTAAGATTGGTTAAGACATCGGTCACGTACAGCCCACCAATGTTAATTGGCTGGGAAGTGGAGTTATAAATTTCGATCCAGTCATCAAACTCGCCGTTTTCGTCGGTCTTCTTGGTATTGCTGGCTAGGAACTCGTTTATATAGAGCCCAGTAATAAGCCCCGAAACCGTGAAAGACGCTTCGTGCACAGGGCTCCAGGTGCTGCCATTCTGCACGATTGCCTTCACTGTAGTGCTACCGTTTATCGCTATAGGGCCCGTGTAAGCTGTTCCGGCCGTCTTTGGATCGGCGCCGTTGGTGGTATAATAGATGATGCCGGCCGCATTGGGATTGGTAATCGTGAGCTGATAGCCCGCGGCAACGCTGCCCCCTTCCTGGCTGAAGGAAGGAGCCGTAATGGCTGGAAAGTAGCCCTGGGCCACCAAGGCGTTGATAAAGCGTGCGACGTTGCCGTTCATCAGGCCATCCAGCCGGTTGATTTCCGGAGTCCAGTGATTATCGCGGGTGCGGGTTACGCCATCTTCTAAAGCATCACCCCAGCGGGCCGATTCGCCAATGATAGCCGTTTTGACGAAGTCATTGATCTGGGCCCAGCGGGCGCGCGAGGCGGCATCGGTCAGTCCACCATTATTGTAGCAGTGCCGATAAACCCGGTCGGCGAAGAGCTGCATAAACTCGTTGTTTCGGCGCGCCGAGTGCCAGATCTTGGCAATGGTGGCCGAGCCGGTTGTGTTATTTCTGAACTCTGGGTGCACCCATGCCCCTTGGTTAGAGCCATTCGACGAATCCCAGGACCATTCACAATCCCAGGCATTGTACCAGAACGGACCCGGTGTGGGCGTGTTGCGGTTGCCGCCTTGGTAGTTATTTCCGGGCCAATCGGTCATGCCCGTCATCCAGGTCAGAATCAGGTAATCGCAAAACTTGGTGACATCCAGGTGTTCCTTCAGCTGCGCATAATTCGCCGCGACAGTCATATCCTGATTAATCAGATTATCCTTCAGGTTGTTAAAGCGGGTAGCATCACCGCTTCGGATGCCATCAGGGTCCAGCGCCATCCAGTCGGTTGGGTCACCGCCATAGGTTTTGGCCAGCATACCCGCATCGGTCCGCTCCACGGGGTTGTAAAGCCCCCAGTATAGGCCGTTGATGTACAGATGTACGAACGTGCCCCGGCCACCCACGCCGGAGATTACCTGCTGCGAAACCCGATACCACTCGTCGCGGGTGTAGCAGGTACGATTCGCATTCCAGTTTCGGGCCCACGAGCGGTTGTTACCGGCCCGCAAAACGATTTTTGTATCCGTAAACGTGGTGGGAGCCACTCCACCATTAAAGGGTGCGCTCTTCAATAAATTCGTATTGATTGTTGCTTTGATAGCAAGCTTTAGAGAGCGTTTCAGACGAATATGGCTATGGCCCTCAAAATCGCAGTCGAATTGCTCCTTGGTCCCATCCGGATACAGAATCTCTACGGAGGCGGGGTACTTGGTTTCCCCATCGTAGAGGTCCCAAAAGTTAGCCCTGTTTAGCACCACCGACATGGTGGGAATGGAAGTAAGTCCTGTTTTGATGATGGAACTATACGCCGCATTGTTTACCACATCAGGGTCCATTTCGTAATCGTGAGTGGCCGTTCCCCCTGCGCCCAGTGCGTAGTCATTGTTTGGCCACCCCGAAATGGTAGCGGGCTGACGGATGACGTCGTTCAAAAACAGATACGAATGGGTTGTTACGGGTGTCGTGCTGGCCCCACTATACCCGATTGCCCGGATTACACTAGTGGTATTGATAGGAATTGCTCCCGAATACACCAAGCCGGAAGTGGCCGTGGGTGCAGAGCCATCGGTGGTATAGCGAATAGCACCTCCCTGCAAACTCGTACTTAGCATTAGCTGAAATGGGCTTTCATAAAAGCCCCTAGTAGCGGAGAAAGTAACGCTTTGACCTAACCCGGCGAAGGGAAATAAGGCCAATAGGAAAAGCAGTAAGACGTAAAGATTTCTTTTCATCACAGTCGGCTGTTTAGTGAATAATAAGCACTACCCAGCATCGGCTGGGCTTATTCAGGGATATGTGCGAGTGATTGCAAGGGGGGCGTAGTAAGCACCGAATGTAATAACATAATTTCAATAAAAACTTTCAATATTTTTATAAAATTGAAGTATAAAGATTATTAAACCTAAAAAATAAAGTATAGCTCTTGTGTTTTTAACATACTATATAACAATACCTTACGATCTTCTTACTACTCGTAAGGAGAAATTAATGATAGGTCATTGCCTAAATACGTAGCCTGTGTTCTGCTCATCTACCGGCACGCTCAGAATGGCGTTTGGCTAAGGCGCAAGAGGGCAGAGAGGATTTGGTGCGCGGATACCCCTATTACTGCCGGATTATTGGTCAGATATGCCCGAGTGTGCTACCGTGGCTCACAAGCCAAGGGGCTAGAGCGGCCAATAATTTTGCCACCCAGTGGAGATTGGTGACAAGTGCAGGCTCTTTGGTGCCTGACTAAGGCTGCACTTTATCGGCGAAGCACAGACTTGGCCTTGGCGAACAAATGGTTGGGAGAGAGTAAAGAAGAAACGACGATTTGCCAGCTAAAGCGCAGGTATTCCTTGGACATCAGCGCAAAGCCAGCGTTGCGGAAGAAGATCTGGGCGTAGTTGTAGCGTTTCCGATCAGCTTTCACCCACCACGGGTTGCTCTGACGGGCAGCCAGAAAATCAGGGAAGGAGCGTTCAGGTTGTCCGGCGCGCCGCCGGGTTATGCATTCCATCACGTAGCCGATCTTGTCATACGTATGCAGGGGCTTGCTCATTGTAATAGCCGTGTCGTGCAGACGGTAGCGCATAAGTACCTGCGGCAAAATGATGAGCGCAAATCCTTGCTCTAGCAAACGGTTACAGAATTCTAAATCCTCACAGGGCCAGAACTGGCTGCGTAGGCCCCCACTTTGCTCGAATGCACGGCGACTGGTCATCAGCCCCGTGAAGGAGCAGCGCGCAAACCGGCCGGCTGCTACCACCTCGCGGCCCTCTTCTACGGTCCGTAAACCGCCAAAGTGCTGGGTACCCAGGTGCTGGCCTTGCTTATTGATATAGTAGCACTGGCAGCTGGTGGCGTCCACCTCGGGGTGCGCCTGATGATAAGCCAGCTGCTGTGCTAGCCGCTCCGGCAGCATCTCGTCGTCGGCGTCCAGAAAAGCACACCAATGGCCCTGCGCCTGTTTAACTAATAAGTTAGTGGAATCGCATTTACCAGCGTTGGCCCCGTAGCTGGCCCGTATCCGCGTATCCTGGGCTGCATAGCGACGGATAATGCTGGCTGAGTCATCGGTTGAGCCATCATCATGAATCAGAAGCTCAAACTCCGAATAGGTTTGGGCAAGTATGCTCTCAATTGTCTGAGCTACATATTTTTCCTGGTTGTAAACCGGTAGAATAACGGACAGAAGCACAGTCATGGGAAGCGTTATGCGATAATAACTCAATACACAAACTGGTCGGTAGTTAGCATACTCTCACCGGTCTCTAGCAGTCAGGACAAGTTCAGCGCCCTATAATCGCAATATACTGATAATTAATCTCAATTATATTACAACGATAACTTGATTAGCTAATATGGCTGCCGTTGTGGGGCCACATAATTTGAGCACACTCATTTTTTTGTAGAAGATACAATTGCTCTGGTTTTGCTCCATAAGCTGATCCGTAGACTTTTTTTACAACAACTCCTTATGTATCAATCATTCTAAGAAGCCTGATATCCGTGTTTTTATTGAATATTACCAATATATTTTTATATTTCTAATAATATAAGTACAAATAAAGAGGAGGACTTGCTAATACGAAGGAAAATCTTTTTTTTGCATGTATTCATTCTTATTTTTTGTTATTCATCATCTTAGTTTAATTTTATATAAATATAATTATATAAAAAAGTGAAAACTTCAATTAAGCTACCTACTTTGCTATCTAAGTGCTCTGCAGGATTCTACGAGTCTGAGCTACAGGGAAAAAAAGAACCCTTGTCCTACATATTCTTTGGCTTTAACCACAGTTCATCAGTTTAAACAATGCATTATGAAACAGTTAGGATTAAAAGCTATGCTCCTCTTTGGTTTGGCGCTTTTACTCAGCGCTTCAGACGGATTTGCCCAGGGTCGCGGCAACAATAAAGACAATGGTAACTCCGGCCGTGGTAATAGTGGCAATAATGGCAACCCAGGCCGTGGTAATAGTGGCAAAAACGACAAAAAGGAGAAGGAGGGCCGCGGTGTTCCGTTGGATGGAGGAACCACGCTTTTGCTAGCGGCTGGCGCGGCTTATGGCTTAAAAAGGCTGAATGACAGCCGCCACGTCAAGGCTTAAGTATCTAGGCCCTCGCATACCACCTGCAAGCACATTCGGGGGGCTTTTTTACTAGCATTTCCTTGGCTTGCATCAGGGGGGTCCACCACGAATCAAACGGGCAGTTGCCGCAACCAACGCTAAATCCGGTCCTTAGATCACAAACCGCAGTCACACCATGCAGGAACATAAAAAGGTAATTGGGTTCCTTCTCAAGGCGTTGGGTCTTTGCCTGGGATGGTTTGTCTTATATGATATCTGGCTGAATGCCGTAGACACGTGGCTGTCGTTACGAACGGTAGAAACCAGCACGGCACTACTCCACTCAGCTGGCTACGCGGTGCATACGCAAAACGGTCAGCTGATGCTCCAAGATGAGGTGTTAGTGTATATGATGCCCGCTTGTAATGGCATGGTACTCATGGCCTTATTTGCGGGCTTTATTCTGGCTTTCCCGGGGCCAGCGGCTAAAAAAGCGTTCTTCATTAGCGGTGGAATCGTGCTCATTTACCTGCTCAACGTGCTGCGGGTGGCAGGCTTGGCGCTGAATGTACTCTACAATGCCAGCTCAGTCGACTTCAATCATAAATACACCTTCACCATCATCGTGTATGCCGCCATCTTCGGTATGTGGATGCTTTGGGTGAAACGCTACGCTCCTACTTCGGCCAATTATGTCTCTAAGCCTATCCTTGGCCCGACCAACGCCTAGTCTGTGGCGGTGGGTACTGTTGCTAGTGCTGCTGGGCTGCTGGTTGGCAGTGGGCTATAAGGAAGACTTTTTCCGGGAGCAGCTAGCCTATTGGCAACAGCGGCTGGTGCCTTCGCTGCAAAAAGCCCCCAGACCAGCGCTTACGACCCTGCTACCGGCCGCGTTCCACTGCTCCTTTACGGGCTGCTCTATTGTGGGCTAAGTGTGCTCATTATTCAAGTGTACTTCCGTAGCCTCAAGACCACCGCACTTGCCTTGGGCGTTTATGCGGGCTTGCTGCTGGTTACGGTGGTCATCAACGAAGCAGGTAAAACTTTCGATTTCAGCCCGTTCCGAGTAACTGCCTACCGCATCATGACCCTGATTAACTCCCCGATGCTACTGATCCTGCTGTTTTGCGCACTGCACTTCGCGGCACCGCACCAGCAAGATAATCCTGTGTCAGAAAGCAATTAGCCCTACTCTGTCCTCGATTCTCTGCCTTATCTGACTTTGCATTGTAGCACCAACAAAGCCGAACTCAACAATTAGTCAGGTAAGATTCTCCTAAAAAGTCCCTCAGTACCCGAATTAGACTTTCAGAGTTGTTAGCGATAACGCCGCTACTTACCTTAAAAACAACTTTTCGGAGTTAGTTGCACTATTCATATTTTAAGAAAAATTTTAATTAAAAAAAGCTACACGCCCAGGATTTATAGTTAAATTCATAGCGAATAGTAGATTAATACAGATTATAGGTCAAAGCGACTAGCTGCACTACAAAGCTGAACTGAGTCGCATTAATTAGGCTAGTTATGGGATACTTAAAAAAAGAGTAACAGATGATACACCTCTTTACCTCACAGCAGCATAGTGTTGTTGAGTCCCCCCTCACCTCCCTTCCTGCACCACACACCTCTGTACGCGTTGATGTAAACCTAAAGCGCGTGTTCGATTTCGGCGTGGCACTTATGGCGGTCATCTTTGTGCTCAGCTGGCTGACCCCGCTATTGGCGCTGCTCATCCGGCTGGAGTCCCGTGGACCTGTGTTCTTCAAACAGTTGCGCACGGGCTGTAATGGCCGTCCGTTCTATTGCCTGAAGTTCCGCAGCATGCGCCTCAACAACGACTCGGATACGCGGCAGGCTACCGCCGGCGACCCGCGCGTTACCCGAATAGGGGCCTTCATGCGCCGCAATAACCTCGATGAGCTGCCTCAGTTTATTAATGTATTGCGCGGAGAGATGTCGGTGGTGGGCCCTAGGCCTCATATGCTACTTCATACGGAAGTTTACGCGCAAGCCATCGACCACTTCATGGCACGTCATTGCGTGTGCCCCGGCATTACGGGCTGGGCGCAGATAAATGGCTATCGGGGCGAAACTACTGAGCTCTCGGCCATGGAAAAGCGCGTGGAGGCCGATATGTGGTATCTGCACAATTGGTCGCTGGAGCTTGATGTGCGCATTGTGTGCCGTACGCTCGGCATGTGGCTGGGTCCTCAGCCCAACGCTTACTAACTATATCTCAATGCCCGCTGGGGGCTTTTTCTATAATGGGCAGACCACGCTTGGCTTCCCTCATCTGCCCATTTCGCAGCGCGCCGCCGCGAATACTTTGCTGAAAGTACCCGGCTCCGATGAATAAGCAATTCATCGGCTAACGCATATTCTTCCAGGCGCTTGGCCTGCAGTGAGCTACGAATTACTTACCCATCATTATCCGCAATGAATCAGCAATTCTACAGTAGAAAGCGGTATCTCGGGATGAGATGCCTTGCATGGTTGAGTTTATTAAATATGTTTCTGGTGCTGGCAACCCCTGCTACAGTGCTGGCCCAGACGGAGAAAGGACCGCAGAAAGAAAAGAAGAAGAAGGCGAAGCTGCCGCCGGTAGATATAACGGGGGCTATGCTGGCGAATGCGCAGTATAATTTCTCGCCCAGTGGTTTAAAAGGGGTTTCTATCAACAACCCGACCTCCCTGCAGTTCGGCCCCGACCGGCGCTTATATGTATCGCAGCAGAATGGGGTTATTCTAGCGTTAACTATTACCCGCACCGCGGCGAATAATTATACAGTTACTGCTACAGAAACCATTAGCCTGATTAATCAGATTCCGAATCACAATGATAATGGCTCATTAAGCCCAACCGTAACGACTCGGCAGGTAACTGGTATTCTGGTTAAAGGTACCGCTGCTCAGCCCATCCTGTACGTATCATCGAGCGACAGCCGCATTGGCGGGCCCGATGGGGACAAAAATCTGGACACCAATTCCGGTGTTATCTCTCAGCTCACGCGAAACGGATCGACCTGGACAAAGGTAGACCTGGTGCGTGGACTACCGCGCTCGGAGGAGAATCACTCCGTCAATGGTATGGTCATCGATGACGTGACGAACATGATGTATTTGGCTGTGGGAGGCCACACCAATGCCGGCTCGCCATCCACCAACTTTGCCTACACGCCCGAGTATGCGCTATCGGCGGCCATTCTATCTATTGATCTGGATGTCATCAATTTGATGACTACCAAAGGCAGTGGCAACACGGCCTATAAATACGACTTGCCAACGCTGGATGATCCGGATCGGGTGAATAACGCCGACGGTTCGGACCCTTTCGATCCATTTGGCGGCAACGACGGTCTGAATCAGGCGAAGATTGTGCCCGGCGGTCCCGTACAGATCTACTCTCCGGGGTTCCGTAACCCCTACGACCTGGTCATCACCAAGGCCAGGAGAATGTACACGATCGACAACGGCGCCAACCAAGGCTGGGGCGGCTACCCCGAGAATGAAAACACTCCGAACGTCACGAATAACTACGTACCCGGCGAACCTGGCTCATCTACCTCTTCGGGCATCGACGGCCGGGTAAATAACCTGGATAATCTGAATTATATCGGCAACGTCGATACCTATGTTCCCAACAGCTACTACGGCGGACATCCCGCTCCTACCAGGGCCAACCCCCAAGGAGCAGGGCTGTACACGCACGATGGCACCACGGGCACTTTTCGCACCACCAAAACGGGCCCAAAACCGCTGCCCGCCGACTGGCCTCCCGTCACCACGGCCCATCCTGTAGAAAGTGACTGGCAGAAGCCCGGCAGTATTTACGGCAGTGATCTGCTCACCTTTTCCACCTCCACCAACGGCATCATAGAATATACTGCCTCCAACTTTGGGGGTTCTCTGCAAGGCACGCTTCTCGCGGCCAGTTTCGACGGCAACATCTACAAGATGACGCTAACGCCCGACGGTACGGACGTTACTAATCCGCGCAATTCGACGAACAAACTAAATGAGGACCTGCCGTTTGCCTCTGGTTTCGGATCTACGCCTCTGGATATTATCGCCCAGGGCGATAATGATGTGTTTCCGGGCTCAGTCTGGACGGCAACCTATGGAGCAGATGCTATCACCATCTTTGAGCCCCAGGACTTCCTCGTTTGTACGGGCAAGTACGATAGCAACGACGACGACCAGGACGGCTACACCAACTCTGATGAGATTGACAACGGCAGCCAGCCCTGCTCAGCCTCCAGTTTGCCCCCCGATGTGGATCATGACTTCGTTTCGGACCTGAACGACCTAGACGACGATAATGATAGCGTGGCTGACACGCACGACTTCTTCTCGCTGGATGCCGACAATGGCCTTACCACCTTACTGCCCATTCAGTACGACCTGTTCAACAATTCACCTGGCACCGGCCTGTTCGGCGTGGGCTTTACGGGTCTGCAAAGCAACGGCGTCACCGACTATAGCGAGTTGTTCTTTGAGGAGAACTTAATTGCGGGCGGCGCTGTCGGGGCATTCTCGGTTGTGGAAGTAAGCATAGGCGACGCGCTAGGCGCACTGAATACCCAGGAAAATGCTTTCCAGTTCGGGGTGAAAGCACCGACGGTTCCCTTCCTAATCCAAGGCCGGATTCTAGGTCCTTTTTTTGACAACCAAACCCCTCAGAACTTCCAGTCGCAGGGGATTTATCTGGGGAATGGCGACCAGGATAACTACATAAAAATAGCCCTGACTGCCAATGGCGGCGCGGGCGGGCTGGAGGTAGTCCACGAAAAGGCAGGCGTAGCTACTACCACCAATTTCCCATTGCCAAACGGCATTCCCAGCTCAACCCTCGACTTCTATTTTGCTGTCAACCCTACCACTGGGCTAGTGCAGCCCAAGTATGCAGCCAACGGAGGCGCGGTAACTAATCTGGGTTCGCCACTGCAAACGACCGGACTCCTTTTCACTGCCTTGCAGGATGGCAATGCGTTTGCGGTGGGTGTCACGGCTACTTCCCGTGGTGCCACGCCCTTCACGGCTACCTATGATTTCATCCATATCAAGGCCGATGCAGTAACTACCGCTGGGGCCTGGCAAATCCAGACGCCTACTTCCGGAGCGTTTACTGGCCGCGAAGAGAATGCCTTCGAGGCCGTTGGCGACAAATTTTACCTACTGGGAGGCAGGGGCATAAACCCGGTGCAGGAGTATAACCCAGCTACGAAGACCTGGACAAACAAAGCCGCGCCGCCCATCGAGATGAACCACTTCCAGGCCGTCGCGCTGGATGGGCTCATCTACGTGGCGGGCGCTATGAATAAACCCTTCCCTCATGAGGTTCCCATCCCGAATGTCTACGTCTTTAATCCAACCGCGAACACCTGGACCATCGGCTCCTCTATTCCGGAAGCGCGGCGGCGCGGCTCGGCGGGAGCCGTAGTGTACAAGGGCAAGATTTACCTGATATCCGGCATCACCGACGGGCACTGGGCCGGCTGGGTGCCGTGGTTCGATGAGTTTGACCCCGTAACCAATACCTGGAAGACGCTGCCGGATGCGCCGCGTTCGCGTGACCACTTTGCAGCTACGGTCATCGGCGACAAGCTCTACCTCGCCGGTGGTCGCCGCTCATCAACCTCCACTGATCAGACATTTGCCCTGACGGTTCCGGAAGTCGACGTGTACAACTTCACGACCGGCACCTGGTCCACGCTTCCAAGCGCCAGCAACCTACCTATTCCCCGGGCCGGAGCCGGAAATGGCCTCATCGGGGACGAGTTATTTGTAATTGGCGGAGAGAGCAACCAGACCGCTGGCCACAAAGAAACTCATGCTCTGAATGTCACGACCAATACGTGGCGTCGGGTAGCCGACCTGCAGAACAGCCGGCACGGTACCCAGGCCATCGTGAGCAACAATGGCATCTACATTGCCGCCGGTGCGGGCAACCAAGGTGGCGGACCGTTGGTTTTGACACAAGAGGCCTTCTACTATGGCAGCCCTACCACGCCTAACGGTACTGCCCTGACGCCAAGCCAGTTTACAGCCCCAGCCACCCTGAACTTTGGACTGGTAGAAGCAAATCAGGAGAGCACTAAAACTATTACCCTCACGAATAGTGGCGGAAACCAAGCCATTCTGATTTCGTCGGTGACAATAAGCGGGGCAACCACTTTCTCTTTCACTGCTCCCTATACTTTACCCTTCGTTCTGCCGGCTGGCAAGAGCATAGACCTGACCGTGAAGTTCAAACCGACGGCCAGTGGCACTCAATCCGCCAATTTGGTTGTGACGCATTCCGGCCCGAATGGCACCAGCACCACGGCACTGCAAGGTGGCGGCGGCACCGAAGTGCTGACGGCTGTTTACCGGATCAACTCGGGGGGCCCGCAGGTGGTGCACGCGCTGGGCACGTTTGCCGCCGACAACTTCTTTGCCCCCGCCGCGGGCACCACCACCAGCACCTTCAGCACCAGCGCGGCCATCGCCGGGGGGCCATCTACCAGACCGAGCGCAGCGGCAAGAACTTCGGCTACAGCTTCCCCGTCAGCAGCGGCAAGCAGTACCGGGTGGTGCTGCACCTGGCCGAGATCTACTTCACCCAGGCCAATAAGCGCGTGTTTGACGTCAAGCTCGAGGGCACGCGTGTGCTCGACAACTACGACATCTTCGCCAAAGTGGGGGCCAACACGGCCACCACCGAGACCTTCACCGTGACCGTAGCGGACGATGCCCTGAACCTCGACTTCAGCTCCCTGACCGCCGACGGGGGCCTCAACAACGCCAAGATCGCCGCCCTCGAAGTCTATGCCGTCGATGCGGGGGCAATTCTCTTCCTACGGCTAATGCCGGGGATGACAAGACCATCACCTTGCCTACTAACAGCGTGGTTTTGCAAGGGTCAGGCGCGGATGTCGATGGTACGATTAAGAGTTATGCCTGGAGCCAGGTTAGTGGACCGGGTACGGCCGTCTTGAGCGGAGCCAGCACCAGCGCACTTACTGCCAGCAGCTTAGCAGAAGGCAGCTATGTATTTGCCCTCACGGTCACCGACAACCAAGACGCAGTTAGTACTCCGGATCAAGTCACCGTGACTGTCAATCCAGCGCCTGCTGTTACCTACACACTTACAACCACGGCCAGTCCGGGGGCCGGGGGAACAGTGGGGCGCAGCCCCAATGCCACAAGCTATGCTAGCGGCTCGGTCGTGTCGTTGACGGCCACGCCCGCTGCCGGCTACGTATTTAGTGGCTGGAGCGGGGATGCCACAGGCACCACGAATCCACTCTCGGTGACGATGTCGGCCAACAAGAGCATCACGGCCACCTTCACCCAAATGCCCCCCACTACCTTTACCTTAACGACCACGGCGAGCCCCACGGTCGGCGGTAGCATTAGTCGTACTCCCAATGCCACAAGCTATGCTAGCGGTACGGTGGTCTCGTTGACGGCCACGCCGGCCGCCGGCTACACCTTCACGGGCTGGAGCGGGGATGCGACGGGCACTGTGAATCCCTTGTCCGTCACGATGTCCGCGAACAAGAGCATCACCGCCACCTTTACCGCCACCGGCGGGGGGGCACAGATGTAGTATTGTATCGGATCAACTCGGGGGCCCGCAGGTGGTGCACGCGCTGGGCACGTTTGCCGCCGACAACTTCTTTGCCCCCGCCGCGGGCACCACCACCAGCACCTTCAGCACCAGCGCGGCCATCGCCGGGGGGGCCATCTACCAGACCGAGCGCAGCGGCAAGAACTTCGGCTACAGCTTCCCCGTCAGCAGCGGCAAGCAGTACCGGGTGGTGCTGCACCTGGCCGAGATCTACTTCACCCAGGCCAATAAGCGCGTGTTTGACGTCAAGCTCGAGGGCACGCGTGTGCTCGACAACTACGACATCTTCGCCAAAGTGGGGGCCAACACGGCCACCACCGAGACCTTCACCGTGACCGTAGCGGACGATGCCCTGAACCTCGACTTCAGCTCCCTGACCGCCGACGGGGGCCTCAACAACGCCAAGATCGCCGCCCTCGAAGTCTACGCCGTCGATGCGCCCGCCACTACTTACACACTTACAACCACGGCAAGCCCGGCGGCCGGGGGAACAGTAGGACGCAGCCCCAATGCCGGGAGTTACGCCAGCGGCACCGTCGTGTCGTTGACAGCGACCCCGGCCGCCGGCTATGTGTTTAGTGGTTGGAGTGGGGACGCGACGGGCACTGTGAATCCCTTGTCGGTAACGATGAGTGCCAACAAGAGCATCACCGCCACCTTCACTGTTGCCCCTCCTGTGAGCTATACGCTTACAACCACTACAAGCCCCACGGGTGGTGGTACTATTAGTCGTACTCCCAACGCTGCGAGCTATGCCAGTGGCACGGTCGTGAGTTTGACCGCCACGCCCGAGGCTGGCTATACCTTCAGCGGCTGGAGTGGCGACGCGAGTGGAAGCACGAATCCCTTGTCGGTGACGATGAGTGCCAATAAAAACATCACGGCCACCTTCACCCAAACGCCCCCCACTACCTACACACTCACGACTACCGCCAGTCCTACAGCTGGGGGCACTATTGGACGTGTGCCTAATGCCGGGAGTTACGCCAGCGGCACGGTCGTGTCGTTGACGGCCACGCCCGCTGCCGGCTACGTATTTAGTGGCTGGAGTGGGGATGCCACAGGGACCACGAATCCGTTGTCCGTGACCATGTCGGCCAACAAGAGCATCACCGCCACCTTTACCGCCACCAGTGGGGGCCAGCAAGTGGTCAGCTTTATACTCATCAATGCCGTGACGGATCAACCCATCCGCGAGCTCGTCGCGGGCGAGGTGCTCAACCTGGCTACGCTGCCCACCACGAGCCTGAACATATTGGCCGTGACCAGCCCGAGTACTGTCGGTAGCGTACGCTTTGTGCTCAGTGGCGCGCAGGCCCGCACCCAGACGGAAACGGGCCAACCGTACGCCCTATTTGGCGATACCAACGGCAACTACGCTTCCTGGACGCCACCGGTGGGCAGCTACTCGCTCACGGCCACCCCTTACACCGGCAGCAATGCCGGCGGCACGGCTGGCACGCCCCTCACCCTCCCCTTCTCCGTTGTCAATCAGTCGGCCCTGCGAACGGCCAGTGTATCGTCGGCCCAGAAGGATTCCGGGTTAAGCTTCTCCTCTACGTTGAATAAAGTATATCCGAATCCTTCACCCGATGGACGTTTCAATGTTGAGTTATCCGAGCCGTTCCAAGGTGACGTTTCTTATACACTCGTGTCCTCAACAGGTGCCAAGGTTAGCTCCGGTACAATCTATATACCCACGGCAACCACTGTGCTTACTCTTGACTTCTCCAATCAGATGAATACAGTGGGCGAATACCAATTACATCTGCGGGGGGCAAAATCTCAGGCTAAACTCAAGCTTATGCGGAAGTAAATAGCGTCCCCAACCATGCGTCGGGCCATTGGCAGGCTCTCTTATCTAACACCGATAGAGAGCCTGTCAATGGCCTGACGCATGGTTGGGGAGCGCACTGGCACAGCGTTGCTGGCGATGCACGCGTTCGTACTAAGGGTAAAAAGACTCTACAAAGTAAGATGCAACAGGTCGTCTGTTCATGAAATAGTGGGTTATTGACGAGATAGCATTAAAATAGGATTAAAAATATATAATTATTGATTAAAGCATAGATTTTACAGAAATTATTCTAATTTAGTAGTTACTATACTTCCCACTCCCACCTCCTCCTCTGTACTTGCTCTTGTTCATGTTTTTAACATGGCCGAGCTGAGAATTTATACCCTTAACTCTAGTGTCGTATGTTATCAGCAATTAAACCCTTCTTGCGGGCCGATGCCAGTGTAGAAGAGCGCGATGAGTACTTGGAGGTGCCCATCATGCAGCCATCGGAAGCTATTAAGGCGAATGCGTATTATTTTAATCATCCGGAGTGGGCCGAGGAATATCTGATTTACTGCCACCGCAGTGAGTCCTTCCGTAGTCGCTGGCAGGCCGCTATTGGTAGCTGGGAAGATAAAGTGGTGGTTGATATCGGCTGTGGCCCCGGTAATATCTTTGCCACGCTTAAGGGCAACCCTAAACTCCTAATAGGCATTGATGTAGCGCCCAAATCCCTCGAATTCGCTAAGGCGCAAGGGTATCTTCCCCTATTGGCCGATGCAACAAATCTGCCTTTTCAATCACAGTTTGCCGACATCGTGACGTTGAATGCAACGCTGCACCACTGTGAAGACATGGAGGCCATTCTTAAGGAAGCAGCCCGGTTGGTAAAGCCAGGCGGCTTACTCATCACCGATCACGACCCGCAGCTCAGTGCCTGGGAGTATAAAGGCCTGGCCAAATTGCTTTGGAATGGTCGCCTGTTCGTGTATAAGATCACAGGTCATGGCTTTCACAAAACAGATAGCCAGCAAGAGTGGGGACTGGCGTGCGAAATTCACCACAAGCCAGGGCACGGCGTTACCCGGCAATTATTTACTGACACGCTGAAGCCGTTGGGTTTCGATGTGCAGGTTTTTCCGCACAACCACGATTTGGGAGCTGAGGTATTGGAGGCCAAAACCGGGAAAGCCGAAATGAAATACCGCATTGGCAACCTGCTGTCCGGCCGCAACCCCGATGCCGATACCAGCGCGCTGTCGCTGATGTGCGTTGCCAAGAAGCAGCTGATTGCTGTGGCCTAGCTCTACATCTGGACGGAGCAGTGGGGGGCTTTTTATCAGTCGTAAAAAGCCCCCCACTGCTCCGTATTCAGGGTATGGAACAAATGGCACTACTAGACAGAAGGCTCCATCTGCTTTTCACCTAGCCCCATCGTGGGAGCGTCCACGGGCTGCAGGGCCGGCGATACTGTCCACGCAGCTTCAATGGTTGTCATAATTTTCTCCAGCGATAAATACTTCTCGGCGTAAGCGCGAGCATTAGCCGTAATGCGGTGGTGTTCAGCTTCTAAAGCCTGTTGGATTCCCTGGTTAAGCGCTGCTTGATTCTCAGCTGGAATCAGCAACCCCATCTCATGCTTTTGCACTAGAGCATGTAGCCCGGAGTTTTCGTTCGCAGTTATCAGCGCCAGGCCTCCTATAGCTAGAATGGTGGTAAGTTTGGAGGGCATTACCAGATCGCTGGCATTGGCTTTCTGAATGACGAGGTGTACATCAGCTACATTCAAAAACGCATTAAACTTGGAAACTGGTTGCAGCGGAAAGAAAATAACGTTTGCCAGCTGCAAGGCGTCAGCTAATTGCTGCAGGGTCTTTTTGTAAGGCCCGGAGCCGCAGATAACAAACTTAATGTCAGGCTGGTGCCCAAACTCTTGCGCCGCATACAGGATGGCCTCCAATCCTTGTTTTGCGCCAATAGCGCCCGAGTACAAAACTATTTTATCGGTGGGCGCGAACCCAAATTCGGCTTTTAGGGCCGCTTTATCGGAGATAGGGAAAAACTGCTGAAGATCAGACCAATTAGGAAGCAGTAACACGTCCTTGTTGGCCTTGCCCTGTATTTTCCGCACCATGCTTTCCGAAACGCTGCTTACTACGTCGGCTTTGCTGAGGATGAATTTCTCAATCCTAAGTAGAAGATTAATTGCTTTAGCAGATTTAATCATTCCTAAATCGCGGGCCGCTTCAATTTGCAGATCCTGAATGTGATACACAAAAGTTGCATTGCGTAGCAGCTTGTATAGAACTCCAAGCAACCCAAACTGGAAAGAAGGAGCTACCACCAGCACGATATCAAACTTTTTGCCGGGCAACAGATGCAATAGCTTCCCCATAGCCGAAGCCAGAAATGACAAGTCCAGCAATATCCGCTTCAGGCAAGATGGCTGGGCCGGCACGTACATGGGGCAGCGAAAGACTGAAATTTGCCCCCCAGAGTCGAAATGCTCTACCTCTTTGGTATACCACAACTTACGATTGGTATAAGGTGCCTGCACCTGCCAGTAAGGGTAGTATGGATAGGTGGTAATAACCGAGCAATCGCAGCCATTTTTGGCCAGCCAATGCATCATTTCACCACTGTACTTCCCGATACCAGTTGGTTCGGGCGAGAAGTTATATCCGATTAACAGGACTCTTTTTTTCATAGCAAGGCGGCATTTTTATCCTCTACCCCATTCGCTAAGCCATTTGTACTGATGCGTTTCGGCCTGCTACCCCATCTGTCGGTGATCGGCCGAGCGCCTGTTGAACAGAAGCCCTAACACTGCCCCAACCATGTTCAGCAAAACATCATCAATGTCAGCTACTCCTACTTTGAATATGTATTGAGTTATCTCAATAAAAACACTCAGGCAGAGGGAAACGAGTAGAATATTATATTTTATTTTATGCGTAATAACCAGAGAGATTATAGCTGGTAGAGGCAAGAAGAGAATAACATTACCGAGAACATTAGCAATAAAATAATACACCTCTCTACGGCTATTCAAACCAAGTGTAAAATAATAATTATAGGTAGATTGAAAGGGAATATAATTTATTAATCGCGTCTCCAGACTTCTTTTCCCAGCAAATAAAACCACGTAAATAAGCAAGCCTACATAACTCACGGCAGAGAGTATTTTCAGCCATTTCATTTTTAAGATGTATTACATCATTGGAAAATACAGACTACGACAATATGTTTTTTTTCTTTTTAAAGAATGATAAATAATCTAGGGATAGGGAAGAATACTTATACTCGCTCTTGCTGATTTTGCAGTAAGCTTGGCGTAAGCACCTCACTCTGAGATTCATGTCGGCGACTTACCCGACTTTTCGCTCTAATTTCCCGCATTTTTATTTGAATCATAAATTCATAATAAGCATTATTAATACAGTATATTAGACCGGGAACTCCTTCCAGAAAACCCAGATTCAGGATATAAGCCTGCATGAATCGAAGCAGGGGCCATCCGGGAATTCTACTGAGCCATGATTTTAGCGCCAGATTACGGATACTGGCATGACGGGCAATGACATCTTTAAAAGGAGGGCATTGATACAGTCGCGCAACGGCTTCCTTACCAGAGTATTTATTGTGTCGATCTATCCACTGGGCCCAGCCTTTAGAGAATCCGTAGTGCAGATAGGGCTCTGAAATGTAGCCAATATCTCCCTCCACCTGGGTTTCCTTCTGCCCATGGCCAAAATCAGTAAAGCGCGCTTTTTTCTTGCGTAATACCCGAAACTGCCATTTTGGAAAATTATCGCAGTATTTAAGCCACCTGCCTTCCAACATTAATTTCCAGCAGCAATAAAATCCAGCTATGTTATCAGAAGCTGTATTAACCGCTAAAAGTAAAGACTGCTGAAATTCCTCTGTTACAACTTCATCCGCATCCAGAAATAATATCCAGTCGTGCTGCGTCTGTATATGGTCTAGGGCAAAATTGCGCTGCTTGCCGAAGCTCTCAAAAGTATTGGACCACACCTTTGCGCCGTAGCTGTTGGCAATTTCTAAGGTATTATCCGTGCTGCCAGAATCAAGAATATGTACATCATCCGACCACCTGACCGAAGTCAGGCACGCCGGTAGATCAGACTCCTCGTTTTTAGTTAGAATAATTACTGAGATCATGAATACTCCTTCCTGATAAAGAAATGTAGATGTGCGTTAACACTTTAAGACGTATCAACACCATGATTAGAACCTGTCTCTGATTTTGACGGGTATGCACGGGTGGCCTGCGCAAACCATCCACTCGGGCATATTCTGGGTCACTACTGCCCGGGCACCTACCACGCAGCCATCGCCAATGGTAATTCCCGGATGAATAAAGGCGTCGGCCGCCACCCAGGCGTGGTTGCCAATATGGATAGGTTTTGTAATAAGTGGAAACCCCGGCTCTGTATAGTCGTGGGTGCCGGCCACTAAGTGAGCACCCTGCGATATGACCGCCCGGCGGCCAATTGTAATTTTACCTAAGCAGTAAAGGTTGGCGCCGCTGGCCACCCCACATTCGTCCGCCAGCTCGAGGTTCCAGGGTGCCCAAATTTTTACGCCGGGATACACGTGCACACCCTGACCCACCTTGGCCCCGAAACACCGGAGCAGGAAGGATCGCCAGCTATGCAACGGCTTAGGAGAAAACCGAAACAAAAGCGCGGAGCATACATCCCACACTACCCTGCCCACCCGATTGCGCAGAGAAAAAGAAGGGCCCTGATGAGTATCAACGTTCACGCTCATAGAGCCAATTTAATGGAAATATCTCAATTAAATATAGAATTTGTTCTAATCATAGCCGCTAAATCTGCTTATTTTTTCAGACTAGTCATCCGTATATCTACTAGGTATAAGCCCGGAGTTGAGACCACATTGCTATAAGCGCATTAAGAAGGCAAGTCCGGTTCCTGCAACGCTTCTATTACTCTCTCGGCGGCGGGGCCTAAGCCAAAGTAGTGGTGAAAAGCGGGACGGCTTCGCTCGGTCATCGCGCGTTTCTTTAATTCGGTGAGCTGGAACCAGTTTCGTAGAAGCTGCTGAGTACTGGCCTGCGTATCAGGCGCTACCAAGCCGGCACCCGCTTCCACGATCTCGCGCCAAATGTTCACCTGCTCGGAAATGAGCACGGGCTTCCCGCAGGCCAGAGCCTCGACCACCGCAATCCCAAAGTTTTCCTGGTGACTGGGCAGCACGAAGGCCTCGCAACCATAAAAAGCCCCCACTTGGCATCGCCGGTAAGCATACCCGAAAAATGGATGTCGCCGGCCACCATATGTTCACCCGCGAGCTGCTGTACGTGTCGGCCGAATGGGGTATCAAGCCCAGGACCAACAATGACCAGGGCCGGATTGGGGGCTACCTCCGTTTGGGTTGTGCCTTTCACGGGCAGACTCAGGTGCGCGCGCTCAGGGTGCACTACTGCTGCGGCTAATACGCTCGCATACGCCTGCACCAGCAAATCGACGCCCTTTTTATGATCAATTCGGCCTAGAAAGAGTATGTAAGAGCGGTTTTGCAGCGCCGGGCAGGCAGCGAGGAAGGCCGCCTGCATGGCTGGTGTATAAGCGGGTGGCTCAGCTACGCCCAGGCCTACTACCCGCTCGCGCCGTGGGTGGTAGGGGCTAAAGGGTTGGTGCGCAAGGCGACGCTCGGTCTCGCAGGTGAAGAGCAGCGCATGAGCATCATGAATGACAGCGCCTTCAATCAATTTCCAGTAGAGCCAGTTTCGCCAGGCCTTGAGGCGCCGCCCCGATGCTCGTTGAAAATAAGGGTCTAGCATGCCGTGAGGCATTACGAAAAGCTTTGGCACCTTTGATTGCTTCGAACCATGCGCTTGGAGCCGCCGCGCCCGCCGCACCGCATACCCAGGATACAGCCATAAGCCGTGCAGCAGAACAGCATCGAAACGCGCAAGGTTGGCCAGAAGCCAGGGCATAAGCCTCGGGCCATAGCTCCAGGGCCCTTGCCCTGGCCCCAGAGCGTGCAGTAGAAACGAATCTTTTTGGATCCAAGTAGCCTGGGGGGCGTCTAGGGTAGCTACTTCATTGGCAACACCTCGCTCGGCTAAACTCTCAATCAGGGTTCGTACCGCCTGACTCACGCCACCCAACCGGGGGTCCATGCTGGCTACTAGATGAAGCAACTTCATGCGCTGGGGTAAGCTTGCAGGATGACTTTATAAATGGCTTCTATTCTATCCAGCGCAGCAGCGGGGTCAAACCGCCGGGCATTGGCCTTCCCTGCTTCGATGGCCGTCTGGCGCTGCTCGGAGGAAAGATTCACCACGTGATCCACCATCCGGGCGCTGTCGGCAGTCCACTCGGGCACGTCTATCGGCGCTGGTCGCCGGGGTGTATACCAGGCAGCGGTGGCGCCCACTTCCGTCATGGGCGCGTGGCCGGTGGTGATAACCGGACAGCCCGCCGCCATGGCCTCAGCAATGGGCCAGCCAAAGCCCTCGTCCAGCGAAGGAAAAAAGAAGACTGTGGCGCCAGCATAAGCCAGCCGTACAAACTCATCTTCCAGGCCGCTAATCATATGTATATCAGCTTGAAAAGGAGACTGGTGCCAGAGTTCTCTTAGGGTAGCTGTAGGGGCTTCTCCAATTAGTAATAAGGGCAGTGGAGCGCTATTCGTGGCCCGCCAGGCGTTATACACTTCCACAACCCCAGTCCGGTTCTTATACCACTGATTGCCACCTACATGCAGCAGATAGCCCGCGGTCAGGTCAACGCCCGTTTTCTGACTCAGTAGGCAGCGGGCCCGCGAGGCATCCTGGGGGGCAAATTCCTGGTTGAGACCATTATAAACAACCTCAGAAATGGCAGGCCGATGCGGCAGGAAGCGGTGCAGATCATCGCGGGTATTGCGCGAAACCGAAATAAAATGCTTGCCCTGGCTGTACCCCCGACGAATATATGCCTGGTACTGCCGGCCGGTCCAGCTGGTGGGGTTTTCGGGTATTTCGCCGAGGGCCGCCCGCTGGGCCAGGAAATCATGACAGTGAATAGCGTGGGGCCGATTGGCTACCAGCGGCACCCAGGGTCCTAAGGCCTGATCTGTAAAGACAAAAAGGGTATCCGGGGGGCTTTTTTTTATCTGCTGGTGTACCTGGCGGGGAAACAACACATACTGATCCAGGTAGCCCAGCCACTTACGCAGGGGCTTAAAACCAGATAACCCGACCAGGCGAGCAGGTGGCATCCACATATCAACTCGGTGACCCCGGGCCCGCATTCCTTCCGCTAGCATATGCGCAAAACGAGGCATACTCTGATGACTTAGGAAAGCGGGATGAGTGAAGAAAATTATAGTCATACGAGGTCAGAACGCGACTGGGCAAGGCGTAAAACAGAGTATCCTGCGGACTAAATTGCCCCCAGTTAGCGCTTGCGGTAGTTCACGACGGGATAAGTGAGGCTAGGCGACCCTAACCTAAACCACCGTTATGGGCTCACCTCGTAGCGACGGAGAGCTACCCGGATGTGCGCCTCGTGCTTGCCGCGTGTCTTTTCCCATTGATGGCGGCACGCGCATAGAGGCCAGAATAACTCCTCCAATTAGGGTTGAGAAGCCCAAGCTAGTAGGCTGCGCCCACTGCCCCTGGGGCAGAATGAGCAATCCAAAGCTAAGGAGCAGCCAGGGCAACAAGTCCCCCTGACCCAGTTTTCGGTAGCACGCTAAGGCAATTTTTGCGCTGAAACTCAGGCGAATAAAAATTATGATGATGCCCAGTAACGGACCCATTTCGCCAAGAAGCCGAGCCCATTCTCCCTCCGCAATCATAAAGCCGCTACCACCGGTCATGAGCTTACTGCCAACATTCGTCCCTAGTCCTAAGCCGTAGCCCCAGAAAGGCAGCTGCCCCGCAGCGGCATCCGTAATGGCGCCGACTTTATTGCCTACGTACCGGTCTAATATTACCCCTTCAATACCTCCTTCAATGGCGTTAGCTGCTTCCAAGCGAGACAAGAACGCCCCCATTGCTGTCTGAAAGAAATCGGTTTGACTTAGTACTGCAAATGCCACCAGGAGCCCGAAAGCTGCACCAATGATACGGCCCGTGTACTTCGGTTTGCGGGAAATTGCAATCAGGGTAAATATGAGCGTGACGCCTACAGAAAAAAACAGCTTTCGACTGATAGACAACGGAATAGCCGCAATGAGGCCCATCGTAGCCGCAATAAGTATCCACTTGCTGATGGCGCCGGGATTAAGCCAGAAATAAACAACAAAGGGCGCGACAAAGCTGAAAAACAAGGTATTTCCGGTAGTGAAAGAGAACGTGCCAGGTGGGCGCGAGTAGCCCAGCGCCCCATTGAAGCCAGCCCCAGCTAGGTCGCCACCTACGCCCCGGTTAACCCAGGCTGATTGTGGACTATAAAACTGAAGCGTTATCAGGATCGTCATGCCAATGGCAATCCATAACGTCACTTCGCCGAGCTTGATGACGTCATCGCGCGTGAAAAGGCGCCCGATGACGAACATAAGCGGGAAGTGAAGCAGCAGAATCCGGGCACCGTACAGGGCAACCGTCAGATTGCCATGACCCAGCAACATGGCGGTAAAGATGCCCACCACCCCAATCAGAACAATCCCAATCAGGTAAGGATGCGGCGGTAGCAGACCACGTTGCCACGCTTTTGCTACCAACCACAAGGCAACCGGGTCGCGGATAATAAGCAAGGGCGTAGCCAGTTCAGGCAGTACCCATTTGCGTAGGGCTCCCTCAAAAATTATCAGAATAAAATACAGCCATATTCCGCGCTTCAGCTTCGTATCTACGCTTGCTGCTGCCAAGTTAGAAACAGAAGATAACTGCGGATTAAGTACGCTTACCATAGTATTACGGGCTTCTATTTTAGCTGCTATTAAATTGCAAAGTGGTGTGCGCCGCACACCCATACACTTACACTAATTCATGTTGGTTCGGGCTAAAAATCCCTGCACTATAATGAGTAAGAATCAACCAAGTGGCTATTGTTCAGCTGCCTTTTCAGTTGCTAGAAAAGCCCCCCAATGGCAAAAAATGCGAGGCCCTGAATACGCTATTCGTTTAAATTAACCTTAAGGGAAAAATATATATTGTTGTCACGAATTATAGCGCATTCTAACGATGGATGCAGGCTAAATTTACCGATAATAGTGGAGAATAAATAATTCCAACGGGAGGCTTATTTCACTGGATTTCAAGCTAAAAACAAGAAGCTATTACCCATATTTTTCCTAAAATAAAGCGGCCTCTGCCACTCCATTAGCGGGGGGCAAATTTGGGAGCTGTCACGGTCGGCAACGCTTGAATTGCCTGCGCCAACTCCTGCCCATACACTGCCCAGGGCCGCTCGCGGGCAGTTTCCATAGCTGCTCTGCCGACCTGCACTATCATCGTGGGGCGACGAATCAGCGCTTCAATTGCGTTTTGTAAGGCGTTAGCGGAGCCAGCTTCTATCAACCAGCCGTTGTTGTCCTGCTCTATCAGGTCGGGGCCAGCGGTTCGTTCGGTTGTTATCACCGGCGTGCCCTGCGACATGGCTTCCGTAATCACAAGCCCAAATCCTTCGAACAGGGAGGGGAATAGGAGTACGTCGTGGGCCTGCATGATTCGTAATATATCGGCATGCGGAAGGGTAGGTATCCAGCGGTGTTTGCTTAGAGCAGCGTCTAGGGCTGGGCAATTGCGGCTGGCTTTCTGCCCCACTACAGTGAGTTCTACAGCCGAGCCGAGCGCGGCCACCGCGGCGAAAAGCTCAGCAATGCCTTTGCGCTGCGAAAGGCCACCCACAAACAGTAGGCGCAAGGGGCGACGGCCCGCAAAAGCCGCGTATTCACGGTTAGCGGGCACCGAAGGAAAACCGTACGGAATAACCTGCACGGGCGCCAGCGCGCCAGGGTAAGCCTTCAGAGTAGAGGCAGTAAACTGGCTGGCTACGAATATGTAATCGGCCAAGTGCAGCTCATCATCCTTGCGGGCCAGCTTTGCGTCTGAATCCTGAAACCCGGTGAGGGTAGCGGCCCATTCGGGTTTCAGGAGTCGCTCACTCTCCAGCAGTTGCCGCGCCGCCCGCCAGTAGCCAATAGGCAAATCATACAGGCACGCCAAATTAGCTTGCTTAGCGGCCTGGAAGGAGAATTGAGCACCGTCCTCATACGCGTACACCGCTTTTGCCCCCCGTTGGGCAGCCTCGGCTAGGTTAGCCGCCACATAGCGGTCAAAGCTTTGATATACAGCATCTACCGAAAGGCAGCCTACTTCGTGCGTGGTCAGGGAGGTGAAACCGGCCTTGGTAGCCAAGGCACGCCCGGCTTCCCGCCAGGGCCAGGTATGAGTCTTGGGGCGCAGGCCAGCATCGAACTGGCGGCGGCGCAGCTCAGCCAAGGGCCCCCACGCCCCGCAGGCATCCAGCCAAGTATCGGGAAAGGTGGCAATGCACGTTCGGAACTCCGCGAGAAGGCCAGCTTCATTCAGCCCGCTGGCGGCGGCCCTTACGTTAGCATTGCCGGTAGGATGCGCTACAACTATTCCCATGAATTACTTCTTTAAGGCCTGCTCAATTACCTGCAGATATTTGCCCCCCACCAGTGCGGGGTGATGCGCTGCGAGATGAGCCGCCGCCGCCGCCCGGAGCTGCTGGGCGCGCGCGGGGTTCTGCACTACCGAGCGCATACAGTCAAGCAGGCCCTCCACGCTCCCCCGCGGAAAGCATAATCCGGCCTCTCCTACTGCGTCTGGCAAGCCCCCGCCATCCGACACTATCGGGATGCAGCCACAGGCCATGCCCTCCAATGCGACGTTGCCGAATGGCTCTTCCCAACGCGAGGGCACCAACAGAAATTGGTGCTGGTTCAGGCAAACAACTAGCTTCTCGCCCTCTAGCGCGCCCATGAAAACGACCTGGTCTTTTACCTCTAGGCTCAATGCGAGTGCTTCCAGCAATGCGCGGTCGGGGCCGTCGCCGACGATGGTTAAAAGCGGCGTTGATGATTGTGTCATCGTGGTTTTAAGCTGAGCAATGGCTTGTATGGCCAAATCGGCTCCCTTATCTGACACCAGCCGACCTAAAAACACAAAGCTCCGGGTGCGGGCTACCTCGGGCATGATGCGAAAAAGAGCCACCCGGTAGGGATTACCAATAACGGTAGCCGCGGGCCAGGATTTCTTACGCACGGCTTCGCTCACGGCAATGACGGCCGCTGCGCGCTGCAGCCACCGCTGCTTTAGCTTATCCTGCCACGCTATCTCATTATCAGTTCGCGTGATCCAGGTTCGTATGGCCACGACGGATGGTTTATGAAACAGTAAAGCTGGCCACGATAACCGGAGGCTGGGATTATTCTCGTACACCACATCGGCCCATTGATGTTGCTTTAAGAGCGCAGGCAGGCTTGGGTTTCGCAACACCACATATGGAAAGGATTTGTCGCCGGGGCGTTGGGTCCAGGTAACAACGTGTACCGCATGCCCGGCCTGATGGAAAGCCAGCGCCAGAATTTCGGAATTCACTTCAATTCCGCCAACATCGGGGTAGAACCGGTGGGTAATAAAAAGTATGTTCACGGCCAACGGGTAAGGCGGGGGGCAAATTTCACAGGCTGTGGCATCCTGGCTACTTTCCGCTGAGTTGATGGATAAATTCTGTGGCCACCTCGGGCAGCCGGGAGGCGTAGTCAGGACGAGGGCCGGGGTGAAAAGCGGCCCTCAAGTCGGGGTGAATCAGGTGAGGTCTGAAATCGTAGTCCAGGGGTTCGTTATTTCGCCATTTGGGCAGCCATACGGGCAATCCATGCTCTAACATGGCAATCGCGGAGCCGCTCTTCCCAAGCAGATATGGGGCCGAGCGCGCAACCCCAACCGTACACCGACGCATCAAATCGCTTAAGGCATCCGACTCCATAAAGTCGCAGTCCACAATATCGACCTTGTGAGCAGCCAGCTCCGTTTGCAGAGCTTGGATGAAGATGTCTTTATTCAGGCTCTGCCCACTCACTACAATGATACTCAGCGCATCCGGCGCGGCCCGGCAGTAAGCACTCAGCCCCTGTAGCAATTGACGCAGATATGCGCCTCGGGGGGCGCATCCAAAATACAGGATGCTCGGCGAGGAAGGCTTGGGCGGTTTGGCTGAGAAAAGCGCTTCCTGCTTGCCGGGCATAATATTGCCAAACAGCGGCAGCACTTCCGATTGAACTCCTAATGCTTTCAGTCGCTTCTGATTGAAAGGAATCGAAACAGAAACTGCGTCCGGCTTGATAGCAGTGAGCATCCGGGAGATAATCAACCGTTGCCCCCACGCCACAACGTGTTGAGTGAGCTGCTCGGGAGCATCGAGCCAGAGTTCGTGAAACATGAAATGCCACCGAAAAAGCCCCCAAGCGACTTCAAATCCTGCGCAAATGCATAAGGCAGACCCTTCGCCTGGAACGCATAGGGCACAAACTGCACACTCACCCACTCCGGATTGATTCTACCAATCCATTCTTTCGCCCGACTAAAGCGCTGGGCAGCCGGCCAGCTAGCTGGCACCCGCAGCACCGGCACTTCCACCTCATCGCTCAACTGTATACCTTCCGTGACGGCAGGTACATGGCCGTCTTTGAGGGCGGCAAGCGCCACCTGATGGCCTTTCTCCACCAAAGCCCCTGCTAGTTTACGGCTATAGTCCCCCACCCCATCGCGGCCAGGCTCCAGTGCGCCACAGAGGAAAACAATGTTCATTGGTTGTAGCCTTCGCCTGATATAAGTATGGACAATTTTTGCCCATTCCAGAGATTGAAAAAGCCCCCCAGCGGGGTCTGTGTTGCCAAGCTGCTTCTTAGCTTGGCTCTTTGGCAAAATTGCCTTTAGTAGAAGCCTGGACGTGTTCGTCTACCGGTGTCCGAAGTTTCTTTACTTCGTTTTTGAATTGCTCAGATACCCTGACTACCAACGCTATGGAATAATGGCGCCGGAATATTTCCGACGCAATCTGGCGCAGGGTCAACAGCTTATTTCGGGCAGAAGGCTGATGCACAAACGAGAGCATGAGCATAGAGAAAATTCGGGCGCTGTCTGTGATTTCTATGGAAGAAACCGACCGATTGTTTTCGTCATAATGATGTATGACGTACGTGTCGGGCAAGTGCTTCACGCGGAATCCTGCTTTCAACAGCCGCGCGCCGTATTCCAAGTACAGGATGCCGAATTTGTATAGCTCAAGGTTGAGAATATTCCGTTTGACTACGGCCCTAGGATAAATGGAAGCGCCACAGGAAATGCCACAATACTGGCTCATATCGTGGGGAACGTAGGAGAAGCCCCGCGGATGCAGCTGCCCCGGGATGGGCGGAGGCAGGGGCCTTTCTTTTTCGGTCGGATAATATTCGCCAATTGTCCAGATGGCCTGCTCGTCCCTTTTTATTGCTCTTAGACAGGCCGCGATATGATGATCGGGAAATTCGTGGTCATCATCCATAGTTCGGAAGTGCGTGCCGGCGCAGTGTTTGGCCACGAAATTACGGTTGGCATACAGGCCTTTTTGGGGCCCTTGGAGGTAACCACAACCGTAGCTTTGCGCTATTTCCTGGTTGACGCGGCGCATCGCTTCCGAGTCCGAATCGTCGGATACAAGGGTTTCGAAGGGTTGCACGCTTTGCCGGGCCAAGCTGGCCAAGGTCCGGTCCAGGCTGTCAGGTCGGTTACGTGTTACAAGGGCCACGGACAATGAAATCTCCATTCTATGCGTAGTTAGCCGTAAATACCTTGAACTGGGGGGCTTATTTCGTCCCGGTAATCTTGAGCAGACTAAAGGAAACGTGCATCAGGGCCTGCACGCTCGCGATGAATATATTCAACAGCAATACACCCTTCAGCGTCGAAATATCAATCAGCAAGACACCCAGAATCACCGCTGTTATCTCCAGAGTGATGGAAATAACCGGATTGATAGCCCAGCCTCTATGAATGTAAAGCGTGAACGACGAGCCTGCCACCAAGGCCAAACAGCTCCCGATGGCACTCAGCAACACCTCATTTTGCAGGTGAGCATACTGTGGCCCTAGCACCCACAGGATTTCCTTGGCAAACAGCCCCGCCGCCCCAATGATAGCAACACTCAGTAGTAGCAGGCCCAGCTGAATTTTCAGGTAACGATTAAGCAATAGCGCCGGTTTGGGGGGCATTCTGGCAAACCGCGGCGACACGAGCGTGGCAAGCAGCCCCCTAAATACGCTGGTAATAATGGCCAGCCGACCCAGCGCGCCCACCTCCGCAACGGCGGCAGTTGTGCCAAAAATGGAGATCAGCCAAAGGGTGATTTGGCTCGAGGCACAGTAATACATCACCCCCGGCAGTAAGCGCTTCACGAAAGCCAGAATCTCCTTCCGTACCACCGGGTCAGTGCCTGAGGGGCTGGGCGCGGTAAAGTTGTCGGCGAGGTGAGCTAACCGCCTGTTCCCCCAAATCTGCGGTAAGCCGGCAGCCAGCGTCGCGACGAATGCCATGGGGAAAAAGAAGATAGTCAGTCCCAGAAATACCAATCGTCCGATGCTTACTTCAACCTGTATCTTTTGCAGGGGAGCAATAGCCTGATGCAGCTTCGGGGTTATTTCTAATAGTTGGCTGGAGAGCGCCGTTAAAAAGGCTGGGATAAGCGACCCAATAATGAGGGCTGACATCAGCCAGCTGGCCCCGTGGTGCCTCAGTAAAAACCATAGAACCGGCGAACCAAGCAGCAAGCAACCTAGGGCAAACTGTTTTCTGAGCTGCAGCCCCGTACGCAGCACCGTTCCCAGCTTTTGCTTGTCCTGCCACACCTTGCCGCCCTGCGCCATTACTCCAGCCGTAATTCCACCGTCGGCCAACAGAATCATGGTGCCGAGCATGGTATTGGCCAGTGTATAGAGTGCATACTCCTGTGTAGGCAGTAGCCGAATAACCAGAATACCACAGAGCAGGCTCACGGCTTGCACCAGCGTTTGAGTACCACCCGTAATGGTGACCAGTTTACCCCACTCCAGCGCTTTGGTGTAATGAGGATGAGCAGCCAGTCGCTGCGTGAGGACTTTCATAAAATGCTGCGTTTGCTCAAGTCCGGCCAAAAAAGCCCCCCACCCCTATCACTGACTTGTTTATTCAGGCCATCATGAATAACGATTGATGCGTACCAATACACCAGAATTTAATGGACTGCTTTCTTCTTCTGATGACCATTCTGGCCGTTACCGTAGCCATACCCGTAGCCATAGCCATAGTTTGCGCCGTTCGTTTCTTTAGCATCATTAAGCACGAGCAGCGGCCGATTGAGCGTCTTATTCTGATAGATATTTTTGATAATGTTCAGCTGAGCTTTATAAGTGTAGTTGTACCGCACCACATAAACTGTAAAATCAATAAAAGGGCTTAGCGTAAGTGCGTCTGCCACCTGCCCGACGGGTGGCGTGTCGATGATGACATAATCAAAGCTTTCCTTAAGCTCATGCATCAGGTGAGCAAATTTTGAGCTCATCAATAGCTCAGTCGGGTTTGGAGGAATAGGCCCGGAGCTAATCACATCTAAGTAGGGGACCTTTTTAGACGGCTGAATAATGTCATGAATTGCCACGTCATCAGCCACGAGATAATCCGTAATGCCGAGTCCGGCCGTCAGTTCCAGTTCTGCCGCTACCTTGGGCGCTCTGAGGTCGAGATCAAGCAGCACCACCCGTTTGCCTGTGAGAGCCAAACTCGCCCCTAAATTGATGCTGAAAAACGTCTTGCCCTCCCCACTCATACTCGACGTCACGAGCATGGCTAGATGGTGTCTTCCCTGGGCCTCAAAGTTCAGGTTAGCGCGAATAAGCCGAAACATTTCTGCGATAGGAGTCCGGTTGCCTGCGGACACTACTACCGTTTCATTTTTATTGTAGACGTTGTGCGCGATTTCGCCGACAATCGAAATTCCCCCAACCACACTTGTCACGTCTTGCTGCGTTTGCACCTTGTTATTAAGCAGGTTGCGCACATAAATACCTGCTATCGGCAACCCTAAACCCAGCATCAGCGCCATCAAATAGATTATTTGGGAATTGGGGCTGATCGGATAGTCGCCCCCAATTGCAGGATCGATAACGCGCGCGACCGAAGCCGTAGCCGCCAAAGACAACGCCGTTTCTTCCCGCTTTTGCAGCAAGTACACGTAGATGTTTTGCTTAATGGCCTGTTGGCGATTTATTTCCAACAACTCCCGCTCCATAGCTGGCACCTTCCTAATCTGGGACTGAAATTGCCCGGACGAAGCCCGTAAATTATTGCTGGTTATCTGTAGCCCTTTCTTGATGTTGCGCAGGTTCTCCAGGATGTTTGTTCGCAGATTATCAAGCTGCTCATTAAGATTCAGAACAAGCGGGTTGTTCGGCTGCGTAGTACGCAGTATGCGTTCGCGCTCGAGCTGCAGCTCATTGAATTTGGTAATCAGGCTCATCAACGTTGGATCCTGAATGCCCAGCGAGCTGGGCACCATAGAGTATTGGCCTGAGGTTTTGCGCAAATACGTTTCGATAGATTCAAGCACGTCTATTTGAATAGCCCATTCCGATAGCTGCTTATTGTAGTCGCTGGCTTGGTTCGTATAGTTAGAGGCCTGCGTAGAGATGTCCGTGAGGCCATGTATGCTCTTATATTTTTCCACCCCTTTCTCTACGCCAGATAACTCGGCTGTAATATATTTCAACCTATCATCTAAGAATTTGAGCGTATTCGTAGCCATCAGATTCTTGTCCTCAATGGCTTCCTTATTATACACTTCGATAAGCTTGTTGATAATATTTCTAGCCTTTTCAGGAATAGGATCAACAATGCTTAAGCTAAGTACGCTGGCTCCGTCGCTGACGGGTTGTACTACGATTGCTTTATTATAATGAGCCGCTACCTGCTTTATATCCTGAAAGTGGACGATAATTTTATTCTCTCCCAGATCCTTCACCGTGGCCGCTACTACAGTAAATTTTCCATAGGGCTTCGTGATTTGTTGCCCAAAGCTGTGAGTAGTTACCTTTCCACTATAGTCATCAAGGGTGAATGAATTGCCGCCTTTCAGGTACACGGCGAAAGATTGACCTGCTGCAGTGGAATCCAGGCCGTTGAGCAGCACCTTTATAGGTAGCGCACGACCATATATTTCGCGGTCTTTTACTTTGCCTTCCACATAATAGCTGGTAAATAAGCCTAGCTCATTTACCACTCTTTCCATCAAGGTTTTGGACCTCAGAACTTCTATTTCATTGTCGATATTCCTAGTCGATTTGAACGCGGGCAAATCACTAAATGCATCTGCATTAGCCAATCCTTGCCCGCTTT
This sequence comes from Hymenobacter sp. HDW8, assembly GCF_011305775.1. NCBI lineage: Bacteria > Pseudomonadati > Bacteroidota > Cytophagia > Cytophagales > Hymenobacteraceae > Hymenobacter > Hymenobacter sp. HDW8. The sequence continues at coordinate 1,319,106 of NZ_CP049907.1, forward strand.
TATCATCCTTAATCAGCAAGGTGCTTTCGGTCCAGTATTGTGGCACCGCGTAGTACCGTAAATACAGGAAAGCCGTGGCCAGACCTAAGGTAGTACCAAGCAACAGCAAGGGCCAGTAACGAACATATTGCTGAATTAGGCCTCTGATATCTTTTGCTTCAGTTTGCTCAGAACTTAACGGAAACAGCTCTTTATTTTCCATGGTATTTAGCTGGTATCAGTATGACCTTCTATAAATAACTACTAAATATCGATTGCCCCTACCTCGTCAGGATGATGATGACGCTCAGAATAATAGAGATGGCTGAAGTTATCAGTGGCGTGTAAAAACTACTGGCCCCACCCTGCAGCGCTTTTGCTTTAATGGGCTCTACATAGACGATATCGTTCTGCTGGAGATAAAAGTCTGGCGAGTTGAGGATGTCTTTGCTAGCTAAGTTGACGCGGGTTGCCCGGCGCTCCCCATTCTTCTCCCTAATAATCAAAACGTTCTCCCGCTTGCCGTAGCTAGTCATGTCGCCTGCCATACCTAGGGCTTCAATAATGCTTATTCGCTCCGTGGGAATCGTGAACGTAGCTGGGCGATTCACTTCCCCCACAACTGTGATCTTAAAATTCAAAAACCGGATATTGATGATGGGATTTTTTACATGGTTTTTGATTTCAGATGTCATTTTCTCAGTAGCCTGCTCCTTAGTTAAGCCAGCCAGCTTTACACGGCCTAAGACCGGAAAATTTATGTTTCCAGCCTTGTCCACCAAGTAGCCATCCGGAGTTCTATTGGTTGATACAATACTGCTGTTACTTCCTGCAGGCTGCATCACCCCGTTATTGAAGAGGATATTCGATTCAGGGCTGAGACTGGTGATTGTAATGCTCAACAAGTCATCAGGTTGAATTTGAGGGTCGTTTTTGTTGGTTATTTCTTCGCGGTACTCCTTGTTCTCCTTTAGGTCGCTTAAATAGACAAGGTTTCTAGTGGCATTGCATGAGTTCAGTAATAAAAGCAGACAAAGAAGATTAAGCCGAAAGAAAATTCTGAATATCATAGGGGCGAGTATACTTTTTACCATGTGTAGCAATAGTGTAAGAACCTGAGAAGTTAGGATAAGCTTAGTAGTGCCATAAGCTTCAGTACAACAATAAGGATTAATTGTGCTACCTGGTAAATTTCTACTAATATATCATCTTTTATTCCTATTCCACAATTTTTCTCAGATTTCCATAACAGCTTGTCCATAAGCAAGCTGAGTTAATTTTTGGCCCATATAGAGAAGAGTAAAAGCAGGTAAAACATGTAAGTATTTAGACACAGCGGTTACTTACAAGAACTGTTCGCGCCGAATTGACTGCCTTTGCCTCTAAGCCGGGATACATTATCCAGCTAATTGAAGCCCTAAATCTGTTGCTCATACCTGTGTGTGGTATATATGCAGCCGATGCCCAAAGGCCACTATTTGGGTCCTGGGTAGTCATTATAATTCTAGAAATCAAGATGCTAAAACCCTAGTGCCTTCCCAACTTTTTAAAAATTTTTCAGTTCATTGAACTAGCACACTTTTAGCATAGCAGATCGTATGAAGCACATGAGTGCTTTTGCTGACTATATATTTTGCCTGTACCCTGTAGATAACCGGGTTGCGTTTTGCGTTAAGATGAGCCCAGAAGAAGAGTTCTTAAAGAATGCGGCTTTGCTGCTTAAATACACAAATCAAGAACTGAAGCAGTTCTTGGTCTGGACAGAGGAACGCACCCCTTATGGTCCACAAGCTAAAAAGCTGATTCAGCAGTTGGAAAGTATCGCACACGATCTGCAGCAATTAGATCAAGCCTATAAGAAACGTTAAGGCTTTCTCTAGTATTAGGCAGCAAACAGACTGGGTTGGCGAGTCTGCATTTTCTTCCTCTGCCCTAAACTCAGCCGACAGCTACGCTGACCACGGTATATCTAGTTTTTTCCCTATCACCCATACTGTGCTTCAAGGTAGATAATAAGGAATTGTCTACTAATGACTCAGATCATCGTTTTACCCGAACCCTGCCAAACAAAGCACCCGAGAAGCCCGAATTATGGCCGCTTGTTTGGGTATCGTGTTTGGGAAAGGTTCGAGTAAAACCATGCTTAACGTGCTAATATTGAAAATAGCAGGCATGAAAAAAGCCACCCCGTTAAGAGTGGCTTTCGTGATCCCGCTGGGATTCGAACCCAGGACCCATACATTAAAAGTGTATTGCTCTACCAGCTGAGCTACAGAATCGTTTATTTGCAACTAGAAATTGCCTTCCTTGATTGCGGGTACAAAAGTAGAGGGCCGCCCTTTAACCACCAAACGTTTTGTTGAAAAAGCTGTATCTTTTTTTTCTTTTTTTGGCATTTTTCAGTCAACCTGTTCTGGGCCAAAAGAATAGCTCAGTTCTTACTAAAGCAGATTCTCTGTTTGAAGCCAAGGCGTACGAGCAGGCCTATCCTTTATATCGACAGGTATTGCGGCAAGAGCAGTTGGTCTCGACACGTTTGCTGCTGCGCATGGCTTATATCCAGGAAGGTCTGGAACATTATCCAGCCGCGCTTTACTATCTGAGCCTTGCCCAGGCGCGTCAGCCTCGGGCAGCGACTTGGCGTAAAATGACAGAACTGGCGCAAAATTATCGCCTTACTGGCTATACGAACACCTGGCAACAACAACTCCTGATCACTATTCGGCGCTACTATTACCGCGTTCTACAGGCATTGTTGGTGGGCGCGGTGATAGGTGGCACGATGCTTTTGGTGCGGCACCGCCAGATAGGAGCCGGCTGGTGGGCAGTTTACGCTGTGTATATAGGATTGACAGCTGTTTACCTAAATGTATTTGGGCCGGAAAAGGTAGGCATCGTATCAAAGTCTGCTGCGGCGCTAATGGGGGCTCCCAGTCCTGGGGCTACTTGGCTCACAACTGCCGCGGCTGGCGACCGATTGGTGGTGACAGGCCAGCGCGATATCTGGTACGAAGTGCAGTGGCGCGGACAATCAGCCTACATTCGGCGGCACGATTTGATGCTTGTGCAATAAGAAAAAAGCCCCCTAGCAAGGCATTATACCTTGCTAGGAGGCTTTTCTGATTACTAGGCAGTCCTACTTGATAGGAGACCCTTCTTCTTTGCGAAAGTGATTGAGCACTAGTTTATCCGTGAGAGCGGGTAGCCATTTATTCAGGAAAACGGTCAGTTTGCCTTGGCCAGTGAGCACTAGGTCGCGGCGGCGCTGCTGCACGGCGCGTAGCAGGTGGCCGGCTACTTCTTCGCTGCTCATCATCTGGCCTTCGTCGCGGGGCGACTCACCTTGGGCGGAGCCATCGGCGGCTAGGGCTGTTTGGCGGATGTTGGAAGCGGTAAAGCCGGGGCAGGCAACCAGCACGTGCACGCCTTGGGGCAGCAATTCGGTGCGGAGGGCTTCCAGGAAGCCTTGCATGGCGAATTTGGAGGCGGAATAGCCCGTGCGGCCGGGAAGCCCGCGGTAACCGGCGATGCTGGAGATGCCCACGATAGAGCCTTTGGCGGCCAGAATATGCGGCAAGGCGAACTTGGTAGTGAAGACGGTACCGAAGAAGTTAGTTTGCATCAGGCGCTTAATAACCTCCAGATCAGCGTCCTGAAATAAAGCCCGCATAGAAATACCGGCATTATTAATCAGCACATCTAGGCGGCCGAAAGCGGCTACGGTTTCTTCGACGGCGCGGGCTGAGTTGGCTTCTACGCCCACGTCGGCGCGCACGGTGCGGTGCTGAATGCCGAGTTGGGTGAGTTGCTGGGCGGTTTCGGCGAGTTTGGCTTCGTCGCGGCCGGTTACGACGACGCGGGCGCCGGCTTGCCCGAATACTACGGCGCAGGCCCGGCCGATGCCCGAGGTTCCGCCGGTGATGAGCACTACTTTATCTTTCATATGCAGTTGTTCAAGCAGAAGCAGGCTCATGACTTTGCAGCCCACCGGAAGCAAAACTACGGTTTTTGCAGCGCCGCGGGGGGCTTTTTCGGAAGCCTTGCGCTTTGCTAATACGCCTCATCGGCTGGCGAGGCCGCTACTTTGCCCTACCTTTGCACCCGTGACTACGACAGCTAAAAAACTCAAGACGGAAGGACTCCGCGAAATTGAAATTACCACCATGGTAGCCGAGGGCAAATGCCTCGTACGCCATGATAACCTGGTTATCTTCGTGACCGGCGTAGCGCCCGGCGACGTGGTGGATCTGCGCATTACCAAAGCCAAGAAAAGCTTCCTAGAAGCTGTACCCACGCGTTTCCACAAGTATTCTGACCTGCGCGTGGAGCCGTTTTGCCAGCACTTTGGCACCTGCGGCGGCTGCAAGTGGCAGCACTTAGGCTACGATACACAGCTCCATTACAAGCAGCAGCAGGTAGAAGACACCTTGCAGCGTATTGGCAAGGTAGAAATGCCCCCCGTGGCCCCGATTCAGCATTCGCCTGCCCGCACGTACTACCGCAACAAGCTCGAATACACCTTCAGCCACAACGGCTGGCTTACTAACGAGCAGATTCAGTCGGGCGCGGAGATTGAGCGCCGGGTGTTGGGTTTCCACACCCCGGCCCGCTTCGACAAGATCATCGACGTGCAGCACTGCTGGTTGCAGCCTGAGCCCTCGAATGAAATTCGGCTGGCTGTGCGCAACTACGCTCACGAGCACGATTTGCCTTTTAATAACCTGGTGACGCAGGAGGGCTTCTTGCGCAACCTCATCATCCGCACCGCCAATACTGGCGACCTGATGGTGATTTTGCAGTGCTACTACCACCACGATGCCTTGGTGCCCCTACTGGAGTATCTGCACGCGAAGTTTCCCCAAATCACCTCGCTCAACTACGTGCTCAACAACAAGGGCAACGAGACTTTCCACGACCTGGAGGTGGTGTGCTACAAAGGTGAGCCCCACATTCATGAGGAGATGGAGGGGCTGCGCTTCCGCGTGGGGCCGAAATCCTTCTACCAGACCAACTCCGAGGGTGCATACAATCTCTACAAAATAGCCCGCGATTTCGCCCAGCTAACCGGCAATGAGTTGGTATACGACCTATACACAGGCGCCGGCACCATTGCCAATTTTGTGGCCCGTCAGGCTAGCAAGGTAATCGGGGTGGAGTATGTGGAGCAGGCCGTGCAGGATGCCTACGTGAACTCGGAAATCAACAATATTACGAACACGGCCTTTTTCGCTGGCGACATGAAGGACGTGCTCACCGCCAACTTCACCGCCCAGCACGGCCGCCCCGACGTCATCATCACCGACCCGCCCCGCGCCGGCATGCACCCCGACGTAGTTCAGCGCCTGCTCGAAATCCGCGCCCCCCGCATCGTGTACGTCAGCTGCAACCCTGCCACCCAAGCGCGGGATTTGGAGCTACTGGACCCCGCGTATCGCGTGACGCGCGTGCAGCCGGTGGATATGTTTCCGCACACGCATCATGTGGAGAATGTGGTAGCGCTAGAGTTACGGTAAAACTTAACCTATGCGTTTACTTATCTTATTTGGGCTCATAATAACCTTCCATCAAAGTTTTGGGCAAAGCTCACTGAGAGAGACGTTGCAAAAAGATTTTGCAGAAAGCAGAAAGAAACCTTACTCCACACATCAGAATTGGTGGACCAGTGACACCAGTAATGTCTTTTCTCGGGATTCTATATTCTTTCATAACAACCCAATTTATTATTTAGAAGAAGCAGAAGTTTGTAAATTCTTGAGTTGGTCATTCACCTCAAAATCAAGCATAAGTCAGTCTGCTTATTTCCCATGTATTGGGCATGGATACTTTGTCACTGCAATAAACGGTAGTGGGAATTACCGTTTCAAGTTCAAACAGTCCGGTAATAACCTTCTATTAAAGCTCATTAACTATAAACACCAAGTACGCTGGTTTACTGTTTCTCGCTTGCTAGAGTATGACGCCTCACGTAAAACCAGTTATCCTCTCATGATCTTGGTACGCTTAAAAAACAATGAGTTGTAAATATGGACTACTCTAACGACCCCGAACTGAACGGTAAATATCTTGGCACCATCACCAAGGACTTCGCTACGGTATCGGATACGCTGAAAGAAGCTTCTTACCAAATTCGGAAGCGGGAGATTTCGAAGTATCCCATCTTCGTGTTTGCCCGGCAGGAGGTGCCGCTGGGGGCCTTTTGGTGAATGCCGATGAGCTAAACCTGGAGTGGCACGTGTTTGCCTCCTATCTGGATGTATTTGTGCAGCAGCGCGTTATCAGCCCGGAAGGCATTGAAGCTTTTGAGCAGACGTATAAAGATCCGGAAGAGTACTGCTGCTTATTCGTGCTGGATGAGGAGTTTACGAATTTCGTGTACGTGCCTTATCCTGAGGATTAGGTTTAAGATGAGTTTCACCAAGAAAAAGCCCCCCAGACTAGTCTGGGGGCTTTTTCTTGGTAATCTACAAGGCACTACGATCTAGAAATGCTGAAACCCTTGCGCGGTGATGGGGACGGGCTGGCCGGCTTTGGTGATAAGGTTTACACCGTCGCTTTTCTCGGTGATGTGGCCGAGGATGGTGATGTCGGGATGGTTTTTGATTTTAGCGTGGTCGGCTAGGGGCAGCGTGAAGAGTAGTTCGTAATCTTCGCCACCGTTGAGCATGCACATGATGGGGTCGAGGTTGAACTCGTTGGCGACTTCCAGCATAGGGTTGGCGGCGGGCAGATTCTCAGAGAAAATGCGGGCTCCCGTACCCGAGGCCGTGCAGATGTGCAGGATTTCGGAGGCCAGACCGTCGGAAATATCGATCATGCTGGTGGGTGTGAGGCCCAGGTCGCGCAGCTCGTGGATGATGTCCAGGCGGGCTTCGGGACGAAGCTGACGCTGGAGCACGTAGGTGTAGTTAGCTAGCTCGGGCTGCATTTCGGGGTCGGCGAGGAAGGCGGCTTTTTCGCGTTCGAGCACTTGCAGGCCCAAAAAAGCCCCCCGAGGTCGCCGGTCACGCAGATGAGGTCGTTGGGCTGGGCCCCGCTGCGGCGCACGGCGCGGCCGGTTTCTACCTGGCCCATGGCCGTGATGCTGATGGTGAGGCCGCCGCGGCTGGCAGTGGTGTCGCCGCCTACTAGGTCCACGTTGTAGGCTTCGCAGGCCAGGCGCATTCCTTCGTATAGCTCCTCAATGGCCTCCACGGAATAGCGGCTGCCGATGGCGAGGCCCACCACGATTTGCGTGGGCAGGGCATTCATAGCGGCAATATCCGACACATTGACGGCCACGGCTTTGTAGCCCACGTGCTTCAGGGGGCAAAATGTAAGGTCGAAGTGCACGCCTTCCACAAGCAGGTCGGTGCTCACCACGATATCGTGTTGGGCAGCGGGCGTCAGGATGGCGGCGTCGTCGCCAATGCCGAGCGTGGTGCTGGGCTGGCGTAGGGTGATGGTTTCTTGGATGCGGCGGATAAGGCCGAACTCGCCGACTTTGTCGAGAGGTGTGATGTCGCTCATAGGTGCAAAGGTACGTGAGGTTTTGGGCTGGCGTTGGCGGCAATTTGCTCATAAGGTTTACCGCTGAGCAGTATTGGGTTTAGGCAGTGATTTGCAGCACTATACTAAACGCAACTTCCACTTGCTAACGAACGTTAGGAACCTTAGCTTTGTTGACTAGAATATGGAAGCCACTGCTCCTACCCTTTCGCGGAAAGCCCAGATCGACCAGACGGCTACGGCCCTGTTCCGGACGCGGGGTTTTGCGGCCACGAGCATGCGCGAGCTAGCGGAGGCGTTGGGCTTGGAGGCGGGCAGCTTGTACTCCCATATTAAGTCTAAGCAGGAGTTGCTACACCGCATTTGCTTCCGCTTGGCCGACGATTTTTTTGCCGGTTTCGCGGCTGCTACCCATGATGCGGCCGAGCCAGCCGCGTTACAGCTGCGGCGGGCCATCGAGAGTCACGTGCGCGTACTGACCCAGGATGTAGCTGCTTCCGCCGTGTTTTTGCACGAGTGGCGCCACCTGAGTGAACCAGCCCGCACCGATTTTTTGGCTTTGCGCGAGCGGTACGAAGCCGGTTTCCGCCTATTAATTCAGCGCGGTATTGAGCAAAACGACCTGCGCACGCCTGATGCCGCCTTTGCCACGCTCACCCTGTTGGCCAGCCTGAATTGGCTGCCGACTTGGTACAAGCCCGAGGGCAAATTGCCCCCCAGTGAAATTGCGCATCGCTTGGCCGACCAGTTGTTACTTGGTCTGGCTAACTCCTAATCTCAGCATTCCACCTTCATAATCCCACCCTTATGTACGGCTCCGCAAGCACCCACGATATTCCGGCCAGCGCCGCTACCGGCCTCGAAAACGAAGATCCAATTCTGTTGGCTGAGTTTGAGGCACGCATTGCCCGCGGCGAAAAAATCGAGCCCCGCGACTGGATGCCGGCTTTGTACCGCAAGCAGCTCATTCGCATGATTGAGCAGCACGCCCACTCCGAAATCATCGGCTCCTTGCCCGAGGGCACCTGGATTACGCGGGCTCCTGGCTTCCGTCGCAAAATGGCCCAAATGGCCAAAGTGCAGGATGAAGTAGGCCACGCTCAGCTGCTGTATTCAGCGGCTGAAACGCTAGGCAAAACCCGCGAGCAGATGCTTTCTGACCTGATTAACGGTAAGAGTAAGTACTCCAACGTCTTCAACTATCCTGCCTTCACTTGGGCTGATTCCAACGTTATTTCCTGGCTGATTGACGCCGGCGCCATCGTCAACCAGATGGCCAACGCCAAAGGCAGCTACGGTCCATATTGCCGCGCCCTGGAGCGGATTTGTGCCGAGGAAAGCTTTCACTTGAAGTACGGCCACGATGCCGTGGTACATTTGGCTACCGGTACGCCCATTCAGCGCCGCATGATTCAGGAGGCGCTGAACCGTTGGTGGCCGCCGATTATGACCTTCTTCGGTCCTTCAGATAAGATGAGCGTGCACACTGAGATTCTGATGCGTTGGAAGGTAAAGATGGCCTCCAACGACCATTGCCGCCAGCAATTCCTCGATATGTACGTGCCCAAAATCTGGGAACTTGGTCTGACGGTGCCCGATGCCAAGCTGCGTAAAAACGAAGATGGCGTGTGGGAATTCACCGAGCCTGATTGGGAAGATTTCAAGCGTGTTATCAACGGCGACGGGCCTTGCAATGCTGAGCGACTAGCCGTACGCCGCGCTGCGGAAGAGAACGGTGCTTGGGTACGCCGCGCTTTGCTTTCGCCTAAGGCGAAGTACGTGAAGCCCCTAGCATAGTCAGATTGAAATAAAGTAGAACGTCATGCAGAGCGGCAGCGAAGCATCTCGCTCGCTTCGTTGAAGCTACCATTGCAACGACCGCGAGCGAGATGCCTCGCTGCCGCTCTGCATGACGTTTATTAGCTTGACACACGATTCTCCCATGTCCCTTTCCTCCCTCGACCCGCGCATTTCCCGCCTAGGGCTGCCCGATTCGCCCCTGCCTCCACCGGATAAGCCCGAGCTAGACCAGTTCGAGACCTACGAAGTGTTTCACCAGAAAAAGGAAGGTACAGCTTACGCTTACGTGGGGCCAGTGCACGCACCTTCTTTAGAAGTGGCTTTTCTGTTTGGCAAAGAGCAGTATAGCCGTCGTTTTGCCTGTACTGGTCTGTGGGTGACGCCGACCAGCGCCGTGCAGGTGACAGCGTACGGCGACGATGCCGGTTCTGTGTACGACACGCTGCCTGGGGGGCAAAATGAGCCCACGGAAGCACCACTTTCCGAATCGGCGGAGGAACAGGCAGCTTACGCGGCGGGTGAGGAAGACTACGATATTTTTCACCTGAAGAAGCGCGGCAAAGCCCACGTGCACGTGGGTAAAGTGCGGGCTAGCTCGCATGCAATGGCCTTACAGCAAGCCAAAGCAGTTTTTGGCGAGCAAAAGCCAGTAGTAAATGTGTGGGTGATTCGCTCGGCCGATATTCTGCGCTCCGACGAAGACGACCGCGACATCTGGTCGACGACCCCGGAAAAGAAATACCGCGACGCCCTGGCTTACAAAGTACAGGACAAGATTGAGCGCTTCAAAGCTGAAAACCCCGAAAACGCCCCCCAAGCATGAACACCGACGCGTTAAAAGACCTGCTCTACCGCCTGGCCGACGACCAGCTAATCCTAGGTCATCGCAACTCCGAGTGGAACGGCTTGGGGCCAATTCTGGAAGAAGACATTGCCTTTTCTTCCATGGCTCAAGATAAACTGGGCCACAGTCTGCAGCTCTATACCCTCCTGCACCAGCTCGGCGAAGCGGAGCCCGACACGGTAGCTTTCACCAGAAATGCCCCCAGTTCCATTGCGCGCAACTAGTGGAACTGCCCATCGGGGAATACGACTTCAGCCTGATTCGTCATTTCCTGTACGATCACGCCGAAATCCTGCGCTTCGAGGCGCTGAGCCACAGCAGCTACGAGCCGTTGGCTCAGGTGGCGCGCAAGTTCAAAGGCGAGTTGAAGTACCACACCCTGCACGCCAATACCTGGATAAAGCAGCTTGGTAGCTCGACGGAAGAAGCTATTGAGCGACTGCAGAACTCACTGAATTACACCTTGCCCTACGCGCTGGGGTTGTTTGAGAAGACTGCGGCCGAGGATGAGATTATCTCCGAAGGCATCTTCGTGGGCGAAGATGAAATCAAGGCCCACTGGCAGGAGAATATTACCAAAGTGCTGAGTCAAACTGCGTTGGATATTCCCGATTTGGCTACCCTTACACCCGTCTATGGTGGGCGAGTTGGTCAACACACAGAATATCTGCAGCCCTTACTGGATGAGATGGCCGAAGTGTTTCGGGTCGATCCGACGGCGGAATGGTAATGGGTTGTTGTTTGTTCAACCTTAGCACCCGTAACCTCTAAACCGAAGTTCATTACTCACTACTCATGGATAAGGCCACCATTCTTACCTGGCTCGAAGCGGTAAAAGACCCCGAGATTCCAGTGCTTTCCTTGGTGGATTTGGGAGTAATCCGCGACGTAGTGATAGACGAGAGAGGACGCGTAACAGTGAAGATGACGCCGACGTTTTCGGGCTGCCCGGCCATGGACTATATGCAGCGCGACGTAGTACAAACACTACAAGCGCACGGCATAGCCGAAGTGACCACCGAAATGAGCTTTGAGGAACCTTGGGATACAAATATGGTTTCGGAGAAAGGTCGGGAGGCACTGAAGAACTTTGGCCTTGCGCCTCCGCCCACGTACCAAGGAATTCTGGACCTTGATATTCTGGAGTACGCCCAGTGTCCGCACTGCAACAGTCATAATACGGAGCTGCGGACGCCTTTTGGAGCCACTTTGTGCCGTTCTATGCACTATTGCAACGACTGTCGACAACTATTTGAACAATTTAAACCTGTTTAACCCTTACCATGTATTTCTTCGCCGAACTTCGGCGTTATTGCCCCTATGAAAAAGTTAATTCAGCTAGCATTCTTTCTATTTGTGGCCGCCTTTACGGCCTGCAAAACTGACCCAGCCAACAAAAATGCCGTTGTCGATCCTGTATCGCCGGCCGCTGCCAAGGCACAGCTCGATGTATTCCGCGACACGCTGGATGTACGCTGGAAGACAATGATAGCCAGTGACGACGCCAAAATAGAAGCCACTACACAAGTACTGAGCGAGTTGCGCAAGCAACCCGATACCAATGCAACTCAGGTGCAACAGCTAACACGCGCTAATGAGCGGCTTAAAGCGTTGCGCTACAACCAACAAAGCATGGCTGCTTCTGAACGCATTGATGCTTACGACAACGCTCAGGATTCGGTGCTACGGGCAGTTTACGCAGTAGCACTCCCTGCTAGTGGCCCTGTCAACGAAACTGTACAGACGCTTACCGAAAACATTAAGACAGCTGATAATGAAGTGGTTGGCTACCGCGTCCGCTACGATCAGGCGGCTAAACAGTTTAACAACTACTTAAAGCTGCACGAGTCTGAGATTTCTAAGATAGGTGGTGAGTACCGGCAGTTACAGCCTGTGCCTTTGTTCGAGTTGCAGCAATAGACATAAATTCACTACTACCCAAAAAAGCCCCCAGATAGTTCTGGGGGCTTTTTTGGGTAGTAGTGAGTTATGCCTCTATTCCTTACAACCGAGCCATTTCCTCACGCACAAAGTCAGCCAGGGAGCGCAGATACTCAGTGCTAAAATCGAAGCGGATGCCAGCAGCAGCATAAATTTCGCCGATGGGCGCCGTGTAGCCCAACGCCAAAGCGCGCTTATAGGCCTCTAGGCCCTGCTGCGGATTCTGACGGTAATTACGCCACACGGCAATAGCACCAAGCTGAGCCATGGCGTACTCAATATAGTAGAACGGCACCTCATACAGATGCAACTGCTTCTGCCACAGATATGGCTTGTATTGCTCAAGGCCTTTCCAGCTCACCGTGCGTTGGTTAAACTCGTCGAATACCTGCACCCAGCGCTCATGGCGCTGCTCCGTGGTATGCTCCGGGTTTTCGTAAATCCAGTGCTGAAACTTATCGATGGTAGCTACCCAAGGGAAGGTTTCAAGTACGCTCTCCAGATGCGTTTTCTTAGCCCGACGCAGTTCATCAGCATCCGGGAAAAACTCATCCCAATGGTCCATGCTCATTAGCTCCATGCTCATGGAGGCCAACTCGGCTACTTCACTCGGTGGGTGCTTGTCGGCCGATAGCGGCAACGTACGGGTCAGGAAAGAGTGCACGGCGTGGCCGCCTTCGTGCAGCATCGTAACCACATCGCGCAGGGAGGAGGTAGCGTTCATGAAGATGAACGGCACCCCGGTTTCATCCAGCGGATAGTTGTAGCCACCAGGTGCTTTACCCTTTCGCGACTCCAAATCAAGATGGCCCATCTGACGCATCGTACGCAGACAATCACCGAGATAAGGGTCAAGGTGTTGGAAAACGGTGATGGTTTTTTCGAGCAGCTCCGCGCCCGTCTCGAATGGGCGCAACGGCGCTTTACCGCTCACATCCACATCCAAGTCCCACGGGCGCAGCTCTGGCAGATTCAGATCCTGGCGGCGCTCTAAGTCGAGGTCGTCGATGAGCGGCACTACCGTTTCGCGAATGGCGCGGTGGAAGTTGAAGCAATCCTGGGGCGTGTAGTCGAAGCGGCCCAGCGCGGCAAACATGTAATCGCGGAAGTTCTTAAAACCCGCGTTCAGAGCCATCTGGTGACGCAAACGCACCAACTGCGTAAATAACGTATCGAGAGAGTCTTTGTCTTGTAAGCGTCGCTCCTGCACAGCTATGTAAGCTTGCTCACGTACTGCCCGATCAGGGTTTTTCAGGAAATCAGCTGCCCGCGGCAGCGTCATTTCCTCCCCGTTTATCGTGACCGTCATCGCGCCTACTGTAGCCGCATATTGCTGCTGCTTCGTGCTGATATCGGTTTTGAGCGGAATATTCTCGGCCCGATAAATCTCCAAAGCTTGCCGAACCGAACGGATAAACACACGATACCGCTGCGGATCCAGCTCGCCCACGTACTCCGATTGGATGAGCTTTTCGTTCAGGGCGTGGTCGTAGGGCGCTACGTTAGGCTCAATTTCACTCACGAAGTATTGGAAGGCTTCGGCGCGTTCCTCATCCTGCGTATCGCAGGTCATGCGGATGTAGCGCCACGCCAGGTTTTCACTCAACGCGCTTTCCAGTTCACTCCGGTCGAGCAGCCACTCTTCCAGCTCCTGGGGGGCATTTATTTCCCGGTCGCGCAGCTCAATAAAATATGATTCAAGGGCAGACCAATCTGTTACGACAAAATCTTCGGGCAAGTAGCGGCGCGCTGGGCGCTGGGTATCTGTGGCCGAGGCGAGTTGAATTTCGGGGGCGGCGTGTAGCATAGGGAGTACAAGATAAGCCAGCGATTTAATGTTGTCGATAGTTGAGGCAAATTCCTATCAACTTAGTACAAATCAGCCTCAACATGAGGCATTTACGCGAAATTCCGTTCCGCCAGGTCTTTATGCTATCTCAATAACGACGTCGGCTGTGAGCGGATGACCAACGCAAGTAAGTACGTAGCCTTGTTTCATTTCGGAGTCGGATAAGCCTTCACGCTCATCCAAGTGCACTTTGCCCGAAAGGCACTTGCCGCGGCAAGCCGTGCACAAGCCTGCTTGGCAGGAATATGGCAAGTCGATATCCTGATCGAGAGCCGCTTCCAGAATCGTTTGGTTGGGCTCAACTACCAGTTTATACTCACTGCCTTCATAATTAATAGTTACCGTGCGGGTCACGATTTTGCCATCGTCGTCGGCCGTTGATACGTCGCCGTGACCGTTTGGCTGGGCAGCAGCGGCTTCGGTGCTGTCGGCTGCGGCTACAAAGCTTTCACGATGAATATTAGCAGCAGGAACACCTAGTAACTCCAGCGCAGAGCGAGCTTCCTGCATCAAGCCATCGGGGCCACACAAGTAGTATTCGGCTTGCTCGGCTGGGAACTGGTGGCGCTGCTCCAGAATGCGCAGCAGCATAGTGCGGTTCAGGCGGCCTTTGTGCTGCGTAGCGGCAGGGTTAGAAGGTTGGCTATATACGTGCTCGACTTGCAAACGCCCCCCCGACTCCTGCTCCAGCGTGGCCAGCTGCTGCCGAAAAATCACAGATTCTTCGTTGCGGTTGCCATACACGAGCAAGATATGGCTTTGTGGCTCCTCGCGTAGCACGGCTTTCAATATGCTCATCAGGGGCGTAATGCCGCTGCCGGCACCCACCAGCACCAACGAGCGGGCCGATTTTGGGCTGGGCTTCACCGTAAAGTTGCCGAGCGGCGCCATTGCCTCGATTTGCTGACCTACGCGCACTGTATCAAGCAGATAGTTGCTTACCAAACCGCCCGGCACCCGCTTTACCGTGACGGACAGGCGCGGGGCTTCGTGCGGCGTGCTGCTCAGGGAGTAGGCGCGGCGCTCTTTTTTGCCCCCCGGACCGCAGGGCAGAATCAGGGTTAGAAACTGGCCGGGCTGACAGGCAATGGGCTGACGGGTGGGTTGTTCAAGATGGATAGTAACGGCGTCGGGCGTTTCGTGGGTGAGCTCGACAACGTGGAGGGTGAGGTAAGGACTGCTCATTCTGGATGGAGGACTGGGGCTTAGGAACTTGGAAACCTAGGTACAAAAGTACGGGATTAATGCTGCTCAGACCTTAGCTTGCGCTCGACTTTACGTGGTAAGGTCAGCGCGGTTATGAGCTTTCATTATTTACGAATGCCTCATAAACGGTCATCTGCTCCCGAAATTTATATGACTGAACTTTCTCAACTCTTACAACGGCATCAGGCGCAATTCGGGCCGGTGCTGCCCATTGACCTGAACAGCCCGGAAGTATGTCGGCTCGACTTTACTGACCGTAATCCGCGAGTCTTGGAGGCTGATTTGCGCGATACCGCTGCTTTTGAGGAGTTGGTAACTGAACTGCTGGAAGCTCAGGAAGCATTAATTGGGGTTGGTGGCTATTTGGAGAATCGTATTATCTACCGCCGCAGCCCTGGTTTGTTTGGCGACCCAGCCGTGCCAGCGCGCTCTTTGCACCTCGGTGTCGATGTTTGGGTGCGGGCCGGCACGCCCGTTTGGTCGCCCTTGCCAGCTACCGTACACAGCCTCGCCGACAATGATAATTTCGGCGATTATGGCCCTACCGTTATTCTGGAGCACAAGCTGGAAGGCACCACATTTTATACCCTCTATGGGCACTTAGGCCGCCGTGAAGTGGCGTTGCTGCGGCCGGGAATGCTGGTGGAGCCGGGCGTCACGTTTGCCGAAGTAGGCCCACACCCCGAGAATGGCGATTGGCCACCTCACCTTCACTTTCAGGTTATAGCTGATATGCAGGGCCTAGAGGGTGATTTCCCGGGCGTAGCGCTCCCAGCGGAGCGCGAGAAATGGGCCGCTTTGTGCCCCAATCCGAACCTGATTCTGCAAAGCCGGCACCTCGACTAGCGCAGAAAGCAGGACCGACACTTCGCTACATAAAAAAGCCCCCCAGTAATGCGCTGGGGGCTTTTTATAGGATACTCTTATCTAGCTAATTTAGTCGAACTTGATAGCGGCTACGGGCATAATGCGCGAAATCAGGTACGTTGGGATGAGTACGGCTAAGAGCGACGTGAGGAAAGTGGCCACATTCAGGACGATGATAATGGTAAGGTCCCAGTGAATCGGCACGCGGTCCATGTAGTAGTTCTCAGGGTCGAGGGGAATAAGGTGCGTGTAGTACTGTAAGGCGCAGAAACCCAGACCGATTAGGTTGCCGATAAGCATGCCGCGCAAGGTCAGGCTTAGGCCTCGAAAGAAAAACATGCTCCGGATCTGGTTATCGGTAGCGCCGATGGCTTTGAGCACACCAATCATATTGGTGCGCTCCAGAATCATGATAAATATAGTAGCCACCATATTGAAGGTAGCCACGAAGATGATGAGGATCAGGAAGATGACAACGTTCTTGTTTAGCAGCTTCAGCCAGTCGAAAAGCTGGGCGTACTGATCGGTAATCTTGTCCAGCTTCAGGTCGTAGGGTAGGGTTTCGTACAAGGTATCCGACACAGGGTCGAGGCGCTGAAAGTCGCGTAACGTCACTTCCAGTCCGCCCACCAACGTGTCGGGCCAAGCGTTCAGCTCCCGAATCTGCCGAATATCGCCAATGATGTACACCTCGTCAAACTCATCGAGGCCGGTCTGATAAATACCGCGCACCTGGAATTTGCGCACCCGGGGCGGATTTTGGATGAAATAAAACAGCGCCTCATCGCCAACTTTCAAACGCAACTTATCGGCCACTTTACGGGAAAGCAGCACGTCGTTGCTGGCGCTGGAATCGGGAAATGTCAGAAACTCACCAGCCACCAGATTTTGGCGCATGGGCGAGCGACTGGTTTTCTCATCGATACCTTTGAGCACGATGCCCAGCACCTCATCCTTGGTTTTGATAATTGCCGTCTTGCGGGCAAAGGGCTGGATAACATCTACCTGCGGCGAACGACGCAAGGTTTGAATCAGGCGCGGCCCGCTGATGGGCTCGGCGTTCAGGGAGTTATTGGTGTCGTACTTGCTGATTTGCAGGTGCGCGCCAAAGGAAAATATCTTGCTTTGAATCTCGTTGCGGAAGCCCTCCAGGATGGAAAATGACACAATCATCACAGCCAGCCCAAGGGCAATGCTGATAATGGCTATTTTTGTCACCGACGAAGTAAACGACCCGGAGTCGGCTCCGTCAATCTTACTGGAGATGTAGCGCGATATATTCACTGCCGTAAAGCTACTCTAACCCATCCAGTTTTCTAGCCCCATTTTGCGCATGTATTCGTCCTTCCTCCCTAGTCTGCTAAGTTTGAGTGTACTGATGGCCAACTGCTCCGCAGCCCAAACCACACCAATTTTGCCCCCCAGCACGACTACCAAAGCCAGTACAGCAGTCGCGCCGGTAACAGCGCAGTCGGCGCCGCAGCAAATTATGGAGGGTCCGCGCATGGGCGCTGAGCTGGGCAACCGCTACTTGCCCTTGCTTAAAGGCAAACGCGTGGGGCTAGTCGTCAATCAGACCTCGCTGGTGGGCCGCTCTCACTTAGTAGATACGCTCCTTCGGCAAGGCATTCAGGTCAAGACCATCTTTGCTCCCGAGCACGGCTTTCGGGGCGAAGAGGCTGATGGAGCTACGATTAAGGATGGGCGCGATGCTCGTAGCGGTCTGCCCGTGCGCTCCCTCTACGGCGCCACCCACAAGCCCACGCCCGAAATGCTGAAAGACCTAGATGTGTTGGTATTCGACATTCAGGACGTGGGTGCTCGGTTCTATACGTTCAGTAGCACCTTACATTATGTAATGGAGGCCGCCGCCGAGCAGGGCAAAACGGTAATTGTGCTGGATCGTCCCAACCCCAACGGCCATTACGTAGATGGACCGGTGCTGGAGCCGCAGTTTAAAACCTTCGTCGGCCTGAACCCTATTCCGGTGGTTCATGGGCTAACAATGGGCGAGCTGGCGCAAATGATAAATGGGGAAGGCTGGCTCGCGGGGGGCAAAAAATGCTCCCTGACGGTGATACCAGTGGAAGGCTACACCCATACCACCCGCTACAAGCTGCCCGTACGTCCCTCGCCCAACCTACCGAACGCACACTCAGTTGATCTGTATGCAACGATGTGTCTGTTTGAGGGCACGGATGTCAGCGTGGGCCGGGGCACAGCGATGCCGTTTGAAGTAATTGGTGCGCCTACTCAGCCAACTAGCCGCCCGTTCAGCTTCACGCCTACTCCTAACGCTGCCTCTACCGCGCCACCCCAAAAAGGCAAGCTTTGCTACGGCCTCGACCTACGCCAGACCAACGGCGACATCGGTTTCACGCTGAAATACCTGCTCGACTTCTACCAACAGAGTACCGATAAAGCAAACTTCTTTAATAAAGGATTTGAGCGCCTAGTTGGTACGGCAGCCCTACGCCAGCAAATTATCGCCGGTAAGTCGGAGGCTGAGATTCGTAAGACCTGGGAGCCGGCGTTGAGCCAGTACAAGGCTATGCGCAAGAAGTACCTGTTGTATCCTGAGGCGTAACCTGCCGCTGTGCTAGCGAGGCGCGTAATCACATAAAAGCTATGCTAGTACGGCATACACAACCCTTTATCTCTGTTCACCGCAACTAAGTATTATGCTTCAACCCCTGCGCATTGTCTTCATGGGTACGCCCGAATTTGCCGTACCTACGCTGGAATCCTTGCTTTCCTGGCCTGGGTGCGTGGTGGTGGCAGTCATTACGGCTCCCGATAAGCCTGCCGGGCGCGGACGCCAGCTAGCCGAGTCGGCAGTGAAGCAGGCCGCGCAGGCGCATAATGTGCCCGTATTGCAGCCCACCAATCTGAAAGACCCGGAATTTCAGGCTGCGCTGAAGGACTTCGAGGCTGATTTGCAGGTGGTAGTGGCTTTTCGGATGTTGCCGCAGGCCGTGTGGAGCATGCCGCCCATGGGCTCCATTAATATACACGCCTCGTTGCTGCCGCAGTATCGGGGAGCAGCGCCGATCAACTGGGCGCTAATTCACGGTGAAACGCAAACGGGCGTCACATCCTTTTTCCTGCGCCATGAGATTGACACTGGCGACTTGATTTTTCAGGATGTCGTGCCGATTACAGATGAGGACGATTTTGGCTCCTTGTATGAAAAACTAAAAATAGCCGGTGCAGCGCTGGCACTGCGCACCGTGCAAGCCATTGCGGATGGTACCGCGCCTAGCTTGCCCCAAATAGAAAACAGGGAACTGCGCGCCGCTCCCAAGATTCAGAAGGAAACTGGCCGCCTCGATTTCAAGCAACATGCCCCCCAGCTGGTGAATTTGGTGCGCGGCCTCTCCCCCATCCCCACGGCCTTCGCCACGCTACCTGATGGCCGCACCCTCAAGGTATTTCGTGCTCAGGCCCTGGATGATGAAGACTCCACCGGCCCTACCACCACGTATCCGGGTACATGGTTTTCCGACGGTCGGACGTATCTGCGCGTACAAACGACCAATGGCCTACTAGATCTGCTGGACGTACAGCTAGAAGGTAAAAAGCGCATGTCGATCCAGGAGTTTCTGCGCGGTTTTAATCTGTCGGCATTGCAGAAATAGCCATCTGCTTCCGGCCCACAATAAGCTATTACGCAATGTCCGACTGCGCTTGCAGCAACTTGACATCGCGGAATAGAGTGAGAAGAAAACACTTCTCGTTAATCGAAAGAATTATATGATTGCTTTAGTAGTAGCAGTAGCTCAGAATGGCGTTATAGGTCGTGATAATCAGCTTATCTGGCACTTGCCGAAAGATTTGAAGCATTTCAAAGCCCTGACGCTGGGTCACCCAATTATTATGGGCCGGCGCACGTTTGAGGCCATCGGGAAGCCGCTGCCGGGGCGGCAGAATATTGTGGTGACCCGTCAGCCTGACTGGAAAGCCGACGGCACGGAAACAACTTACTCTGTACCCGAAGCAATAGAATTGGCCCAAACGCACGATGAAAATATCTTTGTCATTGGCGGCGGCGAGATCTACCGTCAGTCCCTGTCGGCGGCCGACACGATTTACCTGACCGAAGTGCACTACGACTTTGAGGGCGATGTTACTTTCCCCGACCTCAGTCACACGGAATGGCGCGAAGAAACTCGGGAACGTCATGGGCCTGATGAGAAGCACGCCTATCCGTTCAGTTTCGTGACCCTGCGTCGGCGTTAATTGCAAAAGTAAATAGCACAAAAAAAGTCCCCCAGAACTTCTCTGGGGGCTTTTTTTGTGCTTAAATAAAGGTTAACGCAATAGCACTAGCTTACCCCAATCTTTCTTGAAGGCCTGGTCGCCGGCAGTACGGCGGCGCTCAAACTGGCCAGGGTTATCCATTACCACGCGGTACAGGTAGGTACCGTTTGCCAATTGGTCACCAAACTCATCGGTGCCATCCCAGGCATAGTCGGTGATGTTGTTGCCGATGTGCAGAGGCCCGAGTTCAGCCATCATTATCTCGCGAACCACTTTGCCCGTCAGCGTCATCACCTGAATTTTCAGGTCGCGAGGCAGCTCGGCGCCCGTGAGCGTAAACACGAACTTGGCTTTGCTGGTAATAGGGTTCGGATACGGATAGAAATTCGTAATGGTCGACTCGTTAATCACCTCGAACCGAATGGAGTAGCGCTGCGTGCTAGCCGCTAGATTAGTGGCGTCGCGGCCCTGCACTTCCAGCTTGTAGATACCATTTAGCAAAGGCGTCTGCTTACCCGGCTGATATTCGACGCGCGCGATTCCTTTCTCTACGTCGGTCGTGAACAGTACATCGGAGCCTGTCATCGGCACCTTAATTGGAATAGATTCGCCGGGCTTCGTCAGGAACAAGTCAAAGTTGCTAGGGTCGCGGACGGCATTCAACTTGTCCTCATCATTGAGTTGCACCATGATAACGGGCATCGGCGACACGATATCGCCATCCAAGATATGCTGCCCATCGAAGGCCACATCGAGTACGGGCGGCGTATTGCGGTCTTCTATCGTGAAAGGCGGCAGTATCAGCTCGTTGTTAAAGTAGAACTGTTCCGGCAGCAAGCGTGGATTCACGTTTACCTGCCCCGTAATGTTCCCCAGCAACCCGCGCACATCGAGGCGGATATTGAACGTAGCCGTCGAGTCGGCTTTGAGCGGACGGAGCGACTGAATTTTAGCCGTGCGCACATTATTGCTGGCGTCGCGCACCGTGATTTCGGCAATAAGTGGCTGGCCAAACGCCACAGACGATACGTTTTGGAAGTAAACCGGAAAGGTTAATTCGCCGCGGCTCATGGCCTGCTGGGCCAACGTAGCGGCATCGTATACTTTCGCATCTTTCGCTTCTGCCAAGTCGCGGCGCACAATTCCTTCTGGCAAGCCCTCATAAGTTACCAGCCATTGCTTGAGCTGTGGAGCCGTCCGGTTGAGCGTGTCGCGCATCTGTAGCACCAGCTGCAAATAAGGGTAGTCCTGTGCCGATACGCCAGCCAAGGCCAATTGCCGGTTTTTCACGTCGGGATTTAGCTGTCGCTGATTGCCGTCTTTATCAATACCAATCAGCCGGAGCGTGTAGCCATCGGATGCCTCCGTGCGCACCGTATGGAAGAGTGTACCCCACTGCTTGGCCGGCCCAATCAGGGTAGAAGTTATCGTGCCGCGGGCAGCGCGGGTGCGCAGGAAGGCGTCTAGAGTTATGACTTGCTCAGCGCGAGCCACCGTGCTAGCCGCGTCGAATGTACGCTCCTGCGCCGGCCGGGCGCCGGGGCCCTTTTGCCCTAGGAATACGAATGGGTCGCCGTCTTGCAGCTGATCAATAAGCTGCGAACCAAGTGACTTCAGCGCCGTTTTCAACTCGGGCGAGAAGGAAGAAAAGTTCACCTTATTCATCGATACCAGCGCCACGTACTGACCAGGCTTTAGGTTATTCAGCAAGGCCAGAAGCTGCGCCTGACGGGCAGGCGTATTCAGGTTATCAGCTGTCCCTTCGCGGGCGAAGTGATAATACATATTGGGTTTAAGACCGCAGGAATCGTATGCGCCCGGCACGTTGCGCACCGCCTTCAACGTCAGTCCATCAAATACGGCCGCCAACATATTGGGCGTTGAGGGCGCACAGTTGATCACGTACGGACTGGTACCTTCCGGCGCAATGCCGTAGGAAGTCAGGAAAGTAGGGCCGGCGCCGGTGCTTCCGCCGCGGGTAGAAAGCTTCACGCCAATACTTTGGTCGCTGAAGTCCCACTTGCCCGATGGAGCCGCAACATCCACAGTAGTGCGTCCATCGCGGCGAAACTGTCCGTGGTGGCTCTGCGACCAACCGCCGGGGCTACCGTTAATGAAACGGAAAGAACTGACAGCCCACTCCTGATTTTCGCTGGGGCCGCTGGTTTGAAAACGCAACCGCCAATACCATACTACACTGTCGCGGCCGGCCGTGGGGGCAAAGTTGGCTTCCACTCCGGGGCCACAGCAGCCTGTACGGTGGTGCGGCGCACTAGTGGGCTATTGAACGTTGGCACCGTATCTAGCTCCATTTCATAGAAGCGCAGCTGGCCTTTGGGGTCGTTATTTTGCCCAATTAAGCGGACGGCCGGATTAGATACAATCGAAAACTCGGGAGGACTGAGGGCCGTAACGCCGCCTTGCAAAAAGTTAAACTTAATCGTTGCTTGGTTATTTGTCTCGCTTAGCTCGGCAATTTTATTGCCTTCGTCCAGCACAACTGTGAACTCGTTTTCGCCGAATACATTGCCTGTATTTGTCAACTCAAAAACGTAAGTCGTGTCGCGGCGGGGCTGCGGAACCTCGAAACGCAGAACCTCAGCGGGCCGCGTAGCCGTTGCCGGATAGCGGCGCGTTACGGAAATACCCAGGCTTGTGCTGCCGGAGCAGAGGCTACCAGCATTGCTCACGCCTACCCGCAATTGAAAGCGGGGCGATGAAGCCTGAACTGTAGTTTCGGGCGCCTGGGGGGCAATTTGCAAGCGTGGATCGGCGGTAGCGAAATCTGGCTTGTCGGGCGCGTAAAGCTTTAGCGCGGGGTCACCTTGCCAGATGGTATTCAAGATCAGCGAAATACCATTCGGATTCGTGCCAAATACTGTTTGTAGACGGCGCGATACTTCTGTTTGGATCACCGCTATGGGCTTGCCATACCACTGAGGGTCATTGAAAAGTAATTGATACAGACGGTCACAGTAAGCGTCCAGCTGACCGTCGTAGCCAAAATCCGAGTCAGCGAGAAAGCCTACAGCCCCCTTATCAGCTGCAAGTGTCCAAGCTTCACCTATCGATGTAAATCCGCCAAAAGCGTTGCCCCCAGCGCAGCCATTCACAATAAATACGGGGTATTTACTGCGGTTATTATAGTTATTACTCGGGTCATTGATATCGCCCAAGTTCAGGTCGAACACTTCGGGTGCACCGTGGCCAAAGTACGTAATCAAGCTTAAGCCAGCATTTAGCTCCGGTGCAATATTGATGGTAATTGGAAAGCGCTGGTAGTCGCCGGGTGTATCGCGCGTGTAAGTTTTTACCACTGTGCCTCCAAAGCAAGGCTTTTCAGCTCGCTCCTTGTACCCATTTACATAGCTCTGAAACTGAGCAAACTCACTTTCATTAGCACCACCGGCCAGATGTAAGAGATTCTTTCGCCAAGGCTCTGGTCCTAAAGCCTCATGCTCCTGAAGCTTTTTTAAATAGTTCGC
Source organism: Hymenobacter sp. HDW8 (assembly GCF_011305775.1). Taxonomy (NCBI): domain Bacteria; kingdom Pseudomonadati; phylum Bacteroidota; class Cytophagia; order Cytophagales; family Hymenobacteraceae; genus Hymenobacter; species Hymenobacter sp. HDW8. The sequence goes on from NZ_CP049907.1 coordinate 1,342,822, forward strand.
TACCTCTTGCGAAGTACGAGCTGAGACGCGGCCAGTCGGGATGCGTGCTACGTATTGATTACGCTGCCAGTCGGCGGTAAAAAATATATCAGATGCGGCACGGGTACTAGCCGTAACCAAGTCTTGGGCTGGAAGCTGAAGCGGATTTTTACGATGATAAATTCCGCCCGTTCCCCAACCCGTGGATAGGCCTTTACCCAACAGCAACAGAAATTTCTCACGATTGCTCGTTAGCATCCATTGCGCAAATTGACGAATGGCTAGGGGAGATTTCTCGCCATAGTGAAACTGATCGTAGAGTTGCTGGCTGGTTACCACCAACGTATCATAGCGGCCACCAGCAGCCGATGCCCGATAGTTGGAGTAAGCACGCACGGGGTTGGGCACATTACCCGCAGGGCGCATTAAAGTCTCATGACTTACAATAAGGAAGCTATACGCGTTGGGAACCAAGGTCCGAAACCGAATCAAACGAGCCGGAAGTGGTACCTGTGGGCGTGCTACATCAGCGAACAGTAGTCGGCGCGTGCGGCCATTAGCCGCCGGAAACACGTAGGTTCGTTGAGCGCTTCCTTCCACACGCTGCACGTTGGCGGGGTCTGTGACGTCATAGCCGCGCAGGGTGGATGGGGCATTCTCTAAGGTGAACGTAGCAGGGCCGGTTAGCGTAGAATCGTTGGTGAAGGCTGTGCTACGCCGCTCACCAAGCACGCGGTTATCGCGGGGGCAATTATAGTAATGTAGCCCAGCCGGGATCTATCGCGAGGAAAGCGACTGTCATTTGCCCCTAATCCTTCGAAGCGCAGTTTTACCTTTCCTTCCGAACTGATATCTGAGCGAAGAAGCGGAAACTCAGCCTCGACACGATTAAAGCTATCATAATTGGCCACAGTGCCTAATAAACGCACTGCACCACCGCTTCCTACTACCGACACCTGCGTGATATGGTCGGTATCACTGGTGCCAGCTAAGCCAATTTTTACACGCGGCGCTGGCCCATTAGTGAGGATACTTTGTAGAGAATCAACTTCGTATTCTACCGGATTGGCAGCATTGCGCCCAAAGGCGCCTGAGAGAAACCCTTCACCAGCACCGGCCCACGGCATATAAGCGAGCACCCCCTCGGTTATATCAGAGTATTCGTTAGAAAATATACGCTGCCGTTGCTGTAAGTGGTAAGGCTGACCAGCTGAAGCCGCTGCGGTGGGCTCCGCCATGCGCCGGCCAGTAGCCGTGGGGGCCACCGTCAGGAAATAAGCGGCGGTATCCGTGAAAAGGCTATACAATGGCTGCGGTTGATCCCCGGCCTTTTTATACATGCCGCGGTCCAGGCGCCCATCGTTGCGCTGGCCATAGAACTCGATGAAAGTGCTGGGGTCGAGGCTGGTTTGGTTGCCACCCACATAGATAGCTACTTCCTGGCCCCGCCGCCAGAGTTGCAGGCGGCGCGGATCGGTGCCGTTGCTCAGGCCAGCGCGAGTTAGGTATTGGTTGTCGAGGCGGTGAATGCCATCCTGCGTTACCCTGATCTTATAATACTGCTGACCTGGCACTATCCACTCGTTGCCGTAAGGGCCCGACTGTGCGGCAGCTGGGAGACTACTGAACAGCAGTAGGAGCCCTAAAAAGCCCCCAGCAGGTAGCGTAACGTGTACTTTTGTTTCATGCTAATGGTATGGCTGAATAATCGGCTGGCCAGATGGTTAACCCATCGCCAGTACTCATTCACTTGCTTATTTAAATCCGTAGCCCAGCGAGACGATAATAGAGTTGGTTTGGGAGCGCTGCCCCAGTTTTTCCACCGCCAGCCGCGACAACGCTAAGTCCAAGCGCAGACCGCTGGTAGCTACACCTACGCCAAGGCTCGGCTGGGCTTTCCACTCCTCTTTGCCGTTAAAGGCCTGTATCTTCTGAAAGTTACTGACCCCGCCGCGCAGAAACACGATGTTGTTGTAACCGATTTCTAAGCCCGCGTGCGGATCGATGCTGATTAAGCCCGTAGAAATAGGTGTATTGCGCTGCCCGTCGGTGGTCATTTCCAGATCGGTGGCGACGAGGGCCGTGAACTGACCGGGCAACTTAATAGCGCGCGCTACACCCAACACGAGGCGCGGTAGCGTTACTTCCGAGCTGTTACTCGGAATTTCGTCGATGGTAGTAGCAGATCCTTTGAACTCATCTGCATCAATAGACCACACATTAAAGGTGGTAGTAATATCGCGGGCCATCAGGCCGAGGCGCCAGCCTTGGTGCTCGTATTGCAAGCCGGCATCGACGCCAAACCCGTAGGCATTAGCGAATTTGCCAACGTTGCGGTAGATAATCTTGGCGTTGACACCCAGCTTTAAGCCCTCGATAGCACCAATGCGCCGGGCATACGAGAGTAGCAATGCATAGTCGGCCACGGAGAAATAACGAATCCGGTCGTACTGGATGTAGCCGTACTCATTCACGAGGTCGCGGGTGTCGGCAATATCATCAACGCCCAAGCGGATTATGCTAGCCCCAATGGCGCTATTCTCATCGAGCGGCATAGCAAAGGCCGCATAGTCGTTTTTTACAATGCCCGAAAAAAGCTCGGAGTGCATGAGCACGCCATCGTACTTAGTTTTCAAATCGAGCAAACCGGCTGGGTTCCAGTAGCCAGCGGTAGCATCCTGCACGATGCTGACCTGGGTATTGCCCATACCAAGAGCCCGGCCGCCAACCCCGATATTCAGGAATTCATTGCTGTACTTAGGAGTGGCATCGTTCGACTGTGCCCACGCGGCGGGCGCCGCGCCCAAGCTCAGTCCCAAGCCAACCAGCAACGGGACTACTTTGGAGAAGTGCAGCATAGAATAAAGTAGGGAAAAACGAATAATTGCAGCAGTAGCGCAAGTTACTTATTTCTAGTGCGTCTGCTGGCCTAATCGGGCTAATAATGCCTGCTTGGTCCGCATAAATCGGGCCGGGCGGTAGCGGGGGGCTTTTTGGGAAGTGAGAAATGCGTGGGGGACAAAATTCAGTTTTACAGCTTCTGCTTATTATCATCTGATCCTACCTAAGCATTGTTATTTCTCTTCGACTCGTCTCCTGCTTTCCACTCATCAGTAAAAGCGCCTCATTTTTATTTCAGTGATCTAAAAGAAATTATTAGGAAGTAAAAAAGCCCCCCAGATGTGATCTGGGGGGCTTTTTTATTTGATGTTACATGTTTTCTCTCACTATAAAACGCGCCTCAATAGCATTCTGCAAAAATATTTTTGACAAGTACCTTGCGTTACATAGTACCTTCTGTTATCTTTGACTCATTCTTCACCGATATCTGCCTCAAGCCCATGAAAGTAGAGAACACCCAAGTGCAGATGCGGAAGGGCATCCTGGAATTCTGCATTCTGGAAATTATCGCCCGCGGCGAGGTCTACGCCTCCGATATGCTGGAAGAGCTAACTTCCGCTCGCATGATCGTAGTGGAAGGCACGCTGTATCCGCTCCTGACCCGACTAAAAAATGCGGGTTTACTTGATTATACTTGGAAGGAGTCCACGTCAGGGCCACCGCGCAAGTACTACACCCTTACCTCCGTTGGTCTGGAGTTTTTGCACCAGCTGCGCTTGACTTGGGAAGAAGTTGCCGACTCAATCCGCATCATTCGCCAAAAGCCGCATGTGAACGGCACTGCTCCGGCGCAGCAGTAGCGCCGCTTCCACCTTTCTTTCGACGTTTTCTTGCAGCACTGAGATGAAAAAGAACATCAGTATCAACCTCCAGGGCATCATCTTTCACATCGAGGAAGATGGCTACGACGTACTCAGCCGCTACCTGGCCGAGGTAAAAGCCCACTTCAGCGGCTACCGCGGACACGAGGAAATCGTGGCCGACATTGAGAGCCGCATCGCCGAGCTATTTGTGGCTCGCCTCTCCCCTACCAAGCAAATTATTTCGCTGGAGGATGTGGAGGCCATGACCGCCAAAATGGGCCGGGTGCGCGATTTCCAAGCCGCCGACGATGCCGAGGACGACGAAGAGCTCCTCGCCTCCGCCGTAAATAGCGGCACGGCTGCTGGCACCTACGCTCGCCCCGAGTATGCTTACAACACCACCGGCGCTGGTGCCGGCGCAGCCTCTGCTACTGCTGCCGCCGATGCTGCCGAGCCCCGTCGTCTTTTCCGCGATGTAGCCAACAAGAAGATTGCTGGTGTCTGCGCTGGCTTGGCTCACTACTTTGGTATCAATGCCGTTTGGATCCGGCTGATTGCGCTTGCTTCGCTGTTCTCCGTTGTTATCGGCGACTTTGTGGGTGCCTTACCGGCCTTCACCATTCTGGCCTACGTGATTCTGTGGGCTGTATTGCCCAAGCGCAACGACCTACCCGACCCAGTGGGTATTGGTGAGGCCACCGGCGAGCGGAAGCTTTTCCGCGACACGGATACCGGTAAAATCGGGGGCGTTTCGGCTGGCTTAGCTGCTTATTTCAAAGCCGATGTTACCCTAATCCGCATCCTGTTTGTGCTGAGCTTGTTTACCGGCTTTGGCCTGCTGCTCTACTTGTTGTTGTGGATTGTGATACCCGAAGCCCGCACCGTATCTGAAAAGATGCGGATGCGCGGCGACGCAGTAACCCTCTCTGGCATCGACAATAGCCTGCGCAACAACGCTTTTGAAGCTGGCGGCGTAGCAGGGAGCGGCCGCCAGGTAGGAACATTTTTGGAAGAGCTAGCCCGCAATCTGCGCCCGCTGGTTAACTTCCTAGGCTCCCTGATTCGGGTGTTTGCTGGCATCCTGCTAGTCATTATCGGTTTCTCGATGCTGCTGGGCCTCACTATAGCCTTAGGTATCGGACTGGGCATGGTTCCAGCCACCAACAGCTTCATGACTGGTGATATTCCGGCGCACGTTTTCCTCAATGGCGTTCCAGTATGGGCAATGTTGGCCTTCTATCTGACCACTGCCATTCCTGCTCTTGCGCTGTTGCTGGGTGGTTTGGGCTTGTTACTCCGCCGCTCCATTCTTACTCGTACAGTAGGCTTGACGTTGCTGGGCCTGTGGTTGCTGGGTATAGTGGGTACCTCCATCGGTGCCACCCGCATCAGCCACGATTTCCAAGAAGAGGCCGACGTGACGCAAAACCAGGCTTTCCCAACCCTGCGTGCCTCTAACCTCTATCTGGATATCCGGGGAACCGACAACGGCCACGACCAATGGGTGAGCGCGCAGATAGCCGCCGTAGACAGCAATCAGGTGGTTTCTGTTGACAAAACGTTCCGAGCTGAAGGCGCTACCGAGGAAGAAGCTCGCCAGATGGCCCTTAGCAGCATAGCCTATAATGTGCGGCAGGTAAACGACACTACCCTGCGCTTCGATGATCACTTTACCTTCCGCCCAAACGCTCGCTTCCGCGACCAAGGAGTAGATGTGACGCTCAAATTGCCCCGCAATCGGACCATTCGGTTGAGCCAAGGCGCGGCGCACTGGCTCGGCAGCGACAACTTCGTCGACAACGATATGCCCGAGAACGTAGAGCAACATCTCTATCGCCTGAAAGGCAACGAGCTCGAGTGCATTGACTGCACGGAGGAAGATCTGCACAGAACCACGGACGAGGACGAGAACACGGACGAGGAAGGCGAGATCAATATTGATATTGACGAGAATGAAGAAACCGGCGACACAAACGTATCCCTGGATTACGGCGGTGCCCCCAGCTTCTCTACCAACGCCGATGACTACGGCTCGGGCCGTGAGACGTATAATATGGATGGGTTTCGGGAAGTAACGGTGGTGGGTTCTTACCGGACAGTTATTCGGTCAGGCAACACCTTCCGGGTGACAGCGGCTGGTCCAGAGCGGGAACTGCGTGATCTGAGAGTAGACCGCGAGGGCGATGAGTTGTTAGTACGTCCCCGCAACCGCTCCCTTTTTGGTGGCAACTGGGGCCGTGATGACGACCGCGAGAAGGTGTTGATCACGATTGAGATGCCTGCGCTGGACAAGCTGGATTTAGCCGGAGCCGTGCGCGCCGATGTATCAGGCTTTTCAAACCAATCGACACTAGAAGTAGATCAGGCCGGCGCTAGTCACTTACGGTTGAATGGTGACTATCGCACGCTGAATCTGGATTTGGCTGGTGCTTGCCGCACCACATTGCAAGGCCGCGCCGAGACATTAGAAGTAGACGGTGCCGGCGCCTGCGAATTGGCGGCCGCTAACTTCACTGCCCGCTCGGCCGATGTGGATCTGGCTGGCATGAGCAAGGCCCGCCTACGGATTGAGGAGTCGCTTCGGGCTGATGCCGTGGGTGCCAGCGTGATTGAGTACAGTGGCAACCCCAATAGCGTGAAGGTGAGCGACGTAGGTGCTTCCCGTATCACTCGGGTTAATGAGTAAAAAAGCCCCCAGTATAAGTGAGGGGGCTTTTTTAACACATGAATGGGTCGCTACCTAAATTTTACGCAACAAAACCGTGACGATCGGGCAACCTTGCCTTCATAATCACCATCTATTATTGCGGTGAACAAAGTATAGGGTCTGAAAGTGAGTGAAAGGTGGACCCTGAGGAAGCTTTCTACCTAACCGAGCTGCAACTGGGGGTAGAAGCTTCCTCACATTTGTGTAAGGGCCAGGTAGTTCGCAGTGCACATACTGCGAACCACCTGGCCCTTATACATTTACGTTGTGTAGTCAAAGACTTACTGGAGAGTTGAGGGCTGAACCGGAGTCAGCCCTTTTGCTTTTCCGAGCTCTAGTAACAAGGCGTACGCTTCTTCCAGCTCATTCCGCACCTTACCATCCAGAATAGCCTCCAGCACCGCTTCTTTCAACTCACCCACTTCGCGCGAAGGTTTCAGGTTGAAGGTCTCCATAATGACCTCTCCCGTAATAACTGGCTTGAAGTTGCGCAGGTGGTCTTTCTCCTCTACTTCTTTCAGCTTCTGCTCCACCACTCCAAAGTTGCGCAGATAGCGTTCCTTCCGTTGGTGGTCTTTACTGGTGATATCGGCGCGGCACAGCAGCATAAGGCGGTCGATATCGTCGCCAGCTTCAAATAATAGGCGCCGTACTGCCGAGTCGGTTACGGTCTCCTTAACCAAGGCAATCGGGCGCAGATGTAGCCTTACTAGCTTCTGCACCTGGCGCATCTCCTCACCCTGGGGCAGCTTCAGTTCCGTAAAAATCTGGGGAACCCAGCGTGCGCCGCGGTCTTCGTGGCCATGGAATGTCCAGCCAACTTTAGGATCGAAGCGCTTAGTAGCGGGCTTGGCAATATCGTGCAGAATCGCAGCCCAGCGCAACCACAAGTCGCCGCCGGCTGCCACCACATTGTCCAGCACTTGCAGGGTGTGGTAGAAATTATCCTTGTGTGCGTGCTGACCTACTTTGTCGACGCCTTGCAGCAAGGCCATTTTCGGGAAGATCAGCTGCAATAAACCCGTTTGAAACAGCAGCTTGAAGCCATAGCTGGGCTGGGGGGCTAATATAATCTTGTTCAGCTCATCCGTAATCCGCTCCTGCGACACAATGCGAATCCGCTCCTTGTTGCGGGCAATAGCGTCGTAGGTATCCGGCTCAATATCAAAGTCGAGCTGCGTAGCAAAGCGCACGGCGCGCATCATGCGCAACGGGTCGTCGGAGAAGGTAATATCCGGGTCGAGGGGCGTGCGAATAGTTTTGCGCTTGAGGTCGCCCATCCCATCGTAGCGATCTACCAGCGCCCCAAAATCCTGCGGGTTCAGGCTTAACCCTAAGGCATTAATGGTAAAATCACGGCGCGCCAAATCCTCTTCCAGCGTGCCCGCTGCCACTTCCGGCTTGCGCGATTCGCTGCGGTAGCTCTCTTTGCGGGCACCTACAAACTCAACCTCAACCTCCGGCGTGGGCAGCATGGCCGTGCCGAAGTTTTTGAATACTGTTACGCGGGGCCGACCGGGCAGCTTTTTGCCCACCGCCTGCGCCAGTTGAATACCGTCGCCCACACACACTACGTCAATATCCTTGCTGGGCCGATTCAGAGCCAAATCGCGCACGTAACCGCCAATCACATAAGCCGGAAAATTCAACTCACCGGCGGCATCGGCAATAACTCGGAAAATAGGTAGGTCAGGAAGCTGGGGAGAATTCATAAGAGTACTGGGGGGCATTTTACGCCGCAAAGGTAGCACTCCCACTGTGGCTGGGGGGCAAATTTGTGACCTTGGCTTCTACTCACGTATTACTTCCAACTGTCCATCGGCCCCAAATCGAACTACCCGCGAGGGCGCGGTGCTCGCTACATCTTCCTGCCGCCAGCCTACTACATGGTCAACGGCCCGCACCAGCTTAGGATCAACGGTAGCGTACGTCGCCGGGGTAGGCTCTCCAGCTTTGTTGGCGGAGGTAGAAACTACGCCGTGACCGAGGCGGCGCACAAGTTTGTGGCAAAACTCGTCCTGCGGAATGCGCAAGCCGATAGTGCCGTCTGGACCTAGTAGTTGCGGGGCCAACCGATGGTTGGCTGGTAAAATATAGGTAGTAGGACGCGTTTGCTCCGCTATAGCTTGCTCCAAGCCCTCGGGCACCTCAGCAGTATAGTGGCGCAGCATATCCAGGTCAGCTACCAGTACAATGCTGGGCTTGCCTTCGGGGCGCTCCTTTAGTTTATAGAGGCGCTCTACAGCCCGTGGCACCTCGGCGTCGCAGCCTATTCCCCACACGGTATCAGTAGGATACAGTATGATTTGCTGAAAGAGCAACGCCTCGACGGCGGCTTCTACTTCTTGTTGAAAATTGGCCACGGAGCTATTAGATAGAGGACAGAAAAACGTTTTGCTTGCTCAGACAATCTCCTGACACAGCTCTACCAATACGCCAGCCGCGCTTTTCGGATGCACGAAGCACACCAGTTTATTGTCGGCCCCACGCTTGGGCTCCTCATTTAAGAGCGTAAAGCCTTGTTCCTTCAAGCGCGCCATGGTTGCTCGGATGTCGGCCACCTCAAAGGCAACATGGTGGATTCCCTCCCCTTTTTTACTCAAATAGCGCGTAATGGCGCTGTCAGGCGTCGTACCGGCCAATAATTCAATCTTGGAGCCGCCCACCCGAAAGAAAACGGTGTCTACACCTTCGCTGGCTACATGCTCCTGCTTATAGGGCTCTTGATTTAAGAGCGTGCTGTACAGCGCAGTAGCTGCTTCTAGGTCGTGTACGGCCAAGCCAAGGTGCTCCAAATTGGTAAACATAGGGGGCAAATAATGTGGGTGAGAAAGCTTACTTGGATTATCTCTACTTTTGTGGGCGCAAAGTAAAACCAGTTTGTTTGTTTTGCTGTTCTAGATGCGAATGATTCTCCACTGAGTTACCTTTGGACTTTCATTGGTTTTCCGTTGACTTACTGAAATTCGAGCCATGCTCAAGCTACCTATTTACCTCGATAACAACGCCACCACGCCACTCGACCCGCGTGTGTTAGAAGCCATGATGCCCTACCTCACGGAGGTATTTGGCAACGCGGCCTCTCGTAACCACCCTTTCGGCTGGGCAGCGGAAGAGGCTGTGGATTATGCCCGTGAGCAGATTGCTCAGCTCATCAATAGCGACCCCAAGGAGATTATCTTCACTTCTGGCGCTACCGAATCAGACAATTTAGGTATTAAAGGCGTGTTTGAGATGTATTCCCAGAAGGGTAATCACGTCATCACCGCTACCACCGAGCACAAAGCGGTGCTCGATACCTGCAAGCATATTGAGAAGCTGGGGGGCAAAGTGACGTATCTTCCGGTGAACCGCGAAGGACTTATCAGCCTAGCCGACCTCGAAGCTGCCATGACGCCCCAGACTATTCTGGTGACTATCATGTACGGCAACAACGAAACCGGCACTATTCAGCCAATTCGTGAAATCGCGGCTATTGCCCACAAGCACGGTGCGCTCTTCATGACTGACGCTACGCAGGCTGTTGGAAAAATTCCAGTGGACGTTCAAGCTGACGGCATCGACATCATGGCATTCACTGCCCACAAGATGTATGGTCCGAAAGGCGTAGGCGCATTGTATGTACGTCGTAAGAATCCTCGGGTAAAAGTTACTGCCCAGATGGACGGTGGCGGGCACGAGCGCGGTATGCGTTCGGGTACACTCAACGTTCCTGGTATCGTAGGTTTAGGTAAAGCGTGTGAGCTATGCCGCCTCGAGATGGAAAGCGACACCAAGCGTCTTTCCGCTATGCGCGACCGGCTTGAGAATTCTTTGCTGGAGATGGAAGAGAGCTACGTAAACGGCTCACGTGAACATCGCTTGCCGCACGTAACCAATATCTCTTTCACTTATGTTGAAGGTGAAGGCCTGATGATGGGTGTAAAAGATTTAGCCGTATCGTCCGGTTCTGCCTGTACTTCAGCCTCTTTGGAGCCTTCATACGTATTGAAGGCATTAGGACTCAGCGACGACTTAGCGCACTCTTCCCTCCGTTTCGGATTGAGCCGCTTTACCACCGATGAGCAGATTGACTATGCCATCAACCACGTGAAAGAGGCCGTGAATAAACTCCGCGAAATGTCTCCGCTATGGGAGATGTTCAAGGAGGGTGTTGATCTCAGTAAGATTGAGTGGGCAGAACATTGATTTAGCCCTTCTGTACCAAGACATGAGTAGTGAGGCTCTTTTGTCTATTAACGATTTTTAGTCTCACATCTCACTTGTAACTTCCTAATTCTACTATAATGGCTTATTCCGATAAAGTAATCGACCACTACAGCAACCCCCGCAACGTGGGCACGCTGGACAAAAGCAAAAAGAACGTAGGTACTGGCCTCGTGGGTGCTCCTGAGTGCGGCGACGTAATGCGCCTACAAATTGAAGTGGACGAAGCCACCAACACCATCACCGACGCCAAGTTTAAAACGTTCGGTTGTGGTTCGGCTATTGCCTCTTCTTCATTGGCTACTGAGTGGCTGAAAGGCAAAACAGTAGATGAAGCGCTAAGCATCGACAACATGGAGATTGTAGAAGAGCTTGCTCTTCCTCCCGTTAAGATTCACTGCTCGGTACTGGCTGAAGATGCGATCAAATCGGCTATCAACGACTACCGCGTGAAGAACGGTTTGCCAGCACTGGAAGAAGCCAAATCGCACCATTAATTCGTTGCGAATGTTAGTATGAAGAGCTGGCTTTGAGCAAAGGCAGGCTCTTCATAATTGACAACTTACAACTCGTAACTGGCAATTCCCATGATTACTGTATCTGATAAAGCAAAGGAAAAAGTAACGCATCTCATGCACGACGCGCAGCTCGACGAGACATATCGTCTGCGGGCTTCAGTAGCAGGAGGTGGCTGTTCAGGTCTTTCCTACAAGCTTGATTTTGATAACGAAGTCAAGCCCATGGACCAGGAGTTTGAGGACAAAGGCGTACGGGTAGTAGTCGATATGAAGAGCTTTCTCTATCTGGCTGGTACGCAACTCGACTTTTCTGATGGTCTCAATGGCAAAGGTTTTTACTTTGATAACCCCAACGCATCTCGCACGTGCGGTTGCGGTGAAAGTTTCTCCGTATAGATCCATTTTCTTATAAAAAAAGCCCCCCAGACGACGTCTGGGGGGCTTTTTTTATGACCTACTTTACAGTATAATACCTAATCTACCTGCTTTACAAACTTGCAAACCGTTCGCGCGCCTTGAATCTCTATCTCTAGATGATAGAGGCCGGCAGGCAGCCTTGCTATATCAAGGGTTGTTGAAGCACTCGTAGACTGCCCAGTTTGCAAAGTCTGACCAGTTGAAGCCAGAATCCGATATTTAGCCACCCCACTATATGGCAAGCGAAATGTGAGAATGTTATGAGCAGGATTAGGAAAAATCTCCTCCTTGCTCTCCCCTCTCACGACTATAACATTTGAGTAGGTTGCTGTACCATCCAAGTCAATTTGCCGCAAGCGGTAATAGGTGATAGAGTTGCTGAGAGGTGCAGTATCCCATATGCTATACGCTTGCTTTTGCGTGCTCTGGCCTTGCCCGTTCATTTTACCTACAGTTTCGAATACGCGTCCGTCAGTGCTACGCTCCACTTCAAATCCAGCGTTGTTCTTTTCGCTGGCCGTCGCCCACCGCAGTAATACGCCTTGAGCCCGAGGTTCAGCCGAGAAAGAGACAAGCTCAACAGGTAATGGATTGGCTCCTGCTCCTGTCAAAGCACCGGCATCTGTGCTCGCCAACAGGAAGGTGCCAAAACTGGCAAAAGGTATGCTGGAAGTAATGGTGCCAGTAGGGATTCCACTTCCTGTGCCACCCAGATCCTCCCAAGTCTGGTTATCAGCGGATGACTTGGCAATGCGTAATTTTTCTATGTTATCAACTTGATCATCTGTTCCATAGCTTAGTTTCACAGTGCCGCTGACCAGGTTAGACACAGTAGAACTCCTGGTTATAGTAAAGTGACGTACAGCCGACACTTTCTTTAAGTCGCCAGTAAGATTTCTGGATTGGGGCTTACCTTTTATGTGCTCTGCAGTATAGCGTGCCTCGGTACCGTCAGCATGATTTACGGTTAGTGTCAGGGGGCGATATGCTGTTCCAAAGCCAATGGGGAAATCCAGGCCGGTTATGCCACTGGCTGCTACAACGCGGGTGAGTGGGCCAACTACAAAGCTATTTTCGTTGGCGGTTGTACTTGCGCCTGCTCCTAAAGTGAGAGACCCAGCCGTGGTAGTAATCAGCTTACCATTAGTTAGAGTCAGTGCTTTGGCTACCTGCACGGGTGTTTGCAAAGTCACACCTGTAGGATTGTTTATAACCACTGTGATGTCACTGCCGAATGAAACAGGTACCACCGGAACCGCCGCACTTGTTATGAGTTGAGCAGTGCTCCCATTAAAGGCTATAGTAGACGGTCCGAGTGTATTTACTAGCGTGCCCGCGTTTATGATCAGGTTGCCTTGCACATTCACATTTGCGACGTTAAGACGAACGTTACCCGTCGAGATAATCAGATCATTAAGGATTATTAGTGGCAGACTTGAGGAAGCTATTGTTGTGGTTCCTCCTACAATTCCAGTAGCCGTAGTGGCCCGGTTATATTCGATGGAGCCATACGTACGACCAGACAATTGTGGGCCAGCAGCCGTAGACGTAACTGAATAAACGTAACGATTCCCTTTCTCAAAAGCAGTTACTGGCGCGGTCGGAAGACTTGTACCGAATGGAGCGCTGCCGCCTCTATGATCATATACCGAATTGCTTCTAAAAACGACGGTCCCGCTGGACTCGGCCTTATCATTGAAGGGAAAGCCAGTAAAAGTTTTATCTGCTCGAAAAGTACTGCCTGCAGTAAATTGAATCATGTTGAATCCCTTTTTTAAAGAGATTAGCTGATGCGGATCATTGGTGAGGGATGCTGTACTGCTGCTTCCAAATATGAGCGTACCGGCAATAACAGCTGTCCCGTCAGAGCCCAGATAAAATCCCATCCCAGCAGTCGACTTCACCCCATCAGGGCTTTTAACCTGGACGGAGCTACCAGCCGCAATGTCGAGATTAGCACCTGCTAACGGTGTACCAGCCAGTGTCAATTGCCGAGCCGGCGGTGCCGCAGTAGCGTCTGTATTAGGCTGCACTGTCAGTACGGCAACCACACCGTTGATGAACCGCAACTGACCAATAATCTGCGGCGAAGCAAAGTCGACGTTCACGCTCGCTGCCGCCGTTTTGCTACCATCAAAAATTAGTACATCATCGTTAGCCGGCGTGCGCGCCGGCTCCCAGTTGTTGGCGTTTGACCAATTGGTGTTCCCACCTGTTCCTACCCAAGTATAGGTTGCTGCATTGGCTGTCGTAACCAATATGAAGGCAATAACTAAAGTAATTACTGAGAATGAAAGGCGTAGAAAACGTACTTGAATAGTAAAGATTTTCATCTCTTAAATAATAACACAGATAGGAATATTTGAAGGTGATTGCCGCTTACCCCAAATCATGCCACAGTCAGCAAATCATATAAAAAAAGCCCCCCAGAATCTGGGGGGCTTTTTATCAACTGTTTAGTCTGTACTAGTTCTTTACGATGCGACGAGTCACCTTTTTCACTCCATCATTCACAGTCACTAAATAAGTGCCGTTGCTCAAAGAACTCATATTCATTTCACCGTTGGCAGCCAACTTCTCCGTACGCACCACTCGGCCACTCAGATCAGTTACTGTTACCTGCGCGCCTGCTTTGCTAGCGTAAGGCAAACGAATGTTGAGGATGTGCTGTGTCGGATTCGGATACATAGCTATTTCAGCCAGTTCGGGGCCAGTAACGGCTACCACATTTGACAAGCTGATTTTGCCATCATTATCTATCTGCTTGAGGCGATAGTAAGATACACCTGATAAAGGTTGCTCATCAACGGCCGTGTAAGTAGTCTTGTTGTTGGTAGTGCCTTTGCCATTTTTGAACAGGATGGTAGAGAATGTAGTAGCATCCTGGCTGCGCTGAATCTCGAAACCTTTGTTATTCTTCTCCGAGGCAGTTACCCAGTTCAAATTGACCTTGTTGTTTTGCAGCTTAGCCGTGAAGGACACTAACTCAACTGGCAGAATAACAGGAGGTAGACCAACAACTTCAATACCCACAAGCGTGGTAGGAGTCGTAGGCGTGAGGTAATTTTCAGCACCGGTTACGCTGATGTTCTGCGTAGGGTCAATGTTGTTGTAGCCATAAACGTAGAAGTAGTACGTCTTGTAAGGATCTAGACCAGTAATAGTAGTACTTGGAACAGCAGTACCAGCGAATACGGTATAGAAGCCCGGAGCTATGGTTCCCTGGTTCTGTCCGTTATACACTCCATTAGACGTCTCATAACCAGCACCATCATTAGGCTGGCTCGCAGGAGCATTGGTTAGAGTGCCATTCTCACTCGCTACTATCAAACGACCTTCGCCGTAAGTTGAAGTGCCAGTACGCTCTGGTACCGGATTGAAGTTTACAGTAGCCGACTTACCATCAGCGCTACGAGTGATAGACTGTTGCGCCGCTACCAATATCTGAGCGGGCTCAGTAGCAATCGACTGACCAGTAATCAAGCCATTAGCAGTGAAAGACTGTGCTGTTTGCACTGCAAAGTCACCACTCTGATACTGCAATGCAGCATCTGCAACGCCTAAATAAGTAGGGTTATAGCGAACATAAACCGGCTGATCTACAGTATAAACTGCCGCGCTATTTGGATCTAGATTAGGGCGTAGAACTACTGTTGATCCAAACGTCGTACCATCGAGTGATAATTGGTACTGAGGCGTTTTGTTTGGGTTAAACGAGTTAGGGGATTGTGCTACAGAGAGGGTAATATCGCGCTGTACTCGTGAAGCACGCACGGTAATCGGCGTTTGTCCATCTTTGGAAGTATAAATCACTACCTGCTTGATCAGAGCAACATCGGCCGTTTGAATAGATGGAACGCTGGTCGCAGACACCGGGATGCTGGTACCAGTGGCAGGGGCACTTGTGTTTCTCACGCCATCTGAAACCGTTGTAGCGGTAGTAGGATAGAAACGCACATACACATTGACAGCTGGGGTCAAATCATTCCCTTTGTTTGGAGCAAAGGTGATTGAGTTACCAGTCGCTTTTGAATCTGTCAGATCACTAAAGTCAGCAAATTTCGATACTTGGAAAAGCAGTGGGGCAGTTACAGTAATAGGCTGTAGCAGGTTTTGTCCGGACAGCTGATAAGACTGTACCGCTGAAGGCACATTAGGAACAGTGGTAAATTGCGAAAACGCACCCGGTGAGGTTACAATAACTGACTGATTACCGGTGCTATTTGCCTCAATCGTAACCACAGTCTGTGTACCTGAACTGCTTAGGATCAATGAGCCACGAAACCTACCAGTGGCTATTGTTCCGGCTAGGTTCACTTCAATTGTGCGGGTCTGAATATTCCCGTTTACTTGATTGATTGTCAGCGGACGGTTTTGAAACAAGCTTGGCACCGAAGTATCCCGGAACTCAATATTGCGAATCTCTTCGCCACCAGCGGTAGTAAAGGAAGGGGTCAATACGAGTGCCTCAGTAAGTCCAGTAGCACTCAAGGTAAACGTTAGTGTATTAGCCGAACCGTTGCTGCTAACTGTCCCAAAGTCGAGTAAAGTGGGTGAAGCAACAATTGTAGGCTGGCCAACAGCTGTACCTGTACCGCTAACCTGAACCTGAGCAGAAGTCACTCCCGAAGAAGCGATGGCAATTGCTCCACTAACCGCACCAGTAGCAGTGGGTGCAAATACTACATCAACAGTAGCATCTACCGATCCATCAGCAGCAGGATTGAGTGTGAAAGTGCTTGTGGAGAAAGCAGTAGTACCTGTCCGAATTCGGAAAGCGCCATTTGCAGGAGCAGCAATCGTTACTGGTGCCTGCAAGAAACTGCCTTTGACTTCAAATGATTGAGTGAAAGAAGTTTGACCAACTACAACAGCACCAAAGTTGGGGAGAGTAGCAGGTTGAGCAGTTAATAGTGGTTGAGGAACACCAGATCCATCTAACCCGATGCTTACAGCAGGTGCAAGATTAGTACTGGAAATCTGAAGGTTTGAGCTGAAGTCTCTGGTCGAAGTAGGTGAAAATATTACGTCGACAGTTATGTTGCTCAAGCGACCATTGGGCTTATTCGGTATTGTAACTGTGTTAGCAGTAACTCCATTATATCTTACCTGATAACCCGAGTTAGTCGGAATTGAGAGGATTAAGTCTCCCTGCAAATTCTCTCCATCAATCGTCAATTGACGTGTGGCAGAAGTGTTTACCGTAACACTACCAAACACTATGTTACGAGTACTCGGAGTAACCAATGGGGCAATTCCGTTACCTGCTACTCTAATAGTAGCATCGGTTGCGCCGGCACTACCGAGCACAACATTGCCGCTATAAAGTCCCCCAGCGGAAGGAGCAAAGGTTAGAAAGAAATTACCACCATTATTGGCTAAGGTTATAGATGAGCTGTAAGTACTTCCGTTAGTACTTACAACAAACCCATTTGGAGCCGTTACCAGAATACGCTCTGTCAATCCGTTACCCGTAACAACATACTCTTCAGGTGGTGATGCTTGGGTGCCAACGGCTTGATCACCAAAGTCTAAAGTTTGTCGAGTTGACTGTTTGGGTGTATAGGTGATGGTTTGAGCCATAGTGAAAAATGGCAAAAGCATCAAACATAGAAGAGTCCAAGTTCGAGGTCGTAGTGCTCGGGCCATGGTACTTAGGTAAGTGTTTTTCATACGCGTGGGAAAGAAAGTTTATAGAGAATGAGATGTGACTTGTAAAATGCGCTATGAGTCTCTATTTAAAGTCTATTCTTATACTTGCAGAATCTAATTTTTATAACGGCCATTTCGCAAAACATGCAGGAGTACAATTATTTTTTGAATAAGCCATAAATCTGATTCTCAGTAATATCCAACCTGACTTTTGAGTCCTCCTTCTACAATTAGCATACCTTAAATTCACCAGGCTCAGTATTTTTTTTGATAATAAAATACCCAGCCTACATATGACTGCCCATATATGAGCAGCGCTATGTAGGCTGGGTATTCTATTAATAGATTTTAGACTTTAGCTATACACGACGCTATTTTGATCTGTACATGATTAGATAAACTAGTCGACTTGTCTTCGAATCATGTTGCTACCAAGCGAATAGCGTGCTACTCCAGGATATGAGGTACGAACTCCGACAGGTTGGTTATAAAGCCTTTCTCTCGGCGAAATCCCAAGGCGCATGCTTCACCCGCCCAGAATACGCCCGCCTGATAAAGGCGCCGTTGCCCATCCGCAGGAAGATCGGCCCAACGCTGACGCACTTGGGGCTGGGGGGCAAAATCACCTGGAATTTCATACGCCACCTGCCCATTTTGCATCTCAGCTACGTTCTGGCCTTCGCGACCGAAAAGTGGCTTGCGCACACTGTGGCCCGACAAATCCTGCAAGGAAGCCTCTAGAAGTAGCGGGTGGTGTGGATATACTTGCCAGAGCCACGCTAGAATGCCCTTGCTCTGAAATAAAAGCGCATAAGCTGGATTAGCAATAATTACGTCACGGCTTAAAAGCAGTTCGCATAAGTCAGCGGTAAGCGCTGGCTCCTCCTCCGCTAAAACTTCCCATGGTACCAGCTTAAATAGGAAGCCAAAGCGTTGCCATTGATCTGCTTCAACTGGTGCCCACACGCCGCGCTCTTCTCCTGCCACGGACACCTGCATAGTATCTACCGAGCAGATATGCACTTGCTCAAAACCAGCCTCGCGAGCGGCTTCGGCCAGCACAGCGCAGTTGGCTTCATCTTCTGGGCTGCCGGGCAAATACACCAGTAATAAGGTTGGATCTAGGTCTGAATTGAGATCAAGCCACTCGCGAAACTGCGCACTCAGTCCTTCAAACAACCCGTTAGCTTGTCGGCTTTCATCGGAGGTGCCTGCTGCCACCAAACTAGCCCATTGTACCACAGCTGTTTCGGGAAGACTAGTTGCAGTGTCAGCATTGAACTCAAGCAGTTTAGGACCATCGGGCGTGACGGCAATATCGAACCGACCGTATATATGCCAGTGTCGCTCATCATTCCAGGAATGACGCACCGCTGCCCACAGGTTGGGCGGAATAGCCAGCAACTGGAGCAGATCATCCGGAATTGGGTCGGGAATGGAGGCTACGAGCATCTCGTAGAGGGTATCAGCAGCCTGGAGCAAGGTATCAGCCTCAGCCTCAGTCAATACAACGGCTTCGCGCGCTACGTAAGCCGCGCAGGCCTCCTCAATGGCCCAATCCCAGCCTAAGCCACGCACAGCAGGTGCAATATCACCGGTCAGAGGTAACAGCTTTATCATACGGTTAACGTTAGCAACTATATACTATGTATTTGCCCCCCAACGCCCTGTACAAGGTGTTGGGGGGCAAATTATAGGAGAAACAAGTCTTTTGATCTAGCCACCGAAGCTGCCGCCTCCCCGATTGGAGAAGCCGCTGCTACGGCCCGCCCGCGGGGCAGTACTACGCACTCCCGATCTATTTACTGATGTACTCGGACGAATACCAGCGCCAGCAGTGCGGCTGCCAGTAAAGCCCCGCCCAAAGAAACCACGGCCTTGCTGTTGCTCCCGCGCCACATTTTGGCGCCAGCCAGCATTCTGCTGTAGCAAACCGGGGTTAGCATATGCTGCCCGGTTGGGCGTAAGAAAGCGACCGGCCATATAGCCGATGCCACTCCACATCAGAATATCCATCATACCGGTGCCAGCTACCCGGTTTTCGGGGTGTTGCTGGCTGTAATCCTGCATCTGTTTCTGCAAGGCCTGGCCCTGTAGTGTGTCCACCTGACCGTCGAAGTGCTTGAGAATAGCAGCTACTTCCTCTTTTCCAGCGGGGCGCTCAGCAGTTACTTTCCATTCGCCTGGCTGTACTTCAGTCATTTCCGTGATAACACCCTGCGAATAGGTCTCGCCCCCACTCCACTGTTCCTGGCTGGTTTCGGAGCCGCTATTGCCCGAACAAGCCGGCAACACCGACAGGCCTAAGGTAGCGGCGGCCGCTACCAATAATGTATTGCGGCGCCAGTCGCCGAGACGGTAATAGGTCTTTTTCATGGTTATTAGCTCCTTACTGCATATACCTGAGACGTTGCGCGCTTCAGGAATGGCAAATTAATCAGACTATCTAAACGTGAATAGCTTTGAAAAAGGTCGAATCTACTTTGGCTTATTAGACAGCTATCAAGCGCGTCTTACTGCCTGTAGAACGGCTCACTGAGGTCCTTTATGCAACCACTACTCCCAGAGCGGATAGTGCTCCAGATGAACCTCTTGCCCAAAGAAAATGCGGGTACTTTCCTCGAAAGACTGGGTGAAGTCAGAAACGTAAAAATGATGCGTGGGGGGCTTTTTTGCGGGCCCCGCAGCCAAGTTGTGCTCCTCCAAATAAGCTTGCGCGTGAGTAGCCACTGCATCAGAAGCATCCAATACTTCTACTTTACCCTCGTAAAACTGGGTAATCTGCTCCTTAATCATGGGGTAATGCGTGCAGGCCAGCACCAACGCTTCAATATCATCAAGGGCCGGATTGGTGAGGTAGTTCTGAATAATATTGTCGCTGACACTATTATTAAAGAAACCCTCCTCAATCATGGGCGCCAGCAGCGGCGTGGCCAGAGACTGCAGTCGCACGCCGGCATCGAGGTCGTCCAGCTTTTTTTTGTACACATTAGAATTGACGGTTTGCTTGGTACCAATAAGACCTACGGCGCGCCCAGCATATGCCCTCCCTACGTGCGCAACAATTGGGTCAATTACATTGAGTACTCGTGCTTTAGAGCCTACATACTCACGCACCAGTTCGTAGGCTGCCGCCGAAGCCGAGTTGCAGGCAATCATAATGACTTTGCACTGTTGCTTGAGCAGTAAGTCGCAGATTTTGACTGAGTAAGCCTGAATAGCAGCCGTGCTTTTGTCGCCGTAAGGCAGGTGAGCCGTGTCGCCGAAGTAAATAAGCTGTTCGTGGGGTAAAAGGCGGCTGACAGCCCGTGCCACAGTGAGCCCGCCGATACCGCTATCAAACATTCCAATGGGCCGGGTCCGCAAATCGGCGGAAGCAGAAGAAGATGCCATAGAGGCGAAGGTACGGGCTTTAGGCAACCTGCTTTGTAATTTGGGGTCTTAGTAAATGTGTAATTTTTAGTAATGTTCTATCTTGACGCCTCTTCGCTCAAGCTTTGCCTTTTTATGAGTAAGATTTTAGAAGAAATAGACCATGCCATTGCCGCCTTCGACGTTAGCCAAGGCCGGCCAGTGGCAATAGAGTTGGGTGAACTAAAATACACTCAGCTCGTGCTCGACGTAGCTCATCTGTACCGCGATGGTGGCGAGCTGACAACCAATACCGGCCGCCCTCTAGCCTATAAAGGTCTAGAGATCCTGCGCGACGAGTTGTATGTAGACCGCGTGCGGGTAATCTAAGCCCCGCCATGAAAGGCAACTACACTACTTCGCTGTGGTAATGCCTTACCCCAAACAGTTTTGTGTCCTTCTTCTAAAAGTCACATTTTGTCTTCCTATCAGGATACTCAACTGCGCTTAGTTGTCAAGAGCGCTTGCGTAAAAATTTCTCGTTTTACCTGTATATTGTTGTTTAAATCAGCCTAGTGAATATAGATTTTTAGTGCATTTTTAATGAACAAGCCGGGGTTTTTATAGCAAATATGAATTCCAACGTGCTGTTGATGCTATGAAGCAAAGTGGTGTTCACACGTCCTCGGTACCAGTACGGGTGCACCCCAGCCCACCGCCTGTGGACTCCAAACTACCGGAGCAGTTGCAGCAGGCGCTACTATTGATTCAGCACGCCTTTGCGGCCGTGGCTATCATCAACGAACAAGGTCATCTGGAGTGGGCTAATGATAGCTTTTTCACGCTTTTTGGCTGTGAATCTAGTTCGTTGTCGGAGCATACCTTATGGCAACTTTTGCCCCCGAGCCCGCTGATACAGCGCCAGATTTGCCCCCCACGGCTAGCCTGAACGCTAAGACCGCTCTGCAATATGAAGGCCGCATAACTGGCTCCGATAGCAGCGCCCGTTGGATGCGCGCCAAGCTGCAACCCAGTGTGCCAACCGAGCCGCACGAGCCGACTCGGTTTTTAGTACTGTTGGAAGATATCACCACGTGGAAAGCTGAGCAGTTAGCAACTCAAGCTTATCAAACGCAGCAGCGACACTTATTGGCGCAGGTTCCGGGTGTACTTTTTCAATGGCGCAATAATTACGATGGCACTTCCCACCTCACTTACCTGAGTGATAATGCCTCGAAAATATTTGGGTACAACCCAGCCCAATTAGCTCACCTCGGAGAAATCATTCACCCCGACGACCGGGCAGCGTGGGTTAAGTTCTGGAAGCGCCCCCCAGTGTCGGATCGGCCTCATTCGAGGGTCGTGCATTAGTGCCGGGTCAGCCATTGCGCTGGTTTCAAGCCGACTGCCAACCTACGGCCACCGATGCTGAGGGCATTCTGTACAGCGGAATTATACAGGATATTAGCCCCCTAAAAGAAGCCGAAGAAGCGGTGCAGGACAGCGAACAGCGCTGGCACTTAGCTATCGAGCGGTTTGGCGACGGCGCGTGGGAGTTTAACTATCAAACAGGCGACGAGTATTTTTCCAACGCTTACCGCACCATGCTTGGCTACCCGAATGAGGATTTTCCGACGGGCTTTCATGCCTGGCAGAACCACGTTCACCCCGACGACCATGTAGCTAGTATGCAGGCCTCCGATGCCTACTTACGCGGCGACCTCCCCATTTACTCCGTGGAACGCCGCCTGCTCTGCAAGAATGGCGAGTATAAGTGGGTGCTGACCCGGGGCCTCATAACCAAGCGAGACGCCAATGGCGCGCCGCTCATTATGACCGGCGTCCACACGGATATTTCGGCCATAAAACAAGCTAATCTGGCCATTGAGGCCTCTACGCGGCGATTGTCAACTACTATTGCCAACTTTCAGGAAGGTATTTTAATAGAGGATGAACTCCGCCGTGTGGTATTGGTAAACGAGGCTTTCTGCCGAATGCTGAACACTCAGGTGATGCCTGAGCAATTGATTGGCGTAGAAACCGCAGCGCTGCTGGCCGCCGTTGAGCTTCCTACAGAACTCGGGTGGCTGGAGGGCACTGATGGCCGTGTTCTGGAGCAGCAGGCTGTCATTGGCGAGCTACTTCCGCGCAGAAATGGTAAAGTATTCCAGCGTGACTTTATTCCCATACTCAGCCACGACGCTTCCCTGGGCTATCTGTGGAAATTTCAGGATGTGACGGAGCAGAAGAACGCAGAGGACATACTGAAGCGGCGTGAAGAGAAGTACCGCCGCATCATCGAGCGAATGAATCTGGGTCTTATCGAGACCGATTTAACGGAGCAGGTACTGTATATCAACCAGGCTTTCTGTGATATGCTCGGCTTTACCAGTGCCGAAATTCTGGAACAGCATCTCTTGCATCCGCTGCTGGCGCAGGAAGCAGCGTCCACCGCGCAGGATGATCTGGGGGCCTACGAGCGCATGGTGTTGGGCAAAGATGGTAGCTACAAATGGCTATTGGTAAGCCGCGCGCCCGTATACGACGATGACCGCCAGGCTATAGGCTCCATCCATATAACGCTGGATATTACCCACCAGAAAACCCTGGAGCACAAGCTGCGCGCCGCCAAGGAGCACGCCGAGGACTCGTCGAAAGCAAAGGAGCTATTTCTGGCCAATATGAGCCATGAAATTCGGACACCTATGAACGCCATTCTGGGCATGGCGCAACTTCTTGCCAAAACTCCACTTGCTCCAGATCAGGACGAATACTTGCGCGCTATTACTATATCGGGCGAAAACCTGCTGGTAATCATCAACGATATTCTGGACCTTTCTAAAATAGAGGCGGGCCAGCTGCAAGTCGAGAAGATTGGCTTCAGTGCCAATCAGTTTATGGCTCAGATTGAGCAAACGCTGCACTACAAAGCGGAAGAGAAAGGTTTGTTCTTTGAGACGAAGGTAGCGCCACAGCTGCCCGCGGTGCTGCTCGGCGATCCTTACCGCATCACCCAAGTACTACTGAATCTGGCCGGAAATGCCATCAAGTTCACGGAAAAAGGGCACGTCACGATTTCGTGTGACTTCATCCGGCAGATTAATGATGCCGTGGAAATCAAGTTTTCCGTGGCTGACACCGGTATTGGCATCGACCCAACGTACTTGCGCCACATTTTCAAAGAGTTTAGCCAGGAGGACCCCTCGGTGACCCGCAAATTTGGCGGCACTGGCCTCGGGCTCAGCATCAGTAAAAGCCTGGTGAACCTGATGGGGGGCGAATTGCAGATTGAGAGTGAGAAGCACCAAGGTACCGTTAGCTCCTTTTCGCTCCTGTTGCAGATAGGCAGCGAAAGTGATTTGCCGCGCAAGGAAACCGTCGATCAGGGCTTGCGCGAAAGGCTACGCGGGAAGGAAGTGCTATTAGTGGAGGACAACAAATTTAACCGACAGATTGCGAAGGCTTTACTTACTAATGCGCAGATCCACGTGGCTGAGGCGGAGAATGGCGCGCTGGCGGTGGAGCTATTGCAGACCCAGCATTTCGATTTGATTTTGATGGACATGCAAATGCCCGTTATGAATGGGTTGGAAGCCACTGCCATATTGCGCGAGCAGCTGGCCTTAAAAACGCCGATTATTGCTCTAACGGCGAATGCCATCAAAGGGGAGCGGGAAAAATGCTTGGCTGCAGGCATGGATGACTACCTGGCAAAGCCGTTTCGGGAAGATGAGCTGCTAAAATTGATTGGCGACTGGGTATTAGGCCCTGCTGCTGCCAACACGGATGCAACGCCGGTTGCTAGCGGCCCAATCGTCAGCTCAAACTTCCCCACCCCGCTCTACAAGCTTGACCTGTTACACCAAGTAGGCCAGGGCGATGATGACTTCGTGGCCCTCATGCTCGAGAGCTTTATTGAGAGCTGTGAAGAAGCCGTGCGCGACTTCACACAGGCGTTGCAGACCTATGATGTGACGCTTCTAAAAGCCACCACCCATAAGCTCAAGCCCAGCCTCGATCATCTGCAAGTGCATCAGACACTCTCGTTAGTGGAGGAATTGGATTCGTGGGAAGGCAACTTTGCCCCCCAGGTACTGCAACCTCGCATTGAAACCGTGAACAACCTGTTGCTGCAAATAATTGAGCAGATGCACCTCGATATACAAGCATTAGCTGCCAAAAAAGCCCCCCAGTAACGTTGTTGCTGATAAAAAGCCTAGCCTTCATAGTCTGCCGGGGATATTACGCGGCTCAGAATTAACACTTCTGCTTCCTAGCTGGGATGCCTTGCCTACCTTTGCGGCATGAATCTGTTATCAGCTGAGAATATCTCTAAAAATTACGCCGACCGCTGGCTGTTTCGCGACCTTTCCTTTGGCTTGAGCCAAGGTCAGCGGGTGGCACTGGTGGGCATCAATGGGTCGGGCAAAACGACTCTGCTTCGCATTCTGGCCGGTTTAGAGCCCGGCGACACGGGCTCGGTGAGCGTACGCAAGGATATCCGGGTGGCTTTTTTGGGCCAGCAGCCCATTTTTGATGAGGCCCTGACTGTAGAGCAAACCATTTTTGCCAGTCAGAACGATACGCTGGCGGCCATCCGCGACTACGAGCATGTAGTGAATGACCCCGCGCACAAATCCGACGATTTGCAGCGCGTAATGGAGCGCATGGACGCTCTGAACGCTTGGGACTACGAGTCGCAGGTGAAGCAAATACTAGGGCGTTTGGGTATTCTGGGTGACTTACTGGAGCGGCCGGTCAGCAAATTATCGGGCGGACAGCGCAAGCGCGTAGCTTTGGCGCGCGTTCTGATTGAAGAGCCGGAAGTTCTGATTCTTGACGAGCCCACCAACCATCTGGACCTCGACACAATTGAGTGGCTCGAAAACCGGCTGGCTTCGCCTAATCTCACCTTATTAATGGTGACCCACGACCGCTACTTCCTCGATAAAGTAGCCAATGAAATCGTGGAACTCGACCAAGGTCGCGTGCACCGCTACCAGGGCAATTATTCCTACTTCGTCGAGAAAAAGGCTGAGCGCGAGCAGATTGAGGTAGCCGAAGTAGAAAAAGCCCGCAACCTGCTACGCAAGGAACTAGACTGGATGCGTAGGCAACCGCAAGCCCGCGGCACTAAGCAAAAGGCCCGCATCGATGCCTTCTACGAAACCCAGGAAAAGGCCAAGACCAAAATCAGCGGTCCGCAGTTGGAGCTGTCGGTGAAAACCACGCGTCAGGGGGGCAAAATCATTGAGGTGGAGCACTTGCACAAGCAATTTGGCGATAAAGTAGTGCTCGATGACTTCAGCTATGTATTCAAGAAAAAGGACCGTATTGGCCTGATTGGCCCGAATGGCGCCGGCAAATCTACCTTGCTCAACATGCTCACCGGCCGCCAAGAGCCGGATAGCGGCACCATCGACAAGGGCCAGACCACCGTTTTCGGTTACTACACCCAAACGGAGCTGGAATTTGACCCTACCCAGCGCGTCATCGACATTGTAAAGGAGGTGGCCGAAGTGGTGGAAATGGCCAACGGTGAGGTAGTTACGGCGTCGCAGTTTTTACAGCACTTCCAGTTTCCGCCGGCCCAGCAGTACACACTGGTTAGCAAGCTCTCAGGCGGCGAGAAGCGTCGTTTGCAACTGCTGCGCGTGCTTATCAAGAACCCAAACTTCCTGATTCTTGACGAGCCCACGAACGATCTGGACATCATCACGCTCAATATTCTGGAGGATTTTCTGCTGAATTTTGGTGGTTGCCTGCTCATCGTTTCCCACGACCGCTACTTCATGGATGCGCTGGTGGAGCACGTGTTTGTGTTGGAGCCCGGGGGGCAAATTCGCCACTTTCCCGGCAACTACACCGACTACCGCGAGTGGCAGAAGGAAAACAACGCCGAAGAATACGCGAAAGAGCAAGCCAAAACGGCCAAAGCTGCTGCGGGCGTTGCGCCTTCAGCCGCCCCAGTGAAAGCAGTAGCAGCTGCCCCTGCTGAGGCACCAAAACGCAAGGCCACTTTTGCGGAGAAAAAGGAGTACGAGACCTTAGAAAAGGAAATCGAGAAGCTCGAAGAAGTGAAGCAGCAGCTTATCGAGAAGCTCAATGCCGGCACTGGTTCCCATAAAGACTTGACTGATTGGGCCGCCGAACTAAAGCGCACCGACGCTGCCTTAGATAGCAAAGGCGAGCGGTGGCTTGAGCTAGCCGACTTTATATAATATCTAACAAACAGCGAAAAAAAGCCCCCAGAAGTACTTCTGGGGGCTTTTTATGTAACATACTTAATGGAGAGCAGCCGGCTCAATACTTCAAACGCTTTTGGCTGTAGTCGAAAGTAAAGACATGCGGACCAACGGGCGTAATGATGCGCAGTACCGCCGCTTGATCATAGCCCGGAAACACGACGTAGCCGCGAATCAGCTCACCAGGCTGTAGGTTGTAGCGGCGCAGCATAGCTCCCTGCCACAACTCCAACTCCTGCGCAATCATATCGTCGACGTCTTTCCCCTGGGTTTGCGGCGTGCTTTTTTGACGATTTTCTGTTGTCCTACTAGCTTCCAGCCGTTTTTTACCTATGGCTTCCTTGGTAACACTAGCCATAATAACCAGCCATTCAATTTCGCTGACGCCCATAACGGCACCATTGTCGATGCTGAGCCGGGTGCTGAGCGGCTGTACTTCCGCTTCCGGATCGTAGGCAGGCACAGGGGGCAAAAAGGACGCCGTATCGGCGGTGGATAGCGCTGCCTGAAGCGCACTCAACTGGTAATAAAAATTAGCCGGGTCAACCATTACGGGTTGGCTCGATCCATTACGAATCTCCGCTTGGAACACTGCATCCTTGATTCGGAAATGAGAAAATGTAAGCTCCACTTCCACTCCGTCGAGTTCGGCAAATAATGTCTGAGAGGCATTTACTGGATCACCTTTTAGCTCAGTGGGTTGCACAGCCAGATAATACGAAGGCCCACAAGCCGTGAGCAACAGCCCAAGCATTACCAGTAGCCAAGCGTTGCAGCCAAAATATAGACGAGAGCTCATACAGTATTTACTGGCTTATATAGCAGACAGGCAATAGTAGCAGAAAGACGGTTCATTGCCGAAACAGAACCCGTGCTATTTTTCAAGCTTCGTCTTCCAACTCCGGCGGCAACTCGTGCTGTCCATCGGAACCAACTTGAAATGGCAAAGCACGGGCAATAGCGGCGAGCGGAAAGGGCGCAAAAATGTGAGGAAAATAGTCATTGCGCGCTTCGGCGTATTCCCGCTTCACAGGCACCGCCGCCACCCACAACTCCGATTCGTCGAGTTCCAACAGGATAATATCGGAGCGACCGGCGTAGTAGCGGTTCGCAGTGGCTTCTACCTGATACAGTTCGGAAGCGTGAATGAAGCCTTCGGCCGATAAGTCGGCACTGGCAAAAAAGCCGGTTTGCTGGGCATGTTGCCAATCAGCTAGTTCGGCAATGCGGTAAATCATGGTAGAAAAAGGGAAGTATTTGCCCCCCAGCACAACGTAAAGAACCTCTCTCGCAACAGTAGCTACTATTGCAGGAGAGGTTCTTCAAGTGCACCAGAGAGAAAATGCTTGTTACGAAAATGGTAGCGTGCTTACGCCTGCCACACTTCTTTGCGCACCTTTTTGCCTACCGACAGAATCAGGCGCGTAGGATTGGGCACAAGCACAAGGCGGGCTTCTTTGCCCGGGAACTCATCCGAATCGACCCATACGCCTTCCTTATGCGAAGGCTCGTAGCCGGTGTCGCCGCCCACGTCGTTGGGCAGATAGGCGGTGGGCAGCAGCACGTCGGTGTCGGGGCAGAGCTGCTGGTGTACTTTTTCTAGCACTTCTTCCAGGTAAGCGCCGTACTCCTCATTGAAGTCATCCTCCAGGTCGTGCAGTTCCTCCTCAATGTCGTCGTAGCTGTCGTGGTTGTAAGGCAGTTTGTGCAACTCCTGCTTCTTCTCGATCAGGGCGACCAGGGCTTTATTTAATTCCTCTTTATTCATAGCTACTCGTGCATAAGTGTAGTACAAAGGTGCGTAGGATTCGGCAATTCTGTGTCGGGTCAGACATAGGGCACTTTTGCCCCCCAGCGCACCAGACTGGCGTGTTTGCCCAAGCTATTTAACCTAAACCCTTATTTTTACCAAACTAACATTTTTCTCACCCGATTTCCACCCATCCGCTATGCAGACGATGACCTCGCCGGCCGTGCAGGCCCACCCCGCCCACGACTTCCTCCCCCTGAACGGTACTGATTACGTTGAGTTTTATGTTGGTAACGCCAAGCAATCGGCTTATTATTACCAAGCGGCCTTTGGCTACGAGTTGGTAGCCTACGCTGGCCCCGAGACTGGCCTCCGCGACCGCGCCAGCTACGTATTGCAGCAAGGAAAAATCCGCTTAGTACTCACCACCTCCCTCCTCCCCGACTCCGACATTTCGGAGCATGTACGCAAGCACGGCGACGGCGTAAAAGTGATGGCGCTGTGGGTAGATGACGCCCGCAAATCCTTCGAAGAAACCACCAAGCGTGGCGCGAAGGCCGCTTTCGAGCCCTATACCATCAGCGACGAGCACGGCGAAGTAACGCTTTCTGGTATCTATACCTACGGTGAGACTATCCACACATTTGTGGAGCGCCGTAACTACCGGGGGGCTTTTATGCCGGGCTTCGTGCCCAAAACCAGCCTGATTCCACAACCTACTCCCGTGGGTCTGTTGCACGTTGACCACTGCGTAGGCAATGTGGGTTGGGGCGAGATGAACCAGTGGGTGAAATTCTACGAGGGCGTAATGGGCTTTAAGCTCCTGCTAACCTTCGACGACGAAGACATTTCCACTGAGTATTCGGCCCTAATGAGCAAGGTGGTCAGCAACGGCAACGGCTACGTCAAATTCCCTATCAACGAGCCGGCTGAGGGCAAGAAAAAGTCGCAGATTGAAGAGTACCTCGACTTCTATCATTCGCCCGGTGTGCAGCACATCGCCATTGCCACCAAGGATATTCGCCACACCGTCACGGAGTTGCGCCGCCGCGGCGTAGAGTTCCTGACCGTGCCAGCCGTGTACTACGACGATCTACTGGAGCGCATCGGTAGCATTGAGGAGGACCTCCAGACGCTGAAGGATCTGAACATCTTGGTGGACCGCGACGAGGAAGGCTACTTACTACAAATCTTCACCAAGCCCGTAGAAGACCGGCCCACGGTATTCTATGAAATCATTCAGCGTAAAGGCGCCAAAAGCTTTGGTAAAGGCAATTTCAAGGCGTTGTTTGAATCCATAGAGCGTGAGCAGGCGCTACGCGGGAATTTGTAATACGTGATAGAACGCACAAAAAAGAACGTCATGCTTTGGCTTCGCCTCGGCATGACGTTCTTTTTTGTGATTGCTTTCATCAAACCTCTTTTCTTTACGCTCGTTCTTTAGTCCAATCGCACTTTTTTATAATCCTATGGCCCTCACCTCCGACGTTCAGCAGAAAATAAACACCTGGCTCAAAGGCAACTACGACGCCCAAACCCAAGCCGACATCCAACAGTTGCTCGACAGCAATCAGGAAGAGGCCCTGAATGACGCCTTCTACCGCGACTTGGAGTTTGGAACAGGTGGCTTGCGTGGCGTCATGGGTACGGGCTCCAACCGCATGAATCGCTACACTTTGGGCATGGCTACCCAAGGACTATGCAATTACCTACTGGACTCATTTCCGAGTCAGGAGATAAAGGTGGCCGTAGCCCACGATTCGCGTAATAATAGCTCCGAGTTCGCGCGCATTGCCGCTGGTATTTTCTCTGCGAATGGCATCACAGTTTACTTGTTTGAAGCCCTGCGCCCCACACCGGAGTTGTCGTTTACCATCCGCCACTTGGGTTGCCAAAGCGGCGTGGTTATCACGGCTTCGCACAACCCCAAGGAGTACAACGGCTACAAAGTGTACTGGAACGACGGTGCGCAAGTAGTTGCGCCACACGACACGAACATTATCCGCGAAGTGAATGAGATTCAGAGCGTAGACACGGTAAAGTTCAAAGCCGTTGAGTCGCGCATTCATTTGATTGGAGCGGAACTGGACGAAGCCTATTTGAATGAAGTTCAAAAGCTTAGCATCAACCCCGAAGCCATTAAGCGGCAGCACGATCTAAAAATTGTGTACACGCCCATCCATGGCACCGGCATTACGTTAGTACCAAAAGTATTGGAGCGCTTCGGCTTCACCAATGTCAGCATCGTGGAGGCCCAGGCTACTCCCGATGGCAACTTCCCTACCGTTGTCTCGCCAAACCCCGAGGAAAAAGTTGCCATGCAAATGGCCCTCGACCAAGCCCGCCAACTCGACGCTGACCTGGTCATTGCCACTGACCCCGACGCGGACCGCGTAGGTATTGCCGTGAAAAATACCCAGGGCGAATGGGTGCTGGTAAATGGCAACCAAACGGCCGCACTGCTCACTTTCTACCTACTGTCGGCGCGCAAAAATGCCGGCAAAATGACCGAGCAGGATTTCATCGTCTACACCATCGTAACTAGCGAAGTGCTGGGTGACATTGCCAAGGCGCACGGCGTGAAGTCGTACCAGACGCTGACGGGCTTCAAGTACATCGCCGGTCTCATCCGCGACTTGGAAGGCAAGGAAACATACATCGGTGGTGGCGAGGAAAGCTATGGTTTCATGATTGGCGACTTTGTGCGCGACAAAGACGCCGTGTCGGCCTGCGCCATGATAGCTGAAATGGCCGCCGTAGCTAAAGACAACGGACGCACGCTCTACGAGGAAATGGTGCAGATGTACGCCACCTACGGCCTCTACCGCGAAGACCTGATTTCGCTCACCAAAAAAGGCCAGCGCGGTGCCGAGGAAATTCAGGAGATGATGCGCGACCTACGTGCCCAGGCGCCCCACACCATTGCTGGCTCGCCGGTAGTAGAAATTCGCGATTATCACACAGGCATCGTCCGCGACCTCCGCACCGGCCAGGAAACGCGCACCGGCTTAGAGGCCTCCAACGTGCTCCAGTTCCTGACCGAAGACGGCAGCAAAATCTCCGCCCGTCCTTCCGGCACAGAGCCCAAAATCAAGTTCTATTTCAGCGTAAAACAGCCGCTCGATTCAGTGGATAAGTTTGAGCAAGGTTATGAAGAACTGGGGGGCAAAATTGCTCGCATTATTGAGGATATGAAGTTGAAATAAATAATCAACGTATAATAAAAATGAAGCCCGACAAGATATCTTGTCGGGCTTCATTTTTACTCAATAAGTAAATTCATGCCCTCAGAAAAATATGAGCGCTTATTTCGAACTCCACTTTTGTTTGATAAGTGTCACAAAGCTTTTATCACTTGCTTATGGAGCACTATTCCGATCTTGTGTGTGGCATTAACCTTATTTCCCAGTTCAGAGCCAACTCCATTTATAGTCATCCTGATCATAAATTACTCTCTAATTATTATCGCAATACTTACTCAACAAGAGAGTATTACAATTGACATAGATTCGAAACGTTACCGAATTTCTACGAAAGTATTAGGGATTGTTTTTGGCAGGTGGCAACATTTACCTGTCATAACTCAAATCCTGCTGAATCCTTACAAACATCAGCATATTTTACCTCTTACTAAGCCGTAGCATAGGTGATGCGGCCACCATTAGTCTGCAAGCCCAAGAAGGTGGCTACCGTGTATTATTATCGGTGGCAAATTCTAACGTCGGGATTGTGGCAGCTTGGTGTAGTAAGGAAACAGCTTTAGTCAGAGCACAAGAACTCAGCACACTTTTCAATGTGCAAGTAGTTTATTAATCTTACGAACACACCATGCAATCTTAGTCGCGCGGCTTACGCAGCCCCAGAATAACCAGTACCAACAACAAAAAACCTGTCACGCCCAGACTAAACCACGTTAGCATGGGGATGCCGCGGTGGTAGGTCATTTCGGGCGAATACCTACCCATCAGACTCAGGCCCGAAAACAGGAGAAACGCTATTGCCAACAGAGCGATAATGGTGCGGCTTACAAGTTGGTCGGCTTTGCGCAGTAGCGGCTGATAACCGCCTAATTCTACTTTAACGCGCAAATCTCCACGGGAAATTTTGCGCATGATCTGCCGCACATCCGTGGGCAAGGTGCTTAGCAACGACAGAAGTTGCACGCCCGTGTACTGAGCCTCGCTCATCAGGTTTTCGGGTGAGTACTGCTCCGCAATAATACGGGCGCCGTAAGGCCGCACGAATTCAAACGTATTGAACGACGGGTGCAGCACCTTACCGATTCCTTCCAGAATCACCAGCGCTCGCAGAATCAAGAAAACAGCCCCCGGTACTTGCAGCTTGTAGTCGTAGATGATGACTTGCAGGCGGTCGGCGAGGTCCGACATGCTCATTTCCTTCACATCGAGCACCGTGAAATCCTCGATTAGCTCGTTGAGGTCGGCCTCAAAGCGGCGCATATCCGGAATTTCGGCGTGGAGCGCGAGGCGGCGGAAGTTAAGCGCCATACTGCGCGCATCCTGCCGGGCCATCCCGATAAACACACCAGCAAAAGCGTATTTCTGCTGCTTGGTGAGCTTGCCCACCATCCCAAAGTCGATGAGCACGATGGTGCCATCGGGCCGCACCAGTACGTTACCAGGGTGCGGATCGGCGTGGAAAACGCCAAACTCAAAAATCTGGGTCAGGTAAATATCCATGCCCGTTTCGGCCACCTTGGCGGGGTCGAGGCCCCATTCCAGCAGCTGCGGCTTGTTGGATATTTTGCAGCCACTCACGAACTCTATTACCAGAATTTTGCTGGTAGAGAACTCGCGGTAAGGCTTCGGCACATAAAACGTCTCGTAGTCAGCGTAGAGCTTGCGAAACTGGTCCATGCTCCGGGCCTCGGAGGTGTAGTCCAATTCCTTAGTCATGCTACGCTCGAAGGCATCCACAATATCCTGCGGGTTGCTAAGGCCCTGCTTGCGCAAAAAACCAGCCGTGAGACGCACTAACTCGCGCAGCAAACTCAGGTCGGTGCGCACCTTTTCCTGCACGCCGGGGCGCTGCACTTTTACCACTACTTCCTCGCCCGTGAGCAGGCGGGCTTTATGCACCTGCCCGATGCTGGCCGAGCCCAGTACTACGTCGTTGAATTCACTAAAAACCTCTGAGATGGGCCGCCCCAACTCTTCTTCAATCAGGCGGCGGGCCGTGACAACATCAAAGGGCGGCACGTCGCTTTGCAGCTTCTCAAACTCGTCGATCAGAGCTTCGGGGAGCAAATCGGGGCGGTTGCTCAAGGCTTGGGCAAGTTTGATAAACGTGGGGCCCAATTCTTCAATAATCAAGCGGATACGCTCCCAGCGGTTGGTGTCAAACACCGTTTTCTCCGCGTGCTGCCACGATACCCGGCGTCCTTGGGGCACTAAGCGGCGTAGGGCCGTGCTGGTTACTACATCCTCAAACCCGTAGCGCACCAGCACCTCCATTACCTGCCGGATGCGGCCCAGATTAGAAATCGTGTTTTTGAACATGCGCGAAAAAAGAAGCCCGTGAAGAGGCAGCCTGGCCAGCCTCGACAAGAAAGGTAAGCAAAATGCCCCCCAGCTAGCTAAAAATCAAAACTGCACCGCTTGAAGTGCGATGCGTACGGTGTGCCTACGAAAAAGCCAGCGCCCGCAGTAGCGGCGCTGGCTTTTCACGCAAGGCGCTTATAGCAAAACTATGACGCGTTGGAAGCGCCATTGTTGCCACTATCAGCGGGCTTGGGGGCTTCTTTTTTGGCTGCTGGCTTAGCGGCAGGTTTTGCAGCAGGCTTGGCGGCACCTGCTTTGGCAGCAGCCGATTTTTGGGCAGTGCCAGCGGCGCTGCTCACTTTGTCGGCGGCCTTCTTGGTAGCACCTGCGGCTTTGGCAGTTGTACTTGAAGCTGGCTTGGCGCTGCTCTTGCTGCCGGCAGCAGCACCCGTTGAGGTCTTAGTGCCACGCACACTGCGCTTTAGCTCTTCTACATCGGCGTTGGTAGCTACACCCACACCTTTCATCAGGCGGTTGGCAATACCCGTGAATTGTGCTTCCAACTCCTTCCGCTTCGTATCGGTGTTCTTCTTCAGATCATCCATGATCTTCTGCCCCTCTTTCTCCGACAGCTTGCTTTCCTTTACCAACTTATCGATGGTGCTTTGGAAACGGTCACTGGTCAGCGAAACAAAACCAACGCCGGCATTGATGAATTTTTTAAACAGATCTTCCATGTTGTTGAGTTAGTTAAAAGGAGGTGAAATGAAACGAAAAATGGCGTTACGGATTTGCACGCCGGAAAAAATAGTATGCAAGCCGACTACTTTTGGCAAACCTACGAAAACATAGCTATATAGTTGGTGCTGAGGTAGAAATTTTTCAGATTCCTCGTCACCCCCTCTTCATACAACCGTGTTTTATGGGTTTTTTCACCTATTTCTAATGCCTGGGGGGCTTTTTTTCGTTTCAATTTTACGCTGCTCTTTTACGGGGCCGCGTGGCAGTTGCTATGACTATCGGGCTGCTGGGCTTGAGAGTAGGGAGAGGTAGTATTGTCGGCTGAGCCGCCCATATAGCATTGACAAAGGTGGCTACGCCATCGAGGGCTTCGCGGGCCTCGGGTAGCAAGCGCCAGAACAGGTGCCACCAGTGTACCAACCCTGTAAAGGATTGCAGAGTAACCGCTACGCCAGCTGTGCGGGCTTTGTCGGTAAAGCACAAGACGCTTTCGCACAGCACTTCCGAGTCCGATATCTGAATGAGCAGCGGCGGCAATCCGTGTACCGCGGCGCGGGCCGGCGATACTAACGGGTGCGTGAGAGACGTTTCGCCGGCGTAGTGCGGGCCCCAGCCGCGCATCTCAAGGGCCTCCAACAACTGGGTTTCCTCGCGCGCTACCCGGCGCAGCAGCGCATCAGGCATATCGAGGTCGGTCCAGGGAGAAAGCCCCACGGCCGCAGCAGGCAAAGGCTGCCCTTCTTCGCGTAAGGCAATAAGCAAGGCTAGAGCTAAGCCTCCGCCGGCCGAGTCGCCGGCCACAATAATATTATGGGGGGCAAATCCTTGCTTTAGCAGCCAATGATACGCCAGCAAGGCATCGTCGAGGGCACCGGGGAAAGGATAGTCGGGCGCCTTGCGGTAGTTGATGGCTAAAGCATTGGTATTGCAGCGTTTGGCTAACGTTCCTACCAGGCTGCGGTGCGTATTCAGAGAGCCGAGTACATAGCCGCCCCCATGCAGATAGAGCATTACTCGGCGCGGATCAGCGTTGGCGGGCCGGGCCCACTCGGCACTCATACCGTCAATCGTTGTCTTTTCGAGGTGCACGCCCCACGGCATAAATTGAAACAACGAGCTCACTTCCATAGCTAGCCGCATGGCTCCAAGGCCGGGCCGCTTGCGGGCAAGCGGGCCAGTTGCCGCCGTCAGGAGTTGTTTGAGCAGTAAATGCTGGGTGGAGGGCATTTGTATACTATTGGGTGGGAAGGGAGGCAGGGCGGGTACGGACTGCGAGCAGTAGCGGGGGGCTTTTACACGCAGGAATATTGTTAGCGGCAAGAATTGGGGAATCCTTCCCAATGACTGGTTATGCTTTTTTTCCTATTCGATGCCCCTTATAGCCACGAATAGCAATAGGTATCCATCCTAATACGGGAATGAAGAAAGTGAGGGTGAAGGGGTTGCGCCAAATCA
Source organism: Hymenobacter sp. HDW8 (assembly GCF_011305775.1). Lineage (NCBI taxonomy): Bacteria > Pseudomonadati > Bacteroidota > Cytophagia > Cytophagales > Hymenobacteraceae > Hymenobacter > Hymenobacter sp. HDW8. Next base: position 1,379,048 of record NZ_CP049907.1, read on the forward strand.
TGCGCAGCCAAGAGCCGCGCTTAGTTAGTTTTAGATCTACTCCCTCAGGACCTTTCTCCGCATATTGGCGCTCAAACTCCCGGAAGAGTTCGGGCCATGCAAAGGGCAGAAAGAAAGGAAAGTAGCTCCAGTTGGCTTTCATACGTTGCCAAAGCTCGCTCCAGCAGTAAGGATGCTTGCCGTGGTTGCGCACAGCCGCATCCAGCTCCGTCTGCATTTGTTGGCGCACTTGCTCCGACAAGGCCAGATAATCTTCCCGGGTAAGCTCGCTGGGGGACTTTTCGGTTAGCTCGTAGGGCTTGATGCGCGTGCCCAGCACAAAGGTGAGCTTGGCCGGATACGCGAGGTAAAAAAACCAGGGCTGGAGCAGCACCATGATGATGATGGGCCCCACGGGAATGAAAGGAATCCCTATCTTCTTGGTCCATTTGTTCAGCCAGTCCCAGCTATAAGCGTAGGGGTTCAGGTATTCCCCATTTACGGTATAGTACGGCACAATATCGGTGCGGTGCTCGATGCCTAGCCGGATGATGCTGGTAGCGAGGCGCTGCAGTTGATACTTGCGGTTAAACCCTTTGCCAATGCCCGGCACGCCCTCGGGGTACAGCATCAGGTTGTGGTCGTTGCAGTACATCATCGTCTCAAAATTGAGCGTGGTCGCATCGACACAGCCGCATTTCTTCCAGAAGTTTGGAATCAGATAGGGGTTCATCAGCACCGATTGCGAGAGCATAGGTGCTGAAAGGGGCCGCGGCAGGTCGTACATACCGGGCAGCACGCGCAGCAAGTGCGAGAGGGCTACCATGGCATCCCAGGGAAACGCCATGCCCGAATGATTGCTGGCGAAAAGCAGTGGGCGCTCCGGGTTATTCCGTTGCGGATACTGCTCGAAACCCACCAGCTTGGAGCGGAACCACACCCGATCGAGTAGCTGCAGCAGGTGCTTGTCGACGGCCCGCACGTATTCCTCGTCGAAATAATCGGAGTAGATGTGCTGATTGGCCAAGATGGCAGGCGACGGTAGCGGCAGCGCGGGCGAAGGGGCCGTTGGCATCAGGCGAAAAACAAAGTAGGTGGGCTTCTAATGTAGTGGTTTTACGGACAATTTGTAAGTAAGGCGAACGGCAGTCAGTCGCTCCTATCGTTAAATCTGACGCCTCAGGCGCACGCTGGTTGTGATCAGTTCGCCATTGGCGCGGCGCACGATGAGCAGAAGCTGGCGGCCATCGTCGGAGTGCAGAATCCGGCTGATTTGGGTAAGCGAAAGACCCGCTACGGGCATCAGATTGATGGCCAGAATCTCGTCGGTGGGCTGCAGACCAGCTTCTTCTGCCGGCGAGCCTTTTTCTACCTTCAGAATGATATACTGATGATAATCTGAGCCGGTGGCCAGCAAATCCAGGCCGCTCATATCGTGCTCGAAAGGGTCGCGGTAAAGACTATTGGGGCGCAACCAGAGCCGATTGCGGGTGTAATCAATGATGATATCAAAACGCTTGAGCAGTTCCAAGCCCACGTTGCCGTTACGAAATACCTCGGCCCGATGGCTTACATCGGCTGCATCGGGAAAAGAGGTAACCAACGATTTGACCTTGTATTTACCTAGCTGCAACGATGTTACCCGTCCCAGGTACCCATTAATGAGCCCATTGAGTCCCCGGCCCAGCTGCGACCGTATCCGCCGCGGCGGCAGAGTCAGGCGCGGGTCGGAGGTGGTTTCGAGCGACAACGCGTGCCCTGCCCCGGTATCGAGCACCAGCTTGAGCGGCAGCTGCAGCGAATCGTGCACCACGGCCTCAGTACGTAAGTAGGCTTTACTACCTTCCATATCGATGCCCATAGAAGTCCAGCGCCTTCCCTTGGGCGCCCGAAACGACGCGGGATTAATCAACACTACCCGGGACTCGACCGGATGAATGCGCACAACAAAGCTGCGAAACACATCATAGCCCAGAATGCCATGGATGGGCATACCCACGTAGCCCGACAGGTTGAGCACATCACTGGAAAGAATCAGGAACGTGAGGGCTGGCGCTTCCACCCTGCCATCGGCTAAACTAACGTGCACACTATCGGTCTGGAAGGCTTCTAGGGCCTGATCCTCGCCGGCACCCGCTACGCGGAAGCGCTGCCCCAGCCGTAGCCCCAACTGTGTGCGCAGCGTTGGGTCGGTGAGAATGGACGTACTCACGCCGGTATCCAGCAGAAAGTTGAAAGGGCCCTGCCCGTTAAGCGAAGCGCTGATAATAATCAGGTTGCGCTGCAATTCAACGGGCACCGCAAGGCTGCGCGTTTTGGCACTCTTAAAACTGAATGCTGCGGTTGCGGATTGGGTTGACTGGCCAGCAGCTGTTAAGCTTAGCAGCAACCCCAAAAAAGCCCCCCAGCCCCGCAGGGTTCTTCCGAAAAGCAGCACAGTAACGAGCCAAGAGGCAATCATGCAGGGAGGGTGGTGGGTTGGGTAAGTTACTGAAAAAACCGCCTTAGCACCACTTATCAACCACGTATATCAGCACGGAATTTCCCAATCTCCCGCGGGGTCATAGTGCAGGTGGCCGGATGCTATTTGGAGTGGTGCCATCACGTTGTTATGATAAAGTTGGCCCGTGCCCAGGCCTTGGGGAAAATCGGACCGGGCGTACTCGCCCGCCAGCTGGCTCACGGCATTCAGCCCTACATTCGATTCCAAGGCCGAAGTCAGCCACCAGGCGGCATTGTTCGCTTCCGCCACGCGCAGCCACTGCCGGGTGGCGTGCAGTCCGCCTACCAGCGTAGGCTTGAGTATAATGTAGGCTGGCTGAATGTGGGCCAGCAGCGCCTGTTGTTGCTCAGGCTGCGTCACGCCAATCAGTTCTTCATCCAACGCAATAGGGATAGGCGACTGCCGACACAGATCCGCCATGAGAGCGGGCTGCCCGGCCGCAATGGGCTGCTCGATGGAATGCAGATCGAAGCGGGCCAGCTGCTCCAGCTTGCTCAAAGCCTCATGGGGGGCAAATGCGCCGTTGGCATCCACGCGCAGCGAGAGCTGCTCGGGGCCAGCTACGGCCCTGATTTCAGCCAGTAGCTGCAATTCGGTGGCAAAATCAATTCCCCCGATTTTCATCTTTAAACAGGAATAGCCATCGGCTAGCTTCTTCTGAATCTGGGTTTGCATAAAGGCCGCCTCGCCCATCCAGACGAGGCCGTTGATAGGAATGCCCGCCTCGCCCCGGCTGAATGCATTATCGAAAAGCTGACGTCGGCCACCGAGCTGCCAGTCCAGCAAGGCTGTTTCAAGCGCAAATCGGAGCGCGGGCCAAGTAGGCTCTACAAGCTCATCAACTAAGTAGATGGATGCATTGGGGGGCAAATCGGTGAGCTGGCGGCGGTTAAAATCGGCGCATAGCATAGCTACTCTAGGCTCGAAAGAAGGCCCGAAATCGGGGCTCAGGCCAGCCAATGGCGCTGCTTCTCCCAGCCCTAGATGTTCCGGCTGCGCTGTATCGCGCAATACTAAATAATAGGCTACATGCTCGGTAATCGCCCCACGCGAGGTACGGGCCGGAAAGTTGAAGCGCAAAGCGCGCTGGCAATACGTAAGGTGAAGCATTGGGCGGGGCAGATGCTGGCTATCGGCGAAATCGTATACACTTCAGAACCGGCTGTTCGGGATTTCAACCGTCTGACAAGTAACGAACAAAAAAACCAGCCTTTGCGCTGTGCGCAAAGGCTGGTTTACAAAGTCGGCGGCACCGCTACGGGAGAAGTGCCGTCGTTACATCAATGGAAACTATCGGGTAGCACCGCCCTGGTTGCTCCGTCCGCGGCTCGCCTGACCCCCCTTACGGCCGGCGGCGCGGGCTTCCTCTGATGTAAACCGGTGGCCGCGACCACTCTCGTGCGAGGCTTTACCACCTTCGCTGGCAATGCGACGCTGCTCAGCTGGATCCATAGCGGCGAAGCCACGCAGGCTTTTGCCCGTAGAAGTTGTTTGCTTAGCCGCGCCACTACGGCTTGACGACTGAGTTGCGGCATTGCCGCGCTGGTTTTGCTGGTTCGAGATCATAGCGTTTGGGGTTTGGGAGAAGTATCTATGGTATTTTGATTGCGTCCCAAAGAAGGAAAACAGGTGCTGAACCACTCCTTAGTTGAACGGAATAGCGATAGTAAGGATAACGATTTGGAACCCAAAAACCGCATTTCCAGCCCAAAATACCGCTTTCTACCGACGTTTGCTCCGTAGTTGAGCTTGCCGTAAACGCGATAAATACCCGCTGCTACTGTTGTGCTACGTACTAGCCGCGACGTCTACCAAACGAGGTCTTCGCTAAGCATTTGTACTCGGTATTTGCCGTAGTCTCGGGGCTGATTAATTAAACTCGAAGCCCTATAGAACAAAACCCGTCGTCGTTTTTTGAGTTAAGGTTAATAAGTAATTAACCCCCATTCCTGTGACTATGTCTTCCTCCGTATTTGCCCCCCAAACCGTTGCCGAGCCCATGTTGGCCCAACTCCCCGCTCGCTACCACGCCGTGCGGCAGCAAACGGAGGACATCTGTCGGCCCTTGCTGCCGGAGGATACTGTGGTGCAGCCTATGCTCGATGTGAGTCCGCCGAAGTGGCACTTAGCGCATACTACCTGGTTTTTCGAAACCTTCCTGCTGCGCGAATACCTAGCTGGCTACCAGGTATTTCATCCTGATTATGCCTACCTGTTCAACTCCTACTATAACTCGCTGGGCAGTCGCGTAAACCGCGCCGACCGCGGCACTATCTCCCGCCCTGCCCTCGCCGATGTGTACGCCTACCGCGCGCACGTAGATGAGCATATGGGCCGCTTGCTTACCAGGCTTGCCGCTAACGATTTGCCCCCCAGCTTCGCCGAAATCTTTGAGTTGGGCCTTCAGCATGAACAGCAGCACCAGGAGTTGCTCGTCACGGATATCAAGTACATTTTGAGCACGAGTCCGTTGGCGCCGGCTTATAAGTCGGCTCCGAAAGCAGCGCCCACGCCCGAGCCTACCCCCGCCACTTGGCTGCCGGTGGCGGGCGGCGTCTATCGGATTGGCTTTGAGGAAGAGGGCTTCTGCTTTGACAACGAAAAAGCCCCCCACGATACCTATGTAGCCGATTTCGCGCTACAAAACCGCTTGGTGACCAACGGCGAGTACCGTCAGTTTATGGAAGCGGGCGGCTACCGCGACTTCCGCTACTGGCTGGGCGAAGGCTGGGAACTGGCCGAGCAGGCTGGCTGGGAAGCGCCTTTGTATTGGGTGCAGAAAGATGGCGTGTGGCACCGCTTTACCCACCACGGCCTGCAACCCGTCGATTGGGCCGCGCCGGTCACGCACATAAGCTTCTACGAGGCCGATGCGTACGCCCACTGGGCCGGTTATCGGTTGCCTACGGAGCAGGAATGGGAAATAGCGGCCCGCCAGTTTCAGCCCCAGATTGCGGCCGGCAACTTCCTGGAAAGCAACCTATTTGATCCTCAACCCCTCCCCGCCGATGCGGATCCCGAGCAATGTCATCAGCTTTTGGGCGATGTGTGGGAATGGACGTACTCGGCCTACCACCCTTACCCCGGCTATGAGCGCGCGGCTGGCGCTTTGGGCGAGTACAATGGCAAGTTTATGCTGAATCAGCTGGTGCTGCGCGGCGGCTCCTGCGCTACCTCCGCGAGCCATATTCGCCTCACCTACCGCAATTTCTTTCACGCGGATAAGCGCTGGCAATTCACCGGTATCCGCTTGGCACGCTAAGCTTTAGCTGCCATTTCTGGTCTAATCAGGCATCTTATACTAGCTGCGGAGCAAGGCCAGTAATTCCCCTATTTCATCCGTAACTGCTCCCCATGCCTCGCCTTGCCACTGCCAACACCGAATTAGCCAGCCATGTAGCTGCGGGTTTGCAAAAAACACCTAAAACGCTTTCCTCCAAGTATTTCTATGATGACGCGGGCAGCGAGCTGTTTCAGCAGATTATGGCGCTGCCGGAGTACTACCCCACGCGCACGGAGTTCGGATTGCTAACTACCCACCGCGCCGCCATTACCGCCGCCCTGCGTCCAGCTTCTGATGAGCCGTTTTACCTCATAGAGCTTGGCGCCGGTGATGGATTGAAAACCAAGATATTACTGCGTGAATTATTGGAGTTGGGGGCCAATTTCAGCTATGTGCCCGTTGATATATCTTCGGGAGCCTTAGATGGACTGGCAGCTAGTCTGAGCACTGAATTGCCCACCTTGCGGGTGGAGCCAGTAGTGGCCGAGTATACGGCGGCGCTCACGTTGATGGCCGCTCGGCCCGGCCGGAAAGCGGTGCTGTTTCTGGGGTCCAACATCGGCAACTTCTCCCCTTCCGACCGCCGCGAATTTCTACGCGCCCTCACGCAGCCGCTCTCCCCCGACGACCGCCTGCTCATTGGCTTCGACCTGCAAAAAGCCCCCCGCCTTATCCGCGCCGCTTACGATGATACCCAGGGCGTAACGGCGGCCTTCAACCTTAACCTACTTACCCGGCTGAACCGGGAGTTGGGGGGCAATTTTGACCTGGCTCACTGGCAGCACTACACCGATTACGACCCAATTGCGGGCGTTGTACGCTCCTTTTTAGTGAGCACCCGCGCCCAGCAAGTACACCTGGAGGCACTGGCCCAAACCGTTGATTTCGCTGCTTGGGAAATTATTCATACCGAAAATTCCTACAAATTTACCCGGCCTCTCATCAGTCAGTTAGCGACGGAAGCGGGGCTGGAAGTGCAGAATTTTTTCACCGATGAGCAGGCCTATTTTGTTGATGTAGTCCTAGCTCCGCAAGCGTAAAAGCAGTGGCTGATTCGCTACCCGATTCCTTCGTGACAACGCCCCCGGCTGCGGCTGATTCCCCCGCTGTTATCAGTCTGGCTTCGGGCTACGGCAATTTTGGTACGCCAACTGTTGCCGCTGAGCGGGCCATCGCTAGTATTCATGCTGACCAGCTTACACCGGGGCCGGTGGAAGGCTTGCTGGCGCTACGGGAGGCAATAGCAACAAATTATCATCACCAAAAAGCCCCCCAGATTACGCCCGCCCATATCATGGTTACGCCCGGAGTAAAGGCGGCGCTGTTTTCTTTGCTAAAAGCCATTCTGCGCCCCGGCGACGAGGTACTGGTGCCTACTCCCAATTGGTTTGGCTTTGGTGAATTGATCACCCGGGCCGGTGGGACCATGCGCTCCCTCCCCCTAGACTCAGCCGATGGGTATGACCTACGGCCGGAGATATTGGAAGCCGCACTTACACCGCGCACGCGGGTTTTCCTCTTTTCGAATCCGAATAACCCGACTGGCCGAATCTATCGCCACGATGAGGTGGAGGCCCTGCTAACCGTCACGCGCCACTACCCAGAGCTGTTTGTTCTTTCCGATGAGATATATAATCTCATCAACTTCAGTTCGGCGCCGGTGCCTACTCTGCTGGCATTTCCCGATCCACATGGGCAGTATTTAGTCGTAAACGGCTTCTCCAAATCGTTGGCACTGATTGGGTGGGGCGTGGGATATTTGGTGGCGCCGCCAGCGGTGGTTCGGGCGGCGGCTGGGGGGCAATTTGCTACCGGCGCGCCCGTTCCCGTGCCGAATCAGCACGCGGCCCTGGCGGCAACGGAGCATAGCGCGACAATTGCCCAGGAGTTGCTCACACAGCTAGCCCCCACCCGCTCTTTGCTCCTAGCTGCCTTGTCGGCGCTGCCCGGTGTGGCCTATGTGGAGCCGGAAGGTACGTACTACGTTTTCGCTGATTTGCGGCCGTTTTTGCCCCCGCGCGCTCAGCAACGGAGTCTTCGGCGGCATTGGTCGCGCAGTTGCGGGCCGGGGGGTAGATGTGGTGGATGGCGCAAGTTGTGGAGCGCCGGGCTTTGCGCGCATTTCTTATGCTGTGCCTGAGCTGGCGTTGCGGGAGGCCCTGCGGCGTTTGCAAGCCGTTCTCCTAGGGCAAGCAAGCCGGATGAGCTAACGGCCAGGAGCGTTTTACTCTGGTAGGTCTGGCCCATAGCCCGAATTAGGGGCGTACCTTTGCGGCTCTTTTTACCGTTGCCTCATGCCGCTCACCGCTGTTCGTCCGCATATCAAACCTATGTTGTTACTGGCTTACCCAGTAATACTTAGCCAATTAGGCCACGTACTGGTAAACGTAGTCGACAGCGTGGTAGTAGGGCAGACCGGAAAAGTTGCGTTGGCCGCCGTGTCGCTGAGCGTAAGCGTGAGCACGGTGGTAATGGTGCTGGGACTGGGTTTATCGATGGGCATTACGCCTTTAGTTGCGGCCGCCGATGGCAAGCGCGATATGCCTTTGTTGGGCCGGCTGCTAGTAAATGGAGTACTACTTAGCACCCTGGCTGGCGTGGGGCTGGCGGGTTTGGGGCTTGTAATTGCCCCCAGCTTCGATACCTCAATCAGCCAGCGGAGGTGGTGGCCTTGGCTATGCCGTGGGTCCGCCTCATCTTCCTATCCTTCCTGCCCCTGATGATTTTTCAGGGTTTCAAACAGTTTGCCGAAGGCTTAGGGCTCACACGTCAGGCGATGTATCTGTCAGTAGGAGCCAATTTGCTGAATGCTCTGCTGTGCTACATGTTCGTATTCGGCAACCTTGGCGCCCCGCAGATGGGCATGATTGGAGCCGCCTGGGCCACGCTCATTTCCCGTGTTCTGATGGCCATCCTGATGGCTACGTATGTATTGCGTGCCGCCCGCCTACGGCCCTACCGCGAAGCAGCGGCTAGCGGGCTGGGCCTCCACGGCCCCACACTGCGGCGTCTGCTGGGTTTGGGCTCCCCTATTGGCGTGCAGATGATGTTTGAGATGGGCGCGTTCAGCTTTTCGGCCGTCATGATTGGCTGGTTGGGCACTACCAGTCTGGCCGCGCATCAAATTGCCATTAATGTGGCTTCGGCTACCTATATGGCGGCCAGCGGCATTGCAGCGGCGGCTACCATTCGGGTGGGTAATATGCGCGGCCTTGGCGATGCGGAGGGAGCACGCCAGGCAGGCTTTACGGCTTACGGCCTCACCTTTCTGTTTATGGGTGCGATGGGCTTGATTTTGATTCTGGCCCGTGAGTTTATTCCCTATTTCTACAACAACGATGCAGCCGTGGTGGCGCAAGCGGCTACGCTATTGCTCATCGCAGCGCTGTTTCAGATATCCGACGGCTTACAGGTTGTGGGGTTGGGAGCATTGCGAGGGCTGGAAGATGTCAAAATCCCCTCTGTAGTGGCGTTGTTGGCTTATTGGGCGGTAGCCTTACCATTAGGTTACTGCCTTGGCTTCAAACTGAATATGGGCGCTGTTGGCATCTGGATAGGTTTGCTCACGGGCCTTACGCTGGTGGCTGGCCTTCTGCTCTGGCGCTTCCGTCGGCTAAGCGTGGTGCCAATGCCAGCGGCGGTGGCGGTGCATTAAATTGAGGCTGGCATTATTTTTTAGCATGGACGGTTGCACTCAACCGTTAGGTAGCTGCGTTCATACTCCAGAATCGCCATTCACTTCTAAAAAAGCCCCCCAGCCCCTTTCCTATGTTGCACGGCTTGCCGCTTTCCTTTATTTCCTTTTTGCTTCCTTTTCTACCGGTTGTTAGTCCACCTCAGAGAGCGCCTACTGCTCCAGCAGATGTGCCTGGCACCATTGTTTGGGCGGCAAACCGGCCGCTTACCTGGGCCGATTTTAAGAGCAAGCCCACTCCAGCCGATAGGCTGGCAGCTCTTACCTCAGCCACTATTGACGTAAAAGCTGGCTGCGTCGATTTCAAGTTCACGTCTTCGGTGCAAGCCGTATTTGTGCCTACCGAATCGTGGGTACGCGATTCGGCTACGGCCACACCCAACTTACTGCGTCACGAGCAGATTCACTTCAACATCACGGAATTGCATGCGCGGCGCATGCGCCAGAAAATAGCGCTGCTGAAGTTGGACTGCAAACGTCTGCAACCCGCTTTTAAGAATGCGACCAACGCTATTTTCACGGAGTGGCAAAAAGAGGAAGCGCGTTATGACCAGGAAACCAACCACGGTCTGAACCTTGACCGCCAGAAAACCTGGGAGATTCAGGTAAAGCAGCGAATGGCTTTGCTGGAGCAATATGCTTCGAAGCCCACCACCGGGAAATAGCCTTTTTGCTACTTTGCGACCATGGAAACATCAGTAGTCCCCCTTACTTGGTCGGAGTTTGAGCGCGTGGATTTGCGCGTTGGTACCGTGTTGGAAGCCCGTACTTTTCCCGAAGCGCGCAAGCCCGCTTATCAACTATTGATAGACCTAGGCCCGGAGATTGGCACTAAACGCTCCAGCGCGCAGATTACCCGTCACTATCAACCCGAGGATTTAGTGGGCCGGCAGGTGTTGTGCGTGGTTAATTTTCCGGTGAAGAAAATTGGCCCCTTCCGCTCGGAAGTGTTGGTAACCGGTGCCGCCGACGAAAACGGTGATATTGTGTTGGCGGCTCTTGCCGGCGCAGTACCCAATGGCAGCCGATTAATTTGATCTACTGCCGACGCTTTGCTTCTTCGGCCTGATCTTTTGCTCCTAGCTTGGCCTCGCGGGCAGAGAGGCTGTCGATGACGGCTCCGTAAATATCATCCAAGTCTTTGTCGTGGATGGCGTAATAGCGGTAGCTGCGCTGAAAAATAGTGTCGGTGACCTTGTAGCGAGTCAGCAGCTGACGATGCAGCAAGTTGAAGGCCGCACGAGCTGAATCGGGGGGCAAAGCGGCAGCATCTACGCGGCTTTCGTTCAGATGCACGTCGATGAGCATGGCTACCATTTTATCTTTCGGTAACAATGGCTGTGGCACCAATGGCTCTTCGGGGCGCTGACACTGCGTAAATATCAGCATCAGCAGCAGGCTTAAGGTAGAGTAAATGGATGCAGGGAGCTTTTTCACAACGGCAAAGTTAGGAGGAACCCGTAGTTTAGCTGAAATGAATACCGCCGACCTCACTCCGCTCCAGCAACTCGTGCGTAAGCTTCGGCAGATGGAGATACGCATCATCAAGACAGTAGATGCGCAGTTGCAGGGCAATTTTCACTCCGTCTTTAAAGGTACGGGGCTTGAATTCGACGATGTGCGCCTCTACCAGTACGGCGATGAGGTGCGGGCCATCGACTGGGCTGTATCGAGCAAAGGCCACGGCACCTTCGTCAAAACATATAAGGAAGAACGCGAGCAATCAGTTCTGCTTTTGCTGGATGTCAGTGCTTCGCAGCAAGTGGGTGCCGCCGGCCGGCGCAAGCTCGATGTGGGCCGTGAAATCTGTGGGCTGCTGGCGTTGGCCGCTGCCCGCCAGGATGCGCAACTCGGAATCCTGGCTTTCTCTGATCAAAAAGAGCTGTATTTGGCCCCCGGCAAAGGCATCCGGCACGCCTATAGCCTCATCAAGCGCCTGTTTGAATTGACGCCCCGCTCTCCCCGTACGGCGGTCGGGGCCGGTATCAAACAAGCATTAGGCATGCTGAAGCGCCGCAGCATTGTGCTGCTGATTTCCGACTTTATTGATACCAACTACGAGCGGGAACTAACCATGCTGGCCCGCAAGCACGACTTGGTGGTATTGCAGCTGCTTGACAAGCGCGAACGGGAATTTCCGCCCCTGGGCATTGTGCCGCTTCACGACCAGGAAACCGGCCGCACCATGTGGGTGAATACGTCGGCAGAGTCGTTTCGGGCGCGGTACCGGGCCACCTATGAGCAGAACCGGGCGCAAATCGGGCAGATTTGCCGGCGTCATCGGACGGAGTTCTTATCCATTGCCACCGACGCCGACTACGTGACGCAGTTGGCCAGTTTGTTTCGGCGGCGCAATCAGCGGGGTGGGCGTGCGTAAGGATTCAGCGAAAAAAAGCCCCCAGTAGTTTTGTTGCGGGGCAATGTGCAGTTGCTGGCACCCAGCATATGGCTGGTTTGGCTGCTGTTCCTTTCGTCAGGTGTGCAGGGCCAGGAATTGCCCCCGAGCAGCCGACGGGACGTTTTCTTCGCCAATCGGTGCGCGTAGGGGAAATTATCAGCTACGAACTCACCTTCCGTCACGACCCTACACTTGAGGTTGTATTCCCTGACTCTACGGCCGAGTTTAAACCGTTTGAGTATGTGGGCAAAACCTTTCAGCCCACGCTCACCCGCCGGGGCCGCAGCTTCGATCGGACTGTATATCAGCTCCGCACGTTCAGCCTCGACTCGGTGCAGCGCCTGAGTTTGCCGGTTATGATTCTGCGCGGGCACGACACGCTTACCGTGAACACGCAGGTAGCCAGCATTCGGCTGGAGCGCACGGCACCAGTGCCGGAAGTTATTCCGCCCACTACGCCTGTGCTGAAGCAAAATACCACGTTACTGCCAGTAGATGAGGCGTTCAATTATCCGTTTTGGCTGGCGGGGCTAGGATTAGTAGCACTGGTGGGCGCCGGCTTGTGGTTTGGCTTTGGCAGCTACTGGCGGCGCCGCTACCAGTTGTATAAGCTGCGAAAAAACCACGCATATTTCCTGGCCCAATATGCGCGCCATATTGAGCGGTTCGAGCTGTCGCGCTCCCTCACGAATATGGAGCGCGCCATTACGCTCTGGAAAAACTACCTCACAACCCTCGAAAACAACACAATCAACAGCCTCACCACGCGCGAGATTGTGGCTTATTATCAGAATGATGTGGCGGTGAGCCGTGCCCTGCGCATCACGGATCGGCTGATATATGGCAACCAGTTTAACGAAGATGACACGGAAACCGGTACTGCTTTCGACCTGCTGCGCGACTTTGCCGACAGGCGTTATACCTTGCTTAGTGGAGCGGCCAGAAGCTGATAGCAACGAAGGTGATTTCGTAGGAATAGAATAGCAAGTGAGGCAACTTGGCTCAGTACTTAAGGATTGAAACAACTCATGATTGAACAGTTCTGGCAACGCTTTCTAGCCCCTTTGCTTGATGGGCTGCGCTATGCCACGCTGAGTAGCTACACCTGGCAAGAGCCGCGCCTGCTGCTGCTGATTCCGGCGCTACCCCTGCTATTTGGGCTACGCTGGCTGCTGGTGCATCGGCGGCGCCCGCACCTCGACGTTGCTTTTGTAGCTGGCCAAGCAAGGCGCGATTGGAGCGCGCTGCTCCGCTTCCTCCCCGATATCTTGCTGATGTTCAGCTTGGCATTTGGCCTAGTGGCCTTGGCGCGCCCTCAGCGCACGGATGAACGCGTGGTACAAACCGGCGAGGGTATTGATATGCTGCTGGTGATGGACGTATCGGGCTCGATGGAACTACAGGATTTGCTACCTAATCGACTAGAGGCAGCGAAGCGGGTAGGGCGGGAATTTATAGCCGGACGCATCGGCGACCGGCTGGGCTTGGTGGTTTTTGCTGGTGACGCTTACTCGCTTGCGCCCCTCACCACCGATTACGATTTGCTACGCGAAAGCCTCGACGGCTTGCGCCTAGGCATGATTGCCAACGACGGCACGGCCATCGGTACGGCCCTAGGTGTAGCCACCAACCGCCTGCGCGATTCCCGCAGCCGCACGAAAGTTATCATCCTTATTTCAGATGGCGAAAACACCGCCGGCAGCCTCGACCCGCTGACGGCCGCCCAATTGGCGCATGCTTATGGCCTCAAGATCTACACCGTAGGGCTTGGCCAGGATGGCACTGTGCCCTACGGAACAGATGAAACTGGCCGGCCGCGCTACGTCGAAACTCGCCTCGACGAGACCACCATGCGCCAGATTGCCCAGGCGGGCGAAGGGCAATTCTTCCGGGCCACCGACAACGCCGGCTTGCAGCGCGTGTTCCGCCAGATCAATACGTACGAGAAATCAGAAATTAAACAGACTCGTTTTCGCAATACCAAAGACTATTACCGCTTATATCTGTTTTGCTGTATAGGTTTGTGGCTTGTTTGGCTGGGGTTGAAAAATACGTTTTTGACTAATGCTTTGGAGGACTGAACTGCTCGTCCTTCGCATTTAATAGCTGCCTGGCAGGCTGAGTATTACTGATTACCACTAATTCAAATTAATGTCCATCGCCGATAATTTTCACGCCGTTCAAAGCGAGTTGCAAGGCACTAACTGCCGTTTAGTAGCTGTCACCAAAACGCATCCGGTAGAGCGCTTGCGCGAAGTGTATGATGCCGGTGCGCGGCTTTTTGGCGAAAATAAAGTGCAGGAAATGGCCGCCAAACAACCCGATTTGCCCCCCGACGTGGAGTGGCATCTGATCGGTCATCTGCAAACGAACAAGGTGAAGTATATAGCGCCTTTCGTGCACACCATTCAGAGTATCGACAGTCTGAAGCTACTGCTCGAAATCGAAAAGCAAGCCGCCAAGCACAACCGTGTTATCTGCGGACTACTGCAATTCCACATTGCTTCGGAAGAAACGAAGTCGGGTCTGAGTTTGGCGGAAGCGGAGGACATCCTGCAATCGGACGCATTCCGCACTTTGCAGCACGTGCAGCTAACGGGCGTGATGGGCGTGGCCACCTTCACCGACGATGAAAATCAGCTACGCCGCGAGTTTCGGGAGCTGCGGGGCTACTTTGAGTTACTGAAGGAGCGGTATTTTGCCCCCCAGCCCACGTTCAAGGAGATTTCGATGGGTATGAGCGCCGATTATAAGCTGGCTATTGAAGAGGGAAGCACGCTTATTCGGGTGGGCAGCGCTATTTTTGGTGCCCGGCCAGCTCTGCAAGGCTAACAACAAGATTCAAGCTCAGTAGCCGCTTTCTTTCCTCGTTCAAAAACCGCTTCTCCATCACACGACACATCCTATCCGATCTACTATGACGGCTCGCTTAATTTTACAAATCGCGGCTTTGCTTGGTGCCCTGGGCGTGGGTATCGGCGCCTTCGGGGCACACGGCTTACGCAAAATGCTGGAAGAAACCGGCCGCTTCGACACCTTTGAAACGGCCGTGCGCTATCAGTTTTATCATACGCTGGCGCTGCTGGCTGTGGGTATTTTGCTGGCCATGCGCCCCGACATTCGCGGACTGAGCTTAACCGCTTGGCTGTTTCTGGGGGGCATTTTGCTGTTCAGCGGCTCCCTGTACACCCTTTGCTTTACGGGCATTATCAAGATGGGCGCCGTTGCGCCCATTGGCGGCCTACTGCTGATTGCTGGCTGGCTGCGACTATTGTGGGCGGCGCGCCAACTATAAGCACGAATTTCTGACTCGCATCAGCGCACAAAAAAGCCCCCAGACGCTCATATAGCTGCTGGGGGGCCTTTTTGTGCACTAATCCTTACGAAGACTTGCGCTTCGCTTTGATTTTGCTGTCGTTCATCTTGGTTTTTTGCTTGGCATCGCCTTCCCCAGCCGAAACGTCGGTTTTGGCGGGTATAGCTTCGGTAGTGGCGGTTGCGGCATCTTTGATTTCGCCTACCAGCGCTACCATGGTGTTTCCACCAGCTGAGTTCGACTCTACGGTAAGCACTTTATTCTGCATACCCATTTTGCCGGCGCTGTTGAACTTAGCCGTTACAGTACCCGATTTGCCGGGCATGATGGGCTCCTTTGTCCAATCAGGCACGGTGCAGCCGCAGGTGGTACCAATGTTGGCAATGACAAGCGGCGCAGTACCCACGTTCTTGAATTTGAACACGTGCTCTACGATGTCGCCCTGCTTCACGCTGCCGAAGTCGTACTTCATTTCTTCAAACTGAATCTGCGGGCCAGCTACTTTTTGCTGAGCGTTGGCCGGCTTTACGGCCGCTGTTTGGGCTTGGGCAGCGAAGCCAGCCAGCGAAAGCGACAATGCCAGAACAAGTGCTTTTTTCATGAGTTGAAAGCTTAAAGTGTTGAGAGGTACAAATATATGATTTATCAATTCCAGATACGGGAGGCGTAGCCAAACTGCTTACCCCAAGTCAGTAATACGTTTTTACTTAATCGGCTAGTAGCTTACTATTGAAATTAAGCAAAAATAACCGATCGGCAGCGCGCGTGACGGCTGTATACAGCCAGCGGGCAAATTCGGCGTTTACCATGTCTTCTTTCAAAAATCCGTGGTCAACGAATACCGCCTGCCACTGTCCGCCTTGCGCCTTGTGGCAGGTAAGGGCATAAGCAAATTTTACCTGTAAAGCGTTCAAATACGGATCTTTGCGTAGAGCGGCGCTTTTCTCGCGCTTCGTGCCAAGATGCGCGTAATCGGCCGAAATGGTCTGATACAGCGCATTGCTACGGTCGGCGGGTAATGCTGGCGACTCGGTGTGCAGCGTATCGAGCATCAGCTTCACCTCTATTTCTTCCTCATCCGGATAATCAACGAAGCGAATGCGGGCATCGGCGAAACGGAAGCCGAACTCCTCCTGCCGCCGCACGATTTTGCTGACCTGCACAAAGTCGCCGTTGGCCAGAAAACCCATTTCGGAGTCTTTGGGCAGCCAGAAATAGTTGTTGCGCACCACCATGAGGTAGTCGCCAGCTTCTATCTCCTCCTCCGCCCCAAACAGCGCGTGCCGAATGTGCTGGTTATACATGTTGGCGTTTTTGTTGGAACGGCAAATGATGGTCGTGTTCTCGTGCCCGAAGTTTTTGTAGGCCCACCGTAGTCCATCCTCCAACTTTTCGCCCCCACCGGAAAAATATCGGAGTAGCCGCGAGTGTGAAACTGGATATGCGGCTTTTCCTCCCGCAACTCCTCCCGCAGAATGGTCGCATTCACCAGAATCCCCGATTCCTCCGCTTGTCGCATTACCTGACGAAGCTCCACCGAATCTACTTTCGCTCGGAAGCGCGCCGCCAACAGCTCCGGGTCGAGGGCGGGGCTGAGCAGTTGGCCTACGGGTGGCAGCTGGGCCGTATCACCAATAAGGAGTAGACGATTAGTCGGCTTTTCGAACACGTAGCCTAGCAAATCATCGAGCAGGCCATTTTCGCCGAAGGCTTTTTCGTCGGAAATCATGGAGGCCTCATCCACGATGTACAGCGTATCAGCGGTGCGGTTGGGCTGGCGCTGGAAGCTCAGGCTTTCGGAAGGTGAGCCAGAGGTTTGGCGGTAAATCTTCTTGTGAATGGTGCTGGCCGCAACGCCTGAGTATGCGCTCATCACCTTCGCGGCGCGGCCCGTAGGAGCCATCAGTGTGTATTTGCGGCCTAGCTGATGCAGCCATTGCACCAACGCACTAACCACGGTGGTTTTGCCCGTACCCGCGTAGCCACGCAGCACGAACACCTTACGGCCAGGCAGATCATCTTTCAGAAACTCATCGAGCTGTCGGAAAAGCTGCGCCTGATCCTGGGTGGGTTCGTACGGAAAATAATCGCGGACAGAAGGCGTGCGGACGGTAAGCATATTTATAATGAAAACTGTGATTCAAAAGCAGAAACATTGCTAGCGATTATTCAATGTATCGCAGATAAATGTGGTCACATCTAAACCTTAAGCATATCTCTTTCAGATACTCACCAAACCATGCGCTTTTATCATCTCGTTCCAACATAAGTCCTGGCAGATATTCTAGGGTATCAAAAAAATCAACTAATTCAGCCCCCTTGAGCCCTTCATGAGCTAAAATTCTGCCGTGCACTAGCAGTTTGTGGATTGCTTTTAAAGCCTTATTCGGATCAGCGACCATCAAATTATCTACTGAGGTTCAATTACGGCCATCGTCGCGGTAGCTTTAGCGATGAGCACGTCGTCGCACCAAACTTCGGCCTCGCAAAAATGAAGGCGACGGCCGGCTTTTAGCACCCAACCTTTGGCCACAATTTTTTTCCCAACGCCCGGATTCAGATAAGACACTTTCAGGTCGGCCGTTACCATGCCGTAATTGTCCGGGATGAGCGTAACGCCGGCAAAACCGGCTACCAAATCGGCCATAGTGGCGATGACGCCGCCATGCACGAAGCCGCGCTGCTGTTGGTGAAGGAGTTCGAGGGGAAGTTCAGCTTCGACCCGGCCAGGTTCGATGAGCGTTAGGTCGGCACCGATGTGGTGCATAAACTGTTGGCGGGTGAGCTTTTGCCGGATTCGGGCGACCAAATCGGGCGATGGGGCGGAGTTTTGCGTAGGAGGCATCAATAGTCAAAGATACCGCCTTTTGGGCGGCCCCTCCAACCCCATTATGCCCTCCGAATCACACCCCGACTTGCTAAACGCTTACAATGGCCAAGTGCGCGTGCGCGTTTGCGGCCTGCTCGTGCACCAAGGCGCGATACTGCTTACTGCCCATCGTGGGCTGCCCAATACTGCTCTCTTTTGGTCGCCCCCGGGCGGCGGCTGGCATTTTGGCGAGTCGGTAAAGGAATGCTTGGTGCGGGAGTTTCAGGAGGAAACCGGGTTAGCGATTACAGTAGGGCGTTTTCTGCACCTGCACGAGTTTCGGAGCAACAACCTGCAGGCGTTAGAGCTATTCTTTGAGGTAAAGCCCGTGGACGCCACTGCCGTACCCAAACTCGGCACCGATCCTGAGCACGCCACTGATGCGCAGTTGCTTACGCAGCTGGCATTTATTACGCCGCGGCAGTTGGTAGCCATGCCCTTGCCGCATGTGCACCCCATCTTGCACCAAATCATCAGCCCCGACGACCTGTACATTCCGCATATCCAATTCAAGTAACTGGCTCTAAACTTTCCTGAAAAAGCCCCCAGCACATGGCGTTGGGGGGCTTTTTTGATAATCAGATCTGTCGCTAATGAACTGGTTAGCCAATGCTTGCTTCTTTGGGCGGTTATCTTTTTAGCTACGTAGCCATTTGCCTTCTTACCTTTAGCGGTCTACCTGGCGCTTATTGCCCTTTCTGCCGTGTCCGCTTCCTCCCCTACCTTTTCCTCTTCGTCGCCTACTTCCCTCCTCGATCTGCGCGACGAGACCTTCGATGCTGCCCAACTAGGCACTTACAACCTTTACCTCACAGCGGGGCCCGCAGGCTTGCGCGTAGGCGTGGCCGATGTGCGTCGCAATAAGTTTGTAGTGTTAGAAGAGTATTCCGCACTTTCAGCCACCTCGCTGGCTGGCCAATTTCGCACCTTGGCTGCCCAGCACGATCTGGTAGGTCAGGCGGGCTGGAACCACGTTCGGTTGGCGGTGCAGAATCGCCATTTCACGCAGTTGCCTCAGCCCCTCTTCCGGGCCGGCGACGAGGGCCGTTATCTGCAGCTCCACCATACCTTTGATCCGGGCCACGAAACGGTACATCACTACACGCATCCGGGCCTAGAGATGGTAAGCGTGTTTGCAGTCGAAAAGGCTCTTGCTGAGTGGTTTCGCAGCGTATACCCGACGGGTCGCCTTATTCACCAAACCAGCGCCTTACTCGAAGGTGTTGTACACCAGAGTCAGCAAGCCACTCCCCGCCGCCTGTACCTGAGCATTGGCCACCAAGAAGTAACGATAGTAGCCGTGCGCGGCAAGCGTCCGGAGTTTTGCAACACGTTTGCCTTCACCACTGCTGAAGACCTTATCTACTACACTATCCTGGTGATGCAGGAACTCCAGCTCAACCCTGACCAGGACCCCGTGGTGCTGTGGGGCGATTTGATGCATCACTCCGAGCTATTCACTATCCTGCGCAAATACATTCGCCACCTCAAGTTTGGCAATCGTCCGCTGGATCTGTCGTACAGCTATCGACTGAATGAAGTGTTTGAATATCGCTATTTTGAGCTGTACAGCCTGCATCTTTGCGAGTAACGCTGATTATTGATTCCACAGAAAAGTCAGAAGTTTTCACCCTGACAGTTATTGCACAGAATCCGCATTAGCACAAACCAGCATACCTATGACAACCCGCGTTGCCTTGTTTCCCGGCTCCTTTGACCCGTTTACCAATGGTCATCTTGATGTAGTGCGCCGGGGGGCAAATTTGTTCGACGAGGTAATTATTGCCATTGGCAACAACAGCAGTAAAAGCCGCTATCTGCCCGTAGAGCAAATGGTGGCGATGATTGAGGAGGTTTTTCGGGATGAGCCGCGTGTATCCGTGCGCTCTTACAAGGGCCTGACCGCCGACTTTGCCCGGGAAGTAGGGGCACGATACTTATTGCGCGGGCTGCGCAACACCACCGACTTTGAGTATGAGAATACCATCGCGCAGGCCAACCGCCACCTGAATCCGGAACTGGAAACCGTGTTTCTGATTACGGCGCCGGCCTTGGCGGCCATTAGCAGCACCATCATCCGGGAGGTGCATCGCTTCGGAGGCAATGTGGACAGCTTTGTGCCCTTTAGCTTGCCCGCCTACGAAGCACCTACTGCGTCCTAACGACGCTTGATTACCCGTACGCCTGATAACTGGGTGGCTGTCTCAGGGGCAAATACCGGTAGCACGATGTACGAGGGAGCCGTCAGGGTCAGGTTACCGCGCTGCATGAGTTCTTCTTCATTATTACCCGTCATCACGATATCGCGCACTTTACGAGTGCGGGCGTTGAAAGTAACAATAAGCGTAATGCCTCCTGTCTCAAACGTGTTTATCCAGCCCTCGTCTTTGATGCGAAGCGACTTGCTATTGCGTGGCTTCGGCTGGACAGCAAGCGGCTCCACCTGGGTTTCGCGGGGTGCGCCAAGGCGCTCGCGAATTTCTTCAATCGAATAGCCCACTAAAGAAGGCAGGTCTACGGCTACCGGAAGTGTGATGGAGGGCGCTACCGCGGCGGGGGGCTTTATTTCACTCGGCGGCTGCGAGCGGGTACAGGCCCCCGCGCCCAAGACTAGTACTGCAAAAATTGACGGGTAAAATAAACGCATAGGCTCCCACGGAGCGAAGATGCTACTTCGCGGGAGCTTCTTCGGCAGAGGTCGTGCCAACCTTTTCGCTTAGGTAGTGGCGCACAACTAACGTGATAGAGGCATAGGACTCAGAAAGTACCGCTAGCGCCTCCTGGGGCGTCATCCAGCGCACTTCCTCAATATATTCCTCGGCCTGGGGCTTAATAAGCGAATCGTCGAGGCAGTTCATCACATACCAATTCGTCTTCTTCAGAATTTTATTGCCATTGTAGGCGTAGGAGTGCCAAGTGCTAGGCAATTCTTCGCCTAGCTCAACCTTTACGTTGCACTCCTCCTCTACTTCTCGCAGGGCGCCCAAAGCCGGATCTTCATCCTTTTTGAGTTTGCCCTTGGGCAAATCCCACTTACCAAGTCGGTAGATCATCAGCACCATGCCATCTTTTACCACCAAGCCCCCGGCCGCTTTCACGATTCGGAACTGGTCTTTAAGATGGAGAATGAGACGCTTTTTTTTGCGGGCCAGCAGCGTCAACGAAGTTAGCTTCTTCAGCTTTTTCACCTCCATCAGCCGCAATAATCGATCGACGAAGACGTCGGTCACGTCGCGTACCAGCACGTCGCCTACCAGATCCTTGGAGATAAATTCATCTTCCGCGTTCAGAATCAGGTCGTAGCGGTGCTTGTACACTTTCTCGCTGTTCTTCTTGATGATCAGCGGAATGTCGTTGATGAACACATTCATCGGAGGGCAATATGAAGAGAGGGCGGAAAGAGAAAATCAGGCAAAGCTTGCCATAAAACAGCGGATAAATATCCGCAAACGA
This sequence comes from Hymenobacter sp. HDW8, assembly GCF_011305775.1. Classification (NCBI taxonomy): domain Bacteria; kingdom Pseudomonadati; phylum Bacteroidota; class Cytophagia; order Cytophagales; family Hymenobacteraceae; genus Hymenobacter; species Hymenobacter sp. HDW8. Next base: position 1,400,543 of record NZ_CP049907.1, read on the forward strand.
AAATTACTTAATGAATGGGCAAGATACGAGGTAGTATGTTTAAGAGTTGGTGAATATGGCTGTTTCAACTATTACCGCTTGATTTTGAGCCGTATTCGGCGTTTTATGCAGTTTATACCCCGTTGCTTCCTACCCTATTCCTAAATTTAGATGAAGAAAATCGGCTTATTATCTGATACGCACAGCTACCTCGATGAGCGTATCTGCCATCATCTTACTGGCCGCGACGAAATATGGCACGCCGGCGACTTCGGAACTGCTGCGGTAGCGGAGGAATTGGCAGAAATTGCCCCCCTACGCGGCGTTTACGGTAACATCGATGGGCAGGATGTACGTCGCACCCAACCGCTGGTCCAATCGTTTGAGCTAGAGGGTTTGCGCGTGCTCATGACACATATTGGTGGTTATCCGGGGCATTACAGTCCAGCCGCTCGGCTACTGCTTGCCCAAGAGCATCCCGGCTTATTCATTAGCGGTCATTCGCACATTCTCAAAGTTATGCCCGACCCGAGGCTGGGGCTACTACACTTGAATCCGGGGGCTGCTGGGAGGCATGGCTTTCATAAAGTGCGTACGCTGCTGCTATTTGAAGTACTGGGGGGCAAAATTCAAAAGTTACAAGTGGTAGAATTAGGTCCAAAATAAAAATTTACTTTGGCTAACTCTACAACGAAAAAGCGTCTTTCCTTTGCAAGAAAGACGCTTTTTGTGAATTATTGAGCCAACCGACGCCGGTGGCAGGCCGATTTAGAGGGCAATTTCAGGCTTCGGCTTGTCGCCTTCCTGACCGTCTTCGTTTACTGGCTTGGTAACAGCTTCAGCTTCGTCGAAGCCTTCCGTACCGGTCTGATTGGCTTCTACCGACTGGGTAGGAGCTGACTGGGCAGCAGCATCGGCAGCGTTAGCATCGGCCTGCTTTTGCGAGCGGGCGGCAGCTTTTTCAGCCTTCGTTGCAGATTGGGCAGGGGCAGCACCGCCATTGAAGCTGGCTTTCAGCTCTTCGATGTCCACGTTCTTCAGAACGGGCGTGAGGAGTAGCTGCTTAATGATACGCTGCTTGTTATTTTGACGCGCAATGTTCTTGCGGTGCTTACGCTTCAGTCGGGTGACGCTCATATCCGGGTCGGTTAAAGTCGATTTGTAAAGGAGGGGCAAAAGTAAGTCTTATTTTTGAATCCTGAAACCATCGTTTGTATATCTGTATTCTCACGCCCAAGCCCTATGTCTGAACCTATTATCGATTTGCGCTCCGACACTGTCACCCGTCCGACGCCGGCTATGCTGGAGGCCATGTTCCGCGCCCCGGTCGGCGACGATGTGTACGAAGAAGACCCAACCGTGCGGGAGCTAGAGGCAACGGCCGCTGCTCAGTTTGGCTTGGAAGCCGGCTTGTTTTGCCCTTCCGGCACCATGACTAACCAGATTGCTATTAAAGCGCAGACGGAGCCGTTAGCTGAGGTTATCTGCGAGCAGACCGCCCACGTCTATCTGTGGGAAGTGGGTGGTATTGCCTTTCACTCGGGTGCCTCTACGGCCCTGCTTCCCGGCGACCGGGGGCGTCTTTCCGCGGCACAGGTGGAAGCGGCTATTCGGCCCGCCAACAACGTGCACTACCCAGATACCCGCCTCGTGTGCCTCGAAAACACCAGTAACCGCGGCGGCGGCAGCTGCTACTCCATGGAAGGCATCCAGCAAATTGCGGAAGTGACGCGTCGTCATGGTTTGAGTTTACACTTGGATGGCGCCCGCGTTTATAACGCTTTGGTTGCCACTGGCCAGTCGGCGCAAGAATACGGCGAGTACTTTGATTCTATCTCGGTGTGCTTATCGAAGGGCTTAGGAGCCCCAGTTGGCTCCGTGCTGTTAGGCAGTAAAGCGTTGATTCAAAAGTCGAAGCGCATTCGGAAGGTAATGGGCGGGGGAATGCGGCAGGCGGGCTATCTGGCGGCAGCCGGATTGTACGCACTGGAGCATAACGTAGCGCGCCTAGCCGATGACCACCGTCGCGCCCGTCAGTTGAGTACAGTTCTTCAAAGCCAGCCGTATGTAGCGGAGGTGCTGCCCGTCGAAACCAACCTGCTCATCTTCCGGCTGGCCGATGACATGTCCTCTAAAGCTTTCCTGGAGCATCTGGAAGAGCAAGGTATTCGGGCGTCATCATTTGGCCCCCAAATGATTCGCTTCGTAACCCACCTCGATATCGATGATGCTATGGTGACTCGAATAGAAGCAGCATTAGCTTCCGTGCCCGTAGCGACGGTCAGTGCTTAGGCTTCCTTCACCAGCTCAGGTTTATCGGCTGCTGCGGCCACCATATCTGGGCGCGGACGCAGCAGAAAAATACCGACCAAGGCGGAAAGAATAGAGCCTAAAATGACGGCTAGCTTGGCTAGGTCAATGCGGCTGGCATCGGAGAAAGAAAGGTTGGCGATAAATATTGCCATCGTGAAGCCGATGCCAGCCGTGAAGCCCAGCCCCAGCAAGCGCCGCCAGTTCACGTTAGCCGGCAAAGAAGCCATTCCGGTTTTAATCATGAGCCAGCAGGCCCCAAAAATTCCGATGGGCTTGCCCAAAAGCAGTCCCAGTGCGATACCCAAGCTCAACGGCGAGGTTAATTCACGCAGCGTATCGACGGAGAGGATAATGGCCGTATTGGCCAAGGCAAACACGGGCAGAATAATGTAGCTGACAGGCTTTTGCAAGGCGTGCTCAATTCGTTCAATAGCATCGGTAGGAATGGTAAGCGCGAGCAATACTCCTGCAATGGTAGCGTGCACCCCCGATTTCAGCACGCAATACCACAAGGCTAGACCCATCAAAAAGTAAAGCGGCAACCAACCTATTTTCAGCCGATTTAGCACAGTCAAAACCGCTAATATGCCTACACTACTGAGCAAGTAGGTCATATTCAGATCGGCGGTATAGAAAATTGCGATAATCACGACCGCCATCAAATCATCGATAATAGCCAGCGCCGTGAGGAAAATGCGTAGGCTGAATGGCACCCGATCCCCGAGCAGTGAGAGAATACCCAGCGAAAAAGCAATGTCGGTGGCAGTGGGCACTGCCCAGCCGTGCGTTAGGTCGGTGCCCGTGGTAAATAGTAAGTAGATGAGGGCCGGCGCCGCGACGCCGCCCACGGCCGCTACTACCGGCAATAAGGCCGCCCGCAAATTGGTTAGCTCCCCGTAGAGCACTTCGCGTTTGATTTCCAGTCCTACCAAAAAGAAAAAGATGACCATTAACCCATCATTTATCCAATGGGACATGGTTTTCTCAAGCGGAGCAATACCGATGTGCGTTTCCCACAGGCGCAAATAGCTTTCGCCCAAAGCCGAATTGCTGATTGCCAACGAAAATACCGTAGCCAGCAGCAACAGCAGGCCCGAAAGCTTTCCACTTTCTGATAAATCGCGGATAGGGCTAATAACTTTTCGGTATAATGTAGGCATTGAAAGGGTCGTTTGTGCTCGGGCAAAAAGCAATACGGGGGAAAAAGCAAATTTACGAGTCTAAAAAACGATAAATGAGCAACAGGGCGCCTGATGTGCATTCGTACCCAGAACATTTCCCCAGCTATCTGGGCCTCTGATCCTACCATAAAAAAGCCCCCCAGCACTCTATTAGGCTACTGGGGGGCTTTTCTGGTCCTGACTTTATCATTGCATGCAGCATTCATGAGGAGCAGTAACAATAAGATGGTTATTGCCGCTGGCTGGCGCGTGATATTCCTCCAGCGGTTTACTGGTGAAATGGCTGGGCTAATCTATTCCTGAAGTGCCGACAGAAGAACAAGGCAACAACTAGGGTTTGTGCTACTTTTGCTCACCCATTCTGCGAAGCTCCCCTGTGGTGCAGCAGCAGGTATGTGGGCGGCCCCACGGAAGTCTCGTTTTGACCTCCGGCTTTTCGCTTGATTGCTTCCGTATGAACCTGTTTATAGTTGGTGATGTGCATGGCTGTTATTTCACCTTTCTGGAGCTTTTGCAGCACTGGAACCCGGCCCGGGAAATCCTCATTCAGGTGGGCGACCTCGTGGATCGGGGCAACTTCTCGCCCGAAACGGTAGCCGCCGCCATTTCCCTCAACCTGAAGCACCCCAAGCAGACTGTATTTTTGAAAGGCAACCACGAAGCGGGTATGCTGAAATATTATGGCCCCCAAGGCCCGTATCCGAGCTGGCTGGAGTGGGGAGGGCGCGAAACCTTGGAGCAGTATACTACGCAGGCTCACTTGCAACTGCCGCACCTTATCTGGCTGGCTCAGCGCCCTTTGTACTGGGAAAACGAAGCCATGTTTGTGAGCCACGCAGGCCTAGCCAGTACGCCCAACCCGTTGGACGAGGATGATCAGGACGGCGTATTATGGCGTCGGGGACCCTTGCGCAATATTGGTCGTCTGCAGATAGTTGGCCACACGCCCACCCAGGATTGCCGGCCGGCCTTCGATGCGGCCCACCAAGCCCTCTACATTGATACAGGCGCTTATATGGGCAACTGTTTGACTGGCGTGAAGCTGACTCCCGATGGCGAAGTATTGGAATACATTGCCGTCGATACGCACCGTACCGACATCAGCTTTCGTTAAATCAGCTTTCGTTTTTATGCTGCTCCCTGATTTTTCCCACGAAGCCGCTGTGGCGCACCTGCGCCGCGACCCCATCCTGGCTACCATTATCGATGGTTGCCGTCCCGTTGAGCCCCGCCCCCACGAAGACATTTATCTGGCGCTGATCAAAGCAATTGTCAGCCAGCAGATTTCGACGAAAGCCGCGGCGGCCATCTGGAAAAAGGTAGAAGCCCTGTTTCGGCCCGATGGCTATCCGGAGCCCAGCGTTCTGGTGCTGATGAGCGATGACGAGTTGCGCGCCGCTGGTTTGTCGCGTCAGAAAGCGGGTTACCTGCGGGCTATTGCTGAGTTTTCTCTCCAAGATAAGCTTGAATACACCTTCATTGCGGGCTTGACAGAGGAGGAACTCACGAATCATCTTACCGCCATTCGCGGCGTAGGCCGCTGGACAGCCCAGATGATTCAGATGTTCGCCTTAGATCAGCCCGACGTGTTTCCCGAAGGTGATTTAGGCGTGCAAAACGCAATGCGCCGCGCGTACCAGCTGGAAGAAACTGGCCGGCCGCTGCTACGCCGCATCACGCACATAGCGGAAGACTGGCGGCCATATCGAACGCTGGCCTGCAAGTACTTGTGGCAGTCGTTGCCAACTACCCCAAAACCAGAGAAGTAACCGTATTTCTCCCGCTGGGGGGCTTTTTACCGCACTTTCCCCCGCTTTACCAGGTACGCATAAAGGGCCTTATCAAATGGCTCCCGGATATCTACCGGCACGAAATCAATCTTATACTGCCCGCAGCGCAGGGCCAATTCCTGCTCGTAGCGCTGCATGGCGGCACGGTACTGGTCGCGCACCTGATTGGGCTGAAGCTTGATTTGCTCCCCAGTTTCGATGTCTTCGAACAGATACGGGCGGTCGGCAAAGGCAAACTCCGACTCCGTGGCGCGGTCCATGATGTGAAACAGCAATACCTCATGATGCTGGTGGCGCAGGTGTTGCAAAGCCGCCAACATGGTCGTTTGCTCCTCCGGCGCACGGCCCAGCATATCGCTAAAGAGCACCACCAAGGAGCGCTTGGGAATCTGCTGGGCAATCTGATGAATCACATGCGCTACATCGGTAACGCGGCGCGTGGGGGGCCTTTCCAGCAGTTGTTGCAGCGTCAGGAGCAGCGTGTGGCGGTGGGTGCTGGTGGAACGAACCGGTGTTTGTAGTTCTACCTGATCGGCAAACGTGACCAAGCCCACGGCATCGCGCTGCTTCTGGAGCAGAGTAATAAGGGCTGCAGCGCACAGGATAGAAAAGCGCAGTTTGTCGTTGCCCGGCGCTGGGTAATACATACTCGGCGATACATCGAGCAGCAAGTGGCAGCGCAGGTTGGTTTCCTCCTCGTAGCGCTTCACAAACAGCTTATCGGTACGGGCAAACACTTTCCAGTCGAGGTGGCGGGTACTTTCGCCGGGGTTGTAGAGCCTGTGCTCCGAAAACTCCACCGAAAAGCCGTGGTACGGCGACTGGTGCAAGCCCGTAATAAAGCCTTCGACCAGCTGACGGGCCAGAAACTCCAGATTCTCAAACGAGCTGACGGCAGCTAAATCAAGGGGTTGAGCCATATGCGATTAGGGATGTGATGCTTTTGAGATTGCCTAAGGAAAACACGCGGACTGCTTCGCTTGCGCTCGGCATTACGTCCCTTTATTGATAGCTAATTCTTGTACTGATTATAAGAAGCAGAGTAAAGATACGTAGCGAATCGCCCCTAGTGGTGGTAACCGCTGCTCGCACCCACAGCCGAGCTACTCCTACTTTGGGGGGCTTTTTCATTCAAAAACCTAAGATTTAAATTTTTATATCCCATTCGAGAAGAGTACTTTGGTCGGCCATTCAACTATTTAATAAGAAAACTTTACCGAAGGAACCGTGGAAGACCGTCACGATCAGGAAGAAATTTATTCGCAGCGCATTAAAGCTGGTAAACGCACGTACTTCTTCGACGTGAAAGCCACGCGCGGCCAAGACTATTACCTCACCATCACCGAGAGTAAGCGCAAGCTCCGAGACGACGACACCTTTTCGTATGAGAAGCACAAGATCTTCCTGTACAAGGAAGATTTTGCCAAGTTTGTAGATGCCCTGCAAGATGCCGTGGATTATGTGCGCGAAGAGTTATTAACAGAGGAAGAGGTAGCCGAGCTAGACCGCCCCCGCCCCGCCTACAACGACGAGCCCTACAACGGCAACACCACCGACACTACTTATTAAGCCAGCCTAGCGAAACAAGCTTTTACTTCTCTATTTATTTAGCGCGCGGCGCGCTTTGGTTTCGGCCAAAGCGCGCCGTTTTGCTATCCGCAAGGGGCCTCGTACGCATATCGTTGGCTCACCGTGCTTTCCCGGTGAACAACCCGTACCTTTGCCCCTCGAATTTGCCCCCCAAGGCCAGTTCAACCCTTACTATTCATCCCTCAAAACTTACAAAGAATGGGTCTCCGCTGCGGAATCGTCGGTTTGCCGAACGTGGGTAAGTCCACGCTATTCAACGCCCTCTCGAATGCCAAGGCCGAATCGGCCAACTATCCTTTTTGCACCATCGAGCCGAACGTGGGCATCATCACCGTGCCCGATGAGCGCCTTCAGATACTCGAAGCGCTGGTAAACCCGGAGCGCGTGCTGCCCACGGTTATTGAGTTCGTGGACATTGCCGGCCTCGTAAAAGGCGCCAGCAAAGGCGAAGGTTTGGGCAATAAGTTCCTGGCCAACATCCGCGAGGTTGACGCCATCATTCACGTTGTCCGCTGCTTCGACGACCCCAACATCGTGCACGTAGCCGGTTCCGTTGATCCCGTATTCGACAAAGAAGTTATCGACACGGAGTTGCAGCTCAAAGATTTGGAAGGCATCGACAAGAAGTTGATTAAGTCGGAGCGCTCTGCGAAGGCCGGCGATGCCAAGGCCAAGAAGGAAGTAGCCGCGCTCCAGCGTTTTAAGGCTCACCTGGAAGCTGGCCAGAACGCCCGTTCGCTCCAAGCTGATGCCGATGAGCTGGAAGCAGTAGAAGATTTGCAATTGCTCACCATCAAGCCCGTTATCTACGTGGCCAACGTGGATGAAGCCGCTATCCGCACCGGCAATAAGCACTTGGACGCGCTGCGCGAGTACGTAAAAAGCGAAAATGCCGAGGTAGTACCGATTTCGGCCGCCATCGAGTCGCAGATTGCTGAAATGGAAGACCCCGAGGAAAAGGAGATGTTCTTGGGTGAGTACGGCTTGAAAGAGTCCGGCTTGAGCCGCTTGATCCGCGCTAGCTACGAGTTGCTCAACCTGATTACCTACTTCACCGCCGGCGTAAAAGAAGTACGTGCCTGGACCATTCACCGCGGCGATAAAGCCCCCCAGGCCGCCGGCGTTATCCACTCCGACTTCGAGAAAGGCTTCATCCGCGCCGAGGTGATTAAGCTCCCTGATTATCAGAATTATAAAACGGAAGCCAAGATCAAAGAAGCTGGCAAGATGGCCGTGGAAGGCAAGGAATACGTGGTGCAGGATGGCGATATCATGCACTTCCGTTTCAACGTCTGATCCACGGATTTCCAGACGTTGCGGATGCCTGCGGTGGTCCTACGACTCCAATGTCGTAGGACCACTATCGTTGAAGGGCAAGCCAGCGCACGCACACGACATCCTTAAAAATGCCCCCCATGGACGTAAAAGACAGCAACGGCACCCTACTCAACGAAGGCGACTCCGTTACCCTCATCAAAGATTTGAAAGTAAAAGGCTCGTCGCTCACGCTAAAGCGCGGCACGATGGTAAAAAACATCCGCCTCACCAACAGCCCTCAGGAAATTGAAGGCCGCACGGGCGGCAGCACCATGGTGCTGAAAACTGAGTTTTTGAAGAAGGCATAGCAATTCAGAACGTCATGCAGAGCGGTAGCGAAGCATCTCGCGTGCTGACGCAGGATTAGTAAAATAACGGCGCGAGCAAGATGCTTCGCGCCGCTCTGCATGACAGACACAAAAGCTGCAACTTCTTCGGCGGCTCTGTAACTTAAACGCCCCGGCCATTATTTGGTCGGGGCGTTTTTATTTTATTCAACCAAGCCAATCATGAAGCTACTTATTTTAATGTTGTCACTAACTATCTGCTTTTCAAATTGCAGTCAGCGAAAGGAATATATCCATGAGAATGGAATATTAGTATTAGACAGTGCTCGCAATCATGGAAGTTTTGATTACTTTATTCCATGTGTAATTAATGACACTCTCAATCTATGGGAGAATCTGAATAATATTAAAGCACCAATAGCAAGACGTGTAAATCCTAATATTTATCAATTTGACATTATTGAATCGGCTTGGATTTCAACCGCCGATTCCTTTTATATCTTCGATAAAATCAACAACGCACCGCGCCGATATATAACAGCCGTTCAACTGACACTCGAAGAGAACGAAAATTTTAAAGAAGACAGTGATTTAGTAGAGCGAGTAGACACTGTTCGATTAGCTGGAATACTGAATATTGATAAGTTTTACAATAAATACTATCATATAGTAAAAGTTAAGAAATTCATTTTATCAAATGTTACCGAAGACAAAACGAGAGAGAATATGCACTAATGTGATATTCTCTCTCGTTTTGTTAACCTTAGTCTGGGATTACTTTCCCACCACCTTATACAGACTCCCCGCGCTTAGCGGATCGGTCAGCTTCATGCCGTTGAGCACGGCTAACTCCTCGCGTCGAGCAGCGGGAACGCCATTGGCGGCCAGCGCCTGGGCTAGCGTAGTAGCTTTGGCGGCCGTTTTGATGCGAATTTTCTCCGACTGACGGTTCAGTTTGCTGGCGTCAGTGAGGCGGGCGAAACCTTGGGCACTACGCTGAAACTGGGGCGCATACGTATTGAAATCGGCGGGGGAAGTAAGGCCCACTAAGGCATAAATAGTCTGGCCATCTTGAATAAGGTAAGACAACGTGCGGGCGCTTACGCCTTGCTGCCCGTTTTGCGCCTGTTGCACTTGGTCGGCCTGGATGGCAATAGCGGGAAAGCTGTTGATAGTAGTGCGCTGGGCCTGGGCCGACTGCAAGCTAAGCTGCTTCACCAAGGCTTCCGCGGCGGCATCGAGGGAGTTGCCGGGGGCAGGCAACAACACCAAGACGGCCTTACCATTGGGCTCGCCCATCTGAAACTGCGAAGGCGAATTCTGCGACTTCCAGCCCGAAGGAATGGGAAAGCTGAATTTTAAATCAGGGTGGTAAAAGGTGCCGGATTCTACGTAGCCCTGGCGTGGATCTTCGCCGTAAGGCAAGCCCTCGATGAGACGCAGATACTGCTCGCGGTTGACGGCTAGCTGACGACCGGCTTGCTGCTCGGCCTGTTGAGCCAGCTTTTTCACGTTCTGATACCGGTCGGCGGAGTTGGGGTGCGATGAGAGAAAAGTGGGGATGGGAGATGCGCCGCTGCTCTGCTCGGTGCGCTGCAACGTCAGGAAGAAATCGGCCATGGAAGCCGGGTCGTATCCGATTTTGCTGGAATACTTCACGCCCAACTGATCGGATTCGTTTTCGTCGTCGCGGCCGTACTTAAGCAGGCCCAGCCCGACCACCTGCGCGGCAGGCTGCGCAATAGAGGCAATGCGCCGCGAGAAGATGGACCCCAACAGAATAGCCCCATTGGCAACGGTAGAGCGCGTTTGCTGCTTCTGGCCATGGCGAGCCGTGATGTGCCCGATTTCATGGCCTAGCACACCGGCAAACTGCGCCTCATTATTAAAGTGCGCCATAATACCACGGGTGAAATACACGTGGCCATCGGGCGTGGCAAAGGCGTTGATAACCGGCGAATCGACGACGGTAAAGCCCTTAACATCAGCGGGGCGGTCGGAGATTTTGCCCATCTGCATGCCTTTGCTGTCGATGTAGCTCTGTAGCTTGGCATTATCAAGCAGGCCAAACTGCGCTATAATCTGCGGATCGGGCTGCGCGCCTTGCACAGGTGCGGCGGCTTTGGTAGGGCCGGAGTTCAGGCTGATGGCACTGGTCAGGGGCAAGAGTGCAGTCAGCAAGGCGGCGGCACTCAAACGACGAAATTGGGTGGATTGCATAAGGAAGAGTAGTGAGTAAGGTGGCCGCCAGAATGAGGAGGAAAGTAAAAATCCAGCAGGCATTCTTCGCTCTAAACGGAAGGACTGCTAAACTTTATTTTGCTACTATCTTGATGAGTTGACCGGCCGTCAGGCGGTCGGTAAGCTGCATGCCATTTAGGATAGCCATTTCTTCCAGACGGTCGTTAGGTACCTGAAAACGGGTCAGGGCCTGCGACAAGGTAGTAGCGCTGGTTACCGACTTTATCCGGACGCGTTCAGGCTGGCGGTTAAGCTTGTCGGCATCGGTGAGGCGGCGAAAGTTCTCCATCGAACTGGTGAACGTTGGGAAGTAAGTTGCAAAATCCGGGCCGCTGCTGGCGCCAATCATCGCATAGATGGTTTTGCCATCCTGAATAAGGTAGATCAGCGCCCGCGTAGCGGGTCCCTGCTGCTGTTGGGGTTGGCCTTGCTGTTGCTCAGCCACCTGATCAGCCACGACAGCCAGAGCCGGGAAGCTGTTCACCGTCAGCTGCTTCGACTCAACGGGCTGTAACTTGAACTGCTGCACCATCTGCTGAGCCGCCGCTTCCAACGACTCTCCGGGGGCCAACGTTAGTACCATCAGGGCTTTGCCATCGGGGGCGGCCATCTGAAACTGCTGGGGGGAGTTTTGGTGCTTCCAGCCCGTAGGAACCGAGAATTGAAACTTCAGCTCAGGATGGTAAAAGGTATTGTTCTCCACAAAGCCCTGCTTGGGATCTTCGCCATACACCAAGCCCTCAATCATGCGCAGGTAGGAGTCGCGGCCAACGGCCAGATTGGTTGTACCGACCTGCTGCTGCGTCTCGGCCGCTAGCTGCTTTACCGTGTTGTAGCGGTCTTCGGGGTTGGGGTGAGAAGAAAGAAAATCGGGAATGGGCTCGGCGCCAGCCGCGGCGCTTGCCTTATCCTGCTCGCGCTGAAGCGTGAGGAAGAAATCGGCCATCTGCTTGGCGTCGTAGCCGATTTTGGTGGAATACTCCACGCCCAGGCGGTCGGATTCGCGCTCGTCGTCGCGGCCGAATTTGAGAAAGAGTACCTGCAAGCCCTGCATGGCTTGCTCGCCATATTGGGCTAGTTGAGGCGAGGCAATCATGCCGCCGATAAGGAGCAATTGCCCGAAGGTGGCTTTGGTTTGCTGCTGAGCAGAATGGCGAGCCGTGATGTGCCCGATTTCGTGGCCCAGCACGCCGGCAAACTGCGCCTCATTATTAAAGTGCGCCATAATGCCCCGCGTAAAGTACACGTAGCCACCCGGTACGGCAAAGGCATTAATAACCGGCGAATCGACTATTTTGAACTCATATTTGAGTTCTGGCCGGTGCGATACAGCCGCCATCTTTTGGCCTTTATCCTGAATGAAACGCTGCAAAGCTGGATTATCTACCAAGCCAAACTGGGCCAGCACCTGTGGGTCGGACTGCTGCCCCAACGCCACTTCCTGACTTTCCGACATCAGGCTGACTTGCTTTTTGCCCGTGACGGGGTTCGTCGTGCAGGCCGCCAACAGCAGCAGAAATGCCGCATTGCTGGCGAAGAGGAAGGATCTTTTCATAGGAGTGGGTGGCAGAAAAGCCCCCCAGCACTAGTCTGGAGGCGTGGACGAAGCAGGAAACTAGGAGTGTTCCTGCAACGACAACCTAGCTGAATGGTTGCACTTTACACGCCCGGCAATACTTATATAAATTATATATTGCTATGTATCTTCTAATTATAGAGTCCGGCGCACCTGTAATGTGTGCGTAGCTAACCCCAAGGCAGCCAAAACAATAACCAAATCGGGCTGATCATCAGCAAAAAAGCCCCCCAGCGCCCCGGTATGCTCTCCTGACAATTGGGAAACACATACTGGAGGACTGGGGGGCTTTTTTGCAGCTATTCTGACAGCTACAATAGCTTACTCAGGGTCGGCGGGCATTGGCAGTTATCGTTTGGTACCCGATCAGCAGGTCGGCGCGGGTGCCGGGCGGACGGTAGTACACCAGCAGATCATATTGGTTCTCGGTTTCTTGATGGCTGCCTTCCCACGGCACACTATTCGGGCCCTGAGGCGTTTGGGTGGCGTAGTAGTAGTTGTAGTAGCCTTGCTTGAGCAGGGCCGTGGTGCGATAAATCTGATTCTCGGCATCGTAGGTGAGCTTAAACTCATCCTTAAACTGCCAATCGGTGAGGGCGCCGATGATGTATACCGGGCCGGGTGCGGGCTGTTCGGCTTTCAGCTCAAACGTCACGTTGGCGTAGTCGGCATTGGAGTCGCCGTTGCCGTACTCGCGGTTCTCAAATACGCGCTGGCCATTGATATCCTCGTATTGGGTGTAGCCCTGGCCGTTACGGGTGCCTTCCAGCGTCAGGAGGACGGCACGGGGGTTGGCTTCAGGGTCTAGTTTGGCCATGCCCTGACCGAGTACGCGCAGGGAGCGGGTGTCAAAAAAGCGAAACTCGCTGAGGCCCGGAAAGGCATTTTCGAAGTTGAAATACTGGTATTGGAGCAGACGCTCGGCATCGCGCACGAACGTGGGCCGTAGGTTGATTTTGGCGTTATCCCAGCGAAAATTCTGGCGCAGAATCACCTTCACTTCCTGGGCCGGATTCACCAGATTCATCGCGCCGTAGCGAATGGCGAAGTCAATCTGCTGCAAGGTGTAGCGCTCCTCGCCTGCCACCGGAATGCCCTGGCGCAGGTCTACTTCCACGTCGTTTTGGTACACCATCAGCCGCCGCGTAAGCAGCGGCACGCGCCCCGTACTCTGCACCACCAGCAAGTAATTACCGCTGATTTTGACCGGCGGCACGCGCAAACGGTAGTGGTAGTAGGGCACTTTGGTACCGACGCCAGTGCGGTAATCGGTGATAAGAAACTCGTTTATCTCGTTCAGAAACTGCATATCGGTGAGCACGGAGGGCTTCCAGTCCACATCGCAGTGCACGAGCTTTGCCGTCAGCCGCTCCGACTTACTGCCCAGCAAATCAAACTCTAGCGTAAAGCCTTGCCCCTGCAACGGCGCCACCGGCGGCTGAAACACTTCCGTCGGCTGGCCCGTGCCTACGTAGCACTGCACCGACTTTACATCGGGGTTATAGATGAAGTCTTGATAACGCAGGGTTTTGTCGGCATAATACTCGGGGGGCCTTTGCTGGCCGGGCGAGCGGGCGGCATTAGGGTCGGTGATGGGCGTACCCAGGGGCACGCAAGCAGTGGCAAGCAGAAGTAGAAAGAGGTAGCGACGCATAAGGGCGAAGATAGGACTTGCCACGGGTTATGCCCTGCTGTAGAATCACTTTGCGGCGCATGCCCTAGCGCTTCGCTTCTTACCACAGACCTGCTCAGGCGCTTCGGTCTGCGGCAGCTTCCTATCTTAACGGTGATTTTATCCCGCGCTCCTATGCTCAACATTCTGCTTTCCAATTTTCTAGCGCCCCTGTTCTGGCTGACCAGCTTCCTGCTGCCAGTTCCGCAGACGCCAAAAAAGCCCCCCATCATCACCGGCGCCGACCAAACGGAGCAGTACCTCCCCTATCTGAAAGGCAAGCGCGTAGGTGTACTGGCGAACCCCACCACCATCATCGGCCGGCGTCACCTCGTGGATAGTCTTCAGAAGCGGGGCATCAACATCGTGAAGGTGTTCGGGCCGGAACATGGTTTTCGGGGCAATGCCAGCGCCGGCGTGAAGGTGCAGAACGAAGTGGATGCGGCCACGGGTATTCCTATTATTTCCCTCTACGGCCCTAAGCGCAAGCCCTCCACTGAAGATTTGGCCGACGTGGATGTGATGCTGTTCGACGTGCAGGATGTGGGGACGCGCTTTTACACCTACATCAATGTGCTGCGCAACATCATGGAGGCCTGCGCCGAGAACAATAAGGAGCTACTCATTCTGGACCGACCCAATCCCAACGGCTACCTCATCGACGGCCCGGTGCTGGATATGCAGTACAAGTCGGGCATCGGGCAGTTTCCGATTCCCATTGCCCACGGCCTCACCATTGCCGAGTTTGCGAAGATGATAAACGGCGAAGGCTGGCTACCGGATAAGCGCACCTGCAAGCTCCGCATCGTGCAGATCAAAAACTACCGCCACGACCTGGAATACACGCTACCGGTGCCGCCTTCTCCCAACCTCAACACCCAGCAAAGCGTGCTGCTGTACCCATCGGTGTGCTTGTTTGAGGGAGCGTACATCAACCTGGGTCGGGGCACGCAATTTCCGTTCACGGTGCTGGGCAGCCCTCACCTGAAAGGCAAATACCCGTTCTCCTTCACGCCCACCAGCATCAAAGGCATGAGCGAAACGCCTTTGTTCATGGACCAAGTGTGCTATGGCCTAGACTTGCGCCGCTACGATGCCCGCCAGCTGCGCACCGCCGGCCGCATCCACATCGAATGGATGCTGGAGCTGTATCGCGCCTCCCCCAACAAAGCCCAGTTCTTCGACCGCACCCTGAGCAAGGAAATGGGCGACATCAACAAACTGGCCGGCGTGGCTGAGTTCCGCCAACAGATCGAAGCCGGTAAATCGGCCAAAGAAATCCGCGCCTCCTGGGAGCCGCAGCTCAGCCAGTACAAGCAGCGGCGCCTGAAATATCTGCTGTATCCGTGAGGGCGTGGTGAGTAAGTAAATATTGGCAGTAGTCAAAACGACAAACAAACTTTAACAGCAAAATAAAATATGTCTGACAAAAAAGATTACTCAAAATTGACACTTGAAGAGTTGGTATTAGAAGAGAAAAAAGCTAAAAAGAACGAAATCTTTTCTGCGGGATTTATAGGTTTTATGGTGGGTATAATGATTTATGGTATTGTGAAGAATGGTTTTGGCTTCCTCTATATTGCCATTCCATTATTCTTAATATTCTTATTTTATAAGAACTCACAAACTCAAAAGCAAAATCTCAAGCAAATTCGAGCTGAAATCAACATTAAAAGATCAAACTAACATGTTGAAGACAGATAAAAAAGCCCCCAAAAGTAGTCCTGGGGAGCTTTTGTATATACCTAATAAATAAAATTACACTTCCGTCAACATTTCCTAACGGTCGTTAAATTGGCTAGAACTTTTTTGACCTTCTCAAACTTCAGAGTGGCGTCTTAGCTTGGCTGCGTTCTGGTGATCTGTGGATCTGCTGCTCGTAGCGGGCACCTAAATGTTGTACGCTACCTATCGTAAATAAATTAAAGTTGTTCGTGTGAATTCTTGAACAGGATGGACTGCTGATATCAAAGCTCTTTATTATCGACAAATGATATTCGCGTGCCTGGCAACCAACTTCCAACTGCTGTTTTTTTTCATCCAGACATTTGTATAACGTCTCTTGATGGTTTGTCCTGCTTGGGATTGATCACCAGTAGTAACTACAGTTTCGCTCCCCATTGCAAAAGCCATATCACCTTTAAAAACAACTTGTTCGGTGTTGCGGGAGAAAGACGTTCTGGATCTTTTCATAACGGGCCGATCCAAAGTTGATTTTCCAGGAAAAACAATTACGTTATCAGGTGAATTAACCACATATTCTTTATCCCACAACTTCAAAAGCATAGTGGAATCTTTTTCCAGAACGGCTTTTACTTCTATCTGCTCTAGATTCCTGATTTCTTTTTCTAAATTCTGGCTTTGGGCATTAATTGTATTACCACAAAGTAGAAGTGCGATTAAATAACATGTCTTTTTCATGGAATTACTTTTAAGTATAAAGGATGCGTTACTTAAGATAATATTAAATATCCGTAATGCAATAGATTCTACTTCAACTTTGCCGCGTTTGAGAGCGGCGTACAACATCAGGTTTTTAAAAGCAGGGCTGATGTATATAGCTTCAGATAATTACCTTTAATGATCGGCGTCAAGGTGATGAGGCCGTTGAGTAAGAATTCTAATGCCTTCACAAATTGTTATTCGTTAAAGAAAAAGCCCCCAGAAATATTTCAGGGGGGCTTTTTGTATACCTAATAAGGTACTTTATACTTCCTCACACGAGTTCTTCCCAGCGCTTCGTTTGGAGAGTCAACTCTTTCTGCACTTGCTCAAATTTAAGCGTAGCGTCTTTCAACTGGGCGGCATTGCTGTAGATGCCGGGATCAGCGAGTTGGGCCTCGTATTGGGCCAGCTCTTTTTCCAGGGTGGTGATGCGGCTTTCTACTTCCTGTAGCTCCCGGCTGCTTTTGGCGCTGCCGTTGCTGGTTGATTTGGCCGGCTCGGCTTTAAACGCTGGCTTCTGGTTGGAAGTAGCTTTAGCGGAGGGCTGGGGGCAATTAGCGCCGCTTTCTTGGCAGCTTTGTCGCGGTCTTCCTGCCACTGCTCAAACTCGGAGTAGGTGCCGGGATATTCCTTGAGCTGGTAATCCTCGATAAACCAGATCTTGTTGGCCACATTCTCCACGAAGAAACGGTCGTGGCTGATGACGATGTAGGTGCCTTCGTACTGCTCCAGGGCTTGAATCAGGATGTTCACTGATTGCATGTCCAAGTGGTTGGTCGGCTCGTCAAGCAGGAGGAAGTTAGCTTCCGAGAT
The DNA here is from genome assembly GCF_011305775.1 of Hymenobacter sp. HDW8. NCBI lineage: Bacteria > Pseudomonadati > Bacteroidota > Cytophagia > Cytophagales > Hymenobacteraceae > Hymenobacter > Hymenobacter sp. HDW8. Next base: position 1,417,747 of record NZ_CP049907.1, read on the forward strand.
GAGCGTTTTGGCCAGGGCTACGCGGCTTTTTTCGCCACCGGAGAGCACCTTGATCTTCTTGTACACCTGCTCGCCGGTGAAGAGGAAGGAACCCAGCACGGAGCGCAACTCCATCTCGTTGCGCTTGGAGCCGGCCTCGTTCATCTCCTGCAAAATCTCGTTGTTCACGTTCAGGCTTTCCAGCTGGTGCTGGGCATAGAACGACATAATCACGTTGTGGCCGAGCTGGTGGTTGCCGTTGGAAGGCGCCTCCTGCCCTGCTACCAGGCGCATCAGCGTCGATTTACCTTTACCGTTGGCCCCGACAAGCGCAATTTTGTCGCCGCGCTCGATGTGCAAGTTGGTGTCGCGGAAGATGAGTTTATCGCCGTACTTTTTGCCCACATGCTCCATGCGCAGGATGTGGCGGCCGGGCTGCACCGTGAAGTTGAACTTGATATTCACGCGGGCCGCGTCGTTGGCTACGTCGTCGATGCGCTCCAACTTGTCGAGCATCTTCACGCGGCTTTGCGCCTGCTTGGCCTTGGAGGCTTTGGCTTTAAAGCGCTCAATAAACTTCTCCGCCTGCCTGATTTGGGCCTGCTGGTTTTCGAAAGCGCCTTTCTGAATAGCGTTACGCTCTTCCTTTTCCTCCAGGTAATACGTGTAGTTACCAGCGTATTGCACCAATTTACCCCCGTCACTTCCACCGTCGTGTTGGTGGTGCGGTCCAGGAACTCGCGGTCGTGGGATACGATGATAACGGCGCCCTCGTAGTCGGCCAGGTAGTTCTCGATCCACTTAATACTGGGGAGGTCCAAGTGGTTGGTAGGCTCGTCGAGCAGGAGCAGCGAGGGTTTCTGGAGCAGGATTTTGGCCAGCATTACCCGCATCCGCCAGCCACCGCTGAAGGTTTTGAGCGGACGCTGTAGCTCCTCGGTCGTGAAGCCCAGACCTTCCAGAATCTCCTCGGCCTCGGCCTGCATAGTGTAGCCGCCCAGGGCCTCGAAGCGCTCCTGCAAATCGGCGAGCTTCTGCACGAGGTCGTCGTGGTAGTTGTTCTCAAACTCGACCAGAATCTGGTCAATTTTCTTCTGCACGTTCAGGGCTTCCTCAAAGGCCTGCATGGCTACGTTGAGGATGCTCTCGTGCGTGTCGTAGCTGAGCAAGTCCTGATTCAGGAAGCCCAACGACACTTCTTTACCCATCTGAATGCTACCACCGTCGGGCTTGTACTCGCCCACCAGAATGCGCAGCAGCGTGGATTTGCCCGTTCCATTCAGCCCAATCAGGCCAATTTTGTCTTTGGGCTTTATGTGGAGACTGGCCTTGTCGTAGAGCGTACGCGAGCCAAAATGGAAGTCTAAGTCGTTAATGGAAATCATCCTACTTTGCTATGAAGCTGCAAAGGTACGATGTATATGGTTCTTAGTGAATGAGAAGGTAATGAACTTAGCTATAGCTCAGGTCCTCCGTCATTAGATTCTATGTCATCAATTATCTTCTTTAGGTTTTCACTGTATCCTTTCACCAGTGTGTTCATTGAATCTAAAATACTCAATAACTTACCTAAGCTCGCAGATGCTTCTTTTCTGGCTTTAATAACATTACTATTTAGCTTAGGAAAATCATCTATAGAATTTTTAAAAACATTTATTCCAGACTTAGCAATAGAAATATTATTATCAAAACCATCAAATTCTTTAAAATTAGATTTCAATGATTCAACATCAGCAACTCCTATTTCGTAATAATATTGTAGAGCTTCAGTATACAGCTCAATACCTTTATTAAAATTAGATTCTAATCTATCTAATTCAGGATTAATTTTATCAGCAAACCCCTGCAAGTCTGCGGCGAACAAATTTGATAAATCCATCTTAGTAGATATATCAATTAAAGCAGTTGATGATCCGAGGAATGTTAAATATTGGTCTTGTTTCTTTATTTTAGACGTAAAATCATTCTGATAACTAATAATACTATGCAAACTTTTAACTCCTAAATCTATATAACTTTTACCTTCAATAAAATAATCTAAAATACCTTTTTCATCTTCATCATCCCTGATTTTGTTTTCTCTTCTTATATCTTTTGACTTGTCTTTACTGTAGCCAACTTTTAAATCCAGCATCTGATCATTCTCAACTATTTCAAGAACCACTCTGTTTAAGTGCAACTTTAGCAACTTTTCAAAGTCTTTTACGCCTTCATATTTATGATACAATAACCCCATATCAGAAACCATCGATTTAAAATCTCTTACTGATTTTAATTGGTCAGTATCTATATCATCAATACTAGCAGGCGCTCTATTACAGAAATAGAACATTATATGTGAACTAGTTGGATCATCGCGAAATTTTTCGTACGCTCTATTAAATTCTTCTGCGGTTCCAGAATCAAAACGTTTAGTTGGGTAGCCAAACTTTTTCCACATAATCCCAACGAATATATCATAGTCATCTTTTAGTTGCTTATTGATTACATCTTGCCCATCCTCACCTATGCCTGGATAAGTATGGGTCTCCCATTTAACCAACTCAAGTCTCACATCAAAATATTCTCCCGTAGTTAAATTAAAATCCTCAATTACTTCTTCAGCAATTGCTCTCTCATCTATTACGTCGCTAGGTGACGCTAAAAATACTTTCAGTAATGTAATTCTCTTTGCCACTGCTATTATTTAATTTATTCTTTTAGTCAATCAGTCGTTTTTAGTCTCAGTACGAATCAGGGCTCATACTCAGAAATTTCCTCTACCCCACAAAAGGCCCCCGAAACTCTGGTGCCTTGCGCTGCTTCGAGGCTTGCTCGTAGGCGTAAGCCACGCTCAATAACCCCGCCTCCCCGTACGCCGGGCCGACGAAGGACAAGCCCACCGGCAGGCCGTGCGCCTGGCCCATGGGCACCGTAATGTGCGGGTAGCCAGCCATAGCGGCGGGCGACGAGAAGCCAGGGCCGGGCCAAGAGTCGCCGTTAATCAGGTCGATAGCGGGAGCGGGACTGTTGGTGATGCCGATGATGGCGGCGAGCCTGTTGTTGCGTAGTGTCGAGCTTAGAATCTGGCGGGCACCAGCATACGATTTGCGACGGGCTTCCATGTATTTGGGAGTGCTTAGGTCGCCGAGCTTCTCGGAGGCTTCCAGAATTTCCTGCTTGAAAAAGGGCATGGCTTTGGGCTCGTTCTGCTTGTTGAAGGCAATAACGTCGGCCAGGGTTTTCACCTTGGCGTTGGCCGTGGCCAGGTACTTATTTACGCCGTCCTTGAACTCGTAGAGCAGCACGTCGTACTCGGCCTCGCCCAAGGGGTTGATTTGCTTGAGCACGTCCACTTCCACGATGGTCGCGCCCTGGGTCTTGAGTAGCTCAATGGCTTTTTTGAACAGCGGAATAGCGTCGGAGCTGCCTTCCAGGTGGGACTTCTCCACGCCAATAATTTTGCCCCCCAACGCCTGCGGAAACAGGAATTTGGTGTAGTCAGAAGCCGTTTTGCCGGCGCTTTGCTGGGTGATGGGGTCGGCAGGATCGGGGCCGGCGAGGGCGGAGAGCAGGATGGCCGCGTCGCGGACGGTGCGCGTCATGGGGCCGGCCGTGTCCTGAGTGGCGGAGATGGGAATAATACCGGTGCGGCTGAGCAGTCCCACGGTCGGCTTGAAACCGACCAGCCCATTGCACGAGGCCGGCGACACAATAGAGCCATCCGTTTCGGTCCCGATGGCCAGGGCACAGAAGTTGGCCGCCACGGCCGTGCCGGAGCCGGAGCTGGAGCCGCTGGGCGTGCGGTCGAGGATATAGGCGTTCTTGGTTTGCCCCCCACGGCTGCTCCAGCCGCTAGTCGAGCGCGTGGAGCGGAAGTTGGCCCACTCGCTCAGGTTAGTTTTGCCCAGCAGCACCGCACCCGCTTCGCGCAGCTTTTTGACAATGAAGGCATCCTGCGAAGCTTTGTTGCCGGCCAGCGCCAACGAGCCGGCGGTGGTCTGCATCTGGTCGGCGGAGTTGATATTGTCTTTGATGAGAACGGGAATACCGTGCAGCAGGCCGCGCACTTTGCCGGCTCGGCGCTCTTTGTCCATCTCATCCGCAATGCTGAGCGCATCGGGGTTCAGCTCAATGACAGAGCGCAGTTGGGGACCTTTTTTGTCCATGCCTGCTATGCGACGCAGGTAGAGCTCGGTGATGCTGCGAGAAGTGTACTGGCCCGCACTCATCTTCTCCTGTAGCTCCGTTACCGTTATTTCATTGAGAGCGAAGGTATCGTCGGTATCAGCAGCGGTGGCAGCGGCAGTTTTCGTATCGGAGGTGCAGGCGTCGAGGGAGAGGGTGGAAAGGGCGACGCCAACTAAGCTGCTGTTACGCAGAAATACTCTTCGGTTCATCTTCTGTTTTTTCTTGTTAAGATAAGATGAGTTGGCTTGGGTAGCTAGCGGGGCGCGGGTGGGAAAGTGGGAATCAGTTGTGGCTCTTGATTTCAGAACGTCATGCAGAGCAACGCGAAGCATCTCGCGTGCTTCATTGTTTAGCTTGGCAACGATCGCCCGCGAGATGCTTCGCGTTGCTCTGCATGACCGGCTACGTTAACATGACCACCGGGCGTAATAACATGAAGGCTCTAAAAGCCAGCCCCGATGCGAATGCCCGTATCCAGCTTCTGGCCGGAACGCAGGGCCGTATACACATCAAACCGAAATACCTTGAAAATGTGCTCTACGCCTACGCCTAGCTCTACATAATGGCCGACGTTGGGCGTACGCAGGTAATTTAGCGTGGCTACTTCCTGCCATTTCAGGCGGCGTAGCAGCGGTATTTTATTCAGGAAGAAGCCGTTGAAATGGTGGTTGTAGTGGCCTTCAATATAGCTGCGGCGCGTGCTGAAGTTGTAGTAATCGAGTAGCTGAAACTGGCTGAAGTCGGCGGCGAAAATGGTTTGGTTGCCGGCGAAGTGCCGGTAGTCCATAAACGAGAGTTGGGGCCGGCCCAAAAAGCCCCCACGGTTACGTCGAAGTTGCTTTCGCCAAAAAGGCCCAACTCCAGCGTCTTACGCAAGCCGCCTTCCAGGCGCGAGTAGCGCACATCGGAGCCGAGCACGCCGCCAAATCCCTGCCGCAGCCCCAACCGGAAAGTTGGGTACTTGGAGCCTAGGTTAAACTTACCCGTCGGCCGGATGATGTACTGCTGCCCTGGCTGCCAGAGCAGCTCGGCAAAAGCCGTGAGTGACTGGTTGCGGCCGAAGCTAGTGCCGCCGGGCAATTCTTCATTTATCGGATCATTGGGCGTGAAAGCGCGGCCGGGCACATCCACAATGGTTTTGATGGTGGCGTTTGGCAGTTCGCGGCGGTCAGCGTAGCCAAGGGCAGTGCGCAGCGTCAGGCCATTAACCAACTCGGTGCGGAAGTTGATTTCGCCCCCGTCGCGCTGGTAGTACTTGGCGTAATTGGTGTTGCGCAGCAGCGTGTACTGGGTGTTAATGAATGGCGTCAGCTGGCTGGCTGGGTCGAAATTCTCAATGGTGCGGCCTACGATAAAGCCAATGCGGCTAAATGAAAGCGGCTTGTACGTATAGCCACCCGATAGGCTCGGACTGAACAGTTTGGCCGCAAAGCCATAGCGCAAGGTCGGCGTGAAAGAGTAATTGCGGCGGTCTTCGTAGCGCTGGGTAAAGGTGGCTTGAGCATTTACGATAGTGCCTTCTACCGTGCTGTATTGCAAGGTGTTGAAGATGGGCTCTAGCCGGACGGTGCGCCGCCGGAACGAGTTAGAATACTCGTAGCCAGTGAGCAAAATTTCGGCGGGCTCTATCTCATTGCGCTTGCGGTCCAGCGAATCCTGGTAGGGCCTCGACCTTTTAATTACCTCCGTGCTGTCCTTTACCTGATAGTCGCGCGCCTCTTCGTCGGTGAGCGGAATGGGCCTGATTTGGGCCCAATAGGCCGAGTCGCGCTCGTTGGCGCCTTCTTCCACGCGCATTACTTCACCTTTGGCCAGTGGCTCAATCCCGGCCTCGCGGGCTTGCTGCTCCAGCTGCTTATCGGCCAGCTTAGTTTGCTTGCGCACCTGGCGAGAAATGCCCCCAGATCGGGGCGCTGCTTCTTCACATCGGCTACGGTCTCGCGGCCTACGGGTGCGGGCGTTGCTTCAGGCGCAACGGGTGCGGCGGCTACTACTTTCTCGTCGGGGCGGTTGGGATAAGTAGGCGTGACGCGGTAGTTGGACAGGATGGCGTTGAACGAGCCATTGCCTTTAAACCCCAGCCCCTCCCCTACTAAGTTTACCTTTTGCGACTGCATCACCCACACATCCGACGGTCCCGGCGCGGGCGCAAACTGCTGGGCAATGCGAATGCTCTCTACGTACTCAATTCCCGAATTCTTACTCAAGCTCAATTCCAGGCTATGGATACGCCAGGTGCCATCAACCAGATAGATAAAGCCGGTGAAAGCTGGGTCGTTGCGGCGGCGGGGCGTGACGCGTATTTTATGGATTTGCCGCCCATCCTGGGTGCTGGTGCCCACTAGCTCGTAGCGGTAGAACAGCATGGCGTTCTGGGCAATAGGCGACACGAAGCCCCGCTCTGAGAAGCCCGACTGAATCAGGTTATCGTAGAAATTAAAGCTCCGCCCCGAGGCGCGGTTAAAGCTGAAGCCCTTACTGCTGCCGCTTACCCGCGAGGAAATCATGCGCTCCCGAATCTGGCCCGGCTGGCGAAACGAGAGTTCCGACACCGATTCTGACAAATAAATAACGCCCGGCTTCAGGCTAGGATCCGTTTTGATAAGACCCAGAATCTTGCCGGGCACATCAGTCAGGCGGATGATGGCTTTGATATAAGTTCGCGCTGAGAAGGCCGCAATTTCCGAGCGGTGGTAACGCCGCCACTGAATAGCGTGCTGCACCAAGGCATAAGCGGGGTCGCGGTCGGTGGAGCGTACCAGCACCTCACCTACTTTATAGGTCTCGGTTTGCAGACTCACGTTGAGCACCGTCAGTGTGTCGCCGCCGGCTACCTGTACGGCTTCTATGCGCGGCTTGTAGCCCACGTACTGAAATACTAATTCGTAGCGACCGGGGGGCAATTTTAGCTGATAATCGCCCTGCTCATTAGCGGCCGTACTGGTGGCAGTGGTGCGCACCGCCACGTTGGCGTAGGCCAGCGCTGTTCCCTGCGCATCCGTTACCCGGCCCCGGATAATACCAGCATACCCATATAGTGTTGTGAACAGAACAGCCTTGCATAAGACTAAAGCAAAAAGTAGATAGGAGCGCATTGGGCGGATAGTTCAATCTTTGTCAAGGTAGATAGAAACCAGGGTAATAAGGTTGCTTAGCAGCTTGCTCGAAAACAAGAATGCTGTCTGGCAGCATTGAAATCGGTTCCGATTTCGTTTAAAACAAAAAAGGACAGCCTTGAGGGCTGTCCTTTAATAGCTTAAGCAAACTGAATTGGCGCTTATTTGATGAAGTTAGCGGCGATGGCAAGCACCGTTCCCATATCCAATGGCTCGTCGAAGGCCTCAGAGGCTTCGTTTGGCGATACCTGGCTGATATTCTGAACATTGAGGCCACCCTGAACTACGTTAGCTTCGCTAGGATACAGGCTGGCTGGGTTACCGGCGCCATAGATCGCCGCCGTAATAGCAGGTGCCGGGCCGCCATTATCATTGAGCGAGGGCCAGCTTTGAGGTGCGCTGCTTGGATCACCGGGCTCACTTTGCGGGCCGCCGCGGCGCATGGTGCGCAAGTGCGACGCATGGCGGGCTTCTACAGAGTGAATATTCAGAGCAGCTTCCAGTACGGTGTTGTTGCTGATGAGCAACGGCGCGCCACCTTTATAAGCGCGTACCCCAGTGTCTTCAAACGATTGAGCGAGTGCTAAGAAAGTACCGAGGTTACTGAATACGTTAGGCAGTAGCGCCGGACGGGCACCACCCTTAGCACCAGTGTAGTCGAAAGCATTAACCGTAGGATCCGGAATAGCATCAGCACCCAGCACAGAGCGCAAAAACTTGACGTGATTTTGCTCGTCGATATAGATCAGGTTGATATCGGAACGATTCTGTCCTGTGAGCAGACCTGGCGCAGCCAAGCCCAGCTGGTAGAAATACGTTTCCAGATACTCCAGGCGGAGGGCAAAATTCAAAACTTCACGAATCTGAGCACTGAGCCCGCTGGATTGGCCGTAGGCTTTCTGCAACATGGAGCCCATTGCCAGTGGCACGGCGGCCACGGCGAGCTTTTTGCCGAAACCAGCGAAATGCTTGAACATCTGGCGGCGCTGATCGAGACGCTCGTAGACTTCTGGATCTACTTTCTCGATTTCGGTAATGATTTTGAGAATATTCATGGGGTAAGTTTTTTGACGATAGAAGGAATAGAATGTTGCGGACTAGCCTTAGTCCTTAGGCAGGCTGCTCACATCGATTTTGGAGCCTTGAGCCAAGAAAGTATTGGCAACAGCAGCTACCTCAGCAGGCGACTTCGACTTCTCTAAACCTGTGTTCAGATCGACTACATCGGGTCCTACGAAAGTGCCATTCTGCAACAAGTCGCGGATAAGAGCCGCGTGGCGGGCTTCTACCGACACAATTTTACCAGCAATCGTCAAATACGCTGGATTGCTGATCAGCTTACCAGCGCCGTTATAGGCAGCTACGCCCAGATCTTCAAACGCCTTGGCCGTACCCAATACACTAGCCCGGCTGGCGAAGTTGACGGACGAGAAATCAGGGGTCAGCTTTTTGATCGGAATGGCCCCCGCCGCTTTGATAGCGGCGTACAGGAAATCAGAGTGAATTTTTTCGTGATCGGCCAGGTCCTTCAGAATAATTCTTTCGGCGCGCGTGGCGTTTAGATAATACTGCTCCTGCGTCACTTTAGCGTAGAAAGCCGCTTCGAGTTGCTCGAGCGCGTACGCATAGTTCAAAATGCCAACATCACCACTGCCTACATTTACTACGCCGCTGTTGCGGTCAACCTGCTTGAATATATCATTCAAACGGTCGTCGGTACAGCCAGACAAAACTAGTCCGCCCAAAGCCACACTGGCACCAGAGTAGCGCAAAAACGCCCGGCGTTGCAGGGGCACTAGTACTTCCTCCTGAGCATTTTCTGCCTCGGAGCTTTTGTGAGAAATATGCGACATAATTATTTGTATTAAGTGGTGAAAATTGTTGACTATCTCCATACGTAATTAAGGTAGCAGTTATATTTCACAAAATCCAATAACCCGTATTTATATCACTTAAATAAGTATTTTTTGCGCAATTTTGTTAAACTATTCTCATGCATTTTGCACTTTATACGGATAAAATTCATCCTTTTCCTCCATATATCTGCCTCATGAAAGCCTCATGCCATCCGTTAATTATGCTATTTGAAGCTCGACTTTAGCAATGGCAGAAAATACAGCCTTGGTGTAGCGTTATTGAGGGTAAAAAAAAGCGCGCATTGGAAGCTGGGTATACGATATAGAAATGACTATGCTTCGTGGAATACTAAGGGTAACTCCCAGATTCGGACCCCAGAAAAGCCCCCCACCTGCGCCGAAGGCTAGGCCGGAACTGGCGTAGCGCTTAGCTCACGGTAGCGCACCACCAGAACCGTCGCCGAGGCCACAATAAAGCCCCCCAGCAAGGCATAGCCCCATGCTATATTGGAGCCCAGGGTGAAAAACCGCAACGAAAACAGCAGAATGAAGCCAGTGCGCAAAAGCACATTTACGACGTTGAAAATGCTGTTTACCCGCCCAATTACCTCGTTCGGCACGTGTACAAACAAGTAGCTGACTCGTAGGATACGCGTGCCTGCATTGGTGAAGCCCAGAACCAGTGAAAAGGCCAGAAATAATCCCACTGACCGCGTGGCCGCAGCTACGCCAAAGCTTACTCCGGCAATCATCATTAGTACAATGACGGAGCGCAACGTGGGGTGGCGCAGAAATACCCGCCGCACAAAAAGGCCAGCACTGAGGGCCCCCACGGCGTAAGCGACTTCGGCTGCGCCAAAGACGCCCGCTCCGGCTTTCAAATGATTGTGCACATATAGGGGCATAAGTGCATTCAGGCTAACCAGCAGCCCTACAAACACTGAGAAGGAAAACAGGCCAAATACCCACACGGCGCGGTGCTCCCGCAGGTATGTGATGCCCGTACCCAGCCTTTTCCAGAGTGAGCCCAACTCTACTTGGGTATGTATGACTGGCTGGTGACGAATGAAAGCGATGAGCCCAACGGCCACCGCGTAAGTAATGCCGTCGAGCAGGAATATCTGATGCAAAGGCCAGGCTTCCAGCGAAAAAGGCAAGGCTAGCTGCGCCCCAAACAAAGTATACGTTTGGCCCGCGGGCAAGCCCTCCAGCAACAGCGCCGCCAGCGCTCCACTCACCACCGACGTAGCCTGCCCCACAATTTCGATGGCGGAAGTGATGCGCGGGTAGTCTTTAGGCAGACTGATTTCCTGGGCAAAGGCGTAGAGGTTGGGGTAGTGAATGCCGTAGCCGAACACGGTGGTAGTGAAAGCCAGCAAAATGCCCCCCAGCGGCACACCGCCCGTCGCAAAGCCATAGCTGGCCACGCCGAGCAGCACTGCCCCTTCCACCATATTCGACGCCAAAAACACCCGCTTCCGGTCGAAACGGTCGACTAAGGCGCCGGCGTACATACCCCAGAATAAGGAGGCAAATGTGACTAGTCCGTACAATAAATTAAAGGTACTGGAAGCGCCTTGGCGGGCAAAAAACCACGGCACGGCCAGCATCGTGATGCCTTGAGCAAAGCCAGAAATAGCATTGGCCGTGAACAGAAGCGCCACGGCACGGCGGTTATTTTTCACTGGAATAAAAGTGGGTACAGCTACCGCTGCTGGTACAGATACAACCTTTGCTCATTCGCTACTACAGCGTGCGTTGTGTGCCCTGTCAGTTCGCGTCGGAGTAGAAACGGTTATGGCAGCTTCTTGTTAAAAGGTGATTAAAAATAGTGGCCTAGCAGGCCAGCGGCAACGTTTTTGTTCGCCGGCGGCTTCGCTAATCCTTTATTTTCATGAAATTTCTTTCTCTTCTTTTGTCGGTTTTCTGCCTGACAGTTTCTTCGGCTTGGGCCCAACAACTTGAACCCACGGAACCAACCAACAGCACGCTCGACAGCCTTTATGTGCAGGAAATTGAGGATGCGCAGGAGCCGAATAAAGTGCTGCACGCCGAGCCTCTGTTTGTTGACCTTATCCGTGACTTGGGCGCCCGAAAAGGCGAAAGAGAGTGGAATGTGGGTGCGGGCCTGACCGATAATCTGCGCTACGACAGCTACGAGGTGTTGGTCGAATACGAGTGGGCGCCCCTCAACCGCCTGGGGCTGGAAGTAGAAGTGCCCCTGACTTTCTACTCTGGTGCCCGCGGGGAAGATGTGCGGCAGCCCCGCAGCCAACTAAATGGGCTAAAAACGGCTTTTCAATATTCCTTCTTCGTCTCGGAGAAGCTGAAGACCTCGATGGCCGTTGGCTACATTAATGAGCTGACCATGAATGAGTTTCGGCAGCTTAATCAGAAGTTTATTACGGGCAACGTGTACAGTCCCTTCTTCGTGGCGGCCAAGCGCTGGGGCGACAATTATCACTCCCTGATTTATACCGGCCCCATTGCCGATCAGCACTTTGCCACGGGCCACGTCGAGTGGTCGTATCAACTCAACTCCAGCTTTCACTACATGATACCAGGCACCCGCAACTTTCTGGGCGTCGAGTTCAACAAAGGGTGGCAGCACGGCGACTTTGACGTGACCATCCGGCCCCAGATGCGCGTGGGTATTGCCGACAATCTACTTGTGGGCATTGTGGGGGGCATTCCGGTACGGCGGGAAGAGCAGCGGCTCAGCTCCTTCGTGCGCCTGATCTACGAGCCTGGCCACAAGCACAAATAGCAGCACCGGGGGGCTTTTTTCGTAGCGCGCAATACTTTTACAAGCGAAGCCTGCGGGCTTCGCTTTCTTTTTACGCCTGGCTTTTGGGCTTAGAGCGCTGACACTTCTCGCCGCAATATTTCACTTCATCCCAGCAGTTGCGCCACTTCTTACGGTACTCAAAAGGGCGGCCGCAGGTGGCGCAGATCTTGGTGGGAAGGTTGCCTTTGGTGAGCTTGGCCGGCAGCATAAAACGGGGATAACGTGTGCGCCAATAACACCGGCGCAGTGGAATAGTTGGTAGTAAGCGAACGCAATCAAAGGCTGTGGGGGCATTTCGGCGGAGCTTACTCCCCGTTCAACGAATAAAAGCCCCCACCAACCCCCACTACTGGGTCCTGCTGGTTTAGCATCCATGTTCCAGCTTACCTATCCACCCATTATGACCTACTCTTTCTCCCCGCGCGCTTTTTCTGCTTTGCTGCTTAGTGGCTTGCTGAGCGTCGCTTCCTCCTGCTCCGAAGACAACGGGGCTCTTCCCTCCCCTGTTGGGCCAAACACCATCACCTTCACCCAGCCCGCGCTGTATCCCGAAGGCGTACAGTACAACGACAAAACCAATAATTTCTTCGTCAGCTCCCTGACGCGCGGCGCAATTGGGCAGGTGCAGGACAATGGCAATTACCGCGTGTTTGCCGATGACGCCCGCCTGGTTTCCACCATCGGCCTCCACCTCGATGCGGGCCGCAAGCGGCTTCTGGCGGCCGTTTCCGATCCGGGTGCTAATTCGAGCCGCTCTACCGCCGCCACTGCGGGCCAGTTGGCGGCCCTCGCTATTTTCAACTCCGACAATAGCAAGCTTGACACCTTTGTTAATCTGGGGGCTTTGCGGCCTGGCCAAGGGCACTTTGCCAATGATATTGCCGTTGACGCGCAGGGCAATGCGTATATCACGGATAGCTTCTCGCCCATTATTTACAAGGTCGATTTACGGGGCAATGCTTCTGTATTTCTCGAGAGCAGCCAACTGGCCGCACCAGCCGGCGCATTCGGCCTGAACGGTATCGCTTATCATCCCGATGGCTATTTGCTGGTGGCCCAATCGACACAGGGCGTAGTGTATAAAGTGCCGTTGAGCAACCCCGCCGCGTTTAGCCCGGTGGCCAGCGCTCAGAATCTGGAAGGTGCCGACGGCATTCTGCTTCAGGATAACCGCACGCTGCTAGTCGTATCAAACAGCCAAAGCACCGTATTTCGGCTTACCTCGTCAGATAACTTCGCTTCGGCTACTGTGGGGGGCAATTTTGCCACCGGCAACGTCTTCCCAACAACCCTCACGCGCCGCGGCCCCGAAACCTATGTGCTCTACGCTTACCTGAGCGCGCTATTTGGGGGGCAAAATCCGCCGGTATCAGACTTCAGCATCAATAAAGTTCGGTTCTAAACTAGCGAACCCAGCGGCGCTACCCGCAAAAACCGAAAGGCTGCCCGTGCATTTGGGCAGCCTTTTTTGTAATCTAGTACTTGTTAAACCCTCGTTGCAAGCGCTATGTCAACGCCGCTGAATGATACGCTGGGCCAAGCTGTACTGGCCAATTTCCGCACCACTTTTGCGCAGTACAAAACGCTAGCCGATCGAGCACTGGCGCAGCTTACGCCCGATGACTGGCTATACAGCCCCGCCCCCGGCTCCAACAGCGCCGCCGTGATTGTGCAGCACATGGTGGGCAATCTCCGCTCCCGCTTCACCGATTTTCTGACCACCGACGGCGAAAAGCCAACCCGTAGCCGAGACCAAGAATTTGAGGAGCCTGCTTCCGCCGCTGCCAGCTACGTACCGGCTTTGCAGCAGCATTGGGAACAGGCCTGGGCTATCTTACTCGATTTACTGAACACGTTGCAGCCCAGCGATTTGCTGCGCACCGTTACGATCCGGGGCGAGGCGCACTCGGTGCTGGAGGCGTTGCAACGGCAGGTAGCTCACTACAGCTTACACGTAGGACAACTGGTATTTTTGGCCAAGATGATCCGGGGCGAGGCGTGGCAAAACCTGAGTGTGCCGCGCGGGCAAAGCGAAAAGTTCACCCAGCAAGTGCGGGCGCGGGCAAACCCTACACAAGATTCGGTAGTTTAGGGACCTATGCTCGCAATCACTACCCTGCTCAGTCCGCCCAATGCGGCGCGCATCAACCGCATTATAAAGGAGCTGGAAACGCAGTTTGGCCTCGACGACGTGCAGGCCACCGCCGATCCGCATATCACCTACCAGCTGGCGGGGGTGCGTAAGCTGTCGTTGCTGAAGTCTGTGCTGCGCGATGTGGCCCGCACTACCAAGCCATTTCCGGCCTTTACGACGGGTCTGGGAGTGTTTCCGGGGCCCAATCCGGTAATCTACATCCCAGTGCTGCGCTCCGACGCGCTCAACCAGCTGCACATGCGCATCGTGAATGCCACCGCGCCGCTTTGTCTGCGCACCGATAAGTTCAGCGGCCCCGACTGCTGGATGCCGCACATTTCGCTGGCCCTGCACGACACCTCCCCTGATTTATTGGGACCAGTGCTCCAACACCTTAATGAGGAGACGTTTAACCTGAGGCTCAACATCAACAACATCGCTATTCTGCGGCAGGAAGGCGAGCAGTTCGTGCAGGAAAAAGTCTTCGCTTTTGAAGGGCATAAAAATGAAAAAGCCCCACTGCTTTTTTAGCTTTTCCCTTTCGGCTACCCTCTGATAAAGGCCATCAACCAAGATTTTGCCCCCCAACGTGGCATTTTCGTTCCCACTCCCGACCTTTACCGCCTCACCTTTCCCTTTTCCTATGTATGATATCGTACTTGCGCTGCACTCCTGGTCGCGCTGGCTGGTGGTTATTTTTGGGCTGATTGCGTTGTACCGCGCCTTCGTAGGTTGGCAAAATCGTCGTCCTTATCTCGGTGCCGACAATGGCATGGCAGCCGCCTTTGTGGGCTCCATGCATCTGCAACTGCTGCTGGGCCTGATTCTGTATTTCGGGCTGAGCCCGGTAGCAAAGGCAGCCACCCAAAGCATGGGCGCCGCCATGAAAAATCCCGAACTGCGCTTCTGGGGCGTGGAGCATATCGCGACTATGATTCTCGCCGTTATCATTGCACAGGTGGGCCGCTCGCTCTCCAAGAAAGCTATCAACCCCGTCTCCAAGCACAAAAAAGCCTTTATTTGGTTTGCTGTGGCGCTGGTATTGGTGCTGCTCATGATTCCGTGGGGCATCTGGAATCCTGAGCGTCCGCTGTTCCGATTCTAGATTTCTTCAAGCACAAAAAAGCCCCCCAGCCATATGACTGGGGGGCTTTTTTGTGCCGTGCGCCAATTCTATAGTCATCATCTCGTCAGAAATAAGTTCTACTTAAGATTAAAATATCTATAAAAACGCCCTTAAGTGGCAAGGATTCGTATATTGATATATCTCTTCACTAAATGCCAAAACCCTATGAGCCAGAATTTATTAGAGCTTGTTCAGAGCTACTTCAGTGGCGACACCGTACGCCAAACCAGCAACGCGCTGGGCGAAAACGAAAGTAGTATTGGCACAGCCTTGAAAAGCATAATTCCCTTGGTATTAGGCGGATTATTTGCTCGCTCCCAACAGCCTGGGGGTAACACCGAATTATTCGACCTATCCCGCCAAGCGCACAGCAGCGGCATTCTAGGTAATCTGGGCAGTTTGGTAGGCGGCACTAGTAGCACCAGCACCACGGCACCCGCCACCGATGGCAGCCTACTAAATAAGGGAGCCGAAATGCTGCGCTCCGTATTTGGCAGCAATTATACCTCCGCCGTAGATGGCATCAGTCAGCAGGCCGGCGTGCGTACCTCTACTACGAGCAGCCTGATGGGTATGGCTACGCCAGTGATTTTGGGTTTACTGGGCAAGCATGCGGCCGATAACAACTTAGACTCCAATGGCTTTGGAAATTACTTGAGCAGCCAGCGCGGCAGCATAATGGGTGCTTTGGGCAGCCTGCCCGGTAACATCGGCGGCATGCTCTCCGGTTTGGGTCTGGGTGGAGCAGCGGCCAGCGTAGGCAGCGCCGCCAGCGCGGCTACCAATACCTTTGGGAATACCGTTTCGGCGGCCGCCAACCGCACCGGCGACGCGGTCCGCAACACCGCCCGCGACGTGGAAGCCGTCGCCGATTCGCCCAGCCGGTGGCCGTGGATACTGTTGGGCCTTCTGGCTCTTGCAGCGGCGTTTTTCTTCGTGCGCGGCTGCGATAAAGAGCCCGAAGCCACCGCGCCAGCCACAACCGAAATGACAACCGACACGGCCGCCGTAGCTGCTGCCCCCATTGCCGCCCCTACCGGTCGCTATGACGAGGCCAGCGGCAACTACATCTACGATACCGGTGCCAACACCGACATTAAGCTACCCGATGGCACGGTGCTGAATGTGGGCAGCAATTCGTTTGAAGCCCGCTTGTATAATTTCTTGAACGACCCAAACCAAACCGTGAGCGATGATAAAACGCAGGGTTGGATGAGCCTGGACCGCGTGTACTTCACCACGGGCAAGTCTGCACTCACGGCTGAGTCACAGGCGCAGCTAAAAAATGCAGCAGCTATTCTGAAAGCTTTCCCCAATGCAGCCATCAAGCTAGGTGGCTACACGGATAATAAAGGCAAAGCCGATATGAACCTAACGCTCAGCGCCGACCGTGCCAACGCCGCCCGCAAAGCGATGATGGATAACGGCATTGAGGCCGGCCGCGTAGCCGCCGAAGGCTACGGGCAGGAGCACCCTATTGCCTCAAACGACACCCCTGAAGGCCGCGCTCAGAACCGGCGCGTAGATGTGCGCGTGACCAAAAAGTAAATTGGCCTTAGGTCACATAAAAAAGCCCCCCAGAAGTATTCTGGGAGGCTTTTTTATGCATTTTCAATGGCTTACAATGAATAGCCACCAGAAGCTTCTATGCGTTGTGCGTTTACCCAGCGCGCCGCGTCGGAACACAGGAAGGCGACTACGCTGCCAATATCATCGGGCTCACCGATACGGCCTAGGGCGGTATTGCCCGCCATATACTGCTCCAGCTGCGGATGCGCCTCCCGAACTTTAGCCGTAAAGTCAGTTTTGATGATACCAGGCGCCACAATATTGGCGCGAATGCCGCGGCCGCCCAGCTCTTTTGCCATGTACTTTGTCAGCGTTTCCACGGCGCCTTTCATGGAGGCATAGGCTGCGTAGCCCGGCGTGGTGAAGCGCGCTAGGCCCGTGGAGAAATTCACAATACCGCCGCCGTCGGCCAGCAGCGGCAGGAGCTTCTGCGTCAGAAAATATACCCCCTTGAAGTGCACATTCAGCAGATTATCGAAGTCTTCCTCGGTCGTTTCGGCGAAGGGCGAGGAGGCGTCGATGCCAGCGTTATTAATTAGGAAATCGAAAGTACTGCGGTTCCAGTGCTGCTGCAGGTGCTGGGTTACAGTGGCCGCAAACGCTGGAAATGAGGCCGTGATGCTGGTATCGAGCTGCAGAGCTACGGCCTTCCGGCCCAAGGCTTCTATCTGGGTCACGACTTGTTTAGCCTCTGTTTCTTTGCTGCGGTAGGTGATAATGAGGTCGTGGCCGGCTTGGGCGAGTTGGAGGGCGCTATTGCGGCCGAGGCCCCGGCTGCCGCCGGTGACGAGGGCTATCTTGTTTGTGCTCATAACTTTCAGTGTTAGGTTGATAGCACAAAGGTGGCCCGCCGAATACCCTAAAGTATGGTGACAGCTTCAGTTTAAATGGTGACAGTTTCCGTTTTTGCTGCTCGCTGTTGGGCCCAAACTTGCTCGCGGTACTGCTTGGGCGTGCAGCCCGCAAAGCGCTTAAAGAACTTGGTAAAATTGGAAGGGTCGAAGGTGAGCCCAGTGGCTATATCGGCTACGGACCGGTTGGAATCCGTGAGTTGCTGCCGGGCTATATCCATAATGCGTGCCTCAAAGTAGTAGCAGGGCGAGTGGCCCGTGGTTAGCTTAATGGTATTGCTCAGGTGCGTAGGATGAATGTGCAGCTGATCGGCAAAGTCCCGAATTTCAAGCATTTCCGTGACCCTCCCTGCCGCTACATCGGCTATGTGCACGTCAATTAGGCGCAGAAAATCAGCCGTTATTTCGTGCTGGCGAGCCAGAATTTTCCTGGGAATGGGTGTGGAGGCCATACAATCAGAATAAGTAGCAGAAGTGGCGATACACTTACGCAACAAATCAACCTAAAAAAAGTGGGGATTCTGCGGTGAACTACATATCTTTTGTTTCAGATATTACTTATTCCAAGTTACATACACTTCGTCTATGCACTCTACGCTTACTGCCAGTTCAGCTTCAGATACACTGAGTGCTACGCATCACCACGCAATGGCTTGCCTCAACTGTGGCCATGAGGTGCCCGACCGCTTCTGTGGCCGCTGCGGGCAAGACGCCCATCACACCCATCGCCTCACGATGGCCGACATGCTCCACGACATTCCCCACTCTATCTGGCATGTGGATAAGGGCATTTTATTCACCCTCAAAACAATGATCTCGCGGCCTGGCCCCACCATTCGGGCCTACTTGGCCGGCAAGCGCGTCGACCATTTTCGGCCGCTGTCGCTGCTGCTAATCGTGACCAGCTTTTATGCTTTGGTGTCGTCGGTGCTGCACATCCAGATGTTGCCGCCTAAAGACCCTTCCATCCCAGATGCCGTGTGGCAGATGCAGCAGGCATCCACTGGCTTCATGATGAAGTACCTGAGTTGGTGCTATATAGCCATGGTGCCAGTGTGGGCACTGTTTGCGCGTTGGTTTTTGCGGCGTGGCGGCTACAATTACGCCGAGTGCCTCATCATTGTGGCGTTCATCACGGCCATCATGAACTTTTTTGCCGTGCTGTACCTGCCGGTTCTATATGCGTACAGCGGCACGCCCCAAATTGGCACGGTCAGCCTAGTGTTCATGCTGCCAGTCTTTGGATACGCCACCTGGGCCTACGGCAGCTTGCTGGCCCACACCGGCATGAGCTTGGCTGGCCGCCTCTGGCGCGGCTTCATGACTTATCTACTGGGCTATCTGACCTGCGTCATAGTTATGGTGTCTCTCACTTATGCCCTGAACTGGTCTACGTTTAAAGAGGCCATGAAGCAGGAAATGCAAAAGCAAGCTAGCGCCACTAAGCCGGCTGCTACACCACAGACCCGCTAAAGCTGGGGTTATCATCAAGGCACAAAAAAGCCCCCACTGAATCCAGTGGGGGGCTTTTCTTTTAAAGGCTACTGCAAATTATTGCCCCAGCACCATAGCAAACACCAGCGGCGCTACAATCGTAGCATCCGACTCAATGATGAACTTAGGCGTGTCCTGGCCCAGCTTGCCCCAAGTGATTTTCTCGTTGGGCACAGCGCCGGAGTACGAACCATACGAGGTAGTAGAGTCCGAAATCTGGCAGAAATAGCCCCACAGCGGCACGCTGGTGCGGCCCAGGTCTTGGTGCAGCATCGGCACTACACAAATCGGGAAGTCGCCGGCAATACCGCCGCCAATCTGGAAGAAACCTACTTTGCTTTCCTCGGTAGCCTGCTTGGTGTACCATTCGGCCAGATAAATCATGTACTCGATGCCCGTACGCACGGTGTGTACATTCTTCACATCGCCCGAAATAACGTGGCCCGCGAAGATGTTGCCCAGTGTAGAATCTTCCCAACCGGGGCAGATGATCGGCAGGTTTTTCTCGGCGGCGGCCAGCATCCAGGAGTCTTTGGGGTCAATCTGGTAGTACTGCTCCAGCTCGCCCGACTTCAGGATTTGATAGAAGAACTCATGAGGGAAGTACCGCTCACCGGCCTTGTCGGCCTGCTCCCAGAACTTCAGCACCGAGTGCTCGAGGCGGCGCATCGCCTCTTCTTCCGGAATGCAAGTATCGGTTACGCGGTTCATGTGACGCTCCAGCAGGGCCTGCTCGTCGGCGGGCGTTAGGTCACGGTAATTAGGCACCCGCTCGTAAAAGTCGTGGGCTACCAAGTTGAAGATATCCTCTTCCAGGTTGGCACCGGTGCAGCTGATGATTTGCACCTTATCCTGGCGAATCAACTCGGCCAGTTGGATGCCCATTTCGGCCGTGCTCATCGCGCCAGCCAGCGTGATCATCATTTTGCCACCTTCCGCGAGGTGCTTGTTGTAGCCTTCAGCGGCATCAATCAGCGCAGCGGCGTTGAAGTGGCGGTAGTGGTGCTTGAGGAAGTTCGTTACGTTCATCGAATCGTCGTTCAGTGTAATAGTGGGTGTGCGGTGTACAATCAATCAGCAGTTCAGAATCGTTCATTACGAGCCCTGCTTAGTAAAGATTATTAGCAGCGCTCAATCCGACCTGGGTTGCTTACAAAAGCAGCTTTATTTAAGCTCCTCAATCATGAGGTTGTGGTTGGTGTAGATGCAGATATCTGCCGCGATGTGCAGAGCATCTTCTACCATTTGGCGGGCCGTGAGGTGGGGCGCGTGCTTCTTCAGAGCCAGCGCAGCGGCCTGGGCATACATGGCACCTGAACCGATGGCCGCGACGTCGAAATCAGGCTCTAGTACGTCGCCAGTACCAGCAATGATGAGAAGCTCATCTTTGTCGGCTACCACCATCATAGCCTCCAACTTGCGCAAATACTGATCTTTGCGCCACTCTTTGGCGAGTTCAATAGCAGCGCGACGCAACTGACCATTATAGCTGCCTAGCTTTTCCTCAAACTTATCGAGCAGCATGAAGGCATCAGCCGTGGAGCCGGCAAACCCGGTTACTACTTTACCATCGTGCAGCTTACGAATTTTACGCACATTGCTCTTGGCCACGTGCTTGTCCATGGTAGCCTGTCCATCAGCGCCCACGGCAATCTGCCCGTTGTGGCGCACTCCCAGGACAGTAGTTGATCTTATTTTCATGCTTAGGTGAGAATTAGTAGTTGGCAGCTGTCAGAAAATACTTGTCATCCTACGAAGGAAGGACCTTGTCCAGCCGGAATGAGGTGTTCCAACTGGGCAAGGTCCTTCCTTCGTAGGATGACAGATGATTATTGGCTGGCACCTGCTTAGAAACGGGCCTGCAATTTAGCAAAGTAAAACCGGCCGTTCGAACCCATCTGCACTGGGTCCCAGGCGCCACCGGTTTCGGTGAGCTGCGGGTCGAAGCGGTTGGGGTACACATCAAACAGGTTGGAGCTGCCCACCGAGAGCTGCAAGTGGTCGGTAAGGGCGTAGCTGAGTGAGAGGTCGGTGGTGGTGCGAGGCTTATACACCTGCGGATTATCATCGTACCCAATCAGCTCAATCTCGGCGAAGCGCACAAACCGCAGCAGCGCCCCAAAGCGGCCGAGCTGATAATCAAACGTGAGATTAATTTTGGAGGGCGGCGCGGATGCCTTAACAAATGCCTGCTCGCGGGGGCCAAAAAACTCATCTTCGCGCCCGGCCAGTCGGCCCGAAGTCGTCACCCGGTCGATACGCAAGCGGTTAAAGTTGGCGGCCAGCGTGGAGTTCAACCGGCTGCCGGTTAGGATGAGTGAATGGCTCAACACGGCATCGAGGCCCAGCGAAGAAGTGGAAGCGGCGTTGGCAAAGAACTGGGCTTGTCCCACGTTCAACGCCTGCAAATCAGCTCCAATCACAGGGTCGTCGTTGGAGAATTGACTGGTGAGTACCACCCGATCCTTTATCTTGATGTAATAGCCATCCAGAGTTAAGCTCAATGACGAGCCTATCCGGCTGGTTAGGCCTACGCTAGCGTTGGTGGAGGTTTCCTGCTTAAGGCTCGGAATACCCAGTTTCTGGGTGACGGCGCTGTTGTTGCGGGCCAACAGTACCTCCACGGCTTGACCCTCAATAAAGTTGGTGAAGGTGGAGTTGAAGTTGATTTGCGCTAGTGAAGGCGCCCGAAAGCCGGTGCTGAACGTGCCCCGCAAGGTCAGAAACTCGGTCAGGTTGTAGCGGGTGGCGCCTTTGTAATTGAGCGTACTGCCGAAGTCGCTGTAGTTTTCGTAGCGCAGAGCAGCGGCCAGCAGCCAGCGCTGGGTCACGTTCAATTCGGCATCAACGTACACGCCTATATTGTCGCGGTTGGCCTTAATGACGTCGCTGGGCTGATAACCGGGGAAACCTTGGGAGCCGCCTGCTATGTCGGAGCCGGGCGCATAGTTGCGGTAAGAGGCTTCTTCGCCGGCAAAGAGTGAGTACCACTCGCGCCGATACTCGGCTCCGGCGGCCAGGTTGAAGCCTTGCAGCACCGTTTTGTAGTTGCGAGTGGCGCTCAGACCAACAACGTTCTGCTGGAGCTGAAAGCCCCCCGCATCAAACGTAGTGGGCGAACTCTCGCCCAACGTCGCGTTGAGCGTGTTGCGCAGGCCGTACTCAAACCGGTTGGAGCCGAAATTATTGCTCAGATCCAGGTCCCACTCGCCCACCATTACCCGCGCGCCGACCACCGCCGAGCCGTCTATAATGTCGCTAGTAATAATCGGGTCGAAGCCGTTGGGGTAAATGGCGGGTACATTGCGGTCATCGTCGGGGAAGCGCGTCCAGGCGTAGGCGTCGCCTTTGCGCTTATTCATGCCGCCAAACGTGTAGATGTGGGCTTTGTCGCTAAGCGGAAACTTGGCGTTGAGGTAAGCCGCCGCATTCGACACTTCTGGGTCACCGTACTGCCGCCGAGCTATGCCATCGGCCGAGGAGGGTACATCGGCGCGTTGGGTGTGCTCGCGCTTGTTGTAGTCGAGCGTAGCATTCACGAAACCGCCTTTGCTCCCCACTCCGATACCATAGTTGGCATTGACGTTGAAATTGCCACCATCAAACGTCTCATTGTCGAAGCGGTATTTTGCGTCGTAGGCGCCGTAGTTGGCGCTTACCGTCAGTTCGTCCACGCTGTTTTTCAGCACAATATTGATAACGCCGGCAATGGCATCAGAGCCGTATTGGGCCGCCGCGCCATCGCGCAAAATCTCAATTCGCTGAATGGAAGCCGCCGGAATCACATTCAAGTCGGTGCCGGTATTGCCCCGTCCGCGCGAGCCGAACAGGTTGACCAGCGCCGACTGATGCTGGCGCTTCCCGTTCACTAGCACCAACGTCTGATCAGGACCCAGGCCGCGCAAAGACGCCGGATCGACGTGGTCGGCGCCGTCGGAGCCGGTCTGGCGGTTGGAGTTGAAGGAAGGCGCCACGAATTGCAGCAGCTGGTTTACGTCGAGCTGCCCAGTTTTGGCCGTCACTTCCCGAATATCGATTATATCAACCGGCGAAGGCGAATCGGTGACGGACCGGTTTTGGCTGCGCGAGCCGACCACCTGCACGGCATCCAGGCTGGTGGTGGATTCGGCCAGCCGCACGCTTATGGGGCCAGCGCCCCCACTTACTTCCTGGGGGGCAAATCCGATGGAACTGATGACCAGCGTGGGCGATTGGGAACGTGCGCGCAGCGTGAATCGGCCACTGCCATCGGTGCCGGTGCCATTGTTAGTGCCTTTTTCCAGCACCGTAGCGCCCACTACCGGCCGGCCCGCCACGTCCAGCACTTGTCCCGTTAGGGTTTGATCTTGCCCCATGGCCATGACACTAGTCAGGCACATGATTGTAATTGGTACTAGCTGTTTCATTGCTAAAAAAGAAAAGTGAATGGATGATTTGGCTAGATGGAGCAGGACAAAAACATATTGATTTCACAATAAAGCGAATAAATAAAAAAGCCAGCCCTCACGGGCTGGCTTTCCAAAGCTAGAATACAGACTAAACTATCAGATCAGCATACGCATGGGGTCTTCCAGCAGCGCTTTCAACGTCTGGAGGAAGGCGGCGCCCGACGCTCCGTCTACCACGCGGTGGTCGCAGCTCAGAGTTACTTTCATGATATTGCCCACGGCTAGCTGACCATCTTTTACCACGGCGGTCTGCTTAATGCCCCCCACGGCCAAGATGCAGGCATCTGGGGGGTTAATGATGGCCGTAAATTCATCAATACCGAACATGCCCAGGTTCGAGATGGTGAAGGTGCTGCCCTCCCATTCGGCGGGTTGCAGCTTCTTGCTCTTGGCTTTGCCGGCCAATTCTTTTACCTCGGTAGCAATAGTAGACAGCCCTTTGCCGTCGGCGTTGCGCACTACGGGCACCAGCAAACCTTCGTCCACGGCTACGGCTACCCCAATATTCACCATATGGTTTTGGCGAATTTTGTCGCCGAGCCATGAGGAGTTGATCGTTGGGTGCTGCTTCAAGGCTACGGCCGCTGCTTTGATTACCAAGTCGTTGAACGACAGCTTTATGGGCGACAATGCATTGAGCTGGGTGCGAACTTCCATGGCGCGGTCCATGGTAATTTCCATCGTTAGATAGAAATGCGGGGCCGAGAACTTGCTTTCCGCGAGGCGGCGTGCAATGACGCGGCGCATCTGCGAAACGGGCGTATCGGTGTACGTGCCTTCGGGCTGAGCGCTGGTTGGTGCGGAAGCCGGGGCACTTGGCTGAGCAGCGGGTGCTGCTTTGGGCGCTTCAACAGGCGCGATGTATTCCGGTAGCGGTGCGGCAGCGGGCTTAGCAGCAGGAGCAGCGCCGGGCTGGAAGTTCTCCACGTCGCGCTGCACAATGCGGCCGTTCTCGCCGGAGCCTTTCACCTGGCTGATATCAATACCTTTTTCCTGGGCGATACGCTTGGCTAGCGGTGAAGCAAACAGGCGCCCCCCACTCGGTGCGGCCTCGGCGGGTGCAGAGGTAGTAGCTGAGGCAGGGGCGGCGGTAGCCGGAGCCGCCGGAGCTTCGGCGGCAGGCGCGGCCGCCTCCGGAGCAGCCGCAGCGCCACCAGATTTGCCCCCCAGTAAGGCTTCGATGTCGGCGCCTTCCTCCCCGATGATGGCTAGTACACCGTCAACGGCTACCGATTCACCATCCTTCGGGCCGATATACAGCAGGGTACCATCTTCGTAGTTTTCCAACTCCATAGTCGCCTTGTCGGTTTCTACTTCGGCCAGCACATCACCTGATTTTACTTTGTCGCCTACTTTTTTGAGCCAGCCGGCAATGACGCCTTCCGTCATCGTGTCGCTCATTTTGGGCATACGTACCACGGTTGCTTTTTTGCCATTGCCCGCGGCGGCTGGTGCAGCAGCTTGTGGCGCGACGGCCGGAGCAGCATGTGCGGGCGCCGGAGCCGTTTTGGGTGCTTCAGCCACAGGAGCAGCTTCTGCTTTGGGCGCCTCCTGAGCGGGTGCAGCGGCAGGAGTGCTGCCTCCGCTAATGCCGGCCAACAAGGCTGAAATGTCTTCGCCCTCTTTGCCTACAATAGCCAATACCCCATCCACGGGCACCGAGTCTTTTTCTTTGGGACCAATGTAGAGCAGAGTGCCATCCTCATAGTTTTCCAGCTCCATCGTGGCTTTGTCGGTTTCCACTTCGGCCAGGATATCCCCGGACTTCACTTTATCGCCTACCTTTTTGAGCCACGCCGCGATAACCCCTTCGGTCATCGTGTCGCTCATTTTGGGCATTTTTATGATTTCGGCCATCTGCTTGTTGGGCTTGGGTTGTGAAGGGTCAAAATTAGCCCGAAAATCTGCGCTGGCAAATGCTAAACGCAGGACGTGCGTAGGCTACTGAGCAAAAGTCAATTTTGGTACTAGAAAGGATACCTGTGTTAACGCAGCAAACCGCTTTGGGTGTTACGTCAAATGCGCTGTATCTAAAAAACTTCGCACCGAGAACATGGAGCCGGTGTAGTGCACCCGGTATAAACACAGATTGCGGTGCTCGAAGGCATCCATGTGGCTTAAGTTGTAGTTGAGCAGCTGGCACAGCAGCACCCGCATGGCCCGGCCATGCATACACACCAGAATAGTTTCTTCCTCCGGGCGGCTTATTATCAACTCAATAAAAGCCCGCTGGCGGGCCGCGACTTCATCCGGGCTTTCGCCGCCACTGAGCCGGGCATGAGTTTCGCCCTTGGCCCACTGGTTCAGCACACCCTGATATTCAGCATCTTCTTCGGGCGTAATGCGGGTGCCTTCGCGCAGACCCCAGCTAATCTCGTTCAGGCCCGGATGCGCTTCATGGGGCAAGCCCAGATCGAGGAAACCCTGCACCGACTGCTGGGTGCGCTGCAAGGTAGAAGTGTAGACTTTATCGAACGCCAGATGTTTATACGCGGCGAAGAAACGGCGCGCCTGTTCGTGGCCGGCCGCGTTCAGGGAAGAGTCGACGCCGCTGCCCTGCACAATGCCCTGCACGTTAAAATCGGTTTGCCCGTGCCGAATGAGGTATATTTTTTTGACGCTCACTTTACCCCTAGCTTTGTTGTGACGGGTCCGAAAGTACTGGTTTTTCAGGCCGCTGACCCAGCTTTTTTCATTTTCCCTTATGATACCACCCACCCCTACCCTCGAGCAGCTCAATGCTTGGTGTCGCAATACGATGGGCGAACACCTCGGTATGGAATTGACCGAAATCGGTGATAAACTGTTGGTTGGCCGCATGCCCGTTGATCATCGTACGCACCAGCCGATGGGCCTGTTGCACGGTGGCGCTTCCGTAGCGCTGGCCGAAACGCTGGGCAGCATAGGCGCCGCCTTGCAAGTCGACAGAACTAAGAAAGCCTGTGTAGGGCTCGAAATCAACGCGAATCACCTGAAAGGAGTTCGCTCGGGGTTTGTGGTTGGGCGGGCGGTAGCCTTGCATGTGGGGCGCACTACGCAGGTGTGGGAAATCCGGATTACGCACGAGGAATCGGGGGACTTGGTTTGCGTGAGTCGTATTACCATGGCCGTCATTGATTTGCCCCCCAGAGCGGGTGAGGCCGCATGAGCCAGCGCCCCTGGCCTACGCTGGTCCCGTACCCCGGCAGTGAGCAGCTAGCGCCTACGGAGCAGCTGCGGCAGCTGGTAGCCTTTGCCCTGCAGGCGGGCTTGCCGGTAGCGCTGTGGCGGCTACCTGGTGCGGCCCACGCGCAGCTTTGCCTAAGCTTCTCTTGGGAAGAAGCCCTAACCGGTTTGCCCCCCAACCTGGAACCCAATGCGCCGGCAGGCTTCGCGTTCTTCCCTTTCCGCGACTCCGACCACAACCCGGCTTTGTTTCTGCCCGCCAACGTTTTTTTTGACACGAGACAAACCGGCCAGTTTTGGGTAAATAAAACCGGCATAGCCGACTTCCGATTGGCCGAGCTGCGAGAGTTTCTGCAAGCCACCCCGGATACTACTTCGCTACGTTGGCATCAGAGTCCGCAGCCGGCTCCTGCTACCGCTTCATTCGCTGAGTACACGGCGCTTGTACGGCGGGGCGTAGCGGCTATTGAGCAGGGAACGGTACAAAAAGTGGTGTCGTCGCGGGCGGCGCGCCAACTTTTGCCCCCCGACTTTGATGCGCTGCTGGCGTTCGAAGAATTGCAGGTGCGCTATCCGCAGGCCTTTGTGTCGTTGGTGAGTGCGCCGGGCGCGGGCACCTGGCTGGGCGCTACGCCCGAAGTATTGGCGGAGGTAACAGCAGAAGGCACATTTCGCACCATGGCCCTAGCCGCCACCCAACCCCTTACACCCGGCCTGACGCCTCAAAAAGCCATTTGGCGGCAAAAGGAAATAGAGGAGCAGGCGCTGGTGGCCCGCTACATTGTGAGCTGCTTTAAGCAGCTGCGCCTTCGCGAGTACGACGAAATCGGCCCCCGTACTGTGGTAGCCGGCGAGTTGCTGCATCTGCGCACCGATTTTGCCGTGCATTTGCGGCAGGTGCCGTTTCCGTCTTTAGGTACCGATATGCTCCGCTTGCTTCATCCCACGTCGGCGGTGGGTGGAATGCCCCGGCAAGCGGCGCTCGACTTTTTGCACCAATACGAAGGCTACGACCGGGCATATTACAGCGGATTCCTGGGCCCGGTAAATCTGCCGCAGGCGGGCGTGGCACGCTTGTTTGTGAATCTGCGCTGCATGCAGCTCCGCCCCACCGAAGCAATTCTGTACGCCGGCACTGGCCTCACCGTCGATTCCGACCCAGAGCGTGAGTGGGAAGAAACTGAGCTGAAACTCCAAACCGCCGGAGCAGTTTTAGAAGGATAAATCTGCTCACATAAAAATGGTAGTCATATTAAAACGTGGTCATGCAGGCAGTTTATAACATCGCGGAAATTTGTGCGTGCCACGGCATTACGGATGTGGTGCTGTCGCCGGGCTCGCGGTGTGCGCCCTTGACCATTGCCTTTGCCCGTCATCCTGAGATTCGGGTGCGCACGGTGCCCGATGAGCGGGCTGCCGCTTTTATTGGGCTGGGCTTGGCGCAAAGCCAGCGGCGGGCAGTGGCGCTGGTGTGCACTTCCGGCACGGCAGGCCTGAACTACGCGCCAGCCGTGGCCGAAGCGTATTTTCAGCAGATTCCGCTCGTTATTTTCACCGCCGACCGCCCGCCGGAGTGGATTGACCAGCTCGACGGCCAAACTATCCGCCAAACCGACCTGTATGGTGCGCACGCCAAAGGGACGTTTACATTTCCCGCCGATACCAGCCACGCCGATGCCAAGTGGCATTCGGCCCGCATTGTGTCGGAGGCGATTAATAGTGCCCAGCAATTTCCGGCCGGGCCAGTGCAGGTAAACATTCCACTACGCGAACCTTTTTATCCGAAAGCTGGCCAGGAGCTGCGGTTTGAGGAAGTCAAAGTAATCCGAGAGCAGGCCGGCACGCCAACTTTGCCCCCCAGCGAGCTAGCTGGCTTGGCCCAGGCCCTGCGCGATACTTCGCGGGTACTCGTGGTGGCCGGCCAGCATGTTTTTGATGAGCAGTTGGTGCGCAGTCTGCGGAAGTTTGCGGCCGCGTATCAGGTGCCGGTAGTGGGCGATGTGATTGCGAATGTGCATCAGCCGGTGGGGGGCAATTCTGAGGCTTTCGGCACCGCGCCGATGGGGCATCAGGATGTATTTTTGGCCGTGCCGGATGCAGGTCTGAAAGCTGACCTGCGCCCGGAATTGCTCATCACGTTTGGGCAGTCGCTGATTTCGAAAGCGCTGAAGCTATACCTGCGCGAATTTGTCCCCCAGCAGCACTGGCACGTGCAAGCCGCCGGCCCAGTCGCCGACACCTTTAAGTCTCTGACGCGCATTATTCGGCTGGAGCCCACCACTTTTTTCGAGCAATTACTATTGCTTGATGAACAGCATTTTACGAGCTCAGAACTAACAACAGCCAAGGCAAACAGGCTTACAGCAGCGGCCGATGCTACCCGCGTTGTGCCCGCTGCCATGCCATTGGGTATTCCGACGCCCGAAAGCGCATTGGAATCAGCAGATGCAGCCGATAGTTCCTATGCGTCGCATTGGCAGCGCGCAGAACAGTGGGCGGATGGCTTTTTAGCTGAATTTTTTGCTGGGCAAAACCAGCCTTTCAACGAGTTTACGGCCTTTCAGCACACGCTCCAGCTTCTTCCCAAAAACACGGCCCTCCACCTAGCCAATAGCATGGCCGTGCGCTACGCGAATATTTTGGGGTTGGCTAACTGTGCTGCTACGGAGGTTTTTGCCAACCGTGGCACCAGCGGCATCGATGGCTGCACCAGCACGGCGGTGGGTACGGCGCTGGCACAGCCCAACCGGCCCGTGGTGCTGCTCACCGGCGACGTAGCGTTTTTTTACGACCGCAACGCGCTCTGGCACAATTACCCGCTGCCCAATTTGCGTATTGTGTTGTTCAATAACCACGCGGGGGGCATTTTTCGCCTTATCGACGGACCGCGGCAGCAGCCGGAGCTGGAAGAGTTTTTTGAAACGCATCAGCCTCTTACCGCCGAGAATACGGCGCGCGATTTCAACCTGCGCTACTTCCCCGTTTCTACTTTCGCCGAACTAGAATCGGCTTTACCGGTTTTCTTTGCACCCGAAGGCGGCGCTGCCTTGTTGGAAATTACTACCGACAGCGCCACTAACGCGGCCTTTTTTGAGCACTACCGTACTTCTGTCAGAACCTCTTTCTCTTAGCATAATCACCTTCTCTATGGCCATTACCTGGACTCCCATCAAGGAATTCCGCGAGATTCTCTTCACCTTCCACGAAGGCATCGCCAAAATCAGCATCAACCGCCCGCAGGTGCACAACGCTTTCACCCCGCTCACGGTGCAGGAGATGATTGAGGCCATGGATATCTGCCGCAACCGCACCGACATTGGCGTAGTTATCCTCACCGGCGAAGGCGGCAAAGCGTTCTGCTCGGGCGGCGACCAGAGCGTGCGCGGCCACGGCGGCTACGTGGGCGAAGACACAGTGCCCCGCCTCAACGTACTCGATTTGCAAAAGCAGATCCGCTCCATTCCCAAGCCTGTTATTGCCATGGTGGCCGGCTGGGCCATTGGCGGTGGCCACGTATTGCACGTCGTCTGCGACCTAAGCATCGCCGCTGAAAATGCCCGCTTCGGCCAGACTGGTCCAAAAGTAGGCTCGTTTGATGGCGGCTTTGGGGCGAGCTACCTGGCCCGCGTAGTAGGCCAGAAAAAAGCCCGCGAAATCTGGTTCCTCTGCGACCAGTACGACGCGCAGGAAGCCCTCGATATGGGACTTGTGAATAAAGTAGTGCCGCTGGAGCAGCTCGAAGAAACGACCGTAGCTTGGTGCCGCAAGATCCTCGAGAAAAGCCCTCTGGCGCTACGTATGCTCAAATCCAGCTTCAATGCTGAGCTTGATGGGCAGGCGGGCATTCAGGAGCTGGCCGGCAACGCCACGCTGCTCTATTACCTGAGCGAAGAAGCCAAGGAAGGCCGCAACGCCTTCGTTGAGAAGCGCAAGCCTGACTTCGACAAGTACCCTAAGTTTCCATAACTGCTCACCAGCGACTATTAAGAAAAGCCTGTACCACGTGGTACAGGCTTTTTTATTTACAACAATCTAATAAGGATTAACTCGGGTAAAACCAGAGCACAGCGGGGCTAGCATTGAATTTTATAAATAATAGTTAGGATGCAATACAGGTAAACAATTCATATATATTGATCCTTTAAACCCACTCTATGCGCAGCCCTTCTTTACTCCTGCTTCTGTTGTTCTCTTTGAACGCATTTGCACAGCTAAAATCCACGTCTATCACTTACCCTGAGCCTGTTTTTGCCGATACAGCCCGGATGACGAAGATTCGGAGAGCCCTGCCCGTGCTCGACGGGATGTATAAAAAATATGCTACTGCTATGCATGCACCGGGCTTTGTGTACGGGGTGATGGTTGATGGACAATTACTCGCATCAGGTGGTACCGGCTACGCCAATATTGAGCAGAAAACTCCTGCCACTCCGCAATCAGCCTTTCGCATTGCTTCCATGACCAAGAGCTTCACCGCTATGGCCATTCTTAAGCTCCGTGACGCTGGAAAGCTCCGCCTTGATGACCCCGTGTCGCGGTACGTACCCGGTTTCAAAAAACAGCACTTTCCGACTGCTGATGCTCCGGTAGTAACCATTCGGCACCTGCTTACGCATGCGGCGGGCTTGCCGGAAGATAACCCCTGGGGCGACCGTCAGCTGGCTATGAGCGATGCGCAACTGGTTGACTTTATTAACAATGGGCTCAGCTACTCAAACAATCCGGGAGTAACGTATGAATACAGTAACCTTGGATTTATTACCCTAGGATACATTATCAGGAAAGTTTCAGGGAAGCCTTACCAACAGTATATAAACGAAAATATATTGAAGCCCCTGGGCATGACGCAAACATACTGGGACTATGGCCAAGTGCCTCCTACTCAATTGGCACATGGATACCGTTGGCTGGAGGAACAATGGGTAGAGCAGCCTATGCTGCATGATGGTGCCGGCGGGGCAATGGGTGGCCTAATCACGACTATGGAAGACTTTGGCAAATACATGGCCTTTTATCAATCGGCTTGGCCAGCTTCTAGCGCCCCAGAAAAAGGTCCCCTGAAAAGAAGCTCGTTACGGGAAATTCAGTACCCATCAAATTTGATTGGCCAGAATGCCCAATACAAATACCCATCTGGGCGAGCTTGTTCGCTGATGGCGGCGTATGGCTATGGAATACGGTGGAGCAAGGATTGTGAGAACCGGGTGACAGTTGGGCACAGCGGCGGGCTGCCGGGCTTCGGTAGCAACTGGGCAATTTTGCCTGATTATGGTATTGGGCTAGCGTGCTTTGCAAACGTTACATACGCCCCCACTTCCCCCATCATGATCCGAATGCTAGACACACTCGCAACGCTAGCTGACCTAAAGCCACGCCAGCTTCGCCCTTCTAGCGTGCTGAATGAGCGTAAGGCCCAGCTGGTAAAGCTGCTACCATCTTGGAACGAGGCTGAAGCAAGCGGTATTTTCGCAGAGAATTTCTTTCTGGATTACTCCACTTCCTCCTTGCGCAAAGAAGCAACTACACTTTTTGAGCAGGCTGGTAAGATTGTGCGAGTTGGAGAACTAGTACCACAAAATGGGTTACGGGGCAGCTTCTTATTAGAGGGAGAAAAGAAGAATCTAGAAGTAAGCTTCACCCTCACACCCGACCAAGTACCCCGAATTCAGGCGTATTACATCAGGGAAAAGAAAAAGTAAGTACCTGTTTAGTAAGGTCACTTCACGGCCACCTTACCCATATATTGCACTAAGCCCAACTTCTGTTCCGAGCTTGTATCTGACTACTATCCCAAACTAAAGCTACTATAAAAACAGGGCTGAGCTACAAACTTACAGTATCAATGATCAGGCAGAATTTTGTTAGAAACGTGTAAATATTAGTTGATATAATACTATATTAAACTTAAAGCCTTAACATGGGATTTCAAGTTCAGTATGAAAGAGACACAGATCTGCCAAGGCTGCTGGGAGCATATGCATATGCCGACTGCCATACGTGGTCCTTTTTCTGCTTTCTTTAGAACGTTTGGTATCAAACGAAGCAAAATGCATCCTAATATGTGCACCTTTTGCGAGAGCAATTTTGCCAAGATAATGAAGCATAAACAGGTCCCTGTTTCTACTACCATTCTCTTCGCTGATATTCGGGGCTACACAGATTTGTCGCAGCAAGTAGAACCTGAGAAGCTGAACGAACTGCTACACCATTTTTACGACCGATGCTCAGCGGCAGTATGGGAAAAAGACGGGATTGTCAACAAGTTCATTGGTGATGCTGTGCTGGCCATCTTCAATTTCCCATTAATTAGGAAAGATCATGTGCAAAATGCCGTTAGCGCCGCTGTGCAACTGCAAAAAGACTGTCAGCATATGAAGGAGGAAATTGGCTTACGTGATATCCAAACGCTTGGGGTGGGCATCGGAATTCATACCGGTGAATCCTACGTGGGGGAAGTGGGAACCACTTACAAAGATTTTACCGCTATAGGCCCGGTGGTTAATCTGACATCGAGGCTTCAGGGCGCGGCTGGCGTAGGCGAAATTATGGTCACGGAAGAAGTCTTCAAGGAGGTGAAAGAGCAATTTCCAGATGCCGAAAAGAAAGTACTTACTCTCAAAGGCATCCTTAATCCTGTAGAGGGCTATGTTCTTGTCTAACAATATATTGTTGAGGAAAACTATTGCCAGGATTGAGTTTAAAAGAATAATTTAAGCAGGCCTAAAGCCAACTCAGGGGGCAAAACTTTACAATCATTTATAGCCCGGCACTAGCCGCCAACCGCCAATAAGAAGTCGTATTAAACTTCCATCGATAATACACGACTGGAACAGAAACGACATGGCCAGCGAATCTCAACGTGCTACGCATGCCCTGGATAGCTCTTCCTCCTACTGGCTCACCCGCTTTGTTATGCTGCGCCTGTTGGGAGTCATATATGCCGTGGCTTTTCTCGTGGCAATCAACCAGATCATTCCCCTGATTGGCTCTAATGGCCTCCTTACCGTAGGAATCTACCTAAAGCAGGTGAGCGATGCACTCGGTTCAGATGGGGCTGGCTTCGCACGTTTACCGTCGCTTTTTTGGCTTTGGCACTCGGACGCGGCCCTGCTCATGGCGGCCTGGGTCGGGTTTGTGCTTTCCTGCGTGGTAATGGCTGGCTACGCGAATGCCCTGCTGCTGGCGGTGCTCTGGTTTCTCTACATGTCCTTTGTGCACGTGGGCCAGGAATGGTATGGTTACGGCTGGGAAATTCAGCTTACGGAAACTGGTTTTCTCGCCATCTTCCTTTGCCCCCTGCTCGATCTGCGGCCTTTCCCGAGGTACGCGCCCCCCATGCCCATCATCGTTTTATTTCGATGGCTGGCTTTCCGTATTATGCTGGGGGCCGGCTTAATTAAACTGCGCGGGGATGAAGTGTGGCGCAACAGTACGGCCCTCTATTACCATTTCGAAACGCAGCCTATTCCCGGCCCGCTGAGCCGGTGGTTCCATTTTCTGCCGCGCCCCATGCTTCAGGTTGGTGTCTGGTTTAATTGGCTGGCCGAGATTGTAGCACCCTTCTTCGTGTTCGGGCCTCGGGTAGCACGCCACATCGCGGGAGCGGTAATCGTGTTATTTCAGATCAGCATCATTCTGAGCGGCAACCTCTCGTTCCTAAATTGGCTGACGATTGTGCCGGCGCTGGCTTGTTTCGATGATGGCTTCTGGTCCAGAATTCTTCCCCGCCGCCTCGTTTGCATGGCAGAAGAAGCGGCTGAAGGCGCTGAAGAATCCAGACCCTTGCTTACTACCGCCTGGGTTGTAACGGCACTTATCGCCATTCTAAGCATTAAGCCTGCCCTGAACATCGTGTCGCCTGCGCAAATTATGAATACCTCCTTCGACCCACTGGACCTTGTAAATACCTACGGCGCCTTCGGAACGGTGGGAAAGGAACGGTTGAACGTGGTGTTTGAAGGAACGATGGAGGAGAATCCTACTGATCAAGCCGCCTGGAAGCCGTACCTCTACAAAGGCCTGCCGGTGCTACTGGATCAGCCGCCGCCCCAAATTGCCCCCTACCAGTTGCGGCTAGATTGGCAAATGTGGTTCGCCTCCATGGCCTCCCCCGCTGACTATCCCTGGACGGTAAATTTGGTCTGGAAACTCTTGCACAACGACTCAGGCGCGGTGAGTCTATTTGCCAGCAACCCTTTTCCCAATCAGCCGCCGCGCTATGTACGGGCCGTGCTGTACCGGTATTCGTTTGCAAAGCCCGGCAACGACCAAGGACTTTGGTGGAATCGAGAGCGGGAAAGCATCTGGCTCAGAGCTATGTCTGCCGACGATCCGCAGTTGATTCAGGTCTTGCAGAGCGCCGGATGGCTTCCTCTGGATGGACCACTAAAATAACCCGAACGCGGCCGCAAATTTTGCCCCCCACCTTCTTACGCGTTGGTGCTAGAGCAGGTACTTTTTCCGTTATTTACACGTGGCAATCGTGCTGCCAAGGCCCCATCAAATAACCAGTTGCTTTATGAAGTCTTTGTTACTACTAGCTGCCTTTGGCTTTTTCGCGGTATCCGCTGCCACTGCCCAGACTACCCAAGCCGCTGCTGGTGTAGCTGCCGCCCCAGATAAGGCCCAGAAGGTGATGATAGTAGACGCTTCGTGCGGACAGTGCAAGCTGGGGCTACCGGGCAAAAGCTGCGATTTGGCGGTGCGGATTGATGGCAAAGCCTATTTCGTCGACGGGTCCGACATCGATTCGCACGGGGACGCGCACGCCAAAGACGGCTTCTGCAGCGCCATTCGCAAGGCAGAAGTACAGGGCGAAGTGGTTGATAATCGCTTCAAAGCCAGCTATTTTAAGCTTCTATCCGAGCCCACTAAAGCAAAATAAGCCCCCCAATCAATAACCTCTACTGATTGTAGCTTGCTACGCGGCCGAAGGCATGGCAGACCCCACATACGACGAAGCTATTCGGCGAATTCGGCGCATGCACTGGCTGCATTACCCTATACAGGCAGCAGTCATGGCCGCATTCGTCTTGGCCGCCAGCCGCCGAACCGCCGGATCAGGAACCGTAAATCCGCAGCTTGCCACATGGCCGGCGCTTTTGCTCCTGGGGGGCTTATTGCTGTTGGTGGGTGTGCTCGTGTACCTGGTTTCTTCCCAGATTAAGCCGAACCTACGCCGGCCAGCAACGGAGAACCTACGGCTGTACCAAAGCCGCATTTTTCTACGCAACAGCCTATTAGGGCTCACTGGCTTACCGCCGCTCGTCACTTTCACCATCACCAAGAGCCCCATCGATTTAGTATTCTTCGGGTGTTTATTGCTCACGCTCTGCGCGGTAATGGCACCTTCGGCCAAGACGTATCAGCGGTGGCTTATTGGGTAGCGCTGTGCTTCCGCCCTTGGTCTACTAGTGGCAAGGCT
Organism: Hymenobacter sp. HDW8; assembly: GCF_011305775.1. NCBI lineage: Bacteria > Pseudomonadati > Bacteroidota > Cytophagia > Cytophagales > Hymenobacteraceae > Hymenobacter > Hymenobacter sp. HDW8. Next base: position 1,453,867 of record NZ_CP049907.1, read on the forward strand.
CACTCCTAACTAATTATTTATGAGAATTCCAGTACTCTGCACCTGCGCCCTCGTGCTCATCGCGGGCGGACTTCGGGCCCAACAAAAGACTGTTCAGAAAGATATTGCCGCCGCTTTGACCGCTATCAAAGACTTTGAGAAGCAGGCATGGAAGCGCGACAGCAGCAGCAACCATGTATTGCGCTCTCGAACGGAAAGCAGCTTTATAGCCAAAGGGCTTTTCTACAAAAAAATAGACGCGCAATTAAAGGCGATTAAGAAAAAGGATCTGTCGTTTGACGACCAGATTAACCTGGAGTTATTAAGCCACGATGTACTGGATGAATTGGCCGAGTATCAGTTCAAATCCTATTTGAACCCCATCCAAACCGATGCTGGTTTTCATGCCAGTTTAGCGTCGAGAGGCAATGCTACTATCAATTCTAAAAAGGACGCCGAGCAGTACATTATTCTCTTAAAAGACATCCCACGTTTTGTCGATGAGAACTTGCAATTAATGCGTCAGGGCATTGCTTTGGGCATTACGCAGCCCCGAGAAGTGCTTAATGGCTATGAAATCAGCTACACCCAGCACATAGTAGCAACGGCCGAGCAATCGGTGTTTTGGAAGCCGTTTACTAAGAAACTAGCCGCAATTTCCGAGGCTGATTGGGCAGCCTTGCAAACTACTGCGAAGGCCGTCATCACGAAGGATGTAATTAGCAGCTACCAGAAGATCAAGACGTTTTTTGATCAGGAATATTTACCCAAAGCGCGTCCCACGCTGGGAGCCTCAGGGTTTCCGGATGGCCGGGCCTATTACGAGGACCGAGTGCGGCACTTTACAACCACCAGTCTCCCGTCGGAAGAGGTATATCAGCTTGGCTTGAAGGAAGTAGCGCGGATAAGAGGGGAAATGGACAAGGTTATTCGGGACGTGAAGTTTAAAGGCGACTTTAAAGAGTTCATTGCCTTTTTGCGCACCGACCCGCAGTTTCAGCCTAAAACAGCCGATGCCTTGTTGAAGGATGCCGCCTATATCGCGAAAACCGTGGAGGGCAAATTGCCTTCGCTCTTTGGCAAACTGCCCCGACAGCCATTTACGGTAGTACCTGTACCGGAACATTTAGCCCCCAATTATACCGCAGGACGATATTCGGGTGCACCCATCAGCAGCACCCGGGCCGGTCAATACTGGGTAAATACGTCCAACCTGCCCAACCGCACGCTGTACACGCTGGAGTCGTTGACGCTGCACGAAGCGGTGCCGGGTCATCATTTGCAGAATGCCTTGACGCAGGAGCTGACTGATTTGCCTGAGTTCAGGAGAAACAACTACATCAATGCCTTTGGCGAAGGCTGGGGCTTGTACAGCGAATACCTGGGGCACGAAATGGGCTTCTACAAGGACCCGTATAGCTTATTTGGCCGGCTCACCTACGAAATGTGGCGGGCCTGCCGCCTCGTGATTGATGTGGGGATTCACTCGAAGGGCTGGACGCGAGCCCAAGCCGTGGCCTACTTAGCTGATAATACCGCCCTTTCCCTGCACGAGGTAAACACCGAAGTCAACCGCTACATTCTGTGGCCGGGGCAGGCGCTGGCCTACAAAATGGGCGAGTTGAAAATCAAGGAAATGCGCCAGAAGGCGGAAGCCGCGTTGAAAGACGACTTCGACGTGCGCGCCTTCCACGATATGGTGCTCTCCAACGGCACGGTCACGCTCTCCATTCTGGAGAAAATGACGGACCGGTTTATTCAGCAGCAGCAGGAAAAGAAGGGGAAGAATAAGAAGAGCTAACTGGGCTCCGGTGTCATACCTTCTAACTAGTGCGGAGTTGCAGGCCCTATTCTATGGCAACAACCAGTTTACAGCCAGTCTATCGCTACGCGACAAACTAGACCGGTGTGGGTGACTAATTATTCAGGTTAAAAAATGGAGCCGTAACCTTCACAAGCGCAGCACCAGGCACGGAAGAAGCTTTCCTGCTCCGGGTCTTGTTGGCCCTGTCTCTCCTTTTCTCTGAGCGAATTATCCGTGTTGGGAACTAACAGGGAAACGGGCAGCTTCGGAGCACCCACAAGGGTAACGGGTTTAGCGGATGGCGCGGAAGTGGGCTGAGTCGGTTTCATGGCCTGATTCTCTTGGTTCCTCACTTAAGGTAAGCAACAAAGCTGGCTTTCCCAAGCGGGACGATGGCTATACCTTCACTTTCAGCTACAGACTCCCAAAGCAGCACTCTAACTTTCCCACTTTGTTGTTGCGTATAGAGGAGCATCTTATTCTAAAGCCTGCTCTTCCCAAGCATCAATGCCTGACGCTTCTCTCCTCCCCGATTCCCTCCTGCTCAACGGCCGCGAATTTCGCTACGCCGACATCAAGCAATATCCCGCCAATACGCCCGTAGATCTAAACGGCTACGAGGCTAAGGTGCTAGACTTTTGTCGGCAGTGGCTGAATGGAGCGCTGGAGTTTGGTCTGCAAACTTCCGGTTCTACAGGTGAGCCGCAGCGCATAATCCTTCGACGGCAGCAGCTTGCAGCCAGTGCGCGGCGCACCGGCGACTATTTCGATCTGGGGCCCGGCGACCGGATGCTGGTGTGCCTGAACTGCGAGTACGTGGGTGGGCTGATGATGCTGGTGCGTGGCCTAGAGCTGAATCTACACCTGACCATCGTGGAGCCCCACGCCGACCCGCTGGCTCTGGTGCCGGCTGAGGCGGCCTTTGACTTTGCTTCTTTCGTGCCTCTGCAACTGCGCACGGTGCTGGAAAATGGGCACGCGGCCCGGCTCAATACCATGAAGGCCATTCTGGTGGGCGGTGCGGCCGTGGAAAGTGGGTTGGCGCAAGCCGCACAGGCCCTGACAGTGCCCGTATACCACACGTATGGCATGACCGAAACCGCCTCTCATATTGCCCTACGCCGCTTAAATGGCCCCGACGCCTCCCCAACCTACAAAGTCCTGCCTGGCATTCATGTGGACCAAGATGAGCGCGGCTGCCTGACCGTGCGCGCCGACGTCACCAACGATCAGCTTATTGTGACCAACGATCAGGTGCGCCTGCTGCCCGAGGAGCACGCGTTTGAGTGGCTAGGTCGCGCCGACTTTGTGATTAACTCCGGGGGCGTGAAGGTGCAGGCCGAAAAGGTGGAGCAGGTGCTGGAAGTGGCGCTGGCCGAACTCAATTTGCCCCCCAGACGCGCCTTTGTGGCCGGCCGCCCCGATGAGCGCCTAGGCGAGCAAGTCACGGCTTTTCTGGAAGGCGAAGCCCTGTCAGCAGCTCAGCGTGAGCAGTTACTGGCGTTGCTGACCGAGCGCCTGGGCCGTTATGAGCTACCCAAAGAGCTGTTGTATGTAGCGCAATTTCAAACCACGGCATCCGGCAAGCTTGATCGGCGGGCAACGCTGAAAGCCGCACTGGCGACCGGCGCGAACAGCAATCCGAACAGATAAGGAGCCACACTGTGTTACTCAGAGAGTGACCGGCTACGCCAGTACTGCCTCCGTCACCCGGCTGATATCGCCGCTTACTTTCTGAATAAACTCTAGTTGCTCCAGCACCTGCCGATCGTCGGCGGTGGGGGGCTTTTCTGCTTGCGCCGCTGGGGCTGCAGGTAGCGCGGGCACCGGTTCGGGCGACGCGGCGGGCGTCAGCTTTTGCAGGCTGGTGGTCAGGGCAGATAAGGCCCGGCGCAGGGCCCGCTGCCCTTCTGCGGAAAGCGCCCTGGAAGGCTGAGCCCGCAGGGCGGCACTCAGCGTGGCGATGTTGGAAGACAGAATATGGTTGAGCACCACAAACTGATGCACGTCCTCACTACGCTGTTGCTTGCTTTTGGGCTCGGACAGCATGCGCTGAAAAGCGGCTGCCAGGTTGGCTGAACTCACGTACACGTCCTTGCGCGCCAGTCGGTAGTGGATAAAATCGGGTGGATGGCCGGCTAGGCTTTCGGCTAACTGTTGCAAATAGCGACGGTTGGCCGACAGCACCCGGGCCATGTAATCGCGCAGCTGCTCCGACTCCCAGTTGGGAAACAGCAAGTAGCCCGCCGTCAGGGCAATAAAGCAGCCGACCACCGTATCGAGCACCCGCTCTTGGGCCACGGCTAGGTAGCTTCCGCCCAGAAAGCTGAGCATGACAACCACGAAGGACGTGATGAATGTGACGTAGGTGAGGTAATGGCGGCGCTGAAAGCTGAAGGCCAGCACCATCAGCAGCAGTAGAAAGACGAATTGCAAAGTCTGACTGGTGATGCCCACCAGCAGCAGAACCCCCAAAAAGCCCCCTAGCAGCGTCCCGATGATACGTTGGTAGTTGCGCTGCTTGGTCAGACTAAAGGCTGGCTTGAGCATGTAGATCGTCGTCATCACGATCCAGTAGCTATGGTTGCCGGCAAACACCAGCTTCGCGATAAGAAACGCCACCCCACTGGCCAGCAGCACGCGGACCGCGTGGCGAAAAATGGCCGACTTAAACGTCAGGTTGCTGCGCAAAACGCCTATGCCGTAGTCCTGATGCGATACAAAGCGGCCGTACTCCACCTCCGCCGTGCGGCGAGTGGGCTTGTGGGTCTGGGTATTGAAATAGCCTATCACGTCTTCTAGGCGCTGAACGAGGTTGCGCAGACTAATGAGCAGTTTCTTCAAAACCAGCGTACGCACCTCTGGGTGCTGCCTGCCCACGGCCTCAATATGAGCCTGCAAGTGTTCCAGCTGCTGACTGTAGTTGGGGGCCGCATGAAACCCGCGGTTGGCCTGCATCGCTAGGCTAATTGTGTCCATTTCCTCAGCCAGCTGCTCTATCAGTCGGCCTACCTCCGTCAGCACGCCCGTATTCTGAAATTGCGCCCGCAGGGCCGCGTAGTCGTAGTAAGTGGCGGTGATGTGCTCGTACAAATCAACCACGTCCACAAAGGTGAGCAGAAGCCGGCGGCTCTCGGGAGTGGATTCGCGCACGATCTGCCGAGTTTTGAACAGGAGCTCGCGCACGGCCTCCTGCTTTTCATTCACCACTACCTGTTGGGCCACCAACTGGCGGTAACTCCTGTTCAGGTCGGTGTGGGCGTGGTAAAAGCTTGCCTTTATCCGGAGAAACTGAGCAATAGCGTGCACACATTCGCCGATGGCCAACTGGGCCGGTCGGTAGGGCCATACGCGAAAAATCAGCAGTCCCAGCGCCATATACCAAATGCCCCCCAGTAGGGTCAGCAGACTGTGCGTGAGCACTTGCGGAGGCGTAAGCGGCCGATCCATGTTCAGAATCATGATCAGCAGCGCCGCCGAGCCCAGCGCCGCCGCCCGGTTGCCATAGACGTTGAACATGGTAAATATAAAGCTGAGCACCAGCACTTCCAGCCCCATCGTCCAGGGGCTGAGCCGGGCAAAGCCGGTAAGCATCGCTACCAGGAATATGGCTAGGTTGCCGTAGAGCATGCCGTTGCGTTTGTGCTTTACCGGTCCCGGCGAGTCGATAAGGCTAATGCACAAGGCCCCAATGGAAAGGGAAATACCCGTGTCTAGTTGTCCAATTTGCCCTAGCAGCAACGGCGGCAGCAGTACCGCCAGGGTGATGCGCACGCCATCTGAGAAATCCTGACTGAGTAAGAAGTATTGTATTTGACGGGTCGCATTAGTCATGGGGCGAGGGCGCACAGCGGAGCCGGAATAGCGGGGCAAAGTAAAAGCATTCGGCGCGCCACTGTGCAATTGTATGCAGAAGACCAGTTCAAGCGTATTGCCGGCGCGGTGCTCAGCCGATAACGCAGAATGTACTACGATAACGCTTTCATTCATTTTGGCCAGCATGTAGCCAGCTTAAAAGGCGCACTACTGTTGCCCCCTATAATTCGACCAATTCTCCTCATAAGTGGGATGAGCTAGTCGATTTACAGAAAGGGGCAGCCTCTACTTCTGCCAATCCTTTGCGCGTAGTCCATCCTGCGAAAACAGCTTCTGGCGGCCGCGCGTTATCTTGTATAAGTCGCCTAGAAACAGCTTAACGCGGCCATAGAAGATGACGCCGCTCAGCTCATCTTCCAGCTTGTCGTTGATAAACAGCATCTGACGGTACCCCGCTCCCGCCCCCAGGCCCAGCCACTGAAACACCCGATAATGGCTGGCGATGGAAGGCTCCAGGATATAAATCTGGTCTTTGGCGGAGCGGCGCACTTTACCATCGGGAAGCCGGTAACGAGAGTAAAAGCTACCGACCCCTATCTGCACGGGCGTGCTCACTTCCCAGCGCGGGTTGCCGATAAGCACGTACTCGCCGTAGCCCACTAAGTAGCGAAAGCGCAGTTCATCGCGGGTATTGGGGGGCAAATCTGGCGGCAGGGGCGCATCGGTGGGCACGCCCCCGCTGAGTAGGTACACGCCTAAGCCAGCTCGCAGGCGCCCATTGAACTCGATGCCGCCTTTCAGGCCATTGATACCAACCACTTTTCCATTGAGCAGCGAAAACCGTTGGTCGAACTGAAATACGGGTCGGCGGTGGCGCTGGCGCACAAAGGAGCTATCGGCCACAGCGGATATATCCGCTCCGTACAACGGGGCCTGCGCCCCCAACAGCAACACCAGCACCAGTAGAAGTAGACTAACCTTATTCACAGGCGAAAAGTACGCGACTATCGGGTACGGCCGTACTTCTGCCCATACGCGCAACTAACAATCAGGGTGTCTAGCTACTTTAGTCTGCAAGCCATGTACAGGATTTAATCGCTTTATTATCAACGCATAATGAAAAAATATAGATGCCGTTATATACATTCACGCCGGCTGATTCAGTTGCTTGGATATAGTTCTACCTTTGATAAGCCTATCCCTAATGGAAAAGCGGCTAGCGAGTGATAGACAAGACCGTGAATTTTCAAATGGCTTTCGAGGCGCTGCCGGGCAACACCCTGCTACTGGAGCCAAATGCCCCCCAGTTCACGATTCTGGCTATCAGTGATGAGCTGCTGCGCCTCAGCGCTCAGAACAGGACCGATGTGGTAGGCAACAGTGTATTCGACATATTTCCGGAATACTCTGCGGCAGTGACGGCCGACGGCCCCTCTACCCTGCGGGCCTCACTGCAAAATTCCCTGCGCACGAAGCAGCCAGAGCGGCTGACTTTAATCTGCTACGATGAGTCCGATGCCGAGGGCGCAGTTGAGGCGCGGTACTGGTCGGCCCACACCAAGCCCGTATTGAACTCGGCGGGCGAGGTGCAGTACTTGATTCATACAACCGAGGATATTACCGGGCAGGTGCGGACCCAGCAACGGGCCCAAGAAAACGAATCACGCTTCCGCAACGTGGTGGAGCAGGCCCCGGTGGCCATCACACTTACGCGCGGCCTCGATGTGGTTATCGAGAGCATTAATACGCCCATGCTGCGGATGCTAGGCAAGGCAACGGCGGCGGAAGTGCTAGGCAAGATGATGGTGGAGGTGCTGCCCCATGTCGGGTCGCAAGTCATTTTGGAGATGGCCAAAGCGGTAACCGAAACCGGTCAGGCTTTCCGCGGCAATGAAGTACCGATTAAGATGCTGAGTGACAACGGTGAGTTGGAGCAGCGCTACTACAACGTATCGTATACCCCACTGATTGAAGCTGGGCTGGTAACTGGGGTCATTCACTTAGCCATCGATGTAACGGAGCAGGTGCGGGCTCGCCAGGAAGTGGAGGAGCACAGCGAAGAGCTAAAGCGCTTCAAGTTTATGGCCGATCAGGCCCGCGACCCTTTTATTCTGATGCGCGAGGATGGCTCATTTGCCTACCTCAACCACAAAGCGCTGGAGGCCTTGGGCTATACGGAGGAAGAAGCCCAGAATCTGCGCGTGCCCGATGTGGATGCCATTCATGACCATGAAGGATTTGCCCAACTGTTTGCCTTGGCCCAGCGGGAAACCATCCCGAAGGTGGAAACGATGCATAAGCGCAAGAATGGGCAGCTCTTTCCGGTAGAGGTGAGCCTGGCCGGGCTTCTGCTAGGCGGAAAACCTCATTTGTTTGCCATCCCCCGGGATATAACCCAGCAAAAAAAATTTACAGAAGCTCTGCGGGAAAGCGAGGAGCGGTTTCGCATTATGGCCGATGCTACTCCCAATCTGGTGTGGGCCGTTCACCCCGATTCTACGATACGATACGTGAATAAAGCGTTCGTGGAGTTTGTGGGCGTGAGTATGGAAGAATACGCCACCACTGGCTGGTCGGCTTACCTGCCGGAGGAGGAGCTGGAATTTGCTCAGAAAACGTTGACGGAAGCCATACGCAGCCGGACGATCTATAGCATGGAGCACCGCATGCGACGCCAAGACGGCGAGTACCGCTGGCTGCTGGCGCAGGGTGCCCCCAGCTATTACCCCAACGGCGAGATATACGGCTACGTGGGCTCGGCCATTGATATTACTGAGCTAAAGAAGGCCAACGAACAGCTGGTGCGCATCAACAACGACCTGGACAACTTCGTGTACACGGCCTCGCACGACTTGAAAGCGCCTATTTCCAATATCGAGGGACTTCTGCATGCCCTGCTGCGCACGCCTTCCACGGAGAGCATGCAGTCGGAGCAGGTGCAGCAGTTGCTGGGCATGATGCAGGAATCGGTGGAGCGCTTCACCAAGACCATTGCCAACCTCACCGACATTGTGAAGCTCCAGAAGGAGAACAAAGAAGAAACGGTTCAGATACAGCTAGCGGAAGTAATTGAGCATGTGCTGCTGGATTTGGAGGCGCAGCGGGCGTTGGCGGATGCTCGCGTAGAAGTAGAGGTGACGGCCTGCCCGGTCATTCGCTTTTCGGCCAAAAATCTGCGCTCGGTGGTGTTCAACTTACTGAGCAATGCCCTAAAGTACCGCTCCCCAGACCGAGCGCTGCGGGTGCAATTGCAGTGCAGTATCACGCCGGAATACGACGTGCTTTCCGTCACGGATAATGGTCTAGGCATAGAAAGCGGGCGCCTCGATCAACTCTTTACCATGTTCAAGCGCTTCCACGACCATGTGGAAGGCTCCGGCATTGGGCTATACATGGTCAAGAAGATGGTGGAAAATGCGGGGGGCAAAATCGAGGTGGAGACAGAGGCTGGCGTGGGCTCCACGTTCCGCGTTTATTTCCCACACTAACTACTGAGCATTTCGGGTTTGGTAGCGGTGGAAGGCGGCATCGCGCCCTTATAGGCGCTCATGCAATGAGGCAGCCATGACGTTTCACGTCCTGCTATCGGCGGTTCACCGGTCGCGGGAGTAGCTTCACCTGTTTTCGGGTTTTCACAGGCAGGAACGGCGGGTACTTTAGAGCAAAAAAAGCCCCCCGCTATGCTTACGCCCGCCACGTTGTTTTCTGTTGCCAACTCGGTTGCCATGCTTGGGTGGGTGTTGCTGCTGATTGCGCCCCGCTGGACAGTCACGCGCCGGCTGGTGCTTAGCGGAGTTCTGCCCCTGGCCCTGGCCGTGGTATATGCCGTGGTAATTGGGGTACACTATGCTGGGCCGAAGGGCAGCGTGGGGGGCTTTTCTTCGCTGGCTGATGTGGCGCTGCTCTTTCAGGATCCGTGGGCGCTGCTGGCCGGCTGGGTGCATTATCTCTGCTTCGATTTGGCCATTGGCGCTTGGGAAGCGCGCGATGCGCACCGCCGCGGAGTGCCGCACCTGCTGCTGATTCCGTGCCTGCTATTTACCTTTTTGCTGGGGCCGGTGGGCATGCTGCTGTACGCTGCCGCGCGCCGCTTTTATCCCCTGAGTTTGCCCCCCAGCCCCGCCACCACTCCGCAGTCTGTTTCCTCATCTTATCCATCGTAAGTATGAAAACGCTCCTTTTCGCTTCCGACAACTCCGCCGAATTTGTCCCCCGCCGTCCGTTGCTCCTGCCTTTCCTTCAGCAAGTGCGCGAGTGGCTGCTTATTCTGCATCGTAGCAATCCGGTGCTGTCGTGGGCGGGCTGGCTGAGTGTGGGCTTGGCCCTGACGGCCTTGGCGCTCGCTCCTTTTGATGAGCGCATGGTTACGGGCCTCAACGTCTGGTTTAAGCCGCTCAAATTCTCCCTTTCCAACCTCATTTATCTGTGGACGTTGGGCTGGCTGCTGGCCGATTTGCCCGCACCCGCGCAGCGGTCGGTGCGCTTTATCAGCTGGGGCGTAGCCATTAGCATGACGGTCGAAATTGCGGCTATTTTCCTGCAAGCTGTGCGGGGCACTACGTCCCACTTCAACAACAGCTCTGCATTCGACGGGCTGGTATTTGCCCTGATGGGCCTTTTTATTGCCGTCAATACGCTGCTGCTGGTGTGGGCGCTGGTACTGATGCTGCGCTACCGGCCATTTGGGTCGGCGGGGTACGTGTGGGGCATGCGCCTGGGGCTGCTGCTGTTTTTGCTGGGCAGCGCCATCGGCGGCGCAATGATTGGGCAAAACGGCCACACCGTAGGCGCCCCCGATGGCGGCGCCGGCTTGCCCGTACTAGGCTGGAGCACCCGCGCCGGCGATTTGCGCGCCGCGCACTTCCTGGGCCTCCACGCCTTGCAGGTTATTCCCTTGGTTGGTTGGCTGCTAGGCCGCACGGCACTGCACGAACGTACTGTTGCCCAAACGGCCAGCATTTTTGCCTTCGCCGCGCTCTACGCGGGCGGCGTGGCCCTGCTGTACTGGCGGGCGCTGAGTGGGCTGCCCTTGCTTTCGTACTAAGGGAAAGTGCGTAAGTTGCCGCCAAGCCCACGGGGGCCAAAATCCACGCTACCTACCATGCAAGACCGTCAGTTGCTGCTGTTTGGAGTTCCGATTGTCAGCCTGATGATGCTCCTGCCGGAGGCTAATTATGCGTTTCAGTCAGTTGCCGCCTTTCTGGTTAGCTGGGCGATTTCGCTGCTCTATACCCTCATCATTTGGCTGGGCACGCGCACCATCTGGCAGTGGCTGTGCCGACGCTATCCGCAGGTGGGCCAAACGGCGGTGCGGCTGTGGTGGCTGGCCACTGCCTGCATCGTTTACTCCAGCTTAGCTACCGTTGCCATCACCGTCAGCCTGACCATGATTTTGCCCCCCGCGCTATTCGGGGCGTTGAGCACCGAGCGCCTCCTAGTGCAGGTGCTGGTAAATCTGGTGCCCACGTCGGTGGTAATGCTGGTGTATGAAAGCCAGCATTTTTTTCAGCAATGGGAGCAAAACGTGCGCCGAGCCGAGCAGCTCACGCAGGCCGGCGTACAAAGTCAGCTCGAAGCCCTGCAAAACCAGCTCGACCCGCATTTTCTGTTTAATTCGCTTAATACCCTTTCGGCTCTCATTGAGCCGGGCAATGCGGCGGCCCAGGAGTTTGTGGAGCAGCTGGCCGATGTGTACCGCTACGTGCTGCTCAGCCGCGAAAAAGTAACCGTGCCACTGGCCGAGGAGCTGGCGTTTGTGGATACTTACGTGGCCCTGCAAAAAGTCCGATTTCGCGATAACCTGCGAGTCGAGCAGCACATTCCGGCCGAAGCGCTGGAGCAGCATGTAGCTCCGCTTAGCGTGCAGCTGCTGGTAGAGAATGCGCTCAAGCACAACGTTGTATCGCGCGAAAATCCGCTGGAGCTGCGCCTCACTGCCGACCCGGCTACGGGCTACTTGACCGTGGAAAACGCCCTGCGCCCGCGCCTGGCGGGCTTGGCGCCGGGCACCGGCACGGGCCTGCGCAATGTGCAGCATCGCTACGAGCTGCTCCACGCTCCTCAGCCCGTTGAAATCAGCACCGCGAACCGATGGTTTCGGGTGCGGCTACCGCTGCTGGTGCCCCGCTGAAAACCGCTCTTTTTCTCTGTCGCACTTCTTGCTATGAAACCCTTATTTGTATTGCTTGGCGTATTCGGGCTGTTGGCAGCGGGCACGTATTTTTGGCAGGGCTACGTTGATGTTGTGCTTGCCGGCAACGGCGCTATGGCTGCCATGCTGTTGTTTACGGGCATAGCACACTTCGCTTTTACCAAAGGCATGATGGGGATGCTGCCGGACTTTTTGCCGGCCAAAAAGGCGTGGGTGCTGGCTACAGGGGTGTTGGAAATCGTGGCGGCCGTGGGCTTGCTACTTCCAGCCTTGCGCCCACTCACGGCTTGGTTTCTCATCGCCTTTTTCATCCTGATTTTGCCCGGTAATATCATCGCGGCTCGTCGGCACCTGAACTACCAAACCGGAACCCTCGATGGACCGGGCTTGCGCTACCTCTGGTTTCGGATTCCGCTTCAGCTATTTTTTATTTATTGGACATGGACTTTCTCGCTAGCCTGGCCCTCCTATCTCGCTAATTTTTCTCATGTAATTTAGGTTACCCGTACGTTCTCCATGACCGTTTTAATACTGGAAGATGAGTACCCAGCCGCTGAGCGGATTCAGCGCGTGCTGCACCAAGCCGCGCCCGAAGCCAACGTTGTGGCGGTGCTGGATAGCGTGGCAGCGGGAGTAGCGTGGGTACAGTCAAATTTGCCCCCCGACCTTATTCTGGCTGATATTCACCTGGCCGACGGGCTGAGCTTCGAGCTATTTGAGCGCGCGGTGGTACGCAGCCCGGTCATCTTCACCACGGCCTACGATGCCTATGCGATTCGGGCGTTCAAGACGAATAGCATCGACTATTTGCTGAAGCCCATCAAGGTGGCGGAGCTAAAATCGGCCCTCACCAAGCTGGAGTACTGGCGGACACCGGCCGCGCCGCCCCCACCCGACGCGGCCCAGCGCTTGGAGCGCCTGCTCGACAGCTTTCCTCGCCCCGACCAACCGTACAAATCACGCTTTCTGGTGCGTAGCGGCGAGCAGCTATTACCCCTGCCGGCGGAGCAGATTGCTTGGTTCCAAAGCCGCAATGAGGTCACGACGCTGGCCACAGTAGATGGGCGCCGGTTCGTGGTGGACTACACGCTCGAGCAGTTGGAAAGCTTGCTCAACCCACGCCATTTTTTTCGTCTGAATCGGCAGTTTGTCGCTCATTTGCAGTCCGTACAGCGCCTGCATCCTTATTTTAATGGCAAGCTGAAGCTGGATTTGGCCCCCAGTCCCACCGATGAAGTGGTGGTGAGCCGGGAGAAAGCCAGCGTATTTAAGCAATGGCTGGAGGGCTGATTTAGGGGGCCTAAACCTGGTTTGGGGGCAAATTTTCTACCTATCCAACCACGCTTTGAACGCGGGCACTCGCTCGCGGCTTACCAGCACCGGCCCTTCGGGGCAATGCTGTAGCACGGTTTGGAGGCGGGAGTTGGTGTAGTGAATAATGTCCTGAATGGCGCTGGCCTGCGCCAGATACGTGCGGTTGAGGCGAAAAAACTGGCGCGGATCGAGCAAGCCTTCCAGCTGCTCGAGCGTGTAGTCCACCACAAACCGGCGGTTCTCGCGGGTTTGAAGCAGAGTAGCTTTTTCGAGGCTAAAAAAGTAGGCTATCTGCTCCGTGGCAATAGTTTTAAGGTGCTCGCCCACTCGCACCACAAACTGCTCTTTGTAGGCTGGCCGGACTTGCATCTGCTGTAATACCTGCGCCAGCAAGGCCGGATCGAAAGCTGTAGCGGGCGTGGCCGGCTGGGCGGCGCTGCGTGAGCGGCGCAGCTTCTGCACGGCCGCTTCCAGCTCACCGGCATCAATGGGCTTGAGCAGATAATCCACGCTATTCACCTTAAAGGCCCGAATAGCATACTGGTCGTAGGCGGTGGTGAAGATAACCGGACAGGGCACCGTGGTTTGCTCGAACAGCTCAAAGCTCAACCCATCGGCCAGGTGAATATCCAGAAACAAGACGTCGGGCGCGGGTTGCAGGGTATCGAGCAGCACCTTGGCCGCCGCCACCGATTCGGCCGTGCTTATCACCTCCACCGCTGGCGTCTGACGCCGCAACAGCTCCGTCAGCCGCCGAGCCGCCAAGGGCTCATCTTCAATAAGTAAGGCTCGAAGCGCTGGCAAAGTAGACATGTGTTAGTTGATAGTTTCGGGGGCTCCGGGGGCTTTTTTTCACTGAAAGTGGAGGCGTGTAGTCGCGTTTCTACTCCTTGATTATCCCAGTTCCAGCAAGGGCAGCGTCACGACAAACTCGGTGGCGGTGGGCTGAATAAGCATGGGCTGATTGGTTAGAAAAGCGTAGCGGGCTTGCAGGTTGCGCAGGCCCAAGCCGCTGGTTTCTTCGGGGCTGAGGCGGCGCGGCCGCAGCGTATTGCGCACGGTGAGTTGTCGGGCTGGCAAGTTCAGTTCGAAGCTGATATGCAAGGGTTGCTGCTGGAGCGCAACGTTATGCTTGAGCGCGTTTTCCAGTAGCAATTGTAAGCTCAGCGGCGGCACCATGAGGTGCGAGGGCACACTATTCGGGTCGGGCAGCTCGGCCTGCAGGGCTTCGCCGTAGCGGATGCGCTGCAAAAACAGATACGCTTTGGCAAACTCTAGCTCGTCGGTGAGCGACACCACTTCCCGGCCGCGGGCATCGAGCACGTAGCGGTACACCTGCGACAATTGCCGAATAAAGCGCACGGCCAACTGCGGCTCTTCCTCTACCAGCGAGGTAAGGGCGTTCAGGGCGTTGAACATGAAGTGCGGATCCAGCTGCTGACGGAGCGTTTCGGCTTCGGCCTGGGCCATTTCCTTTTGCAAACGCTCCGTTTGCACTACGGCTTCGCGCCAGCCCAGTAAGAACGACCGGCTGTGCATGAACATAGAAATCAAAGCCGTGATGACCAGCGGAAACAAGTAACCATCCACGTATTCAGGCGAGAACAGCAACGCTGGATTTCTGCCTCTATACAAAATGAATCCGAGCCGGACGAGCATAATCACCACCAAAGAGCCCCCCAGCGACACGAGCAGCGTGAGGACCAACCGCTTGGCCGGCGCCTGCTTCCACTTCACGTATCGATCAAGCCAATCCACGGAGTAGCCGTTGGCCAGCCACAGCCCCGTCGTGTAAATGGCAGTCAACGCGAAATTCACCGCCATTTCCCGAGGATTGTCGAGGCACTTCAGGCAGGTAAGAAAGCTGATGGTGACGGAAAGCAGCAGAAGTATCAGCAGTACGCGCAGCCAGGCCCGGGTGGCTTGTCTGGGGGGCATTGTGGGATGGTTTACAGGCATAGAGCCAGTCTGGGCGACAGGTGCGAGCGTGGGAATGCCGGCAAGATACGGGCGAGAAGTCATGGGGTCAGGCAGAACGGCTATTCGTTGATAAATTGGGCTGAGCGGCTGCCGGACGCAGAGCATAATACAGCCCAAAGCCCAGCACTAGCGTTATGCCCATCACCGACGGCCCAAACTGGCTATAGGGCTTATACTGAGGCAGCACCGTGCCCGTGAAAGCCGATACTAAGGCAAAATAGGCGCTAATCATCTTCCACAGATGGTCGTAGCGCCACAACGTGCGACGCCACAGCGGCACAAAACGAAAACGCGCCAGATCATAGAGCGTCATCACTACCAAAGCTCCCAAGGTAGAATAGATAATGCCCGGCGTCCAGACCAGCTCAATGGCTTTAAGGCAAGCTACCAGCACCACACTACTTACCAAAGCCCCGGCGGCCAACCAGCCATCCAACCGGGTAGGACCCGTAGTGCGCGTGAGCACTGCCCTATATCCCGACCACGCCTGGTACACGCTCAGCAGCACGATTCCGACTAGATAACCGCGAAAATTGAACACCGCCAGCCCCAACACCGCCGTCGCGAGCACGCCCGCAGTAGCCCCCAGAAACCACCGCCCAAAGCGACGGTGGCTCGCGCCGCCCTTGCGCCCCACCATGGGCACGAGGCCAAACAGCATAGCCAGCGTGCCGCACACGATGTGTAAGCCGATATTAGCCTGATGCAGCAGCTCCATGATGGCAGAAGTTACGGAGAGAAATCGAGGGCAGGCCGCGCTGCCCTCAGCAACGC
Source organism: Hymenobacter sp. HDW8 (assembly GCF_011305775.1). NCBI lineage: Bacteria > Pseudomonadati > Bacteroidota > Cytophagia > Cytophagales > Hymenobacteraceae > Hymenobacter > Hymenobacter sp. HDW8. Next base: position 1,469,685 of record NZ_CP049907.1, read on the forward strand.
GGCCTGCGCCGGTTATTACTTAGCCGCCTGGACGCCGGCCGACTGCTCGTATGCTTTCAAACGGCTCGCTAGCTGCCGTTCGCCCCAGTTGGGTGCCAGCGGACTGCTGGGCTGATAAGCGGCAAACCGGGTTTTACCTTCCTCAAAAAGCGGCTTGGCTGCCTCAGGTCCGCCCCCAAACATCTTGGGTGTAAAGTAGATGTTGTTGCCGAGCACCAGATAAATGCGGGGGTTGGTGGGGTTTACGCCTTTGGCCTGACCCAACACTTCGCTCACCAGGCGTGAGTATTTGGCTGAGCGGTCCATGGGCGAAATGCCCAGCCGTGCCTGGTAGATATAGCCCTGCAACACCAGCAGCTCCGATTCGTCGCCGCGTAGCTTGCGGGCCTGGGTTAGCGCGGCTTCGGCCTGGTCGAGGTATTTGTCCTTAGTGGCGGCATCTTCTTTGGTTTGAAAAGTAGTGAGCAGCAGGCCGTACGCCTGATAATAGGCTGGCAGCCAATCGGTGGGAGCTGCGGTGGCCGCCCGCTCAAACTTGCTCACGATTTGCTTGAGCTGCGCGGGGTCGCCGGTACTGTTCAATTCGGTGATGGTGGCCGCCATCATCTCGGAGTAGCCAGCGGGTGCGGTAGCTTGTTGGGCGGAGGCGGATAAGGAAGCAGCGACGAAGGCTAGCAGGAGGATGAGCGTTTTCATGGTTTGCGGGAAAATATGAAGTGAGAAAAGCTGTGTGGTGGAGAGCCTGGGTCAAAGATGAGCGAAGGCACAGCGCAGAAAAATTCCGTGTTACTGAAGCGTCGGTTGGGCAGGATGAAGTGCAGAAGCCGGCGGATGAGTTTTTACTCCGGGGCCGTGTCGATATCGGCCGGACGCTTTTTGTTGATGGAGATGAGCAGCGCCACGAACACCATGCGCGGCGCGGATGGCCGCACGGCCGTGCCGCTATACAGACCATTCGCGTCCGGCGCAGCAGCGTAGCGGTAGCCAAATACATTCTCGCGCCCCAGCACATTGGTGCACGACACATGCACGATGGTCAGATTTTTCCAGAGCGTGGTGACATAGCTGGCGTTCAGACTGAAATCCTGGAAGCTGGGCAAGCGGCCCTGATTGTAGCCATCGGCTTCATTCGGATTGTGGAAAGCGCGGGGGCTATTGTAGGTATAGGTGGCGCCTACCTGCGTGTGCAGCTTCGAGAACCAATATTTGCCCACCACCGATAGGTTGTGCCGTGCGGCGAAGGTAGGCACCGCCAGCACCGGGTCGAGGCGCTGCTGCCGGCGCGTTTCCAGGAAGCCGTAGCTTACCCAGTAATCAGCATTCTTGACGGTTTTGCGGTCGCGCCACAGGATATCCACGCCGTTGGCGTAGCCGCGGCCCGTGCTGCGGTACGAAGCTGGATCATAAGGCGTGAGTAGGCTTTGGGGGCATTTTCAGTGAAGCGGACGAGGTGAGCGTAGGTTTTGGCGTAGGCTTCAACCCGCAGCGTGCGGTCGTTGTGGCTGCGCAGATACGTGAGCTGAAAATGCTGGGCCCGCTCGAAGCGCAGCCGTTGTGGATTCTCGGCCCGCAGCAGTATGTCGCTGCCGGGAGTTTGGTAGAAGTAGCCCCAAGCGCCCGACAGCTGCGTTTTTTCATTCACCTGATAGGCCAGCGCCACGCGAGGCGCGACATTCCATCGGTTCAGTATTGCTGAGTACTCGGCCCGGCTACCTACCCGGCCCACGAGCTTGTTGGTGAAGGCAATACCGGATTCAGCAAACGTGGCCAAACGCTGCTCCGAAAAGCGAAACACAGTATCCTGGGGGGAAAATTCGTAGCGCTGTTGGTTGCTTTGCGCGAGACCCTCTACGCCCAGCTTAACGTTCCAATAAGCGCTGGCCGAGTCGTTGGTGAGCACCATGCGCCCCACTACCGACTGCTCTAGCTCGTGCCGGGCTTGGTCGCTTACTTGCTGAGTTTGCGTGTCGCGGACGGCAATGCGGGCCGTTTGCACATCCCGAGTAGCTGCCGCACCCGTCTGCACCGACCAGCCCCGCCGCAATGGGCTGCGGAAAGTGGTATTCAAGTACACATTGTTGGCCTCCAGATGCACGGGCCGGCCGTGCTCCCACCCGGCTTCGGGCTGTTGCACGCCGATGTGCTGCTGATTGAACGCGCCATAAGCCTTCACCATGCCCGCTTCACCCGTACGCTGGCGCAATGCTATTGAGCCGCCCGACGATTGAAATGCTGTGAGCAGCCGCTGAGGCACCAGCCCGAAATAAGGCCGCATGTTCATGTAGTCGCCCGTTACGGCCACCGACGAGCGCTCGTAGCGCTGCTGGTGCGACAAGCTCAGCGCCCCCAACGACAGCAGTGAAATACCAGTCTGCGTTTCGGGGGCCAAATCTTCGGACTGCAAAGCCACGATTGCCGACAGCGCCTGCCCATACTCGGCTGAGTAGCCACCCGTACTAAATGCCATGCCCTTGAACAACATCGGCGAAAAACGCCCCCTGGCCGGCACACCCGCTACGCTGGCGTTGTAGGGGCTTTGCAAAGGCACGCCATCTAGGTACTGCCGAGTTTCGCCGGCCGCACCGCCGCGCACAAACAGGCGGCCTTCTTCCCCGTTGCGGGTGGTGCCGGGCATGGTGTTCAGCGCGCCTGCCACATCAGCCGAGGCGCCGGCCGTAGTCACCACGTCGCGGGCCGAAAAGACGGTATTGCGCTTGTCGCCGCCCGCCTCAAACGTGCCGGAAGTGATAGTCACGGCGCCGAGCTGGTTGCGGACTTCCTTCAGCGCAAAGGTGAAGCGCTGAGGTTTACCGTCAAGCACTACGGCTTGCTCCTGAAGCTGGTAGCCGAGCAGCGTAACAACCAGCGGAAGGGTGCCGGCCTGTTTCGTGCTGAAGCGAAAGTGCCCTAGTGAGTCGGTGCTGGCGCCATCGAAGGTTGTTTTCAGAAATACGTTGACGCCCGGCAGCGCCCGTCCGTTCTGGTCGCGAACAGTGCCACTCAGCGTGGTAGCGGCTGTTTGGGCAGTTACATAGCTGGCGGTAATCAGGAATAAAAACAGCGGAAGCAGGATGCGTTTCATGGGGGTAGCAGCGAAGTGATGACCAAAAGTGGCCGGCTGCTAAGCCCGATGAAAAGAAAGGTTACTGAAGTGTCGGATAAGGCGGATGAAGCGTGTGGCCGGGTTGCCAACCCGGCGAGACCTACCTGCTGGAGCCGTTATATCCGATACCTTGGCGGCCGCGGCAACTCAGTCGTCCTCCCAACCTATGGCCGTTATCCAACGTTGAAAAAACTCCTTTCTGCGGGAGCAAATATTCCCGATCTTCCTACTCCATTCTCACTCCCTAAACCCGATCTGCTATGGCATACACTGTAATTGGCGTGTTTGAAAGCGCCGACGTTGCGAATAAAGCCCTCCACGCGCTACTCGGTCAAGGTATTGGCCGCGAGCATATCGACGTGACTGCCGCCGATGTCAACCAGGATAATCCAACGGGTGAGTTTCCGGAAAATGATTCCTTTCACAACTTTTTCCGGGCCGTATTTACGGGCCATGAGCACGAGGTGAAAGACCATGCTGCGGCCGCCCGCTGCGGCACTACCCTTACGGTGCACGTACGTACCCGCCAGGATGCCGAGCAAGTGCAGCACGTACTTGATCAGCACGGTGCTGTGAATGCCTCCGAGTATGCCCGTCGCTATGTTGCCAAGCACGGCGGCGTGCCACTTTCGGCGCATGGCCCTGCCCCGTTTCCTCACCCAGACCCTACAGCTCCAGCAGACCAGCCCGTCGCAACGAATACCGTCCTGCGCAGCCGCATCATCGATCGGCCCCTTAGTGACGGTGAGCGCCTGCGCTAATTAGGATTTTACATCTAACTGAAAAAAGGGGGCAGCTGCATCGTCAGCTGCCCCCTTTTTGTTGCCTTGCTTGTCACCCAAAAGTCGAGTTTCCTGTTTGGATATCATCCTTGTTACCAGCTTGTAAATGCAACCCGACATTGCCTGACTAGGTACTGCTACTATACCCCAACTTTCAGCTATGAAAACCTTCGACAACACTTCCTTTTCCTCTGCCAGTGCTTCCACCTCCCGCCGTGACTTTCTGCGGCACGCCTCACTAGGCCTGGGGGGCATTTTGCTGGGCACATCGGGGCTGGCTGGCTCGCTTTCCGGGTTAGAGGCAAACAGCTTTGGGCCGGCTAGTCTGGAAGCGTGGCAGGCGGGCAAGCAGCTGAATGTGGCGCTGGTAGGATTGGGTAAATACAGTACTGGGCAGCTGGCGCCTGCCTTGCAGGAAACCAAGCTGTGCCGCCTGGCTGGCATCGTGACGGGCTCGCCGGAGAAAGTACCGGTGTGGAAAGCCAAGTATAATATCCCCGACAAAAACGTCTACGACTACAAGTCCTTCGACCGCATCGTTGACAACCCTGATATTGATATCGTTTACGTGGTGCTGCCCATTGCTATGCACGCCGAATACACGATCCGGGCCTTGCAGGCGGGCAAGCACGTGATCTGCGAAAAGCCGATGGCCATGACGCCCGCTGAGTGCCGACAAATGATTGATGCCGCCAAAAAAGCCAACAAGAAATTTAGCATCGGCTACCGCCTGCACTTCGAGCCCCACCACCAGGAAGTGATGCGTTTAGGTCAGAAGGAAATCTACGGCCCCATCAAGCGCCTGGTGGCCGACAATGGGTATGTGTTCAGCAACGATACGCCCTGGCGCGTGGATAAGGAACTGGCCGGCGGCGGCCCCTTGGTGGACCTGGGCATTTATTGCGTGCAAGGCGTGGTGTACACTAAAGGGCAGATTCCGGCTTCCGTCACGGCCAAGTTTGCGCCCAAGCCTGCCAACAATCAATATTTCAAGGAAGTGGAGGCCGGCGTGAATTGGCAGTTCCAGTTTGCTGATGGCTCCGTGGCCGATTGTCGCACCAGCTACGCCGAAAGCCTGCCCAACCGCCTCCAAGCCGAGGCGGCCAAAGGCAAGTTTGAGCTCTCGCCAGCCTTTGGATATGGTGGCATAAAAGGCACAACCAGCAAGGGCCCGATGAACATCCAGAATGTAAATCAGCAGGCTCTGCAAATGGACAACTTTGCCGACTGTATTCTCAACAACAAGCCCACCCGCGTGCCCGGCGAAATGGGCCTGCGCGACGTGCAGCTGATGGCCGCCATCTACCGCGCCGCCGAAACCGGCCAGAAAGTATCGACCAAGGATGTGCAGAATATCATCGACCGTACGAATAGCCGGTAAAGAGCAGCAAGGTCATCTAAATCTGTTATCCAAGAAGAACGTCATGCAGAGGCGGAGTCGAAGCATCTCGCGTGTTTACCAGGATTACTAATCCAACGTCAGCATGCGAGATGCTTCGGCTCCGCCTCTGCATGACGTTCTGTAAGGTAAGAATACAAGGTTGTTATAGTCACGTAAAGCGCTGGGGGGCAAATTCCGCTACTTTAGCTGAGCCAAGTACGATTGGAATTTCTCCGCTCTCTGTTTCTCGCCGCTTCTCTGCTTTTATGAAACTACACATCCTCGCTACTGCCTGCTCACTCGTCTTTATTCTGACGCAATGTGCCGCAGTAAAATCAGATGAAGCTGATCTGGTTATCACTCACGTCAATGTGATTGATGTGCTAACCGGCACCGTGCAGCCCGATCAAAATGTGGTCATTGCAAACGGCCTGATTCAACGAATAGAGAGCGCACAAAAAGCCCCCCAGCGCGCTTCTCAGCGCCTAGATGGCACGGGTAAATATCTCATGCCGGGCTTATGGGATATGCACGTGCACTTTCGGGGCGGCGACACGCTGACGGAAGCCAATAAGAACCTATTGCCGCTGTATATGGCGCACGGTATCACCACCGTACGCGACGCGGGCGGCGACTTGACGCCAGCTGTCTATGCTTGGCGCGAGCAGATTAACGCCGGCAAACTTGCTGGCCCGAGAATCTTCACTTCCGGCCCCAAGATCGATGGTCCGGGCGGCACGTGGCCGGGCTCTTTGGGAGTTGAAACGCCCGCTCAGATAACGGCCGCGCTGGATTCCTTGCAGAAACTAAAGGTAGATTACGTCAAGATTTACGAAAGCAAAATTTCGGGGGAAGCTTTCCTGAACGTTATTTCCGAAGCCGAAAAGCGCGGGCTCAAAACGACGGGCCATATGCCCTACACCGTTACGCTGCGCGAGGCTTCGGAGCGTGGCCTCGATGCCAGCGAGCACCTGTATTATGTATTCAAAGGCTGCTCCTCGCGCGAAGACAGCCTGACAACCGCCATCAAACAGAGCCTGCTCACATCTAAGCCGTTGGGCCTGTTCGCGGTGCTGCCCACCATTTATAAAACCTATGACCCAACGGTAGCGGCCGCGATGTTCAAAACCCTGGCCGACCGAAAAACGGCCGTGGTGCCGACGTTATTTATCCAGAAAACGCTGGCCAATATAACCGAGCAAGATCACGCCCGCGACACGATGCTTGCCTACATCGACCCCCGAATTCAGGCTACTTACATGGGCCGCTACAACAACGCCAAGCGCCAACCCAAAGAGACCGTTGCATTCGGCAAAAAACTCTCGGCCAAGTTCATGTCGATGATACCGGAAATGCAGGCCGCTGGCGTCACCATTCTGGCCGGCTCCGACAGCGGGCCGTTCAACTCGTTTGTGTATCCGGGCGTGTCGTTGCAGGGAGAGTTGGAGCTGCTGGTGCAGGCCGGACTTACTCCCGCGCAGGCGCTGCGCGCGGCCACCATCAACGGCGCTACATTTATGGGTGTGGCCGATCAGTCGGGCAGCATCGGAGCCGGGAAATATGCCGATCTGGTGCTACTGAATCAGAACCCATTGACCAATATCAGCAACGTCAAAAAAATTGACACAGTCATTTCGCGCGGCAAGCTTTATTCGGCCAAAGAGCTGGCAGAATCATTGAAGAAAATCAAGCGCAACTAAGCCTCGTTTTCGGAAACCTAAGCAGCGCTTATTTTGCCCGTAACAGCCTTACTATCAACCATGACGTTAGCCTGGACCAACAAAAAATTCAACGACTTATCTCTAACCGAATTGTACGAATTGCTTCGGCTGCGTAGCGAAGTATTTGTAGTGGAGCAAGCCTGCGCGTTTCAGGATATTGACGGGCAGGATATGGCGGCATATCACCTATTGGGGCACGCGCCGGACGGAAAACTGGCCGCCTACGCCCGGCTTTTTGACGTGGGCATTGCCTATGAGGAAGTCAGTATTGGGCGGGTAATTGTGGCGCCTGAGTTTCGGCGCTTCGGGCTTGGGCAGGAGCTGATGCGGCAGGCAATTGCGCACTGCGAGCAGCATTTTGCTCCCCAGCCCATCAAGATTGGCGCGCAGCAATACTTGGAGAAATTTTACGGCAGTTTCGGCTTCGTGCAGTGCGGCGAAATGTACCTGGAAGACGGCATTCCGCACATTCCCATGCGCCGGTTGTAGGCCGCCTGATTCGCCGCAACTATTTAGTTGGATGAAGGCTTGGCCAGTGCAATAAACAGCGCGCCGGCGGCCATCAGCAGTGCGCCCACAATTACCTGCCAGTTTATCTTTTCTTTCAGGAAAACGACGGCCAGAATTATCGAGAATACCAGCGATATTTTATCCAAAGGCGAAGCGCGCGAGGCCTCACCAAGCTTGAGGGCCTGAAACGACAGCAGCGACGACACGCACGTCACGACGCCAGCAATAACCAGAAACGTCAGGCTGCGCCGGTCGATGCGCGATACGTCAGGCAGATTGCCCTGATACGCAACCACGCTCCACGCCACAACCAGAATCAGCACTGACTGAATAGCGAAGGCGAGGCTAGAATCGACGTTTTTAATGCCGGCCTTGGAAAGGGTGACTACCACAGCCGCCGACACGGCTGCTAACAACGAAAAGACAATCCACATACGCTTCGGCTACATCAACTACCCCGGCACTCACCCCTTTCCAGCTACCTAGCCGCGTCGGCTTACCGGGCACTCCACAGTACGGCGGGCGGGGGGCAAAGTTATTGAGCCACAGGCTCGCTGTACTGTAGCGTAGGCGCATTCATTCCTGCTACGGCATGGCCAACTAGTGCTGCAGATGAAAGCGTATCTGGGGGGCTTTTTGAGGACCATTCGGGCTTAACCTCAGACGAGCAGCAATAAAATAATGGCAAAAATTCTACTACTCAATCTGCTATTCATACGCCGATAAACCGGCTTCTGTGGTCAATAACTAATAGTTGAGGTTGAGCCTCACTCTATTTGTGCAAAAACTTTACATGAACTGAACAATGGTATATAACATTTTTTCACTTTAATAATTATATAAGCTCTACCTTAAGACATTGCTTTTCTCCTCATCCATTCCACCCTTACTTAACTGTTTTTGCATGAAAAAACATTACATGAAGCCACTACTGCTAGGCACTTTAGCTCTCGCATTAGTTAGCGAAACCCCGGCACTGGCTCAGGGAAAAAGTCAGGAAAGAGGCGCAGGTGCAGCCAAAAGCAAGAAATCCAAAATTTCGGCCGATCTGATGAAGGTGGCCGAAAATCAGGCAGCTAGGTCGCAGCGCTCCGCCCCTGTTGTCAGTCAGGTAGAAGGTTTAACGGCTACATCTGACGTGCAGATTTTTGACGGCTATGTTGTTATTGAGGCCACCGCTCTTGAAGGCAACGCGAGTGGCCTATTGCAGGAGTTGCAGGCCCAAGGCCTGAAAGACGGCGCCTCCTACGGAGTAATGGTTTCGGGCCTGTTCCCGATCGACAAGCTGGCAGGGCTGGAAGCCGTTAGCTCGCTACGGTTTGTGCGCCCAGCCTACACACCGGCCCGCAACGTGGGCGCCGTAACCAGCCAAGGCGACGTATCGCTAAAGTCGGACCTGGTACGGGCACAGTATGGCGTTTCGGGGGCGGGTGTGAAAGTGGGTATCCTCTCCGATAGCTACAATAACAGGAATGGGGCCGCGGCCGGAGTAGCCAGCGGCGACTTGCCAGCCAACGTGCAGGTGCTAGCAGATCTACCCAGTGGCGGCAGCGACGAAGGGCGCGGCATGGCCGAACTGGTGCACGACGTAGCGCCCGGCGCCGACATTGCCTTCCACACGGCTTTTCTGGGTCAGGCCAGCTTTGCCCAAGGCATTATTCGGTTGGAGGAAGCCGGAAGCCGCATGATTGTAGACGATGTTATTTTCTTCGCGGAGCCTTTCTTCGAGGATGGCATCATCGCGCAGGCCGCGGAGGAAGTAGTAGATCGGGGCTCTTCGTATTTCTCCTCGGCGGGCAACCAGGGCCAGCAATCCTACCAGGCTCCCTACGCCAATTCGGGCATCGTAGTACCAGGCCTTGATGGTACGGCTCACGCCTTCGCCCCCGGCGACGTGCGCCAGAGTATCACCATACCGGCTCGTGGCAGCCTGACTATTTCCTTACAATGGACTGATCCGTTTTTCTCGGCTAATGGCGTAATCGGTGCCAAGACCGACATGGATATGTATCTGTTCTTTAACGGTAGCCTCGTTGCGCTTTCTGCCGCCGATAATATCGCCAATGGCGACCCGGTGGAGATTCTGGGAGTAAGCAGCCCCTTTGCTACTCCAATTACGCTGGAGCTTGTTATTACCAAATTTGCTGGGCCCGATCCTAAGCTGCTGAAGTATATAAACTATGGCAGCACGCCTATTGCCGTGGAATATGACACGCGCAGCTCTACTATTGCTGGCCACGCCAACGCGGAGAAGGTTATTGCTGTGGGTGCTTCGGCCTATTTCAATACGCCCCAGTTTAACCCCAATACGCCCCGTCCGATCATCAATGGCTTTTCATCTTTGGGTGGCACGCCGATTTATTTTGAGGATGGCGTAGAGTTGAAAAAGCCTCAGGTATATCAGAAGCCCGAAGTAACCGGCCCCGATGGTGCTAACACTACTTTCTTCCCAGTAGGCGGCGATAGCCCCATTGACGCGGATGCTTTCCCTAACTTCTTCGGCACTTCAGCGGCAGCTCCGCACGTAGCGGCGGTAGGTGCGCTCATGCTGGGCGGCGTGGTTGGCAATTTGCCCCCCACCCAAATCCGGAAGCGCATGATTTCCTCCGCGCTTGATATGGACAACCCGCTGACTCCTGGCGTTTTCGATACGGGCTTTGATTTCAAAACCGGCTATGGTTTCGTACAGGCTGATGTGATCTTCGAAGAGCTGAAGAATCGCGTGAGAAGCGAATCGCTGACGGCAGTAGCAGCTTCTTCCATCAAAGGCAGCGGCAGCCTACCTATCGGTACCGAAGCCAGCGTGTATCCCAACCCTTCCACGGGCGAGGTTACTTTCAACGTAGTAGCCGCGGATAATCAGCCCATCAGCGTGGTGGTATCTGATTTGAGCGGGCGCGAGGTATTCCGTACCAAAGGCACGCAGCGCCTGTCGCTGACCCAGAACCTGGGCTCGCTGCCCAAGGGCATGTACATCACCAAGTTTGAGGTGGCCGGCCGTTCATCTTCCCAGAAGCTGGTGATCCAATAGCTCGGCCACGAACTTGCTTTTCTAATGCAAAAAGCGCAGCCCATGGCTGCGCTTTTTTTGTTTGTAGGTGGTGGGGGGCTTTTTTATACCTCGGGCAATCGAATTTTCTCCAGGTAAGCGGCCAGCCCTGCCGGGTGTTGAAACAAATGGATGAACAGAATACGCTCCTCACCCTGCACGCGCCACACCTCGGCGTAAAAATCACCAAACGCATAGAGCTGCAGGCTGAAGCTATCTTGCTGGCGTTCAGCCAGAAAATGCCCCCCTTGCCGTAGCAGGACGGCCTGATGGCCCATAGGTAGCTGTTTGAAGGCGGTGAGTTGCATAGGGGTATAATTCCACAACGGGCGATGCCGCCAGGCGGGTTCCAAGAGGATACGCTGGCGGGCTGCTTGCAGCGATGCAGCGCTGAATTTGCCCCCCAGCCCCCAAAATTAGTACGTTGCCGCAGACAACTACGCGTCCTGCTTCGCACGTACTGCCCACACCGACCGGCTACTGCGCCCGGGCCGTTTCTGGGGAACCTGACCCAGATTTGGGGGTAACTAACTTCAGTATGATAACTCCCGTCCTCATTATTTTTATCGGTTTCCTGATCTTCTTTGGCCACTATCTGGCCGAGATGTTCGACCGGACCCGTATTCCCGATGTGGTGGGCTTACTGCTGGTGGGGATACTGCTAGGCCCTGTGTTTCACCTCATCGATCCGGCTTCGTTTGGGCAGGCGGGCCGAGTTTTTACCAACATTGTGCTGGTATTTATTCTGTTTGAGAGTGGCTTGGAGGTACGTTTTGAGCAGCTGAAATTAGCGCTACGGGGCACCGCTGCTCTCACCACGCTCAACTTCATTGTGACCACTATGCTGGTGGCGGCCATGGCTCAGATGTTTGCCGGCCTCGATTTCCTCAGCTCCGTTATTCTGGGCAGCATTCTGGGGGCACATCCTCCGCAGTTGTTACCACCCTGGCTCGTAAAGTGGATATACAGGAGCAAACCTCCACCACCCTGGTTATGGAATCGGCCTTCAGCGACGTGTACACCCTAGCCATTCCCATCTCTCTGATCAGCCTCTACACGGGCGCCTCGTTTAGTCTGGGCTCCATGTTTGGGCACATCTTCACTTCACTGGTGCTAGCGGTGGTGGCTGGCGTCGGCACGGGCTACCTGTGGTCAATACTGCTGACGAAAGTACCCACACTGCTCAAAACCCGCTTTTCAACGCCAGCCTTTGTATTCATTGTGTACGGGCTGGTAGAACTGCTGAATTTCAGCGGCCCGATTGCGGTGCTGTTTTTCAGTATCACGCTGGGCAACGTGACGCTGCTGCGCCCGCGCCTGCTTTCCTCATTTCTGCCTACTCACCACATCGAGCTTACTTCCGTGGAGAAAGACTTTTTCTCCGAAATGGTGTTTCTGCTGCGCACGTTTTTCTTCGTGTATGTGGGCATGTCCATTGTACTCAACAATGCCTACCTCATAGGGCTGGGAGCCGCTATTACCGTTCTACTTTTCCTGGTGCGCATTCCAGTTGTGCTGGCTTCTGCCGACACCAAAGCCCCGCTGTTCGATATGTCCTTTATGAGCATTATGATTCCCAAGGGTTTGGGGGCGGCCGTGCTGGCTACGCTGCCCGCCCAGCGGGGTCTGCCCAGCGGCTCCACCATTCAAACCATCACCTTCGCCGTCATTATTTTCACGACCATTTTCTGTACGGTGCTGTTTTTTTTGCTGGAAAAACGCAAGCTGCTGGGATTCTATCGGCTTTTCTTTGGCTTCCACCGTCCCCTCGATGCCGCTGCTGCCGCAATGCCACCCACCGAGCCTACCTCCGCTGCCGGGCGCCCCTAAGTGACCACGACTACCTTCCTGGGGGCAAATATGGAAGCAACTCGAATTGTGAGCCGCTGGGCACAAGAGTATTTTCTGCCTCTTCTCCTTGCCTTTATAATGACGCGTTATAGAGCTAATGACATTATTTATTTTTAACACAACTACTTATTAAACAGATATTTATGAATCACCATCTATAAAATATGGAATTAGCAACCGGTACTTCTTGAACTTGGGCTAAGCTGGACCGTTCCTTGTGTATCATATGTTAAGCACAAGAAGGCTTGAATAGGTGGCGCGCTTTCAATTCTGATTATTGAAACAGACGAGAAAGCCGGAACCTGCCAGTAAGATGCCCGCTCTTCATTCCAGGCAGCGGGTTATTAGTCAGTCTTTTAGCTCATTACGCGTTATAGCTTACCGCTCGGCGTAGTTGCTTGGCGCTCTCATCAGGGGCCGTTTCATATGTCTGTTTTTTATCAACCTTCTGCGGAGCTGCTGCAAGCCTTAGGCTTCGTGCCATTTCGCTCGCCACCGCGCCAAATGCGGTACAGCCGTCCCAGCGCCTGCGGCCAGGAAACCGTTGTGCTTTATGAAGACGATGAGCTCACCTTGCTGGAAGTAGTCGATGGCCAGATGCTTTATAGTTTTCAGGGCCGTGTGGCTTCCGAAGCGGAGTTTCGCGTGCTGCTGCGGCAAGTAAACTGGTCTGCGGAGCCTCCAACACCTGGTTCTTAGTAAGCGTCAGGGGCCATGTAGTAAGCGGAACTGTCACTCTTTTTACGAACCTCCAATCATTACCTTCTTCTTTTACCAGTACGCTTATGAATGAAGACTTACGCCTCAGCTTAGCCAATAACGCGAAGGAGTGGCTGTCCCTTTCACTTTCTATTTCCTCCGCTGAAAAGGTAGTATTCAAAAGCATTCACGATGGGTTTCTGGCTAGTCACGGCGCAGAATTTATGGTGCATGTGTACCGTACTACGTTTGAGCAGGCATTGCAAAGCATGCCCGACACCGAGCGCAATAAGCTACTAGTGACTTTTCGCGAATCGATGGATAAAGCTATTGATGACCACTACGCCAGCATCTCTGCCTGATCGGAGCTACGGCCAAGCGCTGAATAGCGCCGGCATGGTCAGCAGCCCATTAATTAGCCGCAGATCAACTTAGTTTCTGAGCAAGAGAGCAGAGAATGCGTTTTTTCGTGGATGTTTGCTGACTGTTCAGCATTCCTTATTCCACTTCATGAACACCTTTCGCTTTCCACACCCGCTGGTTCTTCTGGTTGGGTTTATTGTGCTGGCCACCGTGCTGAGCTATGTATTGCCCGCCGGCGTATTCGAGCGCCGCGCCGATGCCGCTACTGGTCGCGAAGTAGTCATTCCCGGCTCCTATCACCGGGTAGCGCCTTCGCCGGTAAGTCCGCTGGAGGCGGTGGTTAGTATTCCGCGCGGTTTGCAGGAAGCGGCCAGCGTTATCTTCTTCGTTTTTCTGACGGGCGGCGCTTTCACCGTAGTCGACCAAACCGGCGCATTGCGGCGCGGTGTCGACTGGCTGCTAGTGCGCTTTAGGGGGCGGGAGGCACTCGTCATTCCGCTTATTTCCCTGCTTTTCGCCACGATGGGCGCACTGGAGAATATGCAGGAGGAAATCATTCCGCTGGTACCTGTCTTGCTGGTACTCATGCGTCGTTTGGGCTATCCGGTGCTGACGGCCGCAGCGGTAAGTTTGGGCGCGGCCGCAGTAGGAGCAGCTTTTAGCCCCATCAATCCATTTCAGGTAGGCATTGCCCAAAAGCTGGCGCAATTACCGCTGCTTTCTGGTGCTGGCTTTCGGCTGATTTTCCTGGCGGCGGCATTGGCCCTTTGGATTGGCGGCACCATGCGCTACGCTGCCCGCCATCGGGTAGCTCCTGAGCTGGCAGAACCCGAAACTGAAGCGGTAGGTGGTGCGGGCCGTCATGGGCTGGTGCTGCTATTGCTCCTGCTCACGTTTGCCGCGTTTACTTACGGCGTGCTGAATCTGGGGTGGGAGTTTGAGCAGATGGGCGCTTTGTTTTTTGTCCTGGGTGTGGTGGCTGGTTTGGTTGGTGGCCTGGGCCTGACGGGCACGGCCGAGAGCTTCATTGCCGGCTTCCGCGACCTGGCTTTTTCGGCCCTGCTGATTGGGTTTGCCCGCGCCATTTTTGTGGTGTTGGAGCAAGGCCAGATCGTGGATACCATTGTGCAGGCCATGTCGGCGCCGCTGGCGGGGCTGCCGGTCACGCTGTCGGCCTTGGGCATGATGGCGGTTCATACGGCGCTGCATTTGCCCGTGCCCAGCGTAAGCGGCCAGGCGGTGCTCACCATGCCCATCCTCACGCCTCTCTCCGATTTGCTGGGGTTGTCGCGCCAGGTTACGGTGCTGGCGTACCAATACGGCGCTGGCCTCTGCGAACTGATTACGCCCACCAACGGCGCCCTGATGGCCATTGTAGCGGCCTGCGGCGTGCGGTTTGACGCGTGGTGGAAGTTTGTGCTGCCGCTCTATCTGGGGCTGCTAGTCTTGGGCGCACTGGCAGTAGTGGTCGGTATTACAGTCGGTTTACAATAATCCATCACAAAAAAGCCCCCAGAAAGGTATCTGGGGGGCTTCTTCGTGAAATAATTACTGTGGCCACTACACGCTACGTAACTCTTCGGGCTCAAACACACGCTTTATCTTGCGCTTTTTCTCTACAATTTGAAACCGTGGCCGGTCGCGGCTTTCGTCCCAGTACACGTCGGAGATGAGGCCACGGTGCGGTTCGCGGCCGGGCTCGGGATTTATTTCTTCTACTAAGTCGCCGAAGCTGAACACGGGTTTCTCGCTGAGTTCCGTAAACAACTCGCCGCTTACTTTGAATTGCTGCTCGTCGTAGCGAATCAAAATCCAGTCATCAGTTTCATCAATTTTCTCAAATAGCTTACCCATTGGCTCCAGCCACTCGAAGGTGCGGCGGTTGGCCGGATGGATGTAGCGCAGGCCATAATCGGGAGTCCAGGGGTATAAGCCGTAACGAACAGGTTTAGGTCGAGCCATGAAAGCGAGATAGATACGAAAATTCAACAACCAGCCGCCCACCAATAGGTTGGGCATAGCTGGGGGCAAATTTCAGAACACAAAACGCCGGCAATTTATTCCGCAATACTGGCTACTTCCCTGGCTTTCGTCACTTTTTTACGGGCCTGCAACAGGGCGCTAGTTCCTCAACTTCTGCTTGGCATGAGCTAGCAGCCGGTCGCGGTGGGCGGCACCGTCGTGCATCTTGGCGAAGGAAATCTGCTTTTCACTACCATCCGTCAGGTGCACCCGCACGTCGGCAGCTCCCACGGCCTCCACCGACGCTACTTCCTCCCAGGCAAAGGAAAACCCTGGACGTAGCGGGTGCAGACGCCCGCCAAAACCGGCCTCGTGCAAATGCAAATGGCGCCGCCCTAATACGCGCGGCAGCCAAAACGCCAGTCCTACATATACCACTGCCACCGCAAAATACAGCCAGGGCAACACATGAAACCGCTGTGGAGCGCCCGCCGCTTCGGCCAGCTGATGGCGGTGCATGATGTGGTACCCTTCCAGGGCCAGCACGCCACCAGCCGCAATTTCCAGCCACGCCACTTTGCCAGGATGCAGATGCCCCCGGCTCAGGTGGCGCAGTTCCTGCACGAGCAGAATAATGTAGGCAGCCCCTACAACCAGCTCAATGATGACCATAGTAGTCAATGGCTCCTTGCCACTTATCACAGCCAAAATGCCGGTCAGGAGCACAAACGCGGGCATGAGGTGAGAAAGGCCCTTTGCCCGTTGGCGGAGCGCATGGCGCTTATCGTAGAGTAAGGTGTGATTAGATGGAGCAGCAGGATTCATAGCAACTAAGCACGGCAAATTTCCGGGCTTGTGCAATGCGATGGCAAATGGCTGCGGTGGTGCCCTAAGGGCCCAAATTGCCCCCCAGACAACCAAATATGAACCTCGGCAGTTTAACGTGCTCTACCGTCTAGTTTTTATTGCGACGGCTCCGTGTATTACTACTCCTACATGCCAACTCACCCTACCCTCATTGCCTCTACCCTACAGCTGGGTATGGGCGCTATTCCACATTCTACTGGCACCACCTTTCGCGTATGGGCACCTCACGCTGAAGAAGTTAACGTAACAGGCACATTCAACGGCTGGTCCAACAAAAGCCATCCGCTCCGCCCCGAGGCCGATGGCTACTGGGCAACCGATGTGGCCGGCGTGAAGCCCGGTGATGAATATCGGTTTCTGATCTGCAACAACGGGCAGGAGCTAAGCAAAAACGACCCTTACGCCCGCGAAGTCACGCACTCGGCTGGCAACTCCGTGGTACCAGATCACGATTTTGATTGGGAAGACGACCACTTCGAAATGCCTCCTTGGAACACACTCGTTATTTATGAGATCCATGTAGGCACCTTCAACGCCCCCGATCCTGACAAGCCCGGCACGTTTTACAACGTTATTGAGAAGCTGGATTATTTGAGGGAGCTAGGTATCAATGCCCTCGAAATAATGCCTCCCACGGAGTTTCCAGGCAGCCGCAGCTGGGGATACAATCCATCGCATCCTTTCGCTATCGAAACTGATTATGGTGGGGCCAAAGCGCTTAAGCAGCTTATAAAAGAAGCGCATCGTCACGGCATTGCTGTCATTCTGGATGTTGTGTATAACCACTTTGGTCCCGGCGACCTCGACCTGTGGCAGTTCGACGGCTGGCAGGAAAACGACGGGGCGGTATCTACTTCTACAACGACTGGCGGGCCGAAACGCCCTGGGGCCACAACCGCCCCGACTACGGCCGACCCCAGGTGCGTCAATATATCCGCGACAACGCTCTGATGTGGCTAGAGGAGTTTCGGGTCGATGGCCTGCGCGCCGATTCTATCTCGCACATTCGCAACGTGAACGGCAGCAGTGACCCCTCCACCGACTTACCGGAAGGCTGGGACCTAATGCGCTGGATCAATGAGGAGATTCAGGCCCGTACTCCCTGGAAAATTACGATTGCGGAAGACTTATTGGGCAATGAGTACATCACCCGCCCCACCGATCAGGACGGGCAGGGATTTTCGACCCAATGGGATATGGCCTTTTTGCACCCCATTCGCGAAGCTCTGACAACGCAGCACGACGCCGACCGCGACATGCAAGCCGTAGCCGGTGCCATCGCTCAAACGTATAATGGCGACGCTTTTCAGCGGGTTATCTACACTGAGTCGCACGACGAGGTGGCCAATGGAAAATCACGGGTACCGGAGGAAATTATGCCCGGCGCGGCCCACCATTGGTACCCGAAAAAACGCGCGACGCTGGGGGCCGCGTTAGTACTCACGGCCCCTGGCATTCCGATGCTGTTTCAAGGTCAGGCGATGCTGGCCGACGGCTTTTTCTCCGATGATCAACCGCTTGACTGGAGTCGGGCTGAAAAACATAGCGGCCTGATTCATCTCTACCGCGACCTGATAGCCCTGCGCCGCAATTTCGCTGGTACCACGCGCGGGCTTTCAGGCCAGCATACGGAGGTATTTCACGTCAACAACGAGGATAAGATTATTGCCTTCCGCCGCTGGGACCAGGGCGGCCCCGGTGATGAAACCATCATCCTGGCGAACTTCGCTGATACCACGCGCGAAGGCTACTGCATTGGGCTACCCGCGGCGGGCCAGTGGCAGGTACGCTTTAATAGCGACTGGGAAGGCTACGATCAAGAGTTCAGCAACTTCGAAAGCTTTGGCGCTGAAGCCGAAGAAGGCGAGTACGATGAATTGCCGTTTCACGCCTGTTTTGGACTGGCGCCGTACTCAGTCTTGATTATCTCGCAGTAAAAGTCGTAAATCGAAGCTTACAGAAGAGCGCAGAGCAAATAGCGAGTTCTGCGCTCTTCTGCGTTTTCCTATGTGCCAGCCTGCGGAAAATCCGTAAGCCCGTCTATCTTGCCAGCCCTACGACCTACTAAAACTCTCCCCACATGCAGCCACCTCCATCAGCCCCCGAAATCATTGCTCCCGATGCTCTGCTTGTTGAAGTCGCTTGGGAAGTCTGCAACCAGGTGGGGGGCATTTATACCGTTATTCGCTCTAAAGTACCGGCTACCGTGCAGGGCTGGGGCGACCGTTATTGCCTACTTGGACCTTATTTCCCGCAGCAGGCCCAAGGCGAGTTTGAGCCCATCGAAGATCATGAGCTAACTCTGCTGACGGATCCCTTTGCCGGAGCCGTGCGTCAGATGCGCCTGATGGGCTACGACGTGCAGTATGGTACTTGGCTGGTAACGGGTCGGCCGCGCGTGGTGCTCATCAACCCTTTTCAGGTGTATGACCGCCTAGGCAGCATTAAAGCCGACCTCTGGCAGCACCACGGCATTCCCACGCCCGACCACGACGACTTGCTGCATCAGGTAGAAGCCTTCGGACATCTGGCCACTATTTTCCTGCAAATTCTGACCGCTGAAGTAGTACCGCCTCAGCGCGTAGTGGCGCATTTTCACGAGTGGATGACGGGCGTGGCTATTCCTGTATTGCGTCGCGAGCAGGTGCCTGCGCACATTGTGTTTACCACGCATGCCACGCTGCTGGGCCGCTACTTGGCCATGAACGATCCCAACTTCTACGACCATCTCATGCAGGTCAATTGGGAAGCAGAATGTCGCCATTTCAACATCGAAACGGCGGTGCGGATTGAGCGTGCGGCGGCCCACGGCTCCCACGTGTTCACCACCGTGAGTGAGCTAACGGTGCGCGAGTGTATTTATCTACTGGATCGGATTCCGGATGCGGTACTGCCCAACGGTCTCAACATTGAGCGCTTTGTGGCTCTGCACGAATTCCAGAATCTGCACCAGCAGTACAAAGCCAAGATTCATGACTTTGTGATGGCGCACTTTTTCCAGAGCTACGCCTTCGATCTGGATAATACGCTGTACATGTTCACCTCAGGCCGCTATGAGTATCATAACAAGGGTTTCGATATAACCCTGGAAGCGTTGGCGCGCCTGAATTACCGCTTGCAGCAAAGCGGCATGGAAGGTCAGGTAGTCATGTTTTTCATTACGAAGCGGCCGTTTACCAGCATCAACCCACTAGTACTTCAAAGCCGAGCGGTGCTAGATGAAGTACGCGAAACTTGCGCGGCCATTGAGCGGCAGGTCGGCGAGCGCCTCGTGTATGCCGCCGCCGCCAGCACCGATCATCGCCTGCCTAATCTCTCGGATATGGTAGACGACTACTGGCGTCTGCGCTACCGCCGCACGTTGCAAAGCTGGAAAACCAATGCGCTCCCCTCAGTTATCACGCACAACTTGGTTGACGACGCTAAGGATGATATTCTGAATTTCCTGCGTCGTTCAAACATGATCAACCACCAGCACGACCGCGTCAAAATCGTGTATCACCCTGACTTTGTTTCGCCTACGTCGCCCTTGTTTGGCATGGAATACGGGCAGTTTGTGCGGGGTTGTCATTTGGGCATTTTCCCCTCCTATTATGAGCCTTGGGGCTATACGCCACTGGAGTGCGTGGCCCGCGGCGTACCAGCCATTACCAGCGACTTATCGGGCTTCGGTGATTATGTCATGCAGAACGTGCCGGACCACGAAGACAAAGGCATTTTTGTAGTGCAGCGTCAGGAAAAAACCTTCGACGAAGCCGCCGAAGAACTCACCAATATGCTTTGGAATTTTGTGCTGCTTAATCGGCGCGAGCGAATTATGCAGCGCAATAAAGTAGAAAGCTCTTCCGAGCTATTCGACTGGAAAAACCTGCGCGAGCATTACGATCGGGCCTATTCTTTGGCGTTAGAACGCTCATAACAAACGCAAAAAAGTCCCCCAAACATTAAAAACAGAAGCCCGCTTGCCTAGGCAAGCGGGCTTCTGTGTGCTATTGCTTTTTACTAATTGAATACGCGCTAGGGCAGCAGAACTTGATTGATTACGTGAACCACTCCATTGGTAGCCAGAATATTGGCGGGAGTAATATTGGCCGCAGTGCCGGAGCCGCCGCGCACCGTGAAGCCAGTACCGGATGCGGCAATGGTCACGTTACCGTTGAGCGTAGCGACATTGCCGGGCACCAAATCAGATGAGAATACCCGACCTGAACTGACGATATGCTTTTGCAAAATAGCCACGAGGGTAGCATCAGGAATTTGATCTACGTTTTGCAAGTTCAGCGCCGTGAGAGCAGCTTGGAAGGCAGCATCCGTGGGCGCAAATACGGTGATATTGGATGAGTTGCTGGCTGCTGCCGCTAATAAAGCTTGCGCAGCGGGTCGCTGCAAAGCCCGCAGCAACTGTGTGAATTGAGCTGGCGACGCGGCTGCACTACTCTGTACGATACCGGCAATGGTCTGGCTTGGGGGAAGCAATACATTGTCGATGGCGTGAATGGTGCCATTGCTGGCCGATATATCAGCTGTTACGACACTGGTAGCGCCATTGATAAAGACGTTGCTACCCGTTTTGGTCAAGTAAATAGAGTTGTCGTTGACGCCGGAAGCGCTGGCGGGCCGCGCCGTAGTGCTGGCCCCAGTGGCAATATTGCTGGCCATCACATTGCTTGGCAATACGTGGTAGAGCAATACTCCACGCAACGCAGCAATCTGGCTGGCATCTGTTACGGCATTAATTTTGGCTACTGAGCTGAAGGCATCTAAGGGTCCGCCGGCTAGTTTGGCAAATGCAGCATTGTTGGGAGCAAACACCGTGAACGGTCCCGCGCCGCTTAGCGTGGTGGCCAGATCAGCTTTGGTGACGGCCGCTACCAGTACACTGAAGTCGGCATTGCTTTGCGCTACTTGCACAATGTTCTGCTGGGTAACGGGCGGAATGATGACTTCATCGTCATCACAGCTAGTAGCACTTAGTCCAATAAACAACCCAACAGTAAGCAACCGCAAGGCGCGATACATAGGAAGCGTTTGAAAGAAATTGTTGATTTTCATTTGTTTAGTTTTTATAGGTAAAATGTTAAACAAAATTTCAATCATCAATACTGCTTAACGAAGAATTTGTTTATATTAATTTTTAATTAAAAAGCTTTAAATCAGCTATATTACAATTTTAATCTCGCTTTTATCCCGTGCGTTTATACTTCAAGGCTTTGCTTTCCGTGCTGTTATTAGCATCATCTATTATAGCTCAGGCCAGCGAATTCTGGCTACTCCCATCGCGCTTTTTCGTGGCATCCGGGAGCAAGCAAAATCTTTATATATTTATAGGCGAGGACTTTCTGGGTAAGCGCTGGATGGGCAAAAGCAATCGTGTTGCCCGGCTTATGCAGTACACTGCCACCGACTCTCTGAACCTGACCTCAACGGCTACTCGCTTGGATACGCTGCAAGCCAACCTTGCTTTTCACAAGCCTGGCTTACACTTAGTGGCACTCTCAACCACGAATGCCTTTGCTGAGCTAACAGCCAATCAGTTCACAGTTTATCTGCAAGAGGCTGGGCTTGAGAATGCTTTAGCCTTACGCCACCAGCGTAACGAAACCACTAAGTCCGGCCGGGAAGTGTATCGACGTTGCGCTAAAACGCTGCTGCTCGCTGGCTCACTTATTCCCCACGACAGTACATTCGCTTGTGTCACCGGACAGGCCTTAGAGCTAGTTCCGGAGCAAAATCCTTACGCGCTCAAAATAGGAGCTGCCCTCACGGTACGCGTGCTGTATGAGGGAAAACCATTGCCGGGAACGATGGTGCAGATCTGGCAGCGTGGCGCCCCAAATCAAACAATTACGCGTCGGACCAAATTATACACCAACCAAAACGGGCGAGTACTGTTTCACTTGTCGGCGCCGGGCAGCTATATGGTCAGTGCGATGCATATAGTACCTACCAAAGACCGCATAACCGCCGATTGGCAAAGCACCTGGACTACCCTTACATTTGGATTTGCCCCCCAAAAGGGGGTGTAGATGCCGGGTATTAGTACTGAATTTTAATCAGTATTTTTCCTAGCTTAGACTTGATTTTCGCCAGAGAATAACGACTAATTGGGTACTTATTCGGCTAACCTGAACTCCATTAGTGCATTCTCTTATCGTATTTTTGTCGCTGCACGAGTATTCTTTATCCGAGACTCGCTCATTTCACGCAAACTGATTTTTTGTTACCTTCGCAATTCCCATTAACCCGTCCCTAACGTCCGTATGAAGTACTCCATCGATAAAAAGGAAACTTACACCATCATCACTATTGATGAGAAGAAGCTGGACACCACGGTGGCCCCGGACCTAAAATCGGAGTTTGTCAAGCTGAACGCGGAAGGCATCAATAACCTCATCTTGGATCTGGGCAACGTGAAGTACACTGATTCTTCTGGTCTAAGCTCCATTCTGATTGCTAACCGCTTATGCAACTCTACCGGCGGTTTGCTGGTGCTCACGGGCTTGCAAGATCACGTGATGAAGCTTATCACCATCAGCAAGCTTGAATCAGTACTGCATATTCTGCCTACCGTTGAAGAAGGTATTGACCGCGTATTTCTGCACGCTATCGAGCGCGACTTGACCAGCAAGGAATAGGTTTTTTTAGTAATCTGCTGTTGGTTGTCTGTTGTCAGTTTAACGAAGCTGATAGTAGACGACCAACTTTTTTTTATAGCTAGATGAGTGAATGGCCGAATGAAGGAATGACTGTCATTTATCTGACTGACGCTTCCCTCACTTCTCCATTCAGCCATTCATCTTTCTCACATGGAGTTTGAGCTAAAAATCCTGGGTAGTGCTTCGGCCACGCCTTTTCTCAATCGGCACCACACAGCCCAGGTGCTCTCCGTCGACGCGAACTCTTACCTCATTGATTGCGGCGAAGGCACGCAACGACGCCTGATGGAATATAAGGTGCGCCACCAGCGACTGGGGGCCATTTTTATTTCTCACCTCCATGGCGACCACTTCTTCGGACTGTTTGGGCTGCTTTCCACCATGCATCTGCACGGCCGCACCGAGCCCCTGCTGCTCTTCGGCCCGGCTGGCCTCGACGATATTCTCAGTACGCAGTTTCGCTATTCGCATACTCAGCTTTCTTTTGAGCTGAACTTTACGCCCGTCGATACCACGCAGCACGCGCTGGTGTATGAGGACAAGTATCTGACGGTGCATACCCTGCCGATGCGGCACCGGATTCCGTGTTGTGGCTACTTGTTTCGGGAGCACCCCAAGCGCCGCCACCTCGATAAAACCCGCCTCCCGGCCGACCTCACTCCCACTCAGCTCAGCCGCCTGGCCCAGGGCGAAGACATCTTCGACGAAGCCGGCAATCTGGTAGTGGCCAACGCCGACGTAACCACTGATCCTTCGCCTTCACGCAGCTACGCCTACTGCTCCGATACGCTCTACACGCCTGCCCTAGCCGACTTAGTGCGCGACGTAGATCTGCTGTATCACGAAGCTACTTTTTTGGATGATATGCGCGAGCGGGCCACGCTCACCCATCATTCTACGGCGCGGCAAGCAGCACATTTGGCGCGCCGGGCCAATGCTCACCGCCTGCTCATTGGTCACTTCTCCTCCCGTTACCGCGAGTTAGAGCCTTTATTAGATGAAGCAAAAGCAGTGTTTGAGTGGGTAGAGCTGGCGACCGAAGGCAAAATTGTGACGCTGTAAGAATGTGCCACGGTGCGTTCGCTATTTATGTTGCTTAGTGAGGTGCGGGGGGCTTTTTTCAACCTACTAATGATCGAACGCGCCGTGGCGCATTCTTAGACTTATGACTCCTTTCGCACGCAAAAAACAGCAGCTTTATCTCGTGCTCAGCGGGATTTTCGTGGTGAATGCACTGCTGGCAGAAATCATTGGAGTCAAGATTTTTTCGGTAGATGCCCTGATGGGACTGCCCGGCAATCTGACGGCCGGCGTACTGATCTGGCCCGTCGTATTTGTCACCACCGATATCATCAATGAATACTTTGGGCGGGCGGGCGTACTACGCATCAGCTACCTTACGGTGGGCCTGATCCTGTATTCCTTCGTGGTTATTCTGGCCACCACACATTTGCCCCCCGCCGCCTTCTGGCTTGACGTAAACAAGACCGATGCCGCTGGCCGCCCGTTCAATATTGACTTCGCTTACCAGAGCATCTTCCGCCAAGGCCTGGGCATTATTGCGGGCTCCATCACCGCCTTTCTGATTGGGCAAGTACTCGATGCTACGGTATTTCAAGCTATTCGGCGGCTGACGGGTGGGCGCTACGTGTGGCTGCGCGCTACGGGTTCCACTCTCGTGTCGCAGCTTGTGGATAGCTTTGTGGTGCTGTATGTGGCGTTTTACTTATTCGGCAATTGGTCGTTTGAGCAAGTGCTGAGCGTGGCCAACACCAATTACTGGTATAAATTCGCGGCGGCAATTCTGCTGACGCCGGTTATTTATTTGGCCCATTTTCTCATAGACAGATATTTAGGCCAAGAAGAAACGGTGGAATTGCAACAGGAAGCCGCCGCCGATGTAAGTGTGTAATTCAGATTTTGATTACACATCTTATACATTAAAAGACTGCTCGACAAGGAAGCCGATTATCGGCACTAGCAGCAAAAGTGACTTGAGTCTGAGCTTAAAACCACGAACTACGCATAACTAAACATGTCCCGAATTCTCACCGGCATCCAAAGCACCGGCCGCCCGCACCTCGGCAATCTACTGGGGGCCATTTTGCCCGCTATTGAGCTGTCGAAAAGCGCTCAGAACGACTCGCTGTATTTCATTGCTGATCTGCACTCACTCACTACGGTGCGCGACGCGCAGGTACTGCGGCAAAATACCTACGCCGTGGCAGCAGCCTGGCTGGCCTGCGGATTTGACACCGAGAAAAACCTGTTTTACCGTCAGTCCGACGTGCCGCAGGTAACGGAGCTGACGTGGTATCTAAGCTGCTTTACGCCGTACCCGATGCTGGCGAATGCGCACTCATTTAAGGATAAATCGGATCGGCTGGCGGACGTAAATGCGGGCCTGTTTACGTATCCGGTGCTTATGGCGGCGGATATTCTGCTCTATGATGCTGACATCGTGCCCGTGGGGAAAGACCAGATTCAGCACCTGGAAATCACGCGCGATATCGCCGCTACATTCAACAGCCGCTACGGCGAAACGTTTGTGCTTCCGAAGGCCCGTGTCGATGAGCAACTGATGACGATTCCGGGTACCGATGGGCAGAAAATGAGCAAGAGCTACGGCAACATTATCGACATATTTGCCCCCGAAAAAGAGCTGCTCAAAACCATCAAAACTATCGTGACGGATAGCCGCGGACTTGACGACCCGAAAGACCCGGAAAACGACACTATTTTCAAGCTGTATTCGCTGCTCGCCTCCCCCGCCGACACTCAGATAATGCGCGAGAAATATCTAGCTGGCGGCTACGGTTATGGCCACGCCAAACAGGCGTTATTCGACCTGATTATGCAGCGTTTTGCTACCGAGCGGGAGCAGTTTAATTTCTACATGCAAAACCTGCCTGAGCTTGACGCACGCTTGGCCGAAGGCGCCCGCAAAGCGCAGGCTTATGGCCGTGAGGTTCTTAACAGGGTGCGCGAAAAAGTTGGGTATTCGATCTAGAAACATCTACTTGAACCTAATAAATAAAACAGTATAACTGTAGCAATTTTTTTCAACAAGAAAGCCCCCCAGAAGTACTTCTGGGGGGCTTTCTTGTTGAAAAATGCCTATAAATTGAAGCGCCAGCAGTATGGCTATTCGGGGTGATGCTGCCCGTTGTAAAAGCTAAACCCTAGTTTACTGCCGCGGCTTACCTGTTGATTCTCAATTTTTTGTTTTACCGTAATTTTCTGAATTTCCTGGAGCGGGGGGCAATTAAATCGTTGTTTACGGCGGCAATCATGGCGCTTTCCACGAACAGCTTCAGGGCATCGTGGGTGAGCATATTATCCGCCATATTTATGTCAGGCAATTCCAGCTCTTTTACCCCCTCGATGAAGTAGTGATTCTCGATGTTGATGAGTAATCGGCCAACCAAATAACCGGGGTCATTGAGGCGCTGATATTTGATGCTGTCGGCCATGAAATTGTAGGCCATGATATGGCCGAAAAAGCGCCGCCGAAAATCATCTTCCACGTACTTGGTCGGCATGGGACCGTAGTCGTCGGGGAAAGTAACAATGTTGGAGTGCATCACGAACATGAGCAGGTCGCCGGAGAAACGGATGTGAAACTCCATTTCATTGATGGGTCGGTACTCAATTACCACCGTAGAATCAATGGCTGTGATGCGCCGGCTTAGCTCCAGCGTCAGCTCCATCGATACCTGGCGCAACAGTTCGAAGGCGGCGCTGGTATTGCGGAAGATAGCTTGCTTGGCTGTGGCTTTTTGCTTCAGGCCTTCAGAAATAAGTGCTAAACGCTCAATGGCTACTTCCGCCGTAACCTCTTCGGCGGCAGCCATTGCCTTCTCATGAGTATGAGCAGTTTCAGTGTCCTCTACAGAGGTGGCAACTGATTTTTTAGAGGTTCTTTTGGCCATAATCGCAAAGAAAAGAAAGGCTACAGTCGGCCCTGAAAGCCATGAGCAGTCGTAAGAAGTTACGCGGTTGAGCTTGATAAGTTAGTAAACCAAAGCTGTGCCAAGCCTGCCTAGCCTAAACCGTGCTGGCCAGATCCAGTGTTCAACGACTCAGTTTCTACCTGATGCTGAGCCAGATGCGGCGGGCTCGTGAGTGCGGCCGCGCATTGCCAAGTATAACTCTGAAAAGCGACCGTTCGCAGACCCGGATGCGGAAAATCAGCTGTGGGGGGCAAAATCATTCGCGCCGCTGACGCGTGTTGCAACGCTTCTCCTACCGTGCGCACGGCACCTGCCGGTACCGCCTGCTTTTCCAGCGTTTGGAGCAGCTTGTCGCCATTTACCTGCCCTATGCGTTGCCGCAATAGTTCTTCTAATACAGTCCGGTTAGCCACGCGCAGCACATTCGTTTGAAAGCGAGCATCCACGCCCCACTCTGGTCGGGCCAAGACTTCACACAGCAATCCAAACTGTCGGTCGCTGCCCACGGCCAGCACAAGCTGCCGGCCATCGGCGGCGCGATACACGGTGCCGTAAGGCACAATGCCCGGATGCCCAGATCCTAAAGGCTTAGGGTCGTGGCCAGCAACAAGCCAGGTCGCGGCCTGGTTGGCCAGGGAAGCCAATGCGCTGTCGAGCAACGACACCTGCACGTAGGCACCGCGGCCCGTATGTGTGCACTGGTAGAGCGCGGTGAGCAGGCCTTCTTTTAGCTGATGGGCCGCGAGCAGATCGATCATGGCCACGGGCATTTTCAGTGGTTCGCTGCCGGGCGGGCCGTTCAGGTACATAAATCCTGCTTCGGCCTGTAGCACGGCATCGTAGCCCGCACGGTTGGTAGCAGGGCCGTAGCCAGTGAGATGCCCGTAGATGAGGCGCGGATTGATGGCTGAAATGGTGGCGTAATCAGCACCCAACTTTTCCGCATCGCCTGGTTTGTAGCTGGTTAGCACAATATCAGCACGAGCGGCAAAGGCACGAATAGCTTCTTGACCGTGGGCCGTGGTCAGGTCTAACACGATGGACTTTTTGCCCCAGTTGGAAGCGGCGAAATAGGCGGAGATATCCGCTTCAGAAGTTTCGGATGCGGTCTTCCAGGTGCGGGTTACGTCGCCGCTGGGAGCTTCTATTTTTAATACCGTCGCCCCAAGCTCGGCGAAGAACTGCCCGACCTGCGGCCCCGCCAGCACGGAGGCCAGCTCCAAAATAAGCAGGCCCGCGAAAGGCTGGGGGGCTTTTTCAACGACGGAGGTAGTAGAATTCGGAATTGATACAGTCATTTTTAGCCATCAAAAGTCCGACAAGATAAATCCAGCAAACGGCACTTCCCGAAGCAGGCAGCAGTAGTCGCTTTTGAACCGCAGTACGGCTATAATTGTCTTATTCTATATACGCCGCACTCCTCAGTAATGCAGGCAAATGTAGCCTCAACGGCAGCGCTTCAAAATGGCGTATCTTTGCCTTAAATCAAGCGGTTCGCTGACCAGAAAAACAAGGTCAGCCATTTCTTCACTTCACTTAGCTGTACCTTGAAATTTAGCGAGTTTAATCTCCACGACGACCTTTTGGCCGGTGTGGACGCCATGAATTATCTGAATGCCACGCCCATACAGGAGCAGGCGATTCCCAAAATTATTGAAGGTAAAGACCTGATTGCCTGCGCCCAGACGGGTACCGGCAAAACGGCGGCCTACCTCCTCCCCCTCCTCGACCGCATTTCGCACGCCAAGCACGGCCACACTTCCACCCTCATTCTGGTGCCGACCCGCGAGCTAGCTACGCAGATTGATGAGCAGGTAACGGGCTTTGGCTACTTCGTAGAAGCCAGCAGCATTGCGATTTATGGCGGCGGCAAAAGCGAAGGTTGGGAGCAGCAGAAACGCGCCCTCACCAGTGGCGCCGACATTATTATTGCCACGCCAGGCCGCCTGATTGCTCACTTGCAAATGGGCTACGTGAAGTTCGACCAGATCAAGTATCTGGTGCTGGATGAGGCCGATAAGATGATGGACATGGGCTTCTCCGATGACATCCTCAACATCGTGCGCCAGCTACCGAAGAAGCGCCAGACGCTGCTGTTCTCGGCTACCATGCCCAATAAAATCCGCGACTTCTCGAAGCAGATTCTCAACGAGCCCGAGGAAATTCGTTTGGCCGTATCCAAGCCTGCTGCCGGCATCGATCAGCAGCTGTACATGGCTTTCGACCGCCAGAAAATTTACATTCTGGAGCACATTCTCAAAACTCAGAATGTGCAGAGCATGGTGCTGTTTACCTCGCAAAAAGCGGCCGTGGGCAACATTGTGCGATCTATTAATAAGCTAGGCTACGTGGCCCAGGGCATCAGCTCTGACCGAACTCAGGAAGAGCGTGAGAAGATCATGCGCGACTTCAAGAACAAGCAGTTCCCGATTCTGGTAGCTACCGACGTGCTTAGCCGCGGCATCGACATTGATAGCCTTTCGCACGTGGTGAACTACGATATTCCACGAGCCGCGGAAGATTACGTTCACCGCATCGGCCGCACGGCTCGCGCTGCTACCACCGGCACGGCCATTACCTTCATTGCCGATCAGGACCAGGACCGCGTGCTTAAGATTGAAAAGCTTATTGAGCGGGAGCTGGAAAAGAAGAATATTACTGAAGAGCTAGGCTTGGGCCCCGCTCCGGAGTTCGACCCAAAGCGCTTTAGTGGTCTGGGGGGCAAAATTGGGGGTCGCCCGGCTCGCAATGGTCATTCTGGCGGTGGCAGCTCGCGTGATGGCGGCGGCCGTGGTCCACGCCGCGAAGGCCCCCGTGATGGCAGTCGCCCGCCCCGTCGCGATGCTGATGCCAACGACCCAGCGCAGAAAGAGCGTATTGCGAAGGCCAATGCTGCTCTAGCTGCTCTCGACGCCGGTGGTGCACCAGCGCAGCCTTACCAGCGCCCGCCCCGCGCCCCGCGCCCGGAAGGCGAAGTGCGGGAGCCGCGTGCGCCCAGAGCTGAGGGCGAACCAACGAATGGCAGCAGCCAACCCCGGACACCACGCGAGCCCCGGGCCGAAGGCGAAGCTGGTGAGGCTCAGAAACGCCGCAAGCGCGGCGGCCGCAACCGCAATAACCGTGGCCCGCGACCCGAAGCTAGTGGCGCAGAAACCACGCAGACCGCGCCTCCAGTGTCTACCGGAGAATAATCCCTAATTTCACAAATCAATAAAAAAAGCCCCCAGTTCATACCGGGGGGCTTTTTTGAGTTCTATCTACTCTCCTTTACAGTCGCGCGGGCCACTAAGTAGGACGGCAGTTTCTGCACGGCTTCATTTAGCCTCACTACGTTCTGCTTTTTAAGTTGCTCGTTTTCCAAGTAGTTGTTATAATTTAAGAACAGGTAATAAGCCAGCACACGGTTGTAGGTGTCCAGAGCAGGATCGGCGACAATGTCTAATAGGCGTTGCTCTAGTTCCCGGGGTTGCTGGGTTTCGGCTAGGGCACGGCCTAAGCGCCCCAGACTGCCGAAGTAATGGTTACGGCTCGGTTTGTCGATGCGCAACGTGATGCCAAGCATCAGATTGGGTACATCAATATCCAGCTCTTCGAGCTCACGTAAGTAGGTTTTGCGCGCAGCCCATGCGTAGCTACCATCCGATGAGCGCTCAAATCGGTCGTTCATAATGTCGAGGTGGGCCCGAAGAAACGTTTCCCAATTCACGGTTTCCGCCGAAAGCTGGGCAATGTTTAGCGCATGATAGCGCGGACTATCATCCTGACTGCACCCGCCTACCACAATGCGGCTCCGCTTAAACTCCAGCGCTTTTTTAGGTGAATAGTATCGGGCTACATATTCCTCAAATTCGTCGGTGGTCGCACCACGACTGTTTGTATCCGTAACGGCTTGGGCTAACAACGCCCGAAACTTGGGCGCCTTGGCCAAGGCGTCTACCTTATTTAGCCGTAGCGAATCCCATTCGTAATAGGCCCGCCACCGAGCTTCTCGCTGGGCCTCGGTCATCTTCTCATTATAGTCTATTGACGGGCGCTGAGTTTGCTGATGAACATAGCTCATAAAGAACTCCTGCGCTTTCGTCGACTCTGCTTGATACCTGCGACCTGTACGCTTGGCAGAGTCAAAATAGATCTGGGTAGTAGTATCAATCAGGCAATCAGCATACTGCACCATTGAGGCATACTGAACTGGCAGCGTGGATTGCGTTAGCTCCGTGGTAAAATAAAAGCCCTCTACATACTGGTCAGAATATGCTGTTTGAGACTGGTGATCAATAACCCAGCGCCCGCCTTTTGCAGCTTGGTTCCGATTAGCGCCGCTGATTCTTAGCGTATAATCGCCTTCATCGTTGAAAGGAATACTGCGATACACCGTGACATTGCTCCTTTTTCGGTCATCGCCTGTGTCAGCATCACTTATTTCTTCCTCGTCTTCGTAGCAGACTACCAGCAAGTTTTTAGCAATGGTCGCTTTCGGAAATCTTACTGCAAATGCTTCGGGCGTAATACCCTGCTCGAGTGCTTGGCGGGCCTGCTTGAAGTTGCCCTCATCCAACCGCACATAGTGCGCCTGGCCTTGGCACTGGCTGCGATATACCGGGCGCGCATCGCACACTTTATGCCGCAGGTTCAGCGAGTCCACGATGTGGCGGAGCTGGCGCATGGTCTGCGGGGAGTAGATAAGGCCATTCATCGCTTGGCCGAACTCGCCGCGGGCCACTACCGTCTCATCCGATTGGGCACTGCAAGCGGTCACGCTCAGCGCCATCAGCAATAGGAAAACACTACAGTATTTCATACGAGCGCGACGCGAAACCGGGGACGCTACCGGGGAAATAGGGTGTATATTTCCAACGATGCTGAATTAATGCATATTGCATAATCTGAATACATAAATGTTTTTATCAACAAGCCTTACGTCGGCTAATCCAACGAGGCGGCGTATCTTTGAGGGGAACTCTACCGTTGAGAGACACGTACACACTCCCTTATGAAGCCTACCAAATCAAAAAAGGTTGAAGAGCTGAAAGATGCAGCTCCCACCACGCGCCAAGCCGAAACGCCTCTAGAGGCGCTGTATCGTCGGGTTAAGCAGGCCCAACAACGTCGTATCCAAAAGCGCAAGCGCATTCACGCCCACTAATCTGGCCGTAGAATTTCAATAAAAAGCCCCAGCTACTATTCAGGTAGCTGGGGCTTTTTATTGAAACTATAGCTGCTCGTGAGCCTGAGAATGAAAGTTTATTTTTCCATTTGCAGTCCGCTGAATTTTCATCAGTAAAAATGAGCGTGGCATACGCATCAAATCTAAAAAAGCCCCCCAACAATATGCTGGGGGGCTTTTTTGGGCTTGCGGTGAATAGTCTAGTTGCGGGTCATCAGCGCATTGGCTTGCAGTTCGCCAGATGGAATTGGCCACACATAGAGCGGATCGGATGGGGCTACGGCACCAACGGAGCTTTTGGCGGGAATCGTTGCGTTCAAACGCATGATGTCCATGTTGCGAATTCCTTCGCCCAAAAACTCAATACGCCGCTCAAGCAGAATGTTGTTCACTGTGGCTTGCGTATAGGGTGTGCCGGCCGAGCGCGTACGCACAGCGTTGAGCAGGGCCAATGCCTGAGCATCGGCGGGCCCATTTACCCGAGCACGCGCCTCCGCCAGATTCAGGAGCACCTCAGCGTAGCGAATCACCGGCGCTTTATCCAGATAAGGATTTGTAGAGGTAGAGCCATTGGAATACTTCGTCAGATAAGGAGTAGTTCCGACCCGGAATACAAAGCTCGTTCTGCGCGCATCCGTCGCCGACCAGGCCGCATTACCCAGAATACCATCGGAGTTCAGAGCATACTCCCCATTGCCACCCCGTGAACCAGGCAGGAAATAATACCCAAGCTGATTCTGAGTGCCTGGTGCGTTCTGAGCGGTGAACGGGAAGCCCAGGATGTTCTCCGTGGTTTCTTGGGGAAAAGTAAATACGGCAGCTATCGACGGATTCAGGGCATGAGCTACGCCGGTGGTTGCTGTGAATGGCGCGGTGGCCGGCACAATCTTGTTGGCTTCCGTAATGACCTCGGCATAGCGGCCCATGGTCAGGAGCACCCGCGTTTTCAGGGCAATAGCGGTATTGCGATGTGCTCTGGTTGTGTTCAGGGCAGCACCACTATACGTCAGGGGCAGGTTCTGCTCGGCGAAGATCAGATCAGCTAAAATCTGGTCGTACACTTCGGCCACTGTGCTGCGCGCCAAGTCATTGTTGGTAGATCCTGTTTCTGCCATGATGCGCAAGGGCAAGCCGGGCTTGCTGCCCTGCCCATCGGCATAAGGGCGGGCATACAGCTGCAAAAGCGCGTGGTAGCTCAGCGCCCGAAGCAGCCGAGCCTCACCCCGGTAAGCATTCGCCGTCGTAGTCGCAAAGTCGGCGGGGAAGGCCGGAGCTACAAACTTTGCCGTGTTAGCGTCAAGTCCAGCCAGGAATACATTAACCTGGTTGATAGCAGCATACGCTGCATTCCAGAGGTTGGTAACGTCGTTTTGTG
Source organism: Hymenobacter sp. HDW8 (assembly GCF_011305775.1). NCBI lineage: Bacteria > Pseudomonadati > Bacteroidota > Cytophagia > Cytophagales > Hymenobacteraceae > Hymenobacter > Hymenobacter sp. HDW8. The sequence goes on from NZ_CP049907.1 coordinate 1,503,121, forward strand.
ATGACTCGGTGAGCGTATGATTCCATACACTGTAGCCCGTCACGTTATTACTCGTTTGCACGATAAAATCGTCGGCCCGAATGTCGCCGTACACCTGGTAGCGGCCGCCATAAAAAGCCCCTGCCTTTACGTAGGTGTAGAGTGAATTAATCTGTAGCGCAACCCGCGTAGGGGTGTCAAACACCACCAAGTCAGAAAATACAGTTTCTGGAACTGGCTCCAGCAAATCAGTCTGGCAGGAAAAGGCTCCCATGCCTAGTAAGGCAGTGAAAACAGCCACCTTCGCCTTATTCTTTAGTATCGTATTCATCAGTGTCAGAGAGAGCTAGTATTAGAAACCAATGTTGAAGCCAGCCGTGAACGTGCGGGCCTGACCGATGGAGTTGCGGTCGACGCCAGCACCCGTGTTGGTGTTGCCGTTCGTCGAGATTTCAGGATCAATACCGGAATACTTCGTTAGCAAGGCAGCATTCTGCACCTGCACGTACACGCGGGCAGTAGCCAGGCCCAGGCGAGTAGCCAACGTAGAAGGCACCGAATAGCCCAGCGCTACATTGCGCAGACGAGCAAAATCACCCTTCTCTACGTTGCTCGACATAATCAGTGCCGAGCCGTTGGACACGTTGTCGCCGTATACTACGCGGGGCCATTCAGCATTCGTGTTTTCCGAGGTCCAGCGGTTCATGATATCTTTTTCGTTGTTCCAGAAGCGCTGGTCATGCAAGCCCGATTTGGTGCCATTGTAGATATAATTGCCCCCCGAGAACTGAATGAATACGCCTAGATCAAAATTCTTGTAGCGGAACGTGTTATCGAAGCCACCATACCACTTGGGCAGTGTTGGGCCATAGTAAATTCCATCGGCCAGCTGCGTGGGAGCCGTAGTGTTTACACCATCGAGCGTTGTCCAGCCCGTAGAGCCCGGGCCAGTGGTACCTAAGTGGTTGTACTGCACTACAGTACCGTCAATTTTGCGCACCATGCGCTGACCGGTGAGTGGGTTAACACCTAAGGATGGAACAGCTAGGATTTCGCCCACTGACCGACCTACTTCCGTGAAGTTGACAATCTCAAGACCAGACGTAGCGGTAGCAATGCGCTGTCCTTCCGTTACTAGCGTCTCTACGCGGTTTTTCAGGGTGGTGTAGTTACCGTTTACTGTCCAGCTGAAGTCTTTACCCTGGATAGCGCGCAGGTTGAGGTTTAACTCAATGCCCGTGTTGCGCATCGAGCCTACGTTAGCGGCGATGGTATTATTGGGAACACCTCTGGAAGGTGCCTGAGGTACATCCAGAATCAAACCATCAACGAGGTTGCGGTAGTAAGAGAAGTCACCCTGCACCCGATCTTGGAACAAGCCGAAAGAGAAGCCAACATCCGTCTTTTTGCTGGTTTCCCAGGTCAAATCAGGGTTGCCAGCTGTAGAGTAACCCAGCGTGGCGCTAGAGCCATACAGGCCCGAACCATAGGTAGATAGCGAAGCGAAATCGTTGATACCCTGGCTATTGCCTACCTCCCCGTAGCTACCCGTAAATTTCAGGAAGTTGAAGACATTAGAAAAGGCAGCATCCTTCCAGAATTGCTCTTCCGATACAATGTAACCAAGTGATGCTCCGTAGAAGTTGCCCCACTTTTCGTTGCCCCAGGCCGAGTAGCCATCGCGACGCACATTGATGGAGGCCAGATACTTTTTGTTAAAGTCGTAGGTCAGACGGCCAAAGTAAGACACCAAGTAGTTCTCACCCTGGGAGTTACCAGATACGGCAATGTTGGTGTAATTACCCTGATACGTATTAAAGAAGTCATCAGCTACCTGCGTGCGGCTGGCACCCCAGCGGTCTACCTGTGTGCGCTGTTGTTCGCCACCGAGCAGGATCGAGGCGTTATGGTTGCCAAAGCTGCGGTCGTACTGGGCGGTGTTCTGCCAGTTCCAGCGCTTATTGGTGCGGAAGTAGTTGGCGGCCTGTCCACCCGTAGCATAGCCGTCGCCTGATAGCGCCGTGTAGAACAATTGATCCTCAAAAGAGCTATTGTTCAAACCATACGTGGTTCGCACGTTCAGACCTTTCAGGATTTCCCAGTTGGCATAGAGGCTACCCTGAATCTCGTTGCCTTCCGACGTGAAGTAGTTGTTCTCGAGGTCAACCAGGGGATTGTAGTAGCCAGTAACCAAGGGGGCGTAGTTGGGAGCTGGGTTGGTATTAGCTCCCGGACCCACGCCATTGCCTGCCGTATTAATATTAGGAGTGCCATCAGGATTGCGGGCAGCTACGTTGGGGGGCAAAACCAGTGGGGCCCGGCCTAAGCCTGCTATGCTGAAAGCCGCGTCTCCTATTGAGCCGGAGTTGGGCGAAGAGTTGTAGTTATTGGAGTAACCAATACGGGCGCCAACGGTGAAGTTCTTATACACCTTGTGGTCAATGTTTATTCGACCCGACAGGCGCTTGAATTCGTTATTCTTCAACATGCCATTCTGACCCGTGTAACCAACCGAGGCATAATAGCTCGTTTTTTCGGTACCACCGGAGAAGTTCAGGGCATTGGAATGAGAGAAGCCAGTACGGTAGATGTAGTCATACCAACGCGTATTAACCACGTTTCCATCAGCATCATACGAAGGCAGGAAACCTTCTCGGTTGTTGGCCGCCGCCCCTACGGAGGCACGGTTTGCATTCAGATTGCGAACAGCCTCATTCTTAATCAACATGTAGTCCTCGGCACCCAGCACCTCATACAGGCGAACAGGTTTGCTCCAGCCAACCCACGAATCGAGGGAGATACGGCTCTGCCCTTTTTTACCATTCTTGGTGGTTACCAGAATAACACCGCCTGCTGCCCGCGAGCCATAGATAGCGGCAGCGGCAGCATCCTTCAGTACTTCAATGCTTTCGATATCATTGGGGTTCACGTTGCTGAGCGGGTTATTGGGCACGCTGGAAAGTGCCGAGTTGTTGCCGCTGAATGCCGGAATGCCGTCAATAACATATAGTGGCGAAGAGCTGAGGTTGATGGAGTTCACCCCCCGAATTCGGACCACGGGAGGCGTATTCAGCACGCCGTTAGGAGTCGTGACGTTTACGCCGGGAGCGCGCCCTTGCAGCGACTGCTCGAAGCTTTGCACAGGCTTCTGGGCTATATCAGCTCCGCTGATGGTAGCCACCGAGCCTGTCAGCTCACGGCGAAGCTGGGTACCGTAGCCGATTACTACTACTTCATCGAGGCCGGTAGTATTCGGTACCAAGCTCACATCAATGGTAGTCTTATCGCCTATTGCTACCTCTTTCGTGTCGTAGCCGATAAAAGAATACACTAAGGTGGTGGCCGTGGTGGGCACCGAAGCTAAGGTGTAAGTACCGTTGGCATCGGTGGAGGCGCCTTGGGTAGTGCCTTTCACCACCACTGTTACGCCAGGCAGCGTATTGCCATCAGATGCTACCACCTTTCCGGAGATGGTACGCACCTGTGCCTCTGCCCGATAGGCCAGAATAGTACACACCATAAGCATGCACAGTAGTAAAACTTTTCTCATTTGTCGGTTTTAAAGTGTTAGACATATTTGACTGACGCCGACAAGAAATAGCCTTTATTTCACCTGAACAAATAGATCATAGAATTATTATATAACAATCGTTTAAACTATCAAACATTGTTGTTAAAGTTATATTTTATCTATATGTGATTTTTCGCATTAAATTATATCTTAGACGTTTACGTACTTGATATTATACCAGATGCTAGCGACAATACACTTATATAAAGGGCATCAAAACAAGTATCGCCCCATGAGATGCTCCTTCTCTGGCTCCCTTCTAGCAACGCAACAAACTGAAGTAACAGCCGCATTGCAATAAATACGAAGGCCGCTTCCCCTGGTGAAATTCCAGAGAAAGCGGCCTTTTAAACAAATAACATTTGCCTGAAAGCCAAGAGGCCGGGCTGCACCTCAAACGCAACAGCTCCGGCCCCGGCCCTCACTAGTCTGGATTGAGCAGACCGGTGTGAGTAAGATTAACTACTCAAGAATGCAGGCTTAAAAAAGCCCCCCAAGCGCCATACAATTATTTGTACTGATAGTAGCGCACATAATCTACCTGCATCTGCTTAGGGAAAGTGGTGCTGGCATCAGGATTACCGTCAAAATCGCCCCCCACGGCTATGTTCAGAATCATGTAGAACTTGTTGTCGAAGGGATAAGGCGAAACCTCGCTGGACGTGACCGAGAAGTATTGCTGGCCATCTAAGTACCACCGTAGCTGACCTTTGCTACGCACCAAGCTGAAGATGTGATAATCATCCGCGAAGTCGCCGGTGGGTAGGCGTACTTCTGTGCCCTTTTGTTTTCGGTCGGCGGTAGTATTGCCAAAGTGAATGGTGCTAATATTCACAGCTGGTTGGCTACCGCGCAACTCCATGATGTCAATCTCGCCGCAAGCCGGCCAAGGGGCCTGAGAGTCGTTGGAACCGAGCATCCAGATTGCTGGCCAGATGCCTTTGCCCTTCGGGAGCTTGGCCCGGATATCAACACGGCCGAAGGCAAAATCCTGCTTGCCCTTGGTAACGATGCGAGCCGAGGTATACTGTCGGTTGCGCAGTTGCTCCCGCTTCGCCTGAATGACCAGGTTGCCGCCGTTCAGATACAAGTTTTCGCTGCTGTTGGTAGTGGCTTGCAGTTCATTGTTGTACCAGTTGTCGCTGACTTCATAGGTCCACTTGCTCTGATCTAGGGCGCTCCCATCAAAGTTGTCGCTCCACACCAACTCCGTGTATTGGCTGAAGTCGCGAGCTTCGGCATTTACTTCGGTCGCGGCGGGAGGCGTAGGAGTTGGAGTCGGAACCGATTTTTCCTTCTCCTCAGTGCAAGCCGTGGCCGTCAGGCAGCACAGCATGGCAGCGCCCAAAAAGCCCCCCAGTGCCCTGCGGTATTGTAAGCTATTCTTTTTCATAAGCTTCCTAGTGATTTAATCAACAACATCTTTGACCCGCAGCACTGCACTACTTAGCGACAAACTTCATGGTGAATACGGTACCTCCATTCGAGCCACTGCCAGCACGCAGGGTCATCTTTTTATCATCAATAGAAATGATGCGATACACGCGCTCTGTAGGGGAAGCATCAGTAGTGCCGATAAAGGCATTGGTCCGGGCCAGAACGAACTGAGCCAATCCAGTGCCGCTAGCCGGCCCAAATGTGAATGCCGACGTACCGGACTGTGCAGGCTGACAAGTGAAGCCAGCCGCTGCCGAGAATGTTTCGGCCTTGGCATTGTAGGTCAGCGTATTGGTGGAGGAGAACGTGTACTCGTCGTCCGACTGACAAGTAGGCAGCTCACCAGCCTTTACGCCCGCGAAGTACTGGAGTGGGTTGCCTTCTGTGCCTACAATGATGGGCGCATCAGTAGCATTATCCAGCATCCAGGTTTTGGACGAGCCGCCAGTAAGCAGCTGGCGAATTGGATCAGTAGCATTGAAAGGCACAAGCGTTACCACCGTTTTGGTGCCGTTGGCATTGGTGCTTTTCAGGCGCAAACGCTGAGCGGTAGCCTCTACGATGTCGTAGGTGCGGGCCGCGGCGGGGCTCGACGTCCCAATGAATGCGTTGTCGGCTTGCAGAATAATCTGGGCGGGGCCGCTACCGTTGGGCCGGAACCGGAAGTTAGTAGTAACGTCAGCTGCCGTAGCACAGGCGCCGTTCACGGAAGTTTGCCCCCCACTCTTGTAGATATACTGGTAACCGCCGCTGAAGCTGAACTGGTCATCTGCCTGGCAGGCAGGCAGGCTGTTAGCAGCCGAACTTGATACCACCGTGCGATCATCGGCGGCCAGCACCTCAATGGCGCCCGCTGCCTGTGAATAGGTCCAAACGGTAACGCCACCGCCGGCACAATCAGTCAGTCCCGCGAAAGAGGCATTAGCGCAGGGCGAAGGCACTACAACGTCCTTCTCGGGCGAAGTGCCCGTGCCCCCCGCCCGGCGGCCGTGAGGCGCACCTTGTAGGTGCCGCCCCGTGGGTACGTATGCGTTACGGTTTCGCCGGTGCCCGTAGAGTTGTCGCCAAACTCCCATTGGTAGAGAAAGCCATTCTGGCTGGTATTGGTGAAAGTGACAACTGTAGGAAACTCCGTTGTATTGATGGCCGCCGTAAAATCGGCCGTAGGTGCCACGCCTTCCAGCTCGCCCGTGTCTTCCTTCTCGCAAGATGCCAGAAATACGGAGCCGCCCAGCAGCACGCACACCGCTTTGTTCCAGGTATTTTTCATATAAAGTCAGCTAAAATCGTCGGTGGGAAGTGGCTTAATAGCCGGGGTTCTGAACTAAAGCGGGATTGGTATCAAGCTCCGACTGCGGAATAGGCAGCACCAGATTCGCTTCGGTAGGTACGCCACGCTGTACGCCCACCGTGCGCAGAAAAGCAGCGTGCTCCGTCATGCGCGAAATGAACTTACCCGTACGCTTGAGGTCAAACCAGCGGTCCATTTCGAAAGCCAGCTCATAGAGGCGCTCCCGCAGTACGGCATCGGTGAAGTTGGGCGTAGCGGTTGTGAGGTCGCGGGCCGCCGATGGCGTATTGATGGGCAACCCAAATGCCCGACGGCGCACTTTGTTAATGGCCTCCACTCCTTCAGGCGTCGGCCCAACAGCCTCGGCCAGAATCAGATACATTTCGGCCAGACGCAGCACTTTCATGTTCAGAGGTGAATCCCAGATGTTGGTGTTCACTTTGCCGATAAACCACTTTTTGGAGCTATAGCCAAAGGGTGAGCCGGGCAGGCTGTTGGGATTGGTACCTCCACCGGGCCAGGCATCGCCAGGAGAAAAGATGGAAACAGCCTTGCGCGTATCGCCGGCCTCGTAGCCATTCACGAAGTCAGGTTCCGGAATATTGAAGCCGTATCCGTCGCCAACGGGCGTGAGACCACCACCGCGGGGGGCAAAAAACTGATTAGCCGCCGATCCTACGTTGTTACGGTCATACTGATTGCGGCCGTTTTGAAACTGTACCTCAAACAGTGATTCTTGCCCATTGTCATTTTCCACCTTGAAGATGTCGGCGTAGTTGGCGTACAGGGTTTTGCCTGAGCCGGCAATCACCTCGCGAGCCCGCTGGGCGGCTTCCGGTTTTTTATTTTCCGTCAGGTACACCTTGGCCAACAGACCTGTAGCTGCCCACTTCGTGGCCCGGCCTATATCTTCTCCACTATAAGAAGCAGGCAGGTTGCCAATAGCATCGATCAAATCCTGCTCAATCTGCGCGTATACTTGCACGGCAGGCGTACGCGGAATAGAAACCTCCGCTACGCTGGCGGGAGGTGCTGTAAACAGCGGCACATCGCCGTAAGCCCGCACCAGATCGAAGTAGTATTTGGCCCGCAGAAACTGCGCTTCGCCTAAGCAGCGCTTCTGAATAGCCGGATCGATGTCGGTAATCAGCGGCACCTTCTGTATCACAATATTGGCGCGCTGAATACCAATAAAGCTTCCGCCCCAGAGGCGAGAGGCGATAATATTGGTATTCGGGATGTTGTAGTTATCGAGCTGCTGATACTCGATACCATCCCCGCCGCCGCCGCCGCCAGTAGTCGATACGTCGGCCATAATATCCATGGCCCACAGAGCGGCATTGTACTGGCCTTCTTTAGTCAGCTCGCTGTAAGCGGCCGTCACGGCTTGAATGGCGTCCGTTTGGGTCTTGTAGAAGTTAGCGTCCGTTATCTGGTCGGTGGGAGCTTCTTCCAGAAACTTCTCGCCGCAGCCGGTCAGCAGACCGAGCGTGAGCAGGAAAGCGCCGCACGTATATTTTGAGATATTCATTGTTGTGTGGGAGTTTAAAGGTTTAGAACCCAATGTTTAAGCCAGCCATGAACACCCGTGCCTGTGGGTAAATGCCAAGGTCAACACCTCTGGAGCTCACCTCGGGGTCGAAGCCGCTGTATTTGGTTAGCGTAGCCAGGTTTTGGGCAGTAACATATACGCGCAGTTGGGTAGCCGAAATCCGGCTCATCAAGCTTGCGGGCAGCGTATAGCCGAGGGTCAGGTTTTTGAGGCGGGCGTAGGAGCCATCCTCGAGGAAGTACGTCGATACCCGCAGGTTCTGGTTGGGGTCGCCGCTAACGGCGCGGGGCACATCATTGCTGGTGCCGGGACCAGTCCAGCGATTCAGTATGCGGGTGGTACCGTTGGTGGTACCATATAAAGCGCCTTCCGTGATGTAGCGGTTCTGGTTGTAGACATCGTTGCCCTGTGAGCCCTGAATAAAGAAGCTCAGATCAAAACCCTTGAAGGTCATTGTATTGGTAACACCATACACGAAATCCGGGTTAGGATTGCCAATAAACGTGCGGTCATCTGCATTGATGGTGCCGTCTCCGTTCAGGTCTTTGAAGCGAATGTCGCCGGGAGAGGTGCCAGTTTGTTGCTTGGCGTGAGCAGCTACTTCATCAGCCGTTTGGAAAATTCCGTCAGCTACATAGCCAAAGAACGAACCGAAAGGTTGACCCTCGTCATAACGGACAACGGTACCGCTCAGAGTGCCTAAGCCATTGTAGGGCAAGCCTTGGCCCAATGACTCCAACTCTGTTTTGAAGGCTGAAAAGTTCAGATTCGTCGTCCAGTTAAAGCCTTGACCTGCGCCCTGTACGTTGCGCGAAGTGAAGGAGAAGTCGACGCCACGGTTGTAAGCAGAGGCTGCGTTGGTATTTACGCTTTCATACGTACCCGACACGAGCGATACTGGCACTGGGGCAATCAGGTTGGGCGAGCTACGGTTGTAGAGGTCGATGCTGGCCTCGAACCGGTTTTCCAGGAAGCCCATGTCCAAGCCAATATTTGTCTGGTTATTGGTTTCCCAACGCAGTTCAGGATTGGCCAAACGGGTGGGAGCACCGCCCGTATTGATGGTTCCATCTGGACCAAATGGATAGGTGATGCCGAAGTTGACAGAGTAGAGATAGGCAAAGCGACCAGCATTGAGGGGGTTACCTACTTTACCGTAGCCAGCCCGCAGCTTCAGGTTGCTGATGGTGCTGTTGTCTTTCATGAACTCTTCTTCCGAAATGCGCCAGCCGGCCGATACACCAGGGAAGAAGCCGAACTTATCACCGGGAGGAAACACCGACGAGCCATCGTAGCGGGCTACGGCCGAGAACAGGTACTTACCGGCAAACTCATAGTTGAGACGACCGAAGTAGCTGGCCAAGCGCTGGGGGGCATTTATGGTGCCCGCGTTAGCCAACTGCGTGTTAAGAGGGCCCGCGTTGATTACCTGTAGGCTATTGCGCAGATAATTGGTGCGGTAGGCCTCCACGTTGCTGTAGTTGAACTCCTGCGCCGATTGCCCGAGCAGGAAAGTCACCTGGTGCTTATCCCCGAAGAGGTGATCATACGTGGCCGTATTCTCAATCAGGTAAGTAGGTGAGTAGCTAGACGTAGCCGAAGCGCCGGCTACCGTGTACCGCGAGGTATAGCCAGCCAGGACTGGAGCAGACGGAGCAAATGAGTTGAAATTGTCGAAGACGAAGTCGCCACCTACGTTGGTGCGGAAGCGTAAGCCTTTAACGGGCTCTAGCTCAGCATATAAAGAGATGAGGGCCCGGTTGCGCTGGAATTTTTGGTTAGTCCGCTGGGCGCTGGCCAAGGGGTTCTCTTCGATGAAATTGTCGACGCCGCCGCTGGGCTCATACCAGTAGCCATCGGGGCGGTAGGGCTGTACCGTGGCCGGAATACGCAGCATGTGCTGTACAACACCGTATTCGCCGTCGTTGGTCGTTACCTGGCGGTCTTCCAAGTGAGTGAGTTGAAGGCTATTGCCTAGTTTGAGCATGCGGCCAACCTTCACGTCACCGTTGGCCCGCAGAGTAAAGCGTTCGAAGTTGGTCCCTACGATGGTACCATCCTGCTGAAAATAAGTACCCGAGAGGGCATAGCGGGCGCTTTCGGTGCCACCTGTAGCCGACAGAGCGTAGTTTTGAATCTGAGCCTGACGGAACACTAAGTCCTGCCAATCAGTGCCTTCGCCGAGAGCGGCTGGATTGCGCAGCTTATCAACCACGATAGGCAAACCCGCCGCGATGCGGTTCTCATTGTTGACAACTGCATATTCTTCCGCGTTCAGCAAGTCTAGCTTGCGAGCTACGTTCTGTATACCGCGGTACACATCGAAGTTCACATTGGTCTTACCCGCTTTGCCCCGCTTGGTCGTGATAATCACTACCCCGTTAGCCGCGCGTACCCCGTAAATAGCCGTAGCCGATGCATCCTTCAGTATATCAATGCTTTCGATGTCGTTAGGACTAATAGCATTGAGCTGATTTTCCCGGTCGTTTGAAGGCAGCGGAAAACCATCTACCACATACAGCGGGCTGTTATTGCCAGCGGAAGTTATACCGCGAATCCGCACTGAGGTACCGGCTGCGCCACCAGGAGCGCCACCGTTAGAGATAATAGTTACACCAGAAACCTTGCCTTGAATTGCCTGCGTGGGGTCGGCCACGGGCTGGCGTACTATCTCGGCATTGCCAACCGATGATATTGCGCCCGTTACGCTACCGCGCTCCTGGGTGCCATAGCCTACTACGACTACCTCGCTCAGGGCTTTGGTATCGGCTTCCAGTGTCACGTTGAGGATGGAAGTCGAGCTAGTGACCGACAATTCCCGGCTGGTAAAACCAATTGAGCTGAATACCAATGTGCCGCCCTCGGGTACAGTAATCGAGAACGTGCCGTCGCTGTTAGTGGAAGTACCCTGAGAAGTGCCTTTTACCAGCACCGTGACACCGGGCAGGCCATCACCATTCGATTGGGTTACGCGCCCCGTAACGGGTACATCGGCTGTTGCCAGTGTAGCAACAACGGGGTTGGGGGGCAAATTTCGCCCGGCCAAGGCGGGAGCCGCTACCACTGGCAACCCACAGGCTGTCAGCAGAATCGCTCTTCGCAAGAAGGATGAGTAAGAATTTAGGGTCATTTGGGTAGGAATAAGTAAGCTGAAAGCATATGCAGAAATACTCCCTGGTAGTGCGGCTTGTGGGATAGCACAGCCAGGTAAAGGTTAAGGAGCCGAACCTTTTGTAGCACCAGTTGCACCTCCCAATGAAGTGGGTACTTGTGCAGTGGCACCAGTGTAGCGAAAACGTTTTAGTTGATCGCCAACACGAAGTGTAAAGTACCCATCTTCGAGTAGCCGCCGACCATCACTGTCGGGATAAGTAAGGTCGCGCTGGGGTTGAATCTCAAAAACTAACTCACGGCTTTCGCCGGCTTTGAAGTCACTTTTTTCGAAGTGCTTAAGCAGGCGCACGGGGCGGGTGATACGGCCTACTTCATCAGTCAGGAACCATAGCGAAGCCTCTTTTCCGGCGCGGGCGCCTGTGTTGGTCACGCGCACGGTAGCTCGCAGCGTGGTATTACCACTGAGCACGGTATCGGCAAGGCTTAAATCGGAGTAGCGGAAGGTGGTATAGCTCAGGCCTTGGCCAAACTCAGTGAGCATAGAAGGCTTATATTTTGCCCCCCGGTTCTCAAAACCAGCTCCGAAGTCACTAAGCTCCAAGCTGTTTTCATTATTATCGTGGTGATATGGCGAGAAGTGTCCGGCAAACTGTGGATAGGTAAAAGGCAGCTTACCACTAGGATTTACCTTGCCGCTGATGATTTCCGCAATGGCCTGTCCGCCACCAAAGCCCGGCAATCCGCCCCACAAAATGCCCCCCGAGCCCTCTGCTATACCCCGAATAATACTGGGCCTCCCTCCTATCACTACTATTACCGAAGGCTTACCCACGGCCTGCACTGCCCGAGCCAATTGCAGTTGGTCCTCGGGCAGCGTCAGGTCGCTGGTATTACCTAGCCCTTCCGTGTAGGGACGTTCGCCGAGAGCCATAATTACGGCATCGGCACGGCGAGCGGCAGCAGTTACGCCGGCCAAAGCCAACGCACCTTTTGCGTCACGGTAAGCGACGGTTTCAACCTGGGTATTCGGATATTCCTTCTTTAAGGCGGCGTAAATGGTCAGAACTTCCTTAGGATACGCGTCTTCAGGCCGGCCCTGCCACGCCAGCGTCCAGCCGCCGGCTAAGTTTGCCCGTGAGTCGGCCGAAGGGCCCACTACCAACAGGCGTTTCACTTTGGACGCCGAGAGTGGGAGTATATTATCCGTGTTTTTGAGCAGTACGATAGACTCGCGGGCAGCTTCTACCGTCTGTTGCTTCAGAGCCGGGTCGCCAATTCGGCTAAGACGGTCAGTGCGGGGCATGGGGTTGTCGAACAAGCCCAAGTCATCCTTCAACTGCAGTATGCGACCCGCCGACAAGTTGATACGCTCCTCCGTCAGGCGTCCTTCTTTTACCAGCTCCTTAATTAACGTGCAAAACGTAGTGGTGTAGGGTGTCATAGCCATATCTACGCCCGCGTCGATGGCCATGAATGTCGCCTCTTTCTCGTTAGCGGCTACTTTCTGGATGCGCACTAAGCGTATAATATCTTCCCAATCGGTGACAGCCACACCCTGGAAGCCCATTTTGGTGCGGAGCAAATCGGTAAGAATGCGGCGCGAGGCGTGCACCGGCTCCCCATTGATTTGGCCGCTGTTTATCATGATACTCTTAAGGCCTGAATCGATTGCGGCCTGAAAAGAAGGGCGAAAAAACTCTTCGATGCGCTGATCGGAGATTTCCGCCACTGTGCGGTCCCAGCCGGTACGCGGATCAGAATAACCGAGAAAGTGCTTACCGCAGGCCGCCACCTTGTAGGGGGCAATTTCTTTGTTCTCTTGTAGTTCCCGAACATAAGCGGCGCCCATCACCGATGCTACCAACGGATCTTCGCCGTAAGTTTCATACAAGCGTGGCCACTGCGCATTCACGCCCAAGTCCAGAACCGGAGCGAACACCCAATGATGCCCCAGATCAGCCGACTCAAGCACGGTAGCCCGAGCAGCCTGCCGCGAAAACTCTGGATTGAAAGTGGCTCCGAGGTTCAGATTATGGGGGAAAATAGCTGCTCCGGATACGTAGCTGGCCCCGTGCATGTGGTCGATCCCATAGATAATGGGAATGTGCAACCGCGATTCGCGCATCGCAATGCGCTGCAAAGCCGCTGAATAAGCAGCCCACTGCGCCGGAGCTACGGCCTCTCCATTTAGAAAGGAGCCGATATGAAACTGCTTGATCAGCGGTATTAGCTTGGCTGAATCCAGTGTTATATCCTTTTGCTGTCCGGTGTTATTAATGGTGGTATTGGCGAGCTGGGTCATCTGCCCGATTTTCTCCTCCAACGTCATTTGCGCAAGCAAGGTCCGCACCCGCTCACTCACGGGTGCAGACTTAAAGCCGGTTGTGGATTGCGCCGCCGCCGTGACTGTGGTTGCTGGAGCTATGGCAGCAGAAGTACTTGCCCGCTGGCAACTCTGACCAGCACTGAGTAATGCTCCGAGCATGAGCCCCTGTGAGCCAAGCTGACGAAGACGGCGCGCCGATGATACTCCCGTATTTGTGAAAAGAAAAGATACCCGTAAAAAGTAAGTAGGTATGCTCATAAAGACAGGGAAATTTCACCAAATATATCCGTCCTTGTTTTGAAAACGCAAGGCAAAAAAGCCCCCACAGCCTCAAAACGAAGATTTTATAGGTATATCAATTCTTACTTATACACTTACTACACACGTAAAATAGAGCTAATTACGGGCTAACGCGCTTTAGCTGACTTTCGCAAGAGACGCGCAGAAGCGGCTAAAAAACAATGAAAAAAAGTGAGCACCCGATAATTTTTTTTGCCAAAAGCCGCCTCCGTCCCACATTCTAAGCTATTTACTCCCTAAAACCAGAAATGCTGTTCCGTAATCGAAATAGTTACTGGTTCAAGGCAATATCTAGATCTGCTATTCTTTCAACCTCACTGCGTTGCCCAAACCGGTGTGCTTCTTTGAGTAAGGATTATACCTTTTGAGATAATGTGGTGGAGCAGTCAGACTCAGATCCTTCTTCTGTTTCACTGGTAGCATCGAGAAGGATGTGGGTCCAGCTTTCGCTCACTTCATAGTCGGGCGACTGGCGACGGCGACGCATGGCGTCCATTACCTTCTGGCTGAAACTCCAACACGTGGCCTGACGCAGGTCCAGAAGCCGGGACATCTCTTGGGAAGAGTAATTCCCTTGGTGGGCATTAATTAGAAAGACAGCATACAAAGCCTTGACAATAGAGAATTTACACTTCTGCAACATCGTGTAAGCCGTGGCCGACTCTACGTAGCGACAACGCGTACAGCGCCGTGCGTGAGGCTCGCGGCCGGCGCAATACTTCTCGTAGCCACACTTGCGGCACTGGTAGCCGTGTGCCCATTTCAGGTCAGCTAGGTAGCTCAGGCAGGCATCCTTATCGGGGTATATCTGGCTGAACTCGCCAAAGTCCACCTCCTTTGCCAGGACGCGAGCGGTTTGTGCCTGCTGCAAATCGTGCTGAAGGTTGGCGTTAAGCTTCTCAATAGCAGCCGATTGCAAAGCCAGAAGGCTATTGGCCTGCACTAGCTCGCGGTTTTGGGCCGCAATGGTTTCGCTTTGCTGGCGTAGTTCCTGGGTGCGGCGGGCTACCTGTGCCTCCAGCTCCGAATTCAGCTGATCCTTAAGCTGCTGGTTTTGCTGGAGCTGTTCCACCAAGCGGTCTTGGGCAAGATGTTTTTTGCGAAGCTGCTTAACTAGGCGAGCCTGCACGGCCAGCCGGGCATCCTTGATTCCCTTAATCTTTTCGCCCAGCGCGTAAGATAAGATGGTCACTTCCACCACAAACGCCACGTTCATGCTATACACGGTGAAGTGATTATTCAAGAATTCGATGCCAAGCTTGCGGGTAATCAGGAAAACCAGACTGATGGCAACCAACGCATGCGCCAGCAGAAAATAGCGCGCCGCCCGCAATCCTTGCCGATACACCAGCAAGGCAGCATAATAAATAAGGCAGTAAGGCAGCAGATATAGCCAGAAGCTGAAGCCCGATTGCACTACCATTATATCTGCCACTAGTAGAACAACGCTCAGGGCGCCAATCAGCCGGATCCACCAATCGAGTTGGGGCACGCGCAAGGATGTATCGAGGAAGCCGCGCGCATAGTGCATGAAGGTAAAGAGCAGCAATACGGGAGCCCCGGCATTGATCAGGTGATTAAGCCACGGCAAATCGGACCACACATACTCGAACCCCAGCCCATCTTCCGATAAAAAAAGGAGACTACAGCTCAGCACGTATAGCACATAGCGCAGGTAGGTTTCTTCCCCGATAAAAAGGTAGATGCACAGATTATACACCACCATGATGAAAAGCACTCCATAAAAGGCCCCCAGTAAGCCGTATTGGGCCTGAAAATGGGTGAGCAGCACAGGCTCGTTGCGCATCATGGCGCGGAAGCTCGTTTTGGAATTGGACGCTAAGCGCAGGTAATACGTTTGGGTCTGGCCCAGCGGCTGGGGCAGATCAAACAGAAAGTCTTTGTAGGGATGGGGCCGGGTAGCAAAAGGCAGATCGGCACCGGTATGAAACTGCTTGTAGCCGCCGCTAGCGATAGGCTGAAAAAACCGGACGTCGTTGATGTGAGAGTCGAATAAATCGAGGTACCAGTGCGTACCCGAATGGTCTTCGTTGCGCACGGTAAAACGCAGCCAATACGCCGAATTCGTATTGCTCATATTGGGTGCGCCAGTGTAGGGGGCAAATTGCCTCGCCTTGTCTGGGCGGCGCACATCATGTAGCGTTAGTTGCCCCGTAGGGTCCTCTAACACACTGTAATAAGTGCCGTCAATAAAAAAGTCGGCGCCGGATGGCCGCATTACCAATGTATCCTCCGTTGCCGCCTGAGCCGACATGGCGGCACATAGAGTAAGTAAGCAGCTCCACAGTAACAGAAGTCGACCAGACAAGAACGAGGGCAGGTTTAGTGCGCGCATAGTGCAGGCTAATGTACACATTTGCCCCCCAGAAACCGCTCACTAGCATTCCATTCGAGCGTGCAAATGTAGTTGCTACAGCACCTGTCCTATTCCGAACAGGAGCACAAACACCAGCGTGCTCATAGCCATTTGCTTCAGCAGCGGGTCAAGCTGCTTTGATTCCTGTCGGGCCCATACCTGACGGCCATTGAACCAGAACAGTGGAATAGAAAGCAGAAATAGCCACTGCCAGGGCGAATGGTACGTGAGGGCTACGTAGATGGCAGCGCTGCCCAAGCCAAAGATCAGCAGTAGCCAGTGGTAGCGCCGCGCCAATTTGCCCCCCAACCGCACGGGAATCGTGATTTTACCAGCCAGCTCATCGGAGCGAATGTCGCGGATGTTGTTGACGTTGAGCACGGCCGTAGCGAAGCAGCCTAAGGTAATGGCAGGCAGTAGAATAGCCAGTGGCAGGGTCTGGGTTTGCAGAAAGTAGGTACCACCCACGCCAACCAGCCCAAAAAAGATGAATACCGAGACATCGCCCAAGCCGGCGTAGCCATACGGATTGCTGCCCGCCGTGTAATTGATAGCGGCCCAAATAGCGGCCAGGCCGAGCAGCAGAAACGTCAGCAGAATCCACATGCCCGCCGCGCCCAGCGCTACCCATAGCAGCGCCAGCCCCGAGATAAAGGCTGCTACGCCAAATACGCCCATGGCCTGCTTCATACGGGCCGGTGTGATATAGCCAGCCTGTACCGCCCGCAGCGGACCTTCGCGGTGCACGCTGTCGGCCCCGTTCTGCGAATCGCCGTAGTCGTTGGCGAGGTTACTCAGAATCTGGAGTAAGATAGTAGTAAGCGCGGCCAGCCCCACAACGGCGCCATTGAATTGCCCCCCGGCAGCGGCTAAAAAGCCCCCGTGAGAATACTGGCCAATGCTAAGGGCAGCGTGCGTGGCCGAAAAGCCGAAACCCAAGCGCTGACGGAGCTTGGGGTTGAGTTTGGAGATGTGGAAGAAGCCGAGGAAGTAGTCATACGCCGGAAGCGGAAACCAAAACGTCATGCTAAGATTATCAAAGCATGACGTTTTGCGGAAGGAACAAAGGTACAATCCTTCTATTTCAGAATAGCGGCCACCAGTTCATCACTCATGGGCTTTACTTTGGAAGGATAGTAACCAACAACGTGGCCTTGCTCATCTACCAGGTATTTGCAGAAATTCCAGGTAGGCGCGTCGCTGATGGCCCCGTTCTTCGTCTTGTCGGCCAAAAACTGAAATAGGGGCGCCGTGTCGTCGCCTTTTACCGATACTTTCTCAAACATAGGGAAGGTAACGCCGAAGTTCTTTTCACAGAAAGTGGCAATTTCCTCGTTGGTGCCAGGTTCCTGACCGCCGAAGTTGTTGGCTGGAAAGCCCAGTACGGTTACTTTATCACCGTGCTTTTTGTGTAGCTCTTCCAATTCCTTGTACTGCGGGGTATAGCCGCATTCTGAGGCCACATTCACAATGAGCAGCTTCTTGCCAGCGAACTGGCTTAGCTTCACATCTTTACCCTCAATGTTTTTTACAGTATAGTCGTATACGGTGCCGGCAGCAGTTTCGGAAGCGGTATTCATAGTAGGGGCAGTTGTGGGTTGAGAGGAGGAAGAAAATCCGCAGGAGGCGAGCGCAACGAGCAGAAGAATACTGAAAGCTTGCATGGGGGGCTTTTTCAATGGTTGAGCATGAAGATACTACGTCCTGGCATCGGCCAAACCACAAGTAAGAACCCAATGTTTTGGAGCTCACAAGAATGATGATACAACCCGCTCTGCTCTATCTTAATCAGGCTACTGCCGACTTATGTAGTGGGTGGGCTAAGCCACTTCTCGACTGCTATTGGCTCAAAACGCAGCATTTTATCCAGCAGTAGCACCGGTGATTCGTCCTGCAAAAGCTGCCCACGATTCTCCAACCGTAGCAGCCCCTCCCCCGCCATCGTATCGAGCAGGGCCAGGAGTTGGTTGTAGTAGCCATCCACATTGAGCACCGCTACCGGCTTGCGGTGCAGCCCAAGTTGAGCCCAAGTTAGGACCTCGAAAAGCTCTTCTAGAGTGCCGTAACCGCCGGGCATGGCCACGAAGCCTTCTGCCAAATCAGCCATCAGCAGCTTCCGCTCGTGCATAGACTTCACGATGTGCAGCTCCGTAAGGCCTAAGTGAGCCAGTTCTTTATCAGCCAGAAAATCAGGGATAACACCAATGACACGGCCGCCGTGGCGCATAACGCTGTCGGCCACGGCCCCCATCAGGCCTACTCGGCCGCCACCGTACACCAGCGTCATGTTGCGCTCAGCTAGGGCTTGCCCCATCGCGTCTGCTTGCTGGCGGTAGATATCATTGTGTCCGGCGCTGGAACCGCAGTATACTGCTACACTTTTCATCTGGGAAGGTATGGGCCGAAACGCACCGGAGCGCGTTTCGACTATGACTATTTCGAAAAGCTACTTGCGTTGCCATTCAGGCGAAGGCAAGCCGCCTAATCTTACATGCGTTCAGGCACTGTGATGCCTAATAGGTGCATACTCGCTTTGATGGTGCGGCCGGTTTGGGCAGAAAGAGCCACACGGAATGCCCGGCGGGTTTCGTCAGGGTCAGTAAGCACTTGTACTTCTGCCCAGAAACGATTGTAGGTCTTAGCCAAATCGTAAGCATATTGAGCAATTACTGCTGGCGAGAATGTCCGAGCTGCTTCTCTTACGACAGCAACGTAACGAGCCAACTCCTCAATCATTTCCCGCTCAGATTTTTCTAACTCAATAATTGTTGAAAAATCTGAGGTTTCGCTGATCCCCATTTGCTGAGCCTTACGCCTTAAGGATGCAATCCGAGCGTGGGAATATTGAATAAACGGCCCCGTGTGCCCTTCCAATTGCACCGATTCCTCCGGATTGAACAGCATCCGCTTCTTAGGGTCAACTTTTAGCAGATAGTATTTCAGGGCGCCGAGGCCCAAGATGTGAAACAGCTCGGTTTGCTCGTCCTCAGTCAGGCCTTCGATTTTGCCTTTTTCAAGGGTCGCGACTTTGGCGGCTTCCACTACTTCGCGCACCAGTTCATCGGCGTCTACAACCGTGCCTTCACGGGTTTTCATTTTACCCGTGGGCAAATCCACCATGCCATAGCTGAGGTGGTGAATGGCGTCGGCGTAGGGCTTTTCAAGCTTCTGAAGCGTGGCCTGCAACACCTGCATATGGTAGTTCTGCTCGTCGGCAATAACGTAGATGCTCGAGTCGTAGTGGAAATCGGCGTACTTGAGCTCGGCCGTACCTAGGTCTTGCGTTAGGTACACGCTAGTGCCATCTGAGCGGAGCAGAATCTTCTGATCGAGGCCTTCCTGAGCTAAGTCTACCCAGGTGGAGCCATCTTCCTTGCGGTAGAATAATCCCCGATCCAACCCCTCCTGCACCCGCTCCTTACCCAGTAGGTAAGTACCCGACTCGTAGTAGAACTTGTCGAAATCGACACCGATGGCCGCGTAGGTAGCATTGTGACCTTCGTAGACCCAGCCGTTCATCTGCCGCCATAGGCTGACCACTTCCTCGTCGCCGGCCTCCCACTTTTGCAGCATGTCGCGGGCTTCCATCATCAGCGGCGCCGACGCCTTAGCCTTGTCTTCTGCCACGCCTTCGGCTACCAATTGAGCAACTTGCTCCCTGTAATGCTTCTCAAACAGCACGTAGTATTTACCTACCAAATGGTCGCCCTTGATGCTGTCACTCTCGGGCGTCTCGGCGTGGCCAAACCTCTGGTAGCCCAGCATCGATTTACAGATGTGAATGCCCCGGTCATTGACCAGATTTACCTTCGACACGGTAGCGCCAGTGGCTTTCAGAATCTCAGCCACAGAGTAGCCCAAGAAATTATTGCGCAAATGGCCTAAGTGCAAAGGCTTGTTGGTATTCGGCGACGAATATTCCACCACCACATTCCGAGGGCCGTTAGTGAGTACCGGCGCATTTTCGGGCTGCTGCACTAAGTCTTGAAACTGGCGCAGCCATTCACGGTCGCCTATTTCTAGGTTCAAGAAGCCTTTTACCACGTTAAACCCACTCACGCGGGGTTCATTGGCGACCAGCCACTCACCCAGCGCCTGCCCTATCTGCTCCGGCCCTTTGCCTAGGCTTTTGGTCAGCGAAAACGTCACGAGCGTAAATGTGCCGGCGAATTCTTTGCGAGTAGGCTGAATAACAAGCTGCTCCGTTGTGACCGTAGCGCCAAATATCTGCTGAATAGCGGCGCTCAGCGCCGCTTTGATGTCTTGTTCGAGTTGTTGCACGGGGTGCGGAGAATTAGGAAGTTAAGCGGCACAAAAGTAGTGCAAGCTACGGCTTAGGTTACGAAAAAGCCCCCAGCCCCTTATTTAGCACTCACCTGCTGGAGCACAATGTTCACGTCGAGGGGGTTGCCGTGGGTAATAACGGGGTAGGCTTGGGTGGTCGTGAATAGCAATTTGCCATCTGCCAGAATGCGAGCTTGCACGGCGTAAGTACTCTGCGCCTTGATTTGGGCGGGGTCGTAGCGCAGTAAAAACTCGTACGGCACCTGCTTGCCCTCCGAAGGGCGCAAGGTCAAGGAGTCGAGCACAGTGGCGGCTACATCGGCGAAGCTTACGTCTAGGAGTTGCAGCTTTACGATGGCCGTGGGCGGGAGCGCTATTCGCTCGCGGTAGCTCACTGTGCCCGTAACAGCGGCGCTTACGGTCTGGCCAGGCACATCGCCTTCAGGACCGCGCTTCTGGGGCGTTACGGAGCAGGCACTAAGTGCCAAAGCTATTACTCCCAACCGCACGTTCCTGAGCTTCATATTACTAGGTTTTAGCCTGAACTGGAATTGAATATAGGCAAGCCGCCGCAGCTTTAATACCCCGACTTCAATGGCAGCAGTTGTTTAGTCGCCACTTATCCCCACAAACAAGCGCTGGGGGGCTTTTTTGGGCGAAATAGAGCTACGTGGTGGCGCGACTCTGACGCGAGGTAGCGTCGGCGAGGTGCAGATGATTCTGAATGGTATCCGTGGCCGCTTCCAGAATGTCGAAGGCATTTCTGGCCATCGTATTTTCGGAGTCGAGCGTCGGGTTTATTTCCACCATTTCGAAGCACACTATCCGGTCGTTATCCAAAAGGGCTTGGCATAAAGCAATTGCTTCATCTACGTTCAATCCTTCCTTCACAGGTGTACCGGTGCCTTTGCTGAAGCGTGAGTCCAGCGAATCTACGTCGAACGACACATATACTAAGTCGCAGAAACGTAAGCGCTCATAAATCTCGCGGGCTACCTGCTTCGGGCCTTTCTCTTTGAACTCAGCCAAGCTGAAGTTCTTGATGTTATGGCGCTTAATTACTTCGTTTTCTTCGTGCTCCGTATCGCGCACCACCACATACACCAGGTGTTCGGGCTTAATCTTAGGACCGGGTTCGCCCAAGTTTTTTAAGCGATGCCAGAAAAACTCGGTTTCCGGCTCCGGCACATTCCGCTGGCACTCCAGATTATCCTCGTTCAGCGCCATAGCGATGGGCATGCCGTGAATATTGCCCGAGGGTGTGGTGTAAGGTGAGTGAATATCGGCGTGGGCATCTATCCACACCACGCCCAGCGTTTTGTGCGGATAAGCAGTTTTAATGCCCGCTATAGTGGCGGCAGCGTTGGAATGATCCCCGGCCAGAACTAGTGGAAATTCTCCGAGGCGTACTGTTTGTTCAACCGTGTTAGCAATGTTTTTTTGAACCGTATAAACTGAGTCGATGTGCTTGGCGTAAGGGAAGTGGTTTTTATCGAACAGCACATGATTCAGGTCCGGCACAGCCACGGAATTGAACCGGCGGAAATAATCAGAACCTTTGTTTAAACAGGCAATCCGTAGCGCATCTACGCCCAGACTGGCCCCGCGAGTCCCGGCTCCTAGCTCGGAGCGGACTTCGATGAGCTTAATACGTTTCATAAAAGAACGATGCGCCGACAGGAACGGACGGCTAAGGGCCTTGGCCGAATACCAGAGAGCAGGACCACGTCTCACCGCTCTCGCCCTGGGCGCCCCGCATCGGAGTACCCACCTACCGCCTATCTTTGTCGGCCTACAAAGGTGCGGAAAAGCCCGCAAAAGGCCAATCTGTTGTTAACTGGCGGAAATGATGACGAGTGGATTACCGCCCACCCACTTTATTACCCTTTTCGCCCCAAAATTCTACCCATTTAGCCCTTTCATTTCCCCTAATGGATACCTACCACGACCTGATTTCCCAAACCTTCGATTTTCCCACGGCCGATTTTACTGTTCAGAATAACGAACTACGCTTCCATGATATCCCGCTCATGGAAATCGTGCGCAAACATGGTACGCCGCTGCGCCTCACGTACTTGCCCAAAATCAGCTCTCAGATTCAGCGTGCCAAGACATGGTTTGCTGACGCAATCGAGAAAATAGGCTATAACGGCACGTACACTTATAGCTACTGCACGAAATCGTCGCACTTCAGCTTCATTGTTGAGGAGGCGCTCAAAAACGACATTCATATCGAGACTTCATCTTGGTTCGATATCAATATTGTGCGGGCTATGTACGCGAAAGGCAAGCTCACAAAAGACACGTATGTGATTTGCAACGGCTATAAGCGCGAGGAGTACAAGCGCGATATTTCCGACCTGATCAACGACGGCTTCGTGAACTGTATGCCCATTCTCGATAACCTGGGCGAAATTGATTACTACCACGACCACGTCCGCGAGAAATGCAGCGTCGGCATGCGCTTGGCCTCCGACGAAGAGCCACGTTTCCAGTTCTACACCTCCCGCCTGGGTGTTCGCTACGCCGATGCGATTCCGCTGTATGAGCAGAAGATCAAGGATGACCCGCGCTTCGAGCTCAAAATGCTGCACTACTTCATTAATACGGGCATCAAAGACACCAGCTACTATTGGTCGGAGCTAAGCCGTTTTGTGCATAAGTACTGTGAGTTGCGGAAGGTTTGTCCCACCCTTACTACCATCGATATCGGCGGCGGACTGCCTATCCAAACCAGCATCCAGCCGGAGTACGATTATCAGTACATGGTAGAAGAAATTCTGCGCACTATTCAGCGTATCTGTGCGGAAGAAGGTGTACCAGAACCTCATATTTTCACCGAGTTTGGCATTTTCACCGTCGGTGAGAGTGGCATGACGCTCTACTCTATTCTGGGCGAGAAGCTTCAGAACGACAAGGAGTTGTGGTACATGATTGACGGCTCGTTCATCACCAATCTTCCCGACACTTGGGCCCTGAATCAGCGCTTTATTATGCTGGCCCTGAATGGCTGGGAGAAGCGCTACAACAAGATTCAACTGGGCGGTCTTACCTGCGACTCGCAAGACTACTATAACGCCGAGAAGCACATTTATCAGGTCTTTCTGCCCGAGTTGCGCACCAAGAATCAAGAAACGGTGGAGCCGCAGTACGTTGGATTTTTCCATACCGGCGCGTATCAGGAAAGCCTTTCTGGATATGGCGGCGTTAAACACTGCTTGATTCCGGCTCCTAAGCACGTCATCCTCGACCGCGCTGAAGACGGAACGCTCCTTGATTGGGAGTTTGCCCCAGAGCAGAACAGCGACAGTATGATGCGGATTCTGGGCTATCAGCAGTAGACCAGCCGTTTCTTAATGCAGCTGCCGTTGAAAGGCCCTTTAATACAAGCAAAAAAGCCCCCCACATTCCATGTGGGGGGCTTTTTTGCTTAGAGGAAATACTTTTAGTTGGCCCGAACAGGTCTCAGCTGCTACTATGCTGAGAAAATTGTTCGTAACGCTACGAGCACTTGAACATTAGGGAAGACCCAAGTATATTAGAGACTAAAACATAAGCTGATGCATTGGTTTCGCATAAGCTCTGGATTATTCGCAGCTTCACAGATAATTTAAATCGCGACTAAGCGTTATCGGGCATAACATTTGAGGAATAGAGTATAAGCGTCCGAATTTCCTCTCAACTTGTATTTTATCATGAAAAAACTGCTTCTAGTAGCCGTTGTCGGACTGGCCGGCCTGGGCTCGTGCCGCACTAAGTGCCCGGCTTATTCCACTACCAAGCCTGCTACCCAGGTTTCGTCTTCCATTACGGCTAGCGCAGAACAAACTTCGGCCGCGCGGCAGTAGGTTGCCAAAGGTTTTGCTACACGCACCAAAGCCGGCTTTCCTTCAGGGGAGGCCGGCTTTGGTGCGTGTAGAGAGGTAAGCAGTTATTTAGTTACTATCCAGAATCAAGTCGGTAGCACCTACTAAATCATTGGCTTGCATAAGGTTGGGGTGAATAGTTGTATCGCCAATCAGAATGCCACGTACGCCGGCGCGTGCGCCGGCTTCCAGGTCGCGAAGCCGGTCGCCGATTATCCAGCACTGAGCCGGATCGAGTTGAAAGCGGGCAATACCTTTCTCTATCATCAACGAATCCGGTTTGCGCAACAGCGACTCACTTACCGAAGGATGACCCGGCGCGAAGTAAAGCGCGTCCAGTGCATCATCGCAGGCTGCCTGTAGCTTAATGTGGCAGGCCTTTACCTCAGCAGCCGTGTACAGGCCTTTGGCAATGCCGGCCTGGTTGGTCACTACAATTAGATAATAACCGGCTGCTTTCAGACGAGCTAGGCTTGCGGGCACACCTTCCAGTATCTCGAAGTCGGCTGGGCGCCACACGTATTCGCCAATTTCTTTATTCAAAACGCCATCACGGTCCAGAAAGATGGCTTTAGCGCGAGAGGAATGCTCAGTTTGTGGGTTATTCATTGGCATAAAGCTACTGATTCTGGCTGGGGGGCAAATTAGCGGCCTTACCTTTGATGCCACTGCTGATAAAAGGCATTTATTAGCCGTAGGTTGTGTTGGTAAGAGTGTCACTTGTGGGCCGCTATTCATCCCACACAACTTAGTGGCACTTACTTTTCGCTGACTATGAAAGTCGCTATTCTGGGAGGAGGCATTTCGGGGCTTACACTCGCTTTTTATCTGCAAAAAGCTGGCGTCGCTTACGATCTATTTGAGGCTAATGATACGCTGGGGGGCAATTTGCGCACCGAGCGCCGGGATGGCTATCTGCTCGAAACCGGCCCCAACTCCCTTCAGCTCAGCGACGAGTTGCGCGACCTACTCGCCGACTTGAACCTTACCAGCGAAATTCAGGAAACGGCCGCCGTCAGCGCCAACCGTTACATCCTGCGCAATGGCCGCTACCATCGCTTGCCTGCCTCGCCGCCAGCGTTGCTTACCAGTAGTTTTTTTAGCTTCAAAGCCAAACTGAATATACTGCGCGAATTGGCCCGTCCTGCTGTGCTGCCGGATGCGCAGGAAACACTGGGGGGCTTTTTCCGGCGGCGCTTTGGCTCCGAAATCGTCGATTACGCGCTCAATCCATTTATCTCGGGTATTTATGCTGGCGACCCGGAACAGCTCCTTCTGCACAAGACCTTCCCGAAACTAGCCGCGCTGGAGCAAACGCATGGCTCCGTGCTGCGTGGCCTAGCCAAATCGGGCGGCGCGGGTGGGCGGCGCAAAATTTTTTCCCTGCGTGGCGGCCTCCAAACGCTGGCCACAGCCCTTACCAATCAGCTTACCCACCGCCACACCGGCCAGCTCGTTACGGGCCTGACGCGTGATACGGCGGGCAACTACCAGGTTCAGACGGCTCGGGGGGCTTTTTCAGATGCGTCCTATGATGTCGTCGCCCTGGCCCTACCTGCCTACGCCGCTGCCCCACTACTTAAATCGCTTTTTCCGGAAGCAGCTTTTGCCTTAGCAGCTGTGAATTATCCGCCCATGGCCGCCGTATTCACCGCTTACCGCCGTACCGATGTCACTCACCCGCTGGATGGCTTTGGGGCCCTCCACCCAAAGGTAGAGCAGCCCTACGCAGCCGGCAGTATCTGGACCACCTCCATCTTTCCCGACCGCGCTCCCACCGATCAAGTGCTGTTCACCACCTTCGTGGGCGGGAGTCAATACGCAGCACAAGCTGATCAGGCTGCCGAGGAGCAAAAGGCGGCTGTACATAAGGAATTAAGTCGTTTCTACGGAATCAAGAGTGCTCCACTGTGGCAACATCAATATTATTGGGCGAAGGCTATTCCGCAATTTGATACACGCATTATAGCGGCGCACGCTGCTGCCGATGAACTGGCGGCGCAGGGAATAGAGTCTGTGGCTAATTGGCGGGCTGGAGTTGGTGTACCCGATTGTGTACGCTATGCGCGCCAAATGGCAGAAAAAATCGCTGATAGTGCAGCTTGAGTGCCTATATTTCTATCTTTGATCCAATGAATGATGGGCTGGTCCTAATTCCGACGTACAACGAGCGCGAAAACGCGGAATTGATTATCCGTAAAGTATTCTCGCTACCTAAAGCTTTCGACGTGCTTGTCATCGACGATGGCTCGCCTGACGGTACCGCTCAGGTTGTACGTGAATTGCAAAATGAGTTTCCGGGTCGCTTGTTTTTGGAAGAACGGCGCGGTAAGCTCGGCTTAGGCACGGCCTATATTCATGGCTTCGGGTGGGCTCTGCAACACGGCTACAGCTACATTTTTGAGATGGACGCCGACTTCTCGCATAACCCCGACGACCTTCAGCGCTTATATGAAGCCTGCACCGTGGAAGGCTATGACATGGCCATCGGTAGCCGCTACTGTCAGGGGGTAAACGTCGTCAACTGGCCCATGGATAGGGTATTGATGTCGTGGTTTGCCTCCGCCTACGTTCGCTTCATTACGGGTATGCCTATCGCCGATGCTACGGCGGGCTTTAAATGCTATTCGGCGGAGGTACTGCGCACTATTGAGCTCGACCGTATTCGCTTCGTGGGTTACGCCTTCCAGATTGAGATGAAATGGCTAGCTTACAAGTATGGTTTCCGCATAAAAGAAGTTCCGATCATCTTCACCGACCGTACCCGTGGCACTTCCAAGATGTCGAAGGGTATTTTTAAAGAAGCTTTTTTCGGAGTCGTGCAGATGAAAGTAGCCAGCTGGTTTCGTCGCTTCGACCGGAATTCAGCAGCTAGTTCCAATGCTATTTCGGTTCCGACCGCAACCCCGGCCCGCCAAACCAGGTAAGGCACCTACGGCGGAGTTGCTGCCGGGCCGCGGTCCAGTATCTACCTACTAACAACGAATGGAAAATACCCCCGCCTTTTGGGTTGGCTTCAACGTCTTTGTATTAGCAATGCTAATGCTGGATTTGCTGGTGTTCAACCGCAAGGCCCATGTGGTAAAAATGCGCGAAGCCCTGGGTTGGAGCGCATTCTGGATTGCCCTTTCCCTCACGTTCAATTACCTCGTGTATCGCACGATGGGGGAGCAGGCCGGACTGGAATTCTTGACCGGCTACCTGATTGAGAAGTCTCTGAGTGTGGACAATTTATTCGTGTTCCTACTCATTTTCAGTTACTTCAAGGTTCCCCAGCAATACCAGCACAAAATCCTCTTTTGGGGAATTATTGGAGCCTTAGTGCTGCGGGCAGTCTTTATTCTGGTAGGCGCGGCTTTACTGGCCAAGTTCCACTTCTTACTGTATGTCTTGGGCGCGTTCCTGATTTACACCGGCATTAAGATGGCCACCAGCGGTAGTGAGCCCGAAATTGATCCGGATAATAATCCCGTGGTCAAGTTCTTGAGCCGCTACATGCCCATTACCAGCAAAATAGAGGATGGGCGCTTCTTTGTGCGCAAGGAAAATCTGCTCTTCGCTACTCCTCTGTTTGTGGTACTAGTAATGGTCGAAACAACAGACGTCGTATTTGCTGCCGATTCTATCCCCGCCATTCTCGCCGTTTCTCGCGACACGTTTATCGTGTACACTTCCAATGTGTTTGCACTGCTTGGTCTGCGAGCTTTGTACTTTGCTTTGGAAGGGCTTATGCGACTTTTCCACTACCTGCACTACGGCTTATCCCTGATCCTGATATTTATCGGTTTCAAACTCTTAATTACTGATTACCTCCATATTCCCATGGCCATTTCTTTGGGAGTGGTAGGCTTCATTCTGGTGATATCGGTTATTCTATCTCTAGTGTTGCCCAAGAAGGAAAAGGAAGACACACTCCCACTGCACAAGTAATTGATCGACCACAAAAAAGCCCCCAAAATACTTCTGGGGGCTTTTTTGTGGCTGTATTTTCCTGAATCACGGGCAACAATGTACTTATGGCTGTTGCGGATTTGGAGTAGGGTTGTTGTTATCATCTTGATCAGGCGGAGTGGTATTTACGCCCGCATCAGGGGTTGTATTGCCCCCAAGCAAATCAATCAGATTCAGAGGCTCAAACTGCGCGGAGTCGGCAGGGGCGAAGGCGCGTACGGTATCCACGGCCGTCACAATGTACTTGCGCGCCGGGCCATTGAGCGCCACACCCAACGACAGATCATCATAGGCACTTTGGGAGATCATACCCCGCTTGGCCATAATACCAGCAATAAGTCGGTAAAAATACCGCGCACTGCCGCGCAGGTTACCGTAGCTATCGAAGGAGTAACGGTAGAACTTAGGCTTGGGCACAATGCTGGCTAGGTACAGGCTTTCGGATAAATTCAACTCGCTGGGTGATTTATCAAAGTAGAAGCGGGCTGCATCTGTTACCCCATACACTTTAGGTCCCCACTCAATAATGTTGAGATACACTTCAAACATGCGTTCCTTCGACGCAACACGCGTATTTTCAATAATCCACACAATCAGCGTCTCTTCTGCTTTCCGAGCCAGAGTTTTCTTACGCGTCAGAAACACGTTTTTGACTAGCTGCATCGAGATAGTGCTGCCACCACGTGCGAAGCGCTTCTCTTTGATATTCTGAATAGCTGACTTCACAAACGCCTTTTCCATGAATCCTCTATGCGTGAAGAAGCGAGGGTCTTCGGCCGTCAGGATGGCGTTTTTGAGGTGATTAGAAATTCGGTTGAAAGGCGTAAAATCCCGGTTAGGAGGCCCTACTTTGAAGGTGCGAATAGAGTCGCCCTTG
Source organism: Hymenobacter sp. HDW8 (assembly GCF_011305775.1). Lineage (NCBI taxonomy): Bacteria > Pseudomonadati > Bacteroidota > Cytophagia > Cytophagales > Hymenobacteraceae > Hymenobacter > Hymenobacter sp. HDW8. The sequence continues at coordinate 1,532,046 of NZ_CP049907.1, forward strand.
TCGTTATAAGCGGTATAAGCAAAGGCTTGATTCAGCTTACTCAAATCTTCATTGCCCCAGCGCGTAACGCGGAAGTTTTTGCTGCGCAGTGTTGAATTGAACGTCAGGCTATCGAGCTGGTTCATGTCCAAAGCTGCCTTCAGGCTGTACGTAAGCGTGCCCTCGCCCTTCGTTCCTTCCAAGGTTTCAAACATGCCTTCCGGCAACGAAGCGAAAAAGTCATTAGCTGTCGTTTCCGTTGACTTGATATCCGCTTTGAACTGCAAGCCAGCCAGCAAGTCTTTACGAGAAGTAAGCCCATTCAGCTTTTTACCGATACGCCGCTGCTGAACCGGCAGCTTGCGCAAACTAATGGCGGGGTAAAACACCATCTTGTTCAGCGTCACCTTTGTGCCCTCATCCAGCGAAAAAGCCCCCTGGCCCAGCGTAGCCACAAAATCCATAACTCCACTGCGCACCACGATATCCCGATCAGCAAGCTTGGCCTGATAAACAGCAAAGTTGCTGGCTGCTGCTGTACCGCGTAGCGTCAGCTCATCGTCGTCTAGTTCCTTATCGGTCAGGCTAAAGCGTAGCGTATCAAACTGTACGCGCGCTTTATAGCGCTGCTGTAAGTAAGGGAATACTACCGGGCGCTTATTTAAGCCATATACCTTGGCCTGCACCACGTAGTCGCGGGGTTCAACCCGCCCCTGAATGCCTACCCGATTCTCAACGGAATCGATAGTTGCGGTTAGTTGCCCCGCAATATTACCATCTTCAATGGTCAGGCTGGGCATATCAATGGTCGCCGCATGGCCTGGGCTGCGGTAGGTGACGAGAAAGTTCTTAAAATCAGCCTCAGCGGGGATATTATCGAATCCGGCCTCGATGAGTTGATTCAGTAGCAGGCCATAATTGGTGCCCTGCGTAGTATCACGCACTACGGCAGTCGGTCGGCTTTTCTTTTTATAGAGGAAAGAGAAATTATCGGTAGCAGCCGTTTTAAGGGCCGTTAGTCGGGCATTATCGATCTGCAAATTGCTGAACACCGGCCGCCCCGCGAATAAGGAGCGGGCACTGAGAGAAGCATTGATACTACGGGCCCGCAGCAACGTATCCTTGCCCGTAGGCACCAGAGAAACGCCGTCAACACGCACCGTGTTGAAGTCAGTGAACTTAGCCGGTCCAAGGGTCAGCTGCACAGGATATTTTCGCTCTACCCGCGTTTTGACCTGAGCGAGAGCATAGTCCAGAAGTTGTTGGCGCTTCAGGAAGAATACGCCAACGGCGCCGGCCAACAGCAGCACAAGGATGCCGAAGCCAAGGGCGATTTTTTTCTTAGTAGCAGGAGTCACGCGAATAATCAGGGAGAGGATATCGCGACCAGGCTCTGCGAAATTCGCGCCGAACCCACGGCCGCACGAGCCACAAAGGTAGCGAAAAGCCGAACGCGGCGTTTATGGTAGCGTGAGCGCATTCGCTACCTTTGGTCCTTCTGACTTTTTCTGCCCCTCATGTCTGCCCCTGACACTACACTTTCTCCGCTCACTGCCCTCTCTCCCCTCGATGGCCGCTACCATCGCCAGACGGCTCCATTAGCCACTTATTTCTCCGAGCTGGCGCTGATTCGTTACCGGGTGCGGGTGGAAGTAGAATACTTTATTGCGCTCTGCGAGCTGCCTCTACCCCAATTATCCAGCATCGATTCTAATATATTTGCTTCATTAAGAGAAGTTTATAAAAATTTCTCCATCAGGGATGCGGAAGCGGTGAAAGCTCATGAGCGCGTGACGAACCACGACGTGAAAGCCGTTGAGTATTTCCTGCGCGATCAATTCTCCTCACTAGGGTTAAACGATTATCTGGAGTTTATTCACTTTGGCCTCACTTCTCAGGACATCAATAACACGGCTATTCCTCTCAGCTTGCGCGAGGCACTGACGGAAATAATATTGCCACAATACGTTGGCTTGCAACAGCATTTGCAGGCGCTTTCCCAAACCTGGGGGGCAATTCCGATGCTTGCCCGCACGCATGGGCAGCCGGCTTCCCCAACCCGCCTGGGTAAAGAAATCGAGGTATTCGCCGCCCGCCTAGCAGCACAGTTGGATCTGCTAGCTCAGGTTCCGTTCGGCGCTAAGTTCGGAGGAGCCACTGGCAACTTTAATGCGCATCATGTCGCCTACCCCCTGGTAGATTGGAAGGAGTTTGCTAACCAATTTGTAAATAACACCTTAGGCCTGCATCGAAGCCACCCGACCACTCAGATTGAGCATTACGACCACTTGGCCGCTACCTGCGACGGCTTAAAGCGGCTGAATACCATTCTGATTGACTTCGCTCGCGACGTGTGGCAATATATTTCGCTGGGGTATTTCCGTCAGACCATCAAGGCCGGCGAAGTGGGCTCGTCGGCCATGCCGCACAAGGTCAACCCTATTGATTTTGAGAATGCGGAAGGCAACTTGGGAGTAGCCAACGCTTTGCTGGAGCATTTGGCTGCCAAGCTGCCTATCTCCCGCCTTCAGCGCGACCTCACCGACTCCACGGTACTGCGTAATCTGGGCGTGCCACTTGGCCACACACTATTGGCACTGAACTCCTTACAACGCGGTATAAGTAAGTTGGCCCTCGATGAAGAAGCCCTCCGCCGCGACCTTGATGCCAACTGGCCCGTGGTAGCGGAGGCTATCCAAACCATTTTGCGCCGCGAGAATTACCCCGATCCTTACAACGCGCTCAAGGCGCTCACTCGCACCCACGGCCCGATTACCGAGCAAACAATTCGGGAGTTCATCGACACCCTGACGGTAAGCGAAGAAGTGAAGGCTGAGCTGCGAGCCATTTCTCCCATGAATTACGTGGGTATTTAACAGCCGTTGATTGCTGGCGAATATGCCTAGAGTGACAATGACAACTCCATTCGCCAGCTTGCACATTAAACAAAAGATAATTCCAGCCCTCAATGCCCGAACTCAACGGCATCCTCGTTCATCCTGACTGCCGCCATTTCCGCGGTGATATTCCCTGTCGCCCTAATAAAGAACAGGGCTACCAATGCGCCGGCTGCCCAGTATATGCACCTACACAGCAACGGATTCTTATCATCAAGCTCGGTGCCATTGGCGACGTAATTCGGACTACGCCTCTGCTGCGCAAACTTCGTCAGGAATATCCGGCGGCTAAAATCACTTGGCTCACGCATACGCCCGCTATTTTGCCCCCCAGCGCCGTAGATGAGATTCTGAAGCTGGACTTAGCCACGGTGTTGCACTTGCAGGCCCGCGAGTTTGAGCTGCTATTCAACTTAGATAAAGACAAAGAAGCCTGCGCCCTGCACGATACTATTCGGGCGGTGCAGAAGTTTGGTTATACACTGCTCCCGAATGGCATACCATGGCCCGGCAATACCTTGGCTAATCACAAGTTCCTTACGGGTGTATTTGATGAGCTGAGCTTACAAAATCAGAAGCCGTATGTGCAGGAGATCTTTGAGCTGTGTGGCTACGAGTTTCGGGGCGAGGAGTACATTTTCGATAACCACGACGATAAAGGATACCAATGGGACGCCTTACCGACGAGCCGCCCGCGCATTGGTCTTAATACTGGCTGTGGCGACCGTTGGACCACGCGTTTATGGTCCGACACGCACTGGATAGAGCTAATCACTCAACTTCAACAAGCTGGCTATACGACCGTGCTACTTGGTGGCACTGCGGAAGACGAACGTAACCAGCGCCTGCGCCTAGTTACCGGAGCTGCTTATCTGGGCACGTTTCCGTTGGAGCAGTTTATCAACTTGATGCAGCAGATGGATCTGGTTGTGACTCAGGTTACGATGGCCATGCACATTAGCATTGCGCTTGGCAAGCCAACCGTCCTGATGAACAATATCTTCAATCCCCGTGAATTCGATCTGTACGGCCGCGGCCAGATTGTGCAGCCTGACCGGCAATGTGTCTGCTTTTACCGTGGCACCTGTAAGTTAGGGACGAGCTGCATGGAAGATTTGCCCCCCGCTAAGGTTTTTGCAGCCGTGCAGGCTTCATTGCCCACTTCGATCCCACAAAGTTAGTTTGCCATGGCTTTGAGGGCTGTTACCATCTCACTCCAGGAAAATTGTTTTTTTTGCTCTCGCACCCCTGCCGTAAACTGCTGCTCCCGCTTGTTTTGGTAAAAATCAACCAATGCATCGGCAATAGCTTTTGGCTGCGGTTTGGTAACGTAGCCCACCTCGCCGTCAGGTATCAACTCCGATAAGCCGCCAACATCAGTGACCAGCATAGGGCGCTCAAAGTGATAGGCGATCTGTGATACGCCGCTTTGAGTCGCGTTTTTGTACGGCTGAACAACCAGATCGGCGGCGCAGAAGTAGTCAGCGACGCGCTCATTGGGAATAAAGTCGGTGGCCCGCACCAACCGTTCTTCCAAATTATACTGCTGAATCAAAGCATCGTAGGGTGCAGCAGGCTCATAAAATTCGCCAGCAATAAGAAGCTTAACTGGTAAGGCGCTAAGTCGCGCATCAGCGAAGGCTTCGAGCAAAAGATCCAAGCCTTTATAAGCTCGAATAAAGCCAAAAAACAGAATGTATTGAAAATCCGGGCTAAGATTTAACGCCTGCAAAGCTTGCATTTTGGGCTTTAAAGGCCCGAAATTATCGTAAAGCGGGTGTGGCTGGTAGCGAGCGGGCTGGTTGAAATGCAGACGGCGCAGATCAGCCAGCACGGAGCGCGACATCGTCACGAACCCATGACAAGCCGACAGGAAATAGCGCGTCAGGGGCCGGTCGCCGGGGCGTTTTTCGTGCGGAATTACATTGTCGGTGATGGCTACTACACGCGTGTGGCGATTGCGGGCAATAAGGCGGGCAATGGTGCCCAACGCCGGGCCCATAAACGGCAGCCAAAAGCGGAAGACAACCAACTCCGGCTTTTCGCGACGCAACCGATTCCCTACGCGCCACCACGATACTGGACTCACAGAATTGATACTAACCTCAATTTGTAAGTCGTGGGGGCTTTTTCGGTACTAAACTGGGTTTGCCCCGGAAACAGAAAGCTAGGATATTGTAAGCTAAATGTTACGAGCCGCACATCGTCACCGGCGTCGCGGAAAGCCCGCGCTAACCGCTCATTGTAGGTGGCTAATCCACCCCGTAACGGATACGCAGGCCCAATAATGACGACGCGCATAGTTTCAGCTTGGCATAAATGAAAAAAGAAACAGCCCGTAATCAGCATGTTTTGACACTTGCTGATTACGGGCTACTCCGCTATTTAATATTCAGTTTCTCCCTTACTAAGTAGTCGTTCCGACGGGCGCCGCTCAAAGAAATCATCTCGGCCAGAAACCCCGCTAAAAACAATTGAACACCTACAATTACCGCTACCAAAGCCAGAAAGAATAAAGGCTGTGCGGTTACGTCGCGCGCTTTTAAGTTGTTTAGAGCCAGATAGACTTTTTGCCCCCCAATCCATAGGGTGATGATCATTCCGAGCAGAAATGACAACGTGCCCATCGTGCCAAAAAAGTGCATGGGACGCCGCCGAAAACGACTTACAAAGGTGATGCTCAGCAAGTCCAGAAAGCCGTATACGAAGCGCTCTAGGCCAAACTTCGTCACCCCGTACTTCCGCTCCTGATGTTGTACCGGCTTCTCCCCGATGCGGGCAAAGCCGTTCCATTTGGCAATCACCGGAATGTAGCGATGCATCTCCCCGTACACCTCAATGCCTTTTACCACGCGTTGGTCGTAGGCTTTAAGACCGCAGTTGAAATCGTGCAGCTGAATACCTGATATCCAACGTGTAACGCCGTTAAAAAGCTTGGTTGGAATGGTCTTGCTCAGTGGGTCGAAACGCTTCTTCTTCCAGCCACTCACCAAGTCATAGTGCTCTTCCGTAATCATACGATAGAGTTCGGGCAACTCCTCCGGGGAATCCTGCAAGTCGGCATCCATGGTGCACACCACACGCCCCACTGCTGCCCGAAAGCCCACGTTGAGAGCGGCCGACTTACCATAATTACGATTGAAGCGGATGCCGCGTAGATGAGTATCGGCCTGCGCCAATTCCTCGATTACCTCCCACGAATCATCGGTACTACCGTCATCAATCAAAATGACTTCGTACGTGAGTCCGTGCTGAGCTAGCACTCGATGAATCCAACGTGTCAGTTCTGGCAACGATTCTGCTTCGTTGAGCAGTGGGATTACGACTGATATTTCAACAGGAAAATGTTGAGGCAAACGCTTACTCAAATTCGGGACGATTATGCTTGGTAATAGCAGCTATAATAAGGCTAATTAAAAAGCCGATTAAAGCGGATCCTAAAACTGCTATAACAATACCAACAGGGCCGCTTGAAAACCGTTGGGACATCTGAATCGCCTGATCTATCTGCGCATCGCTCATATTGCCGGCTTCCTCCATCTTAGCGCGCGTTTGATCCATTACGCGCTGAGTTACAGATGGATCAATAAATTCCGTGTACACATAGCGAAAAATGCCCCCCAGTAATCCTGCAATCAAGCTAATCAACGTTCCAATTCCTAGGCCTTGGCCATATGACATAAAGCCACCATTATTCTCCTTGTAAAATTTGTGCGCTAAGTAGATACCCCCAGCTAAGATGAGAAGGCTTAGAAGACCTAACGCTGTATTTTGCTCCAAACTGGTAGCCAGTAGAATAAAGGAGTAAATAATAGATACAATACCCGTCAAAAGGCCATAACGTAAGCCAACAGAGGTAGTAGAAACTGGAGTAGAATTATTTGCCATGGCATTTATGAAATGAGAGAAAGATGAATAATAGCGGCAATAACGCAGTTATTTTCTAAAGAAAACGCCCCCCGGAAAGCTTAAAAGCAATCCAAACAGCAATTTCTTCTCAAAATCATCAGATGCCAACGCCTGCGGCGTGTGAGCTAAGCTTTGACGGGCTCGGTCGTATTGTTCTTGGCCTCCTGGCTGCTTTACAAATTCTGCCTTACTAGCCTCAAGAAGCGTTTTCATCTCTGCCAAATGCCGATCAATTGGTGCTTGCCCGGTGATTCGTGCAAAACCATATACACCGGCGGCCGACGTCACAGCAGACAGAACGGTCGTCAGAATACCAGCTAATAATACACGTCGCAAGCCTGGCCCGACTGGCAAAAAGGAACGCCGAACTGCCCATTGGCAGAGTAATACAGCTAATGGTGGCACGAACACACTTAGCAAACGCTTAGGTCCATATGGATTGTTGTCGGTCAGATAAAGTACGATTACCCAAATAACACATATGAATCCAGCTCCAATCCCGTAGCGGAGCGCATGGCGTACAGTAAGTTTATTAGGGTCTGAGGCTGAGTTCACTTGATTTGGAAGGTGGTAAAGCAAGATGGTAGACACCTGCCGCAAAGACTATTGGATGGATTTTAGGGCGGCCACGGCCATTGGTTCCGCTAGTTTAGGTCTGGTCATAAAACGAAGTAACAACGCTTCGGCCAGTAAACAGGCAAGTGCAGCCCACAAGCAGTATTGCCATAAGGGTGTACCGATTCGCTCAGCCCGATATTGTGCTGCTACAGTTTGCCCCCCAGATGCGTCATAAACCTGAATATTTGGATGGTTATTGCCAATCATGTTCCGCAGTTCATCGGCTGAGAAGCGCGCCAAATCTGATTCTCGCTTATCGAGGTTAAATGCCAGGGTTTTGACTGTACGACCGTTACGCGTGAGCTGATAAAAGCCGGCATCTTGCATTCCAGGTGGAATATCAAAACGCAACGCGCCCGCTTGTAGTCGCTGCACAGGAATGAATGTTGAACTATCCTTTGTTAGCTTGAATACTTGCTCGGCATTGTCTGTTGCTTCTGGTACAGCCACTACTACTGTCCGTTGATTTAAGCGGTAAGCTGGATTTTGGTCATTTCGAAAGCTTTCCATTGCCAATCGGTACATCACTGGCACAAATAAAGCATGACTAGTAAAGTCTGAATATTCCGCCTCAAATGGGGCAGAAAATAAATATACAGTACCTCTGCCGCTGTTGAAGCTGGCTAGATAGCCGTCGCCATCTTCTAACCGCATAATGTCTGTTTCAGACCTTGACCAGCGTAATACAGGCGACACTTTTGGCATTACAGTCTGTCGATTACGGGCTGCAAATACTTCTTTAAAGAAAGGATTCTGAGGACTTGGAACAGATACATCCTTGAACCCTGGCGTGCCAGTAGGCACAGGCTCCCATTGCACCGAGCCTATTCCTAGCTCTTTGAACAGTTGCATATAAGATGCGCGGCCTGCGGCAAGTATGGGTGGCACAATAACTACTGAGCCGCCATTATCTACTAGCCTCTTTATATTTTCGAGCAGGCTAGCATCCACGCGTGGCTGCTGAACTATAGCAAGATTAGCCCCTGCTAACTCACTATAATTTATGGTCTGTGGAGTGCTTTTTCTGTATGAGAATAAGACTTCATTCGCATACAAGCGTTGCGTAGCTGGTTCACCCGTGGCCAAATCAACGATACGGATCTGCGGCGAAGGCTGGAGGGTAAAGTAGTAAGTATTATCAAAGGTTACAGGAAAATCCTCGATCTCTACCCTACAACGTTGCAATTCATTGCTATCAATGCGTACCCTTACGGGGGTAGTTATTGGGTTCTCAGTCCCAACGGCTGTACGATATACCGCTGCTTGCTTATCACCTATGAATAACTTGACCTGACAATTATCAACTGCCTCTTGCCCGCCATTACGTAGTCGAATTCGCAATATTATATCAGCACCGCGTCGCACGAATGCATCATCTAGCACTATGCTATCTACATATACATTCTTGACAATGTCTTGCTGACCTGTAGGCACCAGAAAAATCTTATCCGTAGAATCAAGTTGAGATAAGAGTTCAGAAGAGAAATCATTTTTCTGAAAATCTGAAAAGATGAAAGTTTGCCCACTTCCATCTCTAGCCAACCTTTCTCTCTTAACTAATAATCTCCTCAAACCTCCGGCTTGCCCTGATATAGTAAGCTGTTCTGTAGCACTCTGAAATGCAGCTTTACTAAGTGTATTACCAGCTGAAGGAAGATGAAACCGAGTTGTGGCTGGATAGACATCAGCAAGATTTCTAGCCTCTTCCACTGCCCTATCCAACAAAGATTGATCACTACCTTGAGCTTGCATACTTGGTGAAGTATCTACAAGTATAGAAACAGATTCTCCTTCCTTTATGTCTTCCTTTGCGGCCGGGATAAATGGCTGACAGAACATCAGGACCAAAAACAGGATAAACCCAATCCGAGCCAGTAAAACTAGTAAGTGCTTTAATTTCCTTTGACGAGCAGTTACTAGTTTTACCTCCTTAATAAAGCCAACATTGGTAAAATGTATGAGTTGAGGCCTACGCAACTCAAAAAAATGAATAACAATAGGGATAGCTACAGCAAGTAATCCCATCAAAAACCACGGAGATAATAACGCCATTGCTAAAGATAATACTTAAAAATAGTCCACTCCTATTTCACATAGGAGAGAAAGACGGCTTCTCGTCTAGGTAAAACAGGGCTGCTCCTAAACGCGAACAGCCCCCGCATCCGCTGATCGGGGACGCTGGGGGCTGGACTGAAAGTAAGGTTGGCGGCGACCGACTCTCCCACCGGTGAAGGTAGTACCATAGGCGCTCCGGGGCTTAACTGCTCTGTTCGGAATGGGAAGAGGTGAACACCCGGGCTAAAGCCACCATTACTGGCGGTCGTGGCGGGTTCAGGGCCACAACAAAAAACGTTGACGTAGAAAACGAGTAAGAAGCCACAGAAAAGAGCTGGTATTAGGTAAGTGTTCGAGTCATTAGTACTACTCGGCTCGGCCATTTCGGACCTTCCACCTGTAGCCTATCGACGTGGTAGTCTACCACGACTCTTCGTATATGAGAGATCTCATCTTGAGGTGAGTTTCGCACTTAGATGCTTTCAGCGCTTATCTCATCCCAGCGTAGCTACCCGGCGCTGCAGCTGGCGCCACAACCGGTGCACTAGCGGCTGGTCCATCCCGGTCCTCTCGTACTAAGGACAGGTCCTCGCAAATCTCTAACGCCCACCACAGATAGGGACCGAACTGTCTCACGACGTTCTGAACCCAGCTCGCGTGCCACTTTAATCGGCGAACAGCCGAACCCTTGGGACCTTCTCCAGCCCCAGGACGTGACGAGCCGACATCGAGGTGCCAAACCTCCCCGTCGATATGAGCTCTTGGGGAGATCAGCCTGTTATCCCCGGCGTACCTTTTATCCTTTGAGCGATGGCCCTTCCATGCGGAACCACCGGATCACTATATCCGTCTTTCGACCCTGCTCGGCTTGTAGGCCTCACAGTCAAGCCCGCTTCTGCTATTGCGCTCTGCGTACGGTTACCAAGCGTACTGAGCGGACCTTTGAAAGCCTCCGATACTCTTTTGGAGGCGACCACCCCAGTCAAACTACCCACCAGACACTGTTTCCCCGTCTCGGAGATTAGGCACCGAGTAACACAAGGGTGGTATTTCAACGTTGGCTCCCCGAGAGCTGGCGCCCCCGGCTCGTAGCCTCCCACCTATCCTACACATGTGTTACCCAGCGTCAATGTCAAGCTATAGTAAAGGTGCACGGGGTCTTTCCGTCCCGTGGCGGGTACTCGGCATCTTCACCGAGACTACAATTTCACCGAGCTCACGGCTGAGACAGCGCCCAGATCGTTACACCATTCGTGCAGGTCGGAACTTACCCGACAAGGAATTTCGCTACCTTAGGACCGTTATAGTTACGGCCGCCGTTTACCGGGGCTTCGATTCAAACCTTCGCCTTGCGACTAAGTTCCCCTCTTAACCTTCCGGCACCGGGCAGGTGTCAGACCTTATACTTCCGCTTACGCGTTCGCAAAGTCATGTGTTTTTGTTAAACAGTCGCCTGGGCCTTTTCACTGCGGCTTCTTGTCTTGCGACAAGGAAGCGACCCTTCTCCCGAAGTTACAGGTCCATTTTGCCGAGTTCCTTGGCCGTGATTCACTCGAGCCCCTCAGGATACTCTCCTTGACTACCTGTGTCGGTTTGCGGTACGGGTTACAATAAGATTAAAACGCTTAGCAGGTTTTCTTGGCAGTCTGATTAGGTACACTATCCCCGTGGCCGAGGCCGTAGGGTACTATCACGTTTCAGCAAAGTCAGCGGATTTACCTACTGTCTCTATACCTACGCGCTTCAACGGGCACTTCCGTCCGCCCGCGGTACTTTCACTTCTGCGTCACTGCATCACTTCTCATTGTAAGTGCTGGAATATCAACCAGCTGTCCATCGACGTAGCCTCTCGGCGTAGCCTTAGGTCCCGACTAACCCTGCTCCGATTAGCGTTGAGCAGGAAACCTTAGTCTATCGGGGGCGGGTTTCTCACCCGCCTTATCGTTACTCATGCCTACATTTGCTTTTCTAGCCGCTCCAGCACGCCTGACAGCATACCTTCACCGCTGCTAGAATGCTCCCCTACCACTTGCATATAATGCAAATCCATCGCTTCGGTACCGGACTTGATGCCCGCGTATTATCGATGCCCTCTCGCTCGACCAGTGAGCTGTTACGCACTCTTTAAATGAATGGCTGCTTCCAAGCCAACATCCTGGCTGTCAAGGCAAGTGGACCTCCTTTGTTCAACTTAGTCCGAATTTAGGGACCTTAGCGGATGGTCTGGGTTCTTTCCCTCTCGGCATGGGACCTTAGCACCCCACGCCTCACTGCCGGCTATATTACGTGGCATTCGGAGTTCGTCTGGATTCGGTAGGCTTTGACACCCCCTAGTCCAATCGGTAGCTCTACCTCCACGTAACTCAACGCCGACGCTGTACCTAAATACATTTCGGGGAGTACGAGCTATTTCTCAGTTTGATTGGCCTTTCACCCCTACCCACAACTCATCCAAATCCTTTTCAACGGAAACTGGTTCGGGCCTCCAGTTGGTTTTACCCAACCTTCACCCTGGTCATGGGTAGATCACAAAGTTTCGCGTCTACCCCCCCTGACTCTGCGCCCTATTCAGACTCGCTTTCGCTGCGGCTCCATGACTTGAGTCATTTAACCTTGCCAGGGAGGAGTAACTCGTAGGCTCATTATGCAAAAGGCACGCCGTCACCCCACAAAAGGGCTCCGACCGCTTGTAAGCACACGGTTTCAGGTTCTTTTCACTCCTCTATTCGAGGTTCTTTTCACCTTTCCCTCACGGTACTGGTTCACTATCGGTCTCTCAGGAGTATGTAGCCTTAGCGGATGGTGCCGCTGGATTCAGAGGGGATTTCTCCGGTCCCCCCCTACTCAGGAATCCTCTACCGTGCTTGATTCTCTCGCTTACCGGACTCTCACCGTCTATGGTCGACTTTCCCACGTCGTTCAGCTAAAATCAAACAATCAGATGTTGAGGTCCTACAACCCCGCGCTGGCCGTAACCAACCCGGTTTGGGCTCGTCCCCGTTCGCTCGCCACTACTTAGGGAATCATTGTTATTTTCTGTTCCTCCGGGTACTTAGATGTTTCAGTTCCCCGGGTTTGCCCGTCTACCACTAAAGATAGACGCCCCTGTGCTTCACACAGGTGGGTTGCCCCATTCGGATACCCGCGGATCACCTCGTATGTGCCAATCCCCGCGGCTTTTCGCAGCTTATCACGTCCTTCTTCGCCTCTGAGAGCCTAGGCATCCCCCGTGTGCCCTTGTTTACTTACCTTATCTCCTTCCGCAAGGAAAGGAGGGCTCATAACAAGAAACCACTAAAAGTAGTCCTCGCTTCTTTCTTTTTCTTCTTACTCGTTATCCTACGTCAAAGAACATCTGTCTTCCTGTTGAAGACACTGTTGCTAGCGACCTGTCGCCAAGCCTGCTAACTAGTACTGTTTAGCCTCCTTGTTATCTACCTATTATAGACAACTTATGTGGAGAATAACGGATTCGAACCGTTGACCCCCTGCGTGCA